>NZ_JBVIYQ010000016.1:0-5098 GCF_055592445.1 Streptomyces sp. NPDC041122 | reverse complement strand
TGTTCGTGGTTTCAGAACCAACACAGTGGACGCGAGCAACTGAGGACAAGCCCTCGGCCTATTAGTACCAGTCACCTCCACCCGTTACCGGGCTTCCAGATCTGGCCTATCAACCCAGTCGTCTACTGGGAGCCTTAACCCCTCAAAGGGGGTGGGAATACTCATCTCGAAGCAGGCTTCCCGCTTAGATGCTTTCAGCGGTTATCCTTTCCGAACGTAGCCAACCAGCCATGCCCTTGGCAGGACAACTGGCACACCAGAGGTTCGTCCGTCCCGGTCCTCTCGTACTAGGGACAGCCCTTCTCAATATTCCTACGCGCACAGAGGATAGGGACCGAACTGTCTCACGACGTTCTAAACCCAGCTCGCGTACCGCTTTAATGGGCGAACAGCCCAACCCTTGGGACCGACTCCAGCCCCAGGATGCGACGAGCCGACATCGAGGTGCCAAACCATCCCGTCGATATGGACTCTTGGGGAAGATCAGCCTGTTATCCCCGGGGTACCTTTTATCCGTTGAGCGACGGCGCTTCCACAAGCCACCGCCGGATCACTAGTCCCGACTTTCGTCCCTGCTCGACCCGTCGGTCTCACAGTCAAGCTCCCTTGTGCACTTACACTCAACACCTGATTACCAACCAGGCTGAGGGAACCTTTGGGCGCCTCCGTTACTCTTTGGGAGGCAACCGCCCCAGTTAAACTACCCATCAGACACTGTCCCTGATCCGGATCACGGACCGAGGTTAGACATCCAGCACGACCAGAGTGGTATTTCAACGTTGACTCCACGAACACTGGCGTGCCCGCTTCACAGTCTCCCACCTATCCTACACAAGCCGAACCGAACACCAATATCAAACTGTAGTAAAGGTCCCGGGGTCTTTCCGTCCTTCTGCGCGAAACGAGCATCTTTACTCGTAGTGCAATTTCACCGGGCCTATGGTTGAGACAGTCGAGAAGTCGTTACGCCATTCGTGCAGGTCGGAACTTACCCGACAAGGAATTTCGCTACCTTAGGATGGTTATAGTTACCACCGCCGTTTACTGGCGCTTAAGTTCTCAGCTTCGCACGCCCGAAAGCGCACTAACCGGTCCCCTTAACGTTCCAGCACCGGGCAGGCGTCAGTCCGTATACATCGCCTTACGGCTTCGCACGGACCTGTGTTTTTAGTAAACAGTCGCTTCTCGCTGGTCTCTGCGGCCACCCCCAGCTCACGGAGTAAATCCGATCACCAGGAATGGCCCCCCTTCTCCCGAAGTTACGGGGGCATTTTGCCGAGTTCCTTAACCATAGTTCACCCGAACGCCTCGGTATTCTCTACCTGACCACCTGAGTCGGTTTAGGGTACGGGCCGCCATGAAACTCGCTAGAGGCTTTTCTCGACAGCATAGGATCATCCACTTCACCACAATCGGCTCGGCATCAGGTCTCACCCACATGTCATCCGGATTTACCTAGATGACGGGCTACACCCTTACCCCGGGACAACCACCGCCCGGGCTGGACTACCTTCCTGCGTCACCCCATCACTCACCTACTACAAGTCTGGTCCGTCGGCTCCACCACTTCCCTCAACTCCGAAGAGATCGGGACGGCTTCACGGACTTAGCATCGCCTGATTCGATGTTTGACGCTTCACAGCGGGTACCGGAATATCAACCGGTTATCCATCGACTACGCCTGTCGGCCTCGCCTTAGGTCCCGACTTACCCTGGGCAGATCAGCTTGACCCAGGAACCCTTAGTCAATCGGCGCACACGTTTCTCACGTATGTATCGCTACTCATGCCTGCATTCTCACTCGTGAACCGTCCACCACTAGCTTCCGCTGCAGCTTCACCCGGCACACGACGCTCCCCTACCCATCCCAGCACCCGTTGGGGCTTATTGCTGGAATGACACGACTTCGGCGGTACGCTTGAGCCCCGCTACATTGTCGGCGCGGAATCACTAGACCAGTGAGCTATTACGCACTCTTTCAAGGGTGGCTGCTTCTAAGCCAACCTCCTGGTTGTCTCTGCGACTCCACATCCTTTCCCACTTAGCGTACGCTTAGGGGCCTTAGTCGATGCTCTGGGCTGTTTCCCTCTCGACCATGGAGCTTATCCCCCACAGTCTCACTGCCGCGCTCTCACTTACCGGCATTCGGAGTTTGGCTAAGGTCAGTAACCCGGTAGGGCCCATCGCCTATCCAGTGCTCTACCTCCGGCAAGAAACACACGACGCTGCACCTAAATGCATTTCGGGGAGAACCAGCTATCACGGAGTTTGATTGGCCTTTCACCCCTAACCACAGGTCATCCCCCAGGTTTTCAACCCTGGTGGGTTCGGTCCTCCACGACCTCTTACAGCCGCTTCAACCTGCCCATGGCTAGATCACTCCGCTTCGGGTCTTGAGCGCGCTACTAAATCGCCCTATTCGGACTCGCTTTCGCTACGGCTTCCCCACACGGGTTAACCTCGCAACACACCGCAAACTCGCAGGCTCATTCTTCAAAAGGCACGCAGTCACGAGACACCAAGCAAGCTTGATGTCCGACGCTCCCACGGCTTGTAGGCACACGGTTTCAGGTACTATTTCACTCCGCTCCCGCGGTACTTTTCACCATTCCCTCACGGTACTATCCGCTATCGGTCACCAGGGAATATTTAGGCTTAACGGGTGGTCCCGCCAGATTCACACGGGATTTCTCGGGCCCCGTGCTACTTGGGTGTCTCTCAAACGAGCCGCTGATGTTTCGACTACGGGGGTCTTACCCTCTACGCCGGACCTTTCGCATGTCCTTCGCCTACATCAACGGTTTCTGACTCGTCTCACAGCCGGCAGACTGTGAAAGAGAGATCCCACAACCCCGCATGCGCAACCCCTGCCGGGTCTCACACGCATACGGTTTGGCCTCATCCGGTTTCGCTCGCCACTACTCCCGGAATCACGGTTGTTTTCTCTTCCTGCGGGTACTGAGATGTTTCACTTCCCCGCGTTCCCTCCACACTGCCTATGTGTTCAGCAGCGGGTGACAGCCCATGACGACTGCCGGGTTTCCCCATTCGGAAACCCCCGGATCAAAGCCTGGTTGACGACTCCCCGGGGACTATCGTGGCCTCCCACGTCCTTCATCGGTTCCTGGTGCCAAGGCATCCACCGTGCGCCCTTAAAAACTTGGCCACAGATGCTCGCGTCCACTGTGCAGTTCTCAAACAACGACCAACCACCCATCACCCCACCAGCAAAACCAGTGAGTGTACTGGGGTCGGCATCCCGAAGGACAGGCTCTACAGCCCGTACCTTCAGATACCCAACAGCGTGCCCGACCCGAACCCGTCCGAAGATCATGCTTTCCACGCTCTGACGAGCAGTACTTGCAGCCTCCGACCCAGTTTCCGGCCGAGTAGTCAACGTTCCACCCATGAGCAACCAGCATCAGACGTTCGCTGATGAACTGGCCTCTGACCTCACCCCGAAGGGATCGGTAAGAAGTGCTCCTTAGAAAGGAGGTGATCCAGCCGCACCTTCCGGTACGGCTACCTTGTTACGACTTCGTCCCAATCGCCAGTCCCACCTTCGACAGCTCCCTCCCACAAGGGGTTGGGCCACCGGCTTCGGGTGTTACCGACTTTCGTGACGTGACGGGCGGTGTGTACAAGGCCCGGGAACGTATTCACCGCAGCAATGCTGATCTGCGATTACTAGCAACTCCGACTTCATGGGGTCGAGTTGCAGACCCCAATCCGAACTGAGACAGGCTTTTTGAGATTCGCTCCACCTCACGGTATCGCAGCTCATTGTACCTGCCATTGTAGCACGTGTGCAGCCCAAGACATAAGGGGCATGATGACTTGACGTCGTCCCCACCTTCCTCCGAGTTGACCCCGGCGGTCTTCTGTGAGTCCCCATCACCCCGAAGGGCATGCTGGCAACACAGAACAAGGGTTGCGCTCGTTGCGGGACTTAACCCAACATCTCACGACACGAGCTGACGACAGCCATGCACCACCTGTACACCGACCACAAGGGGGGCACCATCTCTGATGCTTTCCGGTGTATGTCAAGCCTTGGTAAGGTTCTTCGCGTTGCGTCGAATTAAGCCACATGCTCCGCTGCTTGTGCGGGCCCCCGTCAATTCCTTTGAGTTTTAGCCTTGCGGCCGTACTCCCCAGGCGGGGAACTTAATGCGTTAGCTGCGGCACCGACGACGTGGAATGTCGCCAACACCTAGTTCCCACCGTTTACGGCGTGGACTACCAGGGTATCTAATCCTGTTCGCTCCCCACGCTTTCGCTCCTCAGCGTCAGTAATGGCCCAGAGATCCGCCTTCGCCACCGGTGTTCCTCCTGATATCTGCGCATTTCACCGCTACACCAGGAATTCCGATCTCCCCTACCACACTCTAGCTAGCCCGTATCGAATGCAGACCCGGGGTTAAGCCCCGGGCTTTCACACCCGACGTGACAAGCCGCCTACGAGCTCTTTACGCCCAATAATTCCGGACAACGCTTGCGCCCTACGTATTACCGCGGCTGCTGGCACGTAGTTAGCCGGCGCTTCTTCTGCAGGTACCGTCACTTTCGCTTCTTCCCTGCTGAAAGAGGTTTACAACCCGAAGGCCGTCATCCCTCACGCGGCGTCGCTGCATCAGGCTTTCGCCCATTGTGCAATATTCCCCACTGCTGCCTCCCGTAGGAGTCTGGGCCGTGTCTCAGTCCCAGTGTGGCCGGTCGCCCTCTCAGGCCGGCTACCCGTCGTCGCCTTGGTGAGCCATTACCTCACCAACAAGCTGATAGGCCGCGGGCTCATCCTTCACCGCCGGAGCTTTTAACTCCCCCTCAGGAGAGGAGGAGTGTTATCCGGTATTAGACCCCGTTTCCAGGGCTTGTCCCAGAGTGAAGGGCAGATTGCCCACGTGTTACTCACCCGTTCGCCACTAATCCACCCCGAAGGGCTTCATCGTTCGACTTGCATGTGTTAAGCACGCCGCCAGCGTTCGTCCTGAGCCAGGATCAAACTCTCCGTGAATGTGTACCGGTCATCCGGTGCGACACCACGAGAGCGGAACGGTCGGGAGGAATAATCCCGTCCGTTCACAGCGTCCTCGCTGTG
>NZ_JBVIYQ010000015.1:0-11050 GCF_055592445.1 Streptomyces sp. NPDC041122 | reverse complement strand
CAAACCATTACTCGCACCATCCTGATTCACCGCCGAACCCCGCACCACCGCCAACACCCGCCGACCCGACCGACGCGCATCCGACAAACGCTCCAACAACACCACACCCACACCCTCGCCCCAGCCCGTGCCGTCCGCCGCCGCGGCGAAGGGCTTGCAGCGGCCGTCGGGGGCGAGGCCGCGCTGGCGCGAGAAGCCGGTGAAGACCTCGGGTGTGGCCATCACCGTGACGCCACCCGCCAGGGCGAGGTCGCATTCGCCCTGCCGCAGCGCCTGCGCCGCCAAGTGGATGGAGACCAGCGACGAGGAGCACGCCGTGTCGACGGTCACCGCCGGGCCCTCCAGGCCCAGGGTGTACGAGACCCGGCCGGAGACCACGCTGCCGGAACCGGCCAGCATGGAGTAGCCCTCCAGCTGGGCGTCCTGCGCGAGGCCCGCCGCGTAGTCGTGGTACATCACGCCGACGTAGGTGCCGGTCAGGCTGCCCTTGAGCGTCGTCGGATCGATGCCCGCACGCTCGAACACCTCCCAGGAGGCCTCCAGGAGCAGGCGCTGCTGCGGATCCATTGCCAGCGCCTCGCGCGGGTTGATCCCGAAGAACGCCGCGTCGAAGTCCCCCGCGTCGGGCAGGAAGGCGCCTTGGTCGGCGTAGCTGGTGCCGGGGTGGTCCGGGTCGGGGTGGAAGAGGCGTTCCAGATCCCAGCCGCGGCCGGTCGGGAAGTCGCCGACGGTGTCCACGCCCGCCGCTACGAGGTCCCACAGTCCTTCCGGCGACGTCACTCCGCCCGGGTACTTGCAGGCCATCGCGACGATCACGATCGGGTCGTCCGTTGTCGTGGCCGAGGGAAGCGCGGCCCGGGTGGGGGGCGTCGCCGCGCGGGTGTCGCCGCTCAGGCGCGTGCACAGGTAGGCGGTGAGGGCGTCGGGGGTGGGGTGGTCGAAGGCCATCGTGGCGGGCAGCCGGAGACCACTGGCCGCCGAGAGCCGGTTGCGCAGCTGGACGGCGGTGAGCGAGTCGAAGCCCAGGTCCTTGAAGTTGGCCTCGGTGCGGACGTCCGCGGCGGACCGGTGGCCGAGCACCGCGGCCACGCACTCGCGCACGACGTCGCCGACGACGGCTCGGCGACCGGCCTCGTCCAGGCCGGCGAGCCGCGCCTCCAGGGCCGCCTTGTCGACGGCGGAGTCGGCAGCAGCCCTGCGGCGCGTCCTGCCCGTCAGGTTGCGCAGCATCGCGGGCACGTCGTCGCCGGCGAGACCGCGGACGTCGATGCCGGCCGCGACCACGAGCGATGTGTGCGCCGCGGCGTCCCGCGCAGCGTCGAGGAGGGCGAGGCCCTGCTCGTCGAGCAGCGGCTTCACGCCGCCCGCGCGCAGCCGCGCCAGGTCGGCCTCGTCCAGGTGCCGGGTCATGGCGCTGCCGCGCGCCCACAGGCCCCAGGCGATGGACAGCCCCGGCAGGCCGGCCGCGCGGCGGCGGGCCATCAGGGCGTCGACGAACGCGTTGGCGGCCGCGTATCCGGACTGGCCCGCGTTGCCGAGGACACCGGCGGCGGAGGAGAACATCACGAACAGGCCCAGCGGCGAACCTGCCGTGGCGGCATCCAGGTTGGCGGCGACGGAGGCCTTGGCGGCCCACACCTTGGCCAATTGCGCAGGGGTCTGCGCGGTGAGTACGGCGTCGTCCAGGACACCCGCGGCGTGGATCACCCCGGTCAGCGGATGCGCGGCGTCGACCGAGGCGACCAGTTCGGCGGTGGCGCGTCCGTCCGTCAGGTCGGCCGCGACGATCCGCACCTCGGCGCCGAGTCCGGTGAGCCGCTCGGCGAGGTCACCGGCGTCCGGCGCGTCGGGGCCCTGTCGGCTGACGAGCAGCAGGTGCCGTACGGACCAGGCGCGGACGAGGTGCTCGGCGACGAGCCCGCCCATCATGCCGGTGCCGCCCGCGATGAGCACGGTGCCTTCGGGGTCCAGGCCCGTGCCGGGGTGAGGGGTGAGCCCGGAGTCGCGCTCGCGGTCGGTCCCGGGTACGGGTGCCGGCACCGTCGTGGCGCGTGTCAGGCGGGGGGCCCTGGGCTCGCCCGCGCGTACGGCGAGCTGCGGTTCCGGGGTGGCGAGGGCGCGGGCGACGGCCGCCCGGTCCGTGCTCCGGTCGACGTCCAACAGGACGAAGCGGTCGGGGTGTTCGGCCTGGGCGCTGCGGATGAGACCCCATACGGCGGCGGCGGGCACGTCGAGGGGCGCGGCGTCCGGGCTCTCGATCACACCGCTCGCGTCGACGGGGCGGTCGCCGTCCGCCGGCACGGCCACCGCGTGGTGCGTGAGGAGGACGAGTCGGGCCTCGGCGAAGCGTGGTTCGGTGAGCCAGTCCCGTACGAGGCGCAGTGTGCGCTCGGCGATCTCGTGGCCGCACACGTCGACCGTTTCCGCGTCCGACGACGCGGCGGTGTCGGCCACGACGGTGGTGGGGGTGGGTTGTGTTCCCTCGTCGAGCGCGGCGGTCAGGGCCGCCAGATCCGGGTAACGGGTCAGGCCCTCCGTGGCCGGCCCGGCGGTGTCCGGGCCGGAGGCGTCCGGGCCGAGGACCACCCAGTCGTCGCCGCTCTCCGCCTCCGCTATCGCCTCCCATGTCGTGGGCACGGCAGTCCACTCCAGCGTGAACAGGCCGTTGGGCCCGCCGGCCGTGGTGCCGGCCGCACGCAGCAGTTCGGGGTCGGCGGGGCGCAGGGCCAGGGAGTCCGCGCTCAGGACCGGTGCCCCGGTCGCATCGGCGACGGTCACCCGCAGCGCCGCGCGGGCCTCCGTCTCCGTCCCCGCGTGCCGTTCCGCTCCCTCCTCGTCCCGGTACGGGGCCAGACGCACCCGTACCGTCGTGGCGCCGGTGGCCCACAGGGACACGCCGTTCCACGCGAAGGGAAGCCGCAGCTGTCCCCCTCCCGCGCCCGGGCCGTCGGGACTGGACGCGGTCGGGTCGAGGAGCAGCGCCGGGTGCAGGGCGGCGTCCAGCAGTACGGGGTGGATGCCGAAGCCGTCGTGAGCTCCCGCCTGCTCGGGCAGCTCCACCTCGGCCAGCAGGTCCTGCCCGTGCCGCCATACCGCGCGCAGGCCCTGGAACGAGGGCCCGTACCCGTAACCGGCCGCCGCGGCACGCTCGTACAGGTCACCGATCTCCAGCGCCTCGGCGCCGGCCGGGGGCCACTGCCCGTCGAGGCCGTCCGGCGCCTGACCGGCCGCCTCCGGGCTCAGCGTGCCGGTGGCGTGACACGTCCAGGACTCGTCCACGTCCGGTTCGTCGTCGGCCGCGGAGTCGGCGCGGGAGTAGACCCGCACCTCGCGCCGTCCCGGCCGCCCGCCGTCGGCCGCGCCGACGACCACCTGAACCTGCAGACCACCGGAGTGCGGCAGCATCAGAGGCGCTTGAAGCGTCAGCTCCTCGACCACGGCGCACCCGGCCTCGTCGGCGGCCTGCAACGCCCACTCGACCAGCGCCGCACCCGGCACGAGCGTCGCGCCTGCCACCGTGTGATCGGCGAGCCAGCCACCGCCGCCGGACGCGGCGAGCCGCCCGGTCAGCACGAGCGCACCGTCGGCCAGGCCGAGCGCGGCCGGCAGCAGGGTGTGCTCCAACCGCCGCAGCCCGGCGGACCGCACGTCCCCCACGCCGTCCACCGGCAGCCAGTAGCTCCGGCGCTGGAAGGCGTAGGTGGGGAGGTCGACGGTGCGGGGGGCGGGGTCGGCCGGGAACCAGCGCCGCCAGTCGACGTCCGCGCCTGCAGTGAAGGCGTGGGCTGCGGCGCGGGCCAGCTGGGTGGCGTCGCCGTGGTCGCGGCGGAGGGTGGGGACGACGGTGGCGGGCACGTCCGCCCGCTCGATGGTCTCCTCCATGCCGAGACCGAGCACCGGGTGAGCACTGGCCTCGATGAAGAGACGGTAACCGTCGGCGAGGAGGGCCTCGATCGTGTCCGCGAAACGAACCTGCTGGCGCAGGTTGGTCACCCAGTACTCGGTGTCCAGGGCGCTGGTGTCGTCGAGGCGTTCGGCGGTCACCGTGGAGTAGAAAGCCGTATCGGTGCGGGTCGGTGCGATGTCCGCCAGGCGCTCGGTGAGCAGATCATGCAGGTCGTCGATCTGAGGGCCGTGGGAGGCGTAACCCACATCGATGACACGCGCTCGCAACCCTTGCACCTCGGCCTCCGCAACGACGGCGGCGACATGCTCGGGCGGACCCGAAATGACGGTAGAGGACGGCCCGTTGACGGCGGCGACGCACACGCCCGGCCGGTCGCCGATCAGCTCGGCGGCCCGCTCGGCACCCGTACCCAGGGACGCCATGTCCCCGTGCCCCTGCAACTGCCGCAGGGCGTCACTGCGTACGGCAACGATCCGCGCCGCATCCTCCAACGACAACGCACCCGCCACACACGCCGCAGCCATCTCACCCTGCGAATGCCCCACCACAGCAGCCGGAACAACCCCGCAGTCCGCCCACACAGCAGCCAGCGACACCATCACCGCCCACAACACCGGCTGCACGACCTCAACGCGGGACAGCTCACTCCCGTCCCCACGCAACACATCCGTCAACGACCAGTCCACATGAGCCGACAGCGCTCGCTCACACTCACCGATACGGGACGCGAACACCGGCGACTCATCAAGGAGTTGGGCACCCATGCCCACCCACTGCGACCCCTGCCCCGGAAACACCAACACCGGCCCAGGACCCACATCACCGGCCACACCGGACACCACATCCGCCGACGCCTCACCCGACGCCAACGCGCTGAGTCCAGCCGTCAATGCCTCCCGGTCGCGGCCCACCACCACAGCCCGGTGCTCCAGCACCGCACGTGTCGTGGCCAACGACCAACCGACCTCCGACACCGCGGCATCCGCGCCCTCGTCCGTGAACGCATGGAGTCGCCGCGCCTGTTCACGCAACGCGTCGCCGCCGCGTCCGGACACCACCCACGGCACCACCGCCCCCGACGCGGAGAGGTCGAGGCCCCCCGCACCCGCTTCCTCGGACTCCGGCTCCTCCGGGGCCTCCGGGGCCTCCTCCAGGATCACGTGGGCGTTCGTGCCGGAGATACCGAAGGAGGAGATGCCGGCGCGGCGCGGGCGTTCGCCGCGCGACCAGGGGACCGGCTCGGTCAGGAGCCGTACCCCGCCGCCGTCCCACTGGACGTGCGGGGTGGGTTCGTCGACGTTCAGGGTGGCGGGCAGCAGTTCGTTCCGCAGGGCCATCACCATCTTGATGACGCCCGCCACACCCGCGGCCGCCTGCGTGTGGCCGATGTTGGACTTGACCGAGCCGAGCCACAGCGGCCGGTCTTCCTCGCGCTCCTTGCCGTAGGTGGCGATGAGGGCTTCGGCCTCGATGGGGTCGCCCAGCCTGGTGCCGGTGCCGTGCGCCTCGACCACGTCGATCTCGGCTGTCGAGAGGTGGGCGCTGGACAGCGCCTGGCGGATGACGCGGCGCTGCGAGGGGCCGTTGGGCGCGGTGAAGCCGTTGCTCGCGCCGTCCTGGTTGATGGCGGAGCCGCGCAGCACCGCGAGGACCTCGTGGCCGTTGCGGCGCGCCTCGGAGAGCCGCTCCAGGACGATGAGTCCGGCGCCCTCTCCCCAGCCCGTGCCGTCCGCGGCGGCGGCGAACGGCTTGCAGCGGCCGTCGGGCGCCAGGCCCCGCTGGCGCGAGAAGCCGGTGAAGACCTCGGGTGTGGACATGATGGTCACGCCGCCCGCGAGGGCGAGGTCGCACTCGCCCTGTCGCAGGGCGTTGGCGGCCAGGTGCATCGCGACCAGCGAGGAGGAGCAGGCGGTCTCCACGGTCACTGCCGGTCCTTCCAGGCCGAGGGTGAAGGAGAGCCGGCCGGACAGGACACTGGGCGCCGTGCCCGCGTACCCCTCGGTCGCCTTGCCTCCGGGGTCGCCCTGGGTCTGGTTGCCGGTGGTGGCGGCGCCCACGTAGACGCCTGTCGAACTGCCCTTCAGAGTGGCCGGGTTGATGCCCGAGCGTTCGAGGGCCTCCCAGGACGTCTCCAGGAGCAGTCGCAGCTGGGGGCTGCTGGCCAGGGCCTCGCGCGGACTGAATCCGAAGAAGTCGGAGTCGAAGCGGTCGGGGCCGGAGAGGAATCCGCCCTCGCGGACGTAGCAGGTCCCCGGGTGGTCGGGGTCCGGGTGGTAGATGCCCTCCAGGTCCCAGCCGCGGTCGCTGGGGAAGGGTTCTATGGCGTCGTCGCTCGCGGCGACCAGGTTCCACAGTCCTTCGGGTGTCTCGATGCCGCCCGGGAAGCGGCACGCCATGCCGACCACGGCCACCGGCTCCTGGCGGCGGTCCTCGACCTCGCGCAGGCGCTGCCGGGTGTCATGCAGCTCGGCGGCGACCCGCTTGAGGTAGTCGACCAGTTGCTCTTCACTCGCCATGAGAGTTCACCCAGCCTTCAGCGTGGTTGTCGCGCCGTGCACGGTCGGTTCACACACCCAGTTCTTTGTCGATGAAGTCGAGGACCTGGTCGGTCGTGGCGACCTCCAACTGCTCCTTGGTGCTGCCGGATCCCGGCGCGGCACCGACCGCCTTCCACTTCGTCAGGAGCGCTTCGAGCCGGGCCGTGACGGCGTCGGCGTCCACATGCCCGGCGAGGGATCCGGTGAGGGCGGTCTCGAGCCTCGCGAGATCGCGGAGGACCGGGTCGGTGGCCTCCTGCCCCGCGGCGGGTCCGCCCGCCTCGCCGTCGGGGGCGAGTTGCGCGCCGAGGTATGCGGCGAGGATGTCGGCGTCCGGGTGGTCGAAGACGAGCCCCGAGGGCAGCCGGAGGCCGGTGGCGGCGGACAGCCTGTTGCGCAGTTCGACGGCGGTGAGGGAGTCGAAGCCGAGCTCCTTGAACGTGCTGCCCGTCGCGAGGCTGCCGGTGTGCTGCCCGAGGACGGCTGCGGCCTGCTCCCTGATGAGCCGCACCAGGGTGTGGTGCCGGTCGGACGGCGGCAGGGCGGCCAGCCGGCCCGCGAGGTCCGCCGGCTGTCCGCCCGCCGTGGCGGTCGGCCTGCTCGCACCGCCCGCCGAGGAGGTGGAGGTGGCCAGGCCGCGCAGGAGGGCGGGGCGGCCGGCCACGGGGTGGGTGGCGAGGGTGCGCAGGTCGAGGTTGAATCCCACCAGGTGGGGGCGGCCGTGGCGGTGCGCGGCGTCCATCAGGGCGAGGCCGTGCTCGCGGCTCATGCCCTTGACGCCGATGCGGCTCATGCGGGCGACGTCGGTGTGGCTGAGGGTGCCGGTCATGCCGGCGCCCGTCGTCGTGGCGGGGTGGTGGGTGGCGGTGCGCGGGGTACCGGAGTCGCTTGTGCCGTCCCCGGCCGTGACGGCGTGTGCTGTGCCGGCACCTGTGGTGTCGCGTGCCGTGCCGCCTGCCGTGCCGCCGGATGCTGGGTCGTTCGCCGTCCCGTCCGTCGGGGCCGGAGCGGTTTCCCACAGCCCCCAGCCCACCGAGACTCCTGCCAAGCCCTTGGCCTTGCGGTGCTGCATCAGTGCGTCGCAATAGGCGTTCGCTGCCGCGTAGTTGGCCTGACCGGGGCTGCCGAGGGTGGCAGCCGCCGAGGAGAAGACAGCGAAGAGACCGAGCCGCATTCCGCGGGTCGCCTCATGCAGGTGCGCGGCAGCCGACGCCTTGGCCGCCCACACCCGCGCCAGCCCTTGCGGCGTCTGCGCGGTGACCACCGCGTCCTCCAGGACACCGGCGGCATGCACGACACCCGTCAGCGGGTGGGAGGGATCGGTCTTGCCGACCAGTTCCGCCACCGACTCCGCGTCGCTGACATCCGCGGCGGCCACGGTCACTTCGGCGCCCAACCCCCGTATGCGTGCGACCAGTTCCTTGGCCCCTGGGGCGTCCGGGCCACGGCGGCCGGCCAGCAGCAGGTGCCGCACACCCCACTCCCGCACCAGGTGCTCGGCCACGACCTGACCCAACGCACCGGTACCACCGGTCACCAAAACCGTGCCCTCGGGATCGAGGACGGGCGGAACCTCCAACACCAGCTTGCCGGTGTGCCTCGCCTGACTCATGAACCGGAACGCCTCCCGCGCCTTGTCCAGCGGCCAGGAACGTACCGGCAACGGCTTAAGCCGGTCTGAGGTGAACAACTCGACCAGCTGGTCCAGCATCCGCCCGATGAGGTCCGGCCCGGCGTCGCCGACCAAGTCGTACGCCGTGTACGTGACGCCCGGGTGCTCGGCGGTGACGTCTTCAGGGGTACGCAGGTCGGTCTTGCCCATCTCCAGGAAGCGCCCGCCCTCGCCGAGCAGTCGCAGCGAGGCGTCGATGAACTCGCCTGTGAGGCTGTTGAGTACCACGTCCACGCCGCGCCCATCGGTGGCCCGGCGGATGGTCTCCTCGAAGTCGAGGTCACGGGACGAAGCACGGTGGGCGGCGTCGACACCCATCTCATCGAGCACAGCGTGCTTGGCGGGACTCGCCGTCGCGAACACCTCCGCACCCAGATGCCGGGCGATCTGCACGGCCGCCATCCCGACACCACCGGTACCGGCATGGATCAGCACCCGCTCCCCCGCCCTCAGCCCCGCCAGCTCCACCAACCCGTACCAAGCCGTGAGGAAGGCCGCCGGAACTCCCGCCGCCGCACGCATGTCCCAGCCCCGGGGGACCTGCGTGACCATGCGTGCTTCGGCGATGACCACGGGACCGAAGGCCCCCTCGAACACGCCCATGACATGGTCGCCGACCGACACGTGCGTGACGTCGGAACCGACCTCCGTGACCACACCGGCGCCTTCACCGCCCATCGCGCCGTAGGCGGGAACCATGCCCAGCGCGACGAGGACATCACGGAAGTTGATGCCGGCCGCGTGTACGGAAACCCTCACTTGTCCGGGGCCCAGAGGGCCGAGTACTTCGGGGCAGGCGACCGCCGCGAGCTCGTCCAGGGAGCCGTCGTTCACCATCCGCAGACGCCAGGCGGGATCGCCGGGGGCCGGGACGAGACCGGTGGAGCGGTGCGCCTGCGTGAGGCGGGGGATGTGGATCTGCCTGTCGCGCAGCGCCAGTTGGGGCTCATCCAGATCTTCCACCGCGTGACGCACCGCGGCCTGCGGCAATGCGTCGACCTCATCGTCGGCGTCCAACAGGGCGAAGCGGCCCGGGTGTTCCGACTGGGCGCTGCGGACCAGGCCCCAGACGGCCGCCGCGGAGGCGTCCACGTCACCGACGTCGGCCTGAGCGTCACCGCTCCCCTGACCGCTCCCGTCTTCACCCCCGTCCCCGCCGTCGTCGCTGTTGACGGCAACCGCACCTCGCGTGACCACGAGCAGACGGGACTCGGCGAGCTCGGGCGCGGCGAGGAACTCCTTGACCAGCGCCAGCATCCGTTCCACGACCGGCAGACCGCCGTCGTCGTGTCCTTCGCCGGCGGGGATCGTCACCGGAGCGAGCACCGCCCACGGCGCCTCACCGCCCGTCGGCACCACATCGGCCAGAGCGGCGCCGTCGGTGAGGCCGACCCAATCGTCTCCGCGCACGGATTCGCGCATGGATCCGCCCATGGACGCGTCGGCGCGTTCCGGAACCGGGAGCGGTGTCCAGTCCACCGTGAAAAGACCGCGCACATCGCGTCGTTGGGCGGCTGCCAGCTGTTCCGGTCGTACGGGCCGGGTCTGCAGGGCCTCGACGTTCAGGACCGGGCCGCCGGTCACGTCGGTGACGGTGACGTTCAGCCCCCGGCCCTGTCCCTGACCCTGACCTTGGCCCTGGCCTTGGCCTTGGCCTTGGTCGGCGCTCTCGCCGACGGGACGCAGGCGTACGCGTACGGTCGTGGCGCCCGTCGCGTGCAGCGAGACGCCGGTCCATCCGAACGGCACGTAGACCTGGTCGTCCTCGGATTCCTCCTGGAACCTGGCCACGAGGAGAGGGTGGAGGGCGGCGTCCAGGAGGGCGGGGTGGATGCCGTAACCGTCATGGGCACCGGCGGCTTCGGGAAGCTCCACCTCGGCCAACAGATCCTGCCCGTCCCGCCACACCGCGCGCAGCCCCTGGAACGCCGGACCGTATCCGTACCCGGACGCCGCCGCCTGCGCGTAGAAACCCTCGACATCCAGGGACTCGGCACCGGCGGGAGGCCACACGCCACCCAACTCCGCCTCTGCGAAGCCACTTTCCGGGGTGAGGGTGCCGGTGGCGTGGCACACCCACGCGTCGCCCCCATCGTCGCAGCCAGCGGTGTCGGTGTCGCTGTCGGGGCGTGTGTAGATCTGCACACCGCGACGCCCCTCGTCACCGGCCTCCTCCACCACCACCTGCACCCGCAGACCCGACGCCTCAGGCACCACCACCGGTGCCTGCAACATCAACTCCTCCACACCCCCACAACCAACCTCATCACCAGCCCGCAACACCCACTCCACCAAAGCCGCACCCGGCACCAACACCGTCCCGGCCACCTCATGATCCACCAGCCACGACACACCCGAACGCGACAACCGACCCGTCAGCAGACACCCACCCCGGTCAGCGAACTCCACCGCCGCACCCAGCAACGGATGCCCCGCCGCCACCAAACCCAGCCCCACCGCATCCCGGCCACCCCCACCACGCCCCACCAGCCAAAACCGCTCACGCTGAAACGCATACGTCGGCAAATCCACCACCCGCGACCCCCGACCACCCGGCAGCACCGCGGCCCAGTCGATTCCGACGCCGGCCACATGCAGACGGGCAGCGGCCCGCACAAACGCCGCCTCCTCCGGGCGTTCCCCCGCGAGAGAGGCGACCAGGACCGACTCAGCGCCGTCCGTTCCATCCAGGGTGTGCTGGGCGGCGGTTGTCAGTACGGGAGCGGGACCCAGCTCCACGAACACACCCGCCGACTCGGCGAGTTGGGCGATGGCGGGCTGGAACAGGACCGGCTGGCGTACATGCCGCGCCCAGTACTCCGGAACAGTGATCTCCGCTCCGGCCCGCTCACCCGACACATTGCTCATCAGCGGAATCGACGGCTCCCGGAACTCCACACCCCGCAACGCCTCGGTGAAGTCAGCCAGCATCGG
>NZ_JBVIYQ010000014.1:0-23869 GCF_055592445.1 Streptomyces sp. NPDC041122 | reverse complement strand
AAGCCCGGTAACGGGTGGAGGTGACTGGTACTAATAGGCCGAGGGCTTGTCCTCAGTTGCTCGCGTCCACTGTGTTGGTTCTGAAACCACGAACAGTTGTGTCGGCTGAACAGCGTCACTATCTAAATTGAAAAGTGTGCTTGTTCGCTGCCCTGTTTGAGATCCTGCGTCTCCGTAGGATATTTCATAGGGTTTCGGTGGTCATAGCGTGAGGGAAACGCCCGGTTACATTCCGAACCCGGAAGCTAAGCCTCAAAGCGCCGATGGTACTGCAGGGGGGACCCTGTGGGAGAGTAGGACGCCGCCGAACAATCTTTGGAGGACCCTTGGTCCCAGCGTCCACGCTGGGACCAAGGGTCCTTTTTGTTTTTGTCGAAGCGCGCCGACATGCCGGCTGCGCGAGAATGACTGCGGTACCGAAGACTAGGAGTCACCGATGTCCCCCAACTCTCCCGACGAGCGACCGGAGCGCGACGAGCGCCGCCGGGACGGTGGTGACCGGGGCGGATACCGCGGAGCTCCCCGTCGTGACAACGACCGTGGTGACCGTGGTGGCTTCCGGCGCGACGACAACCGTGGCGGTGGCGGCTTCCGTGGCCGTGACGACCGTCGCGACGACCGGCGCGAGGGCGACCGGGACCGCGGTGGACGTCCCCCGTTCCGGCGTGATGACCGGCCCAGCGGTCCGCGTCGTGACGGCGGCGACCGTGGCGGCTTCCGCCGCGATGACAACCGTGGTGGCGGGGACCGTCCCGCTTTCCGTCGTGACGACCGTCGCGATGAGCGTCGTGACGGTGACCGTCCGGCTTTCCGCCGCGATGACCGGCGTGACAACGACCGCCGCGATGACCGTGGTGGCTTCCGGCGCGACGACAATCGCGGTGGCGGCGGCTTCCGTGGGCGTGATGACCGGCCCAGCGGTCCGCGTCGTGACGGCGGCGACCGTGGCGGCTTCCGCCGCGATGACAACCGTGGTGGCGGGGACCGTCCCGCTTTCCGTCGTGACGACCGTCGCGATGAGCGTCGTGACGGTGACCGTCCGGCTTTCCGCCGCGATGACCGGCGTGACAACGACCGCCGCGATGACCGTGGTGGCTTCCGGCGCGACGACAATCGCGGTGGCGGCGGCTTCCGTGGCCGTGACGACCGCCGCGACGACCGCCGTGACGGTGACCGCGGTGGCTTCCGGCGTGATGACCGGCCCAGCGGTCCGCGTCGTGACGGCGGCGATCGTGGCGGCTTCCGCCGTGACGACAACCGCGGCGGTGGCGGGGACCGTCCGCCCTTCCGCCGTGACGACCGTCGCGATGAGCGTCGTGATGACCGGCGTGACAACGACCGCCGCGATGACCGTGGCGGCTTCCGGCGCGACGACCGGTCCGGTGGTCCGCGACGCGATGACCGCTCGTACGACCGCCGCGACGGTGACCGCGGTGGCTTCCGGCGCGACGACAACCGTGGCGGTGGCGGCTTCCGAGGACGCGACGACCGGGGCCGTGGAGACGACCGCGGGCGTGGTCCGCGCGACGACCGCGGCGGGCGCCCCGGCGGGTTCCGTGGCCGTGACGACCGCCGTGACGACCGCCGCGACGGCGACCGTGGCGGATACCGCGGCGGACGTGACGACCGGGACCGCGACCGCGAGCCCATCAAGCGGCTGCCGATCCCGGACGACGTCACGGGTCACGAGATCGACAAGGACGTACAGCAGGAGCTGCAGAGCCTCCCCAAGGGGCTTGCCGAGGACGTCGCCAGGAACCTGGTGATGGTCGCCAAGCTCATCGACGAGGACCCCGAGCAGGCCTACGCCTACTCGCGGATCGCCCTGCGGCTGGCCTCCAGGGTCGCGGCCGTGCGCGAGGCCGCAGGCTTCGCCGCGTACGCCAACGAGAAGTACAGCGAGGCGCTCGCCGAGTTCCGTGCCGCCCGGCGCATGACCGGCAGCGTCGAGCTGTGGCCGGTCATGGCGGACTGCGAGCGCGGCCTCGGCCGGCCCGAGAAGGCGCTGGAGATGGCGGGCGCCCCCGAGGTGCACAAGCTCGACAAGGCGGGCCAGGTCGAGATGCGGCTCGTCGCCGCCGGCGCGCGCCGCGACATGGACCAGATCGACGCCGCCATCGTCACGCTGCAGAGCCCCGAGCTGGCCTCGAACTCCGTCCAGCCCTGGACGGCCCGACTGCGGTACGCGTACGCCGACGCGCTGCTCGCGGCCGACCGCGAGGACGAGGCGCGCGAGTGGTTCGCGAAGGTCGTCGAGTCCGACAAGGACGGCAGCACCGACGCCTCCGACCGTCTCGCCGAGCTCGACGGCGTCGAGTTCGTCGACGCGCTGGTGGAGGACGAGGAACGGGACGTGGACGCCGTGGACGGTGACGTCGAGGCTCCTGACGCTCCCGCCGCTTCTGCCGCGTCCGAGGCTTCCGAAGCCACCGCGGAGCCGGTCCGTCGGGACGTCGACGAGGACTGATCCGGCGCGGCCGCACGGCTCGACGACAGGAGAAAGGGCGGGCTCCCCGGAAGGGGGGCCCGCCCTTTCCTGCGTGCGCCCCCGTCTCCGCCGGGGACGTGGCCATAATGGGTCGCACCGCATCGAGGAGATCACGATGGCCAAGTACCTGCTGCTCAAGCACTACCGCGGAGCCCCGGCCCCGGCGAACGACGCGCCGATGGACCAGTGGACCCCGGAGGAGCTCGCCGCCCACTCGCAGTACCTGCGGGACTTCGCGGACCGGCTGGTCGAGAGCGGTGAGTTCGTCGACAGTCAGGCACTCGCGCCCGAGGGTTCCTTCGTGCGGTACGACG
Organism: Streptomyces sp. NPDC041122; assembly: GCF_055592445.1. Taxonomy (NCBI): domain Bacteria; kingdom Bacillati; phylum Actinomycetota; class Actinomycetes; order Kitasatosporales; family Streptomycetaceae; genus Streptomyces; species Streptomyces sp. NPDC041122. Next base: position 21,067 of record NZ_JBVIYQ010000014.1, on the reverse strand, counting down.
GAGAGGGCCGGCCGCCCGTGACGGACGGGCCGTTCGCCGAGACCAAGGACCTCATCGCCGGGTGGATGGTGATCGACGTCGACAGCCACGAGCGCGCCCTCGAACTGGCCGGGGAGCTGTCCGCCGCCCCCGGCGCGGGCGGCAAGCCGATTCACGAATGGCTCGAGGTGCGCCCGTTCCTGCCCGCGCACTGTGCCACCACGGAGTGACCCCGGCGATGGACGAGGCGCTGCTGCGCGGCCTGACGCCCGGTGTGCTCGGGGCCCTGGTCCGCCGCGGGGCCGACTTCGCGGCCGCCGAGGACGCGGTGCAGGACGCGCTGGTCGAGGCGGTCCGCGTGTGGCCCGGGGACGAGCCGCGGGACCCCAAGGGCTGGCTGATCACCGTGGCCTGGCGGAAGTTCCTCGACGCGACCCGGGCGGAGACCGCCCGGCGCCGGCGTGAGGAGCGCATCGAGGAGGAGCCGGCGCCCGGCCCCGCGCCCGCCGTGGACGACACGCTCCAGCTCTACTTCCTGTGCGCCCACCCGTCGTTGACGCCCTCGTCCGCCGTCGCGCTGACGCTGCGTGCCGTCGGCGGGCTCACCACCCGGCAGATCGCACGGGCCTATCTGGTCCCCGAGGCGACCATGGCGCAGCGCATCAGCCGGGCCAAACGCACCGTGTCCGCCGTGCGGTTCGACAAGCCCGGCGACGTCGCGACCGTGCTGCGCGTCCTCTACCTCGTCTTCAACGAGGGGTACTCCGGCGACGTCGACCTCGCCGCCGAGGCCATCCGGCTCACCCGGCAGCTCGCGGCCGCCATCGACCACCCCGAGGTGGCGGGGCTGCTCGCCCTCATGCTGCTCCACCACGCCCGGCGCGCCGCCAGGACCGCGCCCGACGGCGGCCTGGTGCCGCTCGCCGAGCAGGACCGCGGCCGGTGGGACACGGAGGCGATCGCCGAGGGCATCGGCATCCTGCAGGCGGCCCTCGCCCGCGACCGGCTCGGCGAGTTCCAGGCGCAGGCCGCCGTCGCCGCGCTCCACGCGGACGCGCCCTCCGCCGAGGAGACCGACTGGGTGCAGATCGTCGAGTGGTACGACGAGTTGGCGCGGCTCACCGACAGCGCCGTCGTCCGGCTCAACCGCGCGGTCGCCGTCGGTGAGGCCGACGGTCCCCGCGCGGGCCTCGCCGCGCTCGCGGCGCTGGACGACTCGCTGCCGCGGCACACCGCCGTGGCGGCGTACCTCCACGAACGCGACGGTGACCTGGCGACGGCGGCGCGGCTCTACGCCGAGGCGGCTCGCCGGGCGCCCGACGCGGCCGAGCGCGACCATCTGACGCGGCAGGCCGCCCGTCTCGACGCCCGCGCGGAGCGCTGACGTTCACGGCCGCCGGGCCGCCGGGCCGGCGGCCGACGCACGGCGGACCGTCAGGACGTGAGGTCCCGCAGGACCAGGCCGGTCGCCGGCTTGGGGCCGAAGGACGTCGACTTGCGCGGCATGGTGACGCCTTGGCGGGCCAGGTCGCGGACGACCTCCTCGCGCACCGGGTGCATCAGGACCGCCGTACCGCCGTCGCGCTCGGCCTTCTCGACCGTCGCCGCCGTGTCGTGGATGTACGCGATGTGGTCCGGGGTGTCGGGGATGCGCCACACGTGGTCGAGGAGGGTGGCGTGCAGGACTGTCGCGTCGAGGGTGCGCCAGGCCCTCGGGCGGTCGGCCGGGACCGTACGGGCCAGGAGGTCCGCGGACGGCCTGTCGACGAGGTGGAAGGCGCCGTCGCCCGCCAGGACGAAGGCGTTGCCCTGGGCGGCGGCCTCGCCGAGCGCGTCGAGCGCCTGGTCGAGGGTGCCCTTCAGGGTCTGGACGCGGAAGTCGTCACCGAGGGCGCGGAGGGCCTCGGACACCGGCAGCCGGTGGAGGTAGCGGTGGATGGCACGCACCCGCAGCGGGTAGCGGGCGGTGTCCACCAGGAGCACCAGGCCGTAGTCCCAGGCGCTGGGCGAGGGGTGCTCGGCGCGCAGCCGCAGGTTGGTGGCCCAGCGGTGGTGGCCGTCGGCGATCAGTGCCTGGTGGCGGGCGAGGTCCGAGTGGATCTCGGCGATCTCCGCGGGATCCGTCACCGACCACAGGCGGTGGTGGAAGCCGTCCTCCGTGGTGGTCGACAGGAGGGGCGCGCGGCGCGCGGCGCGCTCGACGACGGCCGCCGCGCCCCTCGGTCCGTCCGCCTCCTCGCCGCGGTAGGTCAGCAGGAGCGGTTCCAGATTGGCCGAGGTGGCCCGCATCAGGGCCGCCCGGTCCTCGACGACGTGGGGCATGACGCCCTCGTGCGGCAGGACGACGCCGTCCGCCGCCTCCGACAGGCGCAGGGCGCCGATGATGCCGCGCTGGAGGATGTCGTCGTCCCGCTGTTCGTAGACGTACAGGCCGGGCTCGGCGTCGGGGGCGAGGACGCCTTCGGCGAGCCAGCCGCGCAGGGTGTCCGCGGCCTGCTGGTTGCGGGCGGCGGGGGTGGTGGCCTGCGGCAGGATCAGCCGGACGATGTTGTGCGGGTCGGCGGACTCCAGGTGGAGCAGGCCGTCAGGCCGGACGACCACGTCGTACGGGGGAGAGGTCACCGCGGCGAGCCGTCCCACCTGTTCGGGGACGTACCGCACGCCCCGGAACGGGACCAGGTCGAGGCCGGTGTCGTCGCTGTGACCCGCTGTGTTCATTAGGGCATCGTATGTGTGTCAGTGGCATAAGCGATGATCGGGGGAGTCGGATCGAGCGAGGAGCGATGTGTAATGAGCCAGACCGCGGACCGAGGCGCCGGCCGGGACGTCAGGACGCGTCCCGCGGGCAGTGAGCGGGCGCTGAGCGAGCTCTACGACACGGCTCTGCTCGACCTGGACGGGGTGGTGTACAAGGGCGGGCACGCCATCGACCACGCGGTCGAGTCACTGGGCACCGCGCGCGAGGGCGGCATGCACCTGGCGTACGTCACGAACAACGCGCTGCGCACCCCGGACGCGGTGGCGGAGCACCTGACGGAGCTGGGCATCCCGGCCGAGGGCGCGGACGTGATCACGTCCGCGCAGGCGGTGGCCCGGCTGGTGAGCGAGCAAGTGCCGAAGGGCGCGCGGGTGTTGGTGATCGGTGGCGAGGGGCTGCGGGTCGCGCTGCGCGAGCGGGGGCTTGCGCCGGTGGAGTCCGCCGACGACGACCCGGTGGCGGTGGTGCAGGGGTACGGGGGGCCGGACCTGGCGTGGTCGCGGTTCGCGGAGGCCTGTTACGCGATCGCGCGCGGCGTCCCGTGGTTCGCGTCGAACACGGATCTGACGATCCCGAGCGCACGCGGCATCGCCCCGGGCAACGGCGCGGCCGTCGATGTCGTACGGATCGCGACGGGCGCCGAGCCCCAGGTGGCGGGCAAGCCGCTGCCGCCCATGCACCGCGAGACGATTCTGCGGACCGGCGCGAAGAAGCCGCTGGTGGTGGGCGACCGCCTGGACACCGACATCGAGGGCGCGAGCAATGGCGAGGTGGACTCGCTGCTGGTGCTGACCGGTGTCACGGACGGCGCGCAGCTGCTCGCGGCCCGGCCCGAGCACCGGCCGACATATGTGGCCGAGGATCTGCGCGGGATGCTCACGGCCCAGCCCGAGGTCGCCACGGGCGACGACGGGTTCGGCTGCGGTGGGTGGACCGCTTCGGTGCGGGACGGGGAGTTCGTGCTGGAGGGGGACGGCGAGGCCGTGGACGGGCTGCGGGCGCTGTGCGCGGCGGCCTGGACAAAGGCCGGGGACGGCGCGTGCGAGCTGGACGGTCAGAAGGTGCTGGCGCGGCTCGGGCTGTGAGGCCGCGCGGGGCGGGGAGGGTGTCCAGGGGCAGGGAGGGCGCCCGGACCGCGCCCGGCAGGGCCGCGCGAGGGTAGGCTAACCTAACCAGGTGTTGGTCGACAGTCCTTCAGAAGTCCGCGCGGAGGCCGCCTCCGCGCCCCCGGAACGCCGCGCGCTACGCGGCGCCGGGTTGCTCGTCTCGGTGGCTGTGCTGCTGGCCGTCTTCCTGGCGAGCATCGCGGTCGGCGCCAAACCGCTGTCTTTGGACCAGGTCTGGCACGGGCTGTTCCAGGACTCCGGGACGTACGCGGACGTCGTCGTCGGCGAGCGCCTCTCGCGCACCCTCCTCGGGCTCCTCGCCGGCACCGCACTCGGTCTCTCCGGCGCCGTCCTCCAGGCGCTCACCCGCAACCCGCTGGCCGACCCCGGGCTCCTCGGCATCAACCTCGGCGCCTCCGCCGCGGTCGTCAGCGCGATCAGCTTCTTCGGCGTCACCTCGCTGAGCGGCTACGTATGGTTCGCCTTCGTCGGGGCCATGCTCGTCGGCGTCCTGCTCTACATCCTCGGCGGCGCGCGCGGCGCGACCCCGGTACGGCTCGCGCTCGCCGGCACCGCGATCAGCGCGGCGCTCTACGGCTATGTCCAGGCCGTCATGATCACGGACGGCGCCGCGCTCAACAAGATGCGCTTCTGGACGGTCGGCTCGCTGGCCTCCGCCACCATGGACACCATCGAGCAGGTGCTGCCCTTCCTCGCGGTCGGCATCGTGCTCGCCCTCGGCCTGGCCAGGCCGCTCAACGCCATGGCCATGGGCGACGACACCGCCCGCGCGCTCGGCGCCCACCTGGGCCGCACCCGCGTGCTGTCCATGGCGGCGGCCACCCTGCTGTGCGGGGCCGCGACCGCGGCCTGCGGCCCGATCGTGTTCGTCGGCCTGATGGTCCCGCACATCGTGCGCTCCTTCACCGGGCCCGACATGCGCTGGATCCTGCCGTACGCGGCCGTCCTCTCGCCGGTGCTGCTGCTCGGCGCGGACGTCGTCGGCCGGATGGTGGCGCGGCCCGCGGAGCTCCAGGTCGGCATCGTGACCGCGGTCATCGGGGCGCCGGTCTTCGTCCTTCTCGTACGCCGGCGGAAGATGGCCCAGCTGTGAAGGCACTACGTACCCGGGGCGGCCTCTCCGTCCGCCTCGACGTCCGCACGGCCGTGGTCGTCACCCTGCTCGTCGCCGCCGCGCTCGTCGCGGGCGTCGTCCTGATCGGCACCGGCGACTTCGACATCCCGGCCGCCGATGTCGTCCGCACCCTGCTCGGCAACGGTGACGCGGGACAGGAGTTCATCATCGACGAACTGCGCCTGCCGCGGGTCCTCGTCGGCCTCCTGGTGGGCGCGGCGCTCGGCCTCGGCGGCGCGCTCTTCCAGTCCATCGCCCGCAACCCGCTGGGCAGCCCGGACGTGCTGGGCCTCGGGCAGGGGTCGACCGCGGGCGCGCTCACCATGATCGTGCTGTTCCAGGGCAGTGCGGTCGAGGTCGCGGGCGGCGCGCTGATCGGCGGCCTCTGCACCGGCCTCGCCATCTATCTGCTCGCCTGGCGGCAGGGCGTGCACGGCTACCGCTTCGTCCTGGTCGGCATCGGCGTCTCCGCCTTCCTCACGGCCGTCAACGGCTATCTGCTCACCAAGGCCGACTTCGTCGACGCGGCCCGCTCCGTCGTCTGGATGACCGGCTCCCTCAACGGCCGCGACTGGGACCAGGTCTGGCCACTGCTCGCGCTGTGCGCCGTCCTCGTACCGCTGGTGCTCGTGTACGGGCGTCCGCTGCGGATGCTGGAGATGGGCGACGACGTCGCGAGCGCCCTCGGCGTGCCCGTGGAACGCACCCGCTTCGTGCTGCTCACCGCCTCCGTGCTGCTCGTCGCCGCCGCCACCGCCGCCGCCGGACCGGTCAGCTTCGTCGCGCTCACCGCGCCGCAGCTGGCCCGCCGCCTCACCCGCTCGCCGGGACCCAACCTCATGCCCGCGATGTGCATGGGCGCCGCGCTCCTGATCGTCGCGGACTGGGCATCGCAGCGCGCCTTCGGCGCCGACCAGCTGCCCGTCGGCGTGGTGACCGGCGTGCTCGGCGGCGTCTATCTGCTGTGGCTGCTCATCACCCAGCGCAAGGCGGGGCGGATATGACCGAGAACCACCTTCAGGACCAGGAGCGTGCTGCTGTGAACCGGCTCATCGCCGACGACGTCACCCTCGGCTACGACCAGCGCGTCATCGCGGAGAAGCTGTCCGTCGAGATCCCCGACCACTCCTTCACCGTGATCGTGGGCCCCAACGCCTGCGGCAAGTCCACGCTGCTGCGGGCGCTGTCGCGGATGCTCAAGCCCTCCGAGGGCCGGGTGCTGCTCGACGGGAACGTCATCCAGTCGATGCCGGCCAAGAAGGTCGCGAGGACGCTCGGCCTGCTGCCGCAGTCGTCCATCGCCCCCGACGGCATCACCGTCGGCGACCTCGTCGCCCGCGGCCGCTACCCCCACCAGGGGCTGCTGCGCCAGTGGTCGCGGGAGGACGAGCGGATCGTGGACGAGTCCATGGCCTCGACCGGGGTGCGGGACCTCGCCGAGCGGTACGTCGACGAACTCTCCGGCGGGCAGCGCCAGCGCGTCTGGATCGCCATGGCACTCGCCCAGCAGACCCCGCTGCTGCTCCTCGACGAGCCGACGACCTTCCTCGACATCCAGCACCAGCTCGACGTCCTCGACCTGTGCGCGGAGCTCCACGAGGAGCAGGGCCGCACACTCGTCGCCGTCCTGCACGACCTGAACCACGCGGCCCGCTACGCCACGCACCTCATCGCCCTGCGGGACGGCGCGGTGCTCGCCGAGGGGCCGCCGTCCGAGATCGTCACGGCGGAACTGGTCAGGGAGGCCTTCGGCATCGACTGCCGGATCATCGAGGACCCCGAGACGGGCACACCGCTGGTGGTCCCCGCGGCCCGCGCGGGCCGCGGGGCGCCGGCTAGAGCAGCGTCCTGAGCCGCAGCAGGTCGCGGAAGCCCGCCTCCAGCCTGACCCGGCCCGAGGCCCAGGCCTTCGCGAAGTTGAGCTCGCCCGCCACCATCGCGACCAGATCGTCGCCGGTCATCGAGAGGCGGATCTCCGCCTTCTCGCGCGGCGGCCCCGGGTGGTCGTCGAGCACCGTGATCCGGCCGTTCTCGAGACGGCCCGTGAAGGTGACGTCGAGATCGGTGACGCGGCAGCTCAGCGAGCGGTTCAGGGCAGCAGCACTGCGCACGTCGCCGTCGGCCGACGCGAGATTGTCGGAGAGTCTTTCGAGTGCCGCGCGGCACTCCGCCATGGTCGCCATCGCGGTCGACCGTACCCCAGGCCTTCGCGGTAGCGTCGTGCCATGAGCGACTCATACGCGGGCCCCGAAGCGCACGAAGGGGAGTCGGCTCCTCCGGAGGACCGGGCCCCGGAGGAGGCGTCGTACGACCCCGCCGCCCCCGCGGCCCTCGGCGTCGAGCGCGCCGCCACCGGCAACGCCGATGTGGACGCGGCCCTCGCCCGGCTCGGCGACGCGGACCACCTCGCCACGGACGGCCACGTCGAGGTGTACGAGGATGTACACCGGGGCCTGCGCGACGCGCTGACCGCGCTCGACGCGCGCCCCGGTCCGCCGGCGCCCTCCGGGGCGACCACACCGTCGTACGACAGGAGCTGAACCGAACGTGGCAGGAGTGGCACGACGCCGCCTCGACGCCGAGCTCGTCCGCAGGAAACTCGCGCGCTCGCGCGAGCACGCGAGCCAGCTGATCGCCGCAGGCCGGGTCGCGGTCGGTAAGACCGTCGCGACCAAGGCGGCGACGCAGGTGGAGACGGCCGCCCCGATCGTGGTCTCGCAGGACGACAGCGACCCCGACTACGTCTCGCGCGGCGGCCACAAGCTCGCCGGCGCCCTCGCCGCCTTCGGGCCGCTGGGCCTGGTCGTCGAGGGGCGGCGCGCGCTGGACGCGGGCGCGTCCACCGGCGGCTTCACCGACGTGCTCCTGCGGGCCGGCGCCACGCACGTCGTCGCCGTCGACGTCGGCTACGGCCAGCTCGCGTGGTCCCTGCAGAGCGACGACCGGGTCACCGTGAAGGACCGTACGAACGTACGCGAGTTGACGCTCGAAGCCATCGACGGGACCCCCGTCGACGTGGTCGTCGGCGACCTCTCCTTCATCCCGCTCGGCCTGGTGCTGCCCGCCCTGGTGCGGTGCGCGGCGCCCGACGCGGACCTCGTCCTGATGGTCAAGCCGCAGTTCGAGGTGGGCAAGGAACGGCTCGGCAGCGGCGGTGTGGTGCGCAGCGCCGAGCTGCGTGCCGAGGCCGTGCGCGGGGTGGCGCGGCAGGCGTGGGGGCTCGGCCTCGGGGTGCGCGCGGTGACCGCGAGCCCGCTGCCGGGACCGTCCGGGAACGTCGAGTACTTTCTGTGGCTGCGCGCCGGGGCCGATGAGCTGGACCCGGCGGACGTTGACCGTGCCGTGGCGGAGGGGCCCCGTTGACCCAGACCCGTAAGACCCAGACCAGAGCGCGTACCGTCTTCCTGCTCGCGCACACCGGGCGTCCCGCGGCGATCCGCAGCGCCGAACTCGTCGTCGAGGGGCTGCTGCGCAGCGGTCTGGGCGTGCGGGTCCTCGAGGCGGAGGCCGTGGACCTGCCGCTGCCCCCCGAGGTCCAGCGGGTCAAGGAGGCCACGGCCGAGTGCATCGACGACTGCGAGCTGATCGTCGTCCTCGGCGGTGACGGGACGCTGCTGCGCGGCGCGGAGTTCGCGCGCGCCTCCGGGGTGCCGATGCTCGGCGTGAACCTCGGCCGTGTGGGCTTCCTGGCGGAGGCCGAGCGGGACGACCTCGACAAGGTCGTCGACCGGGTGGTCACCAGGACCTACGAGGTGGAGGAGCGCATGACGATCGACGTCGTCGTGCGCCGCAACGGCGACATCGTGCACCGGGACTGGGCGATGAACGAGGCGGCCGTGCAGAAGGTGTCGCCCGAGCGGATGCTGGAGGTCGTCCTGGAGATCGACGGCCGGCCCGTCACCGGGTTCGGCTGCGACGGCATCGTGTGCGCCACCCCGACCGGCTCGACGGCGTACGCGTTCTCGGCGGGCGGGCCCGTGGTGTGGCCGGAGGTCGAGGCGCTGCTCATGGTGCCGATCAGCGCGCACGCCCTGTTCGCCAAGCCGCTGGTGACCTCGCCCGACTCGGTACTGGCCGTCGAGGTCCAGCCGCACACGCCGCACGGGGTGCTGTGGTGCGACGGGCGGCGGACCGTGGAACTGCCCTCGGGCGCGCGGGTGGAGGTGCGCAGGGGCGAGGTGCCGGTGCGGCTGGCGCGACTGCATCACGCGTCGTTCACGGATCGGCTTGTCGCCAAGTTCGCGCTGCCGGTGCAGGGGTGGCGGGGCGCACCGTGACGCTCCGCTGGGCTCGGCGGTGACGCTCCGGGGGGCCTACCGGTGGGGTGCGCGGTGCGGGTGGTGAGTGGCTCGTCGCGCAGTTCCCCGCGCCCCTCACGGGGCGGGTTACGTCGAGCTGAGGACGGAGACCGGGAGGCGGCGCATCGTCGTGTGGACCGGGACGCCCGTCGCCAGCAGGGTGAGGAGCAGGGTGCCCGTCGCCAGACCGGTCGGCACCGGCCACGGGAGGTACGGCAGCGCTGAGCCGAACGCCGTGCCGAGGATCGGCGCCAGCGTGCCCAGCGCGATCGCGGTGCCGAGCAGCAGCGCGGTCCCCGCGACGACCACGGCCTCCCAGGCGGCCATCGCCGATACCTGCGCGCGCCGGCTCCCGATGACCCGCAGCAGCGCGACGTCGCGGCGCCGCTCGAAGGAGAGCATGGCGAGCGTGTTCGCCGCGGCGATGGCGGCGAAGCCCGCGTACAGCCCCGTGCCCACGTAGTCGAGCCAGACCTCGCCCGTGCCGCCCGCCGAACCGGTGTGGTGCTCGGCCGTCGTATGCATGCCGATCTTGGTGAGGCCGAACCCCACGACCAGGACGAGCGGGACGACGGCGGCGGAGAAACGGCGGGGCTGCGAGCGGACGTTGAGCATCGCGAGCCGCGCGCTCGGGCCGAGCCGGCCCACGGCCGCGGAGACCAGCCAGGCCGCGGGGCCGACGATGCGGGGGCCCAGCAGTCCCGCGCCCACGCAGAGGAGGATGAGGACGAGGAACGCCCCCTCGCCCGCCTCGTCGGCCGGCTGCCGGGACAGGAGTACGGCGACCGCGCACCCACCCGCCACGGCGAGGACGCCCAGGGGCGCCCGCAGGACCCCGAGGCGCCGTCGGCCCGTCGCCGCCTCGGAGAGGGCCCGGGCCGGGCGGAGCAGTGAGAAGCGCACCGCCGAGACCAGCGCGGCCAGCGTCGTCGTCACCACGGCCACGCCGACGCAGACCGGCAGGGCGAGCCAGCTGAAGCGGAAGCCGGCCTCGGCCGGGAGGAGCCCGTGGCCGACCATGCCGGCGTGCCACCAGCGGGCGCCGAGGCCGCCGAGCGCGAAGCCCGCGAGGGCGGCGGGCACCGACGCGGTGAGGGCCTGGACGGCCACGGCGCGGCGGATCTGGCGGGGCCTTGCGCCGATGGCACGGACCATCGCGAGCTCGCGGTGCTGCTGCGCGACGGCCGTCCCCATGGTCGACGCGACCACGAATATCGACATGTAGATGGAACCGATCAGAAGGACGACCGCCATGTCGGCCACGCCGTTCTCCGCGATCTGCTCGCGTGCGGCGGTGGAGAGTCCGCCGGGGATGTCGGGGCGCTTCGCGCTCGTCGTGCCGAGCATCATCGTCGACGCGCTCACCACGGTCGCCGCGAAGAGCGCGGCCACCGCGGTCCCCACGAATGCCGGTCGGTGCGCGCGCAGCGCCGCCCATGCCAGTCCTGTCGCCATGTGGATCATGGTGGCGGCGAGGGAGGGGGCGGGCCATCCGGTGGGCCGGTGGATCTTGGTGGGGACAACCCCACCTCCGCGCTCGCGGGGCGCCGGTGAAGGCCTCGCGGCGTCCCCTCGGAGGGTGACACCGCGTCTTCGGAGACCTGCGCAGCCTGCGTCTTCACCGACCGACACAGGGGCGACGTCGCGGGGCACCCGGGAAACCTCGTATGGTCAGGTGCGTGTTGGAGGAGATGCGGATACGGTCGCTCGGAGTCATCGACGACGCTGTCGTCGAGCTCTCGCCAGGCTTCACCGCCGTGACGGGTGAGACCGGCGCGGGCAAGACGATGGTGGTCACCAGCCTTGGCCTGCTGCTCGGCGGGCGCGCGGACGCCGCCCTGGTGCGGATCGGCGCCAAGTCGGCGGTGGTGGAGGGGCGCATCACCGTGCCCGCCGACGCCCCGGCCGTCGTACGCGCGGAGGAGGCGGGGGCCGAACTGGACGACGGGGCGCTGCTCATCAGCCGTACCGTCTCGGCGGAAGGACGCTCCCGGGCGCACCTGGGCGGGCGCTCGGTGCCGGTGGGGCTGCTGTCCGAACTCGCCGACGACCTGGTCGCCGTGCACGGCCAGACCGACCAGCAGGGGCTCCTGAAGCCGGCGCGACAGCGCGGCGCGCTCGACCGGTACGCGGGGGACGCGGTCTCCGTGCCGCTCGCCAAGTACACCGCCGCGTACCGCAGGCTGCGGGCCGTCACCGCCGAGGTCGAGGAGATCACCACCCGCGCGCGCGAGCGGGCGCAGGAGGCCGATCTGCTGCGCTTCGGACTGGAGGAGATCGGGGCGGTCGAACCCCGCGCGGGGGAGGACACCGAACTCGCCGCCGAGGCCGAGCGGCTCGGCCACGCGGAGGCCCTCGCCTCCGCCGCCACGTCCGCGCACGCCGCACTCGCCGGCAACCCCGAGGACCCCGAGGGCGTCGACGCCTCGACGCTGGTCGCGGGCGCGTCCCGGGCGCTGGAGGCCGTACGGTCCCACGACCCCGCCCTGTCCGCGCTCGCCGACCGCCTGGGCGAGATCGGCATCCTCCTCGGCGACGTGGCGGGCGAGCTCGCCGGGTACGCCGACGACCTCGACGCCGACCCGCTGCGGCTCGCCGCGGTCGAGGAGCGGCGGGCCGCGCTGACGCAGCTCACCCGGAAGTACGGGGCGGACATCGACGCCGTCCTCGCCTGGGCGGAGGAGAGCGCGGCGCGCCTCACCGAACTGGAGGGCGACGACGACCGGTTGGGCGAGCTGGTCGCCGAGCGGGACGCGTTGCGCGCCGAACTCGCGGGGCTCGCACAGGCGCTGACCGACGCGCGTGAGGAGGCGGCGTCGCGGTTCGCGGCGGCGGTCACCGAGGAGCTGGCCTCGCTGGCGATGCCGCACGCGCGCGTGTCGATCGCCATCAGCGCCACGGAGGTGCCGGAGGGCGGTGACGGCGTGCAGGTCGGCGGCCGCACGGTCGCGTACGGCCCCGCGGGCGTCGACGAGGTCGAACTCCTCCTCGCCCCGCATCCGGGAGCGCCGCCGCGGCCCATCGCGAAGGGGGCGTCGGGCGGTGAACTGTCCCGGGTGATGCTGGCCGTGGAGGTCGTCTTCGCGGGGACGGACCCGGTGCCGACCTACCTCTTCGACGAGGTGGACGCGGGCGTCGGCGGCAAGGCGGCGGTCGAGATCGGGCGGCGCCTCGCGCGGCTCGCGAAGTCGGCGCAGGTCGTGGTCGTCACGCACCTGCCGCAGGTGGCGGCGTTCGCCGACCGGCAGCTGCTGGTCGAGAAGACGAACGACGGGATGGTGACCCGGTCCGGGGTGCAGGTCCTGGAGGGCGAGGACCGGGTGCGGGAGCTGTCGCGGATGCTGGCGGGCCAGGAGGACTCGGAGACGGCACGGGCGCACGCGGAGGAGCTGTTGGCCACGGCTCGGGGGGACGGGTAACGGATTCTGGCGGGGGCGCCCTGGGGCCCTGGGGTGCAGGCACGCCCACCCACCCGCCCCTGCTCCAACCCTGCCTCGCGGGCACGCGCCGTGGAGCGGCGGGACTGATTGCAAGTCGTGGGTGGAGAGGGGAGAAACCACCCCCGGCCCCTCCCCGCGCAGCGGGGGTTTCCCAGCCTGCATAGGGTGAGGGCGTGAAGTCGGTCCCCGTACGCGCCGCCGCCCTGAGCGCCGCCGCGACCCACGCGGCCACCGCCGCCCTGCGGTACCTCGCGCCCGGCGGGAGCGCGCGGTGGGAGCGGGCCAACTTCGCCGGGCGGACCGTGGAGTTGTACGCCGGGCCCGCCGCCTGCGTCGGCGCCGTCGCCGGCGTGGCCGCCCTGCCGCCCGGCCCCCGTGCCGCCGCCACCCTCGCCGTACTCGCCGGCGGGGCCTGCGGCGCGTACGACGACATGGCGGCCCGGGACGACCCGCGACGCGGCTTCCGCGCGCATCTGCGGGCGCTGCGCCACGGCGAGGTCACCAGCGGGGCCGTGAAACTCTTCGGGGTCTGCGCGGCCGGTCTGGTCGCCGGCGCGCTCCTCAAAAAGCGGCCCGTGGACAAGGCCCTCGCGGGAGTGGTCATCGCGGGAAGCGCGCACTTCGTCAACCTCCTCGATGTACGGCCCGGCCGCGCCGGCACCGCCGTGCTCGCGCTCGCGGCGCCCGGCCTGCTGCGCGAGGGGCCCGCCGTGGGCCTCGCCGCCGCGGCGACGGGCGCGGCCGCCGCCGTCCTGCCCGCGGACATCGGGCAGCGCGCGATGATCGGCGACGCGGGTGCCCACGCGCTGGGCGCGGCCCTCGGCACCGCCGTCGCCGCGGGCAACGGCCGCGCGGGCCTCGCCGTGCACGCCGCGGCGCTGGTGGCCGCGGCGGCGTTCGGGGAGAAGGTCAGCGCGGCGGCCGCCCGCGGAACCGGCTCGTGACCCCCGCGTACAAACCTCACCACTCTCACCCGTGTGGGTGATACCGCCCATCGAGTTGCCCGGCGACATACGGAAGTGACCTTTCGGCAGTGCCGGAACGCCCGTGCGGGCTGGCATCCTTGGCGCAGCATCTGCCCGAGTACCAGTCCGAGCACCACCACCGACGCAGACCCAGGAGCCCCGGCCACGTGAGCCACGTGAGCAGCCACTCGCCGCACGGACAGACGCCGCTGCACACCGTTCAGGTCCTCGGCGGTGGCAGCGCGGGCAGCAGCGCGCACGTCAGATCGCTGGCCGCGGGCCTCGCTGCCCGGGGCGTGCGGGTCACCGTGTGCGCCCCCGACGAGGCGGACCGCGTCTACGGCTTCACCGCCACCGGCGCCCGGCACGTCTCCGTGCCCCGCAGCGGCGACCCCGCCTCCGTGGCCGCCCTCCGCGCCGCCTGCGCCGATGCCGACCTCGTCCACGCGCACGGCCTGCACGCCGCCCTCCGCGCCGCGGTCGCCCTCACCGGGCGCCACACCCCGCTCGTCGTCACCTGGCACACCCGCGCGCACGCGGAGGGCGCCCGGGCCCGCGTCCTGCGCCTGCTGGAGCGGCGCGTCGCCCGGGCCGCCGCCGTGGTCCTCGGCACCTCGTCCGACCTCGTCGACCGGGCCCGCAGCAGAGGCGCGCGCGACGCCCGCCTCGCCGCCGTCGCCCTGCCCGCGCCCCGCAGCCCGGAGACCGCCGAGGAGGCCGACATCCTCCCGCACAAGGCACGTGCCGAACTCGGCGCCGTGGAGCGTCCGTTGATCCTCGCCGTCGGCGCGCTGGAGCGGGACCGCGGCTACGACCTCCTCCTCGACGCCACCCGCGCGTGGCGCCACCTCGACCCGGTGCCCCTGCTGCTCGTGGCGGGGGAGGGGCCCGAACGCACCGTTCTGCAGCGCCGCATCGAGGACGAGCAGCTCCCCGCCCGGCTCATCGGGCGCCGTGACGACGTCCCCGATCTCCTCGCCGCCGCCGACGTCGCGGTGCTGCCCAGCAGTTGGGAGTCCCGCTCGGTGCTCGCCCAGGAGGCGCTGCACGCGCGCGTACCGCTCGTCGCGACCGCGGTCGGCGGCATCCCCGAACTCGTCGGAGACGCCGCCGAACTCGTCCGCTACGGCGACGTGGACGCCCTCTCCAGTGCCGTCGTACGCCTGCTCGCGGACCCCGTCCGGCGGGCCGAACTCGCGGACAGGGGCGCGGCGCAGGCCGCCACCTGGCCGACCGAGGACGAGACGGTCACCCAAGTCCTCAGCGTCTACGACGAGTTGACCCAGCCCCTGCCGTACGGGTGACTCCCCGCCCTGGCCGTACGGCCGTCGGCGGCTCTACGCCACGTGTCTGCGCGCCCGCAGCGCGAGGCTGAGCGCGAGGACCGTCTGCGGGTCGTCCAGGTCCGTGCCCAGCAACTCGCTGATCCGGGCGAGGCGGTTGTACAGGGTCTGCCGGTTGAGGTGCAGCTCGCGCGCCGTCTCCGCCTTGCGGCCCGCGTGCGCCAGATAGGTCTGGAGCGTGGGCAGCAGCGGCGGCTTCGAGCGCTCGTCGTGGGCGCGCAGCGGGCCGATCGCGCGGTCCACGAACGCCGCGAGGACGCCGTCCTCGTCATGGCGGTGCAGCCGCCACAGCAGCAGGTCTATGTCGAGGCGCCGCGCGTCGTACCAGGGGCGGTCGGGTAGGCCCCGCGCGGCCGTCGCGGTCTCCGCCGCGTGCCGCAGGCCCGACGCCGCCGCGGCCCAGCCGCCCGCGACGCCGACGACCACGACCGGCGGCTGCGCGCCCGGCCGCCGCATCCCGGCCCGCTCGACGCCGGCCCGCAGCGCGGCCGCGACCCGGTCGGCCACCGCCGTCCGCTCGGACTCCGAGCGCAGGCCCAGCAGCAGCGGTACCCGGCCCTCCACGGGACGTACGCCCAGCAGCGCGGGCACTCCCACCGACGCCAGCTCCTCGGCGACCGCCCGGGCCAGCACCGCCCAGCCCCCGCCGGTGGGCAGCCCGTCCGCGATCCGCATCACGACCGGCAGGAGCGGGCTGCCGGCCGGGGCCGGCTTGAAGCCGAGGACGCGGGCCTGCGCGGGGGCGTCGTCGGCGGTGATGCGGCCCTCGGCGAGGTCGGTCAGGAAGTCGCCGCGCCCGCGCGCGGCGAGCTCCTCCTCCTGGCGGGCCTGCATCAGCACCACGGCCAGGCTGCCCGCCGCCCGCTCCGCCGCGATGCGGTGCACCGGCTGCGGCGCGGACTCCACGGCGAGCAGCACGAGGCGGGCCCGCACGGACCCCGCGCCCGGCCCGCCGCCCGGCACGTCGACGAGGACCGCGCTCGCGGGCGGCCCCTCCCGGTCCACCGGACGCCCGCGCAGCCCCTCCCACACCTGGAGCGGGTCCGCGCACTCCGTGCCCGCCCCGGCCGCGTACAGGAGCTGCCCGTCCGCCGTCTCCAGGAACACCGGGTTGCCGCTGAACTCGGCGAGGATGCCGAGGACCTGCGGGATGCCGCCACCGCCGAGCAGCGCCTCCGTGCAGCGCCGGTGCACCTCCTCGGCCTGCTGCAGCAGCGCGTAGTGGCCGTTGACGATCTCGGTGTGCACCTCTTCGGTGACCGTCACGAACGGCACCTCGCGGTGCAGCTGGACCAGCGGCAGACCGGCGGCCCGCGCGGTCTCCACCAGCGCGGCGGGCAGCCGCGTGAAGCGCGGGCCCAGCTCGACGACGAGCGCCGCGATGCCGCGTTCGGCGAGCCTGCGGACGAAGGCGCGCTGCTCGGCGGGGCGGGCGCCGAGCCCGAGCCCCGTGGTGAGCAGCAGTTCGCCGCCCTTGAGCAGCGAGGCCATGTTGGGCACCTCGCCCGCGTGCACCCACCGCACCGTCCGCTGCAGCCGCTCCGCGCCCGCGACGACCTCGGGGAGCCCGCCGCGCAGCCCCGGAAGTTCCAGCGCGCGCTGCACCGTGATGCCGCCCTGAGTGCCCTGACTGTCCATGGCGCGGACGCTACCGGGGCGCACGGGACGGGAACATCCCGGCCGGGGCGGTGGCCCGGTCCACGGCCCCGACCGCCCGGTAACTCGTCGCCTCGGCGCGGCACTTGTCCGCCCCGCCGTCAGCTGTGGTGTACCTCACACACGTATGGGGCGGCCGGCCAGGCGCGGTCGTCCACGGTCAGAAAGGGCTCGCCCGCCACGGCGGCCGGGGTCGCTCCGGTGAAGGCCACGACGTCCCGGTGCAGATGTGACTGGTCGCAGTACCCGGTGTCCGCCGCGACCCCGGCCGGCCCCGCCCCGGCGACCAGGCGGTGGACGGCGTGGTCGAAGCGGACCAGCTTCGCAGCCTGTTTGGGCGGCATGCCGAGGTGGTCCCGGAACCGGGACCACAGGCGCTTGCGGCTCCACCCGAGGTCGTCCGCCAGCCGCTCCACCCGTACGAGGCCCCCGCTGCCGACGATGCGCCGCCAGGCCCAGTCCACCGCCGGATCCACCGGCGCCCGGCCCGCGCACCGGCGGGCGAGCTCGGACTCGGTGTACGCGAAGCGCTCCTCCCAGGAGCCGAGGCCGGCCAGACGCTCGCTCACCTCCGCCGCACGGCGGCCCCACACGTCGTCGAGTCCGGCCACGGCCCCGTCGAGCTCGGCCGGGGAGACGCCGAGGATCGCGCCCGCGGCCGGCGGCGAGAGCCGCACCTGTACGCAGGCGACGTCCTCGCCCCACGCCCGTACGGCACCGCCACAACCGAAGCCGGGCCCGGCGACCAGGCTGCCCCGGTGCCGCCGCCCGGCACCGTCGTCCACGGCGGGCCGGCCGGGACCGAACTCCAGGACCAGCATCACGGCCGGGTGCGGCACGATCCGCAGACCTCCGGCGAGCGGACCGGACACCCGGAACCCCGCCATGTCGACGCCGGCCACCCCGACCCGCCGCCGCGGGCGCGCGACGTCCCACGCGGCGGGATCGTCACGCCTCTGCGCGGTGCGCCCCATCACTCCAGGCTACGCGGGCGGGGCGGGGAACATTCGTCCAATCCGGCGACGGGCCGCGGTGGAGACAGTCGCTCCATGACCACCTCCGAGAAGCAACCCCGCGACCAGGACGAAGTCGTCTCCGAAGAGGCCCTTCTGCCCCTCGAACACGGCGATCTCCACGTCCGTCAGGACGGCCCGCGCGCGGCCCCGGTTCTCCTGCTCCTGCACGGCTCCGCCACCACCAGCAGCTCCTGGAACGCCCTGGTCCCGCTGCTGACCGAGGCCCACCGCGTCATCCGCGTCGACCTGCCGGGCCACGGCCGCTCGGCCGAACCCGTGGGCCGCGGCTACGACACCACCGGCCTCGGCCGGACGCTCGGCGCGGCCCTGGACCGGCTCGGTGTCCCGCACGCCACCGTCGTCGGCCACTCCAGCGGGGGCTACGCCGCCACCGCCCTGGCCGAACAGCGACCCGATCTCGTGAGCGCCCTCGTCCTCATCAACACCGGACCCGGCCTGCACGCCTACAGCGCGCCGGAGACGGCCGCCTTCGACCCCGCTCAGTGGCCGCCGACCGACGAGCAGCTCCGGCACTTCGCGAGCAGCGGCTTCCGCGCTGGCTACGAGGTCCCCCAGGACCTCGTCGACGAACTGCGGGAGAGCCGGATCCAGGCGGTCACCGCGGCCATGCGGGCGTCGACCGCGTATCTGGGCGAACGGGCGCTCCCCGAACGGCTCGCCGCCCTCGGCAAGCCGCTCAAGGTGATCTTCGGCGACCAGGACCGCCGCTGGCGTCCCGCGTCCGCGGCCGACTACCGCACCGTCCCCGGCGCCTCCGTCACGATGCTGCCCGGCGCCGGCCACACCCCCATCCTGGAGGAGCCGTCCCGCACCGCCGCCCTCGTCCTGGCCTTCACCCGGAGCCACGCCCCGCGAGCCGCCGGCGCCACGTGAGGCGTGAGCGGAGGAACACGGTGCCCCCGCCGGCATCCGACGGGGGCACACGTGACGTGGCGTCAGCAACCGGCCGCTATCCGCCGTACGCCCCCGAAGCCGTCAGCCGCAGCGCCGTGTCGATCAGCGGCACGTGGCTGAACGCCTGCGGGAAGTTGCCGACCTGGCGCTGCGCGGCGGAGTCCCACTCCTCGGCCAGCAGACCCAGGTCGTTGCGGAGCGCGAGCAGCCTCTCGAAGAGCTTGCGCGCCTCGTCGACCCGGCCGATCATCGCCAGGTCGTCGGCCATCCAGAACGAGCAGGCGAGGAACGCGCCCTCATCGCCCTCCAGGCCGTCCACGCCCTCGTCGTCACCGGACGTCGGGTAGCGCAGGATGAACCCGTCGGGGGTCGACAGCTCCCGCTGGATCGCCTCGATGGTGCCGATCACGCGCTTGTCGTCGGGCGGCAGGAAGCCCATCTGCGGGATCAGCAGCAGCGAGGCGTCCAGCTCCTTGGAGCCGTACGACTGCGTGAAGGTGTTCCGCTCCGGGTCGTAGCCCCGCTCGCACACGTCCCGGTGGATGTCGTCGCGCAGGTCGCGCCACTTGTCCAGCGGGCCGTCCGCGTCACCGGACTCGATGAGCTTGATGGTGCGGTCCACCGCGACCCAGGCCATCACCTTGGAGTGCACGAAGTGGCGGCGCGGACCGCGCACCTCCCAGATGCCCTCGTCCGGCTCGTCCCAGTGGTCCTCCAGATAGCGGATCAGCTTGAGCTGGAGGAGCGCGGCGTAGTCGTTGCGGGCCAGGCCCGTCATGTGCGCCAGGTGCAGGGCCTCGGTGACCTCGCCGTACACGTCGAGCTGCAGCTGCCCCGCGGCGCCGTTGCCCGCGCGGACCGGCTGCGAACCCTCGTACCCCGGCAGCCAGTCGAGCTCCGTCTCGCCGAGCTCGCGCTCGCCCGCGATGCCGTACATGATCTGCAGGTTCTCCGGGTCGCCCGCCACCGAGCGCAGCAGCCACTCGCGCCAGGCGCGGGCCTCCTCGCGGTAGCCGGTGCGCAGCAGCGAGGAGAGCGTGATCGCGGCGTCGCGCAGCCAGGTGAAGCGGTAGTCCCAGTTGCGCGAGCCCCCGATGTCCTCGGGCAGCGACGTGGTGGGCGCCGCGACGATCCCGCCGGTCGGCGCGTACGTCAGCGCCTTCAGGGTGATCAGCGAACGGATCACGGCCTCCCGGTACGGGCCGTGGTACGTACAGTGCTCCACCCACTCCCGCCAGAACGTCTCCGTGGCGGTGAGCGCCGCCTCCGGCTCGGGCAGCGCGGGCTGGTCCTTGTGCGAGGGCTGCCAGGAGATCGTGAACGCGATCCGCTCACCCGGCGCGACCGTGAAGTCCGAGTAGGTCGTCAGGTCCTTGCCGTAGGTCTCGGCGGTCGTGTCGTGCCACACCGAGTCGGGGCCCGCGACGGCCACGGTGCGCCCGTCGACCTTGTGGACCCACGGCACCACCCGGCCGTAGCTGAACCGCATGCGCAGCGCCGAGCGCATCGGCACCCGTCCGCTGACGCCTTCGACGATGCGGACGAGCTGCGGCGCGTCGGTGTCGCGCGGCGGCATGAAATCGATCACGCGGACGGTGCCGCGCGTGGTGTCCCACTCGGATTCGAGCACCAGGGAGTCGCCGCGGTACGAGCGGCGCGTGGCAGCGGGTGGCTGCGCGTCCGGGTTGTGGGCCGGCCCCAGGCGCCAGAAGCCGTGCTCCTCGGTGCCCAGAAGGCCGGCGAATACGGCGTGGGAGTCGAAGCGGGGCAGGCACAGCCAGTCGACTGTGCCGTCCCGGCAGACCAGGGCGGCGGTCTGCATGTCTCCGATGAGTGCGTAGTCCTCGATGCGCCCGGCCACGTCTATCTCCAGTCGAACGGCCACGTTCGCCCCGCGGGGCGCTTACAGGTCAGCGGTCAAGTGATCGTTGACGAGCGCTTGTTCCGGGTGCAGGGCGGGATGGTGCCGTGTGCCGGAGGGGGCTCGGCAGCGAGTGTCCGAGCAGGATACGACGCACCCCGGTGATCTGCGCGCCCCTCCCGGCAACGAGCCTCCGCCGAACGGGTGAGCGGCAGGTGAGAGGCGGTGCGCCGGGGAAAAGTAGCAGCGTGCGCGGCCCGTTCCCCGGTCCTCGGCGTGCGTGTCCCGTGACCGATTTGTGTGTGTCCGGTGGCGGAGCGTGGCCGGAAGCGGTCCCGGTCCGGCGCTGATACCCTGGTAGCCCGTGAGCCGGTGGTCATAGAACCCCCGAACCGCAGCGACGGCACCTCCCCGAATCCCTGGTGAGGCGGCCGGTACGCACCTCCAGACCGCGACCACGGGAGCCCCCTCTTGGCCATGCAGCCCAAATCCAAGACGACCAAGCACATCTTCGTCACCGGGGGTGTCGCCTCTTCCCTCGGCAAGGGTCTGACTGCCTCCAGCCTGGGTGCGCTCCTCAAGGCGCGTGGCCTGC
>NZ_JBVIYQ010000013.1:0-245569 GCF_055592445.1 Streptomyces sp. NPDC041122 | reverse complement strand
TGGCCGAGCTCGCACCGTGGCCGCCGCCCACGATGAGCCGGACCGCACCCGGCCGCGAAGGCCGATGACCCGACCAGACGGGCCGTGGGCCGAGCGCGCACCGGGGCGTCCGCCCACGATGGGCCGGACCGCACCCGGCAGCGAAAGCTGATGACCCGAACAGCGAGGTCCGCCGCCATCCCCTGGCCGTCCGGGTCGAACGTCAACGTGCGGTGGAGGGACGGGAGTCAAGGGTGGAGCGCAGCGCAATCGGCGAAGCCGACGCGACGAAGGAGCGCCCTTTACTGCCGGCCCGGAGGCGCCACACTCCGCAAACACCCGGGCGGCCCCGGTCACCGACAAAGGCACCGGCCCACCGAAGACTCCCCCGGCCACCGGCAAACGCACCGGCCCACCAAAGCCCCCCCCACGCCCCTACCCCAGCGCCCCCTCCACCAGCACCGTCCACTGCGCCACCACCCGCTCCCTCCGCACCCCGTCATCCGTCAGGAGGTTCGCGAGGCCCAGGCCGCGCGCCATGTCCAGGAGGCCCTGGATCGTCTCGCGGACGCCGGGGCGGGACTCGTCCGCGTCCAGGAGTTCCACCGCGATGCGGTGGGTCTCGCGGCCCACGCGGGACTCCAGTTCCGTGACGCGGGAGCCCAGCTGGGGCTCGTTCGACGCGGCGACCCACAGGTGGAGCGCCGCGCGGAAGAGCGGGCCCGTGTAGAGGTCGACCAGGGCCGCGACCACCGAGGCGCGGTCCTGCGCGGGGAGGGCCCGCAGGGCGGTGGAGCGCTGTTCGGCGACGTACTCGACGGCCGCAGTGAAGAGGTCCTCCCGGGTCGGGAAGTGGTGCTGCGCCGCGCCCCGCGAGACGCCCGCCCGCTCGGCGACCACGGAGACCGTCGAGCCCGCCCAGCCGTGTTCGGCGAGGCAGGAGACGGCGGCCTCCAGTAGCCGCTGCCGGGTGGCCCGGCTGCGGTCCTGCTTGGGCGAGCGGGCCGGGACCTCACCGGGGCCCCGGTCCGCGGCGGTCACAGCACCCATGGGCGCTCCCGTCGTTCGAGGAACGCCGTCATGCCCTCGCGCGCCTCGGTGGAGCCGAAGAGGCGGGCGGACAGGGCGGTCAGGGCGTCCGAGTGGTCGTCGAATGCGTCGAGCACCCTAGCCGTGAGCAGCTTCTTCGTCTCGGCCAGGGCGCCCGGCGCCGCCGCCCTGACCCCGTCGAGCAGCGGCGCGAGGGCCACGTCCACGTCCTGCCCGTACACCGTGACCAGGCCGATCCGTGCCGCCTCCGCCGCGTCGAACCGCTCCCCGGTGAGGTAGTAGCGGGACGCCGCGCCCGGGTCGAGGCGGGGCAGCAGGGGCAGGGAGATCACGGCGGGGGCCACGCCGATGTGCACCTCGGTGAAGGCGAAGGACGCGGCCGGGCCCGCCACCGCCAGGTCGCAGGCGCCGAGCAGCCCGAGGCCGCCCGCCCGGACGTGCCCGTCCACGCGGGCGAGGACCGGCTTGGGGAGTTCCACGATCCGCCGCATCAGCCGCACGAAGTCGGCCGGTGCGGGCGGCGCCTTCAGGTCGGCGCCGGAGCAGAACGTCGTGCCGGTGTGGGTGAGCAGGACCGCCCGGACGTCCGGGTCCGCGCCCAGGCCGTCGAGCGCTGCGGCGAGGGCGCCGACCAGTTCCGCGGAGAGCGCGTTGCGGCGGTCGGGGAAGTCCAGGGTGACGGTGGTGACGCCGCGTTCCGGTGCGGAGACGACGAGGCTCATGGACCGCTCCTCGGGCTGGTAGGGCCTGGTAAGACCTAGTAGGACTTGGGCAGGCCCAGCGTCTGGTGGGAGACGTAGTTGAGGATCATCTCCCGGCTGACGGGGGCGATCCGTGCCACGCGGGAGGCCACGATCAGCGAGGCGAGGCCGAACTCCTTGGTCAGGCCGTTGCCGCCGAGGGTGTGCACGGACTGGTCGACGGCCTTCACGCACGCGTCGGCGGCGGCGATCTTGGCCATGTTGGCGGCCTCCCCGGCGCCGATGTCGTCGCCCTCGTCGTAGAGGCGGGCGGCCTTCTGCATCATCAGGCGGGCCAGTTCGATCTCGACGTGGGACTGGGCGAGCGGGTGCGCGATGGCCTGGTGGGCGCCGATCGGGGACTTCCATACGCTGCGTTCCTTGGCGTACTCGACGGCGCGGGACAGCGCGTACCGGCCCATGCCGAGCGCGAACGCGGCCGTCATGATGCGCTCGGGGTTGAGGCCGGCGAACAGCTGGAGCAGTCCGGCGTCCTCCTCGCCCACCAGCGCGTCGGCGGGCAGCCGTACGTCGTCGAGGACGAGCTCGAACTGCTTCTCGGCGGCCTGGAGTTCCATGTCGATCCGCCGCCGCTCGAAGCCCGGCGCGTCGCGCGGGACGATGAACAGGCACGGTTTGAGGTTGCCGGTGCGCGCGTCGGAGGTGCGGCCGACGATGAGGGTCGCGTCCGCGATGTCGACGCCCGATATGAAGACCTTGCGGCCGCTCAGCAGCCAGCCGCCGGAGTCGGAGTCCGGGTCGCGGCGGGCCGTGGTGGTGATGCGGTGGGAGTTGGAGCCCGCGTCGGGCTCGGTGATCCCGAAGGCCATGGTGAGCGAGCCGTCGGCGAGGCCGGGCAGCCAGGCCCGCTTCTGCTCCTCGGTGCCGAAGCGGGCGATGACCGTGCCGCAGATCGCGGGCGAGACGACCATCATGAGCAGGGGGCAGCCGGCCGCCCCCAACTCCTCCAGGACGATGGAGAGTTCGGCCATGCCCCCGCCCCCGCCCCCGTACTCCTCGGGCAGGTTGACGCCGAGGTAGCCGAGCTTGGCGGCGTCCGCCCACAGCTCGTCGGGGTGGCCGCCCTCGGCGGCGACGCGAGCGAGGTAGTCGCGGCCGTACCGGCGGCCGAGTGCGGCGACGGCGGAGCGCAGGGCCTGGTGCTCTTCGGTTTCGAGGACGGTGCTGCGAGCGGTGCTGCGAGCGATGCTCATGCGGACTGTTCCTCCTGTGCGAGCGGCTGGGCGGCCTGGTCGGCGGCCTCTACGACGGCGAGCAGCGCGCCGACCTCGACCTGGCGGCCGGGTGCGGCGTGCAGGGCGGTGAGCGTGCCGGAGGCGGGGGCGCAGATGCGGTGCTCCATCTTCATGGCCTCCAGCCAGACGAGGGGCTGCCCGGCCGTGACCGGCGCTCCCTCGGCGATGCCTGCGGCGACGCGCACGACGGTGCCGGGCATCGGGGCGAGCAGCGAGCCGGGCACGCGGCGGGCGGTGGGTTCGGGCAGCAGGGGCAGCGGGGTGAGGGCGGTGTCGCCCCGGGGGGTGCCGACGTGGATCCGGTCCGCGTACCGCGCGACGGTGTACGTCCGCCGTACGCCGTCGGCCTCCAGCACCACGCGCCCCGCCGTCACCTCCAGGACGGTCACGCCTTCGGCGGCGGGCCCCTGCCGGGTGTGGTGGTAGCGGACCTCGTGCTCGGTGCCGTCCGGCTCGGTGCGGTAGCGCTTGAGGTGGGGCTGGGAGCGCAGGTTGCGCCAGCCGCCGAAGCGGGAGCGGCCGTGCGCGTCGGCGAGCGCGGCGGCCAGCGGGGCGTGCGGGTCGGGGGCGGGCGCGGTGAGCGTGGCGGCGTGCCGGTCGTAGAAGCCGGTGTCCATCCGGGCGGCGGTGAACTCGGGGTGGCGCAGGGAGCGTACGAGCAGCTCGCGGTTGGTGACCGGGCCGTGCACGGTGGCGCGCTCCAGGGCGCCGGCCAGTTTCCGCAGGGCCTCGGCACGGGTGGGGGCGTGGGCGACGGCCTTGGCGAGCATCGCGTCGTAGTGCACGCCGATGGTGTCGCCCGCGGTGTAGCCGGTGTCCAGACGGACGTCGCCGGGCACGTCAAGGCGGTGCAGGGTGCCGGTCTGCGGCGCCCAGTCCGCGGCCGGGTCCTCGGCGTAGAGGCGGGCCTCGACGGCGTGGCCCTGGGGGGCCGGCGGCTCGCCGGCCAGTGGCTCGCCCTCGGCGATCCGGATCTGCAGGGCGACCAGGTCGAGGCCGAACACGGCCTCGGTGACGGGGTGTTCGACCTGGAGGCGGGTGTTCATCTCCAGGAAGTGGGCCCGCCCGTCGGCCACCAGGAACTCGACGGTGCCGGCGCCGCGGTAGTGGGTGACGCGGGCGGCGCGTACGGCCTGTGCGTGCAGGTCGGCGACGAGTTCCGGGACGAGGCCGGGTGCCGGGGCCTCCTCGACGACCTTCTGGTGGCGGCGCTGCAGCGAGCAGTCGCGGGTGCCGAGCGGCCAGACGGTGCCGTGCGCGTCCGCCATGATCTGCACCTCGACGTGCCGCCCCGCCGCCAGGTACGGCTCGACGAACACCTCACCGTCCCCGAAGGCACTCGTCGCCTCGGCTCGCGCCGCCGCCAGCTCGCCCTCAAGGGCGTCCAGTTCCCGTACCACGCGCATGCCGCGTCCGCCGCCGCCGGCCGCCGCCTTCACCAGGACGGGCAGGTCGGCCTCGGTGACCTCGCCGAGCGGCGCGACGCCCATCAGCTCCTTGGCGCGGGTCTTGGACGCCATCGCCTCGATCGCTTCGGGGGGCGGGCCGATCCAGAGCAGGCCCGCGTCCAGGACGGCGCGGGCGAAGCCGGCGTTCTCGGAGAGGAAGCCGTAGCCGGGGTGGAGGGCGTCCGCGCCCGCGGCGAGCGCCGCCTTCACGACGAGGTCGCCGCGCAGATACGTGTCGGAGGGCGCCGCACCCGGCAGCCGGACCGCCGTGTCGGCCTCGCGTACGTGCAGGGCGTCCGCGTCGGCGTCGGAGTACACGGCGACGGTGGCGATGCCGAGCTCGCGGCAGGTGCGGAAGACGCGGCAGGCGATCTCGCCCCGGTTGGCCACCAACAGGGAAGTAATCATGCGGAGTTCCTCACGTCCATCGGGGAAGGTCCTCACGTCCATCAGGGAAGGTCCTCACATCCGGAAGACGCCGAAGCCGCCGCGCGCGCCCTCGTAGGGGGCGGTGTGGATCGCGGAGAGGCAGAGGCCGAGGACGGTGCGGGTGTCGCGGGGGTCGATGACCCCGTCGTCGTAGAGCCGCCCGGACAGGAACATCGGCAGCGACTCGGACTCGATCTGCTGCTCCACCATGGCGCGCAGCCCGGCGTCCGCCTCGTCGTCGTAGGGCTGCCCCTTGGCGGCGGCGGACTGCCGGGCGACGATCGACAGGACGCCCGCGAGCTGCTGCGGGCCCATCACCGCGGACTTGGCGCTGGGCCAGGCGAAGAGGAAGCGGGGGTCGTAGGCGCGCCCGCACATGCCGTAGTGCCCGGCGCCGTAGCTCGCCCCCATGAGCACCGACAGATGCGGCACCGTCGAGTTCGACACCGCGTTGATCATCATGGCGCCGTGTTTGATGATGCCGCCCTGCTCGTACTCCTTGCCGACCATGTAGCCGGTGGTGTTGTGCAGGAAGAGCAGCGGGATGTCGCGCTGGTTGGCCAGCTGGATGAACTGGGCGGCCTTCTGGGACTCCTCGCTGAACAGCACGCCCTGCGCGTTGGCGAGGATGCCGACCGGGTAGCCGTGCAGGGCCGCCCACCCGGTGACGAGCGAACTCCCGTACAGCGGCTTGAACTCGTCGAAGTCGGAGCCGTCGACGACGCGGGCGATGACCTCGCGCGGGTCGAAGGGCTTCTTGAGGTCCTCGGGGACGATGCCGAGCAGCTCGTCCTCGTCGTACGCGGGCGGGGCGAC
Source organism: Streptomyces sp. NPDC041122 (assembly GCF_055592445.1). Taxonomy (NCBI): domain Bacteria; kingdom Bacillati; phylum Actinomycetota; class Actinomycetes; order Kitasatosporales; family Streptomycetaceae; genus Streptomyces; species Streptomyces sp. NPDC041122. The sequence continues at coordinate 239,851 of NZ_JBVIYQ010000013.1, read as the reverse complement.
CGTCGCCGGGTCCGGATCGGCGTACCGCTTGCGCCAGTTGAGGCGGGCGACGACGCGGCGGGCCCGGCGCAGCGCGTCCCGTTCGTCCTCGGCGAGGTGGTCGGCGAGGCCGGAGGTGCGGGCGTGCATCTCGGCGCCGCCGAGCGACTCGTCGTCGCTCTCCTCGCCGGTCGCCATCTTCACCAGCGGCGGCCCGCCGAGGAAGACCTTCGCCCGTTCCTTGACCATGATCACGTGGTCGCTCATGCCGGGCACGTAGGCGCCGCCCGCCGTGGAGTTGCCGAAGACGACGGCGATGGTCGGGATGCCCGCGGCCGAGGACTGCGTGAGGTGTTTGAAGAGGGCGCCGCCCGGGATGAAGATCTCCTTCTGGGACGGCAGGTCGGCGCCGCCGGACTCCACGAGGTGGATGGACGGCAGCCGGTTGGCGTGGCCGATCTCGTGCGCCCGGAAGGCCTTCTTCAGCGTCCAGGGGTTGGAGGCGCCGCCCCGTACGGTCGGGTCGTTGGCGGTGATCAGGCACTCGACGCCCTCGACGACGCCGATGCCGATGACCATGGAGGCGCCGACGGGGTAGTCGCTGCCCCAGGCGGCGAGCGGGGAGAGCTCCAGGAAGGGCGTGTCCGGGTCCAGGAGCAGTTCGATCCGTTCGCGGGCGAGCAGCTTGCCGCGTTTGCGGTGCCGTTGGACGTACTTCTCGCCGCCCCCTTCGAGCGCCTTGGCCTGCTCGGTGTCGAGCGCGGCGAGCCGGTCGAGCATGGCCCTGCGGTGCTCGGCGTACTCGGCGCTCGCGGGGTCGAGCGCGGAGGCGAGGACGGTCACAGGAGTACCTCCGGTATGTCCAGGTGGCGGGCGCGCAGCCACTCGCCGAGGCCCTTGGCCTGCGGGTCGAAGCGGGCCCGGGCGGCCACGCCCTCGCCGAGCAGTCCCTCGACGACGAAGTTCAGGGCGCGCAGGTTCGGCAGGTCGTGGCGGACGACGGTCAAGTCGGCGGTCTCCGGCAGGAGTTGACGGAACCGGTCGACGGTGAGTTCGTGGGCGAGCCAGCGCCACGCGTCATCGGTGCGCACCCACACACCCACGTTGGCGTCGCCGCCCTTGTCGCCGCTGCGGGCCCCGGCGACCAGGCCGAGGGGGGCGCGGCGGGTCGGCCCCTGAGGGAGCGGGGCGGGCAGCGGGGGCGCCGCGAGCTCCTCCGGTACGAGGGTGTCGTCGCCCGGCGGGACGGCGACGCGCCGGCCGCCGGGCAGGACGGCGACGTGGTCGACGCGGGCGCGCTCGACGTACGCCGCCTCGAAGACCCCGTACGGCGAGCCCTTCCCGGGCGGCGCCGTCACATGGAAGCCGGGGTAGCCGGCGAGGGCGAGCTCGATGGCGGCGCCGCTGAGGGTGCGGCCCACGGTGTCGGCGTCGGCGTCCCGTACGACGAGGCGCAGCAGGGCGCTGGCGCCCTCCTCGGTGGGCGCGTCGGGGCGGTCGGTGCGGGCCAGCTCCCAGCGCACGTCGGCGGGGCGGGCCGGGGCGCGGTCGAGGGCGTCCTCGATCTGGGCGCGGACGAGGCCGGCCTTGGCGTCGATGTCGAGGCCGGTGAGGACGAAGACGACCTCGTTGCGGAAGCCGCCGAGCCGGTTGAGGCCCGCCTTGAGGGTGGGGGGCGGCGCCTCGCCGCGCACGCCGTCGACGCGGACGCGGTCGGGTCCGGCCTGGGTGAGCGTGACCGTGTCGAGGCGGGCGGTGACGTCCGGGCCGAGGTACCGGGCGCCCTGGGTCTCGTAGAGGAGCTGCGCGGTGACGGTGCCGACGTCGACGAAGCCGCCGGTGCCGTCGTGCTTGGTGATGACGGACGAGCCGTCCTCGTGGATCTCGGCGAGCGGGAACCCGGGGTGCCGCAGGGCGTCGAGGCCCTTGCCGTGCTCGGTGAGGTGCTCGGCGAAGAAGGCGTAGTTGCCGCCGGTGGCCTGCGCGCCGCACTCCAGGACGTGCCCGGCGACGACGGCACCGGCGAGCTTGTCGTACTCCGTCGGGCCCCAGCCGAAGTGGGCGGCGGCGGGCCCGGTGACCAGGGCGGCGTCGGTGACGCGGCCGGTGACGACGACGTCGGCCCCGGCCTGGAGGCAGGCGGCGATGCCGGCGCCGCCGAGGTAGGCGTTGGCGGTCAGGGCGCCGGGGAAGCGGGCGCCGAGGTCGTCGCCCTCGACGTGCGCGACCCGCACCTCGTCGAGCCCGAGCCGGCTGGCCAACTCCCGTACGGCGTCGGCGAGTCCGGCCGGGTTGAGCCCGCCCGCGTTGGCGACGATGCGCACGCCCCGCTCCCGGGCGAGCCCGAGACACTCCTCCAGCTGCCGCAGGAAGGTCTTCGCGTAGCCGCGGGAGGGGTCCTTGAGCCGGTCGCGGCCGAGGATGAGCAGGGTCAGCTCGGCGAGATAGTCACCGGTGAGGACGTCGAGCGGCCCCCCGGTGAGCATCTCGCGCAGGGCGCTGAACCGGTCCCCGTAGAAACCGGAGGCGTTGCCGATGCGCAGGGGCCGCGTGGGGCGCGGGGGCGGTGGCGTCGGACGCGGGGACGGGGACGGGGACGAGGACGGGGGCGGGGACGGGGGCGGGGTCACCGCGCGTCTCCCCCGGGCGTACGCGCGGGCGCACGGCCCGCACCCGGTGGCCCCGCGAACGCCTGCGCGATGTCCAGCCACCCGTCCGCGTCCGGACCCTCCGCGCGCAGGGCGAGGTCGGCGCGGTGGGCGCGCTGCGTCACGAGCAGGCAGAAGTCGAGGCCGGGCCCGGTCACCCGCTGGGCGGCGCCCTCGGGCCCGTACGCCCACACCTCCCCCGACTCCGGCGCGGTCAGCTCGACCCGGAACTCCTCGCCGGGTGCGCTCAGCCCCCGTACCGCGAAGGAGAAGTCGCGGGTGCGCACCCCGATCCGCGCCACGTGCCGGAGCCGGCCGGTCGCGGCCCGCCGCACGCCGAGCGTGTCGGCCACGTCCTGGCCGTGTGCCCAGGTCTCCATGAGCCGCGCGCTCGCCATGGACGGTACGGCCATCGGCGGTCCGTACCAGGGAAGGCGGGTGCCGGCGGGCGCCTCGCCCAGGATCCGCCACAGCTCCTCGCGCCCGGCGCGCCAGCGCGCGAGCAGGTCGGCGGGCGGCAGCGCGGCACCCTCCGCCGCGCCCTCGTCCACGAACGAGCCGGGGGCGGCCACCGCCTTCTCGACCTCCACGGCGAAGGCGTCCGGGTCGGTGGCGGCGAGCACGGCCGCCCGGTCCGTCCAGGCCAGATGCGCGATCTGGTGGGCGACGGTCCAGCCGGGCGCGGGGGTCGCGAGGGACCAGCGCTCCCGGCTCAACTCCGCTACCAGGCGGTCGAGTTCCTCGCTCTCGCCGCGCAGGTCGTCGAGCACGGACAGGGCATCGGGCACGGAACGCTCCCCTCGGGGCAGGGCGATGTGCCTGGGAGCATGGCAGCGCTCGGAGAAACAATCAAGCGTGCTTGCATTACTTTTCGGACGGCCTCCGCGCGATGTCCGGACGGATCCCCGACCCGCCGGCCGCCGCTGCGACAGTCGACTCCTCGGGCCGCCGACCCCGCAGCCTCCGGGCCCGCTGCCGCCGGCCCCGCCGCCGCCTCCGCCACCAGGCTCTCGCCGGCCCGCGATCCCCGCCGCCCCACCTGCGTCCGCACCGCACCCATGCTCGCCGCGATGACCAGGGCGATGGCGAGCGCCTCCGCGACGGACAGGGCCTGGCTCAGGACGAGGAACCCGGCGACGGACGCGATGGCCGGTTCCAGGCTCATCAGGATGGCGAAGGTGTGCGCGGGCAGCCGCCGCAGCGCGAGGAGTTCGAGGGTGTACGGCAGCACGGACGACATCACCGCGACGGCCGCGCCCAGCGCCAGCGCGTCCGGCCGGACGAGCCGCGAGCCGGTCTCGGCGATCCCGAGCGGCAGGAAGAGCACCGCCGCGACCGCCATCGCCAGCGCCAGACCGTCGGCCTGCGGGAAGCGGCGTCCGGTGCGGGCGCTGAAGAGGATGTACGTCGCCCACATCGCGCCGGCGCCGAGGGCGTAGGCGACACCGGCCGGGTCGAGGCCGTCGAGGCCGCCCCCACCGCCGAGCAGGAAGACGCCGCCGAGGGCGAGCCCGGCCCAGACCAGGTTCACCGCGCGGCGCGAGGCGAGGACGGAGAGCGCGAGCGGGCCGAGGACTTCGAGCGTGACCGCGGGGCCCATGGGGATACGGGCGACGGCCTGGTAGAAGAGGCCGTTCATGCCGGCCATGGCGACGCCGAACGCGACGACGGTGCCCCAGTCGGCGCGCGAGTGGCCGCGGACCTTGGGGCGGCACACGACGAGCAGCACGAGCGCGGCGAAGACGAGGCGCAGCGTCACGATGCCGATCGCGCCGACCCTCGGCATCACGCTCACGGCGACGGCGCCGCCGAACTGGACGGAGATCCCGCCCGCGAGGACGAGCCCGACGGGTCCGAGGTGGCCAAGACGGCCGCGCAGCCCGGTCTCGGCCGCTGCCGCGGGTGCTGCCTGGTCGCTGCGGGAGACGTTCACGGGCGAGCCTTTCCTGGTGTGCGGTCCGCACTTCCCGGGTTTCCCCGGGCGGGGCCGGGGTTCAGTTTCCTGGACTGCACCGTATAAGACAGTGCACTGAGACAGGATTGTGGGGCCCCTTCACTGCTGTACGCAACCCACGTCCACATATCGAAGCTACGACGCTCGGCACGGCTTGTGAAATGCCGATTGCGCTGTCGTTATGCTCCCCGGACATGACTGATCAGCCCGTCGGACTGCGCCACCTGCGCTGCTTCCTCGCCGTCGCCGAGGAGGGCAGCGTCACCCGGGCCGCCGCTCGGCTGCGCATCACCCAGCCCGCCGCCTCCCGCACCCTCGCCGCCCTGGAGGACGCGCTCGGCACGCGGCTCGTGGACCGCTCCACGCACCACCTCACGCTCACCGCGGCGGGCCACGCCTTCCGGGACCGGGCGGCGGTCGCCGTCGCCGCGTTCGAGGACGCGCTGGACGCGGGGCGCTCGGTGCGGCGGCCGCTGCGGCTCGGGCACGCGTGGGCGGCGGCGGGTCCCGCCACCACGCCGCTGCTGCGCCGCTGGCGCGCCGCGCACCCCGACGTGCCCCTGGAACTCCTGCGCATCGACGACCGCACCGCCGGGCTGAGCCGCGGCGCGGTCGACGTGGCGCTGCTGCGCGGCCCGGTCGACGTGCCGGGCCTGGTCACCGAGCTCCTGCACATCGAGCACCGGGTCGCGGCGGTCCCGGCCGACAGCCCGCTCGCGGAACGCACGGCCCTGCGCCTCGCGGACCTGGCGCCGCGCACCGTCGCGCTCAACGCGGTCTCCGGCACGACCACCCTGGAGCTGTGGCCCGCGGACGCGCGGCCCACGTCCACGATCACCGTCGCCAACACCGACGACTGGCTGGCCGCGATCGCCGCGGACCGCGCGGTGGGCGTGACGACGACGGCGACCCCCGGCATGCACCCGCACCCCGCGGTCGCCTACCGTCCCCTCACCGACGCTCCGCCCCTGCCGGTGGTCCTGGCCTGGCGCGACGGCCCGTCACACCACCCGGCCCTGGCGGCGCTGGTGGCCCTGGCCCACGAGGTCTTGGCGGAGACGGACGGCATGTGACGGGCCGCCCCCGTCCGCCTCGGGAACCCGGGGCGATTGCGCGGTTCCCCGCGTGGCTCCGGGGCCCGGGGTTTGCACAGTTCCCCGCGCCCCTGGGTGGGCCGCCTGGACGCTCCCCCGCGCGGCACCGGAGCCGGGGGATTGCGCAGTTCCCCGCGCCCCTGAGTAAGCCACCTGAACGTTCCCCGTGTGGCACCGGAGCCGGGGGATTGCGCAGTTCCCCGCGCCCCTGAGTGAGCCACCTGAACGTTCCCCGTGTGGCACCGGAGCCGGGGGATTGCGCAGTTCCCCGCGCCCCTGAGTGAGCCACCTGAACGTTCCCCACGCGGCACCGGAGCCGGGGGGGTGGCACACCCGTGACCCAGCCGTCCGCATCGCCCCCCCCAACCCACCCACACCCCTACCTTCCCCTCACCCCCGCCCCAGCCCCTCCGCCAGCACCTCCGCCAAATGCCGTCCCCGCACCCCGGCCAGCTGCGTCAGCTGGGTGCGGCAGGAGAAGCCGTCGGCCAGGATCACCGCGTCCTCGCCGGCCGCCGTCACCGACGGCAGCAGGTGTTCCTCGGCGCACGCCTTCGACACCTCGTAGTGGCCGCGCTCGAAACCGAAGTTCCCCGCGAGGCCGCAGCAGCCACCGGCCAACTCCCCTGCCAGGCCCGCCTTTTCGCGCAGCCGCCGCTCCGCCGCGTCGCCCAGTACCGCGTGCTGGTGGCAGTGGGTCTGGCCGGCCGCGGGGCGGCCGATCCGTGGCGGCTCCCACCGCGGGGCCAGTTCCTCCAGGGCCTGGGCGAACGTGCGGACGGATGCCGCGAGGCGGGCCGCCCGCGGGTCGTCGCCGAGGAGTTCGGCCAGGTCCGAGCGGAGGGTCGCGGCGCAGCTCGGCTCCAGGACGACGACCGGCGTACCGGCGTCCAGGAACGGTTCCACGCGGTCCAGGGTGGCGCGGAGCACCGCGCGGGCCCGGTCCAGCTGGCCCGTCGAGACGTACGTCAGGCCGCAGCACACCCCGCTCGGGGGCACCGCCACCGTGAGCCCGGCGTCCTCCAGGACCGCCACCGCGGCCCGGCCCACCGACGGCGAGAGGTGGTCCGTGAAGGTGTCGGGCCAGAGCACGACGTCGGGCGGGCCCCCGGCGCGCGGCCTTCCGCGCCACCACCGGCGGAACGTGCGCGGCGCCAGCTCCGGGACCGCGCGCTCCGGGGCGATCCCGCCGAGGCGCTTGGCGAGCGCGGCCAAGGGGGCGACGCGGGCCAGGGTGTTCACGAGGCGTGCCGTGCGCGTCGCCGACACCGCCCGCAGCCAGCGGGGCAGCCACCCCATGGCGTAGTGCGCGGCCGGCCTGCGGCGGCCCCGGTAGTGGTGGTGCAGGAACTCCGCCTTGTACGTGGCCATGTCGACGCCCACCGGGCAGTCGGAGCGGCAGCCCTTGCAGGAGAGGCAGAGGTCGAGCGCGTCCCTGACCTCCGTGGAGCGCCAGCCGTCCGTGACCACCTCGCCCGCGAGCATCTCGTGCAGCAGCCGGGCCCGTCCCCGCGTGGAGTGCTCCTCCTCGCCGGTGACGCGGAAGGACGGGCACATCACGGCGGTGGGTGAAGCGGGCGTGGCCGTACGGCACTTGGCGACACCCACACATCGGCGTACCGCCGCCGAGAAGTCGCCGCCGTCGTGCGGATAGCCGAAGGCGACGTCGACCGGCTCGCGCGGCAGCGGGGCGAAGCGCAGGTTCGCGTCGAGCGGGGCGGGCCGCACCAGCATGCCCGGGTTGAGCAGGCCCGCCGGGTCCCAGAGGTCCTTCACGCGCTCGAAGAGGCCGACGAGTTCGGGCCCGTACATCTTCGGCAGGAGTTCCGCGCGGGCCTGCCCGTCGCCGTGCTCGCCGGAGAGGGAGCCGCCGTGGGCGACGACCAGGTCGGCGAGCTCCTCGGAGAAGCGGCGGAAGCGGGCGACGCCGTCGCCGGTGAGCAGGTCGAAGTCGATGCGGACGTGGATGCAGCCGTCCCCGAAGTGCCCGTACGGGGTGCCCCGCAGGCCGTGGTCGGTGAGCAGCGCCCTGAAGTCCCTGAGGTAGCCGCCCAGTCGGGCCGGCGGCACCGCGCAGTCCTCCCAGCCGGGCCAGGCCTCCGAGCCGTCCGGCATCCGGGTCGCCGTACCGCTGGCGTCCTCACGCACCCGCCACAGTGCCCGCTGACCGGCCGGGTCGGCCACGATCAGGGCGTCCACCGTCTCCGCCGCGGCGGCCCGCACCAGGGCGCCGGCGTGCGCGCGGGCCTCGGCGGGGCTCGCGCCGCCGGTCTCGACGAAGAGCCAGGCGCCGCCCCGGGGCAGCCCGTTCGCGCCCCTGACCAGGTCGGCCGCCATGCCCTCGACGGTGAGCGGCCCGTAGGGGAGCAGTCCGGCCGCGGCCTCGGCCGCCGCGCTCTCGTCGGCGTACCCGAGGACGGCGAGCGCGCGGGCGCGGGGCGCCTCGACGAGGCGTACGACGGCTTCGGTGAGGACGCCGAGGGTGCCCTCGGAGCCGCAGAAGGCGCGGGCGAGGTCGGGTCCGTGTTCGGGGAGCAGCGCATCGAGCGCGTATCCGGAGATGCGGCGCGGGAGGTCGGGGAAGCCGGTGCGCAGCAGCGCCAGGTCGGCCTCGACCAGCGCGCGCAGGCCCTCGGGTGCACCGTCCCAGCCCCGGGCGAGACGGCGGGACGTGCCGCGGCCGTCCGTCACGGTGAGGGAGGCGACGTTGTCGGCGGTCGTGCCCCAGGCCACCGAGTGCGCGCCGCAGGAGTTGTTGCCGATCATTCCGCCGAGGGTGCAGCGGCTGTGGGTGGAGGGGTCGGGGCCGAAGGTGAGGCCGTGCGGGGCGGCGGCCGCGCGCAGGTCGTCGAGGACGGCGCCCGGCTGGACCACGGCCGTCCGCGCCTCGGGGTCGAGGGAGACGACGCGGTTGAGGTGCCGGGTGCAGTCGAGGACGACGCCGGTGCCGGTGGCCTGCCCGGCGATGGAGGTGCCCGCCCCGCGCGGCACGAGCGGCACGTCGTGTTCGCGGCAGACCGCGAGGGCCGCCGCCACGTCGTCCGCGTCGCGCGGGGCGACCACGGCGGCGGGGATCCGGCGGTAGTTGGAGGCGTCCATGGTGTGCAGGGCCCGCGCGGTGACGGAGAGGTCCACCTCGCCGCGCACGGCGGCGCGCAACTGCCGTGCGAGCCCTTCCGGGTCGGCCGGGGCTCCTCTGCCGGTACGTCCGTCGGCACGCCCGTCGGTACGTCCCGCGGTACGCCGCCCACGTCCGTGCGGGTCCCCCGGCACCCGTCCGTCGGCACTCCGTCCGGGTCCTGCGAAGGCGCCGTCGAGATCGCTCATGCGGTCCAGGATGCCCCCGCACCGGCCCCTCGTGGCCACCCCGCCGCACCCGTTATCTCCCGATCCGGACGGGAAGATTCCCAACTCGGTCGACAACTCTCCTATAGTGATCCTCACTTGAGCAGAACTTGAGCAGAGTGTGTCGCTTCCGATCGAGGACCCCGATTGATGACCGCGCAAACCCCCCTAGCGCGCCCCGGGACGGAGCACCCTCCGCTGCGCCCCACCGCCTTCGTCCTGCTGGCCTGCGCCGTGGCCTGCGCCGCGCTCGCCGGGGCCGCCGTGGCCCTCGCGCCCGCCTCCGTACGCACCCCGCTGGCCTGGGGATCCGGTGCCGCCGCCCTCGCGCTGACCGCCGCCGTGACGCTCGCCTTCCACACCGTGCGCGCCAACACCCTGCTGCGCCGCCGGGTCGAGACGGTGCGTCAGGACGCCGGGCGCATCGTGCAGGAGCAGGCCGCCCGCACCGACGAGTTCACCCGCGAGCGCACCGCGCTCACCGAGTACTTCGCCCGGGAGCGCACCGAACTCACCGTGCGCGCCCGGCGCGCCGAGTCCGAGCGCGCCGCCGCCCTCGCCGCCTGCGCCAACGCCGCGGGCCGCATGCAGGCGCTGGCCACCGGCATGCTCGCCGACCTGCGTGAGATGGAGGGCAGGCACGCCGACGAGGACGTCCTCACCGACCTCCTCCACCTCGACCACCGCACCGCGCAGGCCGGCCGCATCGCCGACTCCGTGGCCGTGCTCACCGGCGCCCGCTCGGGCCGCCGCTGGGCCCGCCCCATCGTCATGGAGTCGATCCTGCGCGGCGCGATGGGCCGCATCGGCGGCTACCAGCGCGTGCGCGTCCACTCGGCCAGCGAGGTCGCGGTCGCCGGCCACGCCGCCGAGGGCGTCATGCACGCCCTGGCCGAACTCCTCGACAACGCGACGAACTTCTCGCCGCCCACCTCCGAAGTGCACGTCTACATCGAGGAGGTCGCGGCCGGCGTCATCATCTCCGTCGAGGACAGCGGCCTCGTGATGGGCCCCGTGCAGCAGCGCCGCGCCGAACACGCCGTGTCCGGCGGGACGGAGGGGCTCGGCGGCCTGTCCGGGACCCGGCTCGGCCTCGCGGTCGTCGGCAGGCTGGCCCGCAAGCACGGCCTGACGGTCTCGTTCCGTCCCTCGGCCCGCGGCGGCACGGGCGTACTCCTGCTGATCCCCCAGGAGCTGCTGTCCCGGCCCTCGGAGACGGCCCCGACCCCCGTTCCGGCACCCCTGCCGGCCGCGACAGCCCTCCCGGCACCCGCGAGCACGCCGGAGCGGACGCGGGGGGACGTGCGCACGGAGCACCGAGCCGACGCCGGCGTCCAGGAACTCCCGACGCGGCGCAGGGACGGCGAGTACGCACCTCCCCCCGCGGCCCCGCGCCCACCGACGGACCCCGCGCGCCCGGCCTCAGCCACCCCCGAGGCCCTCGAGGCCCTCGAGGCCCTCGAAGCCGAGGCTCCCGAGGCCCCGCTGCCCAAGCGCCCCCGCGGCCGCACCCTCGCCGCCGCCGAGCGGGCCCGCGCCGACAGCGACACCGGCGAGACCCGGATCCGGTCCCACGCCGAGGCCGCGAAGAGCACCGCGGCCCGCTTCAGCAGCTTCCGCCAGGCCGTCCGCGCCCCCGGGCAGGACCCGGAGACCTCCGGCCCGTCCGAGGACCAGGACGCCACCGCAACCTCCCCGCACCCGGAAGGCGACACCCCCCGATGACCACCGGCACCACCCCCGGCAGCTCCACCCCCGGCAGCACCACCGACGAGAAGCTCACCTGGCTCCTCGTGGGTCTCCTGGAGCGCACCCCCGGCGCCCGGCACGCCCTCGTGCTCTCCCGGGACGGCCTCAAGCTCTGCCGCACCCCGGAGCTCTCCGTCGACCAGGCCGACCAGCTCGCCGCGATAGCCGCCGGCATCCAGTCCCTGTCGCACGGCGCGTCCGCCGAGTTCGGCGACGGCAGCGGCGGGGTCCGCTCCGCGATGGCCGAGTTCTACGGCGGCATCCTCTTCATCGTCGAGGCCGGCGAGGGCGCGCACCTCGCGGTCATCGCCGCCGAGGACGCCGACGCGGGCCTCGTCGGGCACACCATGAGCGAGCTCGTCGAGCAGCTCGGCGAGTACCTGCGCGCCGCACCCCGCGCCGACGACGGCCCCCGCACCCTGCCCGCCTCATGAGCCGCCCCGGCCGGGACGACACCCCCGACCGGCTGTACACCCTCACGCAGGGACGCAGCCGGTCGGCGCCCGACACCCCCTTCGACCTGGTGACCCTCGTCGTCGCCGAGTCCGGCCCCGTCCCCGGCATGCAGTCCGAGCACACCGCCATCCTGCGGATGTGCCGGCTGCCCACCGCCGTCGTGGAGGTCGCCGCCGACCTCGGCCTGCCGGTGAGCATCACCCGCATCCTGCTGTCCGACCTGCTCGACGCGGGCCGGATCAGCGCCCGCCACCCGCGCGCGGCCGGCGACCACAGCCTTCCCGACCCCGACATCCTGGAGCAGGTGCTCGTTGGACTCCGCAATCTCTGAACGCAGCGCTACCGGGGCCTCCCGCACGGAACTGACCGCCACCGCCGACAACGGCCTGAAGATCGTCGTGGTCGGGGGCTTCGGCGTCGGCAAGACGACGCTCGTGCGCTCGGTCAGCGAGATCCGTCCCCTCAACACCGAGGAGACGATGACGCAGGCCGGGCGGGGCATCGACGAGACCGGCGGCCTCGACGGGCTGCGCGCCAAGACGTCGACGACCGTGGCCTTCGACTTCGGCCGCATCACGCTCGACGCGCACAACATCCTCTACCTCTTCGGCGCCCCCGGCCAGGAACGCTTCTGGTTCCTGTGGGACCGCCTCTTCTCCGGCACGCTCGGCGCGGTCGTCCTCGTCGACACCCGCCGCCTGGCGGACTCCTGGTACGCGATCGACCGCCTGGAGCACCACGGCACGCCGTTCATCGTGGCCCGCAACGACTTCGGCGGCCCCGCGCACACCACACAGCAGCTGCGCGAGGCGCTCGACCTCGACCCCGGGGTGCCGCTCGTCGACTGCGACGCCCGCTCCCGCGAGTCCGTCAAGAACGTGCTGATCACGCTCGTGGAACACCTCACGTCGCTGTACGCAGAGCGGCGACACGCCTCCCAGGAGACCGCCCAGTGACCTGCCCCGTAACCGGCGCCGGCGCCGCCGCACCCGGCGCCGTCCCGCTCTCCGGACCGCGGTTCAGCACCGAACCCGCCACGCTGTACCGGGAGATGCGGCGCGACCACGGCCCCGTCGCCCCGGTGCTGCTCGACGGCGGCATACCGGCCTGGCTGGTGCTCGGCTACCGCGAGCTGCACCAGGTCACCGGCGACCCGGCGCTCTACAGCCGCGACTCCGAGCTGTGGAACCAGTGGCCGAACATCCCCGCCGACTGGCCGCTGCTGCCGATGATCGGCCACAAGCAGCCCTCCATCCTCTACACCGTCGGCGAGCGGCACACCCGGCGCGCCGCGATGATCGCGCACGCCCTCGAAGGCGTCGACCCCTTCGAACTCAAGGCGCACGCCGAGCAGTTCGCGGACGAGCTCATCGACCGGTTCTGCGGCAAGGGCGCCACGGAGATCGTCGCCGAGTACGCGATGCTGCTCCCGGTCCGCGTCCTCGCCCGTATCTACGGCTTCTCCGACGAGCGGGGCCCCGGCCTGGTCACCGCGATGAACGACATGATCGACGGCCGCGAACGGGCCCTCGCGGGCGCGCAGCACCTGGCCGAGTCGATGGCGCGGCTCATCGCCGACAAGCACACCGCGCCGGGCGACGACGTCGCCTCGTACATGCTGGAGAGCCAGGCGGCTGACGGCCAGGACGGGTTCACGGACGAGGAGATCGCCCAGGACCTGATGGTCATGATGGCCGCGGGCCATCAGCCGACCGCCGACTGGATCGGCAACTCGCTGCGCCTGATGCTCACCGACGACCGCTTCGCCGCGTCGCTCTTCGGCGGCCGGCACAGCGTCGCCGAGGCCATGAACGAGGTCCTGTGGGAGGACACCCCGACGCAGAACGTCGCGGGCCGCTGGGCCTCCCGCGACACCCAGCTGGGCGGCCGCCGCATCAACTCCGGCGACCTGCTCCTGCTCGGCCTCGCCGCCGCCAACTCCGACCCGCAGGTCCGCACCGACGGCTCGGCGCTGACCGGCGGCAACAGCGCCCACTTCTCCTTCGGGCACGGCGAGCACCGCTGCCCCTTCCCGGCCCAGGAGGTCGCCGAGGTCATCGCGCGCACCGGCATCGAGGTCCTCCTCGACCGCCTGCCCGACCTCGACCTCGCGGTCCCCGCGGACGCCCTGACCCGCCGCCCCTCCCCCTGGCTGCGCGGCCTGACCGATCTGCCGGTGAGTTTCACCCCGACCCCGACCTCAGCGTTTGGAGACCTCAGATGACGCGCATCGCCCTGGATCCGTTCGTCACCGACCTCGACGCGGAGAGCGCGCGGCTGCGCGCCGCGGGGCCCCTCGCCGAGGCAGAGCTGCCGGGCGGCGTGCCGGTGTGGGCGGTCACCCACCACGCCGAGGCCCGCCAACTCCTCACCGACAAGCGCCTGGTGAAGGACATCGGGGTCTGGGGCGCCTGGCGGCGCGGCGAGATCCCCGCCGACTGGCCGCTGATCGGCCTCGCCAACCCGGGCCGTTCCATGCTGACGGTGGACGGCGAGGAGCACCGCAGGATGCGCTCGCTGGTCGCGCAGGCGCTGACGCCGCGCCGGGTGGAGCGGATGCGGGAGCGCGTCGCGGAGCTGACGACGGCCCTCCTGGACGGGCTCCCCGCGGGCCCCGGCCCGGTCGACCTGAAGGCGGAGTTCGCCTACCCCCTCCCCATGTACGTCATCAGCGACCTGATGGGCGTCGCCGCGGCGGACCACCCGCGCCTGAAGGTCCTCTTCGACCAGTTCTTCTCCACGCAGACGCCCCCCGAGGAGGTCGTGGCGACGCTCGGCGAGCTCGCCGAGATGATGGGCAAGGTCGTCGCGGCCCGCCGCGCGGAGCCCGGCGACGACCTGACGAGCGCGCTGATCCAGGCCTCGGAGGACGGCGACCACCTCACGGACGCGGAGATCGTCTCCACGCTCCAGCTGATGGTCGCGGCGGGCCACGAGACGACGATCTCCCTCATCGTCAACGCGGTGGTCAACCTCTCCGCCCACCCCGACCAGCTCGCCCTGGTCCGCGCCGGCGAGGTCGGCTGGGACGCGGTGATCGAGGAGACCCTGCGCTACTCGACCCCGACCTCGCACGTCCTGATCCGCTTCGCCGCGGAGGACGTGCCCGTCGGCGGCAAGGTGATCCCCAAGGGTGACGCGCTGATCGTCTCGTACGGCGCGATAGGCCGCGACGAGCGGGCCCACGGCCCCACGGCGGACGCCTTCGACATCACCCGCACGTCGCCGACCCGTCACATCTCCTTCGGCCACGGCCCGCACGTCTGCCCCGGTGCGGCGCTCTCCCGCCTGGAAGCAGGCGTGGCCCTCCCGTCCCTGTACGCCCGCTTCCCGGACCTGACCCTGGCGATCCCCCACAAGTCCCTCCGCAACAAGCCGGTGGTGACGCAGAACGACCTGTACGAGCTGCCGGTGCTGCTGGGGCCTACGGCCGGTGATTAGGGAGCCCGTCCGGCGCCTGAGGACGAGCGCGCAACGCGAGGAACCAGCCCCTCCGGCGCTTGAGGAGCGGGGTCCGGGGCAGGGCACCGCGACGTCCACCCCGGACCGGGGCACGGTCTCAGTCGACGGACACCACCAGAACCCCGTGCCCCGAGCCGTTAGGCTCCCCCCGTGGCTGAGATCCAGATTCCCGCTGACATGAAGCCCGCCGACGGCCGTTTCGGCGCGGGCCCCTCCAAGGTGCGTACGGAGGCGCTGGACGCCCTGGCCGCCACCGGTACCTCCCTCCTCGGCACCTCCCACCGCCAGGCCCCGGTCAAGAACCTGGTCGGGCGCGTGCGCGAGGGCATCGCCGGCCTCTTCTCCCTCCCCGAGGGGTACGAGGTGATCCTCGGCAACGGCGGCTCCACCGCGTTCTGGGACGTGGCGACGCACGGCCTGATCGAGAACAAGTCGCAGCACCTCAACTTCGGCGAGTTCTCCTCCAAGTTCGCGAAGGCGTCCAAGCTCGCCCCGTGGCTGGCCGAGCCGACCGTGATCACGAGCGACCCGGGCACGCACCCCGACCCGGAGGCGGAGGCGGGCGTCGACGTCTACGCCTTCACCCACAACGAGACTTCGACCGGCGTCGCCGCGCCGGTCAAGCGGGTCGAGGGCGCCGACGCCGGCTCCCTCGTCCTCGTCGACGCCACGTCCGGCGCCGGCGGCCTGCCCGTCGACATCGCCGAGACCGACGTCTACTACTTCGCCCCGCAGAAGTCGTTCGCCTCGGACGGCGGCCTGTGGCTCGCCGCGTTCTCCCCGGCGGCGATCGAGCGCGCCGAGCGGATCCACGCGTCCGGCCGGCACGTCCCGGAGTTCTTCAGTCTCCCCACGGCGATCGACAACTCCCGCAAGAACCAGACGTACAACACCCCGGCCCTCGCCACGCTCTTCCTGCTCGCCGAGCAGCTGGACTGGATGAACTCCCAGGGCGGCCTGGACTTCACGACGGGCCGCACGGCCGCGTCCGCGCGCACGCTGTACGGCTGGGCCGAGGAGTCCAAGTACGCGACGCCGTTCGTCACGGACCCCGCCAAGCGCTCGCAGGTGATCGGCACGATCGACTTCGCGGACGAGATCGACGCGGGTGCGGTCGCCAAGGCGCTGCGCGCCAACGGCATCGTGGACACGGAGCCGTACCGCAAGCTGGGCCGCAACCAGCTGCGCGTCGCGATGTTCCCGGCGATCGACCCGGCGGACGTCGAGGCGCTCACGAAGTGCATCGACTACGTGATCGAGAAGCTCTGACGACGGTCGGTTTCAGCTGCGGGTGCGCTGTGGCTGGTCGCGCGGTTCCCCGCGCCCCCAAGGGCGCCCCGCAAGGGGCGCCCCGCACCGGGGCGCCCCCGAACCTCACCGGCTCAGCCGCCTGAACCTCCGCACCGCCAGCGGCAGGAACACCAGCGAGATCGCCACCGGCCACACCACCGCCATCAGGACCGCGTGCTGCTCGACCCAGCTGTCGCCGCCCGCTCCGGGGTTGCCGAAGAGCTCGCGGGTGGCCGTGCCCGTCGAGGAGACGGGGTTCCACGCGGCGACGGGTGCCAGCCAGTCCGGCATCAGGGACGGCGCCACGAACACGCTGGAGATCATCGTGAGCGGGAAGGCCACCGCGTAGAGGCCGCCGGCCGCCTCGGGGGTCGGCACGACCAGGCCGAGGTGGACGCCGACCCAGATCAGGCTGAACCGCAGGAACAGCAGCAGCCCGAAGGCGAGCACGGTGTCGGCCACGCCCGCGCTGGAGCGCCAGCCGATGGCGAGCGCGGTCAGCGCGAGGATGGTCAGCTCGGCGCAGGCCACGACGAGGTCGGCGAGGCCGCGCCCGGTCGCCACGGCCGACGGCACCATCGGCATCGAGCGGAAACGGTCGATGACGCCCTTCGTGGAGTCCGTGACGATGCCCATCGCCGTGTTCATGAACCCGAAGGCCATCGTCATCACGAACATGCCCGGCATCAGGAACTGCCGGTAGTCGCCGTCCTCGCCGCCGCCGGGCACCTTCATCGCCTCGCCGAACACGAACCCGTACAGCAGCACGCTGATGATGGGGAAGCCCAGCTGCCAGGCGATGTTGACGGGCTGGCGGCGGAAGTGGGTGAGGTAGCGGCGGGTGACGTTCCAGCAGTCGGCGAGGGCCCAGAAGAGGCGCCCGCGCGAGGCGTCGGCGGTGAGGGCGGCGCTCATGCGGCGGCCTCCGTCCCGCGGCTCTCGCCGGTCAGCCGCAGGAACACGTCGTCGAGGCTGGGCCTGCGCAGCCCGATGTCCTCGACCGCGACGCCCTCGTCCCGCAGGGTGCGCGCCACCTCGGTGAGGGCGCCGACCCGGTCGGTCACGGCGGCCTGCACCCGGCGCTCCAGGTCGAAGGTGACCGGTTCGCCGTCGCAGACGCGGGCCACGGCCTTGGCGGCCGCGGGCAGGTCGGCCGCCTCACGCACCACGACGTCGAGGTGGCTGCCGCCCACCGTGTTCTTCAGGCCGTCGGGGGTGTCGTCGGCGATGGCCCGGCCGCGGTCGATGACGGTGACGCGGGAGGCGAGCCGGTCCGCCTCCTCCAGGTACTGGGTGGTGAGCAGCACCGTCGTGCCGTCCGCGACCAACTCCCGTACGGCGTCCCAGACTTCGAGGCGGCTGCGCGGGTCGAGTCCGGTGGTCGGCTCGTCCAGGAAGAGCACGGCGGGGGCGAGGATCATCGAGGCGGCGAGGTCGAGCCTGCGCCGCATGCCGCCGCTGTACTGCCCGGCGCCCTGCTCGGCCGCGTCCTCCAGGTGGAACTGGGCCAGGAGTTCCTGCGCGCGCCGGGCGGCCCGCCGGCCGCCGAGGTGGAAGAGGCGGCCGAACATCTCCAGGTTCTGCCGTCCGGTGAGCACCTCGTCGACCGCCGCGTACTGCCCGGTGAGGCCGATGCGGCCGCGGACCAGCGCGGGCTCGCGCACCACGTCGGCGCCGGCCACCTCCGCGCGGCCGCCGTCGAGGCGGAGCAGGGTGGCGAGGATCCGTACGGCAGTGGTCTTGCCCGCGCCGTTCGGACCGAGGAGGCCGTGCACCGTGCCCTGTTCGACGTGCAGGTCGAAGCCGTTCAGGGCGTACTTCTCGCGACGCTCGCCACGGCGCTCCCGCCGACCCCGCTCCCCGTAGCGCTTCTCGAGCCCCTCGGCCCGTACCGCGAAGCCGTTCCCGTCCATCGCCGTCCCCTTCCCGCGCCCCTCACGCACCCCATTGGGTACGCCGTACTCAGTTGAGAGTACACCGTACCCAGTTGTGCGGGTACGGCGTACCCAGTTTTTGTCCCGGCGATTAGGGTGAGTGCCATGACGAGCACCAACGGCGAGGACCGGCGCACCGGCAGCGACATCTCCCGCAGCCTGGAGCTGCTCTGGGGCGAGGGCGAGCGCCCGGCCCGGGGCCCCAAGCCGGGACTCACCCTGGACCGCATCGTCACCGAGGCGGTCCGGCTCGCGGACGCCGAAGGGCTCGCAGCGCTCTCCATGCGCCGCCTGGCCACCGAGCTCGGTACCGGCACGATGTCCCTCTACCGATATGTGCCGGGCAAGGGCGAACTGGTCGACCTGATGCTCGACCACGTGTACACGCCGCTCCCGGACGACGGCTCATGGACCGGCGGCTGGCGCGAGGGCATCGAGGAGTTCGCCCGCGAGACCCTCGTCCTCTACCGGCGCCACCCCTGGCTGCTGCACGTCAACCCGGCCCGCCCGGTGCTCGGCCCCGGCTCCGTCGGCGGCCTCGACCGCACCCTGTCCCGGATCACGTCGATGGGCCTGACCGACCCCGAGCTGATCGGCGTGATCGTCATGACCGAGGGATACGTCACCGGGGTCGCCCGCACCCAGGTGCACCAGGCCGAGTCGGCGAGGACCGGCCTGACGGACGAGGCGTTCTGGCAGGCCCAGCTGCCCGCCCTGGAGAAGGCCATGGGCAGCGGCCGCTACCCGACCCTGGCCGGGCTCACCGGCGACGCGTTCGGCTCGGACTTCGACCACTTCGAGTTCGGCCTGCAGCGGCTCCTGGACGGCCTGGACGTACTGGTGTCCCGGCGCGCCGGGACATAGTAGGGGCGCGCCCGCACATAGTCGGTGGCCGGCCCCCGCCGCTCACCTCACCTGCCGCCCCGCCGCCCCCGCCGCCCCAGCCGCTTCAGCCCGAACACGGCGAGCAGCACGGCACCGACGACGACGGCCCCCGTCCTGAGACTCCCGCCGAAGAAGGGGTCGTCGCCCTCACGGGCCGTACCGCCGTTGTCCGACGAGGAGTCGGCGCCGCCGCTGCCGCCCCCGCCGGGCGCCTCCACCGGTTCCACCGCGCTCTGCCGGCCCTCGGTGCCGTACATCAGGGTCGTGCCGTCGGTCGTGTACGTGACGGACTCGCCCTGGCGCTGCAGCGGCACGCTCAGCCTGCCCTTGCGCCGCGGCTTCTCGCCGTCGCCCTGCCACGCGTACCAGACGCCCCCGAAGTAGCCGCGCACGGCGAGCTGTTCGCCGTTCGGCGAGAAGGCGCCGTCGGTCACCCACAGGTCGATCTCGGCGACCCGCCGGAAGACGTTGGTGCCGGACGCGGACATCCGCTCCGGGCCCTCGTAGAGGCCGCCGCCCTCCTCGTTCTTGCTGACGATGTAGATGCGGCCGGTCTTCGGGTGCACCATCATCGCCTCCGCGTCGCGGGCGCCGTCGGCGTACTTCACGACGTACTGCGTGGCGCGGACCGCCTGGTCCTTCAGCACCTTGGGCTCGGGCAGCTTGTAGATCCAGACGTTCTTCCAGGTGCCGTTGAGGTTGTCGCCGATGTCGCCGACGTAGATGTTTCCGTCGCTGCCGACGGAGATCGCCTCGACGTCGCGCGGCGCGCCGACCCCGGTCATCGTGATCGTGGCGACGGTCTCGCCGGTTTTGGAGTCGACCGCGTACAGGAACGCGCCCTTGTCCTGGTCGTTGTGCGTCCAGTAGACGCCCGGGTGGGCGCGGGAGGCGGCCAGGCCGCTGGACTCGACGATCCGCGGATCCTTGATGGTGAACCCGTCGTGGCCGTCGGCCGCGGCGGGCGCGGCGGGCGCGCCCACGGCGAAGGCGAGGGCCAGCACGGCAGCGGCGAGAACAGACGGAACAGCCCGAAGCGAACGCATGCGCCCAAGAGTGCCATCCGTCCCCGCGGGCGGCGTGCGCAGCCTCACATCGCAGCCGGTACCTCCCATCCGCGATGATGAGCGGATGCTCAGGTTCATGTTCGTCGGCGACTCGATGACGATCGGAAGCGCCGGGGAACACACCTGGCGCTACCGGATGTGGCGACACCTGTGCGACGCCCTCGGCCCCGGGGACGTCGCCATAGCCGGCCCGCGCACCGCGCTCTACGACAAGGCGGCGGGCGAGCCCGTCTCGCACGACTACGCGGGCGCCGCCGCGCACCCCGACTTCCCCCGCCGTCACCTGGCGGGCTGGGGCGAGGGCTGGCTGCACATGGCCCCGCGGATCGCGGACGCGCTGCGCCGCGACCCGGCCGACGTGCTCCTCATCTCCCTGGGCCTGATCGACCTCGGCTTCTACACGAACGCGGACCAGACGGCGGCCAACGTGCGCGCCTTCGTGACGGAGGCGCGTTCGGCGAACCCCCACGTCCGGATGGTCCTGCTCCCCGTCATACCGAACATCCGCGCGGAGTCGGACGCGCCGTTCGCCGCCGAGGTCGCCCGCTTCAACGAACTCCTGGCGAAGACGGTGGCGGACCTGGACACCCCCCGCTCCCCGCTCCTCCTCGCCTCGCACCCGCGGTCGTACGACATCCACGCGGACACGTACGACGGGACGCACCCGAACGCGAGCGGCGAACACAAACTGGCCGCCGCCTTCGCGGAGTCCCTCTCCCAGGCCTGGGGCGTTGGCGGGCCCTACGCCCCCGCGAACGCCCGCGGTGCCTCCGCGGCCTAGCGCCGGCCCCCCTGCCTGCCCGGCGCATCCCCGGGCCTCGGACCGGTGAACGGGCTAGCGTGGTGCGTCATGGGGGAGAACCGAGTCCACGGCGGCCGCCAGGGCAACCTCGTCCAGGCCCGCTCGATCCAGCAGCTGACGATCGCACCGCCGGACGAGAGCCACCCACCACACGACCTCCTCGACCCCGACCGCTGGCCCCTCGTCGCCGACTGGGACGCGCTGGCCGCGGGCGCGCATCGGGCGCGGCCCGGCAAGGACGGGAGCAGGCTGCCGCCGTACGTGACGCGTGACGTGGACGGGGAGTTGAGGGACCGGGTACGGGAAGCCGCGGTGTCCGGCGGACTCGTACTGGTCGTCGGGGACTCCACGGCCGGAAAGACGCGGGCCGCCTTCGAAGCGGTGCGGAAGCTGCTGCCGGAGCACCGGGTGCTCGTTCCGCCGGCCGGCGGGAGCCTCTCCGCCTCGGCCGGAGCGGTCGAGCGGTCCGGCGTGCGCTGCGTGGTGTGGCTGGACGACTTGGAACGCCACCTGGGCCCCGACGGGCTCCGTCCCCAGGTCTTGGCCGACTTCGTCCGGTCGGGAGTGCCCGTCGTGGCGACGATGCGGACGGAACCGTACGAGACACTCACCGCCTCCCCCGACGATCTGAACGGTCACGATCACGGAGTCGCCTCCCGCGTGTTGCGGCTCGCCGAGGTCGTCGATCTCGACCGGCTGTGGAGCGCCGCGGAGTTGGCCCGGGCCGGGGCCTGCGACGACCCTCGCATCACGGATGCCCTGCGGCACCGTGCCGCCTACGGCATCGCCGAGTACCTGGCCGCCGGCCCCGTGCTGCTCCGGGAGTGGCGGCACGCGTGGTCCGCGCGTGGGCATCCGCGGGGCGCCGCGCTGGTGGCGGCGGCCGTCGATCTCGCACGGGCGGGATTGCGCGGCCCCTATCCCCGGGCTCTCCTTGCGGAGGTGCACGAAACGCATCTGTCCGGTGCCGGCGGAACGCTGCTGCGTCCCGAGCCGCTGGAGGACGCGTTCGCCTGGGCCGCGCGCGTACGTCACGGCGTGACGAGCCTGCTCGTTCCCGCGCCCGAGGACCACTGGACGGCGTTCGACTACCTCGTCGACGCCGCGGAAGCCGCCGTCCCGGACCGGGTCTGGGACACCGCGCTCGCCCACGCCCCGGAGAACGAGGACCGGTTCCTCATCGGGCTGAACGCCTACAGACGCGAGGCGTTCGAGGCAGCCGAGCTCGCGTGGCGCCCGCTCGTCGACCTCGACGACGGCAACAGCGCCGCGTACAACCTCGGTTGCCTCCTGGTGAGGACCGGCCGACGCGAGGAGGCGGAAGCGGTGTACCGGCGCGATCACGCCCGAGGCCACACCGAGTCCACGAACAACCTCGCGTGCCTCCTGGAGGAGAGAGGCGACCTCGACGCGGCCGAGGAGCTGTACCGGCACGCGCACCTCCACGGCGCGGATCCTCACGCCGCCTTCAACCTCGCCTGCCTCCTGGCCGGGCAGGGCCGCACCGGGGAGGTGGAACGGCTCCACCGGCACGCTCACGACCGGGGCCTCATCGAGGCCACCTACAACCTCGCCCTGCTCCTCATCGCAGAGGGCAGGACCCACGAAGCACTGCCGCTCCTGCGCCACGCCCATGCGAGGGGACACGCACTGTCCACCTACAGCCTCGCCGTAACCCTGGACGGGGGGCGGCGCGACGCCGACCGCCACGCGGAAGTGGAGCCGCTGTATCGCCGGGCCCACGCCTCCGGAGTACGCGAGGCGACGTTCAACCTCGCCAATCTGCTTGCCGAGGACGGACGGACGGAGGAAGCCGTGCCCCTCTTCCGGAAGGCCCACGTACAAGGCCTGCCGGAGGCCTCGAACAACCTTGCCTTCCTGCTGGAGGACGCGGGCCGCCCCGACGAGGCGGAGCGGCTCTACCGTCACGCCCATCACCAGGGCTTTCCCCCGGCGACGGAGAACCTCTTCCTTCTCCTCGCCGAGTCCGGCCGCGACGACGAAGCGACATCCCTCTACGACGGGGCGCTGAGCAGCGGCCGAGCCGACGTGATGCGCGGTTTCACCGATCTTCTCGACAGATACGGGCACGCGCGCACGCGCTCGCCCAGGGCATTGGCCTTGCTGAGCCGCTTGTCGGGGCGCCGCTCCTGAGGCGCGAACGCCCGCTCACCCCGCCGCGCGCCGCACCGCCTCGCGCAGCAACTCCGCGTCCACGAACGGGTCCTTGGCCGTCGGGTAGGACTGCCAGCCCAGCCGGCACGTACAGCCGTCCAGCGCGGGTACGCCGACGTACCACCTCCCTGGCACACGCCGCCGCAGGTGACCGCCGCCCGTGACCGTCCCGCTCCTCACGCCGCCCGCGTGAGCCGGTTCGCCAGCGTCGACATCGTGTACGTACCGATGCCGAGGACGACTTCGAGGGCGTTCCGTTCGCTGTAGCCGTGGGCGAGGAACGCCGCGAGCCGCTCCTCCGCGACGGCGCCCGCGGCGGCAAGCACCTCCAGCGTGAACACCCGTACCGCCTCCAGCCGTTCGTCGTCGAGCGCGCGCCGCTCGCGCAGGGCCGCCACCCACTCCGGCCGCGCGCCCAGCGCCCGCAGCTTCCCGGCGTGCAGGGCCACACAGACGTGGCACTCGTTGCGGACGGCGACCGTCATGATGACGACCTCCCGGGCGAGGGGGTCCAGCGTCGACCGTTCGAAGGTCGCGCTCAACTCCAGGAACCCGTTCAGGAGTTCCGGCGACTCCGCGAGGCGCGCCACCGCCTCCGGCACCTTCCCGAAGGCGACTGCCGTCTTCCGCATGGCCTCCCGCGAGGCGCCCGGCGCGGTTTCCAGTGTGTGCTCGGTGAACATCACGTACCCCCAGTGAGCCCGCGGGGTCATGCGAGGGCCCGTAAAATGGACAACATGGTTGACGACAAGAAGGTAAACCAGGTTGTCGGTTACGGCAAGGGAGAAAGGGGGGACGCGGGAGACATGGCGGCCGACCCGGGCCGGGGATACGAACTGCCCCTGCTCCTCTTCGCGGGGTTCCGCACCCTCATCGACCGCCTGCACGCCGAACTCGCCCGCCAGGGCCACCCGGACATCCACCCCGCCCACGGATTCGCGATGCAGGCCATCGGCGTCGAGGGCGCCACCGCCAGCGAGGTCGGGCGGCGCCTCGGCGTCTCCAAGCAGGCGGCCGGCAAAACGGTCGACCGGCTCATCGCCCTCGGCTACGCGGCCCGCACCGACGACCCCGCCGACGCCCGCCGCAAGCTCGTCCGCCTCACCCCGCACGGCATCGACGCACTGCGCCGCTCGGCGGCCGTCTTCGACGAGCTGCGCGCGGAGTGGGCGGGGGCGATGGGCCCGCGCCGCCTCCGTGACCTGGAGGCCGGCCTGCGCGGGGTCGTCCCCGCGGACGCGTTCCGGCTCGACGCGGCGGGCTGGCTGGGCGGCCCGTGACCGGACGTGACCCCGGCTCCGTGCGTATCGTTGTACCGCGCGGCCGTACTCGACCGGGGGCGGCCGGGGAGGAGCGCCACGATGACCGTCGTAGAGACCGACAGGATCGAGATGGCCGACAACGACGTCGAATGGGACTTGGACCGGTGGTTCGAGCTCATCGAGCGGATGGTCCCCGAAGGAATCAAGGCAGAGGTCGTCGAGGGGGCTGTCTCCATGGTGCCGCAGCGGAACGTGCACTGGCAGATCATCCGGAGGGTGCTTTACGCGGTGGACGACAGGTTCGGCCGGGACACCCTGCTGATGACGGATGTACGCATTGATTTCCCCGGCGACCAGAACGGCTTCTGCCCCGACCTCGCGAAGCTGAAGGACGGCGCTGAGCCGAACCGGGAAGGCCGCTGGCAGTACCGAGACGTCGAGTTCGTCGCCGAAGTCATCTCCCGGGGCACCGGCCTGAACGACTACGGCCCGAAGAAGGCCGCGTACGCCGCAGCCGGGGTTCCCGTGTACCTCGTCGCCGACCCCTACCAGGCCCGCTGCCACGTCTACACCGACCCCAAGGACGGCGAGTACCGCACGGAGTCGAAGTCCGACTTCGGCGAGGAGATCGACCTGACCGGCACCGTTCTCGACCTCGTCCTCAAGACCGACGGCTTCCCCCACGACTGACCCGCCCGTCCGCACCACCGCTCCCCCTTGCCTAGAGCCCACTCCACCCCCTTGGCTGGGGCCCCATGAAGTACACGCAGCTGGGACGCACAGGGCTCAAGGTCAGCCGGCTCACGCTCGGCACCATGAACTTCGGGCCTTTCACCAACGAACCCGACAGCCACTCGCTCATGGACACCGCGCTCGACGCGGGCGTCAACTACTTCGACACCGCCAACGTCTACGGCCAGGGCGCCGGCAAGGGCCGTACCGAGGAGATCATCGGCACCTGGTTCACGCAGGGCGGCGAGCGGCGCGACAAGGTCGTGCTCGCCACCAAGGTGTACGGGAAGATGGCTCCCCAGGAGGAGCCCGCCTGGCCCAACCACGAGCGGCTCTCCGCGCTCAACATCCGCCGCGCCGTCGAGGCCTCGCTGAAGCGGCTGCAGACCGACTACATCGACATCTACCAGTTCCACCACATCGACCGGCACACCCCGTTCGAGGAGATCTGGCAGGCCGTCGACGTCCTGGTCCAGCAGGGCAAGATCCTCTACGCCGGATCCTCCAACTTCCCCGGCTACAAGATCGCCCAGGCCAACGAGACGGCCGCGCGGCGCGGCGGCTACGGCCTCGTCAGCGAGCAGTGCCTCTACAACCTCGCCGCGCGCGACGCCGAGATGGAGGTCATCCCCGCCGCCCAGGAGTACGGCCTCGGCGTCATCCCCTGGTCGCCGCTGCACGGCGGGCTGCTCGGCGGCGCGCTGAAGAAGCAGGAGGGCGCCCGGCGCAGCGGCGGACGCGCCGCCGCCGAGCTCGCCAAGCCGGAGGTCCGCGCGCAGGTCCAGGCGTACGAGGACCTGCTGGACAAGCACGGCCTGGAGCCCGGCGAGGTCGCGCTGGCCTGGCTGCTGACGCGGCCCGGCGTCACCGCGCCGATCGTCGGCCCGCGCACCGCCGGACAGCTCGACTCCGCGCTGCGCGCCGTCGAGCTGGAACTCTCCGCGGAGCTGCTCGAAGCGCTGGACGAGATCTTCCCGGGCCCCGGCCCGTCGCCGGAGTCGTTCGCCTGGTGATTCCCGGCGGGAGACAGCACCCGGCGGGCTCGTACGGGAGATGAGCGGGGCGGCCCGCGTCGGCCGGGGGCCTACCGGTCCTAACCGCCGACCGCGGCCGCCACCGCCACCACGACGAACATCAGCACGAGCACACCGGCCATGATCCGGTTTCTGGTTTTCGGGTCCACACCGTCGAGGTTAACCGGCGCCGCCCGGCGCCCCCGCGCCACCCCGTGCCCCCGCGCCGCCTCCCAGTACCCAGCGCCCGACCGCCTCGTACCGCGGCCGCTCCCCCGGCACCCCGCCGCGCGGCAGATCGCTGCGGACCAGCGTCAGCTCACCCACGGTCCACGCGGTGCCCTCGAAGGAGGCCAGCGCGTCCACGTACGGCCCGAGATCCCTCTCGCCGCGGCCCCGGGCGAGCGTCAGGTGCGGGCGGTAGTGCCGGTGCTCCTCCATCGCGATGCCCGCCTTGCGCGCCGCCGCGTCCGCCCGCCGGGCGAGCAGCCGCAGCGCCTCCACGTCGCCCGTGGCGCCCGCCCACAGCGCCCGCTCCCCGAAGTGCCCGCTGCCGCGCAGGGCGAGGGAGAAGGGCGGTGTGCGGTGCGCGGCCCGCTCCAGGCGGGCGGCGAGGTCCGGCACGGTCGCCTCGTCGACGTCCGCCATGAAGGCGAGCGTGAAGTGCCAGCTGTCGCGGGCCGTCCAGCGCAGCTCGCCGGCGCCCGGCAGCTGCTTCAACGCGTGGGCCGCGGCGGCCAGTTCGGAGGTGGCGGAGTCGGGAGGGAGGACCGCGGCGAAGAGTCTCATGGAGGGTGACGCTAGCCTCCGCGCATGAATGACATGAACATCGACATGGCACCGGTGCGGATCAGGAGGGGCGGCCCCGACGACATCCCCGCCGTCACCGCCCTCTTCGACGGGGCGGTGGAGTGGCTCGTCGCGCAGGGCCGCACGGGCCAGTGGGGCACCAAGCCCTGGTCCGCCAATCCCAAGGCCGTCGCGATGATCGAGAAGTACCTGACGACGGGCGAGCCCTGGATCGCCGAGATCGACGGCGAGGTGGTGGGCACGGTGACGCTCACGGACGGGCCCGGCGGCGACATCATCCCGCGGGCCGACGAACCCGAGCGCTACGTCCACCTGCTGGCCGCCGACCACCGCCGCCACGCCGGCCGCGGCGTGGGCCGCGCGCTGCTCGCGCACGCGGCCGAGGAGACCCGCAGACAGGGCATGTCCCTGCTCCGGGTCGACTGCTACGCGGGCGACGACGGCAAGCTCATCGCGTACTACGAGAGCAACGGCTTCGAACGGACCGTCCCCTTCGCGGGCCCGGACGGCACCTGGCCGGGCCAGGTGCTGGCCCGTCGCGTCTGAGGCGCCTCACCCGCGGCGGGCGGCACGGTCCAGCCGTTCCGGCCCGCCGCAGCCGGCCCGCGGGCGTCAGGCCGCCGTCGCCAGCTCCCGTTCCCTCGGCACGAACTGCACGTGCCGCCGGCCCCGGCGCAGGTCCACCTTCAGGCGGAGGTCCGCCGCGCGGGCCAGCATCAGGCCGACGCCGGCCGCGGCCAGGGCGCAGATCAGGCCGCCCAGGGCCATGCTCACGCGGACGCCGTACGCGTCGGCCAGCCAGCCGAAGAGCGGGCCGCCCAGCGGGGTGCCGCCGGTGAAGACCATCATGAACAGCGACATGACGCGGCCCCGCATCTCGGGGTCCGTGGCCATCTGCACCGAGGAGTTGGCGGTGACGTTCACCGTCAGGCCGAGGATGCCCATCGGCACGATCAGCGCGACGAACATCCAGTACTCCGGCGCGACCGCGGCCACGATCTGCAGCACGCCGAAGGCGACGGCCGCTCCCACCAGGAACCGCAGCCGGGAGCTGCCGCGCCGGGCCGCGAGCAGCGCGCCGACCAGCGAGCCGACCGCCATCAGGGTGTTGAACAGCCCGTACATCCCCACGCCGCCGTGGAAGATGTCGTCCGCGAAGGCGCTCAGCCAGATCGGGAAGTTGAAGCCGAAGGTGCCGATGAAGCCGACGAGGACGATCGGCCAGATCAGCTCGGGGTTCTTCGAGACGTAGTTCAGGCCCTCCCGCAGCTGCCCCTTGCCGCGCGGCCTGCGCGGCGTGCGGTGCAGCTCGGCCGTGCGCATCAGCAGCAGACCGGTGAGCGGCGCGAGGAAGGACAGGCCGTTGGCGAGGAACGCCCAGCCGGGCCCGACCGCCGCGGTCAGCGCGCTCGCCACCGCGGGACCGATGAGACGCGCGGACTGGAAGTTGGCGGAGTTCAGCGAAACGGCGTTGCGGACCTGGTCGGGGCCGACCATCTCGGACACGAAGGACTGCCGCGTCGGGTTGTCGACGACGGTCACGAGACCGGTGAAGAACGCCGCGAAGTAGACGTGCCAGACCTGGACGTTGCCGCTGAGCGTGAGGGCGGCGAGGAAGAGCCCGCTGAGGCTCATCGCGCCCTGGGTGACGAAGAGCAGGTTCCGCTTGGCGAAGCGGTCCGCGATCACACCGCCGTACAGACCGAACAGCAGCATCGGCAGGAACTGCATGGCCGTGGTGATGCCGACGGCCGCGGAGGATCCGGTCAGGCTCAGGACCAGCCAGTCCTGGGTGATCCGGGCCATCCAGGTGCCGGTGTTGGAGATGACCGCCCCGGACGCGAAGAGCCGGTAGTTGCGGATCTTCAGCGAGCTGAACATCGAGGCTTTACGGGGGCGGGCGGACTGGTCGAGGGCGGTTGGTGCGGGGGCGGAGTCTGCTCCGGATCCCGTACTCAAAGTAGGTTCGCCTCCTTGGGCGTCGGTACGGCTCCCGCGGTCCGCGGGAGTGCCCGCGGGGTTCCGCGGGGCTGCTGGCGCGTCCCGCGGGGCGCCGCGGGACTACAGGTGCGCGAGCTTCTCCAGGACGGGAGCGGCGGCGCGCAGACGCGCCCACTCGTCCTCGTCGAGCTCGGCGGCCAGACCGGCCAGCCAGGCGTTCCGCTTGCGGCGGCTCTCCTCGAGCATGGCCTCGGCCGTCTCGGTCTGGGTCACCACCTTCTGGCGGCGGTCCTCGGGGTGAGGTTCGAGACGGACCAGTCCCTTCGCCTCGAGCAGGGCGACGATGCGGGTCATCGACGGCGGCTGCACGTGCTCCTTGCGGGCGAGTTCGCCCGGGGTGGCGGAGCCGCAGCGGGCAAGGGTGCCGAGCACCGACATCTCGGTGGGGCTCAGCGACTCGTCGACGCGCTGGTGCTTGAGTCGACGGGACAGGCGCATCACAGCGGAGCGCAAGGCGTTCACGGCGGCGGCGTCGTCGCCATGGGAGAGGTCCGGCATGTTCGTTAGCGTAACTCATTACCCTAGCTAAGGACCACTCGGATTCCCTGCTGACTCACGCCGAACCATTTCGTCACCCGAACGAGTGAGGTGACTTCGGAATGTGACGCACCGGCGGCGGGGCGCCGTGACCCTGACACGCATGGGATCGCCAGTGCTCAGCCTGCGCATAGACGGTGAGCTGCTCGACCGGCTCCGACAGCACGCGGCCAAAAGAGGAATGAGCGTCCAGGACTATGTGGTCCGGACGCTCATTCGGGACGACTTCGACGAACGGTTCAAGACGTCCGTCGAGGAGACGGCGAGGTTCTACGGGGAGACGGAGAAGTTCTACGGGGCCGCGTGACCGCCCCGCGGACGGCGCCCCCGGCGGCTACGTGAGGTTCAGCGCCGGCATCAGGTAGTAGAAGGCGAACACGGCCGACACCGCGTACATCGCGACCGGCACCTCGCGGCCGCGCCCGGCGGCCAGCCGCAGCACGGTGAAGGTGATGAAGCCCATGCCGATGCCGTTGGTGATGGAGTACGTGAACGGCATCATCAGCATCGTCACGAACGCCGGGATCGCGATCGTGTAGTCGGCCCAGTCGATCTGCCGGATGGAGCCGGAGAGGATCAGGAAGCCCACCGCGAGCAGCGCGGGCGTGGCCGCCTGGGACGGCACCATCGTGGCGAGGGGCGTGAGGAAGAGCGCGACGGCGAAGAGCCCGCCGGTGACGACGTTCGCGAAGCCCGTACGGGCGCCCTCGCCGACGCCCGCCGTGGACTCCACGAAGCAGGTGGTGGCGGAGGAGGACGAGGCGCCGCCCGCGGCGACCGCGATGCCGTCGACGAAGAGCACCTTGTTGATGCCGGGCATGTTGCCGCGGGAGTCCGTCAGCCCCGCCTCGTCGCCGATGCCCATGATCGTGCCCATCGCGTCGAAGAAGCACGAGAGCAGCACGGTGAAGACGAAGAGGACGCCGGTCAGGACGCCGACCTTCTCGAAGCCGCCGAAGAGGCTGATCTGTCCGACGAGCCCGAAGTCCGGGGTGGAGACGGGGTTGCCGGGCCACTGGGGGCTGGTCAGGCCCCAGGACTCGGACGGGAGGCCCGCGGCGGAGTGAATGATCATCGCGACGACCGTCATGACGACGATGCTGAGCAGGATCGCGCCCGGCACCTTGCGCACCAGCAGCGCCAGGGTGAGCAGCACGCCGAGCACGAAGACCAGGACGGGCCAGCCGTTGAGGTGTCCGTCGCCGCCGAGCTGGAGCGGGACGGTGGTGTGCGCGGCGTCCGGCATGCGCGAGACGAAGCCGGAGTCGACGAGGCCGATCAGCATGATGAACAGGCCGATGCCGATCGCGATGCCCTTGCGCAGGCCCAGCGGCACCGCGCTCATCACGCGTTCCCGCAGCCCGGTCGCGACGAGCAGCATGACCACGAGGCCGGCGAGGACGACCATGCCCATCGCGTCCGGCCACGACATGCGGGGCGCGAGCTGGAGGGCGACGACGGTGTTCACGCCGAGGCCGGCGGCGAGCGCGATCGGGACGTTGCCGATGACGCCCATCAGGAGCGTGGTGAAGGCCGCGGTCAGCACGGTCGCGGTGACCAGCTGCTTGTTGTCGAGCTGATGCCCGTACATGTCCTTGGCGCTGCCCAGGATGATCGGGTTCAGCACGACGATGTAGGCCATCGCGAAGAAGGTGGCGAAGCCGCCGCGGACCTCACGGGCCAGGGTCGAACCCCGCTCGGAGATCTTGAAGAAACCGTCGAGCCCGTTCTTCGGGGGCTTCGGCGGCTCTTTGCTGGCGTCGACCGGGGCGGTGGCCGAGGAAGGCATGCGGGACCTCGTGGACTCAGAGATGGGGAAGATCGTTCGGCGCCGATTTCGGTTCGACTTGTTCATTCGTACGAAAGCAATCGGCCATTAACGAGCCGTTTCAGTATGAATACATGAGAGAGAAATCGCTATCTCCGCGCGTAGACCCCACGCGCGCAACGGGTGTACGCCGCCCCGGCGCCGCCTCGTAAGCTGTCCCCATGGCGAAGTGGACCCCCAAGCACGAGGCGCCGGAGCCCCTGGAGGGCCCCGTGGTCGCCACCATCACCGGCGGCACGATCCTCTGGTTCGTCCTCTTCCTGGTCCAGCTCCCGTTCTACGGCTGGTTCGACGACCGCGACGCGACCTGGTGGGTGTGGACCTGCCTGGCCGGCGCCGGCCTCGGCCTCATCGGCATCTGGTACGTCCGCACGCGGGACGCGGCGATCAAGCGGGCGAAGGCGGCGCAGGCGCAGCAGTGACCGCGGGCGCGGTAGTCGCGCCGCGGCAGTAGGGCCGAAGGTCCCGGTCCCCCGGGGGCCGGACGTCCTGCGTCCGCAGTACGCCGTACGACCACGGGACCGACCACGTCCTACCGGAGTCGGATCTTTCGGGCACTCGAGGGGTGAAGCCGCAAGACCGCCCTTACCGTCGAATGCATGACGCATATCGACGCGGGCGCAGAACTCGACCCGGTCCACCCGGTGCCGGTCCCGGCGGGCCGGGCCGACCGGGCCACCGGACTGACGGCGGCGGAGGTCGCCGAGCGGGTCGCCCGCGGCGAGGTCAACGACGTCCCCGTGCGCAGCTCGCGCTCGCTCGGCGAGATCGTCCGGGCCAACGTCTTCACCCGCTTCAACGCGATCATCGGCGTGCTCTGGGTGATCATGCTCTTCGTCGCGCCGATCCAGGACAGCCTCTTCGGCTTCGTGATCGTCGCCAACACCGGCATCGGCATCATCCAGGAGTGGCGCGCCAAGAAGACCCTGGACTCGCTGGCCGTCATAGGGGAGGCCAAACCGACCGTACGGCGCGACGGCACCGCCGCCGAGGTCTCCACCTCGGAGATCGTCCTCGGCGACCTGGTGGAGCTCGGCCCCGGCGACAAGATCCCGGTCGACGGCGAGACCGTGGAGGCCGACAGCCTGGAGGTCGACGAGTCGCTGCTGACCGGTGAGGCGGACCCGGTCATCAAGAAGCCCGGCGACAGGATGATGTCCGGCTCCTTCGTCGTCGCGGGCGGCGGCGCGTTCACCGCCACCCGCGTCGGCCGCGAGGCGTACGCCGCGCAGCTCGCCGAGGAGGCGTCGCGCTTCACCCTCGTCCACTCCGAGCTGCGCTCGGGCATCTCCACGATCCTCAAGTACGTGACGTGGCTGATGATCCCGACCTCCATCGGCCTGGTGATCTCCCAGCTCGTCGTCAAGGACGACAACTTCAAGGAGTCCATCGCCTACACGGTCGGCGGGATCGTCCCCATGATCCCCGAGGGCCTGGTCCTGCTGACCTCCGTGGCCTTCGCGATCGGCGTGATCCGGCTGGGCCGCCAGCAGTGCCTCGTCCAGGAACTCCCCGCCATCGAGGGGCTCGCCCGCGTCGACACGGTCTGCCTCGACAAGACCGGCACCCTCACCGAGGGCGGCATGGACGTCACCGAGGTGCGCCCGCTGGGCGACGACGACGAGAGCCGTGTCCGCACCGTCCTCGGCGCCCTCGGCGAGTCCGACCCGCGCCCCAACGCCTCGCTCCAGGCGATCATCGACGCCTACCCCGACAGCGAGGAGTGGCGCTGCACCGAGTCGCTCCCCTTCTCCTCGGCCCGCAAGTACAGCGGCGCCTCCTTCAGCGAGGGCGACGGCACCACCTCCACCTGGCTCCTCGGCGCGCCCGACGTACTGCTGCCCGACGGCGACCCCTCCCTCGGCGAGATCGAGGAGCTCAACCAGCAGGGCCTGCGCGTGCTGCTGCTCGCCCGCGCGTCCGGCGACCTCGACGCCCCGGACGTGGCCGCGGGAGCGCGGGCGAGCGCCCTGGTCGTCCTGGAGCAGCGGCTGCGCCCCGACGCCGCCGACACCCTGCGCTACTTCGCGGAGCAGGACGTCGCGGCCAAGGTCATCTCCGGCGACAACGCGGTCTCGGTGGGCGCGGTCGCGGGCAAGCTCGGGCTGCCCGGCGCGGACAACACCGTGGACGCCCGCAAGCTGCCCGCCGAACGGGACGGGATGGCGCAGGCGCTGGACGACCACACGGTCTTCGGCCGGGTCACCCCGCAGCAGAAGCGCGACATGGTGGGCGCGCTCCAGTCGCACGGGCACACGGTCGCGATGACCGGTGACGGCGTCAACGACGTCCTCGCCCTCAAGGACGCCGACATCGGCGTCTCGATGGGCTCGGGCTCGGAGGCGACCCGCGCGGTCGCGCAGATCGTGCTGCTCAACAACAGCTTCGCGACGCTGCCGTCGGTGGTCGCGGAGGGCCGCCGGGTCATCGGCAACATCACCCGTGTCGCCACGCTGTTCCTGGTGAAGACCGTCTACTCGGTGGTCATCGCGCTGCTCGTGGTCTGCGCACAGGTCGAGTACCTCTTCCTGCCGCGCCACCTGACGCTGCTGTCCACCCTCACCATCGGCGTCCCGGCGTTCTTCCTCGCGCTCGCGCCCAACAAGGAGCGGGCGAAACCGCACTTCGTGCGCAGGGTGATGCGGTACGCGATCCCGGGCGGCGTGATCGCGGGCGTCGCCACCTTCGTCACGTACCTGCTGGCCCGGCACCACTACGACGGCGCGGGCGCGCGGGAGGCCGAGACCAGCGCGGCCACGCTGGCGCTGTTCCTGATCGCCATGTGGGTGCTCGCGATCATCGCCCGCCCCTACACGTGGTGGCGGGTCGGTCTGATCGGCGCGATGGGTCTCGGCTTCCTGCTCGTGCTGACCGTGCCCTGGCTCCAGGACTTCTTCCAGCTGAAGCTGGTGGGCACGACGATGCCGTGGGCGGCGGTCGCGATCGCGGCGGTGGCCTCACTGGCCGTGGAGCTCGTCTACCGCTGGGTGGACCGCCGCTTCCCGGCGTAGCGGCGGACTAGCGGACGTCGACGAAGTCGCTGGTGGAGGTCACGGCCGGGGTGGTGGACGTACCGGCGAAGACGTACCGGAAGGAGCCGTCGGCGGAGGCCTTCACCGTGGTCTTCAGGTTGCCCTTGGTGTCGGACTTGACCGTCTTGAGGGTGGTGTAGCTGCTGGCACCCTTCTTCTTGTACTGCAGCTTGACGCTCTGCTGGGTGTAGCCGGCGTACTTCGAGGTCTCCCAGTTGGCGCGGGTCAGGGCGCCGGTGACCGTGAGGGTCTTGCCCTTCTTGACGGGCTCGGGGGAGGCGTTGGTGGTGAGGCGGGCGGCGCGCAGGACGCCGGCGTCGGCCTTGGCGTCCTCGACGCCGGCCCCGGTCCCGTCGTTGGCCCCCACGTTGGCGAAGACCTTCCAGCCGCCGCCGGCCGCGGTGTTCGCGAAGATGTCGATCTTCGGGTCGGCGACGACGGTGACGGTGCAGGTCGAGGTGGTCGCGTTCACGGCCACGCACGTGCCCTCGAAGTCCTCGGGGGCGAGGACGGCGTCGGCGTGGTTCTTGTCCGGGCCGTGCCAGATGAAGGCGCTGCCCGCCGCGATGCCCGACGGGGCGGTCGCGGTGACGGAGACCTTGAACTTCTTCTTCTCGGTGGTGCCGATCGCCACGTCCTTGCCACCGTTGACGGAGACCTTGGTGATCTTGGCGGTGCCCGCGGCGGCGCGGGTTCCGACGCCGGCGTCGGCGCGGGTGTCGGCACCCTGCGCGACCTTGGCGACGGAGGCGGCGAGCTGCGGAGCGGCGGACGGACCGTCGGCGGCCTGAGCGGCCGGGACGGCGAGTGCGGAAAGGGCCAGGGTGCCGGACAGTGCGGCCACGGTGGCACGGATGCGCATGTGTTTCCCCAAGTGGAGAAGGGGGCCCGCGGTGCGTTGCACGCCGTCACGCGGGCCCCAGTGATCTAGGAGTCTGTTGACTCGCAAGATCAGACCCACATCCCTGGCCAATGGTTGTACGCAGAGTGTGAAAAGTACGGAGAGCTCGTGACCTCGCGGGAACGGGGGCCGACGGGTGCCCCCGCCGCACGGCAGAGGGACCCGTCGCAGCAGACGAACCCCGGATCAGGCGCCGGAGACGCGCGCGGACCGGCGGTAGCGCCGGATCGCGTACGTGATGAGCGCGGCCTGCGCGGCCGCCCACAGCAGGAGTTCGAGCATGCCGACCCCCGACCCCAGCACGACCAGCAGGCCGAGGAAAACGATCAGGATCACGGCGATCTGCGCGAGGAGAGACTTCATCGGATCTCTCCGGTGCCCGGCGCGGCGGCCGGCGCTCTCCGCCCGGCCCCCACGGTCTGCCCACCACACGGTGCGCGCATTGTTCCCCCACCCACATGGATTCCATGGAACTCGGGTGGTCAACCCGAATTTCCCCTTGGCCTGAACCTTACTCAAAGTATTGGATCAAGCACAACGGGGACACAAGGGCTCACAGCCACCCGAGGAGGAACCGTCAGTCGAACCAGCGGCCCCGTGCCGACTCCGCGCGGGGCCGTTCGCTTCTGGGCGCGGCCTCCCAGAAACAGGTCGCGCGGGCGTCGCGGGTGGTGGGCATCCGGTTTCCGTCAGGGATGAATCCGTAGCGGTGAGAGCGTCTCCAGCGTGCGGACGATGTGCGCGATGGCGGGG
This sequence comes from Streptomyces sp. NPDC041122, assembly GCF_055592445.1. Lineage (NCBI taxonomy): Bacteria > Bacillati > Actinomycetota > Actinomycetes > Kitasatosporales > Streptomycetaceae > Streptomyces > Streptomyces sp. NPDC041122. Next base: position 204,142 of record NZ_JBVIYQ010000013.1, on the reverse strand, counting down.
CGCCGCTCTGGGGCACGGCGGAGCATCTGCTCGATGAGCAGCCGCAGCGGGCCCTTCACATTCACCGAGCGGCGGTTGCCCCGGACGATCGCGGCGCGTTGTTCGGGCCGGTCGGCGTGATCGGGGTAGCTGACGGCGCGACGGCCGGTGGCAGCCATCATCAGGCTCGCACCGAGCGCATACACGTCACCGGCCCGCGTAGGCGTGGCCCACCCGTGGTCGAGGAGGTGCGCGGAGATCTCCGGTGCTTCGTAGTGAACGAGGCATCCCCGGAAGGGGAAGCCGCCCTGCGACTCGACGCTCTCGCACCGGGCCTCGCCCCGCGCAGGCGCGGCGCCGTCCTCACCGACCTCGCGGCGATCGGTGCCAGACGCCGTGACGTCGAGCAGCTCACCACCTACGCAGGCGAGGCCCTGAAGTTGGCCCGTGAGTCCTGTTCCGGATACGTGGCTCGTAGACTCGGCGCGCTGCGCACCGCCTACGCGTCACTGTCCGGAGATCGCAGAGTCGCCGAACTCGACGCCCGCATCGGTGCGCTGACCGGTTGGCCGAGCAGCGAAGGGTGGACGTCGTGAGTGACATCGACGGTGGGCAGGTCTTCCGCGAGGCGTGGATCGCCGGAGTGCTCAAGCACTTCCCCGGCGACCCCAAAGCCTCCTACATCACCCCGTGGGAAGACACCCCGGACTGGGAACGCGCTGCGGCCGGCGCGGTCTTCGACCAGGTCGCCCAGCTCCTCGCCCTGTCCGAAGGACATGCGACGCGACTGTCGCGCGAGCAGAAGAGCCGGTTCGTCGCCACCGCGTGGACCGCGCAGATGTACCTGCACTTCGGCGACCCCAAGCCCGCCTACGTCGCCGACTGGCCCGAGCTTCCCCCGTGGCAGCGGGAGACCGATGCGGACATTTTCGAAGCGGTGGAGAGGGCTGCTGATTCGGCGTCCGCGTCGTAGACCTGGTGCAGCCGGCAATCGGGAGGTGGGGATGATGGCGTGCCCCACCGGCCGCATTCGACGGGCGGTCGAGCCAGCGCTTCGCGACAACCGCCCCGCTGGAGCCGGCGAACCGTCAGTCGAACCAGCGGTCCCGCGCCAACTCCCCCGTCCGTGAAGGATCTTCCAGCAGCGCCGCCACCTCGAAGCGCCGCGGCCACTGACCCGCGGCCCAGGCCAGGCCCGCCGCCACGCCCTCCAGCGTCGCCGCGTGCACCACGCCGTCCGGGGTGCGGCGCCAGTCCAGTTCCACGCCGCCCGCGACCAGTTCGTCGTACTCGACGTACGTCGAAGGGGCCGACGGGCCCAGCAGGATCCGCACCGGCTCCGGGACCTCGTGCTCGACGCCCTCACCCGACGGCTCCACCGCCGCCGTCTCGCTCAGCCGCCGCACCTGGAACAGCTCGGCCAGATCCCCCGCCCGGCCCGGCTGCACCGGCAGCAGCGCCACCCCGCCCGCCAGCGGCAGCAGGTCCGGGGCGTCGGCGACCACCGCGTCCGCCGCGTCGACCACCACGACCTCGCCGTCCACCACCGCGCGCAGCTCGTCCGGCAGGGTCACCTGCTCCGGGTCGAGGTCGGCCAGCGCCCCGTACAGGGCGTGCAGTTGGGGCGCGGAGACCGTACGCTCCGGGTCCGCGAGCCGGTCGAGGAGCTCGGCCGCGCCGCCCGGCTCCTCCAAGAGGGCGCCGACGGACGTCCGTACACCCAGCGCCCGCAGCACCTGCTCGTCGCCGAACCCGGAGGCGTCGGCCGCGTCGTACAGGCCCGCCAGCAACGGATCGCCGCCCTCCGCCCGCAGCCCGGCGGGCCTGCGGCCGTCGAGCACCGGATGGCCGCGCAGCCACCACGCCGCGTACGACCGCACGGTCTCCGTCGTCCCGTCCGGCAGCAGCACCCGCAGCGGCTGCGTCAGCGCGTCCCGCAGCGGCGGGCGCGACAGCATCGCAAGGGCCTGCGGCCAGCAGTCGTCGTCGACCAGGTCGAGGTCCCGCACCGCGACGATCTCCGTGGCGACCGGCGGCACCGGCGTGTCGGGCAGCCGGTCGAGCACGTCCTCGCACCACACGTCCACGGCGTCGAGCAGCCCCGCGTCGTCCGGCTCCGCGAAGTCGCCCTCGCGCGGCTCCAGTTCGTCGGGATCGAGGACGACATCGGTGGCCCGTACGAGGGCGAACGTGGCGAGCACCCCGCACGCGGCGAGCGGCTGCTCGCCCCAGCGAGCGGCCAGCTCCTCGTCGACGAAGGCGAGTTCGTCCTCCCGCATGACCTGCGCGAAGGGGCTGCCGGGCAGCACCAGCTCACCGGCGGGCGCCAACTCGCCCTCCTCGTCGGGCAGGGCGAGCGCGCCGAGCCACGGCTCGTCGCCAGGGGCGAGGTTCGCGTCCCGCACCAGGGTGAGGACGACGTCCGCCAACTCCTCGGCGTCCAGCGCCTCCTCGTCCCAGGTGTCGTCGTCGAGCGAGGCGGCGACCGCGGCCCGCACCTGCGGCGTCGTCAGGACCGCACGGGGCGTGGCCGGCAGCGCGCCGAGCTTCTCCAGAAGCGGGTGCACCGCGTCCGGGTGGGCGACCTTCAGACCGAGCCGCGCCAGGGCGGCGGGGTCGCGCTCGTCGCCCGAGGCGGGCAGCAGTACCTGCCGGGGCCCGATCGTCGTACGCGTCCGGGGCGTGTCCCCCGCCAGCGGCACCGGCAGCCCCGACAGCCGGTCCGGGTCCACCCCGGCCAGCGTGTCGTACAGCCGCCGCCACCAGCCGGGCTCCCGCTCCAAACCCGCGAGCCGGTCGATCGCCTCGGTGAGCGGCACCCGGGCGACGCCCAGGGTGCGCAGCTCGGCACGGCGTTCGAGCCCGGCGGGCAGCAGACTCGGCAGCACCTCGGCGAGCACCCGCACGGTGTCGGCGCCGGCCCCCTCCACGACCTCCGCGTCCCGCGGCCGGAGCGCCTCGGGCAGCGCGTCGCCCTCGTCGGCGTACGCATCGCCGTCCTCGCTGCCGTAGGCGTCGCCGCCCGTGCCGCCGTCCTTGCCGCGCGGCAGGGCGGGCGGCAGGGCGGGCGGCAGGAAGGCGGTGCGGGGCAGCAGTTCGAGAACGGCCTGCCGGAGCGCCCCGTCCAGCTCGCTGCGCCCCAGCGGCCCGGGCACCAGGGAGATGATCTCCTCGGCCACGGGCCGCCACGCGGCGAGCAGCTCGACGTACGCCTCCGCCGCGCACCGCACGAGGAAGTCGGTGAGCGGCCCGGGCGCCGCGTGCCGCCGCGCGGTGTCGAGCGGGAACGAGGCGATGAGCAACGCCGGTACGCCGAGCGGCTCGTCGCTCGGCGTCGGCGCGTGCACGACCGGGGTGGTGCGGGGCTTCACGGGGGCGCCGTCGGGGCCCGCCGGGACCGCCCAGGTGACGGACCAGTGGGGCCGCAGCCGCTCCTCGACCGGCCGGTCCTTGAGCAGCGCGGGCTCCAGGGGGCCCTGCCGGCTGACGGTCCGCCACCGCGTCGTGCCGTCCCGGCTGTCCTCGACGACGGTGTACGGGGCCTCGGTGCGGCGGCGCAGGGTGCGCACGGCGCCGTCCGGGGTCTCGACGCTCACCTCGTCGAGGCCGGGCAGGGCGAGCAGCAGCGCGTCGTCGACGCCGTCCAGGAGCCGGGCGACCAGATCCTCGGCGGCGGCGTCGCGGAGCGGCAGGATGACGACGGTGTCGTAGCCCTCGGGCGCGGTGCCCTCGGCGGCCAGCGGGAGCCGCAGCAGCGGGACGTGACCGTCCCTGCGACGGACCTCGTCGCCGAGGCCGGGGCTGAACCGGGCGGTTTCCGCGGCCAGTTCACGGGCCTCGGAGAGCGACCAGCGGACGCCACCGGTCCGGCCGACCACGGCGGGCTCGTCACTGACCGCGAGCACGGCGGCGAAACCCACCCCGAACCGGCCGACGCTGTGCCGCTGTTGCTCGGCGGTCTCCTCCCGCTTCGCGGAGGCGCGCAGGGTCGAGAGGGACTCGACGCCGGCGGCGTCCAGCGGGGCGCCGCGGTTCGCGGCGGCGAGGACGCCGTCGCGCAGCGTCAGGGCGAGCCGTCCGGGGACGCCCGCGCGGGCGGCGGCGTCGGAGGCGTTCTGGGCGAGCTCGACCACGAGCCGGTCGCGGTAGCCGCCGAGGGCGAGGTCCTCCTCGGCGTTGGCGTCCTCCCGGAACCGGGCCGGGGCCGCCGCCCACGCGTCGAGGACTCCGCGGCGGAGGCGGGCGGTGCCGAAGGGGTCGGTACCCTCGGCCGCCGGCCACACGTTCTTGCTCACGGTCGTCTCTCTCCTCTGCGTCGCCCACACGATCCGGCCCCCGCGACGGCCCCGCCCGGCAGGGCGCGAGGCCCCCGCCGGATCGTTCCCGGTCGGTCACCCGGTCTTGGTCCTACGAAGAGTACGGGGACCCACCCACTCCCCTCGCCCACACCGCCCCGGCCCGCTGGGCGGTGAAGGGTGAGGAGGTGCGGGGGGTGCTCGGCGGTTCGCGATGCGGGTCCCGCCAGGCGGCGGAGGGTGACGGGGCGAGCGGCGGGGGCTCGGGGGTGCTTGGCGGTTCACCCGGGAGGCCCCGCTCGGCGGCGAAGGGTGGGTGAACGGGGCGCGGGGGCGCTCGGCGGGGGGGGCGTGCCCGGGTTGGGGCGGGGCGCGGGTGCGGTGGCCTGGCGGAGGCCTGGCCGGTGCGTCTCGGCCGGACCGCTCGCCGGGGGCGGGCGCCCCGGGGCAGGCGGATCGGGCGGCGGCACGGGTGCCCCGGTGGCGGGTGCACACACCGGTGCCGGCGGACGTACGACGGGCCCTCGGACGATCCCACGGCACCCGCAAGCGCGTGCGCACCCCGATCAGGCCGGCCCCGCACCACCCGAGCCCGGGCCACACCGGACACGAGGACGAATCCGCCACCACCCCGTGGAGCTCAAGCCGGGCTACGGGACCGCTGAAGGCGGACGAACGCCGGCCCGCGAGCGGCGCGCACGCACCGCGGCCGGGCGTGGCCCGCGCCGACCGGGGCCCGGCCCCACCGGACACCGAAAGGCGGCCACCATCACCCCCACGAGGGGCGCGCACCGGCCGAGTTCCGGGCCCCGAGGGCGCGCATCAGCCCGGCGAGCGGCGTCCGTGCACCGTGAACAGAGGCAACCCGTGGCGGGCGGGTCGCCGGGTCCGTCGCCCGGCGAGGGGCGTTCGGAGGCCTGAGCGGCCCGGGTGCCGGAGCGGAACCGTGCGTGCCGGGCGCCGGACAGTGCCGGATGGAACCGTCACCCGTTGCCGGAACTACGAGTGGCCGAGGTCCTCGCTCGGACCCGCCGCGCTCACCGAACCGGAGTCCGCCGCGGGCCGCAGCGGCAGTACGTCCACCCGGGTCTCGTCCAGGACCGGCGGCGCCGGCCGCGGCGGCTTCGGCATGACCGCCGCCTCCGAGTGCCCGCCGCACCCGTACGACAACGACACGACCTGCCCGTCCGCGGGCCCGAACTCATTGGCGCAGATACCGAACGCCTGACCGAGCGAACCGCCGATCCGTACGAGGAAGCCACAGCTGACGCACGCCGCCGGCGCCGCCTGCGCCATCGCCGTCTTCGCGCCGTGCACCTCGTCCCAGCGGTCCGCGGCCACATGCAGGCCGTAGCGCGACAGCACCCGCGCCCGCCGCATGCCCAGCTCTTCGGCGACCGCCGCGATCGAGCCCCGCGCCGGCGGCACCGGCAGCTCCGCGGGCGGGCCCGCGGTGACCTCGGCGTCCTCCGCCTCGACGAGCTCGGCCATCTCCTGCGACACCACGGAGTTCGGCGGCGGCTCCTCCTCGCCCGAGTAACCGGGCTCGAGGCGCAGATCCTCCGCGTCCGTCGGCAGCAGGTCGCCCGGCCCCATGTCGCCCGGCCGGAGCCGCTCGCTCCACGGCACCCACTCGGGGGCGAGGAGCGCGTCGGGGCCCGGCAGCAGCACCGTCTCGTCGAGCGTGACGACCTTCGCCCGCGAGGCACGGGCGACCGTCACCGCCCAGCGCCAGCCGCGGTAACCGAATTCCTTGCACTCGAAGAGGTGCGTGACGACGCGGTCGCCCTCGACGACGACTTCGACATGCTCGCCGACCACTCCGGGCGCGGCGGCCTCCTCGGCCGCGGCACGCGCCAGGCCGACCGCCTCGGCGCACAGGCGGTCCGGGGTACGCGGGGTGCGCGGGGTACGGCTTCGCGTTGTCGCTGCGCTCACAAGTATCGCTTCTCTCCTACGCCGTCTCACGAGTGCGCCACCCTTACGCGGGAGAGCGGGCGGAGCGGACCAGAGGGCCGCGTCAACGTCCGCGCCCGACGTTCCCGGGCGCACCTACGTCACCCATTCTGCGGGATGACCGAGAGGCGCGCGGCCAGGAACAACCGCCGCGGCGCGCTACGCACGCTACCTTCTCCTGGCCCCTGGGCCTACACCGACGTACGTCGTCGCGTCCCGAGCCGTCCTCCGGGGGGTGCGTCGGTGGCCCCTCTCCGCGCCACCTCCCCCGGCCCCGAACCCCTCACGCGCCGCCGCTCCGCGGCGTTTTCCCCACCCACCCGCCCATCTCACACCCCACGCAAACGGGTGGGCGGGCGGACAACCCGCCGCGGAGTGGCGACGCAGGGCCACATCCCGGTGCCGGGAGCCAGAGGGGCCGCCGCGGAGCGGCGGAGGGCGCCCACCCGGCGTCGCGGGGCAAACGGGTGGGCGGGCGGGCAACCCGCCGCGGAGCGGCGAAGCAGACCCGCAGCCCGGTGCCGGGAGCCGGAAGGGCCGCCGCGGAGCGGCGGAGGGCGCCCACCCGGTGCCGGGAGCCGGAGGAGAAGGGCGGTTGCGGGGCGGGGCAACCGGCGCGGACAAGGCCCGGCGCGGAGCGGCGGAGAGGTTCGCCACGGCTCACAGCCAGTATTCGCGATAGCCGCCCCCCAACAGGGCACTATGACGGAGTGGCCCCCACCAGGTCGATGTCCGTAGGAACCGTCTCGCCGGGCCCGGCGAGGCGGACCGCCCGCGCGCTGGGCCGCGCCCTGCACCTCCCGTTCACCGGCACGGCCCGCGGCATCCGCAAGGTCACCCACGCCCACGGAGCGGGCGAGTCGGGCCTCGGCAAGCTGATCGAACTGCACGCGGTGAACGGCGCCGGCGACGTCATGATCACCGTCGCCCTCGCCTCCACCGTCTTCTTCTCGGTGCCGACCGACGAGGCCCGCGGCCGCGTCGCCCTCTACCTCGCCATCACCATGGCGCCGTTCACCCTCCTCGCCCCCGTCATCGGCCCCCTCCTGGACCGCCTCCCGCACGGCCGCCGCGCCGCGATGGCGGGCGCGATGCTGGCCCGCGCCCTGCTCGCCCTGGTCCTCTCGGGCGCCGTCGCGACCGGCAGCGTCGAGCTGTACCCGGCCGCGCTCGGCGTGCTCGTCGCCTCGAAGGCGTACGGCGTGGTCAGAAGCGCCGTCGTACCGCGGCTCCTGCCGCTCGGCTTCTCCCTGGTCAAGGCCAACTCGCGGGTCACCCTCGGCGGCCTTCTCGCCACCGCCGTCGCGGCACCCGCGGGCGCGGGACTGCAGGCGCTCGGACCGCGCTGGCCGCTCTACGGCGCCTTCGTGATCTTCATCTCCGGCATGTTCCTCTCCTTCTCGCTGCCGCGAAAGGTCGACTCGTCCAAGGGCGAGAGCAAGGCGCTGCTCGCCGCCGACGAGGAGCACCTGCATCTGCACGCCCGCGCCGAAGCCGCCGGGGACACCACCCGCAAACGCCGCATGGGCCTGCGCACCGTCGGCCCCGCCGTCACCCACGCCCTGGTCGCCAACGCCGCCCTGCGCTGCCTCTCCGGCTTCCTGATCTTCTTCCTCGCCTTCCTCCTCCGCGAGCACCCGCTCGCGGGCCAGAGCGCCGCGGTCTCCCTCGGCATAGTGGGCGTCTCGGCGGGCGCGGGAAACGCCCTGGGCACGGCCGTCGGCGCCTGGCTGAAGTCACGGGCGCCGGAGGTCATCATCGTGACCGTCGTCGCCGTGGTCCTGGGCGTCGCCGTGACGGCCGCCCTGTTCTTCAGCGCGGTCGGCGTCGCCTGCCTGGGCGCCTGCGCCGGCTTCGCGCAGGCCCTCTCCAAGCTCTCCCTGGACGCCCTGCTCCAACGGGACGTACCCGAACAGGTCCGCACCTCCGCCTTCGCCCGTTCGGAGACGCTGCTCCAGATGGCCTGGGTACTGGGCGGCGGCATCGGCATCGTCCTGCCCCTCATCGGCCCCCTGGGCCTCTCGGTGGCGGCGGCGATCGTGGCCATCGGCTGGCTGTCGACGGCCCGGGGCCTCCTCACCTCCTCCCACCGCACCGGCCCCCACCGTTCCCGGGTGAAGTGAGACGCCACCACGACCGACGGCCGAAAGCGGCCGGGAGGGGACGTGGGGGTATGTGCGAACGGAGCACCGAGCCCACACTGGCGCCCATGTCCGTGCGGCGCGGCGCAGGGATGGCGAGTACGCACATACCCCCACGGCCCCGCCACCCCCACACCCCTGCCGACCAGAACCGCCACCCGCCACACAACACCAGCCCACCCCCCTCCCCTCACCGCGCACACCCCAAAACGCACCCCACCCCGAAGCGCAGCCGCCCACGCCACGGCACGCCCGCGACCCCCGCGTAACAGCACCCCCCGACGCGCCCGATAGCCTTCGCCCATGACCTCCCTGCTCCGCGGCGGAGCCGCGAATGTGAACCGCGCGGCGCGCCGCCGCCGCACCGTGGCCGCGCTTGGCGCCGTCTCCGCCGGACTCCTCGCCCTCTCCGCCTGTGACAAGCCGACGCCGCTGGCCACCGTGACGGTCGGCGGCGACTCGGTGCACACCGAAGCCTCCTGCTACAACGACGGCAAGGAGCTGGAGACGTCGCAGCTGAAGCCCTGCCTGCAGGACAAGGACGTCAAGACCATCAAGGTCGACCCCGACGAGAAGGTCCGCTTCGGCGTCGACCCCAAGATCGCCGACAAGGGCTGGACCCTGCTGATGAACGGTCAGCCGCTGACCGAGGCCAGCAAGAAGACGTACGTCGTCATCCCCGGCAGCGTCTTCTTCAACCAGCAGTACGGCGGTGGCGGCAGCAAGTCGACCGTCAGCCTCCTCGAGGGCGGCAAGGGCTCCGGGACGAAGGCCACGGGCCTGTGGTCGTTCAAGTTCGAGAAGGACTCCTGACCACGGACACCCCGCACAAGAGCGCCCCGCACGCCCGGCACGCCCCGCACACCGCCCCCGTGCACTCCCCGCGCGTCCTCGTCGCCACCGCCGTCCCCGCCGAACGGGACGCGGTGGCCCGAGCGCTGACGACGTCGGCCAGGGGCGGCGGCCCGGTCATCGACGTGCTGGCCGTGGGCGTGGGCCCGGCCGCGGCCGCGGCGGGCACGGCGACCGCACTCGCCCGCGCCGCGGCCACCGGCCACCCCTACGGCCTCGTCGTCTCGGCGGGCATCGGCGGCGGCTTCGCACCCGACGCCCCCGTCGGCTCCCTGATCATCGCCGACGAGATCACGGTCGCCGACCTGGGCGCCGAGACCCCCGAAGGCTTCGCCCCCGTCACCGAGCTCGGCTTCGGCGCGATCACGCACCGCCCGCCGCCCGCGCTCGTACGGAAGCTGGTCGAGGCCTGCGCCACGACAACCGGCACCGCGGGCACCGACACCGCGGCAACCGACACCACAACCACCGCCACCGCCACCGCGGCAACCGGCACCGTCCTGACCGTCTCCACCGTGACCGGCTCCGCCGACCGCGCAGCCGAACTGCGGCGACGCCACCCGCGGGCCCTCGCCGAGGCGATGGAGGGATTCGGCGTCGCCGAGGCGGCGGCCCTGCACGGCCTGCCGGTCCTGGAGATCCGCGCGGTCTCCAACCCCGTCGGCCCGCGCGACCGCGCCGCCTGGCGGATCGCCGACGCGCTGGCCGCGCTGAGCGACGCGTTCGGGAAGTGCGCGCCGGTCCTGAGGAGTTGGAACACACATGACACCCACGCCTGACCCCCTGAACCCCGCGAACGGCGAAACCCCCGACGCCACCCCCGTCCCCAGCTCCACCCCCGGCCCCGGAGCCGAACCCGCCCCCAGCCCCCTCCGCATCGCGTACTCCCCCTGCCCCAACGACACGTTCGTCTTCGACGCGTGGGCGCACGGCAGGGTGCCCGGCGCCCCCGAGCTGGACGTGACGTTCGCGGACATCGACATCACCAACGGCATCGCGGAGCGCGCCGCGGCCGCCCACTCCTCGGCCCCCGGGGACCTGGCCGGCTCGCCGGACCTGGACGTCCTGAAGGTCTCGTACGCCGTGCTGCCGTACGTCCTGGACGAGTACGCGCTGCTGCCCTGCGGCGGCGCCCTCGGCCGCGGCTGCGGTCCGCTGGTCCTCACCCGGGAACCGGGCGTCGACCTCACGGGCCGGACGGTCGCCGTGCCGAGCGAGAAGTCGACGGCGTACCTGCTCTTCCGGCTGTGGGCGGCGGACACGCTGTCCGACGGCGGCGTGGGCGAGATCGTGGTGCTGCCCTTCGACCAGATCATGCCGGCGGTGCGCGACGGCAAGGTCGACGCGGGCCTGGTGATCCACGAGGCGCGCTTCACGTACCAGAACTACGGCCTGCACCGCCTCGCCGACATGGGTGAGCACTGGGAGGCCACGACGGGCCTGCCCATCCCGCTGGGCGCGATCATCGCGAAGCGGAGCCTCGGCGCGGCGGCGCTGGAGCGGCTCGCCGAGTCGGCCCGCGCGTCGGTCCGCATGGCGTGGGAGGACCCGGAGGCCTCCCGCCCGTACGTCCTGGCGCACGCCCAGGAGATGGACCCCGCCGTGGCGGACCAGCACATCGGTCTGTACGTCAACGAGTTCACGGCCGACCTCGGCGAGGACGGCTACGCGGCGGTGCGGGGGCTCCTCACGCGTGCCGCGGCCGAGGGACTCGTCCCGCCCCTCGGCCCCGACGCGCTGGCGTTCCCCTAGGGACGTCCCAGCGACATTCGAGCGGTTCTCCCGCCGGGAACGTGCGCGCCTCCCGGCGGGAGGAGCGCGCCGCACGTCACACGGCGCGCGTCACACGTCCAGCTGGTCCGCGACCGCCCGCAGCAGGCCCGCGATCTTCGCGCCGGACGCCTTGTCGGGGTAGCGGCCCTTCTCCAGCATCGGCGTGATGTTTTCGAGCAGGGTCGTCAAATCCTGGACGATCGAGGCGAGTTCATCGGGTTTACGGCGCTGCGCGGCCGCCACCGAAGGGGTCGGGTCGAGAATCGCCACGGAAAGGGCCTGATCACCGCGTTGCCCGGCGACGACGCCGAATTCCACGCGCTGGCCGGGCTTGAGTGTGTCGACGTCGGCGGGCAGTACTGAGGAGTGCACGAAGACGTCGCCGCCGTCGTCGCGGGAGAGAAAGCCGAAGCCCTTCTCGCTGTTGAACCACTTGACCTTGCCGGTAGGCACGTGAAGTCCTCGTCCTCGTACTCGTCGTACTCGTCTGTGCCGGTTCCGCCCGTCCGGTACGGCGGAGCGAAAACGGCTCTGGATAGCACTACAGCGGGTCGCTCGACCCGCCGGAACCAAGACTATTGGTCCGGGGGCCGGTGACAAGACGTCCCCGGATTCTTCCTTCGCGCTGGGAACTACCCTGGTGGGGTGCGTGACAAAACCCAAGCGAATTCCGCCGGACCGGGCGATGGAATGGTCCGGACCGGAGCAATCGTCTTCTTCGTCGGAGCCGTGGCCACACTGGTCACGGTGGCCCCGCTGTTCCTGGGCACCGACCCCTTTCCGTCCATCGCGTACGCGGTGTGCATGCTGATGGGCGTCGGCTTCCTCATCGCCGGGGCCGGCGTGCTCCGCGGCATCGCCTCCCAGCGACGCCAGGCACGCTCCAATACCGGCTGACGGCACACCTCACGACGCGAACCGGCCGGGCGGCGGACTAGCCGGCGGCGCCCCGCGCCACGTACGCGTCGAGCCAGGCCGGGAACTCCGCGAGGCCGCCGAGGACCACGTCCGCGCCCGCCGCGCGCAGTTCCGCTGCGTCGCACGGTCCGGTCGCCACCGCGACGGACAGCGCGCCCGCCGTACGCGCACCGCGTACGTCACCGGTGTGGTCCCCGACGTACACCGACGCGTCGTGCTCGCGCAGCGCCTCGGCCTTCGCCTCCGCCCACAGCCAGCCGATGACGGCGTCGGCCTCGATGCCGAGGTGCGACAGGTGCAGCTTGGCGTTGGGCTCGTGCTTGGCGGTCACCACGATCGCGCGGCCGCCGTGCGCGTGGACGGCGGCGACGGCCTCGCGGGCCCCGGCCATCGCGAGCGTCGGCTCGATCGCGTGTGTGGTGTAGATCTCACGGTAGAGGTCGCCCGTCTCCCGGATCCTCTCCTCCGGAAACCAGTTCCGCAGTTCCTCCTCCAGGGGCGGGCCGAGCCGCGTCACGGCCAGGTCGGCGTCGACGTACGTTCCCGTCCGCGCGGAAAGCGCCTCGTAGGCGGCCTTGATACCGGGCCGGGAGTCGATCAGGGTCATGTCGAGGTCGAAGCCGACGGTCAGGGTGTGTGAGCTCATGAACCCATTCTGCCGAGGGTGACGGCCCCGCCCGCACGTAGACTTAGCCAAGCCTTACCAAGCCCCACCGGCCCCGTAACTCCCGCCGAGCCGCCACGTTCCGCCCCGTGCCGTCCTCTCCCGGAAACGAGCCCAGCCGATGCGTGTGCCCGTCCGACGTGCCGCCGTGCTGGCCGCGGCCGTGGTGGCCCTGCTGCTCGCCGTCCTGCTCAGCCTCGCCGTCGGCGCCCGCGCCGTCGCCCCCTCCGCCGTGGCCGACGCGCTGCTGCACGGCGGGCACGGCGGATCCGCCGAGGTGGTCCGCGAGATGCGGCTGCCGCGCACCGTGATCGGCGTGCTGGTCGGCGCCTCGCTCGCGCTGGCCGGCACCGTCCTGCAGGGCATGACCCGCAACCCCATCGCCGACCCCGGCATCCTCGGCATCAGCCAGGGCGCCTCCGTCGGCGTCGTCCTCGCCATCGCCTTCGCCGGGGTGCACACGCTGCCCGGATACGTCTGGTGGGCGTTCACCGGCGCCGGAGCCGCCTCCGTCGCCGTCCACGCCGTCGCGGCCTCGGGGCGTGGCGGCGCGACACCGGTCAGACTCGCCCTCGGCGGCGCCGCGATCAACGCGCTCCTCGTCTCCGTGACGACCGGGGTGCTCACCACCCGGGCCGCCGCGCTCGACGAGTTCCGGTTCTGGCAGGTCGGCTCACTCTCCGGCCGGGACGCCGAGATCGTCGGCCGGCTCTGGCCGTTCCTCCTCGTCGGCCTGGTGCTCGTCCTCGCCGTCGCCCGCGGCCTCGACGCGCTCGCGCTCGGCGAGGACGTCGCCAAGGGGCTCGGCCAGAACGTCACGGCGGTCCGGGTGGCCGGCGGGCTCGGCGCGACGGTCCTCACCGGGGCGGGCGTGGCCGCCGCCGGGCCGATCGCCTTCATCGGCCTCGCCGTCCCGCACATCGCCCGCGCCCTCATCGGCACCGACCACCGCTGGGTGCTGCCGCTCGCCGCCACCCTCGGCCCGGTGATGCTGCTGGTCTCCGACACGGCCGGACGCATCCTCTTCCCGCCCGGCGAGGTCCCCGCCGGCGTGATGACCGCGCTCATCGGGGTGCCCTTCCTGGTGACCCTCGTACGCCGCAGGGCGGTGGCCGCGTGAGCGCCACCTCGTCCACCGCCCGGACCCGGCCCGCGGCCCGGGGCCGGCCCGCCGGTCACGCCGTGCTCCGGTTGCGCCGGGCCACCTTCCTCGTGCACCGGCGGGCCGCCGCCGTGGCCGCCGCGCTCGCCCTGCTGCTCGCCGCCGGCTGCCTCGCCTACCTCTGCGTCGGCGAGTCCTTCGTATCGCCCGTCGAGGTGGTGCGGGTGCTCCTCGGGCGGCCCTCCGCCGACGCGCTGGTCGTGGGCACGCTGCGCGAACCCCGTATGACCGTCGGGCTGTTGGCGGGCGCCGCGTTCGGCGTGGCCGGCGCGCTCATCCAGACCGTGGCCCGCAACCCGCTCGCCAGCCCCGACATCATCGGCGTCAGCCAGGGCGCGAGCGCGCTGACGGTCGGCGCGCTCACCTACGGGGTCACCTCCACCACCGTCCTGCCCTGTCTGTCCGTGCTCGGCGGCATCGCGGCGGCGGCCCTCGTGTACGTCTTCGCGTGGCGCGGCGGGCTGCACGCCACCCGCTTCGTCCTCATCGGCATCGGCTTCGCCGTCGCCCTGCGCTCGGTGACGACGCTCTTCATGACCAAGGGCGACTACCTCGTCGCCCAGCAGGCGCAGATCTGGATGACCGGCTCCCTCAACGGCCGCGGCCGGGCCGAGGCCACCCCGCTCGCCCTGACCCTGCTCGTCCTCCTGCCGTGCGTCCTGTGGGCCGCCCGCGCCCAGCGCGAGGTCACCCTCGACGACGACACGGCGACGGCCCTCGGGACGCGTCTGGGACACGTGCGCCTCGGCCTGGTGCTGCTCGGCGTCGTCCTCGCCTCGGTCGCCACCGGCGCCGCGGGACCCGTCGACTTCGTGGCGCTCCTCGCCCCGCAGACCGCCCGCCGGCTGACCCGCACCGCACAGATCCCGCTGTTGGGTTCGGCGCTGCTCGGCGCTCTGATCGTCGTCGTCGCCGACCTGCTGGCCCGCCGCCTCTTCTCGCCCACCGAACTCCCCGTGGGCGTCCTGACGGCGGCGGTCGGCGCCCCGTACCTGATCTGGCTGATCGTGCGGGGCCACCGCACCGGCGGCAGCCACGCCGTCCGCACCGGCGGCAGCCGCCCCGTCCGCTCTGGAGGCCCGTCGTGACCGCCGCCCGTCTCACGGCCCGCGAGCTGACCCTCGCCTACGCGGACCGCACCGTCGTCGAGGGCCTCGACCTGGTGATCCCCGACGGCCGGGTCACGGTGATCGTCGGCCCCAACGCCTGCGGCAAGTCCACGACGTTGCGGGCGCTCGGCCGGCTCCTCAGACCGAGGAGCGGCGCCGTGCTCCTGGACGGCGCGTCGCTCGCCGGGCTCCCCACCAAGCGGGTCGCCCAGCAGATCGGGCTGCTCCCGCAGGCCCCCGCCGCCCCCGAGGCGATCACCGTCGCCGACCTCGTCGCCCGCGGCCGCCAGCCGCACCAGCGCTGGTGGAGACAGTGGTCCGACGAGGACGAGCGGGCGGTGGCCGAGGCGATGGACCGTACCGACGTGAGCGCCCTCGCCGAACGCCCCGTCGACGAGCTCTCCGGCGGCCAGCGCCAGCGCGTGTGGATCGCGATGGCCCTCGCCCAGGACACCGGCCTGCTGCTCCTGGACGAGCCCACCACCTACCTGGACATCTCCCACCAGGTCGAAGTCCTCGACCTGATCCGCCAGTTGGCGGCGCCGGCACCGCGGGGCGCCCCGGGCCGGACGGTCGTCGTGGTCCTGCACGACCTCAACCAGGCGGCGCGGTACGCCGACCACCTCGTCGCCATGAAGGCGGGCGAGGTCGTCGCCGAGGGCGCCCCCGCGAAGGTCGTCACCAGGGATCTCGTACGGGAGGTCTTCGGCCTGGACTGCGTGGTGGTGCCGGACCCGGTGACGGGGTCCCCGCTGGTGGTCCCGGGCCCGCCGTGGTCCCCGCCGCGGGACGCGACGGCACCGTCCGCCCCCGACCCCCCTCCGGGCCCCGCCCCCGATCCCGCCCCCGGATCCGTCGCATCCCCATGAGCCGCACCGCCTGCACCCTCCCAAGGCTCTCCCCAAGGCCACGTGAAAGGCGAACTCATGACCCACCCGCTCCCCCGCACCCCGTCGCGCCGCCGGGCCCTGCTCACCGGCGCCCTGGCCGCCGTGACCGGCACGCTCGCGCTGACCGCCTGCGGCTCGTCGGGCTCCGACGACGCGGCGGGCTCCGGCAGGACCCGTACCGTCAGGACGGCGATGGGCGACGTGAAGGTCCCGGAGGCACCCCGGCGGGTGGTCGTCCTCGACACCGCCGAACTGGACTCGGCGCTCACGCTCGGCGTGCGCCCGGTCGGCGCCACGCACGTCGAGGCGGAGTCCGGGTTCCCGGGCTATCTGCCCGAGGACGAGGTCAGCGGCGTCAAGGACGTCGGCGAGATGATGAACCCCAACATGGAGGCCATCGCCGCGCTCAAGCCCGATCTGATCCTCACCTCGAAGATCCGGCACGCGGCCAAGTACGACCAGCTCGAGGCGATCGCGCCGACCGTCATGACGGAGACCACCGGCTACCCCTGGAAGGAGAACTTCCGGCTGCACGCCGAGGCGCTCGGCAAGCGGGCCGAGGCGAAGAAGGCCGTCGCCGCCTACCGGGCCCACGCCCAGCGGGTCACCAGGGCCATCGGTGGCCGGGCGAAGGCGGAGCGGACCGAGGTCAACATCCTGCGCTTCATCGAGGGCGCCGACATCCGCCTCTACGGCGACCGGAGCTACATCGCCACGATCCTCAAGGACGTCGGCCTCGGCCGCGCGCCGATCTCCGCGAAGGCGAAGGACGGCTTCTCCTACGACCTGTCGCCCGAGAAGATCGACCTCGCCGACGCCGACGTCATCTTCCGCTCCACGTACGGCGATCCGAAGAAGTCCAAGGAGACGCGGACGACGGGCAGCAGCCTGTGGAAGAACATGAGGGCGGTGAAGTCGGGCGACGTCCACACGGTCGAGGACGAGCTGTGGATCCAGGGCATCGGCTACACGGCGGCGGACAAGATCCTGGACGAACTGCAGAAGGACTTGACCCCCAACCCCTGACCCACAACCCCCGTACGGCTCACGACCGTTGCTGCCGCTGGGACCGCCACAGCAGGAAGAGGGCGGAGGCGACGGCCGCGCCACGCACCACCCACGGCCAGGTGTCGGCGATGGCGTCGCTCATGTGCCCGTCCCGGATCGGGTCCCCCCACCGGCCCTCCGACCGCCCCCACAGCCAGCCGATCCCGGCCGCCAGGGCGAGCCCCGGCAGCCCGAGCACGGCGAGCTTCACCTCGGCGCGGGAGAGCCGGCGCGAGGCGTAGGCGATGAGCCAGCCGACGCCGAGGGCGAGGAAGTTGCCGAGGACGGCGCCGACGGTGAGGAGGGCGGCGGCGAGCAGGAGCAGCGGGTTGCTGAAGGCGGCGCCGTCGCCGCGGCGGGGCAGCCGCCACAGCCGCCGCCGGTGCCGCGCCCCGTCGTCCTCCACGTACGCGAAGCCGTCCGTGCCGTCCTCTTCCGCGTCCGCGTCATCGGCTTCGGCCCCGCCCTTGCCGGGCCGGCCCTCGTCGTCGCGGGCGGGCGGCGGCTTGAGTATCTCGGGGATCTCCACGCCGCCGACGAAGCCGGGGACGGTGTCGGCGCCCCCGAACGGACTGCTGTCCACCCGCCACCAGTCGGGCTGGGAACCACTGGTTCCCAGTTCGTCGGCGCCGGCGAGGTGCGGTGGCGCGGCGCCCTCGAAGTCGGGGGAGTCGTCGGGATCCGGGGCGGCGGGGCGGCGGGGCCGCGGCACGATGCGGCGCAGCCGCCCGCCGCCGTCCTCGGCGGGGGGACGGCGGCGGTTGCGTTGCGTGGGGACGGCGGGACGGGGCTCGGGCCGCGCGGCCTCTCGTACGTCCCGCGCATCCGGTACGTCATCCCGTACGTCGCCGGAGGCGCCGCCGGCCGCCTCGACGACCTCTTCCGGGGTGCCGATGCGGGCGAGGATGCGGCGGACGACGGCGGGGCCGTCGCCGCCGGCGGACTGGTCCCGGCCGCGCTCGATGCGGTTGCGCAACTCGGCGACGAGTCTCATCCGATCGCCGGACGGCAACTGCCGCTGCTGGGCCAGGTCTCCGACCCGGCTCAGATAGTCGTAGACCAGCTGATCGCTCTCGATCCCCACGAAGTCCCCTCCGGGGCGGCTGCGTTGACGCGCCGCGGGTTGTGCGGTTCTCGACGGTACCTTTTTCTGGCGGGGGCGCCTATGCGGGTGGGTTCTGCCCTCGTCTGTTCCCTGCGGTCCCGAACAGCCTTGCCGCTTCGCGGCGGATGTCTCCGGGTGGGTCCTTCGCCCGCCTTCCCCCCCCGCGGGTTCGAACAGGCCCGCCGCTCCGCGGCGGATGTCTCCGGGTGGGTCCATCGCCCGTCTTCTCCCCGCGGGTTCGAACAGACCCGCCGCTTCGCGGCGGATGTACCCCACCCACCCACCCGTTTGCCCCGCACCGCACAGTCGGAGTAGGAGCAGGCGGGCGGGCCGCACCCGCGTACGAGACGGGAGGGGACGTGGGGGTATGTGCGCACGGAGCACCGAGCCCGCAATAGCAACATTGTCCGCGAGGCAGTGGCGCAGGGATGGCGAGTACGCACATACCCCCACGGCCCCGCACCCACAGACGAACCCCAGGCGCAGACCCCAGCCCCCCACCCACCCCATCCACTACTGTCCCCCCGTGAAGTCACGGATCGCGACGCGACCGGCACTCAGCGTCGCCGCCCTCGCCACCTCCCTCGCCCTCCTCCTCGCCCTCTGCGCCACCCAGCGCATCCCCATGGCCGACACCCTCGTCTACCGAGCCGAAGGTGCCGCCGTCGCCGGGGGCGGCGATCTGTACGGGTTCACCGTCACCCGCTGGCACCTCCCCGCCACCTACCCCCCGTTCGCCGCCATCCTCTTCGTACCGACCACCTGGCTCCCCCTCCCCGCCCTCAAGACCGCCTTCCTGCTCGGCAACATCGCCCTCCTCGCCCTCCTCGTCCACCTCTCCCGCCGCCTCGCAGGCCCAGCCCTCCCCACCGCCACCAGCACCGTCATCAGCGCCACCGCCTTCGCCCTCTGGCTCGAACCCGTCTTCCAGACCGTGCTGTTCGGCCAGATCAACCTCGTCCTCGCCTGCCTCGTCCTCTGGGACCTCACCCGGCCCCCCACCGCCCTCGGCAGAGGTTTCGCCATCGGGGTGGCCGCCGGGATCAAGCTGACGCCGGCCGTCTTCATCGCGTACCTCTTCCTCCGCGGACGCGTCCGCGAGGGCGTCACCGCGCTGGCCGGCCTCGCCGGCACCGTGGCGCTCGGCGCGCTCGTCCTGCCCGCCGCCAGCGTCGAGTTCTTCACCCGCCGGGTCTTCGAGACGGGCCGCGTCGGCAAGGCGTGGATCGTCGACAACCAGTCGTTGCAGGGCCTGGCCGCCCGCCTGCTGCACGACGCGGCACCGGGCGCCGCCTGGGCCGTCCCCGCCGCCCTCACGGCCGCCCTCGGCCTGTGGCTGGTGCAGCGCGCGCCCACCGAGCCCCGCGCCGTACTCCTGACCGCGTTCACGACGCTGCTGATCTGCCCCATCAGCTGGTCCCACCACTGGGTGTGGTGCGTGCCGCTGCTCGCGGTCCTGGCCGCCGAGGGCAGGACGCGCACGGCGGCCGCCGTGGCCGCGCTCTTCACGGCCCGTACGTTCTGGCTGCTCCCGCACCGGGGCGACCTGGACCTGCACCTGCCGTGGTGGCAGCAGCCGTTGGCGGCGCCGTATCCGCTCCTCGCGCTGGCGCTGCTGCCGATGTTGAGTACGTACCTGAGTACGCGGACGGAGGTACCGCTCCCCCGCACGGCGGTTGACTCGTCCCATGAGCTCAGAGACCCGCGCCGAGTGGGCCGCGCGTAACGCCGCCGACGCCGCGGCGCACCCCGTCCCCCGACCCGCCCGCAACCTCGCACTGGGCCTCGCGACCCCCGCCGTCCTGCTGCTCCTCGCCCTCGCCTGGTGGATCGTCGGGCTCGACGCGGAGCTCGGCGACGCGTCGTCGACGGCGCACCAGGACCTGGTCGTCCGCTGTGTCCTCGGGACCCTCGGGGGCGTCGGCTGTCTGGCGGCGGGCTGGCTCACGCCGCGCGACTCGGACGCGGCGTGGCTGCGGACGGCGTTCGCGCTGACGTCGGTGGTGGCGATGCCGGCGGTGCTGTTCGCGGGCTGACGACCGGTGATCGGCTCAGCCGAGTGGGCCGAGCCGATCACCGGTCCTCGCCCGCCCCGAGCCGATCACCGGTCCTCGCCCGCCCCGCGAGGGGGGAGGGTGGCTAGCCCGCCAGCAACTCGTCCGCGTCGACGATCCGGTACGCGTACCCCTGCTCGGCGAGGAACCGCTGCCGGTGGGCGGCGAAGTCCTGGTCGATGGTGTCGCGCGCGACGACGGAGTAGAAGCGCGCCTCGTGCCCGTCGGCCTTGGGCCGGAGCACCCGGCCGAGCCGTTGCGCCTCCTCCTGGCGCGAGCCGAACGTGCCGGAGACCTGGATGGCGACGGTCGCCTCCGGCAGGTCGATGGAGAAGTTGGCGACCTTGGAGACGACGAGGACGGAGAGCTCGCCTTCCCGGAAGGCGTCGAAGAGCTTCTCGCGCTGCGCGTTCGTGGTCTCGCCCTTGATGACGGGCGCACCCAGGTGCTCGCCGAGCTCGTCGAGCTGGTCGATGTACTGGCCGATGACGAGGGTCTGCTCGCCCGCGTGCTTCTTGACCAGCGCCTCCGTGACCTTCCGCTTGGTGGCGGTGGTGGCGCAGAAGCGGTACTTCTCCTCGGCCTCGGCGGTGGCGTAAGCGAGCCGCTCGCCGTCGGTGAGGTTGACGCGGACCTCGACGCAGTCGGCGGGCGCGATGTAACCCTGCGCCTCGATCTCCTTCCACGGGGCGTCGAACCGCTTGGGCCCGATGAGCGAGAAGACGTCGGACTCGCGCCCGTCCTCCCGTACGAGGGTGGCGGTGAGGCCGAGGCGGCGGCGGGCCTGGAGGTCGGCGGTGAACTTGAAGACGGGCGCGGGCAGCAGGTGCACCTCGTCGTAGATGACGAGGCCCCAGTCGCGGGAGTCGAAGAGTTCGAGGTGCGGGTAGATACCCTTCCGCTTCGTCGTGAGCACCTGGTACGTGGCGATGGTGACGGGCCGGATCTCCTTGCGGGTCCCGCTGTACTCGCCGATCTCGTCCTCCGTGAGGGAGGTGCGCTTGACCAGCTCGTGCTTCCACTGGCGGGCGGAGACGGTGTTGGTGACGAGGATGAGCGTGGTGGCCTTGGCCTGCGCCATGGCGCCCGCGCCGACGAGGGTCTTGCCGGCTCCGCAGGGCAGGACGACGACACCGCTCCCGCCGTGCCAGAACCCCTCGACGGCCTGCTGCTGGTAGGGCCGCAGCGACCAGCCGCTCTCGTCCAGGTCGATCTTGTGCGCCTCGCCGTCCACGTACCCGGCGAGGTCCTCGGCGGGCCAGCCCAGCTTCAGCAGGGTCTGCTTGACCTGGCCGCGCTCGGAGGGGTGCACGGCGACGGTGTCCGCGTCGATGCGCGCGCCGACGAGCGGCTGCACCTTCTTCGACCGCAGGATCTCCTCGAGGACCGGCCGGTCGGTGGTGGTGAGGACGAGGCCGTGGGTGGGGTGCTTGGAAAGGGTGAGCCGCCCGTACCGCGCCATGGTCTCGGCGACGTCCACGAGGAGGGCGTGCGGGACGGGGTAGCGGGAGAACTCCACGAGGGCGTCCACGACCTGCTCGGCGTCGTGGCCGGCGGCCCGCGCGTTCCACAGGCCGAGGGGGGTGACGCGGTAGGTGTGGATGTGCTCGGGGGCCCGTTCCAGCTCGGCGAAGGGCGCGATGGCACGGCGGCAGGCGTCGGCCCGCTCGTGGTCGACCTCGAGCAGGAGGGTCTTGTCCGACTGGACGATGAGGGGACCGTTCACGCGAGCGCCCTTTCGTTAAGGCCAAACGTCCAGTGTGCCGCATGCGCGGGCTCCGCGACGGTGACGTCCGCTACAGCCGCGCGAGCGGCCCCCTCAGGATGTTCGGGCCCCGCGGGGCCCGGTGCCGTCCTCCACGAAGAGCTCGACGACGGCCCCGGCGTGCACGGCACGCTCCAGCCGGCGGTTCAGGACGGCCAGATCGGCGCAGGTACCGATCCGCTCGCGGGGTCTCCTCCGACACGTCGATCCCCCGCCCCCCCCGATGACCCGGAGAATGGCCGTGGCCCCGCCCTTGGCCCCACCCTTGGCTTCCCCCTCCGCCTTGCCCTCGAGGTAGGCGGTCTCCCGTACGGTGCCGCCACCCGTGCTCGCCAACCCCGTCCTCTCCCCCCGACCCGCTACCGTGAACCGGATGAGCACCCAGCCGCAGCCCACCGACCGCGCCGGCGCGAGCGCCCGTGACTCCGCGGCGTCGCGCGGGGCCGACGCGCCGCGGTCCCTCGCCGAGGCGTTGCGGTCGCGGGCGGACGGCGCGCTCGCCGGGCTGCTGCGGGCGCGGCCCGACCTGCTCAGCCCCGTGCCCACGGATCTGACCCAGCTCGCCACCCGCGCGGGGACCCGCGCCTCCGTCGTACGCGCCCTGGAGCGGCTCGACCGGTTCGCGCAGCAGGTCGCCGAGGTGCTGGCCGTGGCATCCGACCCCACCTCGTACGAGGAGGTGCTGCGCCTGCTCGGCGGCGACGACGGGGACGCCGACGTCGAGGCCGCGCTGCCCCGCGCGCTGGCCACCCTGCACGAGCAGGCCCTGGTGTGGGGCCCGGACGACCGGCTGCGGCTCGTGCGGACCGCCCGCGAGCTGCTCGCCCCGACCCCGCAGCACCCCTCCCCGACCGGCCTCGGGCCCACCGTCGCCGAGGCCACGGCCGGGATGTCGCCGACCCGGGTGCAGGACATCGTCGCCGCGGCGGGGCTGCCCACCACCCACGACCCGGTCTCCGCCGTACAGGCGCTGACCGCGCTGTTCACCGACCGCACCCGGATGTCGGCGCTGCTCGACGAGGCGCCCGCGGAGTCCGTGGAGGTGCTGTCCCGGCTGGTGTGGGGGCCGCCGTACGGGCAGGTCACCGCCGATCCGGCCCGCCATCTGCGCTGGCTCATCGACCGGGGGCTGCTGCTGCCGACCGCGCCCGGCACCGTCGTCCTGCCCCGCGAGGCCGCCCTGCACCTGCGCGCGGGCCGCGCCCACCGTGCGCCCGAGCCGACGCCGCCGCCCGTGGCGGGCGCGCGCGAACACCGTCCACAGGTTGTGGACGCGACCGCCGCGGGCCAGGCGTACACCGCGCTCGCCACCGTCGAGGAGCTCCTGAAGGACTGGGACGAGGGCGGCCCCACCGTCCTGCGTGCCGGCGGCCTGAGCGTGCGCGACCTGAAGCGGACCGCCGTGGCGCTCGACACGTCCGAGTCGCTCGCCGCGTTCTGGGTCGAACTGGCCTACGCGGCGGGCCTGCTGGCCTCCGACGGCGAGGCCGACGAGCGGTACGCCGCGACGCCCGCGTACGACGAGTGGCTGGAGTTGCCCGCGGGCGAGCGCTGGGCGGCGCTCGCCACCGCCTGGCTCGCGGCCACCCGTACGGCGGGGCTGGTCGGCGGCCGTGACGGCAAGGACCGCACGCTCTCCGCGCTCGGCCCGCACCTGGACCGTTCGGCGGCCCCCGAGGTCCGCCGGCGGGTCCTGGCGCTGCTCGCCACGCTGCCCGAGGGCACGGCGCCCCTGCCGGAGTCGCTGCTGGCCCGCCTCGGCTGGGAGCGGCCGGCCGCCGGGCGCGCCCAGGGGGCCGCCGCCCCGGGCGGCTCCGGTGCGGCGGTTTCTTCCCACGGCTCCGCCCTGGGCGGAGCCGCCAACCCCTCCGACTCACCCACCCCGCGCGACCTGCGCTCCCGTATCGCTCAATGGACCCTGGACGAGGCGGAGTTGCTGGGTGTCACGGGGCGTGGCGCGCTCTCCGCGCACGGGCGGGCGTTGCTGCCCAGCGGCGCTGCGGAGGCCGGCGCCGCCTCGGGGGCCGGCGCCGTGGCCGGTGGCGGCGAGGACCTCGCCGAGCGCGGTGTCGCCGCCGCCCGCGCCGCCCGGCTCCTCGCGCCGCTCCTGCCCGAGCCCCTCGACCACGTCCTGCTGCAGGCCGACCTCACCGCCGTCGCCCCCGGCCCGCTCCGGCGGCCGCTCGCCGACGCCCTCGCCGTGCTCGCCGACGTCGAGTCGAAGGGCGGCGCCACCGTCTACCGCTTCACGCCCGGCTCCGTACGCCGCGCGCTCGACGCCGGTCAGTCCGCGTCCGACCTGCACGCCTTCCTGGCCGCCCACTCGCGTACGCCGGTTCCGCAGCCCCTCGCGTATCTGATCGACGACGTGGCGCGGAAACACGGCCACCTGCGGATCGGCGCGGCCTCCGCGTACGTGCGCTGCGACGACGAGGCCCTGCTCAACGAGATCATGGCCGACAAGCGCGCCCAGAGCCTGCGGCTGCGTCGGCTCGCGCCCACCGTGCTCGCCGCCCAGGCGGACCCCGGCGCGCTCCTGGACGGGCTGCGCGCCATGGGGTTCGCGCCCGCCGCGGAGAGCGCGGAGGGCGACGTCCTGATCACCCGCGCCCACGCGCACCGCACGCCGCCCCGGTCGGCGCCCGAACCGGTGCCCGACGGGCCGCCGCTGCCCGGCGCCACGCTCATCGACGCGGCGGTACGGGCGATCCGTGCGGGTGACCTGGCGTCGACGGCGCCCCGCAAGGAGGTGCCGGCCGCGGCGGACGGCAGGCTGCCGCGCACCACCGCGGCGGAGACCCTTGCGACCATGCAGGCCGCGGTGCTGACCGGGGAGGCGGTGTGGATCGGTTACGTGAACGCGGAGGGCTCCGCGAGTCAGCGCGTGATCGCGCCGGTCCGCGTGGAGGGGGGCTTCGTCACGGCGTACGACCACACGGCGGACGAGGTCCGAACGTATCCCTTGCATCGCGTCACGGGGGTCGCGGAGCTCGCCGAGGGGTGAGCTTGACCGGGGGTCCCCTTGGCCGTGGGGGTGTGCGGGTCGTCGTGGTTTTTTTGCGCAGTTCCCCGCGCCCCTGGGGGGTCGTTGGTTCGTGCGGCGCCGTTGTGGCTGGGCGCGCAGTTCCCCGCACCCCTGGAGAGGGCGGGGCTCGTGGGTTCGTGCGGCGGTGTTGTGGTTGGGCGCGCCGTTCCTCGCGCCCCTGACGGGGCGTCCCCCTCTGGTGAGGGTCGGCTTGGGAAAAGCATTCGTCAGGATTGTGGGACGCGCTCTAGGATGCCCCCTTCCCCGCCTCCCCCGCGGAGCGGCGCCGTCCGGACGGAAACCGGGTGGCACCTCGACCTGAGCACCACCCGAGCCGAGGCCCGCACACGACACCGCTGAACCGCCGGAGGCACCCCGTGCACGCGCACGCCGAAACCGACCCCGCCGATCCGCTCGCCCGCGAACGAGGCCACCTCGCCGCGTCCCGTTCCGCGCTGCGCGCCATGCGTGAGGACGCCGAGGCCCTCGACATCCGCGACGTCACCGCGAACTGGGTGAACGCCGCCGTTCTGGAGCGGCAGCTCGACGAGCGGATCAAGTCGCTCGCCGATCTCGCCCACACACCGCTGTTCTTCGGCCGGCTCGACTACCTGCACGCACCCGGCGCCGAGCAGGCCGAGGGCGCCGAGGGGGAGCAGTTCTACATCGGGCGGCGGCACGTGCACGACGCCGGCGGCGACCCGATGGTCGTCGACTGGCGCGCGCCGGTCTCGCAGCCGTTCTACCGGGCCTCCAAGAAGGACCCGATGGACATCGCGCTGCGCCGCCGGTTCGGCTACACGGGCGGCGACCTCACCGCGTACGAGGACGAGCACCTCAGCGACGCCACCGAGGACGAGCGCACCAGCAAGCTGCTCCAGCAGGAGATCGAGCGGCCGCGCGTGGGTCCGATGCGGGACATCGTCGCGACCATCCAGCCCGAGCAGGACGAGATCGTCCGCAGCGGGCTCGGCGGCAGCGTGTGCGTGCAGGGCGGGCCCGGCACCGGCAAGACCGCCGTCGGCCTGCACCGGGTCGCCTATCTGCTCTACGCCCACCGGGACCGGCTCGCCCGCACCGGCACCCTCGTCATCGGCCCGAACGCCTCCTTCCTGCACTACATCGAGCAGGTCCTGCCCGCGCTCGGCGAGTTGGAGGTCAAGCAGGCCACCGTCGACGATCTGGTCGCCCATGTGGAGGTGCGTGGCACGGACGACGCCGTCGCCGCCGTCGTCAAGGGCGACGCGCGGATGGCCGCGGTGCTGCGCAACGCCGTGCGCTCGCACGTCACCCCGCCCACCGAACCCGTCGTGGTGGTGCGCGGCTCGCGCCGGTGGCGGGTGCCCGCGTACGAACTGGAGGAGATCGTCGCGGAGTTGCTCGCCCGCGACATCCGCTACGGCGCCGCCCGCGACGCCCTGCCGCAGCGCATCGCGCACGCCGTCCTCGTCCGCATGGAGCAGGCGGGCGAGGCGCCGGACGACCGGGTGCAGGACGCCGTGGCGCGGAACACCGCCGTGAAGGCGGCGGTGAAGGCGCTCTGGCCGCCCGTCGATCCCGCGAAGCTCGTGCTGCGGCTGCTGTCCGATGCCGGTTTCCTCGCCGAGCACGCCGCGGGGATCCTCACCGAGGACGAGCAGAAGGCCGTGCTGTGGGCCAAGCCCGCCCGGAGCGTCAAGTCCGCCACGTGGTCCGCCGCGGACGCCGTCCTCATCGACGAGGCCACCGACCTCGTCACCCGCACCCACTCCCTCGGCCATGTCGTGCTCGACGAGGCGCAGGACCTGTCACCGATGCAGTACCGCGCGGTGGGGCGGCGCTGCACGACCGGTTCGGCGACGGTCCTCGGCGACCTCGCGCAGGGCACCACGCCCTGGGCGACGCCGAGTTGGGACGAGGCGCTGGCGCACCTCGGCAAGGGCGACGCGGTCGTGGAGGAGCTGACGGCCGGTTTCCGCGTGCCGCGCGAGGTCATCGCGTACGCGTCCCGGCTGCTCCCGGACATCGCGCCCGGCCTGACGGCGGTCGAGTCGGTGCGGGAGTCGCCGGGTTCGCTCGCCGTACGGCGGGTGGCGGACGGGGGCGGGCAGGCGTCGGACTCCGACGCCCTCGACGCGGCCTGCCTCGCCGCCTGCGTCGAGTCGCTGCGGCAGGAGGGGTCCATCGGGCTGATCGCCGCGGACGCCCGTATCCCCGCGCTCGCGGGGGCGTTGACGGCGGCGGGTCTCACGTATCTCTCCCCCGGCGAGGAGACGACGCCGGACACCCGGCTGACGCTGGTGCCCGCGTCGCTCGCGAAGGGCCTGGAGTACGACTACGTGGTCCTGGACGAGCCGGCCGCCGTGGTCGACGGCGAGCCCGACGAGCGGACGGGGCTGCGACGGCTCTACGTCGCGCTGACCCGCGCCGTGTCGGGACTGGTCGTCGTGCACCGCGCCGGCCTTCCGGCCCAGCTCGGCTGAGCTCGGGCGCCCGGCTCAACTCCCGGTCTTCTCCAGGTCATGGGCCTCCGCCGGGGCCGGCGCCCCGGCGGACGGCAGGTGCGTGACGACGAGCACGATGCCCGCGAGGGTCACGACGCGCGTGGCCGCGTCCAGGCCGTTCCAGGCCTGCGACTGCCACATGGCGAACCACTCGCCGCCGATGCCGATGAACCCGACCCCGAAGAGCACGAGGATCATCAACAGGCCGATGGACCCGGCCCGTTGGGCCCGGCGCAGACCGACTGTGCGCGGGGTCCCCGCGGGGCGGCGCAGCGCCCGGGCCCACAGGACCGTCGCCGCGAGGAGCGTCAGGGCGGCGAGGGTCTCCCAGGCGATGATCGCGACGTAGGCGGTGTCCTGGAGGGCGGTGGAATCCACCGCGCGCCATCTCAGGCCGTTGCCCTTGAAGGTGGTGTCCATCGACAGGACATGGCGTACGAACTGCTGGTTGGTGCCGAAGTCGGTGATGTTCCCGAACGCGACGAGCGCTATGTAGAGCGCGACGGTCCCGGTGAGCAGCATCGCGGCGACGGGCTGTGTCCCGGCCGCGAGGATGCGCTCCGCGGGGCGCGGCTGGTGTGCTGGTGTCGGCATGAAATCCCCTCCGTGTCGACCCAGTTCTATCGCGTCCCTCAAGAGGGCGATCAACCCGGCGGCACACGGAGGCACCGGGCGCCGCCGGATCCGGCCCACGCCCGCCGCCCCGCCCCCACCTCTTATCCGTCGAGAACCTCTTGTCCGTCGAGCGCGGCCCGCCACTGGGCGACCGCCGCCGGGGAGACCGGGGCGGACCAGCCGTCGGGGCGTGCGGCCCCGCCGATGTGGAACGCGTCGACGCCCGCCGCCCTGAGCCGGGGCAGGTGGTCGAGGCGCAGGCCGCCGCCGATCAGGAGCTGCGGCTCGTATCCGGGCTCGCCGCGCCGGGCCGCCTCGGCGAGCAGCGTCGGCAGGCCGTCGTCGACGCCGGCCGCGGAGCCGGCGGTGAGGTAGGTGTCCAGGCCGGGCAGGTCCGCGAGCTGCTTGCGCAGCGCGTCGCGGTCGGCGGCGCGGTCGATGGCGCGGTGGAACGTCCAGCGGCAGCCGTCGAGCGCGCCGACCAGGCTCTCCACGGCGGACAGGTCGGGGCCGCCCGCCTCGTCGAGGAAGCCGAGCACGAACTCGTCGGCGCCCTCGCCCCGCAGCTCGTGGGCGCGGGTGACCAGTGCGTCGACGTCGCCCGCGGCGAACCCGTCGGCCAGCCTGAGCATGACGCGCAGCGAGATGTCGACGGAGGAGCGGATGGCGGCGAAGGTCTCGCGGGACGGGGTGAGGCCGTCCGCGGCCATGTCGGTCACCAGCTCGAGGCGGTCCGCTCCGCCGGCCTGGGCGGCGACGGCGTCCTCGGCGTCGAGGGCGATCACCTCCAGGACTGCACGCTTGCTCATGGATGTCTCTTCCTTCTGGGGTCGCTGCGGCTCGGACTCGGGTGGCTGACCGTGGCGGCCCGGCTCCCGGATTCACCCCCGGAAACCTGGCATAGGTCTAGTCCAATTACCAGCCTACGCGCAGAACATCCCGGCGCGAGCCGAGCCGCTCGCGCCGGGGTGGAGAGGTGATCGCGGAGGGGGGACCGGGGGCCGGCCCGCCGCCGGCGGTCTACGCCAGCGGCTCGAACCGCCGCAGACGCAGGCTGTTGCCGACCACGAAGACCGAGGAGAAGGCCATGGCCGCCCCCGCGATCATCGGGTTGAGCAGTCCGGCGGCGGCCAGCGGCAGCGCGCCCACGTTGTAGGCGAAGGCCCAGAAGAGGTTGGACCTGATCGTGCCGAGGGTGCGGCGCGAGAGCCGGATCGCGTCGGCCGCGGCGCGCAGGTCGCCCCGTACCAGCGTCAGGTCGCCCGCCTCGATCGCCGCGTCCGTGCCGGTGCCCATCGCCAGGCCCAGGTCGGCCTGGGCCAGCGCCGCCGCGTCGTTCACGCCGTCGCCGACCATGGCCACGCCGCGCCCCTCGGCCTGCAGCCGCTTCACCACGTCGACCTTGTCCTGCGGCAGGACCTCGGCGATCACGTCACCGGGCGCGATGCCGAGCTCCGCGGCGACCGACGCGGCGACGGCCTTGTTGTCGCCGGTCAGCAGGATCGGGGTCAGGCCCAGCGCGCGCAGCCGCGCGACGGCCTCGGCGCTGGTGTCCTTGACCGCGTCGGCGATCTCCAGGACCGCCCGCGCCTCGCCGTCCCAGGCGACCGCGACGGCGGTACGCCCGGCGGCCTCCGCCCCGGCCCGGGCGCGCGCCAGCGGCTCCGGCAGTTGGATCTCCCAGCCGGCGAGGAGCTGGGCGCGGCCGACCAGGACCGCGTGTCCCTCGACGACGCCCTGCACGCCGAGGCCCGCGACGTTCGCGAAGTCCTCGGGCACGGGCAGCGTGCCCACCTCGGCGGCCGCCGCGGCGGCGACGGCCCGGGCGACGGGGTGCTCCGAGGAGTGCTCCAGGGCCCCGGCGAGCCGCAGGACGTCGGTGACCGGGGTGCCGGGGGCGGTGTGCGTGGCGAGCAGGGTCATCCTGCCGGTGGTGACGGTGCCGGTCTTGTCCAGGACGACGGTGTCGGCCCGGCGGGTGGCCTCCAGGACCTCCGGGCCCTTGATCAGGATGCCGAGCTGGGCGCCGCGGCCGGTGCCGACCAGGAGGGCGGTCGGGGTGGCGAGCCCGAGGGCGCACGGGCAGGCGATGATCAGTACGGCGACCGCGGCGGTGAAGGCGGCGGTGAGCCCCGCGCCGTTGCCGAGCCAGAAGCCGAGGGTGGCGAGCGCGAGCCCGATGACGACGGGCACGAACACGGCGGAGATCCGGTCGGCCAGGCGCTGGGCGGCGGCCTTGCCGTTCTGCGCGTCCTCCACGAGCCGCGCCATCCGGGCGAGTTGGGTGTCGGCGCCGACCCGGGTGGCCTGGACGACGAGCCGCCCGCCGGCGTTGAGGGTGGCGCCGGTGACCGCGTCGCCGACGGCGACCTCGACGGGCAGGGACTCCCCGGTGAGCATGGCGGCGTCCACGGCCGACGAGCCCTCGACGACCGTACCGTCCGTGGCGATCTTCTCGCCGGGCCGCACCAGGAACCGGTCGCCGACCCCCAACTCGCCCACGGGGACGGTCACTTCACGCCCACCGTCACGCAGCACGGTGACGTCCTTGGCGCCGAGTTCGAGCAGCGCCTTCAGGGCGGCGCCCGCCTTCCGCTTGGAGCGGGCCTCGAAGTACCGCCCGGCGAGGACGAAGGCGGTGACGCCGGCCGCGGCCTCCAGGTAGATGTTGCCCGCGCCGTCGCTCCTGGCGATGGTCAGCTCGAAGGGGTGCGTCATGCCGGGCGTGCCCGCGGTGCCGAAGAACAGCGCCCAGAGCGACCAGAGGAACGCCGCCGACGTACCGACCGAGATCAGCGTGTCCATGGTGGCCGCGCCGTGCCGGGCGTTGGTGACGGCGGCCCGGTGGAAGGGCCAGGCGGCGTACGTCACGACGGGCGCGGCCAGCGCCAGCGAGAGCCACTGCCAGTAGGTGAACTGCAGCGCGGGGACCATCGCCATCGCGATGACGGGCACGGAGAGCAGCACGGCGGTGGTCAACCGCTGCCGCAGGGGCCGCAGTTCACCGTCGCCCTCGGCGCCCGGGCCGCCTTCACCCGGCTCGTTCCCGGCGGCGTAGGGGGTGGGCTCCCGCGCGGTGTAGCCGGTGGCCTCGACGGTGGCGATCAGGTCCGGCACGGAGACACCGTCGCCGCGGTAGCTGACCTCGGCCTTCTCGGTGGCGTAGTTGACGGTCGCCGTGACGCCGGCCATGCGGTTGAGCTTCTTCTCGATACGGGCCGCGCAGGAGGCGCAGGTCATGCCGCCGATGGCGAGCTCGACCCGGCGGGAGGGCGCGGAGACGGGTGCGGGGGCGGGCGCACTGTCGGGTGCGGAGGCGGGAGCGGACGCGGCCATGGGCTGCTCCTGTACGGGCGGGTTGCCGATACCCAGGGCGGGTATCGCTGACGAGCCCATGTATACCCCTGGGGGGTACCAGGCGCAAGGGCGCCGAAACGCTTGACTTCATACCCCCCAGGGGTATTGTCGGCCGCATCGGACACCGGATACCAGGAGCCGTCATGAACACCGCACTGAAGATCACCGCGTTCGCCACGGCCGTCGCCGCGACCTTCGGCACCGCGTACGGCGTGGGCAGGGGCATCGACCCCGTCACCGACGAGGCCCCGGCGGCACGGCACGGGGAACACGACGAACACGACGGCGACCGGCGGGAGGGCCAGGACGCAAAGGAGAAGCCCGGCGGCCTGCAGATCTCCGACCGCGGCTACACGCTGGACCTGAAGACGCCCCGGGTACGGGCGGGCGAGAAGCAGCGGCTGCGGTTCGCCGTCGTCGAGGACGCCTCGGGCCGCAACGTCACCGCGTACCGCACGGAGCACGACAGGGAACTCCACCTCGTCGTCGCCTCACGCGACCTGACCGTCTACCGCCATCTGCACCCGGAGCGGGCCGCGGACGGCACCTGGTCGACACCGGTCGACCTGCCCGACGCGGGCGGCTACCGCGTCTTCGCCGACTTCCGCCCCGAGGGCGCGAAGGGGGACGCGAAGGAGGGCGTGACGCTGGGCGCGGACCTCGGGGCGTCGGGAACGTACCGCCCGAAGGAGCTGCCCGCGCCCGCCACGACCGCCCGGGTCGACGGATACGACGTGACCCTGAAGGGCGAGCTGAAGACGGGCGCGGGCGGCGACCTGACGCTGAACGTGGCGCGGAACGGCAGGCCGGTGACCGACCTGCAGCCCTATCTGGGCGCGTACGGCCACCTGGTCGCCCTGCGCGCGGGCGACCTCGCGCACCTCCACGTGCACCCGGTGGGCGCGCCGGGCGACGGAAGGACGAAGGCGGGCCCCGGCATCACCTTCGGCGCGACGGCCCCGAGCAAGGGGGCGTACCGCCTGTTCCTGGACTTCCGGCACGGGGGCGAGGTCCACACGGCGGCGTTCACGGTCCACGCGGGCGCGGGCGGGGGCGGGGGCGAGGGCGGAGGCGGGCGCACGGCGCCCGACGGGGCCGACGGGGCCGACGCCCACCGGCACTAGGGCCGGCGCGCCTCAGCCGAAGAGCGCCAGTTCCTGCTCCGTGGCGCCCGCCAGTTCGTATCGCGTGCCGGTCAGGGGACGTCCCGTGCAGAGGCGGATCAGGGTCGGGGCGTCGCCGATGTAGCGGGCCGGCGGGCGCGTGCCGTCGGGGGTGCCGAGGACCAGGGGCTCGTCGCGGCCGTCGAGGTCCGCGTGCAGCGGCGGCGCGGCGGCCGCGAAGTCCGACCTGCTGAACCGGACGAGCAGCTCCAGCGCGTCCACCAGCCCGTCCCCGGCGTACGCACCCGGCTTCCCCCACGCCTCCCGTACGTCACCCGCGTGCACCCACTCCCCCAGCGCGACGCCGTCCAGACGCCCCCGGGCGGCGGCGAGCGCGGGCCCCGCCTCCGTCATGCCGCGCTCCAACTCGTCCACCACACGGGAGTTGGACCAGTCGGCGCGCTCGGCGATGTCACGGTCGTTGGCCTCCGGGCTGAACACCCCCTCCTCGAAGCGGCTCTCCACCACCCGCATGAGCGCGGAGCCGCAGTGCGCGAGCACATGCCGCACGGTCCAGCCGGGACAGCAGGTACGGATCGCGTACGCCTCGTCGGGCGCGGCCCGCAGCAGCGGGACCAGGGCGTCGCGCTCGGCGTGGAGAAGGCGCCCGGCGCGTTCGGGTTCGTACGTCTCGTCGGCAAGAGTCATGGGCGAAGCCAACAGGGCGCGACGGCGCGGTGCAATGGCCCGCCCACCGGATCCCGCCCCGCCCCACGCGCGACCCCGCCCCGCCCGACACGGGCGATCCCGCCCCGCACCGGCCGCGTTAAAGTCGCCACATGGCCGACCACGACAACGAGCCGCACGACAAGCCACGCGATGAGCCGCACGACGAGCCGCTGCACGCCGCGCTCCGCACCCGCTGGCACGCGACCCTGTCGCGGTCGAGCGAAGGCGCCCCCGACCCCGCGCCCTACGCGGACCGGCTCCTGGCCCGCTGGTCCGAACCGCAGCGCAAGTACCACACCACCGCCCACCTGGCGGCGGTCCTCGACCACCTCGACGTCCTGGCCGAGCACGCCGACGACGTCGAACTGGTGCGGCTGGCGGCCTGGTTCCACGACGCGGTGTACGCGCCGGACCGCTCCGAGAACGAGGAGCGGTCCGCCCGCCTAGCCGAACGGGCCCTCACCGAAGCGGGCCTGACGCAGCTACAGGTCGCCGAGGTCGCCCGGCTGGTCCGCCTCACCGTCACGCACGACCCCGCCGAGGGCGACCGCAACGGCGAGGCGCTGTGCGACGCCGACCTGGCGATCCTGGCGGCGGCCCCGGACGCGTACGCGGCCTACGCGGCGGCCGTCCGCGAGGAGTACGGCTTCGTGCCGGACGAGGCGTTCCGCCAGGGCAGGGCGGAGGTGCTGCGCCAGTTGATCTCGCTGCCGCGGCTGTTCCGCACCCCGTACGGCGCGGCCAACTGGGAGGCGCCGGCCCGCGAGAACCTGGCGACCGAGCTGGCCCTGCTGGCCCCGTAAAAGGGGCGGACCGCACGGGCCCCGCTCCCGTACCCTCACCGCATGCTTCTCATGGGTGGGGACAGGATCGACGAGACCGTGGCGCACACGGCGAAGGTGCTGCGCGCGGCGCTGGACCGCGACTGGAACGTCAAGGCGGGCGGGCTCGACTGGAGCTGTCTGTACACGGCCGAACACATCGCCGGTGACTTCGTCGCGTACGCGGGCCAGCTGACCGGCCGCCCCACCGACGCGTACGTCCCCTTCGAGGCCGTGCTCGACAAGGGCACGGCTCCCGAGGGCGCGATCCGCGCGATCGAGGCGACGGGCGGCATCCTGGCGGCGGTCGTCCGTACGACACCGCGCGGGGTGCGCGCCTTCCACCCGTACCCCGCGGGCAGCGCGGACGCGGCGGGCTTCGCGGCCATGGGTGTGGCGGAGGCGCTGCTCCACACCCACGACATCGCCGCCGCGCTGGACGTCGCCGCGGAGCCGCCCGCCGCCCTCTGCGAGGCCGTCCTCACCCACCTCTTCCCGCACGTCCCGCCCGCCCCCGCGGGCGGCACCCCGTGGACCACGCTCCTGTGGGCCACCGGCCGCGGCACGCTGCCGGGCCGCGCCCGGCTCCCGCACTGGCGCTGGCGCAACGCGGACTCCCTGCCGGCCGGCCCCGTCGCCCTGCGCGAGGTGACGCCCGCCGCGGCGGCGGACCTCGCCGCGGGTGGCACGGGCGGCTTCGAGTGGCTGGGCGACGGCCCCTTCGACGGGTCGCGCCGGGCGGCGGAGATGGTGACGAAGGCGTACGCGGCCGGGGTGCACCGTCCCGAGTGGGGCATGTACGTCCTGGTCCGCACCGACGACGAGCTGGCCGTGGGCGGCATGGGCTTCCACGGGCCGCCGGACGACAACGGCTGCGTGGAGGTCGGCTACGACCTGGTGGAGGGGGCGCGGGGGCGGGGGTATGCCTCGGGGGCGCTGCGCTCGCTCTCGCAGTGGGCCCTCACGCACCCGGAGGTGACGTCGCTCCTGGCGGTGGTCGAGCCGGACAACGTCCCGTCCCAGGCCGTGGCGGCGCGGGCGGGATACGAGCGGCTGCCGGACCGCGACACGAACTTCGCATACGGCCTGCGCCGGGCCTGAACGTCTTCCTTCGCCCCGGTGCGGATTCTCGCCGGGGGCGGGGGCGGGGGCGGGGTCGGGGGATGGGGGTTCCTCCCTCGCTCCCTCTGCGGGGCCGAACAGGCCCGCCGCTTGGCGGCGGATGTTCGCCGCCCGCCCACCCGTCTGTCCCGCGACGCAGGGTCCGCGTAGGGCCCCCGGAACCCGAGACGGGCCGACAGCTCGGGCACCACGGCCCCGCCCCACGGAATGACAGGTGCCACCCCGGCGTTCACCACTGTTATGCCGAATTCCGCCCCCACCCCCGAGTCCGGCGCGGCCGCCCGCATGCCCATAGCCGTCTACATGCTCGGCCTCGCCGTCTTCGCCCTCGGCACCAGCGAGTTCATGCTCTCCGGACTCCTCCCTCCCATCGCCGACGACATGAACGTCTCCATCCCCCGCGCCGGCCTCCTCATCTCCGCCTTCGCCATCGGCATGGTCATCGGCGCCCCCCTCCTCGCCGTGGCGACCCTCCGGCTCCCCCGCCGCACCACCCTCGTCGCCCTCATCACCGTCTTCGGCCTCGGCCAGGTCGCCGGTGCCCTCGCGCCCACCTACGAGATCCTGTTCGCCTCCCGCGTGGTCAGCGCACTCGCCTGTGCCGGCTTCTGGGCCGTCGGCGCCGCCGTCGCCATCGCGATGGTCGAGTTCCACCAACGCGCCCGCGCCATGGCGGTCATGATCGGCGGTCTCTCCATCGCCAACGTGCTCGGCGTCCCCGCGGGCGCCTTCCTCGGCGAGAACCTCGGCTGGCGCTCCGCGTTCTGGGCGGTCGGTGCCGCCTCCGCCGTCGCGCTCGTCGGCGTGCTCGCCCTCATCCCCCGCATCCCGCTCCCCGCCGAGAAGCCCCGGCTGAAGAGGGAAGTCTCGATCTACGCGGACCGTCAGGTCTGGCTCTCCGTCGCCGTCACCGCCCTCGCCGCGGGCGGCGTCTTCTGCGCGTTCTCGTACCTCTCCCCGCTCCTCACGGACGTGGCCGGCCTCTCCGAGGGCTGGGTCCCGACGATCCTCGGCCTCTTCGGTCTCGGCGCCCTCGTCGGCACGACGATCGGCGGGCGCGTCGCGGACGCCCACCTCTTCGGCGTCCTGCTGAGCGGCATCGCCGCGTCCACCGTCTTCCTGATCGCCCTGGCCCTGTTCGCGGCCACCCCGGCGGCGGCGATCACGCTGAGCTTCCTGCTCGGCGTCTCCGCGTTCTACACGGCGCCCGCGCTCAACGCCCGTATGTTCAACGTCGCGGGCGCCGCCCCGACCCTCGCGGGCGCGACCACGACGGCGGCGTTCAACCTCGGCAACACGGGCGGCCCCTGGCTCGGCGGCACGGTAATCGACCTCGACTTCGGCTACCGGGCCACGGCGTGGGCCGGCGCGGCGATGACGGCGACGGCGATCGTCGCGGTGGCGCTGTCCCTGCGCCTGCACCGGAGGACCCCGAGTCGCGTCGTCACCACGGCCTTCGTCTCCCCCTCCAACCGCTCCGAGGATGACACCAAAAACCCTTCCTGGAACTAAAGTTGACGGGGCCCCGGGGATCACGGCGACCCCGGGGCTCTCGAATCAGGGGTGGGGCGGCATGACGAGAGCGAACGACGACGCGACGGATTGGTTCGAGGGCCAGTCGCTGGCCTTCTGGGTCGACGCGACCGACGAGGACACGGACCTCGGCGGCCCGGGCGCCGACTCCAAGGGTCTCTTCAGCCGGGACGGCGACTCGGTACTGCGCTCCGTACCGCTCGGCCCGCTCCGCAAGAACCTCGCCGAGACGGTCGACGCACTGCAGCAGGTCTTCAAGGAGGTCGCGGACCGGGACAACACGCTCGCCTTCGCGGAGGCGCAGCTCTCGTTCCAGGTGACCGCGAGCGGCTCCATCCAGCTCATCGGCACCGGACAGGTACAGGGGACCAGGGGCCTGACCCTGACGTTCAAGCGCCCGACGGCCTGAGCGCGCGACCGTGTCACAGCACAAGGCCCTCCTGATCGGCGCGAGCGACTACGACGAGCCGCACATCGACAGCCTGCCGTTCATCCAGGACGATCTGGCGCGGCTGCGTGACGTCCTGACCGACCGCGGGTTTCGGTCGGCGGAGATCGTCGAGAACAAGCGCGGCATCATTCCCAGCGCCGTACACGCCCAGGTCCGCGGTTTCCTGCGGGACGCACGGCCGGACGACACGCTGTGGATCCTGCTCAGCGGACACGGCTACCACTTCGAGGGCCAGGACTTCCTGGTTCCCGAGGACGCGACCTACGACGTCGAACCGTTCTCCGACGCGTGCATCGAGATCGACTGGCGCAGGGAGCTGGAGGATTCACCCGCGAGTCACGTCGTCTTCCTCATCGACGCCTGCCGTGAGGGTGTCCAACGGGATGCGAAGGCGAGCCCGCCCGGCTTGCGGAGCTGGACCCGCCGGACGATCGCCGCCACACTGCGCCGCAAGGTGGCGTACGTGTACGGGTGCTCGGCGTCGCAGCAGGCGCTGTTCGTGAAGGAGTCGGAGAGCGCGGCCCCCGGCTCCGACACCGGCATCGCGCCCGGCGAGTCGTTCAGTCTCTTCACGCGGGCCGTCGGCGACGTGATCGAGAAGATCCCTCACGCGATGCGTCTCCAGGAGTTCTTCCAGGAGACCCAGATCCGCGTCACCGCCCTGCACCGTGCCTACAAGCGGCCGGACCGCGCCCCGCAACAGATCAGGGTGGTCTCCGAACTACCGCCCGGCGAACAGGACTTCCCGCTCCTGCCCGGCCCCGACCGGCACAGCGAGGCCCACCCGTGGATCCGGTCGGTCGCCCAGCACCCCGTGTGGCAGCGCACGCGCCCGGGACCGACGCGGGACACCCTGCACGAGCTCTGCGGAACACTCGCGACGGGTCTCGCCGCCGGGTACGAGAAGGCGGCGGCCGCCCTGCACGCCGACCCGTGGCACGACGCGGAACTGGCCCTGCGCACGCACGACCGGCTCGGCTTCCTGACGCACCGGCTCGCCGACGGCGTCGAGCTCTCTCCTTCCGAGGCCGCGCTCGCCGTCCTCCTCCCGCTGGTCGAGCAGACCTTCTGGACGCAGGAGGCGGAGCGGCGCCGCGACGTGCTGGCCAACGACGCGAAGGGGCCGGTCCCGGACCAGGACCGCTTCCGCAAGTTCGCCCAGGGTTTCCCGCGGATCAAGCGCAGGCTGCGCGCTCTGGAGCAGGCCAAGGTGACGGACGGCTCGGTGGAGCGGATCCGCTGGTGGCTCTACCACCGCTGGCTGATCCAGCAGCCGGAGGTGTACGCGGCGGAGTCCCTGAAACTCCTCGTCGGCGCTCCCGCGAACGGCTCCGACCACCCTCGCTGGGTGACGGAGTCCCTCTCGGAAAAACGCCTGATGCGCTTCCTCCAGGAGCACCGCGCGGCCCCCTTCGCCACCGCGCGCGGTGACGGCCTGCACGACCGCGACACGGTCGCCGCGAGCGCGCCCGACGAGCACGAGGTACGCGAGCCGCTGGTCGCCGCGCTCACGAAGGCGGCGTACGCGATGGCGGTGGACCCCGTCGACCTCCCCGAGATCGTCGTGGAGCACCTGGGCATCTCGGACAGCGTGAACCTGGAGGAACTCCGCGCCACGGTCCGGACCTCGGACTGGCGCACGTCGGGCACGGGCCGCTCCCTGAACGCGGTGTGCGGTCACCCTGCGGTGCAGATCGCCCTGCGCGAGCACGCGTCGCGGGTGGACAGCCTGCTCCGCGACATCAACAAGGCGCACAACCCGACGCTCGCCCCTCTGTCGACGCTGCCACCGTACGCGGACGGCTCACGGGTCCGGCTAGGTGGCAACACACCGGACCAGTTGTCCAACGGCATCCGTTTCCAGCTCGCCGAGGACCGGGTCCAAGAGCTGCTGATGGGCGAAGAGCTCTATGGCGAGCGCGAGTTGGCGGTCCGGGAGCTGTACCAGAACGCGCTGGACGCGGTGCGCTACGCGGACTGCCGTACGCAGTACCTGCACCGCACCGGCCGGACGTCCGTCCGCTGGGAGGGGCGGATCGCGTTCGTCCAGGGGGTTGGCGAGAACGGCCGGCCCTACCTGGAGTGTCGAGACAACGGCATCGGCATGGGCATCGACGAACTGAGCAACGTCTTCTCCCAGGGCGGCGCCCGCTTCGTCGACCTGCCCGAGTACATCGAGGAGCAGGCGGCCTGGGCGGAACTGCCCGACCCGAAGATCGAACTGCACCCCAACTCGCGCTTCGGCATCGGGGTCCTGAGCTACTTCATGCTGGCCGACGAGATCGTCGTACGCACGTGCCGGATGGGCCGGGACGGCCGCCCCGGCCGCCTCCTCCAAGTGTCGATTGCCGGACCCGGCAACCTGTTCCGGGTGGAGGACCTGGGCCCCGCGGACGCCTCGGGCACCACGGTGCGGCTGCTCCTGCCCCAGCACGGCGCCCCCGTGTCGTGTGTGACCGCGCTGCAGAAGGTGCTGTGGGTGGCGCCGTACCGTACGACGGCCGAGCACGGGTCGCGGCAGCACGAGTGGCTACCGGGAGAACCGTCGCCGATCGGCATGGAACTGCAACTGACCAGCAGCTGGGTCAGCCTGCGGGGAGGCGGCGTCTGCTTTCCCTCGGACGACCCCGACCTCTGGTGGGTGGACAGCCGGGGCTGGGTCCTGGCGGACGGGGTGTACGCCAGTGCCGACAACCTGATGCACCGCACCACCCCGTACGGCGCCCTGGTCAACCTGCACGGAGAGCACCGCCCCGAACTGACGGTGGACCGGCGCAACCTCCGCTCCTTCGACCGGGACCACGTCGAGGAGCGGATGACGGCCGCGGTGCCCAGCCTCTTCGCACCCGGGACGCCCTTGCCCACCGCCCAGTGGCTGACCCGTGTCTGCGAGCATTCCGTCTCCTTCGGAGACCGGGTCGCCGAGGAGGCCCAGCGCGTCAACCAGCCCTGGCAGCTGGGGGACGTCTCGCTGCCCTATGCGGAGGTCGGCTTCTTCCCTCCCGACGAGACCCTGCTCCCCCTGGTGACCGGTCGCTATCCGGAAGGCGCGCGGCACCACACCGCTTCGTTCCTGCTCAACCTGCCCGAAGAGGTGCTGCGTTGGCGCCTCCTCACGCTGTACCGGGCCGGGCTCGGCGCGCCGCTCACACTGCCCCCGTCGGACCTCGAGGACCTTCCGTGCGCGCGGCCGTCGGACATCGCACTGCTGGCACGGCACGGAGATGTGACGCTGTTCCCCCGTTGGGATCTGGGCCTGGAGTCCTGGGTGAGGGGTCCCCAGGCGACCGGCCGCCGACTGCTCGGCCACCCGTCGACGACGCTCGCGGGTTTCGGTGTGCTCAGCCTCGACGCGCTGTCCCACTGGCAGGACCCGGGCCAGGAGCTCACGGCGGCCGACGTCTTCGAGCGGGTCGAGCTCACCGGCCTGTCCGCTGCCGAGACCGTCGGCCGCCTCACATCACTCGGCTACCGCACCGCGCCGCTGCACGGGGCGACCGCCGTGCTCCGCAAGGACCTTCCCCTGCTGCGCCCGCTCGGCGACCCGGACGGCTGGCTCGAACCCGGGGCGGCACTGCCCGCCGCGCAGGTCTGCATGAGCGCGGCACTGGCCGAGATCCCGACCTCCCGGGCCGCACAGCGGTTGCGGGAACTCGGATTCACGGTGACCGAGCAGTGTCCCGAGCGGCACGGATGGACCGCCGACGAGGAATCGGTCCTCAAGATGCTGTGGAGCGGGTACGCGAAACCTCCCGCCCCGGAGGCGGCCCGGCAGATCTCACCGGCACAGCTGGCGTCGGTGGCGCAGGCCACCGGCGTCGGGCTCCATCAGGTCGCCCTGCTCCTGGAGGGCCTCGGGTTCGCTGTTCCGCCGCGCGCCTCCCTGCCGGACACGCTGACCGACGACGACCGGGCGCTCCTGGAGTACGAGAGTGACTCGCCGGACGTGGACCGCCCGGTCCCGCTCCGCTACCTGACGGCGGTCTCCCGACGGACCGGCCAGTCCGTGGCCTCCGCGGCGGCGCAGCTCCGTGGGTTGGGGTACGACGTGCCCGTCCCGCCCGACGACGAGGGGGAGCTGCCGACGCGGGAGGAAATCGCCTTCTTGGGCACGGGAGTCGTGGGGGCCGGTCTCGCGGAAGCCGACGACGAGGCACCCGTCACCCTGTTCAGCATCGCGTCGCGGGCCAACGCGGCCGACATCTCCCTCGCCGAGGCGGCCTCCCGCCTCGTCTCGTTGGGGTACGCCTGCACCCCGGACCCCTCCGCGCTGTCCCGGCTGTCCGACGAGGACGTGACCGCCGTGCTCTACGCGAACCTGCCCGACCCGAACGACTACGGACCGGTCCCGCCCATGGAGCTCAGGGCCGTCGCGCTGCACGTCGGCATGGATCCCCACGCGATGGACGCCGAAGACGCCGGCGACGGCCCGTACACGGACTCCGTGGCCGAGCAGCTGACCGGCCTCGGCTTCGAGATCGCCGAGCCCTCCCCGTCCCGCAAGCACGAGACGGAAGCCGAGATCACGCTGCTCGACGCGCTCACTCCGGGCGCCTGGACGGACGTCGAGGCCTGGCGCAGGGAGAGGCCCCGCACACGGGTCTCCCTCGCCACGCTGGCCTCCGTGGCCATGCGGTTGGCGATGCCCTTCCACGACGTCGCTCTCTCCGCGACCGAACTGGACATGCGCCACGAAGCGGAGACGTGGTTCAGCCCGGAATCGCTGACCCGGGCCGTGCCCCTCGACGCGGAGCCGGACGCCCGGCGTAGGCCGCCATCCCCCGGCGGCTAGGCCGACCGCCCCTTGGGCCGCCGCAGCCCCGCCCCCGTGAGCCTGCGCACCAGTTCCTTCGAGCCGATCTCCACCGCGCCCGCCCGCACCGCGTCCCCGTACCGCTCGGACGGCACGTCGTAGTGGTCGCGCTCGAAGGCGCGGGGCGGGCAGCCGATGGACGCCGCGAAGGCGTGCAGCTCGTCGTACGAGACGTCGCTGACCAGGTGGGACCACATCCGGCCGTGCCCCGGCCAGGTCGGCGGGTCGATGTAGACCGTCACGGCGTGAGCCCGCCCACCGGCGCCACCACGACGCCCGCCTTGCCGCAGACCCAGTGCGGGTCGGGCCCCAACTCCGGCTCCACGTCCAGCGCGTGCGGGTCGCCCGTGCCGCAGACGGGGCACAGCGGCCACCGCCCGTACCGTTCCAGGAGCGCGTCCTGGACGTCCTGGGCGACGAGACCGGCGACGTACGCGACGCCCTCCGGCCACTGCTCGACCCACCAGCGGCGGTGCGCCACCGACTCCTCCACCGTCGAGACGACCTCCGCCGCGGCCACCTCGCGGGCCACGAGGTCGGCGAGGACGAGTGCGCGGGCGGCGTGCAACGCCTGCTCCAGGGGGTCGATCGTGTCCATGCAGCCATTGTCACCCCTTGACCGCCCCCGCCCCCGAAAATACCTTTCAGACGTGACCCATGACGTGAAGGAAATTTTCGCGGGAGCCGCGCCCCCCGCCCCCGCCGCCCTCGCGGCCAAGGTGCGGACCCTGGCGCCGTCGATGACCCGCTCCATGCAGCGCGTCGCCGAGGCCGTCGCCGGCGACCCCGCGGGATGCGCCGCCCTCACGGTCACCGGCCTCGCCGAGCTCACCGGCACCAGCGAGGCGACGGTCGTGCGCACCGCCCGCCTCCTCGGCTACCCCGGCTACCGGGACCTCCGCCTCGCCCTCGCCGGCCTCGCCGCCCAGCAGCAGTCCGGCCGCGCGCCCGCCGTGACCGCGGACATCGCCGTCGACGACCCGATCGCGGACGTCGTGGCCAAGCTCGCCTACGACGAGCAGCAGACCCTCGCCGACACCGCCGCCGCGCTCGACACCGTGCAGCTCGGCGCCGCCGTCACCGCGCTCGCCGGCGCCGGGCGCGTGGAGATCTACGGCGTCGCCGCCTCGGGGCTCGTCGCCCAGGACCTCGCCCAGAAGCTGCTGCGCATCGGGCACATCGCGCACGCGCACTCCGACCCGCACCTGGCCGTCACCACCGCGGTGACGCTGCGCGCCAAGGACGTCGCCATCGCGATCACCCACTCCGGTTCGACGGGCGACGTGATCGAACCGCTGCGGGTCGCCTTCGAGCACGGGGCGACGACGATCGCGGTCACCGGGCGTCCGGACGGCGCGGTCTCCCAGTACGCCGACCACATACTGACCACCTCCACGGCCCGCGAGAGCGAGCTGCGGCCGGCCGCGATGTCGTCCCGCACGAGCCAACTCCTCGTAGTGGACTGCCTGTTCGTGGGCGTGGCGCAGCGGACGTACGAGACGGCGGCCCCCGCGCTCGCCGCGTCCTACGAGGCCCTGGCTCACCGCCACAGTCCACGCGGCGCCGGCCCCCGCTGAGCGCGGCGCCCACCTCCCCGATCACGCCACCCGTACGTACCGGACACGAAAGAGCCGCAGACGTCATGACCTCCACCACCGGCGCCACCCCCTCCCACCCGGGCGACCCCTACGGGGAGCTCCGCGCCCAGCTGGCCACCCTCACCACCGAGGCGTTCCGGCCGGAGCTCTCCGAGATCGACCGGCTGCCCACCCTGGAGATCGCCCGGATCATGAACGGCGAGGACACCACCGTCCCGGCCGCCGTCGCCGAGCAGCTGCCCCGGATCGCGGCGGCGATCGACGGCACCGCCGAGCGGATGGCCCGCGGCGGGCGGCTGGTCTACGCGGGCGCGGGCACCGCGGGGCGGCTCGGCGTGCTCGACGCCTCCGAGTGCCCGCCGACCTTCAACACCGACCCCGGTGAGGTCGTCGGCCTGATCGCGGGCGGTCCCGGCGCCATGGTCACGGCGGTCGAGGGCGCGGAGGACAGCAAGGAGCTCGCCGCCGCGGAC
Source organism: Streptomyces sp. NPDC041122 (assembly GCF_055592445.1). NCBI lineage: Bacteria > Bacillati > Actinomycetota > Actinomycetes > Kitasatosporales > Streptomycetaceae > Streptomyces > Streptomyces sp. NPDC041122. The sequence goes on along the minus strand of NZ_JBVIYQ010000013.1, from coordinate 160,309 downwards.
CTGGACGCCCTGGGCCTCACCGCGGACGACGTCGTCGTCGGCGTCTCCGCCTCGGGCCGCACCCCGTACGCGATCGGCGCCGTCGAGCACGCCCGCGCCCGCCGCGGCGCCCTCACCATCGGCCTCTCCTGCAACGCCGACAGCGCGCTCGCGGCCGCCGCCGACCACGGCATCGAGGTCGTCGTCGGCCCCGAACTCCTCACCGGATCCACCCGGTTGAAGGCGGGCACGGCCCAGAAGCTCGTCCTCAACATGCTGTCGACGATCACCATGATCCGGCTCGGCAAGACGTACGGGAACCTGATGGTGGACGTCCGCGCCTCCAACGAGAAGCTGCGGGCCCGTTCGCGCCGGATCGTCGCCCTCGCCACGGGCGCGTCCGACGCGGAGATCGAGGCGGCCCTCGCCGCCACGGACGGCGAGGTGAAGAACGCGATCCTCACCCTCCTGGGCGGCGTGGACGCCGCGACCGCCGCCACCCTCCTGGCGACGTCGTCCGGCCACCTCCGCACGGCCCTCGACCACGCCGCCACCGCCCGCGCCACCTCCGCCCGCGCCTCCGCCCACGCCTCGGACCGGACGGATCCGTGAGGGAGCCGGTCAACGGGCCAGCAGGTCGATCACTCCCGTCAGGTCCTCCTCGCCCGCGCCCACGCCCTCGGCCAGGCGCCGGCGCATCAACGCGAAGTAGGGGGCGAGCAGTTCGGTGCTGACGCCCTGCTCCTCGGCGGTGGTCAGGAAGGTCGGCGTGCCGGCGACCTGCATGGCCAGGTTGGAGACGACGCCCTCGGTGTAGTCGCCGCCGCGCAGCTGGCCGGCGGTCCGGTGGACCGACGGGGCCATCGCGACGAGCCAGTCGGCGAGCAGCGGGGCGAGCGACGCCGGGTCGATGTCCTCCTTGCGGACCAGGGCGAAGGCGTGCGCGGCCCCGGCGAACATCCCGTACATGGCGCTGAGCAGGGCCACGTCGTGCAGGGCCGCGAAGCCCGCATCCTCGCCGACGTACGTGGTGCCGGCCGGGACGCCCAGCGTCTCCCGGTGCCGTGCGAAGAGCGCGCGCGAGCCGCTGTAGAAGACGTAGCCACCCGCTTCCGGTACGCCGACCATCGGCGGGACGGCCATGATCCCGCCGTCCAGGTAGCGGGCGCCGCGCTCGCGGGCCCATGCGGCGCGGGCGCGGGCCTGCGCGGGCGTGCCGGTGGTCAGGTTGACCACGTCCTTGCCGGTCACGTCGGTGCCGTCGAGCACCTCGTCGACCGTGGCGTCGTCCAGCAGGCAGACGACGATCAGGGTGTTCGCCGCGACCGCCTCGCGGGCGGTGCCCGCGACCTTCGCGCCCTCGGCGGCGAGTGCCGCGGCGCGGGCCGGGGTGCGGTTCCAGACGGTGAGGGGGTGGCCGGCGGCGAGCCAGGTGCGGGCCAGGGCGGTGCCCATCGCGCCGAGGCCGAGCAGGGTGACGGGGGTCTTCTCAACAGGGTGCTGTGTCATGTCGATCAGCCTGGTCACAGGCCCGGAGGCGGACAAGTACGCACTTGGGAGTGGGTGGTTACCCTGAGGTGAGCGAGCACGTCAGGGCGGGGCATGGAGGGGGCGGGGCATGGCGTCGTTGAACAGGCCGGGCGCACCGGACGGGCACATCTGCGGGATCGATACGGCGATGGAGGTGATCGGCGGCAAGTGGAAGGTGCTGATCCTGTGGGCGCTGCACGAGCGTCCCTGCCGCCGCTTCGGTGAGCTGCGCCGGTTGCTGCCGGGCATCACCGAGAAGGTGCTGGCCTCCCACCTGCGCGAGCTGGAGGCGGACGGCGTCGTCCACCGCGCCTCCTACGACGAGGTGCCGCCCCGCGTCGAGTACTCGCTGACCGAGGACGGCACCCGCCTCAACTCCGCGCTCCAGCCGCTGGCCGCCTGGGGCCGCGAACGCCCGACCGCACCGACCGCACCCACCGCACCCACCGCGCCGACCGCGCCGACCGCGCCGACCCGACGGTCGCCGGGAGCGGATCCGGCTGCGTGACGCGTCCGGCGCAGGAGTTCGCACCCGATGCCGGCGGAGCGAGCCTCCTGCGCGCGCGTGGCTTTCATCGCGGCCTGGCCTGCGCCTGCCGGTTCAGCTCCCGCACCCGTTCGCGGAGCACCTCTTTCGGTGGCGCGTCGCCGATCTCCGCGGGCGGGCAGTCCCACTCCCGGCCGCCGCCGATCGGCCTGAGCTGGACGAGTCCGCCCACGCACCCCATCACCTCCCCCACGCTCCCGTCCCGGTAGTCCACGGCGTAGGTCCCCGTCTCCGGCACGCTCGGGTCCTCGGTGCTCATCGCGCCCCCTCCAGAACGGCGGCCAGCCGCAGTGCGGTGTCGAGGTTGCAGCGCCCCAACTCCACGAGGGGCAGTGCGCCCTCGTCCGCGGCGGTCAGCGGATCGATCCGCAACGACGGCAGCGTGACGCCGACCCCTTCGAGGCCCGCCCTCAACTGCCGTACGGCCTCCTCCGCCGCCCGCACCCGTTCCCGCGCCGTCAGCGCCATGAGCTCCGCCTTTCCCACCGAGTGTTGCTCTTCACTCACCCAGCGTGTCCGGCTCCGCGCCCGCTGAACAGCTCCGCCGACCCAACAACTCCCCATGCTCCATGGGGGCTCTGTGGCCGTGATCGAACCCGTGGCGCAGAACGCTGCGCGTGGGTTCGGGGTGTCGGGGGCTTTGGTGGGCCGGTGCGTTTGCCGGTGGCCCGGGGGGGGGAGTCTTCGGTGGCCCGGCGCCTTCGATTCCTACCGGGGCCGCCCGGGTGAGAGCGGAGTGTGGCGCCTCCGGGCCGGCAGTAAAGGGCGCTCCTTCGTCGCGTCGGCTTCGCCGATTCCGCTGCGCTCCACCCTTGACTCCCGCCCCTCCACCGCACGTTGACGTTCGACCCGGACGGCCAGGGTGAGGCGGCGGGCTCGGCTGGGATGGGTCATCACCTTTCGCTGCCGGGTGCGGACCGGCCCATCGCGGGCGGGCGCCACGGTGCGAGCTCGGCCAGCCGCGCAGCCCGGCTGATCGGGTCATCAGCTCGCGTCGCCGGGTGCCGACCGGCCCATCGTGGGCGGACGCCACGGCGCGAGCTCGGCCCACGGTCCAACTGGTCGGGTCATCGGCCTTCGCCGCCGGGTGCGGACCGGCCCATCGTGGGCCGACGCCCCGGTGCGAGCCCGGCCAGCCGCCTTGCATCGCCGCTCGGGACATCCGCTTTCGCGGCCGGGGAGCGGTCCGGCCCATCGTGAGCCGACGCCACGGTGCGAGCCCGGCCCACGGCCGCTCTGGTCGGGCCATCGGCTCGCGGTGCCGGGTGCGGACCGGTCCATCGTCGGCGGATGCCACCTTCGATGGACTGCCCGCCGAGGGGGTCTGGCACCTACTTTGGGAAAGTTGCGAATGAGGAAGCCGCGCGCCCCCCTGTCACAACCCAAGCGCCCCCGGAACCAGCCAACCCGCTGGCGGCGATGGGACGGACAGGTCCTCTGCGGGACACGGGGATCCTGGGACGGGCGGGATCTCGTGACGCATGAGGCCTGCGAGACGAGGGAGTTGAGTGGGGCTGCTGGGCTCGCGTAGGTGAGTGGGATCCTACGACCGGCCACCCGCCCGCCGGCGCACAGGGCGCGGGCAAGGGGCGCACGGGGCAATGCTTCGCAACTTTCCCAAAGTAGGTGCCAAACCCTCAGGGGCAGAGGGCCCCACCTCCAGCCCAACACCCACCCCGCCCCTGACACCCGCCCACGATGAGCCACCCCGCACCCGCCAACACAACCCGATGCCCCGAGCAGCGAAGCCGGAGGGCGGACCGAACCCCGACCCTGGCAGCCGCCCACGATGGACCGAGCCGCACCCGCCAACGCGAGCCGATGACCCGAGCGCCGATTACGACGGCGGCTCACGAGGGGCCGGGCCGCACCTGAGGTCAGAGGGCGGGGTCACGTCGCGGGGGCGCATTCGCGGTGATGGCAGGGGGCGCGTGGCGTCTCTATTCGCAACTTTCCCGAAGTAGGTCCCCGACCCCGAGACCCCGCCCCGCACACCCGACCCCACCACCTTGACCGGGACGTCGGCCCACGATGGGCCGGACCGCTCCCCGGCCGCGAAAGCGGATGTCCCGAGCGGCGATGCCGCGCGGCTGGCCGGGCTCGCACCGTGGCGTCCGCTCACGATGGGCCGGTCCGCACCCGGCCGCGAAGGCCGATGACCCGACCAGACGGGCCGTGGGCCGAGCTCGCACCGGGGCGTCCGCCCGCGATGGGCCGGTCCGCACCCGGCAGCGAAAGGTGATGACCCATCCCAGCCGAACCCGCCGCCTCACCCTGGCCGGCCGGGTCGGACGTTTCGCTGCGGTGGAGGGACGGGAGTCAAGGGTGGAGCGCAGCGGAATCGGCGAAGCCGACGCGACGAAGGAGCGCCCTTTACTGCCGGCCCGGAGGCGCCACACTCCGCAACAACCCGGGCGGCCCCGGTACGCATCGAAGGCGCCGGGCCACCGAAGACGCCCCCCCGGCCACCGGCAAACGCACCGCCCCACCGAAGACTCCCCCACCCCGGTCACCTTCGCGACAGACTTCGCCCCCGTTTCCGCCCCCCGCCACGCCCCCACCCCCACCGACTTGGCCGACGCGCCGCCGCCCCGCGAGGGCACCACGCCCCGTCCCCCCGTACACCGCAGGCCAACGCGCCCCGCCCCTCACGCCCCAGCCGTAACCGGCCGAACCCGCCCTGTCCGAAAGGGCACCACCCCTGCCCGTATCCGGGCGCTCCCCCTACCCGGCGGCTGCCGGACGTACCAAAGATGGCACCCCAGCGAAGCCGCACCACCGGAGGGGACCCATGACCAAGCCCAGCGACCCCAACGCGTCGTCCGCGTCATCCGCGTCGTCCGCGTCGGACGAACCGCACGAGCCCGTCGACCCGCAGATCTCCGAGGCCTTCGGGGCCGCCGCCCGCGTCACCCTGGCGCCCGGGTCCCGGGAGGCCAGGGAGCAGCCGGCCGAGGCGCCGGAGCCGGACGAGGAGTGGGCGCTGCCGAACGGCAGGGCCTGGGTGTACCTCGCCAACCCGGCGCAGGGGCTGACCCGGCCCGTGATCCTCGGCGACGGATTCAACACCGGGCCCAGCGAGCTGGACTTCTCCTGGGAGATCCTGGAGCGCGGCCCGTACCCGTTCCTCAGCACCCTGCGCCGCCGCGGCTACGACGTCGTCCTCCTCGGCTTCGACGAGCGAAGCGCCTCCATCCTGGACAACGCGCAGGTCGCCCGCGCCGCGATCCTGGAGGCGATCGCACGGCGCCAGGGCGACCGTCCGCTGACGGTCGGCGGGTTCAGCATGGGCGGGCTCGTCACGCGGTACGCGCTCGCCAGGATGGAACAGGAGGGCATCGACCACGAGACGGCGCTCTACTTCTCCTACGACAGCCCGCACCGCGGCGCGTGGATCCCGATCGCCCTGCAGTCGTTCGCGCACTACATCCGGCGCCTCAACGCGGCGTTCTCGCACCAGATGAACAGTCCGGCCGCGCGCCAGCTGCTGTGGCAGCACATCTCCGAGTGGGACGACACCCCGGAGACCGACAAGGAGCGCGTGGAGTTCCTCGCCGAACTGGAGCGCGTCGGCGGCTGGCCCGCGCGGCCCCGGAAGATCGGTGTCGCCAACGGGTCACGGAGCGGGGAGGGCAACGGCATCGCGCCGGGCGAGAAGGCCTTCCACGGCGCGGGCCTCGCCATCACCGGCACCCACCTGCACACCCAGTCCACGGGCGAGGACCAACTCGTCGCGCAGTTGCGCGTGGTGACCCTGCGCAAGCCCCGCGTCCGCACCTCCGGCCTGCCGGAGATGGACGGCGCGCCCGGCGGCACCCTGGAGGGCTTCGGCATCCTCGCCGACGAGCTGAACAAGATTCCCGCGCTCATCGGCCTCGGCTCCGAGGCGGACATCCGCGAGCACTGCTTCGTGCCGACGGTCAGCGCCATCGCGCTGCGCGACATCGACACCCACGAGAAGCTGTACGGGCCGGTCACGGCCTCGGCCGACGAGGACAGCGAGCTGGACGAGTTCCTCTGCGCCTCGCGGAACGAGGGCCACACCCTGGTGACCGAGGAGCTCTGCACCTGGATCATGGACCGCCTGCCGTAGTCCTGCCCCGGCCGAACGCCCGAGGGCGGCACCCCTTCCTGAGAAGGAGTGCCGCCCTCGGTTCGCGTGAAGCGATGAACCAGTGATCAGCCGGAGCCGATCAGAAGTCCATGTCACCGCCCGGCATGCCGCCGCCGGCCGGGGCGGCGCCCGCCTTCTCCGGCTTGTCGGCGATGACGGCCTCGGTGGTGAGGAACAGCGCGGCGATGGAGGCGGCGTTCTGCAGGGCAGAGCGCGTCACCTTCGCCGGGTCGAGGATGCCCTCGGCGATCATGTCGACGTACTCACCGGTCGCGGCGTTCAGGCCGTGGCCGACGGTCAGGTTGCGCACCTTCTCGACGACGACGCCACCCTCGAGACCACCGTTGACGGCGATCTGCTTGAGCGGGGCCTCCAGGGCGAGCTTCACGGCGTTGGCGCCGGTCGCCTCGTCACCCTGCAGGTCCAGCTTCTCGAAGACCGAGGCGGCCTGCAGCAGGGCCACGCCACCGCCGGCGACGATGCCCTCTTCGACGGCCGCCTTCGCGTTGCGGACGGCGTCCTCGATGCGGTGCTTGCGCTCCTTGAGCTCGACCTCGGTCGCGGCACCGGCCTTGATGACGGCCACGCCGCCCGCGAGCTTCGCCAGGCGCTCCTGGAGCTTCTCGCGGTCGTAGTCGGAGTCGCTGTTCTCGATCTCGGCGCGGATCTGGTTGACGCGGCCCTGGACCTGGTCGCTGTCACCGGAGCCGTCGACGATGGTCGTCTCGTCCTTGGTGATGACGACCTTGCGGGCGCGGCCGAGCAGGTCGAGACCGGCGTTCTCCAGCTTGAGGCCGACCTCCTCGGAGATGACGGTGCCACCGGTGAGGATGGCGATGTCGCCGAGCATGGCCTTGCGGCGGTCACCGAAGCCCGGGGCCTTGACGGCGACGGACTTGAAGGTGCCACGGATCTTGTTGACGACCAGGGTCGACAGGGCCTCGCCCTCGACGTCCTCGGCGATGATCAGCAGCGGCTTGCCGGACTGCATGACCTTCTCGAGGAGCGGAAGGAGGTCCTTCACGTTCGAGATCTTCGAGTTGACGATCAGGATGTACGGGTCGTCGAGCGACGCCTCCATACGCTCCATGTCGGTGGCGAAGTACGCCGAGATGTAGCCCTTGTCGAAGCGCATGCCCTCGGTGAGCTCGAGCTCCAGACCGAAGGTCTGCGACTCCTCGACGGTGATGACGCCTTCCTTGCCGACCTTGTCCATCGCCTCGGCGATGAGCTCGCCGATCTGGGTGTCGGCGGCGGAGATGGAGGCGGTCGAAGCGATCTGCTCCTTGGTCTCCACGTCCTTGGCCTGCTCGAGCAGGGCGCCGGAGACGGCCTCGACGGCCTTCTCGATGCCGCGCTTGAGGGCCATCGGGTTGGCACCGGCGGCCACGTTGCGCAGACCCTCGCGCACCAGGGCCTGGGCCAGGACGGTCGCGGTCGTCGTGCCGTCACCGGCGACGTCGTCCGTCTTCTTCGCGACCTCCTTGACCAGCTCGGCGCCGATCTTCTCGTACGGGTCCTCGAGCTCGATCTCCTTGGCGATGGAGACACCATCGTTGGTGATCGTGGGGGCGCCCCACTTCTTCTCGAGGACGACGTTGCGACCCTTGGGGCCCAGGGTCACCTTGACGGCGTCGGCGAGCTGGTTCATGCCGCGCTCGAGGCCGCGCCGTGCCTCCTCGTCGAACGCGATGATCTTGGCCATGTGAAGTGGTCCTCCCGGACGGGGTGGAAAAGCAAACGGACCGTGCTGGTGCCCGCGACGGACGGCCTGCAGCCCTTGTGGTTCCTTGCCCCACCCGGCCTGCGGGCCTCACCGACCCGATCCAAGTTCTGTCACTCTCACTCGGAGAGTGCTAAGCCCAATGATTAGCACTCGACCCCTGCGAGTGCAAGCGCCTCTCGAGGATCTCGGACAGGTCCGGGCGCCCGGCGCGCGGACCCCGCGCACACGAGGGGCCCGTACCCCTGACGGGATACGAGCCCCTCGCGATGCTTGCTTCGGTGGTCGATCGCGCCGAGCTAGACGGCGAGCTTGACCATGTCCGCCTGCGGACCCTTCTGGCCCTGCGAGATCTCGAATTCGACTCGCTGACCTTCTTCAAGGGTGCGGTACCCGTCCATCTGGATCGCGCTGTAGTGGACGAAAACATCCGCACCACCGTCGACCGCGATGAAGCCGTACCCCTTCTCCGCGTTGAACCACTTGACGGTGCCCTGAGCCATGCCTAACTCCCCTATTACTGGCCCTTGCACAGGACCGCACTTCGCGGACCCGGGTCAGACCTCACCCCCCACTGATTGGGGGTGTGCGCCGGAACGCGTCGACCGCCGCTGAATGTATCTGTCCAACTGCCGTCTGCAACAGGTCAATCGGACGAGAATTCTGGGCACGCGCGATCGGTAATATGCGGAGAATTTGCCGGAATTCAGGGCAAGTCGGGCCGGGCAAAAGCCACATGGGGCTCAAATGGGCGGCGCGCATTGGCTGCTTCTTGTCGACTCCGGGTCGACTTCGTATATGCGCTCGGCACAAACGGCGAAGCACACTTCCCAACTGTACCGCGCTCAACCATGCAGAATTGCCCCCTCCGTTTCTCACCGGAGAGGGCAATTCGACTTCTGCAGGGTTCTTGCGGAAAGCGATCAGCCGCCGGCGACGGCCGGAATGATCGAGACGCCCGCACCGTCGGGAGTGGCGGTCTCCAGGCCCTGCTCGAACCGGACGTCGTCGTCGTTGACGTACACGTTCACGAACCGGCGCAGCTTGCCCTGGTCGTCCAGGACGCGGGCGGCGATGCCGGTGTGGTTCTTCTCCAGGTCGGCGATGACCTCACCCAGGTTCGCCCCCTCGGCGGCGACCTCGGCCTTGCCGCCGGTGTAGGTGCGGAGAATGGTGGGGATCCGGACGTTGACGCTCATGGGTTTCACCTCAGGGGATACGGGCCCCGTCAGGGGCGCGGGGAACTGCGCGGCCAGCCACATCCGGCCCGCAGGGAAAGGAGAAGGTCAGCCGGCCAGACCCGCGGAGCGAAACGCCTCAAGGCTCGGCTTGATCGTGGCGGTCGCCTGAGACCTCTCGGCAACAGCGTCGAGCGTCTTGAGCCCGTCACCGGTGTTCAACACCACCGTGGTGAGTGAGGGATCGATGAGCCCCGCCTCGACGAGCTTCTTCGTGACGCCCACCGTCACCCCGCCCGCGGTCTCCGCGAAGATCCCCTCACTCCGAGCGAGCAGCTCGATCGCCTCGACGACCTGCTCATCGTCGACGTCCTCCACCGCACCCCCCGTACGCCGCGCGATGTCGAGCACGTACGGCCCGTCGGCCGGGTTGCCGATGGCCAGCGACTTGGCGATGGTGTTCGGCTTCTGCGGGCGGACCACGTCCTGGCCGGCCTTGAAGGCCGCCGACACCGGGGAACAGCCTTCCGCCTGCGCGCCGAAGATCTTGTAAGGCTTGTCCTCGACGAGGCCCAGCGCGATGAGCTCCTTCAGACCCTTGTCGATCTTCGTGAGCTGCGAGCCGGAGGCGATCGGGATGACCAGCTGGTCGGGAAGGACCCATCCCAGCTGCTCGCAGATCTCGTACGCGAGGGTCTTGGAGCCCTCGCCGTAGTACGGCCGCAGGTTGACGTTGACGAAGCCCCAGCCCTCGCCCAGCGGGTCGCCGATGAGCTCGGAGCAGAAGCGGTTCACGTCGTCGTAGTTGCCCTCGATGCCGACGAGCTCGCCGCCGTACACCGCGGCCATGACGACCTTGCCCTGCTCCAGGTCGTGCGGGATGAACACGCAGGAGCGGAAGCCGGCGCGGGCGGCGGCGGCGCCGACGGCGCCCGCGAGGTTGCCGGTGGAGGAGCAGGAGAGGGTGGTGAAGCCGAAGGCGCGGGCCGCTTCGAGGGCCTGCGCGACGACACGGTCCTTGAAGGAGTGCGTGGGGTTGCCGGAGTCGTCCTTGACGAACAACTTGCCCTGTTGGACACCGATCTCGGCGGCGAGGTTGTCGGCCTTGACGAGCTTGGTCCAGCCGGGGTTCAGGTTCGGCTTGTCGGCCACGTCGGCGGGGACGGGCAGCAGCGGGGCGTACCGCCAGATGTTGGCGGGGCCCGCCTCGATCCGCTTGCGGAGGGCTTCCGGGTCGCCGAGGGGCAGGTCGTACGCGACTTCGAGGGGGCCGAAACACTCGGCGCAGGCGAAGATCGGGCCGAGCGGGAAGGTGGTGCCGCACTCCCGGCAGGAGAGTCCCGATGCGGGGCCGAGGTCTACGGAGGTGGTGGTGGTGTTCTCGGTGGCGACAGTCTGCACAGCCATGGAGGCGAGGCCCTTTCTCCTCATCTTCCTCGCGACGCATCTCGCCGCGAGACGGATTTGGCACCTTCCCTAGCCGGGAGCCTCGCGGCGCTGATCACTTGATCGCGTACGAGACCGGCTGGAGGGTTGCCGGGGCTTCAACGGGCCGTATCCCTCTGCCCCTCTGGATGAGCGGTATTCGATTGTTGATCTCAGGCGGCGATGACCCCGACATGCGATGGTCACCGGCGTTGTTCAAGACTGTAACCGAAGCCCCGGACCCTTGAGATAGTCGTCCGAACCGCGAGATGGATCACATATGGGAGGACCGCGACCGTGCTGGAAGAGGTCGAGCACTGGCTGAGCAGGCGTTCCTTCTCCGTCGCCGACCGCCCGCCGGAGCTGCTGACCGCCGCCAAGCGGGCGTCGGGCACCACGGTGAGCGTCGTGCTGCCCGCGCTCGACGAGGAGGGCACGGTCGGCCAGATCGTCGCCGAGATCCGCCGGGAACTCATGGAGCGGCTGCCGCTGGTCGACGAGCTCGTGGTGATCGACTCCGGCTCCTCGGACCGTACGGCGGAGGTCGCCGCGGCGGCCGGGGCCAGGGTTGTGCACCGGGACGACATCCTGCCGCGCCTCGCGCCGGTGCCCGGCAAGGGCGAGGTGCTGTGGCGCTCGCTCCTGGTGACGGGCGGGGACGTCGTGGCGTTCGTCGACGCGGATCTGCGGGAGTTCTCCGCGGACTTCGTGTCGGGGATCGTGGGGCCGCTGCTCACCGACCCGGACGTGGCGTTCGTGAAGGCGATGTACGACCGTCCGCTGGGGTCGGCCGCGGGGCAGGGCGGCCGGGTGACGGAGCTGATGGCGCGCCCGCTTCTGAACATGCACTGGCCGCTGCTCGCGGGGTTCGTCCAGCCGCTGGGCGGCGAGTACGCGGCGCGCAGGTCGCTCCTGGAGCGGCTGCCGTTCCCCGTCGGATACGGCGTGGAGCTGGGGCTGCTCGTCGACGCGCTGCACACGGTGGGTCTGGACGCGCTGGCGCAGGTGGACGTGGGGGTGCGCAGGCACCGGCACCAGGACGGGCAGGCGCTCGGGCGGATGGCGGCGGCGATCTACCGGACGGCGCAGCTGCGGCTGGCGCGCGGCCATCTCGTGCGTCCGGAGCTGACGCAGTTCGAGCGGGGCGCGGACGGGTTCGTGCCGCGCACGTATCCGGTCGACACGGAGGAGCGGCCTCCGATGGCGGGCGTCGCCGAGTACGCGCGCCGCCGCGTGGCGTAGGGGGGCGGCGGGGGCCGGCGCGGGGGTCACATCCGGCCGGGCCGCACGCGGAGTCCGGTCGTACGTTTGCCCGGGCCCGGGACGGGCTACGTTTTGCCACATGGTCTCCGAGTCCGCTTCGTCAGCAGCAGCGCAGGTACTCGTCGCGTCCAACCGCGGCCCCGTCTCGTACACCGTGGGTGAGGACGGGGAGCTGACCGCGAAACGCGGTGGCGGCGGTCTGGTCTCCGGACTCAGCGCCATCGGTGACGACGCGGACGCGCTGTGGGTGTGCGCGGCGCTCGGCGACGGCGACCGCGAGGCGGTGCGGCGGGGCGTCGGCGAGCCGGGCGTGCGGATGCTGGACATCGACGCGGACGTCCACGCGGACGCGTACAACGGCATCGCCAACTCGGTGCTGTGGTTCGTCCACCACATGCTCTACCAGACCCCGCTGGAGCCGGCCTTCGGGCCGGAGTTCCGGGCGCAGTGGGCGGCGTACGAGAGGTACAACCGGGCGTTCGCCGAGGCGCTGGCGGCCGAGGCGGCGCCGGGCGCCGCGGTCCTGGTGCAGGACTACCACCTGACGCTGGTGCCGGGCATGCTCCGCGAGCTGCGGGAGGACGTGCGGATCGGCCACTTCTCGCACACCCCGTGGGCGCCCGCCGACTACTTCCGGATACTGCCGGACGACGTGGCCGAGCAGGTGCTGCGCGGGATGCTGGGCGCCGACCGGCTGGGGTTCCTCACCGGGCGGTGGGCGGACGCCTTCACGGACTGCTGCGTCCGGCTCGTCGGCGGGACCTCGGGCACCCGGATCGGGGTGCACGGGCTCGGTGCCGACGCGGACTTCCTGCGGGAGCGCTCGCGGCGGGACGACGTCGAGGAGCGGATGCGGACGCTGCGCGAGCAGACGGGCGCGCAGGACGGGGAGGACCGGAAGCTGATCGTCCGGGTGGACCGGACGGAGCTGTCGAAGAACATCGTGCGCGGCCTGCTGGCCTACCGCGAGCTCCTCGACACCCACCCCGAGTGGCGCGAACGCGTCGTGCACGTCGCCTTCGCCTACCCCTCCCGGCAGGACCTGGCGGTCTACCGCTCGTACACGGCGGAGGTCGCCCGGGTCGCCGAGTCCATCAACTCCGCGTACGGGACGCCCGGCTGGACCCCGGTCCTGCTGCACGTCGACGACGACTTCGCGCGCTCGCTCGCCGCCTACCGGATGGCGGACGTGGCGCTGGTGAACCCGATCCGGGACGGCATGAACCTCGTCGCGAAGGAGGTGCCGGTCGTCTCCGACGAGGGCTGCGCGCTGGTCCTGTCGCGGGAGGCGGGCGCCCACGAGGAGCTCGGCGACGACGCGCTCACCGTGAACCCGTACGACGTGTCGGCCACCGCGCAGGCGCTGCACACCGGCCTGTCGATGCCCGCGGAGGAGCGCGCCGAGCGCACCAAGCGGCTCACGGCGGCGGCCACCGCGCTGCCGCCCGCCCAGTGGTTCCTGGACCAGCTGCGGGCCCTCACCGGCTGACGCCGTAGGGCGCGGGCAGTCCAAGGGCCGCTTCGGTTTGTCCATGGGCGTGGGGCGGGTGCCTCACTACGGTCCACCGCATGACCCCGCGCCGTACGAGCACCGTGATCCTGGCCGCTCTCGCCGTGGCGGGCACGGGCCTCGCGCCCACCGCTGCCGCCGCACGGACCGGCACCGTCTACCACGTCGACTGCGCCCAGGGCGACGACACCGCGTCCGGCACCTCCGCGAGGGCGGCCTGGCGGACCGTGGCCGAGGCGAGCGCGCACACCTACGGCCCCGGCGACCGGCTCCTGCTGAGGCGGGGCACAAGCTGCACGGGGGTGCTGGCCCCCAAAGGTGCGGGTGCGGCCGGCGCCCCCGTGCGGATCGGCGCGTACGGCGACCGGCGGGCCGCCAAGCCGCACATCGAGGGCGGCGGCGCCCGCGCGGCGCTGCACCTGGTGGACACCGAGCAGTGGGAGATCCGCGACCTGGACCTCTCCAACACCGGACCCGCCACCACCACCGACCGCCGCGCGGGCCTCTACGTCCAGCTCACCGACTACGGCACCGCCCACCACTTCGTCGTCGACGGCGTCGACGTGCACGACGTGAACGGCGCCGACTTCAAGGACCCGGACCCGAGCGGCGGCATCCTCTTCACGGTCCAGGGCACCGCGAAGCCGACCCGCTTCGACGGGGTGCGCGTGCAGGACTCCACGGTGCGCCACGTCGACCGCACCGGCATCGGCACCATGTCGACGTGGGACGGGCCCGGCCGGTTCTCCACCGGCGTGCTGGTCCGGCGGAACGAGGCGTACGACGTGGGCGGCGACGGCATCGTCGTCCACGAGACGGCGGGGGCCCGCGTCGAGCACAACTACGTCGACGGCTTCAACACGCGCTCCGCCGGCTACAACGCGGGCGTGTGGGCCTGGGAGTCCGAGGACGCGCTGTACCAGTACAACGAGGTGACCGGCGGGCACGGGACGCGGGACTCCATGGCGTACGACATCGACGGCGGCAACGTCCGCAACGTCTACCGGTACAACTACAGCCACGACAACGAGGGCGGCTTCCTGCTCGTCTGCAACGGCGAGGGCAAGGTCAGCGACGGCAACCGCGTCCACGACAACATCAGCGTGAACGACCGCAACACGGCCTCCCCGTACGGGGTGATCTCGGTGGTGTGCGGGGCGACCACGGACACGCGGGTCTACCGGAACACCGTCGTCACCGACCGCGCGGACACCGCCCTGGTCTCGAACAACGGCCCCACCGGCGTGACCTTCCGGGACAACGTCTTCGTCGGCGCGGCCACCGGAGCGGGGTCCCCCATCAGGGACACCGTCGGCACCTACGAGAACAACCTGTACCGGAACACCGCGCAGCCCCGCGACCCGAAGGCCGTGAACGCCGACCCGCTGTTCGTGGCGGCGCACCCGGCGCGGCCGGACGACGTGCGGCTGCGGCCGGGCTCACCGGCGCGCGGCGCGGGCGCGGGGACCGCCGACGGCACCCGGTACGACTACTTCGGGCACCGGATCCCCGACCCGCCCGGCATCGGCGCCGATCAGTCCGGCTGACCGCCGATCAGTCCGGCTGACCGGCGATCAGTCGAGCCGGCCGGCGGTCAGTCGGGCCGGCCGGCGGTCAGTCGGGCCGGCCGGCGGTCAGTCGGGCCGGCCGGCGGTCAGTCGGGCCGGCCGGCGGTCAGCCGAGCCGACCCGTGATCGCGGTCAGCAACTCCACCACTCCGGCCGGCCCGTCCACCACCAGGTCGGCCCGCCCGGCCAGCTCGGCGACCTCGGTGCTGCCGCTGCACACCAGCAGGCCCGCGACCCCGTCCGAGCGGAGCTTCTCCACGGCGCCGAAGGCGGGCAGGTCGCCGAGGTCGTCGCCCGCGTAGAGGACGGACTCGGCGCCCACCTCGCGCAGATACTCGGCGAGCGCCACGCCCTTGTCCATGCCGGGCGGCCGCAGCTCCAGGACCATGCGGCCGGGTTCGACGATGAGGCCGTGCCGGTTCGCCAGCTCCGCGAGCGGTCCGCGGAGCGCCTCGAAGGCGGCCTGCGGGTCGGAGGCGCGGCGGGTGTGGACGGCGACGGCGCGGCCCTTCTCCTCGATCCAGGTGCCGCGCCAGGCGTTGATCGCGTCGAGGAAGCCGGGGAGTTCGGCGCGGACCGCCGCGACACCCGGGTGCGGCTCGGCGGCGTGCACGGTGCCGGTGACGGCGTCCCAGCGCTCGGCGCCGTAGTGCCCGAGGACGACGAGGTGTTCGAGGCCGGCGGCGCCCGCGAAGCCGCCGTAGCGGACGGCGACGCCCGCGGGGCGGCCGGTGACCACGGCGACCGACCGCAGCCGGGGCGCGAGCGCGGCGAGCGCGGGCACGGCGCCGGGGTGGGCCCGGGCCTGTTCGGGGTCGGGCACGATGGCGGCGAGCGTGCCGTCGAAGTCCAGGGCCACGACGGCGCGTTCGGGCCGGGCGAGGAGCGCGGCGAGGCCGTCGCGCCCGGCGGGCGTCACGGGCTCGGGCAGGCCGGGACGTCCGGAGCCGGCGGGCTGCGTGTACGTAGGGTCACCCATGGGCCCGACCTTAACCGCGTCAGCGCTCGTCGCGCCGTGACTCCCGCACCCGGCGCAGTCGATTGACCGTAATCGGGTCGTGGGCGAGCGCGCGGGCGTCGTCTAGGAGGGCGTTCAGGACCTGGTAGTAGCGGACCGGCACCATGCCGAGCTCCTCACGGATGGCGCGTTCCTTCGCGCCGGGGCCCGGCCACTGGCGCCGCTCCAGGGCGAGGACGGCACGGTCCCGTTCGGAGAGCTCCGGTTCCTGATGGTTCATGCCGTCACTCTCCGACGGTTCGTGCCACCACGCCAAGTCCTACTCGGCGTTCTCCTCGGCCGCGGCGCGGTTCTGGATGCCGGTGAGGACGGAGGCGGGGTTGCCGCCCTTCTCGACGCTCTTGCCGATGTTCTTCTTGACCTCCGCCGACACCTGCGCCCAGGAGGTCTTGCCGACCGGGTAGAGCTGCGAGGTGGGGAGCTCGTCGAGGAACTTGCCGAGCGCGGTGTGGCCGCGCTCCGCGGCCATCGCCTGGGACGCGGAGGTCGTCACCGGCAGGATGTCGTACTCGTTCGAGAAGTCGAGCACGTTCTTCTTGCTGTAGACGTAGTCGAGGAACTTGCCGGCCTCCTTGCGGTGGCCGTTCTGCTTGAACGCCATCATCCAGTCGGCGACGCCCATCGTGGCCTGCGCCTTGCCGTTGCGGCCGGGCGCGGGGACCATCCCGAACTTGACGCCCTTCCTGGCGGCCATCTTCATCAGCGTCGGGTGGCCGTTGAGCATGCCGACCTCGCCGCGCGAGAACGCCGCGAAGGCGTCGGCGCGGTTCATCTTCCCGGGCGGCGTCGGGCCGGTCAGGCCCTCGCCGACGAGCTCGTCCCTGAGCCAGGAGAACGTCTTGGCGTTCTCCTTGGAGTCGATGGCGTACGAGCCGACGTTGTCGGTGTAACCGCCGCCGCCGCTGAGCATCCACATCAGCGTCTCGGCGGGCGCCTCCTCCGGACCCAGCGGCAGCGCGTACGGGATCTTCACGCCGCGCGCCTTGAGCGCCTTCGCGTCCGCCTGGAGCTCGGTCCAGCTCTGCGGCGGGGTGAGGTGGGCGTCCTTGAAGAGCTTGGTGTTGTAGAAGAGCAGGCGGGTGGAGGAGGCGAACGGCATGCCGTACTGGATGCGGTTGACCTCGCCGGCCTGGGAGAGCGGTGCGAGGAAGTCGGCCTGGGTGGCGATCGAGAGGAGCTCGTCGGCCTCGTAGAGCTTGCCCTGCGCGGCGTAGTCGGCGTACGCGCCGATCTGCGCCAGGTCGGGGGCCTCGCCCTTCTTGACCATGTCCTTGACGTCGCGGTCCACGTCGTTCCAGGAGCGGACGGTGACGTCGATCTTGATGCCGGGGTTCTCCTTCTCGAACCCGTCGGCCAGCTTGTCCCAGTACTTCTTGGAGCTGTTCTCCGCGGAGTCGCCGTAGTCGGCGGCCACCAGCTTGAGGGTGACGTCGCCGGAGTCGCCGGGACCACCGCAGCCGGCGAGCACGCCCGCCATGCCCAGTGCGGCCACCGCCGCGGTCAGTCCTGTCACGCGCCGCTGCACAGCTGTCCCACCCTCATTGCTTCCGCGTCCCGAGGCGCCTTCGCCCCTATGCCCTTGAACTGCGAGTTTCCCCCGAGTCCGGACACAAGGTCTACACCACCCGAGTATCACTTGTGCAACGGCCTCCACGGGCGCCCCGGCGAGCGCCTTCCGGAGCCCGCTCGCGGGCGCCCGGGCGAGGACTGATCATTGCCGTGCGCGGGCGGCGACTGCTATGCACGTCTCGGCACAGCACAGCGAAATCCCGCACCAGACCAGCCCCGCACTGACGAGGAGCCTCGGCGCATGTCGCGTACCGCAGCAGAAATAGCAACCCAGCCCGCCTGCTGGAACCGGGCGGTGGAGGCGGCCGCCACCTTCGAGGGGCTGCCGAGGACGGGTGAGCGGGTCGCCGTCACCGGGTGCGGGACGTCGTGGTTCATGGCCATCGCGTACGCGGCGCTGCGGGAGGCCGCGGGTCTCGGCGAGACGGACGCGTTCGCCTCGTCGGAGTTCCCGGCCGGGCGCGCCTACGACCGGGTCGTGGCGATCACCCGGTCCGGCACGACGACGGAGGTCCTCCAGCTGCTGGGCGAGCTGAAGGGGAAGGTCCCGACGGTCGCGCTGACCGCCGACCCCAAGACCCCCGTCATGGACGCGGCGGACGCGGTCGCCGTCCTGGACTGGGCCGACGAGGAGTCGGTGGTCCAGACCCGGTTCGCCACGACGGCGCTGGCCTTCCTGCGGGCCGGACTCGGCGACATCCCCGGCGTGAAGTCGGTGGCCGAGGCCGCCGTCGACGCGGAGCTCGCGGTGACCGAGCCGCTGCCGGCGTCGGTGGTCGACGCCGAGCAGTGGACGTTCCTGGGGCGCGGCTGGACGTACGGGCTCGCGCTGGAGGCGGCCCTGAAGATGCGCGAGGCGGCGGGGGCGTGGACGGAGTCCTACCCGGCGATGGAGTACCGGCACGGCCCGATCTCCATCACCGGTCCCGGCCGGGTGGCCTGGATGTTCGGGGTGCTGCCGGAGGGGCTCGCCGGTGACGTGGACCGGGTGGGCGGCGAGCTGGTGGCCCGCCAGGAGGCCGACCCGTTGGCCGAGCTGATCCGCGCGCAGCGGCTCGCGGTGGCGCTGGCGGAGTCCCGCGGCTACGACCCGGACCGCCCCCGCAACCTCACGCGCAGCGTGATCCTGCCGTAGGCCGGGCGGATCTCCCCGGGGCGCGGCAGACCCCGGGGAGACCCGCGACCCCCACGAGAAGCCGAAGTGGACTAGACCTTTCCAGGGGGAACGCGCGAGACTGTCCCCCGTGAGACACGTCATCGCCCTCGATGTGGGCGGCACCGGAATGAAGGCCGCCCTGGTAGGGGCGGACGGCACGCTGCTGTACGAGGCGCGCCGCCCCACCGGCCGCGACCGGGGCGCCGACGCCGTCGTCGAGTCCATCCTCGACTTCGCCGCGGACCTGCGCGCCCACGGCGCGGCCCGCTTCGGCGAGCCCGCCGCCGCGGCCGGCGTCGCCGTCCCCGGCATCGTCGACGCCGAACACGGCATCGCGGTGTACGCGGCGAACCTCGGCTGGAGCGACGTCCCGCTCCGCGACCTCCTCAGCGCCCGCCTGGAAGGCGTCCCCGTGGCCCTCGGCCACGACGTCCGCACGGGCGGCCTCGCCGAGGGCCGCATCGGCGCGGGCAAGGGCGCCGACCGCTTCCTCTTCGTACCGCTCGGCACCGGTATCGCCGGCGCCATCGGCATCGGCGGTGCCATCGAGCCCGGCGCCCACGGCTCGGCCGGCGAGATCGGCCACATCGTCGTGCGCCCCGGCGGGCCGCCCTGCGGCTGCGGTCAGCGCGGCTGCCTGGAGCGCCTCGCCTCCGCCTCCGCGGTGAGCAAGGCCTGGGCCGAGGCGAGCGGCGGCCCGGAGGCGGACGCCGCGGACTGCGCCAAGGCCGTGGAGTCCGGCGACCCGCGGGCCCAGCAGGTCTGGCAGGACGCCGTCGACGCCCTCGCCGACGGTCTGCTCACCGCTCTCACTCTGCTGGACCCGCACACGCTGATCATCGGTGGCGGTCTGGCGGAGGCGGGGGAAACGTTGTTCACGCCGCTGCGGGCCGCCGTCGCGGCGCGCGTCGTCCAGTTCCAGACGCTGCCCGACATCGTCCCCGCGGCCCTCGGCGACACCGCCGGGTGCCTGGGCGCGGGCCTGCTCGCCTGGGACCTCGTCGACCGGAGAACCGGCGACCGGAACACCGACCCCACGACCGACCCCACGGAGGTAGCCACCTGATGGCCACTAGCAAGGTTCTCGCCGGTGCACAGGTGGTCCTGCCCACCGGGACCCTCACCAACGGCCGAGTGATCGTCGACGGCACCCGCATCGCGGGCAGCGCGCCCGCGGGCGCCGAGACCGTCGACCTCACCGGCCACTGGGTGGTCCCCGGCTTCATCGACCTGCACAACCACGGCGGCGGCGGCGCCTCCTTCACCTCCGGCACCGTCGAGGACGTCCTGAAGGGCGTGCACACGCACCGGCTGCACGGCACCACCACCGTCGTCGCCTCGACCGTCACCGGCGAGATGGACTTCCTCGTCGAGCGCGCGGGGGTGCTCTCCGAACTCGCCGAGCAGGGCGACATCGCCGGCATCCACTTCGAGGGCCCCTTCATCTCCCCGTGCCGCAAGGGCGCGCACAGCGAAGGGCTGCTCCGCCACCCCGACCCCGCCGACGTCCGCAAGCTGATCGACGCCGCCCGCGGCCAGGCCAGGATGTGCACGCTCGCCACCGAGCTGCCGGGCGGCCTCGACTCCGTACGGCTCCTCGCCGAGCACGGTGTCATCGCGGCGATCGGCCACACCGACGCGACGTACGAGCAGACGGTGGCCGCCATCGACGCGGGCGCCACCGTCGCCACACACCTGTTCAACGCCATGCCGGGCCTCGGCCACCGCGACCCGGGCCCGATCGCCGCGCTCCTGGAGGACGAGCGGATCACCGTCGAGCTGATCAACGACGGCACCCACCTCCACCCGGCCGCCTTCGAGCTGGCCTTCCACCACGCGGGCGCGGACCGGGTCGCGCTGATCACCGACGCGATGGACGCGGCCGGCTTCGGCGACGGCCGCTACATGCTCGGCCCGCTGGAGGTGGAGGTGAAGGACAGCGTGGCGCGGCTCGTCGAGGGCGGCTCCATCGCCGGATCGACCCTCACCCAGGACCGCGCGTTCAAGCGCTCGGTGACCGTCGACGGGCTGTCCGTCGAGGACACCGTCCGCGCCGTCTCCGCCAACCCGGCCCGGCTCCTCGGGATGTACGACCGGGTGGGTTCCCTGGAGCCCGGCAAGGACGCGGACCTGGTCGTCCTGGACGCCGCGTTCGACGTCACGGGCGTGATGCGCAAGGGCGAATGGGTGATTGCGCCCTTTTAACCCCTCCTGAACAGAAGGCGGTTGGCCCTCACCTCTGGGCCAACCGCCTTCTGTTTGGCATGATCAGAACCCGACGAACGCCAACGGCACACGCGAACGAACAGGCACTTCGGGGGTGGTACGAGTGATCCTCACCGTCACGCTGAACACCGCCCTCGACCTCACCTACCGTGTCCCGACGCTCACCCCGCACGCCTCGCACCGCGTCACCGAGGTGACCGAGCGCCCCGGCGGCAAGGGCCTGAACGTCGCCCGCGTGCTCGCCGCCCTCGGCCACGACGTGACGGTCACCGGCTTCGCGGGCGGCGACACCGGCCGCGTCCTGCACGAGCGGCTCGCGGCCGAACCGCGCCTCACCGACGCCCTCGCCCCGGTCGCCGGCGCCACCCGCCGCACCCTCGCCGTGGTCGACGCGGCGAGCGGCGACACCACCCAGCTCAACGAACCGGGCCCGGTCGTCACACCCGCCGAATGGGCCGCGTTCCTGGACTCCTACGAGGAGTTGGTGCGCCGCGCCGGCCTGTCCGCGGTCGCCCTCTGCGGCAGCCTGCCGCCCGGCGTCCCCGTCGGGGCGTACGCGCTCCTGGTACGGGCCGCACGCGCCGCCCGCGTCCCGGTCCTGCTCGACACCAGCGGGGAGCCGCTGCGGCGCGGTGTCGCCGCCCGCCCCGACATCGTCAAGCCCAACGCCGACGAGCTCGCCGAGCTGACCGGGTCCCACGAGCCGGGCCGGGCCACCCGGGACGTCCGCCGCAGGGGCGCGCACTCCGTGGTGGCCTCGCTCGGCGCCGACGGGCTCCTCGCCGTGACACCGGACGGCAGCTGGCGGGCGCGTCCGCCGTCCCGGGTGCGCGGCAACCCGACCGGCGCCGGCGACTCGGCGGTCGCGGGGCTGCTGTCGGCCCTCGCCGAGGGGCTGCCGTGGCCGGACCGCCTGGCCCGCGCGGTCGCGCTGTCGGCGGCGACGGTGGCGGCGCCGGTGGCGGGCGAGTTCGACCCCGCCACGTACGAGGAGCTGCTGCCGCGGGTGGCGGTCTCCCCGGCCGTGTCGGCGCCCGCATAGACCCTCCTTGAGCCGTATCCGCACCGCACAACGGGGCGCAGGGCCCCGGGATTTGGGGAGCACGTGCCACTGGTCAGCACCGGCGAACTCGTCGCGGAGGCCCGCGACGCGGGTCATGGCGTCGCCGCGTTCAACGTCATCACGCTGGAGCACGCGGAGGCGGTGGCGCTGGGCGCGGAGCGGGCCGGGCTCCCCGCGATCCTGCAGATATCGGAGAACGCCGTGAAGTTCCACGGCGGCCGGCTCGCCCCGATCGCGGCGGCGAGCGCCGCGGTGGCCCGCGCCTCCACGGCCCGGCTCTCCCTCCACCTCGACCACGTGACGGACGTGGACCTGCTGCGGGCCGCGCATCCGGAGGGCTTCAGCTCGGTGATGTTCGACGCGTCGAAGCTGACGTACGACGAGAACGTCAAGGCGACGGCGGACGCAGTGCGCTGGGGTCACGAGCGCGGCATCTGGGTGGAGGCGGAGCTCGGCGAGGTGGGCGGCAAGGAGGGCGAGGCGCCGCTGGACGCGCACGCGCCGGGGGTGCGCACGGATCCGGCGGAGGCGGCCGCGTACGTGGCGGGGACGGGCGTGGACGCCCTCGCGGTGGCGGTGGGCTCCTCGCACGCGATGACCGAGCGCACCGCGTCGCTGGACCACGCCCTGATCGGCGCTCTCGCGCGGGCGGTGCCGGTGCCGCTCGTCCTGCACGGGTCGAGCGGCGTACCGGACGAGGAGATCCGCCGCGCCATCGCCGCCGGCATGGTAAAGATCAACGTGGGCACGGCCCTCAACACGGCGTTCACCGGCGAGGTCCGCGGCTACCTGGCCGCCCACGGGACGGGCGTCGACCCCCGGAAATACCTCGCCCCGGCCCGCGAGGCGATGGCCGGGACGGTGGCGGGGTTCCTGGGGCTCCTGAAGTAACCCTCAGGAGCCCACCCGGAACCCGTGGGGGGCGGCGGCCCGGTCGCTAGCCCTGGTCGCCGTTCACGAGCCACATCTGGTCGATGTTGGCGCCGGTCGTCCCGCACAGGTCGCTCTGTGCGCAGGTGAGCGAGATGGTGTTGGTGCCCTTGGTGAGCTGGACCACCGCCCAGGTGTTGGTCCAGCCCTTCTCCCAGTCGCCCTCGTCCGCGTGCGCGAAGTTCTTCATGTTCAGCGGGCGGGTCTGCTTTTTGCCGTTGACGAGGATGGTGGCGTTGGAGTCCTTGCCGGGCACCCCGTAGTTGACCCGCAGGCTGTACGCGCCGTTCTTGGGGATGCCGTTGACGGTCCACGTCACCTGCGCGCCGACCTTGTCGAACCCGGCCACGTAGGTGCCGCCGTCCGCCTTGGCGCCGTCGACGTCGGACGCCGTGGTCGTGCCGCCGTCCAGCTTCAGGGCCTTCGCGTCGGTCTTGGGCAGGTCGGCCTTCTTCTCGGGCTTCTTGCTCGGCTTCTCGCTCGGCTCGACGGACGAGGCCTGCGAGGGCTTGCCGCCGGCGTTCGCGTCGTCGCTCTTGTCGTCGTCGTTGCCGAAGATCACGGCGGCGCCGATGCCGAGCCCGACGACCGCCACCACGGAGGCCGCGGCGATCAGCAGCCCCTTGGTGTTCGGGCCGCGGCCCCGGCCGCCTCCGCCGCCCGCGGGCGCGTACTGCGGCGTGGTGACGGGAGCGCCGCCGGGCTGCGCCTCGGGCGCGGTGTAGTGGGCGTTCGGCCGGCCGTAGCCCTGCTGGGGCTGCTGCTGCGGCGGGACCTGCTGGCCGTACCCCTGCTGCTGCCCGTACGCCTGCTGGCCGCCGTAGGTCTGCTGCTGCCCGTAGGAGGGGCGGCGGTCGCCGACCGCTCTGACCTGGTTGTACGAGGAGCGGGACCCCGGGTACCCGTAGCCGCCCCCGCCGCTGGGCGGGGTCGCTCCGGCCGCCTGTCCGTCCTCGTACAGGTAGCCGAACGGATCGTCGTCGCCCTGCGGCGCGCTCGGCGTGTTCTCGCCGTTATTGCCGGGCGTCATTCCCAGGTCACTCCCTCATGTCGCTGACGCCCGGGAGCCTACCCGGTCCGAGTGAGCCCAAGGGGTGGCGTTGACCTCATCAGGACCGCTAGCCCGCCCTGCGGTGCTGCTTGGCACGGGAGCGTTTCTCCACGTACATCCGCTGGTCGGCGGAGTGCAACACTTCGTCGGCCGACATCCCGCAGTGCGCCCAGCCGATGCCGAAACTCGCCCCCACCCGGACCGCTCTGCCGTCGACGCGGATCGGCGGGATGATCGCGTTCCGCAGCCGGACCGCGAGGTCCTGGGCGTCGGCCCGGCCGAGCCCGTCGGCGAGCACCACGAACTCGTCGCCGCCGAGCCGCGCCACGGTGTCCCCGTCCCGCACGCCGTTGGTGAGGCGGCGGGCGACCTCGATGAGGACGGCGTCGCCGGTGTGGTGGCCGAACCTGTCGTTGATCGACTTGAAGCCGTCGAGGTCGCAGAAGAGGACGGCGAGGCCCTTGGTGCCGTCGTCCACGTCGTTCTCCCCGCCCTCGGGGGCGACGGTGTGGACGTGGTGGTCGAAGCCGTCGTCCGCCCGGTGCGCGGCGGGCCCGAAGTCGAAGCCGTGCTCGTAGGCGGCGTCGAGGGAGTCGACGGCGCTCGGCTGGCCGGCGTGCGGCCTGCGGCAGAGGCGGGCGCTGAGCCGGGCGCGCAGCTCGGCGGAGTTGGGCAGGCCGGTGAGGGAGTCGTGCGAGGCGCGGTGGGCGAGCTGGAGCTCGCGGCGCTTGCGCTCCTCGATGTCCTCGACGTGGGTGAGCAGGAAGCGCGGCCCGTCGGCGGCGTCGGCGACGACGGAGTTGCGCAGCGACACCCACACGTACGTCCCGTCGCGGCGCGCGAGCCGCAGCTCGGCGCGGCCGCCCTCGGCTGAGGTACGGAGCAGGGTGCCGATGTCCTCGGGGTGGACGAGGTCGGAGAAGGAGTAGCGCCGCATCGCGGAC
Source organism: Streptomyces sp. NPDC041122 (assembly GCF_055592445.1). NCBI lineage: Bacteria > Bacillati > Actinomycetota > Actinomycetes > Kitasatosporales > Streptomycetaceae > Streptomyces > Streptomyces sp. NPDC041122. Next base: position 135,515 of record NZ_JBVIYQ010000013.1, on the reverse strand, counting down.
GCGGGCCGGCCGAGCAGGCGGCAGAGCGCGTCGTTGGTGCGCAGGATCCGCCCGTGCTGGTCGCCGCCCATCTCGGCGATGGCCATGCCGGAGGGCGCGTACTCGAAGGCCTGCCGGAAGGACTCCTCGCTGGCCCGCAGCGCCTGCTGCTCCCGCTCCAGGCGGACCAGGGCGCGCTGCATGTTGGCGCGCAGGCGGGCGTTGCTGATGGCGATGGCGGCCTGGAAGGCGTACATCTGCAGGGCCTCGCGGCCCCAGGCGCCGGGCCTGCGGCCGTTGCGGGGCCGGTCCACGGAGATCACGCCGAGCAGTTCGCCGCCGGCCGCGCCGGTCGCGTACATGGGGGCGAAGAGGCGGTCGGAGGGGTGCCACTCGTCCTCGAAGCGGGGCTCGGGGCCCTCGGTGTACCACTGCGGGACGTCGTCGTCGTCGAGGACCCAGCCCTCGGTGTACGAGATGAAGCGCAGCGCGCCCCAGGCCTCGCCCATGGCGAGCCGGCGCTCCCAGGCGTCCCGGGAGCCGACGCGGCCGGTGATGAGCGCCTCGGCGGAGGAGTTGCCCGCGAAGGCGGCGACGACGAGGTCGCCGTCCGGGCGCACGAGATTGACGCACGCCAGCTCATAGCCAAGGCCGTTGACGACGCCGTCGGCGACGGTCTGCAGCGTGTCCGCCAGGCTCCGGGCCGTGTTCAGCTCCGCTACCACCTGGTGCAGCTGCCGCAGGGTCGCAAGACGGACGTACGGCTCCGACTCGGTCTCCATGCTCGTTCTCCCCGAGACCTCGACAGCAACTCCAGGATGCGCAGCGCCCGCAGTGATCTTTCGCCCGTGCTCTTCGTGGCACTCCTCGCGGCAGTGGCTCTTCCGTGCCCTTGCGCCTTTGGTGCCCGCAGTGTCTTATTGCCACCGTCACTGAATCACAGCGAGCTGCTCACCCGGTACACAGGGTCAACAAAATATGGGTCCTGTGACTCAAGTCACAGATGGGGCACCGCCGTTGGTCCAGTCCCTTGGACTAGTCCTCCGGAGAAAGGCCCCTGTACGGCACTGAGTGCCACGCGGACGCACCCACCTGCGTACGCACCCACGTCCACACCCACCCTTCGGCCCCCGGTCCTAGGACCGTCCTGGGCCCAGCGGCCGATGTTTCGGCGGGGGCGCACGGGCTAGCGTCGACGGTGTGGCTCACGTACCGAAGACTCTCCCGGCCCCGCGTTCCCCCCGTCATCCCGTGTCACACGGGCATGCTGATGGGGTGAGCAACGACGAGTTCCGCGCGGCGATGTCCCGGCTGGCGGCGGGCGTGGTCCTGGTGACGGCGCGCGAGCCCGGCCTGGACCCGGACGACCCGAACGCGCCCGCGGGCGAGGACGTGGGCATGACGGCCACGGCCTTCCTCTCCGTCTCCCTCGACCCGCCGCTGGTCATGGTGAGCCTGCGCGAGGGCTCCCGCATGGACGACCTGCTCGCCGAGCAGCCGCTGTGGGCGGTGTCGGTGCTGTCCGAGAGCCAGCGGCACATCGCGGGCCGCTTCGCGATGAAGGGCCGCATCAGCGACCGCCTGCTCTTCGAGGACATCCCGTACGTACGGGGGGCGGCGTCGGGCGCCCCGCTGGTCGGCGGCGCGCTGTCGACGCTGGAGTGCCGCACGGAGCAGACGGTGACGGCGGGCGACCACACGCTGGTGATCGGCCGCGTGCTGACTGCGTCGCTGCCCAGCGGCGACGGTGGCCCCCTGACGTACTTCCGCGGCAAGTACCGCCAGCTCGGCTAGCCCCTCAAGGGGCGCGGGGAACTGCGCGCTCAGCGCGCGACGAGCCGCAGCCGCGTCTGCCGGGATCCCAGCAGGAGCGGCTGCGGCTTTTCCGTGCTTGCTCGCGCAGTTCCCCGCGCCCCTGACGGGGCGGGCCTGACGGGGCGGGCCCCGGCGCCGGGCGGGGCTAGCCCCAACCCTGGCCGGAGCGCCCCCGCTTGGTCTCGCTGCGCGCCTTCTTGTTGCGCAGGCGGCGTTCGTTGATACCGCGCGGGATCTTCGTGGCGCGGCGGGGCTTCGGCGGCGGGGCGGTGGCCTCGGCGAGCAGGGAGGCGAGCCGGGTGGCGGCCATCTCCCTGTTCCGCCACTGCGAGCGGTGCTCGCTCGCCCGGACGCTGACGACGCCGTCGACGAGCCGGGGGGCGAGACGCTCCAGGGCGCGCCGCTTCCACACCTCGGGGAGCGCGTCGGTGTTCGCGAGGTCGAAACGCAGCTCGACCTGGGAGTCGGTGGTGTTGACGTGCTGCCCGCCCGGCCCGGAGGACCGCGAGAAACGCCACATGAGCTCGGCCTCCGGCAGGGAGACCGAACCGCGGATGACATGGGGTCCGGACATGCCCCCATGGTCGCGCGTCCGCCGGGCGCGCGTCACGCCCTTTTCGCGGGCCCGGGTAAAGAAAGTAAAGCCGGGTGGAACCTTGGGGACCCCGGTCGGCGTTGGTAGGAGTGAAGGTAGCTTCGTCCCCAGTACGAAGCCCGTACGCGCCGCCCGCGAAGGGCGGAGCGTCGTAAACGAGGGAAGGGACTCCCAACAATGGCAGTAAGCCTGTCCAAGGGTGGCAACGTCTCGCTCACCAAGGAGGCTCCGGGCCTGACCGCCGTCACCGTGGGGCTCGGCTGGGACGTCCGCACCACCACCGGCACCGACTTCGACCTGGACGCCTCCGCGATCGCGGTGAACACCCAGGGCAAGGTCTTCTCGGACCAGCACTTCGTCTTCTTCAACAACAAGGCGACGCCGGACCAGACCATCGTCCACACCGGTGACAACGTCACGGGCCAGGGCGAGGGCGACGACGAGCAGATCAACGTCAACCTCGAAGGTCTGCCGGCCGACATTGAGAAGATCGTCTTCCCGGTCTCGATCTACGACGCCGAGAACCGCTCGCAGAACTTCGGCCAGGTGCGGAACGCCTTCATCCGCATCATCAACCAGGCCGGCGGCACGGAGATCGCGCGCTACGACCTCTCCGAGGACGCCGCGACGGAGACCGCCATGGTCTTCGGCGAGCTGTACCGCAACGGCGCGGAGTGGAAGTTCCGCGCCGTGGGCCAGGGCTACGCCTCGGGCCTGGTCGGCATCGCGCAGGACTTCGGCGTGAACGTCTGAGGTGACGTGACCGTCTGAACGTCGTAGAAGGGCCCCGGCCTCAGCGATTTCGCTGGGGGTGGGGCCCTTCTACCTGTGGTGGGCCGCCTTCTGCCAACGCACCAAGGCGTGCAGGCCCCCGGGCGGGGTGGCTATCACCGTGTCCGGGTCGTCGCTCTCACGGAGGAGCAGGTGGGGACCGTTGTGGGCGAGCTCCACGCAGTTCTCGCCTCCGGCGCCGGAGAAGGACGACTTCTGCCAACGGACCAGGGCATCCAGGCCCGCGGGCGGGGTGGCTATCACCGTGTCCGGGTCGTCGCTCTCACGGAGGAGCAGGTGGGGACCGTTGTGGGCGAGCTCCACGCAGTCCTCGTCGCCCGCGCCCGAGAAGGACGACTTCTGCCACGTGATCTGCGGGAGGGGCGGCTGGGCGGCAGTATTCACAGTTCCTTCTCGATGTCGAGGATGAGCTGGCGGGACGCCTTGATTCCGAGCGCTGCCCGGTCCGCGGCGGCGAACAGCGCCCGGTACTTCTCGAGCCCGGCATCGGTGCCCAGGCTGCGGCCACCGAGTGCGCCGGAGACCCGGACCGTGTCCAGCTCGGGGACCGGGCCGCCCGCGTAGAGCACGGGCTGGGTGGCCTCGATGAACTCTTCGCCGGCGAAGGGGATGACGCGCACCTTCACGCTCGGCCACTCGGATGCGGCACGCAGGTGGCCGAGCTGGGCCCGCGTGACCTTGCTGCCCCCGAATCGCATGCGCAGTGCCGCTTCGTGGACGAAGGCGTGGAACGGGGGCGGGTCGACACGTTCGAAGAGCTGTTGCCGCCTCACTCTGAACTCCACCCGCAGCTCGACCTCATCAGCGGGCAGCGCGGGAATGTGGCCGCCATAGATCGCCCGTACGTAGTCCTCGGTCTGGAGAATTCCCGGCAGCGTCACCGTCTGCAGAGAAAGCAGGCTCGCGGCGCGGTACTCCAGCTCGGCGACGTCAAGGAAGCCCGGGGACAGCAGACCCCGGTACTCGTCCCACCACCGTTTGCCGCGCTCTTCGGCCATGCCGCACAGTGCGTCCACCAAAGCGGCGTTCGACGCCTCGTAGTGCACCGCCAACTGCCGTACACGGGAAGCGCTGACGCCCCACCGTCCTGCCTCGATGTGGCTGATCTGCGCCTGATTGCCGCCCAGCAGAGCGCCTGCCTCCGTGGTCGACAGGCCTGCGGCCTCGCGCAACTTGCGTAGCTCCGCGCCCAACCGCGCTTGCCGCGCCGTGGGATTGCTCCTGGGAGGCATGGGTCCCCTTCATAGTCGACGGGCTCAGTCTGCCGCCCCGCCCTCCGGCCGGTCCACTCACACGAGTGGAGTTTCCGTCATACATATGTGACGTCACATACCTGTGCCCTAACGTCATTCTCGACATCACGCGGAACGCCGGTGAACCCGCAGAGCAGCCGCCCACACGCGGCCAGGCCACGGTGGCGTATCGCGCAACTCGTCCAGTCACGCACGGAGTTGAAGAGATGAACACCGCACAGAGCGGCGCCCCCATCACCGCCGCACAGACCTACCACCTCACCACCCCCAACACCCCCCTCTCCCCCAAGATCTGCCGCGACACCCTCACCCTCCTCCTCACCGCCACCGGCCGCGCCGAACTCGCCGACACCGCCCGCGCCCTCGTCTCCGAAGTCGTCACCAACGCCGTCACGCACACCGCCTCGCCGACCATCGGCATGGAGGCGTGCGTGCTGGCGGACGGCGGGGTGCGGATCTCCGTGTACGACGACTGCCGTGCCGAACCCCTCGGCGCCCTCGACGTGTCGCGCGACAGCGAGAGCGGGCGCGGACTGCTCCTCGTGCATGCCCTCGCACACGACTGGGGCACCGCCCCCGCACCACGCCAGGTGCGGCCGGGCGGCGGCAAGCACGTGTGGTTCGAGCTGCGACGGGAGGGCCGCACCGGGAACGGGATTTACAGGTTCCCGACTATTATGGATACTTGAATAGTCCGGCAGAGCGAAGAGTCGAGCAGCAAGTGAGGGGGATCCATGGCCGAGCCGTCCGCCGTCTGGACCCGTGCCGTCCTGCCCCTCTGCCTGCTCGGCATCCTCGAGTCCGAGCCGCGGAGTTACGGGTACGCCCTGCTCAGCCGGCTCGGTGAGGCCGGGCTCGACGGGGTCAAGGCCGCGACCCTCTATCCCGCCCTCACGCGCCTCGAAGAGGAAGGTGCCGTCGAGGTCGAGTGGGGGGCCGGAGAGGGCGGCCCCGGGCGCAAGTACTACCGGATCACCGCGGAGGGGCGAGCGAGGTTGCGGCGTGACCAGGCCGCGTGGGGGGACTTCTCCCGGACCGTCGCCGCGCTCCTTCCCACGGCGAAGGGGGATGACGCATGAGCAGGACACGTACACCCGAGCTCAGTTGGGCGCGCGAGGAGGACAAGGAGTGGGCCGACGCCGTCCTGGTGCGGCTGGTCCTCGACGAGGACGCGCCCTCCGGCTTCGCCGACGAGATGCTCGCCGAGGCCCACCAGCTCGTGACCGAGGCGGGGCAGCCCGCGGCGGAGGTGCTGGGCGATCCCGCCGCGTATGCCCGTGGCGTCGCCGCCGAGCGCGTCAGCGAGCGGTACCGGGCCCGGATCGACACCCGTGGCATGCGGCCCGGTGAGCGGGCCGCCACCTCGTTCGGGACGCTCGGCTTCTTGCTGTTCGCCGTCTTCGGCCTGTACTGGATCCAGGACGGCCTGTGGGTGACGGTCGACCCGTCCTCGCTCGCCGGCTTCGGCGGGATCGCCGTGGGCGCCTGCCTGGGGTGCCTCGCCTTCGTCGCCCGCTCCGCCGGGCTGATCCGGGGCATGTGGGGGTTCCTGGCGGGCGCGGGTGCCGCGCTGGTCGGCGGGATCGCGCTGGCCAACGCCCTCTCCGACGACCGGCTGTTCCGCGTGCCCGCCCCGGTCCTCATGCTGGCGGGGGCCGGCTGGGCCGTCGGCGCCTTCCTGTTCCCGGATACCCGTATCGACCGGTGGTTCAGCTTCGGGCGCCCCGATGACGGCCCCGATGACGGCCCCAACAGCGGCCTCGACGACGAGCAGTGGCTGGCCCGGCTGCAGGGCCTGTTGCGCGGGCGGCACGGCATGACGGCCGCCGAGGCACGCGGCCATGTGCGCGAGGCGCGCCAGCACCTCGCCTCCGCCCCGCAGGACGGGCGGGCCGAGGACGTCTTCGGTGACGTCGAGATCTACGCCCTCCGCCTCTCCGAGGGGCCGCGCAGGAAGCAGCGCGTCACCCGCCAGAAGCTGTACGGCTCCCTCACCTCGGCGGTCGTCTTCGGAGCTCTCGGCGTCGACCGTCTGATCAACCCCGACGGGGGGTCGCGCGGCTGGGTCGCCGTCTACGTCGGCGCGTTCGGGTGCGCGGCCTGGAGCGCGGTCGGCGAGTGGCGCAGCCTGCGCAAGCAGCGCGCGGGGACGTCGGGCGCGTGAGGTGCGGGGCCGCGCGTGGCGGGCTCCGGTCTGCGCGCCGCCGGGCCCGGCACCCGGGCCGGTGGGCCCACGGGCCCTAGCCTGCCCCCATGATCCTCGAACCGCTCACCGCCGTCGACGGTGCCCTGCCCGGTCACCTCCTCACCGAGGTGACCGCGCTGTACGCGTCCAACCACGCGTTCTTCGCGCTCGGCGGCGACTTCCCCGACCCGGACGACATCCGCGTCGAACAGGTCGCCAAGGCCCTCGCGGACGAACTCGCCCACCCCGGCGCCGAGGTGCTCCTCGCGCGCTCCGCCGGCCGGCTCGTGGGGATCGCCGTCACTCTCGCCCGGCACCCCGACCCGGCGGACCCGGACCCGGCGGACCCCGACCCGTGGATCGGGCTGCTGATGATCGACGCGGGGCTGCACCGCGCCGGCCTGGGGCGGGAGTTGGCGGCCCTCGTCGAACAGCGCTTCCGGGACGCGGGGCGCGCGGCCGCCCGCCTCGCCGTCCTGGAGAACAACCCGCAGGCACTGCGCTTTTGGACCGCGCTCGGCTATCTCGTCATCGGGCACCGCGAGGACCGTGCGCCGCACCGCCCCTGCGCGGTCCTCCGCAAGGAGCTCTAGCGGGGCAGGGGCGGCCTTGCGGTCACGCCGCGCAAGAGGCTCAGCGGTGGTCCGGCTTTCCGTCCCCGTACAGCCAGTCGCCCCAGATCCTGCGGACCTTCGCCCGCGCCTCGTCGCCGCCCGCGTGCTCCTCGACGTACTCGGTGAAGTCCCGGGTGTCCGCGTTCTTGTGCCGGTACGTCTTCGCCCAGCCCTGCACGATGTCGTAGAACGTGTCGTCCCCGACCGCCTGGCGGATCTTGTGGATGACCATTCCGCCGCGCTCGTACACGGGCGAGTCCGAGATGCCGGCGGCGTCGGTCGGCTTCGCGGGCGGGAACTCCCAGACCGCCTCGTTGTCCTCGTCGTCCTCGAAGTACTCGCCGTCGTAGAGCGCGTCGAAGGTCTCCTGGGCGCTGTCGCCGTCGTTGTCCTCCTCGTACAGCCACTCCGCGTACGTGGCGAAGCCCTCGTTGAGCCACATGTCGCGCCACGACTTGGGCGTGACGGAGTCGCCGAACCACTGGTGGGCCAGCTCGTGGACGAGGAGTCCGGTGCTGAGGTCGCCCGGGAACGTCGGCCGGGTCTGCGTCTCCAGGGCGTATCCCACGTGCCCCGCGCGGTCGACGATCGCGCCGGCCGAGGAGAACGGATAGGGCCCGAAGTTGTACTCCGACCACTCCAGGATGTCGGGCAGCTCGTCGAGGACCTTCTTGCTCGCCTTCGCCCGCGCGGGGTCGACGGCGGTGATGACCTGCATGCCGTCGTCGGTCGTCGACGTCTTCAGCTCGTACTTGCCGACGGCCACGGTCGCCAGATAGCTCGCCATCGGTTCGGCGCTGTGCCAGGCGAAGGTGGTGCGGCCGTTCTTGGTCGACTCGCGGGTCAACTCGCCGTTGGACACCGCCTTCAGGCCCTTGGGAACGGTGATCTCTATGTCGTACGAGGCCTTGTCGCCGGGGTGGTGATTGCCCGGGAACCACGCCATGGAGCCGGTCGGCTCGCCCAGCGCGAGCGCGCCGTCGTCCGTCGGGAGCCAGCCCTCCTTGGAGCCGTCGTCGTCGGTGATGGTCTCCGGGGTGCCGGCGTAGTGGACCGTCGCGCGGAACGTCTCGCCCCGGTCGAGCTCATCGGCCGGGCGGGCCCGCAGCTCGTGGCCCGCGCGCTGGAAACGGGCCGCCTTGCCCTCGACAGTGATGCCCGAGACGTCGAGGCCCTTGAGGTCGAGGTTGAACGAGCTGAGGTTCTTGGTGGCGCGGGCGGTGATGTCGGCGGTGCCGGTGAGGTGTTTGGCGTCGGGGTCGTAGCCGAGGGTCAGGCCGTAGTGCGTCACGTCGTAGCCGCCGTTGCCCAGTTTGGGGAAGTACGGGTCGCGCACGCCGTCGGCGCCCGGGGTGCCGTTCACGCCCGCGCCGCTGCAGGCTCCGAGGGTCGCGAGCAGGGCGAGGGAGCAGGTGACGGTGGCGGCTCGGGCGGCCGGAGATCGCAGGTCCACGCGATGATCTTATGCGGCAAATGTGCGGGTGTGCTTTGGGCTGGGGTCTGCGCCTGGGGTTCGGTGGTGGGTGCGGGGCCGCGGGGGTATGTGCGTACTCGCCATCCACTGTTCGCCACGCCTCGTGAGTGGTGTTGCTATTGCCGGCTCGGTGCTCCGTGCGCACATGCCCCCACGTCCCCTCCCGTCTCGTACGCGCCTGCCGGCCGGTGGGAGCGCACGCTGCCGCGCCACCGGCCGGGTCTCACAGGACCGCTATGCCCAACGGGCGTTCGCCCGCCGGGAGTCGGGTCACCGTGCCGTCGCGGGTGTCGACGATCGAGAGGCCGTTCCAGTGGCCGTCGCGGGTGAAGCCGCCCGTGACGTAGGCGGTGCGGCCGTTCGCGGAGACGGCGACGTCCTCGTGGGGGCCTTCGAGCGGGATGACCCGCTCCTTGCCGTCCGTGGCGCGCACGGTCAGGGAAGGGCCTTCGTCGGTGGCCGGGTCGATCGGGCCGGTGCCGACGGCGTACAGCGTGCCGTCGGCGGCGACCGTCACCCCGTGCTGGTGGGTGTCGGCGGTCATCCTCTCGGTCTCGTAGCGGCCCGTGCGCGGGTCCAGTACGACGAGCCGCTCGCCCTCGAAGGGCAACAGCAGCCGCCCGTCGGACGGCCGTACGGCGGCGTAGTGCGGCTTCAGCCAGGAGCCGAGGCCGCCCTCCGTCCCGTAGGGGGCGACCTCGATGCGGCGCGGCTTCAGCGAGGCGGCGCGTACGACGGTGACGTCGAAGGAGTCGTGACCGGTGGCGTAGATCTCCCGGCCGTCCTTCGACACGTCCACGTCGAAGGGACGCCGTCCCACGGGCACGGTGTCGGTCACCCGTCGGTCCGCGGTGTCGATCACCTCCAACACGCCTGATTTTCCGGGCACGTTGACGCCCACGTACAGGTGCTTTCCGTCCGGCGCCAGGGCGATGCCCATGCCGCCGCCGCGGTACTCGCCGGTGGTGACGGGGCCGGTCCTGCTCTCGTACGGGACGCGGTCGAGGCGCTCGCGGGTGTGGGTGTCGACGACGGCGACGCCCTCCGCGGTGGCCACCCAGGCGCGGCCGTCCTCGCCCAGGGTCAGCCCGTAGGGGGCGGTGCCGACCTTCACCGAGTCGACGGGGCCCGTCCTGGGGTCGACGAAGGTCACCGTGTCGGAGCCGAAGTCGGCCACCAGGAGGGTGCCTTCGGGGGTCTTCGCGGTGGTGGGGAGGGTGTGGGCGGGGCGTGCGGGCGGGGCGTCGGATGCCGGGGACGGGGTGGTGGCGCGGGCCGTCAGGAGGGCGGTCGCGAGGATCGCCGCCGCCCCGCCCACGATGGCCCGGGACGGCTTCACGCCGTGTCCCGCAGGAGCCGGCCGATCTCCGTGAAGCCGCGGCGCTCCGCGTGCGCGAGCGGGGTGACGCCGTCGCGGTCGGCGAGGTCCGGCGTCGCGCCCGCGGCGAGGAGCGCCCGGACGACGTCCTGGTGCGCGCGGCCGCCGTCGCCGAGGATGACGGCCTCCAACAGGGCGGTCCAGCCGAGGTCGTTGACGTGGTCGACGTCGGTGTCGGTGACGCGCAGGACCTCTCGTACGTACGCGACGTGGCCGCGTTCCGACGCGGGGATCACGGAGACTCCGCCGAAGCGGTTGCGCAGCGTCGTGTCGGGCCCCGCGGGCAGCAGGACGTGCAGCATGGCGACGCTGCCCGTCACCCCGGTGACCAGCCAGGGGCTGTCGCACCGGTGGTCCTGCGCGTTGACGTCGGCGCCGGCCGCGACCAGCACCCGGGCCGCCTCGACGTGGTCGCCGGCGACGGCGAGCAGCAGGGGTGAGCGCAGTTCGGTGTCCCGGGCCTCGACGCGCGCGCCCGCGTGGAGGGCGGCGGCCACCTCCGCGGCGTCCCCGGCCCGCGCGGCGTCGAGCAGCCGCTGGTCGGCGGAGGGGCTGGGGGTGGAGGGGCTGGAGGGGTCGGGAGTGGTGGAGGGGTCGGGGGTGGTGGGCATGGGGGGCTCCTCCTCGTACGGGTGGGCCCCCGCGCGGACGGGCGCGGGGGCCGGGCCGGGGCCGGCCGCGGGGCACTCACGATGGCCGGCCCCGTGGACCGGTGGGCCGGTGGCTGCTCAGCGGCCGAGCGCCGCCACGCCCGCCTTCGCGAACTTCTCGTCGAGGTCGCCGCTCGGGGCGCCCGCGACGCCGATGCCCGCGACGGGCGCGCCCTTGGCGGTGACCGGCGCGCCGCCCGCGAGGAACAGCGTGCCGGGGATGTCCTTCAGGGTCGGCGTCTTCTCCAGGCGCCCGGCGAGCTCGGAGGTGGGCGCGTTCCAGGAGACGGCGGTGTACGCCTTCTTCTCGGCGGACTCGTACGACTGCGGGCCCGCGCCGTCCCCGCGCAGGGTGAGGACGGTGTTGCCGTTGCGGTCGACGACGGCGACGGAGACCCGCTGGTTCTCCTTCTTCGCGGCGTCGAGGGCGGCCTGCGCGGCCTTGGTGGCGGCGGCGACGGTGAGGTGCGTCGACTGCGTGAGGTTCTTGTCGCCCGCGTCGGCGGTGACGGCGGCCTTGGTGGCGGCGTCGGGGGTCCCGGCGGTGGCGGAGACGGCGCCGAACGTGCCGGCGCCGAGAACGGCGGCGGTGGCGGCGACGGTGAGGACACGGGCGCGGCGGGAGATCTTCTGCATCGGGGGCTCCAGGGTGTGGGTGGTCGGTGGTGGGGTCTGTGGCGCTGGTGAGGTCAATGGCGGTGGTGCGACGGGTGGGGCGGCGCGATCGGTGACGATCGTGGAGGGAGGAGGCGGGCCGGGCGATCCGTTCGCCTCTGCCCTCAAGCCTGGGGCCGGTGACACCCCGCACCCCTCGACGTACCGGCTCGCCGCCGCGCGCGACTCGGCCGACACGGGGGTCAACCGATCGGTTGACCCCCGGGTGGCCACGACGGGTCACAATGAAGGTGTTTGCCCAGTTCAGCGGCGGCGCGACCGCCGACGAGAGACGGCCGTACGAGAAGGAGGCGCCCCGTGGGACAGCACACCCCGGCCCCGGCCCCCCGGACGCCGTACGCCGACGCCCGCGCGCCGCTCGCCGACGCCCGCACGCCGGACCTCGCCCTCCGTACGCCGGACCCCGACGCCCGCTGGCTCGCGGCCGTCATGCACGCGACGTTCTACCTTCTCCTCGCCACCTCGCTGGCCCGCTTCCTGCTGCGTCACCCCGGCGGCGCGCGCGTCCCGTGGATCATCGCGCTCGTCGCGGTCCTCGCCGTCCTCTACGCCCTGCCGCCGCTGACGGCCGCTGCCGCCCGCCGGCGGAAGGGACCCGGGCCCCGCGCGCCCCGCCCGGCACCCGACGCCCGCCCCACCCCCCGCCGGCTCGCCTGGCTGGCCCTGGTCGTCGCGGTCTGGCTGGTGCTCGTCGTCCTCGCGCCGAGCTTCGGGTGGTGCGCGGTCCCGCTCTTCTACACCGGCCTGCGGACGCTGCCGCCGCGCGCGGCCCTCGCCCTGGTGGCCGTGCTGACCGCCTGCGTCATCGCCTCGCAGCTGCGGCTCGCGGGCCGCTACGACCCGGATCTGATCCTCGGCCCGCCCGCCGTCTCGGCGATCGCCACGGCCGTCTTCCTCCACATGAAGCGCCAGGCGGTCCGCCAGCGCGAACTGATCGACGACCTGATCCGCACCCGCCGCGAACTGGCCGCCATCGAACGGCGCGAGGGCACGCTCGCCGAGCGCCAACGCCTGTCCATGGAGATCCACGACACCCTCGCGCAGGGCCTGTCCAGCCAGCAGATGCTGCTGCAGGCGGCCGACCGGCTGTGGGACGCCGACCCGGCGAAGGCCCGTGCCCACGTCCGGACCGCCGAGTCGATCACCGAGCGCGGCCTCGCCGAGGCCCGCCGCTTCGTGCACGACCTGGCCCCCGCCGACCTCGCGGACGGCGGCGGCGCCGTCGAGGCGCTGCGGGCCCTCGCGGAGCGAGAGTCGGGCGCGGGCCTCGCCGTCCGCTTCCACGCCGAGGGGCCGGTGGTGCCGCTGCCGGACCGGGTCGGCTCGGCGCTGCTGCGCATCGCGCAGGGCGCGCTGGCCAACGTACGAGAGCACGCCCACGCGACCACGGCCGCGCTGACCCTGACCCTCCTGGACGACCAAGTGGTCCTGGACATCGCCGACGACGGCCGCGGCTTCACCCCGCCCGCTGCTGCGGGCACCGCGGCCCCGGGGGTACGGGGACACGGGCTGCCCGCGATCCGGGCGCGGGCCGGGCAGCTCGGCGGCACACTGACGATCGAGTCGGCGCCGGGCGAAGGCGCGGTCCTCTCCGTATCGATCCCGCTGGAGCCACAGTGACGAACGCCCCCGCCGCACCCTCGCCCCACGACGGCCCCGCCCGGCCCGGCCGCGCGGTGCGGCTGCTGGTCTGCGACGACCACGTGGTCGTGCGCGCGGGTCTGCTCGCCCTGCTCGGCAGCGCGCCCGACATCGAGGTGGTCGGCGAGGCCGGCACGGGCGAGGAGGCGGTCGCCCTGGCCGCGAAGCTGACGCCGGACGTGGTCCTGATGGACCTGCAGCTGGGCGAGGGCATCGACGGCGTGGAGGCCACCCGCCGCATCACGGCAGGACCTCCCGCCTCGGCGCCGTCCCCCGCCCCGCACGTCCTGGTCCTCACCACCTACGACACGGACGCGGACATCACGCGGGCGATCGAGGCGGGCGCGACGGGCTACCTCCTCAAGGCGGAGCGCCCCGAGGAACTCTTCGCCGCGATCCACGCGGCGTCACAGGGCCGCACGACGCTCTCGCCGCCGGTGGCCTCCCGCGTCATGGCCCGCATGCGGGCCCCGCACCCGACGCTCACCGACCGCGAACGGGACATCCTCGGCCAGCTCTCCCGGGGCCTCGGCAACCGCGAGATCGCCCGTGCCCTGTTCATCAGCGAGGCCACGGTGAAGACGCACCTGGGCCGGATCTACGACAAGTTGGGCGTGGACACGCGGGCGGGGGCGGTGGCGGTGGCGAAGGAGCAGCGGCTCCTGCCCTGAGCGGTGACGCGCCGGCGCCGGGCCACGACGCCCACGTCACCTCCCGCTACACCTCTCGCCGCTCCCCTCTCTCCCCCTCCGCCTCTCGCCCGCCGCGTCGCCTCCCCGTCCGGCGGCCGGGCGGGGCGTGCGGCCGGACCATGACACCATCGACCCGTGCTCGACATCGGCTACGCGCTCTCCGCCCGCTTCCCTGACCCCCCTCAGCTGGACTACAGCCGTGCGGACGTCCACACCCTGCGGCACGACCTCTTCTGCGGGGACGTGTACCTGGCCGACACGAAGGCGGACCGGGAACTGTCCACAGCCTGGGGATGGGTTCCCGTCCTGGACTTCGCGTGGGCGCTGTGCGACATCGTGGAGACGCTGGACAAGGACCCGCTCGGGAGCCGGGCCTCCCGTCCCCAGTACGCCGAGCTCGACTTCACAGAGTCGACCGACCGCATGCTGTTCGCCCGCCGCTTCGGCTGGGTGGACATCGAGGCGGACTGGATGGACCCGGAGGAGGCGCCGCTGTCCTTCTCCCACACGGAGTTGCGGCGCGAGGCGCGCGACTTCCTCCACGACCTCGTGGCCGACCTCACGGACCTCCACGACACCCTGGCGGACAACCCGGCCCTCTGGTCCCTGCTCTCCCGCTTCCCCCGCGTGCGGTAGGCCGGGGGGGGCGGTGCGGAGGTGCGGGCCTCGACGGCCGCGTCTCCCTCGTGCCCGGGCCCACCGCTGCGCGGCGGAGGGGACGGACGGGTGGGGGCCTCGCCTTGCCCCCGCCTCAAGGCTCAAACAGGCCCGCCGCTCCGCGGCGGATGTCTCCCACCCACCCGTTTACCCCGCGACGCACAGTCGGAGTAGGAGCGGGCGGGTGGGCCCACCCCGCGAGGTGCAGCCGGCTGGGGGTGTCCCACCGGGCCGCACCCGCGTACGAGACGGGAGGGGACGTGGGGGTATGTGCGCACGGAGCACCGAGCCCGCAATAGCAACATTGTCCGCGAGGCAGCGGCGCAGGGATAGCGAGTACGCACATACCCCCACGGCCCCGCACCCACAGACGAACCCCAGGCGCAGACCCCAGCCCAAAGCACACCCGCACCCAGACGAGCGGCACCCGCAGAGACCCGCCCAAGGCGCCCCCGCCAGAGAAAATCACGCCACCCGAACCCCCACCTGCCCCGCGAACACCGGCGCCAACTCCATCAGCTGAGCCGGACTGATCACCGCCCCCGCCATGCTCTCGATCCCCCGCGCGATCCCCAGCTCCGCCGCCTCCCGGAAGTCCACATCCCGCATCCGCACCCGCGTGAAGTCGACCCCCCGCACCACACACCCCCGAAACTCCACCCGCTCCAGTGTCGCCTCCCCGAAGTCCGGCTCCACCAGCACGCACTCCTCGAAGACCACGTCCCGCAACCGCGCCTTCCGCAGGTTCAGGTAGTCGATCTTCCCGCCCCGCACCACCACCCGCTCCAGCACGCCCCCGTGCATCCGCGCACCCCCGAGCCGCGCGTCGACCACCTCCACGTCCCGCAGCGACGCCTCCACCAGATCCGTCCCCACCCCCCGCAACTCCGTCAGCACGGAGTCGACGAACCGCGCCCGCGCCAGCCGGGTCTCGTCCACCGAGCACCCCGTCACCGCGGAGTCCATGAACAGCGCACCGCCCCCGTCCTGCCCCCCGAGGTCGAGACCGCGGAACTCGACCCCGTCGTAATCCCCGTCGGGCTCCAACTCCCGCCCCTCGAAGGGCGTCAACGGAGGCACCCGCACCTCGGCCCGCCGAGCAGCCTTGACCCCAGCCCCACTCCCCGAGCCCGCACCCGCACCCACACCCACACCCACACCCGACGACACTCTCTTCCGCACCATCCCCCCATCGTGCACGCCCCCACCGACATTCCCCGGCCCCACCACCGCGCTACCCCCACCACCGCGCCACCCCCACCACCGCGCCACCCCCACCACCGCGCCACCCCACCGTCGCGCCACCCCCACCGCCGCCACCCACCCGATGTCACATCCAGCCCACCCCGGAGCGTCCAAGAGGTGAAGCCCAAGACCCCCCAAGGGAGCCCATCCCATGCCCGACACCCCCGCCCACCCCCACAAAGCCACCCACGCCACCCACAGCACCCGCACCACCGCCGCCACCCACACCACCCACCTCACCGTCATCGGCGGCGGCTTCGCCGGACTCACCGCGGCCATCACCGCCGCGGAGGCCGGCGCCCGCGTCACCCTCCGCGAGGCCCACCACACCCTCGGCGGTCGCGCCCGCACCGCCGAAGGCGCGTACAAGACGAACGACGGACCGCACGCCCTCTACAACGGCGGCCCCCACTGGGCCTGGCTCAAGCAGCGCGACCTCATCGGCCCCCTCGCGCCCCTCCCGCCCCTCGAAGGCACCCGCCTGCGCCTCCTCCACCACGGCGAGCTGCGCCGCGTCCCGCCCCTCGCCATGCTCAAGCTGCTGCGCCGCAAGGCCGAACACGCCCCGGTGGAACAGGACTTCACGACCTGGGCGACCGAACAGGTCGGCGAGGAAGGCGCCCACGCAGCCGCGCACTACGCCGCCGTGGCGACGTTCCACCACGACCCCGGTTCGCTCTCCGCCCGCTTCGTGCACGAACGCCTGCGCCGCGCCGCCAAGCTGCCCCCGGAGGCGCACTACCCGCGCGGCGGCTGGGGCTCGGTCATCGACCGCATGGCCGCGCTCGCCTGGAACATGGGCGTACGCACGGAGACCCTGGACCGCGTCGACAACCTGGCCGGCCCCGCCCGGACGGGCCCCGTCGTCGTCGCCACCTCGCTGGAGTCGGCCCGCCGCCTCCTCGACGACCAGTCCCTGCGCTGGCCGAGCGGCCGCACCGCCCTCGTCGACGTGGCGTTCCGCTCCCGCAGGGGCGACGCCTTCGTCGTGTCCGACCTGGACCGTACGGGCTGGGTCGAACGTTTCACCGCACAGGACCGCACCCTCGCGCCCGAGGGCGAACAACTCGTCCAGGCACAGATCCCGCTCTCCCCCGACGAGACCGGGGCGGACGGCGTGGCACGCGCCGAGCACCTGCTCGACCTGGGGTATCCGGGCTGGCGCGAGCGGCTGACGTGGCGCCGCGCCTCGGTCGCGAACGGCCGGACCGGCGCGCTGGACCATCCCGGCACCACCTGGCGGGACCGCCCCGCGATCGACCGCGGCGACGGCGTCTACCTCGCGGGCGACCAGGTCGCGGCGCCGGGGCTGCTCTCCGAGGTCTCGTTCAACAGCGCGCTGGAGGCGGTGACGCTCGCGCTGACGGAGTCACGCCTGCACCTCAGGCCGACGTCGGGTTGAAGCGGTGAGGGCCGCCGGCCCCGCCCGCGACGCCCCAGAGTGAGGCCCCCAACAGACAGGACGCCCGCACCGAACCTCATCCCGAGGTGGTACGGGCGTCCTTCGTCGCCTTGCGCACGCGCCGAATCAACACGCGGCCGAGTCAGCACACAGCCACATCAGCACGCACACGAATGACCGCACGCATACGCATGACCGCACGCATACGCATGACCGCACGCACACAAATGCAACCCGGCAGGGAAAGAGAACCGATTAGGCCGGCTACGGCCAACCCATCTCAACGCGAATTCCCGCGCCCCCGCACATACCCCCGGCCGAAGTAGAGCATTCCCACTGCCCCGATCCCCGCACCGACGGCACACAACACGGTCGCCCACTGGGCCATTTCCCGTGTCATCCACAGCAGGCTCACCGCGACCAGGGCCAGGGAGAGCAGAAAGCGCTCCCCGTATCCGGGGCCGCGGCGCGTCATCAGTCCCTGCTGGCCGTGCACTTGTACGTGACGCCCTTCATTTTGATGGTCCGCCACCCCGCCATCACCCCTACGTCCGTGTTCATCGGGGCGACATCGGTTCCACCACCGCCACCGCCACCTTGCTTCCGGCAGTAATAGCCGAGGGCGTCAAGCTTCTTGAGATCGCTCATGGCCTGGTACTTCTTGTACGACTTGATCATGGCCGCACGCTTCTGCGCAGGCGTCGCTTCCTTGGCCTTCGTATAGGCGTAGCACCCGACGCTGGCGCCGATGCCCACCCACGATGCCCCCTTGGCCAACGCCTTGGCAAGGCCCGCCGCCCCGCTGCCGATTCCCAGGACCGCGCAGATCTCGTCCGCGCCCAGTGCCTGACGGGTCGCCGCCGACGGCGCGGCCACCGCATTTCCCTCGCCGTGCGCCGAAGACGCGTACGCCGTGTTACCCACTACCCCGGTCAAGGCGCAGGCAATCGCAACGGATATCCCTTTATTGCGCATGTTCACGAAGTCGTTCCCCCAACTTCCCGCAATTGCTTGGTCATTGCACGCGGGACGCTACCAGCGGGCCATCCGCGAACGCAATGATCTTCTTTGCGCAAAGGAACCTTTTGACGCGCCCCATTCCCCCGCCCCTCCCCCGCCCCGTCGCCGCCCCTCCTCCGTCCCGCTAGGCCGGCACGGCCAGCGCGGCCACGTCACCCAATGCCGCATCCGTCAGCCGATAGACGCTCCACTCGTCCTGCGGCAGCGCGCCGAGCGACTTGTAGAAGGTGATGGACGGCTCGTTCCAGTTCAGGACGGACCATTCGAGCCGCTCGTAGCCGCGGGTCACGCAGATCCGGGCGAGCTCGGCGAGCAGCGCCCTGCCGTGGCCGCCGCCGCGCGCCTCGGGGCGCACGTACAGGTCCTCCAGGTAGATCCCGTGCACCCCGCGCCAGGTGGAGAAGTTGAGGAACCACAGCGCGAAGCCCACCACCTCGCCGGACGCGTCGTCCTGCGCGACGTGCGCGAAGGCGGCGGGACGCTCCCCGAAGAGCGCGTCGCGCAGCTGCTCCTCGGAGGCCCGCACCTCGTCGAGCGCCTTCTCGTAGGCGGCGAGGTCGCGGACCAGGGTGTGGATGACGGAGACGTCGGCAGGCGTGGCGTTACGAATCATGAGGCCAGCAAGCCACGCCCGTCCCACCGCGGTCAACGCCGTCCCACCCGCGGCGCGACCGCCTCACCGCCCCAGCAGCCGCCGCGCCGTCTCCATGTGGTCGGGCACCAGGGGACGCCCGTCCTCGATCTCCCAGAGGGAGTTCTGCAGGACGCGTCCGAGCGTCCACGCCCTGGCCCGCTCGCGGTCGAGGCCAAGGACCTCCGTCATCGCGTCGAACCGCCACCGCACCTCGTCCGCGTCGAACTCGTTGTCGAGGGCGGGCCACAGGTCGAAGCCGGGGTCCCCGGCGAGCGGCTTCGGGTCGATGGCGAGCCACGGCTCGCGCTCGCTCGCGAGGACGTTCTCGAAGTGCAGGTCCCAGTGCAGCATCCGGTCCCCCGGCTCCCCCAGGACCTCGCGCACCGCGCCCCCGCAGCGCTCGACGAGCGCGCGTTCGGCCGGGTCGGCGATCGCCCGCAGCGCCCCCGGCAGTTCCTCGACCATCTCGGCCGCGATGTCGCCGAGCCGCCGCATGCCCTCGGGCGCGGGCCCGGCCGTCAGCCGGGCGAGCAGTTCCGCGATGACGAGGACGGCCTCACGGGTGTCGGTCATCGTCGACAACATGCGCCCGGCGTCGAGGCGTTCGAGCAGCATGGTGCCGGTGCCCGCGTCATGGTCGAGGAGCCGCACCGCCCCGTCGCCGCCCCACACCCGCAGTGCGACCGGCTCGCCCTCGGTCTCCTCGTCCAGGACCTGGAACTTGACCACGGCGGGCGTGCCGTCGGCGCGCACCACGGGCAGCACGAGCGCGGCCATGCCGTGCATCGGCTCTCCGTCGGGGGTCAGCTCCCACCGCTCGACGAACTCCCGTACGCGGGCGGGCAGCCCGGCGACGAAGGCGCGGCCCGCCTCCCCCGCGTACATGTGCTGCGACGCGACAAGACCCTCCGGAACGCGAATGTCGATCACGGCCCGGACCCTACCGGCGTGCGTGAATCGCCGCATGAGGATTTTTCGGGACGTGACCGGACCCGCGCGGGCCACCAGGCGCGCCCCCGGGATCGCCACCCGGATCGCCACCCGGATCGCCACCTACGTCCGCACCGCCCCGGGCACGTACATCTGGCTGACCACCCTCTTCGTGACGACCGTCGCCATGCACCACATGTCGCCGGAGTTCGAGGACGCCTTCCTGCGCCAGCACTCCACGAACATCCACGAGCTGTCGCGGAACCCCGTGCGGGTGCTGATCTCCAGTGCGTTCTGGATCGACGGCGGGAGCTGGCTGCCGTACGCCGTGCTCTACACGGTGTTCCACGCGAGCGCCGAGCACTGGCTCGGCACCCGCCGCTGGCTGACGGTGGCCGCGCTCTCCCACGTCCTCGCCACCCTCATCAGCGAGGGCGTCCTCGCGCTCGCGATCCACCACGGTGCCGCGCCCGGCTCCTCGGCCAACACCCTGGACGTGGGGGTGAGTTACGCACTCGCGGGCGTGGTCGCCGTGCTCACGTACCGCATCCCGCGCCCGTGGCGGTACACGTACCTCCTGACCGTCCTCGCGGTGTACGGCACCCCGCTGATCACCGGCAGGACCTTCACCGACCTGGGCCACTTCACGTCGGTCCTGGTCGGCCTGGCCTGCTACCCGCTCACCCGAGGCGCCGCCGGGAAAACCCCGCCGCACGCCGGAAAAGCCCCACCGCCCGTCAGAAGAGCACGGCCGTCCGTCAGGAGATCCCCGCCGCCCTGAGCTCCTTGGCGAACGCCGCCTGCTCGTACAGCGCGTTGCCGCTGCCCCCGGCCTTCTTCCCGTCGATGAAGACGGTCGGCGTGCCCTGGACTCCGTCGGCGGTGAAGGCCTCCATCGCCTCACCGACCCACTTCTTGTACGTCCCGTTGGTGACCGCCTTGTCGAAGGCGCCGCCGCGCAGGCCGTCGACCTTGTCGGCGATCTTCAGCAGGAACGCCGGGGTGTAGGCGTCCTCGGTCTCCTCCTCCGCCTGGTTGGCGAAGACCGCCGCGTGGAACTGCGGGAACCTGCCCGCCTCCACGGACGCCCGCAGCGCGTTCGCCGCGTTCACCGAGCCGCTGCCGCCGAGGTTGTTGTCGAGGAACGAGGCGATCGTGTACTCGACCTTGACCTTGCCGTCAACGACCGGCTTCACCAGCGCCTGCGCCCCGCCGTCCTCGAACTTCTTGCAGAACGGGCAGCGCGGGTCCTCGTACACCTTGACCGTATGCTTGGCCTTCGGATCGCCGACCGTGATCACGCCGCCCTTCACCGAGGCGGGCACGTCGGCGAGTTGGACACTGGCCGCCGGGGGCTCCTCGGCGTTCGGGGCGTCGGCCTCCGGGGACCGCGCACCGGACGGATCACGGGACGGGCCGCCGGACGACGCGGCGGGCTTCTCGTCCGCGCCGGCGCTCTTGCCGCCGCCCTTTCCGCTGTCGTCGCCGCCGTCGGGGCCACAGGCGGACGCGGCCACCCCGATCAGCGCCGCCGCTGCCACCGCGGCGGCGACGCGCCCGGCCCTGCGTCCGGCCTTGTGTACGGCCATGGGTGGAGACCTCCAGAATTTCGACACGTACCGCTCAAAGTATCGAAATCTATCCCGTGTCCCGGCTGCCGAACGTCCCGCCCCCAAGGACCAACGGCCCACCCCCTGCCCACGGCCCCCACCTGCGCAGTAACGTCCGCCCATGAGCAGCAGCACGAGCAGCGCGGCCGACGCGGGCGCCGCGGCGAACGCACACAGCGCAGGCATCCCCTACCACCGGACCGGCCCGGTCAACGGCGGCATATCGTTCTGGTACGCCGACCAGGGCCTGCCCCCCGTCCGCGAGCCCCTGACCTCCGACGCGACGGCGGACGTCTGCGTCGTCGGCGGCGGTTACACCGGCCTGTGGACCGCGTACTACCTGAAGAAGGCCGCCCCCTTCCTCCGCGTGACCGTCCTGGAGCAGCGGTTCTGCGGCTACGGCGCCTCCGGCCGCAACGGCGGCTGGCTCTACAACGGCATCGCGGGCCGCGACCGCTACGCGGCGCTGCACGGCCACGAGGCCGCGGTCCGCCTCCAGCGGGCGATGAACGACACCGTCGACGAGGTGATCAGGGTTGCCGCCGAGGAGTCCGTCGACGCCGACATCCACCACGGCGGCGTACTCGAAGTGGCGTACACCCCGGCCCAGTTGGCCCGCCTGAAGGCCTTCCACGAGACGGAACTCTCGTACGGGGAGAAGGACCGCACCCTGCACGGCGCCCGCGAGACGGCCGAGCGGGTACGGGTGGCGGGGGCCGTCGGCTCGACCTGGACCCCGCACGGCGCCCGCCTGCACCCGGTCAAGCTGGTCCAGGGCCTGGCCGCGGCCGTCGAGGCGCTCGGTGTGACAATCCACGAGTCGACCCCCGTCACGGAGATCAAGCCGAAGCACGCCGTCACCCCCTACGGCACGGTCCGCGCCCCGTACGTGCTGCGCTGCACGGAGGGCTTCACGGCCTCCCTCAAGGGCCAGCGCCGCACCTGGCTCCCGATGAACTCCTCCATGATCGCGACGGAGCCGCTGACCGACGCCCAGTGGGAGTCGATCGGCTGGGCGGGCCGCGAGACGCTCGGCGACATGGCGCACGCCTACATGTACGCCCAGCGCACCGCCGACGGCCGCATCGCGCTCGGCGGCCGCGGCGTCCCGTACCGCTACGGCTCGAAGACGGACAACGACGGCCGCACCCAGCAGCCCACCCTCGAGGCCCTCCACGCCATCCTGACCCGCTTCTTCCCCCAACTCGCGGGCGTGCGGGTGGCGCACGCCTGGTCCGGCGTCCTCGGCGTGCCCCGCGACTGGTGTGCCACGGTCACCCTGGACCGCGCCACGGGCCTCGGCTGGGCGGGCGGCTACGTCGGCTCGGGCGTCGCCACCGCCAACCTCGCCGCCCGCACCCTGCGCGACCTGGTCCAACAGGACTCGGGCCAGGCGGGCCCCACGGACCTCACCACGCTCCCCTGGGTGAACCACAAGGTCCGCAAGTGGGAACCGGAACCGTTCCGCTGGCTCGGAGTCCACGGCATGTACGCCACGTACAACGCCGCCGACCGCCGCGAACAGACCACCCACACCACGCATTCCTCCCGCCTGGCCCGCTGGGCGGACCGGGTGGCGGGGCGGCACTGACCGCCGGGCACGGCCACCGCCCCGTCCTCCGGCCCCGCCCCTTCCGAAAACGGCGCCTCTCCAAGCGCGTTGTCACACCTCTGTGCCAACATCACGGATCATCCGTTCAGCCTGGGGGGGCTCGATGCCTGAACCACGTCCTGCTGCGAGACGCGCGGTGCCCACCGCCGTATTTCTCGTCCTGACCGCTCTACTGGCCCTGTTCGTACCGTCCGTGCTGTCGTCGACGGCAGCGCACGCCGCGGAGCCGGAGTGCGCACCGCTGGTCCTCGCGCCGTTCGGCGACCCGGGCGGCGCGGTCGGCAAGGCCACCGTCGCACCTGACACGACGACGTGTCACACGGTCACCACCGAAGAAGCCGGCCTCCACCTGGTCTCGTTCGAAGACTCCAGCAACGACGCACACGTCGAGATCTACCGCGGTGACACCCGGGTCGACTGCTACGACAACGAGTACCGCGTCGACGGGTGGTGCGACCTCTCCGCCGAGACCACCTACACCCTGAAGGTCGTCAACAGCGGCTGGGAGGACGCCGAGACCGCGGTCACCGTCGTCCCGCTCAGCAGCGAGCGCGGTTGCGCGCCGAAGACCGGCACCAACTGGGACCAGCCGACACCGGCACGCACCTCTGCCAGCCCCGTCGAGATCGACTGCCAGCCCTTCGAAGCCGAGCCCGGCGACCGCATCCGGCTCACCGACGGCACCCGGTCCTACGGCGAGTCCACCGCCTGGCTCACGGACGCCACCGGCGCCCGCATCTGCCCCCGTTTCCCCGAGGACGACGAGGACAGCTGCGTCCTGCCCGGCAAGGGCCCCTACCGCGCCCTGTCCCGCGTGACCTCCGTCGAGCACGGCTTCCCCGCCGAGTACGCGGTCACGGCGCGCCGCCTGAACGACCCGCAGGGCTGCCCGTCCGCCCCGGTCCGGCCCTACGGCCCGCTGACCGCACAGGACCTCACCACGACGCCCTGCTTCACCGTCGACACCGAGAAAGCGGGCACGTACCGCTTCGACTCCGTCGACAAGGACGGTGAGACCGGCCCGGTCCGCGTGCTCGACCGCTCCGGCAAGACCGTCTGCCGCAACACCGAGGCGCCCTGCCGGCTGCCCGGCGCCGGCGCCTACACCGCCTATACCGACGGGTCGTCCCCCTTTCACACCACTCCGCGGGGCCTGATCGTCCTCGACCGCGCCTCCGACCGCGGCTGCGTGAAGAGCGAAATGGGCGTGCACAAGGGCGAGTTCAGCGCGTCCGGACAGTACGACTGCTTGAGCCTCGCCGCCCCGAAGGGCGCCCGCATCGCGGCGCTCACCCCACTCGACGCCTCCGGAGTCGACGCCGACGTGGAAGTCCTCGACAGCGAGGGCACCGCGCAGTGCGGAGCCGAGCAACTCGCCGCGGGCGACTGCGCCCTCACCGGCGCCGCGCCCTACCGCGCGCTCGTCCACGCCGAGGGCACCCCGCACACCGGCCCGTACACGGTCGCCGTCCACCGCACGGACGCCGCCGACGACTGCCCCGTCCTGCCCGCGGGCAGCTTCACCGCCGACGGGGCCAAGGCCACGTTCTCCACTGGGGTCGGCACCTTCTCGCGCTGCCTGGCCATCCCGGCGGACGCCCACACCTCGGCCGAGGTCCTACAGCTCCTCGCCACCTCCGGTGACGTCCCCGCGAAGTTCTCCGTGCTCGACGCCACGGGCAAGCGGGTCTGCGACCGCTACGCCACCACCAGCGGCTGGACGGTCTGCCCGCTCACGCCGGGCAAGGCCCACACCGTCCTCGTCACCGGCAGCGACAAGGCCGCCGAGTACACCCTGACCCGGCGCGACGTGACGGCGACTGCGTCGTCCGCCGGCTGCACGAAGACCGCGGCCGTCAAGGTCGGCGGCCCCTCCGTCAAGGGGGCGTACGGCGCGCCGGGCACCCTGCGCTGCCACCAGGTCACCACCGGGGCGGACACGGACGTCCTGCACGTCGACGTGCGCGACACACTCGGCACCGCCGACATCGCCGTCCTCGACCACGACGGCGCGTCCGAGTGCTCGCTGCGCAACCGCTCCTGCGCGGCCACCGGAAGCACCACCCACCAGGTCCTCGTCCAGGTGCCCGCCAACCTGAAGGCGGCGCCCGAGTACCACCTGGACGCCCTGCGCATCGCCACCGCCGCGGGGCCCGCCCCCGAGTGCGCGAAGGTCCCCTCGATCGCCTACGGATACGGTCCGGTCACCGGCACCCTCGACGAGTCCCGCACCGCGGTGTGCGCGGTCCTGCCCACGTCCGCCTTCGACTACTTCGACGCCGAGATCACGGACACCACCGGCGCCGACACGACGGCGGTCCCCGCGCTCTACGGCAACACATGGAAGAACGGCTGCACCCTGAGCGTCCCCGACGGTTACGTCTGCGGCGTGGACGACTCGTCCTCGGTGCCCCACCGGCCCTCCGTGTTCGTCCTCGGCCTGCCGGAGAAGGCGTCGAGCACCTCCTACCGTGCCACGCTGAAGTGCTCGTCGTCGCGCTGCGGTGAAGAGAAGGTCACCGTCACCGGCCTGACGCCGATGACGGCGCCCGGCGGCACCAAGCCCACGCTCACGGTGACGGGCACCGCCCTGCACCCCGACTTCACGGTGGAGCTCCACCAGGCAGGCAGGACCCTCAAGGCGAAGACGACATCGGTGTCGGCCGACAACCGCACCCTGAAAGCGACCCTCGACCTGACGGGTGTCCCGGCCGGGGAGTGGCAGGCGTCCGTCATGGCGAACGGGCGGTACTCGCGCGGCACCTTCACCGTGACCGAGCCGGCCCTCACCAAGACCGCCGCGCCCAAGGTGACGGGGACGGCGGCCGTCGGCTCCACCGTCACCGCCGCCCCCGGCAGCTGGTCGGCGACGCCCTCCTCCTACAGCTACCGCTGGAAGGCGGACGGCACGGCGATCGACGGGGCCACGTCCTCGACGTACAAGATCCCGGCGGCGTACCTGGAGAAGAAGCTGACCGTCACGGTCACCGCCCACAAGGCGGGCTGGAAGGACGGCACCGCGACGTCGTCGGCGGCGACGGTCGCCGAGGGCGCCGCACCCAAGGCGACGACGAAGCCGTCGATCACCGGCACCGCCAAGGTCGGCAAGGTCCTCAAGGCGGCGAAGGGCACGTGGTCGCCCGCTCCGGGCTCGTACTCCTACCAGTGGTACGCGAACGGCGCGAAGATCACCGGCGCGACCAAGTCCTCCCTGACCCTGAAGACCGCCCAGCGTGGCAAGAAGATCACGGTGAAGGTGACGTCCCATCGCACCGGTCACCACGACGGAACGTCGACGAGCAAGGCCACGGGCGCCGTCGTCCGTTAGCCCGAAACCGACGAAGGCCCAGGCCACCGATGAGGTGCCTGGGCCTTCGCCACGGGAGCCCCCTGTCGGATTCGAACCGACGACCTACGCATTACAAGTGCGTTGCTCTGGCCATCTGAGCTAAGGAGGCACACGCGGTCCTCGCGGATCGCGCCCCCGCAGTGTAACCAACCCCGCCCCCGCACCCGTCGAAAATTTCCTCGAAGGTCGTCCAGCCGCGACTGCTGACAGACCGCGGGCCTCCGGTATACGGTCACGAGCAGTTCACTCAGGTGGACTACACCACTCCCTCTCTACAACGGATCGTCCGGCACGTTCCTGCCGGTGAAGGGGGCCCTCACCATGGCCACTGTTTCGTTCGACAAGGCGACCCGCATCTACCCGGGTGGCGACAAGCCCGCCGTCGACGGCCTCGACATCGAGATCGAGGACGGCGAGTTCCTCGTACTCGTCGGCCCGTCCGGTTGCGGCAAGTCCACCTCGCTCCGGATGCTCGCGGGGCTCGAGGACGTGAACGCCGGCGCCATCCGCATCGGTGACCGCGACGTCACGCACCTGCCGCCGAAGGACCGGGACATCGCCATGGTGTTCCAGAACTACGCGCTCTACCCGCACATGACCGTCGCCGACAACATGGGCTTCGCCCTGAAGATCGCCGGCGTGAACAAGGCGGAGATCCGGCAGAAGGTCGAGGACGCCGCCAAGATCCTCGACCTCACCGAGTACCTGGGCCGCAAGCCCAAGGCGCTCTCCGGCGGTCAGCGCCAGCGTGTCGCCATGGGTCGCGCCATCGTGCGTGAGCCGCAGGTCTTCCTCATGGACGAGCCGCTCTCCAACCTCGACGCCAAGCTGCGCGTCTCGACGCGTACGCAGATCGCCAGCCTCCAGCGCCGCCTCGGCATCACCACCGTGTACGTCACCCACGACCAGGTCGAGGCCATGACCATGGGCGACCGCGTGGCCGTGCTCAAGGACGGGCTCCTCCAGCAGGTCGACTCGCCCCGCAACATGTACGACCGCCCGGCCAACCTCTTCGTCGCCGGCTTCATCGGCTCCCCGGCCATGAACCTCGTCGAGGTCCCGATCACCGACGGCGGCGTGAAGTTCGGCAACAGTGTCGTTCCCGTGAACCGCGAGGCGCTCTCCGCCGCCGCCGACCGCGGGGACCGCACGGTCACCGTGGGCGTCCGCCCCGAGCACTTCGACATCGTCGAGCAGGACGGCACCACCGCCAAGACGCTCTCCAAGGAGACCGCCGACGCCCCGGCCGGCCTCGCCGTCTCCGTGAACGTCGTCGAGGAGCTCGGCGCCGACGGGTACGTCTACGGCTCCGCGGAGGTCGCCGGCGAGCACAAGGACCTCGTGGTCCGCGTGAACGGCCGCCGCGTCCCGGAGAAGGGCGCCCAGCTGCACGTCGTACCGCGTCCGGGTGAGACCCATGTGTTCTCGACCTCGACGGGCGAGCGCCTCAGCGACTGACCCCGACCGCACCCCGCTCACCAGCGACGCGCAGGGCCCCGCACTTCGGTGCGGGGCCCTGCGCGTGCGGCCACGTTGTCGACAAATACCCCGGCACATCGGGCATTTCGCCGCGGCCACGTCAACACCGGTCCAGAGAAACCTGATTCCGTGTCGCTCGACCGAGTGACTAAATGTCGCCAAATCATCACCTAGCGCTACGCTCACTCGCGTGACGCACTCCGCCAACTACACCCAGAAGCCGCGCCGAGCCCACCGGGGCCCCGCCCGCCGCATCGGCCGCACGCTCGCCCTCGTCCTGCCCGTGATGCTGGTGCTTTCCGGGACCCTCGCGGTCACCAGCGTCAACTGGTCGGGGAACTCCTCGGACTCGATGCTCACCGCATCCGCCGACAACCTCTCCAAGCCCGCCAAGTCGCGCGCCCCACAGGACATTGTGCGCGACCGGCTTCTCCTGGAGCTCCAGGAGAAGAACCCGGGCGTCGCCCTCACCCACCTCCAGCAGGAGGTGAACCGCCACCCCTCGCTCGCCCGGCACTGCGCCGCGATCGCCCGTGCGCTCGGCCGTGCCGCCGTGCGGGTGTACGGCCCGAGCCGCGCCCAGTCGTACGCCAGGCCCGTCTGTGACACGTCGTACGCCACCGGCGTGGCCCGGTACGCCTCTTGAGACGTCCGGCGCCCGCGGACCAGGGCGAGGACGGGGGAACGAGCGAGGGCGGCAGCGAGGGCGAGGGCCCGGGCAGAGCCACCGGCACGCACCCGGGCCCGGGACCCGGCAGCAGCCCGCGCACACGCCCCCGCACAAGCCCGCGCACGCGCCCGTACACGACTCCGCGCCGGGGCCCGGGGCACAGCCGCACTGCGTCCGCTTATCGTGCAGTGCATGACTGCTGACCCGCCGCCCCGGCAAGCCGTGATCCTCGCCGGAGGCCAAGGCTCCCGCCTCCGCCCGTACACCGACGACCGACCCAAGCCGATGGTCGAGATCCCCGGCACGGGGACCCCGATCATCGGCCATCAGCTTGCCTGGCTGGCCGCCGAGGGCGTCACGGACGCCGTCGTCTCCTGCGGCCATCTCGCCGAGGTCCTCCAGGAGTGGCTGGACTCCGCCGACCTTCCGCTGAACGTCACGACGGTCGTCGAGAAGGAGCCCCTCGGCCGCGGCGGCGGCCTCAAGTACGCCGCCCGCCACCTGCCGCACGCGGACCAGCCCTGGTACGCGACGAACGGCGACATCTGGACCCGCTTCTCGCTGCGCGACATGGCGGCCTTCCACGGTGAGCGCGACGCCACCGCGACCCTCGCCCTGGCCCGCCCCCGTATCCCGTGGGGCGCCGTCGAGACGGACGCGTTCGGCCACATCACGGACTTCATCGAGGCCCCGCCGTCCCCGTACCTCATCAACGCGGGCGTGTACGTCTTCTCCGCCGCGTTCACCGAACTCCTGCCGGACCTCGGCGACCACGAGCGCACCACGTTCCCCCGCCTCGCCCGGGCGAAGCGGCTGGCCGGCTTCCCGCTGCCGCAGGGCGCCTACTGGCGCGCGATCGACACCGCCAAGGACCTCACCGAGGCCGCCAAGGAGCTCTCCGCACAGGCCCGTTGAGGGCTCATCCTCATCGCACGCGACTCTTCCTCCGGGTACGCCGACGGGGCCCCGCACACCTGGTGTGCGGGGCCCCGTCCGTGCGGCGGGAGCGGTGGGGCCGGGTCAGCGCCCGAGGACGCCGCCCAGCAGGCCGCCGGGCTCGTCGCCCCCGGTGCCGCCCGACGTGCCGGCGCCGCCGCCCGTACCGCCCGTGGTGCCGGAACCTCCGGTCGTCGACGGGCCCGCGGTCGTGGCCGACGGCTGCTGCGGCGCCGACTGCTGCGGCGGGGCCTGGCCCGACGTGCCGCTGCCCCGGGTCTGGCTGGGCTGCGTGGAGCCGACCGTGGCCGTGTCGCGGGAGCGGGCCGCCCCCGGCGTCGCCGCGCCACCCTGCGTGGGGCTCGCCGAACTGCCCTGCGTGGGGGCGCCCGTCGAGGCCGTGGGGCTCTGCGCCTGACGGTGCTGCCGCTTCTTCGCGGGGTCACCGGGGAGCGGGGAGCCGGGCAGTTCGTTGCGCGGGGCCTCACCGGGTCCCGGCGCGGTGACGCGGTCCGCGTCCCGCACGGCGCCGCCCAGCATCGAGCCGATGAGCAGCGTGAGGCCGACCACGACCGCCCCGACCAGGGCACCGCGGCGCAGCACGCGCCGCCGCAGGTCCCAGATGTCGACGCGCGGCCCGAGCGTGCGCCAGGCCTCGCCCGCGAGGCGTCCGTCCACGGAGTAGACGGGGGCACCCGCGATGATCAGCGGCGACCAGGCGGCGAGGTAGATGATGTCCGGCGCGTCGTAGGCGGGGACGGTCTTCCAGCTCACCGTGACGATGAGCGCCGCCGACAGCAGCACGCCGATCGAGGCGGCGACGCGCTGCCAGAGCCCGAGGACCGTCAGGACGCCGACGACGACCTGGAGGAAGGCGATGGAGAGGCCGGCGCCCACCGGGTGCTGGAGGGCGAAGTCGCGCAGTGGCTCGGCGAGCGCCCAGGGGTGCAGCGAGGTGAGCCACTTGACCATGGAGCCGCGCCGGCCGCCGTCGAAGTAGACGGGGTCGCAGAGCTTGCCCATGCCGGCGTAGATGGAGATGAAGCCGAGGAAGACGCGCAGCGGGAGCAGGACGACGCCGAGGTTCATGCGGCGGCCGGGGTAGTAGGCGTGCCGGACCGGGTCCGCGCCGTGCCGGCGGCCCCGTTCCGCGCCGCCGTCCGCGTCGTCGTGTCCGTACCCGTACGCGTCGGCGTCCTCGCGCTCCTGGGCGAACCGTTCGTCGTAGTCGCTGCCCGACGGCCGCATCTGGGGCAGCAGCCGGGTCCCGGATTCGGGGGCGCGCGGTCCGATGACGGCGGGCGTCTCGGCGGTCTCGGGGCCGTCGTCGAGGTCGATGCGCGGGATGACCTGCGTGGCGCCGGCCTCTTCGAAGGGCCCGGCCTCCTCGGCCGAACGGCGCACGCTGCTGCCTCGGACGGCCTGCAGCAGTCTGATCGCGCCGGTGTCGTCCGGATCGGACTTCCCGCTCCAGACGACGGGCGCGCGACGCCTGGCGGCCGCCCCGACGGCGGGGATCCGCACCGTCTCGTCGGGGGTGCCCAAGTGCCGTGAGATACGCGGGGATTGAGTGCGCCCAGCGGCGGGAAGCTGCACGCGGAAACTCGCGTGATTGACGATGACCTGCGCCGGGTCGCTCGGCACCTTCACCATGCTCAGCGCGGGAGCATCGTCGAAACCTGACGAGCTTCCCCCCGTGGGAGTGCGGGGTGTTCTGGTGTCCACACTCATCTAACCGAGTGATGTGTGTTTAGGACACTGCCTTGACCATGGGGAAATGTCCGGGCCGCGTCAAGAGATCACCGCGGCCCGGACATCGGGACGGATCAGGCGCGGCGGCGCGAGGCCTCGTAGAGCACGACACCGGCGGCGACACCGGCGTTCAGCGACTCGGCGCCGCCGGGCATCGGGATCCGCACCCGGAAGTCGCACGTCTCGCCGACGAGCCGGGACAGGCCCTTGCCCTCGCTGCCGACGACGATGACGACCGGGCCGCTGAGCGCCTGGAGGTCACCGACCTCGTGCTCACCGTCGGCGGCCAGGCCGACGACGGCGACGCCCGCCTTCTTGTACGCCTCCAGGGCGCGCGTCAGGTTGGTGCAGCGCGCGACCGGGGTGCGGGCGGCGGTGCCCGCGGACGTCTTCCAGGCGCCGGCCGTCATGCCGGCGGCGCGCCGCTCGGGGACGAGGACGCCGTGCCCGCCGAAGGCGGAGACGGAGCGGACGACGGCGCCGAGGTTGCGCGGGTCGGTCACGCCGTCGAGGGCGACGATCAGCGGGTCCTCACCGGCGTCGTACGCGGCGGCGGCGAGGTCCTCGGCGTGCGCGTACTCGTACGGCGGGACCTGCAGGACGAGGCCCTGGTGGTTGAGGCCGTTCGTCATGCGGTCCAGCTCGGGGCGCGGGGCCTCCATGAGGTGGATGCCGCCGCGCTCGGCCGCGAGCTGGAGCGCCTCGCGGACCCGCTCGTCGTTGTCGATGAACTGCTGGACGTAGAGCGTGGAGGCGGGCACGCCGTCGCGCAGCGCCTCGAAGACCGGGTTGCGGCCGACGACCATCTCGGAGGTGCCCTTGCCGCCGCGCCCCTTGAGCGTGGCGGGACGGCGGCCGCCCGCGGCCTTCTTGGCCTTGGCGTTGGCGATGCGGTTCTTCACATGCCCCTTGCGTGCCTCGGCGGGCGGCGTCGGGCCCTTGCCCTCGAGGCCGCGGCGCCGATTGCCGCCGCTGCCGACCTGCGCGCCCTTCTTGCCGGACATGCGGCGGTTGTTAGCGGCCATGACCTACCTGTCTGTCGTGTTGCGTGTGCGCGTACGTGCGTACGCGCAGAGGTGTACGTCTATGAAGTGTGCCGCCCGGAAGGCCGGGCGGCACATCAGCGCCGGTCTCTCAGCGCGGACCGAGCGTCCAGCGGGGCCCGCTCGGGCTGTCCTCGATGACGAGACCGGACTGTCCCAGCTGGTCGCGGATGGCGTCGGCGGTGGCCCAGTCCTTGCGGCCGCGGGCGGCCTCGCGCTGGTCGAGGACCAGGCGGACCAGGGCGTCGACGACGCCGTTCAGATCCTCGCCGCGGTCGCTCGCCGCGCCGGCCCAGTGCGGGTCGAGCGGGTCGAGGCCGAGGACGCCGAGCATGGCGCGCACCTCGGCGAGGCGGGCGACGGCGGCTTCCTTGTCGTCGGCGGCGAGGGCGGAGTTCCCCTGCCGCACGGTGGTGTGGACGATGGCGAGCGCCTGCGGGACGCCCATGTCGTCGTCCATGGCCTCGGCGAAGGCGGGCGGCACCTGGGCGGCGGGCTCGACGACGCCGCCGGCCATCTCGACCACGCGCTGCACGAAGCCCTCGATGCGGGCGAACGCGGACTCGGCCTCCTGCAGGGCCTCCGGGCTGTACTCGATCATCGAGCGGTAGTGCGGGGTGCCCAGGTAGTAGCGCAGGACGATGGGGCGCCACTTCTTGACCATCTCGCTGACGAGGACGGAGTTCCCGAGGGACTTCGACATCTTCTCGCCGCTCATGGTCACCCAGGCGTTGTGCACCCAGTACCGCGCGAAGACGTCGCCGAAGCCCTTGGCCTGGGCGATCTCGTTCTCGTGGTGCGGGAAGATCAGGTCGATCCCGCCGCCGTGGATGTCGAACTCGCGGCCCAGGTACTTGTGGGCCATCGCCGAGCACTCCAGGTGCCAGCCGGGGCGGCCGCGGCCCCACGGGGTCTCCCAGCTGGGCTCCCCCTCCTTGGCGGCCTTCCACATGGCGAAGTCACGGGGGTCGCGCTTGCCGGTCTCGCCCTCGCCGGACGGCTGGCGCAGGTCGTCGAGGTCCTGGTTGGACAGCTCCAGGTAGCCCGGGAAGGACCGCACGTCGAAGTAGACGTTGCCGTCCGCCTCGTAGGCGTGGCCGCGCTCGATGAGGCCGCGCATCATCTCGATCATCTCGGTGATGTGGCCGGTGGCGCGGGGTTCGTAGGTGGGCGGGAGGCAGCCGAGCGCGTCGTATCCGCTGTTGAAGGCGCGCTCGTTCGCGTACCCGATGGACCACCAGGGGCGGTCCTGCTCGGCCGACTTCTTGATGATCTTGTCGTCGATGTCGGTCACGTTCCTGATGAACGTGACGTCGTACCCGCGGTAGGCGAACCAGCGGCGCATGATGTCGAAGTTCAGGCCGGACCGGATGTGCCCGATGTGCGGGGCGGCCTGCACCGTGGCACCACAGAGGTAGATCGAGACACAGCCGTCGTTGAGGGGGCTGAAGTCACGGATCTGCCGGGCGCTGGTGTCGTACAGGCGAATCGTCACCACACCAGGGTAGTGGTCGCGGGGCAGTGCCCTGCGCCCCCTTGGGCCACAGGGCACCGAACTGTGACGTCACGCGCCGCGCGGGGCCGCGCACGCCGTCCTCAGATGCTGCCGACGACCTTGCGCGCCGAGACGCGGACGACCACCCGCTGGGTGTCGTCCTTCGAGGACGGGTTGAACTCCGCGTACTTCTTGCCGGTGTACTTCACCGACAGCTCGTCGATGAGCTCCTGACCGCCCTCGGTCGTCATCGTGGCCGTGCCGCGGATCTCCGCATAGGTGTAGGGGGCGTCGAACGGCTGGACCAGCACGGTCACCCGCGGATCACGCCGCAGGTTCTTCTCCTTGCGCCGGTCGATCGTCGTCGAGAACAACACCTCGTCCCCGTCCCGCTTCACCCACACCGGTGACACCTGCGGGCTCCCGTCGGGCTGGATGGTGGCGACGTTGATGAAGACGGGGGTGTCGAGCAGCGCCTTGAGGTCGTCGGACAGTGCGGCGGACATGGATCTCACTCCTTCGTGAGGGCGGTCGGGTGGGTGTTCACCTCTACAAGGCGTACGAGTACCCCATCGGCGCCTCAGTGCGACGTGCGTACCACCAACGCGGTGGCGACCGCCGCGAGGCCGTCGCCGCGGCCCGGGAAGCCGAGGCCGTCGGTGGTGGCCCCGGAGACCGTCACGGGGGCGCCGGCCGCTTCGGAGAGCACCTTCTGCGCCTCCTCCCTGCGCCTGCCGATCTTCGGGCGGGGGCCGATGACCTGGACGGCGACGTTGCCGACGGTGAAACCGGCGCCCCGGACGATCCGGGCGGCCTCGGTGAGCAGCGTCAGACCGGAGGCACCCGACCACTCGGGGCGGCCGGTGCCGAAGTGCGCGCCGAGGTCGCCGAGGCCCGCCGCGGAGAACAGCGCGTTGCACGCGGCGTGCGCGACGACGTCGGCGTCGGAGTGCCCGGCGAGGCCGGGGCCCTCGCCCTCCCACTTCAGGCCCGCGCACCACAGCTCGCGGCCCTCTTCGAAGGCGTGGATGTCGGTGCCGATGCCGACCTGGGGCAGCAGCACCTGGGGCTGCGGCTGGGGCTGGGGGGGCTCAGAAGCCATCGTTGGCCCTCCTGCGGGCGAGGACGGCCTCGGCGAGGACGAGGTCGAGGGGGCGGGTCACCTTGAAGGCCTCCTCGTGGCCCGGCACGCACACGACGGGCAGGCCCAGCTGCTCGACCATGCCGGCGTCGTCGGTGACCTGGCCGGTGACGCTCGCGTGGGCGCGCTCCAGCGTGGCCCGGTCGAAGCCCTGCGGGGTCTGCACGGCGCGCAGCCGGGCCCGCTCGGGCGTCGCCACCACGGGTTCGGGCCCGCCCGGCGCCGCGGCCGGCTCGACCTGCTTGACGGTGTCGGCGAGCGGCAGCGCGGGAACCACGGCGGGCGCCCCGTCGCGGACCGCCTCGATGACGCCGTCGACCGTGTCGACCGGCACGAGGGGGCGGGCGGCGTCGTGCACGAGGACGACGTCGAAGCCGGGCGGCAGCGCGTCCAGACCGGCCCGCACGGACTCCTGACGGCTCTCGCCGCCGGGGACGACGAGGAAGTCGGTCCGCTCGGGCAGCGCGTGGTCGTCGAGGAGGGTCTTGACCTCGGGGGCGCCGTCGGGCGGTGCCACCACGACGACGAGGGAGACGGCGCGGGACTCCGCCATCGCGCGCACCGCGTGGATGAGCATCGGGGTGCCGTTCAGCGCGCGCAGTGCTTTGGGGGCGCCAGGGCCGAGGCGCACGCCCCGCCCAGCCGCGGGAATGACCACCGCGGTACGGGATTCGCTAGACATCGGTTCCGTTCAGGTTTGTGTGCTCGACCGACGTGGGTATGGCCACACCGTGTCGGGTGGGACGCCTCGACCGGACCCTTCCGTGACATCCGGTCGAGCGAGCTTCCCGGGCCCGGCACGCCGAACACGGCCCCTTCGGGGTCGCCATCACCCAATACGGACATGCGGGTACGAACATGCCGCAGCGCCCGGCGACACCATCAGGGTCAGCGGGCACCGCGGCATTGCTGCGCCAATTCAGCGCGGAACTTCCGAGGCGGCTGCCCCGGACCGTCCGCGTCAGGACGCGAGGACCTCGTCCAGCAGGGCCTCGGCCTTGTCCTCGTTCGTGTTCTCCGCGAGGGCGAGCTCGCTCACCAGGATCTGGCGGGCCTTGGCGAGCATGCGCTTCTCGCCGGCCGACAGTCCCCGCTCCCGCTCACGACGCCACAGGTCACGCACGACTTCCGCGACCTTGATGACATCGCCGGAGGCGAGCTTCTCGAGATTTGCCTTGTAGCGACGCGACCAGTTCGTGGGCTCTTCGGCGTACGGCGCGCGCAGTACTTCGAAGACCCGGTCGAGGCCGTCCTGCCCGACCACATCACGCACACCGACGAACTCCGCATTGTCCGCTGGCACACGCACCGTCAGGTCGCCCTGGGCGACCTTCAGCACCAAGTAGGTCTTGTCCACGCCTTTGATCTGGCGAGTTTCGATAGCCTCGATCAGCGCGGCCCCGTGATGGGGATAGACCACGGTGTCGCCAACCTTGAACGTCATGTGACAGGTACCCCTTCCGTGGCTATCCATCCTAACACGAGAACCGCCTCTTCTGAATGGCGTTTTCGCAGGTCAGGGCATATCTCGGGGCTTGACAACAGCAACAGGAACGTGCTGCGGAGGGCTGCCGGAACGGGGTATTCGCAGGTCGGAGCGGCTCTCCGGGGACCCGGAAACGCGCCCGATACGCGCCCCTCAAGAGCGCTCCGGGCGGCCGAACGTCCCGGTTTGCGCGGTTCCAAGCGGTGAACTTTCGATACTCCGTTCGGAGGCGGAAGAGGTGTGCTGTGCGCCGTCCGGAGCGATTCCTGAATTGATCAAGGCACCGGGTGATCAATTCTCCGTGCCCCCATGCATTCCTTACCGGAAATCCGCAGGGCGGGCACCCCGAGTCCTTGACGGCACATATCCGAAAGACGGCCGAGGGGGCATGGGGACGGGCGGGGTGCGGGCCGTCCGGCGGGGCGTGTGGCGTCCGGAGGGCGGCCGGGCGCGTTAGGGCCTGTCCGGCGGGTCAGGTCGCATCCGGCCGGCCTGCACGTCTCGGTGCCGGTGAGCGGGGTCTGGTGCGTCGAGATGCAAGGCGGAGGAGGGCGGCAACGCGGAGCGTTGGCAACCGACGACAACGCCGCAGATCGGCGTGCCAGACCCCGCGCCCGCGACAAGACCCGCCGGACAGGCCCTAAGGGGCGGGTCGGGTGCGGTGGCACGGGAACGGCTCGGTAACCTAAGCGCGCTGACACACCCTTAGGACGGCTTTACGGCCGCCCGCCCGTCCTGTACCGCCCACGTTCAAGGAGTTGCCGCCGCCGTGAGCCGCAGCCTTCGACGCGGCGCCCTCGCCGCCACCGCCATCGCGTTCTCGCTTGCCTCGCTCTCCGCGTGCGCAGCCGGCAACAACGCTCAGACGATGGAGGTCAAGCCGGACAACGCCGCGATCTCCGTCGGCGACATCAAGATCCAGAACGCCCTGGTCATCACCCAGCCGGACAAGGAGGCCCAGGGCCCTGCCGCGGTCTCCGCGACGATCTTCAACGCCGGCGACAAGCCCCAGACCCTGAACGCCATCTCGGTCGAGGGCGCCGACAAGAAGGCCAAGCTC
This sequence comes from Streptomyces sp. NPDC041122, assembly GCF_055592445.1. NCBI lineage: Bacteria > Bacillati > Actinomycetota > Actinomycetes > Kitasatosporales > Streptomycetaceae > Streptomyces > Streptomyces sp. NPDC041122. The sequence continues at coordinate 98,251 of NZ_JBVIYQ010000013.1, read as the reverse complement.
GCCCGGGGCAAGGACGACAAGGCCTCCAAGCCGAACGGCCCGCTGACCATCCCGGCCGGCGGCTCCCTCGTCATCGGCGGCAAGGACAACGCCTCCGCGCTCATCTCGGGCGCCGGCGAGGAGGTCAAGGACGGCAACGCGCAGCGGGTCACCTTCGACTTCAGCAGCACCGGCAGCGTGAAGATGGAGGCGTTCGTCGTCCCCGCCGACAGCTACTTCACCAAGTGGGGCCCGAGCCAGGTGCCGCAGGCGCCGAACGGCAAGGCGTCGGAGTCGGCGAAGCCCGGTGAGTCGGGCGAGCCGAGCGAGTCGGGCAAGCCCGGTGAGTCCGGCAAGCCCGGTGGCGGCGGCACGGACCCCTCGGGTACGGCCTCCGGCAAGCCGTCCGGCAACGCCTCCGGCGAGGCCTCGGACGCGGGCGAGCACGGTGCGGACGCCGGGACCGGCGCCGAGCACTGACCGCCGTGGCCGAGCACTGATCGCCGTATACGCGATACGCGCGGCACGAAGGGCGGGACCCCACCGGGGTCCCGCCCTTCTTCGCGTCGGTGTCCGCTCTTTACGGCTCGAACTTGTAGCCGAGGCCGCGCACCGTCACCAGGTAGCGCGGCGCGCCCGGGTCCGGCTCGATCTTGGCGCGCAGGCGCTTGACGTGGACGTCGAGGGTCTTGGTGTCGCCCACGTAGTCGGCGCCCCAGACGCGGTCGATGAGCTGCATGCGGGTCAGGACGCGGCCCGCGTTGCGCAGCAGCATCTCCAGGAGGTCGAACTCCTTCAGCGGCAGGTCGATCTTGGAGCCGGAGACCGTGACCACGTGGCGGTCCACGTCCATGCGGACCGGGCCGGCCTCCAGGGCCTGCGGGGTGACCTCCTCGGGCTCCCCGCGGCGGCGCAGGACCGCGCGGATGCGGGCGACCAGCTCCCGCGAGGAGAAGGGCTTGGTGACGTAGTCGTCGGCTCCTATCTCCAGGCCGACCACCTTGTCGATCTCGCTGTCCTTGGCGGTCACCATGATCACCGGGACGTTGGAGCGGCTGCGCAGCTGGCGGCAGACCTCGGTGCCGGGCAGGCCGGGCAGCATCAGGTCGAGCAGGACGAGGTCGGCGCCGTTGCGCTCGAATTCGTCGAGTCCGTCCGGGCCGGTCGCCGCGATGGCGACTTCGAAGCCCTCCTTGCGGAGCATGTAGGACAGGGCGTCGCTGAAGGATTCCTCGTCCTCGACGACGAGCACTCGGGTCACGGAAGGACCTCCGGGGCAGGAATGGGTTCGTACGTGGTGGTCGCGGCGGTTGCCGTGCCCCCGTCGGGCGGGGTGGCGGTCTCCTCGTCGAGTCCGCCGCCGTTTCCGCCGCCACGGCCGGCTCCGCGGTCGCGGTGCGCGGCCGCCTCGGGCAGCCGCAGGGTGAAGGTGGAGCCCTGTCCCTCGGAGCTCCACACGGTGACCTCCCCGCCGTGCGAGGCGGCCACGTGCTTGACGATGGCGAGGCCGAGGCCGGTGCCGCCGGTGGCCCGGGAGCGGGCCGGGTCGACGCGGTAGAAGCGCTCGAAGATGCGCTCCTTGTCCTTGTCGGAGATGCCGATGCCCTGGTCGGTGACGGCGACCTCGATGAACTCCCCGGAGCCGAAGGCCTGGAGGGCGCCTCCGCCGCCGGGTGCGGCGACCCGGCGGGCGGATATGCCCACGCGGGTGCGGGCCGGGCTGTAGTTAACGGCGTTCTCCACGAGGTTGCCGAGGGCGGCGGCGAGCTGGCCGCGGTTGCCCCAGATCTGCAGGTCGGCGGTGCCTCCGGAGGCCATGGTGATCTGCTTGTGGGAGGCCTGGTGCCGGCTGCGGTCGATCGCCTCCGCCACCAGCTCGTCGACCGGGACGGGCTCGGCGTCCTCCAGGGGGTCGTCGTTCTGCACCCGGGAGAGGTCGATGAGCTCCTGGACGAGGCTGGTCAGGCGGGTCGCCTCGATCTGCATGCGGCCCGCGAAGCGCTCGACGGCCTCCGGGTCGTCCGAGGCGTCCATGACGGCCTCGGAGAGCAGGCTCAGGGCGCCGACCGGGGTCTTCAGCTCGTGGCTCACGTTCGCGACGAAGTCGCGCCGTACCGCCTCGATGCGGCGGGCCTCGGTGAGGTCCTCGACCAGGAGCAGCACAAGGCGCGATCCGAGCGGCGCCACCCGGGCGGAGACCGCGAGGGCCTCGCCGCGTCCGGTGCCGCGCCGGGGCAGGTCCAGCTCGACCTGGCGTATCTCCCCGTCGCGGCGGGTGTCGCGGGCCATCTGCAGCATCGGCTCGACGGCGAGCTTCCCGCCGCGTACGAGTCCGAGCGCGTACGCCGCCGAGCTGGCCTTGACCACGCTGTCGGCCTCGTCGAGGACGACCGCGGAGGAGCGCAGCACGGAGAGCACCGTGTCCACGCCGGGCGGCAGTACGGGGTCGGTGTGCAGGGAGGTCCGGGTGGGGCGTTTCTGGTCGCGTTCGCTCCATCGGAACGCCAGCATGGCGATGACGCCGGTGCACACCCCGGCGATCGCTGCCGCTGCGGCGACCGCCGCGTTCACGTCCATGTCTCCAGGTTATGCGCCGGTTCGGTGCCGCCCACAGCCAAACGGGTGCCGACTCGAACACTCGTCGCCCAGAGTTCACCGAGGGGACGGCGCCGGTTCACTTCTCCCGGCCGGGCGGCGGCGGGCCCGCGCGGGGCCGGATCGGTACGTCGCCCACAGTTCACCTCGACGACGGTGGTGATTCATGTGGGGTGCCGGAAACGGACGCGTGCGGCCCGCACCGTGGGAGCGTAGGGGCCAGCCCCTTGCGACGTATCGGAGCGGTAGGGGCCGGCCCCCTGGACGTACGAGAGAGGGACAGCCACATGCGGGACGCGTACCACGAGGAACTTGACTCGATCGGCGACAGCCTGGTCGAGATGGCCCGCCTGGTCGGGTCCGCGATCGGGCGCGCCACGACGGCCATGCTCGACGCCGATCTGAAGATGGCCGAGAGCGTGATCGCCGCCGACCAGAAGGTCGACGATCTCCAGCACGACCTTGAGGCGCGCGCGATAGCCCTGCTGGCGCGGCAGCAGCCGGTCGCCACCGATCTGCGCATCGTCGTCACGTCCCTGCGCATGAGCGCCGACCTGGAGCGCTCGGGCGACCTCGCCCAGCACGTCGCGAAGCTGGCGCGGCTGCGCTTCCCGGAGTCGGCGGTGCCGCGCGACCTGCACGCCACGATCCTGGAGATGGGCCAGCTCGCGCAGCGCCTGATGGCAAAGGCGGCGGAGGTCATCATCACCAAGGACGTCGACCTGGCGCTCCAGCTGGAGCAGGACGACGACGAGATGGACCAGCTGCACCGCACGCTCTTCCAGCACCTGATGGACGACCGCTGGAAGCACGGCATCGAGACGGCCGTCGACGTGACGCTCCTCGGCCGCTACTACGAGCGCTTCGCGGACCACGCGGTGTCGGTCGCGAAGCGGGTCGTGTACCTGGTCACGGGCGAGCACGCGGACGAGATCCAGGCGGCGGGTGCGACGGGCGCGACGGGTGCCGCTGGGGCGACGACGACAGGTCCGGCTCCGGTGGAGGGCGCGTAACCCTCTCCCACGCGCGGGTGGCCCCGCACGACGACGTCAGGTGTCGCGCGGGGCACGGGCACGGCGGTGCGGGGCGCGCGGGGCCCCTCGGGTCCGTGCGTCAGCCGCAACCGCCGCCGCACTGGCAGGGTCCGCCGGACTGGCAGCCGCAGCCGCATCCCGAGCCGCAGCCGCAGGCGCCCAGGAGTACGAGGGCGGGCAACCCCGGCGTGTCGACCGGCTGCTCGGGGACGGGTTCGCGCATGGGGGACTCGGGCATGGTCTCCTCCTCAAGGGCGTACGACGTACTGCCTGTTGCCCATTGCATGCCCACGGGGGCGGGCGCATCAACGGCGCACGCGCGCGTGCGCCGTTCCCGCCGTACGAGCGCCTCCCGGGGCCGCCCTCGGGAGGTGGCGGTGGCATACACGTGCCGCACGTGCCGATTCGGTCGCGGAAGAGCGGTTTGCTGCCAAGTACGGGTGACGGCGGACCCAGGAGGGCCGCTTTCGGGCTACACAGGAAAGCCGGGACGTTCTCTTCCGAGGGGGCCTGGCCGTGGTTCTGACGATCAACGTGGCGGTTCTGCTGGCTGTCGTCATCGTCCTGCGCCTGCGCAGGAAAACGCAGGCCCGCAGCCGCAACGACGAACAGCTGACGGTGGCCATCGTGCTGGTCTTCGGCGTACTGATCGCCCCCACGGGCTTCGGCCAGTGGATCCTCGAGATGGTCCGCAACCTGGCCCAGGGGATCACGGATTCGGGCAGCCCTTGAGGCGGTCGGGGAGCGGAAGGCCTCCTCTGGATGGCCCGTGCCTATGGACGGCCCGTGCCTATGGCTGGCCGGCGCCCATGGAGGGCCGGTGCCCATGGGTGACGTCAGGCGTCGAAGTCGTATTCCAGAACGTACGAGGCGGCGTCCAGCGTCATTTCGTTGAACTCGACGGGGCGCCTCTCGGTCGTGAACGCCGTGCGGCAGATGAGGATGACCGGGGTGCCCGCCGGCATGCTCAAGCTCGCCGCCTCGTCCTTCGTGGGCATGCGTGAGCGGATCTCTTCGCGGAAGTGCGCCGGTGCGTGGCCGAGTTCGGCGAGCCTGGCGTAGGTTCCGCCGTCTCCCGTGTCCTGCCGGGTGATCGCGGATCCGGCGACCAGGGACATGGGCAGGTAGCTGGTCGCGAGCAGGACGGCTTTGTCGTCCAGCACGAAACGGCGGCGCCGCACGCACACCGGCTGTTCGTCCGCCAAGTCCAGGACGGAACCGACGTGTTCGGGTGCACTCTCCTCGGACACGGCGATCTCATCGACCTCGAGGGAACGGTCCTCGATGTCCACCGCCCAGACCGAACGGCCGCTGCCCCACTGCTGTCGGGCCAGCCGCTGGACGGCTCGGCGCCTGAGCGGGCGGAAGCTGCGGACGAACACGCCCGCTCCCTTGCGGGCTTCGGCGATGCCCTCGTCCTTGAGGACCCCCAGAGCCTGGCGGGCCGTCATGCGGGCCACGCCGTGTGCGGCCATGAGGTCGTTCTCCCCCGGCAGGCGGTCACCCGGACCGTACCGACCCGCCTGGACCGCCTCGCGCAGGCCGTCCGCGATCCGCTGGTACTTGGGCCGAGGGCCGTCTTCGGTGTGGACCATCCCGCAGGTCTCCTCCCTCTCTTCTCTAGACACCTTAGGCCACGGGTTGGCGGCGGTCGTGCCTTCCGGCGTTCGGTTGACATCTCTAGAGATGATGGCCAGAGTGAGATGTATAGAGAGGCCCGACGGCCTCGGGAGTGACTCGGGTTCGGGAGTGACTCGGGAGCGAGAGGTGCGGAACGCCGATGCCCTATACGATCTGCCGCCATCCCTGTGAGGAGTCGCCGCGCCTCGGTTCGATGACCTTGCGGCCCGTAGCGGAATCCGTGCCCCGGGCCCGGCGCCGGTTCCGGAAGCTGATCACTCCGTACGAACCCGCCTGCTCCGTCGACGACTGCGTCCTGATGATCTCGGAGCTCGTGACCAATGCCGTCGTCCACGGCAGGTCGACCGCGCCCTGGGTCGTCCGGGTGGAGTGGTTCCGCGACGGTGGCGCCCTCCGGGTCGAGGTGCACAATCCGGGGCTGCCGGACGCCGTGCGGCTCAGACGCCCCGACGCCGACGACGCGCACGGGCGCGGGCTGCTCCTCGTCGACTCCGTCGCCGGCTCCTGGCACGCCGGGCCCAGCCGCTTCGGCGGGACCGTGGTCTGCTTCCGGATGGCCGACGCCTGGCCGTCCTGAACGCGCAACGGCCTGCGGGCAGATGCCCACAGGCCGACGCGCGCCACACGGTCCTCGGCCCACGAGCGAAGCGTGGACCGGGGGCTACTTGTGCGGGCTTACTTCTTCTTGCCCTGGTTCTTGACCGCCTCGATCGCCGCCTTCGCGGCCTCCGGGTCGAGGTAGGTGCCGCCCGGGGTGAGGGGCTTGAAGTCGGTGTCCAGCTCGTACGAGAGCGGGATGCCGGTCGGGATGTTCAGGCCCGCGATGTCGGCGTCGGAGATGCCGTCCAGGTGCTTGACCAGGGCGCGGAGGCTGTTGCCGTGCGCGGCGACCAGGACCGTCTTGCCGGTCAGCAGGTCCGGGACGATGCCGTCGAACCAGTACGGGAGCATGCGGACGACGACGTCCTTCAGGCACTCCGTCTGCGGGCGCAGCTCGGGCGGGAGCGTCGCGTAGCGCGGGTCCTCGAACTGGGAGTACTCGGCGTCGCGGTCCAGCGGCGGCGGCGGGGTGTCGTACGAGCGGCGCCACAGCATGAACTGCTCCTCGCCGAACTCGGCGAGGGTCTGGGCCTTGTCCTTGCCCTGCAGCGCGCCGTAGTGGCGCTCGTTCAGGCGCCAGCTGCGGTGGACCGGGATCCAGTGGCGGTCAGCCGACTCCAGGGCGAGCTGGGCCGTGCGGATCGCGCGCTTCTGGAGCGACGTGTGGACCACGTCGGGGAGCAGGCCGGCGTCCTTCAGCAGCTCACCGCCGCGGACCGCCTCCTTCTCGCCCTTCTCGTTGAGGTTGACGTCCACCCAGCCGGTGAACAGGTTCTTCGCGTTCCATTCGCTCTCGCCGTGGCGGAGGAGGATCAGCTTGTACGGTGCGTCGGCCATGCCTCTGAGCGTAATCGAACCCCGGGGGGCCTCGCGCGCGCGGGCGCGGGAGCGGACAGTTGACGGCGTTCGTCAATTGTGTGGCGGTCCCGGGTGCGGGACTCGTAACGTGTGCATGCCGTCTTCGCCACTTACACATCAGCCGCTTGCACCTTCGGGGGGACCTCCATGCCGTACGCCGCCACAGGACGCATGAGACGCGCCGTCACCGAGAGCGTCTCGGGGCTCCCCCGGGCCTTCTGGTGGCTGTGGACCAGCACCCTGATCAACCGGCTCGGCGCCTTCGTCGCCACCTTCATGGCGCTGTACCTGACCCTGGAGCGGGGCTACTCCGCCTCGTACGCGGGGCTCGTGGCCGCGCTGCACGGGCTCGGCGGCGTCATCTCCTCGCTCGGCGCCGGCGTGATGACGGACCGGCTCGGGCGGCGGCCCACGCTGCTGATCGCGCAGGCCTCGACGGCCGTGTCCGTGGCGGTGCTCGGCTTCATGGAGCATCCGGTCGCCATCGCGGGCGTCGCCCTCCTGGTGGGCATGGCCAGCAACGCCTCGCGCCCCGCCGTGCAGGCGATGATGGCCGACATCGTGCGGCCCGAGGACCGGGTCAGGGCGTTCTCGCTCAACTACTGGGCCATCAACCTCGGCTTCGCGGTCTCGTCGGCGGGCGCCGGGTTCATCGCCTCGTACAGCTACCGCGCCGGGTTCCTGATCGAGGCCGCCATGACCATGGCGTGCGCGATCGTCGTCTTCGCGAAGCTGCCGGAGTCCCGGCCCGTGCGCACGGCGCTGGAGAAGGCCGCGGAGCCGGCGGTCGGCATGGGGACGGTCCTCAAGGACGGGCGGTTCATGGGGGTCGTCGGGCTCTCCTTCCTGGTGGCGCTGATCTTCCAGCAGGGGTCCGTCGGGCTGCCGGTCGCCATGGGTGAGGCGGGCTTCGCCCCCTCCGACTACGGCATCGCGATCGCCGTGAACGGCGTGCTGATCGTTGCCCTGCAGATCCCCGTCACCCGGTTCATCGAACACCGGGACCCACGACGGCTGTTGGTGATCTCCTCGGTCCTCGCCGGGTACGGCTTCGGGCTCACCGCGTTCGCCGGATCGGTCGGCGCCTTCGCGATGACAGTGTGCGTGTGGACGCTCGCCGAGATCGTCAACGCGCCGACCCAGACGGGCCTGGTCGTACGCCTCTCCCCCACGCACGGTCGCGGCCGCTACCAGGGCATGTACACGATGTCCTGGTCCGTGGCGGCGCTCGTCGCCCCGCTGATGTCGGGCTTCACGATCGACCGGTTCGGCGCGGAGTGGCTGTGGGGGACGTGCGCGGTGCTCGGGACGGTGGCGGCGCTGGGGTACTGGGGGTTGATGCGGGCGCTTCCGGAGGAGCCGGTGCGCGTGCAGGAGGAACTCGTTCGCAAGGAGGAGCCGGTGCGCGTACCGGAGACGCCCGCTCCTGCGGAGGCTGTCGTTCCGGCCCCCGCGGTCGCCGCGGAGGCCATCGCCTCCGCCCCGTCCATCACCGCGGAGGCCATCGCCTCAGCCCCGTCCGCCCCCGCGCGGCCCTGAGGCCTGAGGTCGCGTCAGGTGGGCGAACGCGTCCAGGTTCCGCGTCGACTCACCGCGGGCGACCCGCCACTCGTACTCCTTGCGGATCGCCGACGCGAACCCCAGCTCCAGCAGTGTGTTGAAGGAGTCGTCCGACGCGGAGAGGACCGACCCGAGGAGCCGGTCCAGTTCCGCGGGCGTGACCGCGGCGAGCGGCAGCTTGCCGGCGAGGTAGATGTCGCCGAGCGAGTCGATCGCGTAACCGACCCCGTACAGGCGGAGGTTCCGCTCCAGGAGCCAGCGGTGCACCGCCTCGTGGTTCTCGTCGGGGTGCCGGATCACGAACGCGTTCAGGGAGAGCGAGTGGTTGCCGACGCGCAGCGAGAGCGTGGTGGAGAGCTTTCGCGTGCCGGGCAGCTTCACCACGTACGAGCCGGGCCCGGTGCTCTCCCACTCGAGCTCCGCGTCGTCCAGGGTCCGTTCGATGACCGTCGCGGTGTCCGGAGGAGTGTCTGCCTGCTCAGCCATGGTGCGAGCGTACGTGACGCTGCGACGCCCGGAAGTCGTGCATGGCCGCCGTATAGACGTCCGCCGTGGCCGACGCCGCCGTGTCCCAGCCGAAGGACTCCGCGTGCCGCGCGGCGGCCTCGCCCATGCGGTCGACGAGATGCGGGTGGTCGGCGAAATCGCGCAGCACGCGCGCGTAGTGGGCGGGTTCGTGGCCCTGGATGAGGAAGCCGGTCTCCGCGTCGCGCACGGCGACCGGCAGACCGCCCACCGATGCCGCGAGGACCGGCGTGCCCGCCGCCTGCGCCTCTATCGCGACGAGCCCGAAGGACTCGCTGTAGGACGGCATCACCAGGACCGACGCCGCGCGGAACCAGTCGGCCAGCTGCTCCTGGCCGACCGGCGGCTGGAAGCGGACCACGTCCGCGATGCCCAGCTTCGCCGCCAGCTTCTGCAGCCCCTCGGGCTTCGCCAGGCCGCTGCCGCTCGGGCCGCCGACTATGGGGACGACGATGTTCGAACGCAGCGCGGGACGCTCGTCCAGGAGGACGGCGACCGCGCGGAGCAGCAGGTCGGGGGCCTTCAGGGGCTGGATGCGGCCCGCGAAGAGCGGCACGAGGGCGTTCTGCGGCAGCCCGAGCCGGTGCCGGGCGGCGGCGCGGCCGTCGGCGGGCCGGAAACGTTCGAGGTTCACGCCGGGGTGGACGACGGCGACCTTGCCGGGCTCGGCCTCGTAGTGGCGTACGAGCTCGTCGGCCTCTTCGGAGGTGTTGGCGATGAGCCGGTCGGCGGCCCGCACGATCTGCGTCTCGCCGATGACGCGGGCGGCGGGCTCAGGTGTGTCGCCCTCGGCGAGCGCCGCGTTCTTGACCTTCGCCATGGTGTGCATGGCGTGGACGAGGGGGACGCCCCAGCGCTCGGCGGCGAGCCAGCCGACGTGGCCGGAGAGCCAGTAGTGGGAGTGGACCAGGTCGTAGTAGCCGGGGCGGTGGCCCGCCCAGGCCTGCATCACGCCGTGGGTGAAGGCGCACAGCTGGGCCGGCAGCTCTTCCTTGGCGAGCCCTTCGTAGGGGCCCGCGTCCACGTGCCGCACCAGGACGCCGGGCGCGAGCTCCACCGCGGACGGCAGCCCGCCGGTGGTGGCGCGCGTGAAGATCTCGACCTCGATGTTGATCGCGGCGAGACGCTTGGCGAGCTCGACGATGTAGACGTTCATGCCGCCCGCGTCCCCGGTGCCGGGCTGGTGCAGCGGCGAGGTGTGGACGCTGAGCATGGCCACGCGGCGCGGGCGCCGGGGGGAGCCGGGGATGCGGAGCCGGGAGGGTGCCGCCGGGGAGCGACGCCCGAGCCTGGACACGTACTGGCTCACGTGGCGGTCCTCCTTGCGTACGGGCATGACAACGCGGAGGGCGTACGGTCCTCCGGAGGGAGAACACCGGACGTCGCCGCTCCATTTCCACCCCGCTCACCGCGCGCCCTATTTTGCCAAAGCATTACGTGGAGCTCTCAACCGGTCGTCCCCGCATACCCTTCTCCCATGGCCCCACGCACCCCTTCCCGCCCCGTGGGAACGGTGACGCGCGGGACCACGAACCCGAACCGGCTGCGCCGCATGGACCGCTGGATCGCCGCAGTCCATGGCCCCGCGCTGCGCCGTTCCCCCGACCCCGTCGCCGTCGACCTCGGCTACGGCGCCTCCCCCTGGACCGCCGTCGAGCTGCTGCTGCGGCTGCGCTCCGTCGCGCCGCACGCGCGCGTGGTCGGCATCGAGATCGATCCGGCGCGGGTCGCGGCGGCCGCGCCCTACGAACGCGAGGGCCTGACCTTCCGGCACGGCGGCTTCGAGGTGCCGCTGCCGGGCCCGCCCGGCGCGGGTCCCGTCCTGATCCGGGCCGCGAACGTCCTGCGGCAGTACGACGAGGAGCAGGTCGCCGACGTCTGGCGGCGGCTGTGCGCCCACCTCTCCCCCGGCGGCCTGCTCGTCGAGGGCACCTGCGACGAGATCGGACGGCGGCACGTGTGGGTGGCGCTCGGGCCCGAGGGGCCGCGCACGGTGACGTTCGCGGCGCGGCTCGGCTCCCTGGAGCGGCCCTCCGACCTCGCCGAGCGGCTGCCGAAGGCGCTGATCCACCGGAACGTGCCGGGCGAGCCGGTGCACGCGTTCCTGCGGGACTTCGACCGGGCCTGGGCGGCGGCGGCGCCGTACACGTCGTACGGCGCCCGGCAGCGGTGGATCAGGGCGGTCCGCGACCTGACCGCCGACTGGCCGGTGCTCGACGGGGCTTCGCGGTGGCGGCAGGGGGAAGTGACGGTGCGGTGGGGGGCGTTGGCGCCTCGGGCGGGGTGAGTCGTGGACCTCTCGGGCGGAGTGAGTCCCGGACGCTCGGGCGGAGTGAGTGCCGCACACCTCCGGCGAGATGAACCCCCGGCTGCCCCGTCGGGATGAACCCCGGCTGCCTCCGTCGGGGTGAACCCCGAGGTCACTCCGGGGCCACCCGGAGGTCACCCGGAGATGGTCCGGTGTGGGGAGCCGACGGGGAACGATCTCCACGTGCCGCACGTCACATGGGGCGAGTGGGGGGATCGGAGTTGCCGCCGGGCTCTGTCGGATCGGGCGTCGGCGTGGCACCATCCCGTTGGCGACCGTAAGTTACTGACGGTAAATCAGCTTTGGGGGTGGCAGGACGTGACCGGCAAGCGATACTCGGCGGCGGCGACTGTGGCGCTGATCTGCGCGGCTGTGGTGGTGACCGCACCAGGAGCGGCGTACGCGAGCCCGGCTCCTTCTCCACGACCCACGGACCCGGCCCCGGCCCCGGCCCCCAGATCGGACAAGTCGCTGGAGCAGGTCCGCAAGGACATCGACGACCTCTACCACGACGCGGGCGTGGCCACGGACGCGTACAACGCCGCCGAGGAGAAGGCCGACAAGCAGTCCGAGCAGATCGTGAAGCTGGCCAAGGACATCGCCGAGGGCCAGGCGAAGCTCAAGAGGCTGCAGGCCCGCGCGGGCGCGGCGGCCCGCGCCCAGTACCGAGGCGGCGGTCTGCCGGACGAGGCCCGGCTGATGCTGAGCGACGACCCGGGCCAGTTCCTCGACGGCGCGGGGCGCATGCGGCAGGGCCAGAAGGCGGCCAAGGGCATGCTCACCGAGTTGGAGCGCACGCAGGAGGACCTGCGGATCTACGCCAAGGACGCCACCGCCCGCTGGAAGAAGCTGGAGGCCAACCGCAAGGCGAAGGCGGCCTCGAAGAAGCGGATCAAGAAGAAGATCGCCGCCGCCGAGAAGCTCGAGTCGACGCTGGAGAAGAAGGAGCGGGAGCGGCTGCGCAAGATGGAGGAGGCCGCCGCCCTCAAGAAGCAGTCGGCGTGGGTGAGTTCAGGTGTCCTGAAGGACATCGACGGCAAGGCGTCGGCCCAGGGCAGGAAGGCGATCGCGTTCGCCACCGCCCAGATCGGCAAGCCGTACGTGTGGGGAGCCGAGGGCCCGGGGTCGTACGACTGCTCGGGGCTCACCTCGAAGGCCTGGTCGGCGGCGGGCCGCGGCATTCCGCGGACCTCGCAGGAGCAGTGGAAGCAGCTGCCGCACGTCGACGTGAAGAACATGCGCCCCGGCGACCTGATCATCTACCACTCGGACGCCAGCCACGTCGGGATGTACCTGGGCGACGGCGCGATCGTGCACGCGCCGCGGCCGGGCCGGGACGTGACGATCACGGGGGCGGGGTCGATGCAGATCCTCGGGGTCGTACGGCCGGACAAGTAGGGGGCACCGCGGCGGGCACGCGGTGGGCAGTGGGCACGCGGTGGGCACGCGGACCGGCATACGCGGTGGACACGCGGACCGGCATACAGGGTCAAGCACCCCCGCACCCCGCACCCCGGTGTGACCCAGTGCACGCCGCGGCGGTCCGCTCAACCCGCACGGCGTGATGTTCGTCATCCCCCGCAGGGACCTGCCGTGCCCAATTGCGTTCCTGGATGCGGCATATGACGGTGGCCGTTTGCCGCGCGGCATTCCAATGGAGGCGCGGCTACCGCTATGGTCCCCGTCGGTGCTGCGTCGACCTGCGCGGCACCACGCCCTCGGGGGGAGGGAAGGACCAAGCGATGCCCGTACCCATACCGCGGCAGAGAGCGATCCCGGCCGCGGAAGGCGGTCAGGCTCATGCGGCGCCCCCGTACGACACGGCGGCCACCACCGAATCCGCCAGCACCACCCGCACCACCGGAACCACCGACAACGGCCACACCCAAAAGAACAGCTACGGCGACAGCACCACCGGCACTGGTACCGGCACCAGCACTGGCACCGGCACTGGCACCGGCGGCAACTCCGGGGCGCTCACCCTGCTCGTGATTGAGGACGACCCCGCGGGCTCGCTGAGCCTCCCCGCGCTCCTGGACTCCGCCGGCAAGCCCATCCGCATCCGCACCGCCCGCAACCTCACCGAGGCCGAGCGGCTGCTCACGGATGACGTGCACTGCATCCTGCTCGACCTGGCCCTGGCCGGTCCGGGCGCCGCGGAGGCGGACGAGGACGAGCTCACCGCCCTCAAGCACGTACTGCGCCTCGCGCCGAGGCACGCCGTCCTCGCCCTCACCGCGAACGACGACTCCGAGGCCGGCGCCGAGGCCGTGCGCGTCGGCGCCCAGGACTACCTCTTCCGGGAGGAGCTGGACGGCCGGCTGCTGAGCCGCGCCATCCGGTACGCGGTGGAGCGCAAGCGTGCCGACGTCGCCCAGCGCCAGCTGTCCGAGTCCCGGCTGCGGGCACAGGAGAACGCCCGCCTGGAGCGTGGCCTGCTGCCCACGCCGCTCCTGGACGGCTCACCGCTGCGCTTCGCCGCGCGGTACCGGCCCGGCCGCTCCCGCGCGCTGCTCGGCGGCGACTTCTACGACACGGTGCGCACGCCCGACGGTTCCGTGCACGTCATGATCGGCGACGTCTGCGGGCACGGCCCCGACGAGGCCGCGCTCGGCGTGGAGCTGCGGATCGCCTGGCGCGCGCTGACCTTCGCGGGCCTGTGCGGCGACGAACTGCTCTCCACACTTCAGAAGGTCCTGGAACACGAGCGCGCGGACGAGGAGATCTTCGCGACGCTCTGCACGGTCGACATAGCCCCCGACGGCCGCCGGGCCGGGCTCTGCCTCGCCGGGCACCCGTCGCCGCTGATCGCCCGCGAGGGCCGGCTCGCCGAGCTGCTTCCGTACGAGGACGGCGGCCCGGCGCTCGGACTGCTGCCGCGCGCCCGCTGGCCGCGCCGCCAGGTGGAGCTCGGCGGCACATGGAGCCTGATGCTCTACACCGACGGCCTGATCGAGGGCCGGATCGGCCGGGGCAATCAGCGGCTGGGGCAGGAAGGCATGGTGGAGATGGTCCGCCGCCAGATCGCCGCCGGGCTGCAGGGCGACGAACTGCTCGAAGCCGCCGTGAACGAGGTGCGCGATCTCAACGGCGGGGATCTGACGGACGACGTGGCGGTCCTGCTCCTGGACCGGACGCCGGGCGGCCGGTGAGCCACCCGGCGGGCTGACCGCACGGGGTCACGACCGCACGGGGTCACGACCGCACGGCCCACACGGCCATCGGGTGTCGTCACCCGTCCCCGGTGCGGGGTCAGCGACCGCCGTTGTACGGCCCGTACGGACCGTCGCTGCTGGAGCCGCCGCGGCGCCCGCCCCGGCCGCCGGTGATCTGCTGGATCGCGGGACGCACGTCCACCATGTACACGATGGTGGCGACGAGCCCGATGATCGGCAGGAACGACAGGATCGGGAAGATCAGGTTCACCACGAAGGCGAGGCCGAGAATGATCAGCCAGAACGGCTTGGTCTTCTTGTCCGCCGCGCGGTAGGCGTCCTCGCGCCGGACGGCGGCGTCGATGAGCGCGAATCCGCTGAAGACGATCAGGGCCAGCGACAGCAGCCACATGAAGTTCGCGAACCCTTGCATCAGCACAACGTCCACCACCAGTCTCGGCTCATCATTACGCGGCCACGGTACCCGCTACCCGGTCAACGGGACGGGCACGCCGGTAGTGCCCGTCCCGCTCCCGTCCCGGCCCCGCCCCATGGACACGACCGTGCCTGTTCCGCCTACTTGGCGGGCGGCGTGTTCTTCTTCGCGGCCGTCTTGCGGGGCGTGCCCGCGGTCTTCTTCGCGGCGGGCTTCTTCGCCGGGGCGGCGGCCACGCCCTGCGACCCGGTGGCCGCGGACGGCTGACGGGTCACGGGGGTCACGGGGGTGACGGGGCTGACCGTGGAGGTCGTGGAGGTCCCGGAGGTCCCGGAGGTCGTGGAGGCACCGGCCGTCTTGCCGGTCTCCGGCTCGGCGTCCGGCTCGACCGTCTCGGCCAGGTCGAGGATCTCCTCGGCCGCCTCGCCGCGCCAGGCCTTCACGGCCTGCTCGCCGTGCTCGGCGACCTCGTCGTACTTCTCGCGCGCCTTGACGGCGAACTCGGCGGCCACGCCGACACCGCGCAGCGCGAGGTCCTGGGCGGTCTCGCCGAGCTTCTTCAGGTCGGTGTCGAGCGTGCCGAGCACCTCGGTGACCTTGGCCTGCAGGGTCTCCTGCGCCTCCTTGGCGCGGGTGGCGGCCTTGTCCTGCACGGTCTTGGGGTCGGTGTTGCGCACCGCATCGAAGCGGGACGGCGCCTCGGCGATCAGCTGCTCGACGATGCCGGGCACCTTCTTCGCCTGCTGGAACGCGAGGTCCGCGGAACCGGCGACGAAGTACGCGGGCGTGGGGTTGCTGAGGGTCTTGCGCAGGTCATCGGTGATGGCCATGACGATGGTCCTCCCGGAATCGCGTCAGCTTGTCACTTGAGGGTGATGGTGCGGTTGTGGCTCGGCACTTCGTGCCCCGAGCTCCGTGCTCTGTGCTTCGTGCTTCGTGCTTCGTATGGACGGGCATCACGCAGGTCCGTCGGCTCCGCGGATGTCGTCGCCGGCGCCGTCCTGGCGGTCCCGGCCGTCCTGATCGTGCTGATCGTGCTGATCGCCCTGATCCTCCGCGTACGACGAGGTCTCGAAGCCGTTCTCCTTGCGGAACGACTCGTAGATCTGGAGGAGCACCTGCTTCTGGCGCTCGTTGATGGACGGGTCGGCGAGGATGACGGCGCGCGTCTCCAGCTCGTCCCGCTCCTTCTCGTCGAGGATCCCGGCCCGCACGTACAGCGTCTCCGCGGAGATCCGCAGCGCCTTGGCGACCTGCTGCAGGACGTCGGCGCTCGGCTTGCGCAGGCCGCGCTCGATCTGGCTCAGATACGGATTGGACACCCCGGCGGCATCGGCGAGCTGCCGCAGCGACAGCTGCGCGTTGCGCCGCTGCTCGCGCAGGTACTCCCCGAGATTGCCGACGTTGAGCGATGCCATGCCGTCGATGGTGCAGCACCCTTGCTAACTTTTGCAAGCGACCGCTTGCAAAAGTGCGCCACGCCACTGTGCTCCGGTGCTCGGCCGGTGAAGATTGCGTCGATCAGTCGATCACTTGGCGATGGCCGCGCCATCGGCCGCAGTAGTTACCATCCGGGCCTTCGGTTCGAAGAAGGATCGATGACTGCTCTGGACTTGGCGGACGGGGCACTCGGCGGCATCGTCGCCTGGTACTCGACCGTCCACACCCCGCCAGAGCTCCTGCCGACCGTGTTCGCGGAATGTCACCGGGTGCTGGCCCCAGGCGGCCACATGCTCCTGGCGTTCAAGGCCGGAAACCAGCGTCGGCACCTGCACAAGGGATACGGCCACGAGCTGTCGCTCGACGTCCACTGGATGTCGCCTGATCTGATGGCCGGCCTGATGAACAACGCCGGCCTCGTCGTGGATGCTCGGTTGATCCGCGAACGTGGCGAGAGCGAGAGGCCTCGGTCGGTCCGGCAAGCCTTCTTCCTCGCCCACAAGCCCGACGCATCGGGACCAGTTGCCTCAGGGTGAGCGGGACAGACGAACACGTCGCATCTCGCTCAACCGGAGGCACCTCAAGTCAGCGCGCCGCCCTGTCTCACCTTCAGCGAGACCGGACATCACGCCAGTTGACTCTGACGTCAGCCGCATCGGAGTCGATCATTAGGCTCCGCTCATGACCAGCGCCCCCGGATTCACCTGCTCGTGCTGCGGCAACCACCACGCCGAGCTCCCGATGAACTATTCGGCCACCGCCCCGTACGTATGGGAACCGAGCTTCGCGGACTCTGCGGACTGCCTTCTCTCATCGGATCAGTGCGTGATCCAGGCACAGCACTACTTCGTCAAGGGTCTGGTCGAGATACCGATCATCGGCAGTGACGAGGTGTTCTCCTGGGCCGCTTGGGTCTCCCTCAGCCGGGACAACTTCGCCCGATGCGCGGATCTTTGGGACACCACGGGACGTGAAGCCGAGGAGCCGTACTTCGGGTGGTTGTCCACCGACCTCTTCCTCTACGCGCCCAGCACCATCAACTTGAAGACCCGCGTCCACACCCGACCCATCGGACATCGTCCCTTCATCGAACTGGAGCCGACCGACCACCCTCTCGCAGCCGAACAGCGGACCGGCATCACCATGGAGCGTGTCCGTGCCATCGCCGAAGCCGTTCTCCACCCCACCGACAGCGAATCCAAGTGACGTCGAACGGGCAGCAGACCTGGCGTTCCCCCGGGCACACCCCACTGTCCGGCCCCTGAAGTCCGAAGTCCCCCCCGGAGTCCAGCGTCTGCTGTCGGCAGAGCCCCCTATGCCTCACCCCCACCCCCGTCCAGAATGCCCGCATGGTCAGGAACCCGGTGGTGCGACGGCTCGATCTCGGTTGGTTCGTGCGGCCTGCCTCGGAGGTCGGCGGGCCACATCCCCGTGTCGAACCCGCCCTCGCCTATCTGGTGCGGCACGACGCGGGGTTCATCCTCTTCGACACCGGGATCGGCGCGGCGGATCCCGGGACCGAGGCCCACTACCGGCCCCGGAGGCGGGCGTTGGCCGATGCCCTGGCGGGGGCCGGCGTCGGTATCGGTGACATCTCCATGGTCGTGAACTGCCACCTGCACTTCGACCACTGCGGCGGGAATCCGCTCTTCCCCGGCGTGCCCATCCTGGTCCAGGACGTCGAACTGGCCACCGCCCGCCGCGGCGGCTACACCATCGACGCGCTGATCGACTTCCCCGGCGCGGCCTACGAGGAGGTCGGCGGCGAGGCCGAGATCCGGCCGGGGGTCTGGGTCGTCCCGACGCCCGGGCACACCGAGGGACATCAGTCGCTGGTCCTGCGGCAGGACGACGGCAGCGTGGTCCTCGCGGGTCAGGCACACGACTTCGCCTCCGATTTCGCCTCCGCCCAGCTGGCCCGGCACGCCGCCCTGCACGGCGTCGAGCAGCCGCTCCCGCCCCGTCCGCACTGGCTGGACCGGCTCGCCGACTTCGATCCGCGCCGTGTCCTCTTCGCCCATGACTGCTCGGTCTGGGAACCCGCGGCGGAACCCCCGGATCCGGTCAGGAATCGAGAAGCGTCCGCCCCGCGCCGCCGTTAGCGTGGCCCCCACGACGACACGTGCCGGAGAAGGACCGCCGGGCGGTCCGGGGCCCGACAGACGGAGACCACCATGAGCAAGGCCCGGAAGACCCCACCGCGGGCGGCGGCCTCGCCCGCACCCGCCGCCCCCGGTACCGGGTCCGCCCCGCACGCCGCCGACCGGCACGACCTCATCCGGGTGCACGGCGCCCGCGAGAACAACCTCAGGGACGTCAGCATCGAGATCCCGAAGCGCCGGCTCACGGTGTTCACCGGTGTCTCCGGCTCGGGCAAGAGCTCACTGGTGTTCGACACCATCGCCGCGGAGTCGCAGCGGCTGATCAACGAGACGTACAGCGCGTTCGTCCAGGGGTTCATGCCGACGCAGGCGCGCCCCGAGGTCGACGTGCTCGACGGGCTGACCACCGCGATCACCGTCGGCCAGCAGCGGATGGGCGGCGACCCGCGCTCCACCGTCGGCACCGCCACCGACGCCAACGCCATGCTCCGCATCCTCTTCAGCCGGCTCGGCACACCGCACATCGGGCCGCCCAGCGCGTACTCCTTCAACACCGCCTCCGTACGGGCCAGCGGCGCGATCACCGTCGAGCGGGGCGCCAGGACCAAGGCGCAGAAGGCGACCTTCCAGCGCACCGGCGGCATGTGCGCGCGCTGCGAGGGGCGCGGCAGCGTCTCCGACATCGACCTCACCCAGCTCTACGACGACACCAAGTCGCTCTCCGAGGGCGCGTTCACCATTCCCGGCTGGAAGTCCGACAGCCAGTGGACCGTGCAGGTCTACGCCCAGTCCGGGTTCGTCGACCCGGACAAGCCGATCCGCGCGTACACGAAGAAGGAGCTGCGGGCCTTCCTCTACGGGGAGCCCGTCAAGGTGAAGGTCAACGGCGTGAACCTCACCTATGAAGGGCTGATCCCGAAGATCCAGAAGTCGTTCCTCTCCAAGGACAAGGAGTCGTTGCAGCCGCACATCCAGGCGTTCGTGGAGCGGGCGGTCACCTTCACCGTCTGCCCCGAGTGCGACGGCACCCGGCTCAGCGAGGGTGCCCGGTCCTCGAAGATCGGGCGGAAGTCCATCGCGGACCTCTGCGCGATGGAGATCAGGGACCTGGCCGAGTGGGTACGGGGGCTGGGCGGCGGGACCGGTTCCGGCGCCGCGGCCGGAGAGGGGGGCGCCGCCTCGTACGAGAGCGTGGCGCCGCTGCTCACCGCTCTGCAGCAGACCCTCGACTCCTTCGTGGAGATCGGCCTCGGCTACCTCGCGCTCGACCGCCCCGCGGGCACGCTCTCCGGCGGCGAGGCGCAGCGCGTGAAGATGATCCGTCACCTCGGCTCCTCGCTCACCGACGTCACGTACGTCTTCGACGAGCCCACGATCGGCCTGCACCCGCACGACATCCAGCGGATGAACGGCCTGCTGCTGCGGCTGCGCGACAAGGGGAACACCGTGCTCGTCGTGGAGCACAAGCCGGAGACGATCGTGATCGCCGACCACGTCGTGGACCTCGGCCCCGGCGCGGGCACCGCCGGCGGCACCGTCTGCTTCGAAGGCACCGTCGAGGGGCTCCGCGCCTCCGGCACCGTCACCGGCCGCCACTTCGACGACCGGGCGGCGCTGAAGGAGACCGTGCGCGAACCCACCGGGGCGCTGGAGATCCGCGGCGCGGACACGCACAACCTGCGCGGCGTCGACGTCGACATCCCGCTCGGGGTGCTCACGGTCGTGACCGGCGTCGCCGGCTCCGGCAAGAGCTCGCTCGTGCACCGGTCGATGCCGGCCGGCGCGGAGGTGGTGACCGTCGACCAGACGCCGATCCGCGGCTCGCGGCGCAGCAACCCCGCGACGTACACGGGACTGCTCGACCCGATCCGGAAGGCGTTCGCGAAGGTGAACGGAGTGAAGCCCGCGCTGTTCAGTGCCAACTCCGAGGGCGCCTGCCCGACCTGCAACGGCGCCGGTGTCATCTACACCGACCTGGCGATGATGTCCGGCGTGGCCACCCCGTGCGAGGACTGCGAGGGCAGGCGCTACCAGGCGTCGGTGCTGGAGTACCGGCTCGGCGGGCGCGACATCAGCGAGGTCCTCGCGATGTCGGTGGACGAGGCCGCGGAGTTCTTCGGCGGCGGCGAGGCACACGCGGGGGCTCACGCGAAAGCGCAAACGGGGGCTCGCGCGAAGGCCCAGGCGGAGGCACACGCGGAGGCGCACACCCCCGCCGCCCACCGGATCCTGCGGCGCCTCGCGGACGTCGGTCTCGGCTACCTGAGCCTGGGCCAGCCGCTCACCACCCTCTCCGGCGGTGAACGGCAGCGGCTGAAGCTGGCCACCCACATGGGCGACAAGGGCGGGGTCTACGTCCTCGACGAGCCGACGACCGGCCTCCACCTCGCCGACGTCGAGCAGCTCCTCGGCCTCCTCGACCGGCTCGTCGACGCGGGAAAGTCGGTCGTCGTCGTCGAGCACCACCAGGCGGTCATGGCCCACGCCGACTGGATCATCGACCTCGGGCCGGGCGCGGGCCACGACGGCGGGAAGATCGTCTTCGAGGGCACACCGGCCGACCTGGTCGCGGCGCGCTCCACGCTCACGGCGGAGCACCTGGCGAAGTACGTCGGGGCGTGAGGGGCGCCGCGGTGCCCCGCTCGGTACCGTGGATCTGTGCCCCGTGCGTCCAGCGTCCCCCTCACCGACCTCGTCCGGCTGCGCCAGGCCCGCGACCGGATGGACCGCGACTACGCACAGCCGCTGGACGTCCCCGCGCTGGCGCGCGGCGCCCTGATGTCGGCGGGCCACTTCTCGCGCAGCTTCCGTGCCGCGTACGGCGAGACCCCGTACAGCTATCTCATGACGCGCCGCATCGAGCGCGCCAAGGCGCTGCTGCGCCGCGGTGACCTCAGCGTCACGGAGGTCTGTTTCGAGGTGGGCTGTACGTCGCTCGGCTCGTTCAGCTCGCGCTTCACCGAGCTGGTCGGGGAGAGCCCGAGCGCCTACCGGGCCCGCGACCACGCCGACGGCGCCGCCGTCCCCGCCTGCGTCGCCAAACTGCGCACCCGGCCGGTCAGGAACGGAGAAGCGAAGACCGACCCGAGTGCCTAGCGTGGAAGGCATGGACATCGAACTCGCGCAGTGCTTCATCGCCGTCGACGATCACGACAAGGCGCTCGCCTTCTACCGTGACGTGCTCGGTTTCGAGGTGCGCAACGACGTAGGTTTCGAGGGTATGCGGTGGGTGACCGTCGGGCTTCCCGCGCAGCCGGGCGTGGAGATCGTCCTCGAACCCCCGCTCGCGGACCCGAACGCCCCGGCCGCCGACCGCCGGGCGGCGGCGGAACTGATGGCCAAGGGCATGCTCCGCGGCGTCAACTTCCGCACCGCCGACTGCGACGCGACCTTCGAGCGGGTGCGCGCCGCGGGCGGCGAGGTGCTCCAGGAACCGGTGGACCAGCCGTACGGCGTGCGGGACTGCGCCTTCCGCGACCCGGCCGGGAACATGCTCCGCTTCGTCCAACCGCACGGGAAGTAGCGGCCACGCGCGAAGTAGCGGCCACGCGCGGGGCGGCCGGAGGCGGTTGTTGACCTTCACCTTGGGGGAAGCCGCAGCATCGGTGGGGCCGGGCGCGGTGCCCGGTACGAGGGAGGGGCGGGCCATGAGGCTGTTGACCATCGGGGCGTTCGCGAAGGCGTCCCGGCTGTCGCCGAAGGCACTGCGCCTCTACGACGAGCTCGGCCTGTTGCGCCCCGCCGACGTCGATCCGGTGACCGGTTACCGCCGCTACGCGCCGGGCCAGCTGGACCGGGCCCGCCTGGTCGGCTGGCTCCGCCGCCTGGGCATGCCGCTCGCCCGCATCCAGCACGTGTGCGCCTTGGCGGACGCGGAGGCCGGGGCGGCGGTGGAGGTGGCAGCGGGTGCGGGGGCGGCGGGTGCGGGCCCGGGTGCGCGTACGCGTACAGCTACGGGCACAGGTATGGGTACGGGCACGGGCACGGGTGTCGCGGAGGCCGCCGCCCAGGAGGTCCGCGCGTACTGGGCGCAGGTCGAGGCCGAGACCGCCGCCCGGCGGGACCTCGCCACCTTCCTCGTCGACCATCTGACACGGAAGGACCCCACCTTGTCCTCGACGTCCTCGACCACCGGGCCCCTCGGCATCCGCGGCGCGGCCCTGTCCGACACGGGCCTCGTCCGGGAGAGCAACCAGGACACCGCGTACGCGGGCACCAGGCTGCTCGCCGTCGCCGACGGCTGCGGGCGCGCGGGTGCGCGGGCCGGCACCGCCGCCGTCGACACGCTCAAGCACCTGGAGACCCCGCAAGCCCTGGAGGGCAAGCAGATCCTCGACGTCCTCGAGGACTCCATCGAGTCGGCCCGGCAGGCCGTACGGGGCATCGCCACGGAAGCGGCAGCGGCAGCGGCCGCCGCACACGAGGCGGAGGAGGCGGACGAGGCGCACGAGGCGCACGAGGTGTGCGGCGCGCACCACGCGTACGACGCCGGTACGACGCTCACCGCGATGTTCTTGACCGGCTCGCAGCTCGCCCTCGTGCACATCGGCGACTCCCGGGCCTGCCTCCTGCGCGACGGGGAGTTCTTCCAGATCACCCACGACCACACCGTGGTGCAGTCCCTGCTCGACGAGGGCCGCATCACACCGGAGGAGGCGTCCTCACACCCTCAACGGGCGCTGCTGAGCCGGGCCTTGACGGGCGGCCCGGACGATACCCCCGACGTACGCCTGCACGACGCCCGGCCCGGGGACCGCTACCTGCTCTGCTCCGACGGCCTGTCCACCGTCGTCCCCTCCGAGGAGGTGCGACGGGTGGTCGCCACGGTCGACGATCCCGCCGAGGCCGTACGGGAACTCGTCGCGCTGGCCAACTCCCTGGGCGGACCCGACAACGTCAGCTGTGTGGTCGCCGACGTCCTGGAGCTCCCGGGCCGGGGCGGTCACCGCGGGCCGGCGGCAGCGTGAGCCGCAAGGACGCAAAACCGCCTAGACGTGGAAGGCGGTGGTTGTTCCGAGGGCGGCCCGCTCGGTGGTGACCCGGTTCACCGGCGCGCTCCCGTCGGCGTAGCCGAAGGAGACGCCCACGAGCAACTTTCCGTCGGTGACGCCGAGTTCGCCCCGGATGGTGTCGGCGTAGAAGCTGAGCAGGCCCTGCGGGCAGCTGTTCACGCCGTAGGCGGCCATGGCCAGGAGCAGCGTCTGCAGGTACGCGCCGACGTCGGCGGCCAGCCGGGCCCCGCCGTCGCCGGTGACGAACAGGAACGCGGCATGCGGGGCCCCGTAGAAGCGCAGGCTCCGCGCGTCGTAGGCCGCGCGTGCCGCGTGGTCATCGGGGCCGATGCCCAGCGCCCCGTACAGGCCGGCGCCGAAGGCTGCCCGCCGCTCCCGGTGGACGGGGGTGTACATGTCCTCGGAGTACGGGAAGTCGGCCGAGGTGCGGTGTGCGGCGTGGGCCGCCTGCAGGGCGTCCGCCAGTCGTTCGCGCTTCGGGCCGCTGACCACCTCGACCCGCCAGGGTTGCGCGTTGGAGTTGGACGGCGCGGCGCCGGCGAGAGCGAAGATGGCACGCATCGTGGCGTCGGGCACGGCCTCGGGGCGGAAGGCGCGGGTCGCGCGACGGCCGCGTATCAGCTTCTCCGCGTAGCCGCTCGGCTCGGCCGGAACCGGCCCGTCCAGCTCACTCGGCTCACTCGGCCCATCCAGCTCACTCGGCTCACTCGGCTCACTCAGCTGACTCGGCTCATTAGGTCCGCTCAGCCCGCTCATGGGACTCACCTCACGTCTTGAGAACGCTTAAGTAAACAGGTGCGTTTACATACGGTCACTGTAATCACCCCTCTCCCTGAAGTAAACGAGAACGTATACTTGGCCCATGAGCACGGAGACGACGGCGCCTCGACGGCAGGGGCGCGGCGGGCGCGAACGGATCCTGGCCGCCGCCGCCCGGCTGTTCGCGGCCCAGGGGATCAACGCGACCGGCATGGAACAGGTCGCGGAACAGGCGCCGGTCTCCAAGCGCACCCTCTACGCGCACTTCCGGACCAAGAGCGACCTGGTCATCGCCCATCTGCAGGACCTCGGTCCGTCGGGCCGGACCCTGGAGAGCGCGCTGGCCCGCGAGGACGTCCCCGCGCGGGACCGCATCCTCGCACTGTTCACCCTTCCCGCGCCGGACGCGGTTCCGGTCCGCGGATGTCCGTTCATCGACGCCGCCGTGGAGTTCCCGGACCCGCGGAGCGCGGTCCACTCCTATGCCCGCGACCAGAAGCTGCTGATGGTGCGGCTGGTCACCGCGCTGGTGACGGAGCTGGGCTGCCGCGAGCCCGCCGCGCTCGCCGAACAGCTCGTGACCCTCGCGGACGGGGCCGCCAGCCGCGCCATGGTGCTGGGCGACGCGGAGTACGGACGACACGCACGGGCCGCGGCGGAGGTCCTCCTCGACAACGCCCTGACGGGGACGGCCTGACGGAGGCGGCCCGGCAGGGGGCGGCGCCCCACGGAAAGGCGTCCGTCACCGCCGGGCGCGGCATGGCCACTTTTAAGTGGGTACTTGGCGGGCCACCGGCCGGCGGGTGAAGCTGATGGGGCAGCGGCGGACAGCGCCGACAACGGAAGGGGGATCGTGACGGTGCGTCAAGCGCCTTGCCGGACAGTGGACTCGACGGGGCCGCGTGCCGCCATCGCGTCCAGCCGCCGGTGTCCCCAGTCGGACAGCGGGGCCAGTGCCTCGCAGAGGTCCCGGCCGAACTCCGTGAGGGAGTAGACGGTCTTCAACGGCCGTACGTCGTGCACCTCCCGGAGCACGAGGCCGTCCTCCTCCATCTCGCGCAACGCCTGGGTCAGCACCTTCTCGGTCAGCCCCGGCAGCAGGCGCCGTATCTCGCCGGGCCGGCGCGGGCCGGTCTCCATCGTCCAGAGCAGCGCGGTCTTCCACTTGCCGTCGATCACGGCGATCGCGGCGGTCACCCCGCAGACGTTCGGGTCATGGGCGCGGCTGCGCGTCATCTACGTCCCCTCCCCCTTCACTGCACCCTCCGCTGTGCCTCGTCCATTCTTCTGCATCCATTTTCTGCGTCCATTTTTCTGCGCACACGGAAGTCGAATCATGCCTCAGCACACCCACCAGCCGCCCACGACCAACGCCAACGCCGACGCCGACGCCACCAGCGTCACCGTCATCGGCCTGGGCCCCATGGGCCAAGCCCTCACCCGCGCCTTCCTCGCCGCCGGGGTGCGGACCACCGTGTGGAACCGGACTCCCGGACGGGACGGCGAGCTCGTCGAGCTCGGCGCCGTGAGCGCCGCCACCGCCGAAGAGGCGGTCTCCGCAAGCCCGTTGACCGTCGTCTGCGTCGTCAATTACGACGCGTCGGACGCCGTACTGCGCCGCGACGACGTCACCCGCGCCCTCAAGGGACGGGCCCTCGTGAACCTCAGCGCCGACACACCTCACCGGGCCAGGGACACCGGCGACTGGGCGGCCGCGCACGGCATCCGGTACCTGGACGGCGCGATCATGACGCCGGCCACGACCATCGGCACGCCGCACGGGGTGTTCATCCACAGCGGCGACGCCGCGCTCTACGAGGAGCACCGCCCCGTCCTCGAAGCGCTCGGCGGTACCCACACCCACCTCGGCGACGACATCGGCCGGGCGGCGGCGTACGACATCGCGCTCCTCGATGTCTTCTGGACCTCGATGACCGGCTATCTGCACGCGTTGGCGGTGGCGAAGGCCGAGGGGATCTCCGCGCGGGAGCTGGCGCCGTTCGCGGCCGGGATCAGCGCGATCCTCCCGGCGCTCTTCGAGGAGTTCGCGGTGGACGTGGACACCGGCACCTACTCGGGTGCGGTCAACCCGATCACGTCGGCGGCCTCCACCATGGCCCACATCATCCACACCTCCGAGGCCCACGGCATCGACGCGAGCGTCATGCGGGCCGCCGAGGGCCTGGCCCGCCGCGTCATCGGCGAGGGCCACGGGGCCGACGGCTCGACCCGGATCACGGAGCTGATCGGCCGGCGCTGAGTCACGCGTGGTTGCCGGCCGTCAGCTCCACCTCGGTTCCGACCGGTGCGAACTCCCGTACCAGCCAGGCACGTTCACTGACGCGGGTGCCTGCGCCGGTGGTGTACGGCGGCACGGTGAGTACGGGTCCCGCCTCGCCCCCGGCGCGCAGCTCCGCGTCGACGATCACCCCGTCGGAGAAGCGCAGGTCGACGCCGACCGGCCGCGGTGCGGCGGCGAAGGCGTGCGGGTCGGGCAGGCCCTGGAGGCGGAGGCGGGCACCCGGGAACAGGTGGGTGTGCCCGCATGTCGCCGGTACCGTCTCCGGTGCCGAGGGGCCGGAAGGGTGAGAGGGGTCCGAGGGGCCGGAAGGGTGCGAGGGGTCGGAGGGGCCCGAGAGCCCTGAGGGTTCCTGCGGTTCGGGGGCGGGGCGGGGCATGGGCGGACTCCGTGGCCGTCGGCGGCGAGCTGTTCCGGGCAGCCTGCCGGAAAAGGGGTGCGGTTCGACGCGTCCGCCGCGCCCGGCACCGCGCTCACGCCTGATCGGAGCAGACGGACGGCCGACGGGCGGACACCCACCCCCTCACCCTCCCTCCCCCCCCCACCCCTCAACCCCCGCTCCCCCACCCCCATATCCCCGTTCTCCCGCACGCCGGGGGGAAAGCGGACAGGATGGTGGGCGGAGTTCGTTCGCCGGCCCCGGGGGGAGCCACCCATGAACCGTCCTCTGCGCCGCATCGCCGTCTTCTGCGGTCTCCTGACGCTCGCCCTGCTCCTGCGGGCGACCTGGGTGCAGTTCGCCCAGAACGACGAGCTGAGCAGCGACAAGCACAACCGGCGCGTACAGATCGAGGCCTTCTCCCATCCTCGCGGCGACATCATCGTCGGCGGCAAGTCGATCACCGGTTCGCGGGAGACCCCGGGCTCCGACTTCACGTACAAGCGCGTGTTCAGACAAGGCCCGATGTACGCACCGGTCACCGGCTACTTCTCGCAGGCCCAGGGCGGCACCTTCCTGGAGGGCGTCCACAACGGCATCCTCAGCGGTACCGACGACCGGCTCTTCATCCGGCGCACCCTGGACATGCTGACCGGCAAGAAACGGCAGGGCGGCGACGTCGTCACGACCATCGACCCCAAGGCGCAGAAGGCCGCCTACGAGGGGCTGGTGAACCTCGACGCCAAGGGCGCGGTGGTCGCCCTCGACCCCCGCTCCGGCAAGGTGCTCGCCCTCGCCAGCACCCCCTCGTACGACCCGTCGGTCTTCGCGGGGATCTCGCTCGCCGAGGGCAGGAAGTTCAAGGAGCTCAGCGAGCGCGCGGACAAGCCGCTCAGCAACCGCGCGCTGCGCGAGATCTACCCGCCGGGCTCCACCTTCAAGATCCTGACCGCCGCGGCCGCCCTGGAGCACGGCGTGGTGACGGACATCGACGAGCCGACCGGCGCCGAGACCCCGTACAAGCTCCCCCTCAGCTCCACCCGCATCGGCAACGACGTGCCCGGCGCCGACTGCGACAAGGTGTCCATGAAGACCGGCATGCAGTGGTCCTGCAACAACGTCTTCCTCGACATCGCGCTGCGGGTCGGCGAGGACCGGATGCGGGAGACGGCGGAGAAGTTCGGCTTCAACGAGGAGCAGTTCCTTCCCGTACGGGCCGTCGCGAGCAGCTATCCGGAGAAGCTCGACAAACCGCAGACCGCGCTGACCGGCATGGGGCAGGGCAGCCTGACCAGCACGCCGCTGCAGATGGCGATGGTCACCGCGGGTCTCGCCAACGACGGCAAGGTCATGAAGCCCTACCTGGTCGAGGAGTTGCGCGGCCCCGACCTCGCGGCGCTCGAGAAGGGCGAGCCGCGCGAGCTCGACCGGGCGGTCTCCGAGAAGACCGCGCGGACGGTGCAGGAGATGATGGAGAACACCGTCGAGAACGGCACCGCGAACAAGGCGCGGATCGACGGCGTCACGGTCGGCGGCAAGACCGGCACGGCCCAGCACGGCGCGGACGTCAACGACGAGCGCCCGTACGCCTGGTTCGTCTCCTACGCCAAGAACGGCAAGGGCGAGTCACCCGTGGCGGTGGCCGTCTTCGTCGACCCGTCCGACATGAGCATCCCCCGCTCGGAGATCGCGGGCGGCAAGCTGGGCGCGCCGATCGCGAAGGCGGTCATGGAGGCGGTGCTGGGGTCGCGCCGGTGAGGCGAGGGGTTCGGTGACCTCGGCGACCTCGGCGACCGGTCACGTCACACGTCGAGAATAATGTAACCGAGTTAAATTCATAACCGGGTTTTGACGGCGGGTACACTGTGCGCATGAGCAGCGCGCGCAGGACGGACGAGCACGCACGCACGACGAACGAGCACGCCCGCGGGACGGACGACCGCCCGGCCCCCGGGGCGCCGGGTAAGACCCTGACCGGCCTCCCCACCCCCGGCGGCCTGCGCGAACGCAAGAAGCAGCGCAGGTACGAGGAGATCTCCGAGACGGCCATCGCGCTCTTCCTGGAGCGAGGCTTCGAGAAGGTGTCGGTCGCGGAGGTCGCGGAGGCGGCCGAGGTCTCCAAGCCGACCCTGTTCCGGTACTTCGCGTCCAAGGAGGACCTGGTCCTGCACCGCTTCGCGGACCACGAGGACGAGGCGGCCCGGGTGGTCGCCGCGCGCCCCGCCGGCACGGCCGCGCTCGACGCCCTGCACCGCAACTTCCTGGCCGGCCTCGAACGCCACGACCCGGTGACGGGCCTGTGCGATGTCCCCGCCGTCCGTGCCTTCCACCGCCTCCTCTACGGCACCCCGTCCCTGGTCGCCCGCCTGTACGGCTACCAGGACCGCTCCGAACAGGCGCTGGCCGCCGCCCTGACCGAGGCACACGGCGGCACCCCGCTCCAGGCCCGCCTGGCCGCCGGCCAGATCGTGGCCGTGCAGCGGATCCTCGCCGAGGAGACGTGGCGCCGCATCGCGGCGGGCGAGAGCGCGCGGGAGGCGGCCCCCGACGCGCTCAGCTCCGCGAACGAGGCGTACGCCCAACTCAGGGCGGGGCTACCGCGCTACGCGTGAGCCTTCCCCGGGACCGGGGCGCCGACCAGCACCCGTACCGCCCGACCGGCACCCGTACTGATGGACACCCGCCTAATCCCCGGCCCCCGCCCCGTCCACCAGCACGGCCACCCCGTCGAGCACCCGCGCGAGCCCGAACTCGAACTCCGTGCCCTCGGCGTCCGGCTCCCCGAGCACCCCCGCGGCGAGCAGCCGGCGCAGGGCGGGGAAGCGCTCGGGGCGGGCCGAGGTCAGCGCGTCGACGGTGCGTTCGTAGCGCCGCATGACCGCGTCCGGCGCGAGCCCCTCCGCCCGCATTGCGGCGTCGAGGTCGGACATGAGGGAGACCACGTTGCGCACGTAGCCGCCGACCAGCGTCATCACGGAGATCTTCCGGCCCTCGTCGAGGCCGCAGCCGTCGAGGACCTCAAGGCCCTGCTCCATCCACGCCAGCCCGTGCGGCGTCGCGGGCGGCGAGCTGATGGGGATGCGCAGCAGCCAGAGGTTGCGTCGGAACATCTCGCGCTGCGCCCGCGCCCACCACTCCAGTCCCGCCCGCCAGCCGACCGCGGAGGCGGGCCGCGGGGGCGGCGGGCCCGTCGCCGCGTCCTGCATCAGGACGTAGAGCTCGTCCTTGGCGGCGACGTACCGGTAGAGCGACATCGTCGAGACACCGAGCTCCTTCGCGACGCGCCCCATGGAGACCGCGTCGATCCCCTCCGCGTCCGCGACGGCGACCCCCGTGGCGACGATGCGGTCCACGCCGAGTCCGCGCTTCGGCCCCTTCACCGGGCGCTCCCGCAGCCCCCAGGCCGCCTCCAGGCTGACGGGCAGCCCCGAGCCCCCGCCGTCGTCCGCCGCCATGCCCGGCCGCCTTCCGCTTCCGCACTCGTCGCTCGCCGCTCGCTCACTGACGCTTGACGCACATCGTAGTTCTGCGTAACCCTTACGCATTAATGCGTATGCCATACGCAGTAGAGCGAGTCACCGAGGGAGCCGCTCATGCCACCCACGCCCCGAGACCCCGCACCCGGCGCTGCCCCGGCCACCGGAGCCCGAGCCACCGAAACCCCGGCCGTCGAAGCGATCGGCCTCACCAAGACGTACGCGGCACGCGCCGGCCGCGCCCCCGTCCCCGTCCTGCGCGGCATCGACCTGCGCGTGCCGCGCGGCACGGTCTTCGCCCTGCTCGGGCCGAACGGCGCGGGCAAGACGACCACCGTCCGCATCCTCGCCACGCTCACCGAGCCCGACGCGGGCACGGCACGCGTCGCCGGCCACGACATCCGCGCCCACCGGCGCGCGGCGCGGCACGCGCTGAGCCTCACCGGCCAGTTCGCCGCGGTCGACGAGAAGCAGACGGGTGCGGAGAACCTGCGGATGATGGCGCGCCTCACGGGCCTGTCCCGACGCGCCGCCCGGGCCCGGGCTGCCGAGCTCCTCGACGCCTTCGGGCTCACCGACGCCGCGCACCGCCTGGTCGCCACGTACTCGGGAGGCATGCGCCGCCGCGTCGACCTGGCCGCGGGTCTCGTCGGCGACCCCGAGGTGATCTTCCTGGACGAGCCGACGACGGGGCTCGACCCGCGCGGTCGGCGTCAGATGTGGGAGGTCGTCCGCGGCCTCGCGGAGCGCGGCACGACGGTGTTCCTCACCACCCAGTACCTGGAGGAGGCCGATCAACTGGCCGACCGGGTCGCGGTGTTGCACGAGGGCCGGGTGGTCGCCGAGGGCACGGCGGCCACGCTCAAGTCACGCGTGGCGGGCCACCGCCTGGACCTGACGCTCACCACGCGGGCCGCCTACCTCCGCCTGACGGACCGGGCGGTCCACCGCTCCCCCGAGACGCTCTCCCTCGGCATCCCGACGGACGGCACGGCCCGGCACGTGCGGGAACTCCTCGACGGACTCGACCCGCACCGCACGGACGTGGCGACGTTCGCCCTGCGCACGACGTCCCTCGACGACGTCTTCCTCGCCCTGACCCGGCCGACGACGGACCAACCGCATCCCACGGAGGCCCCCACCCATGCCCACCTCTGACGCCCTGCCCCGCACACCTCCCAGAGCTCTGGCGCTGACCCTGACCGGCCGCTCCCTGCGGCTGAGCCGCCGCAACACCGACGCGCTGATCACGGCGCTCGCGCTGCCGGTCATGCTCCTGCTGATCTTCGTGTACTTCTTCGGCGGAGCGATCAACACCGGCACGGAGTACGTCACTTACGTCGTCCCCGGTGTCCTGCTGCTCTGCGCCGGCTTCGGCTCGGCGAACACGGCCGTCGCCGTCACGGAGGACCTCAGGGGCGGCATCATCGACCGCTTCCGCTCCCTGGACATCGGCGGCACCCCGATCCTGACCGGCCACGTCCTGGCCTCCGCGGCGCGCAACCTCCTCGCGACGGCCCTGGTCCTGTGCCTCGCCCTGGCGCTCGGGTTCCGCCCTGCGGCGACCCCGGCGGGTGCGCTCGCCGCTCTCGCCCTGCTCCTGGCCTACATCCTCGCCCTGTCCTGGCTCTCCGCGACGGTGGGCCTGCTCGCCCGGTCCCCCGAGGCGGCGGGCGGCTTCACCTTCTTCATCGGCTTCCTGCCCTACCCCAGCAGCGCCTTCGTCCCCACCGGAACGATGCCGTCCTGGCTCCGCTCCTTCTCCGACCACCAGCCGGTGACCCCGGTCATCGAGTCGCTGCGCGGCCTCCTCCTGGACCAGCCCGTGGGGCACACTCCGTGGATCGCGCTGGCGTGGTGCGCCGGAATCCTGACGGCGTCGGCGGCATTGAGCGGCACCCTGTTCGCACGGCGGACCTCCGCCTAGCCGCCACGTCAGGGGTTCGGCCCGTCACTCGACGGCGAGGCCACCCGCCACAGCGTGTCGAAGAGGTCCTGGCGCTGGGCGACCTTCGCCCGCCCCACAGCACCCGTCTCGGCACGCCAGCGCGTGAGGACCGCCTGGTAGCCCATGAGGTCCAGGACCTGCCGTTCCGGGGGCGTCCGGGCCGGGCGCTGCTCGACCTTGTCGTAGATGCCGTCGAACAGCTCCTCGCCGTTGATCAGGCAGAACTTCAGCAGCGGCGTGATGCGCAGCACGCGGAACCGAGCGTCGAGCTCGGCCTGTTCGTGCTGCCGCAGCCGCCGGGCCAGGGCCCGCCACTCGTCCTCGTACTCCTGGACCTTGCGCAACAACTCGCCCCGGAAGCCGGGGTCGTCGACGGCCCGCCCGCGTCCGTCCAGCATTCCGGGGATCGCCATCGGGGCGGTGAAGTCGGGGACGAGGATGCGCAGGCGCACCACCCGCCGCGCCCCTTCGTCGAGCCCCTCCAGCTTGCGGCCGAGCGGGTACAGCACGGTTTCGCCGGTGAAGCCGATGGCATCGATCCGGACCTGCGGCCGCCTCTTGGTCCTCCGCAGAGCCTGATCGAAGTACGGCTCCAGATCAGCCGTCGCCACCTCGTCCCGCACCTCGGGCCGCAACGCGTCGTTCAGCCTCCGCACCTCGCTGTACAGCACGAACCCGACGAGGCCGAGGATGGCGCCGCCCAGATACGTCTTGTCCTCCAGCGCGTCGCCGACCGGCCGCACGAACTGCGCGACCAGGCCCAGGACGGCCACCCCGAGCAGCAGCGCCTTGGTCACCGTCCCTTCCGCGTTCGCCCACCGCTCCGCGGCCCGCTGCCGTGCCGTACGACGAACGCTCGGTATCACCAAGCCCCCCTGACATCCCGTGCGTTGGCCCGGCGGCGCAACGGCGAGAACATGTTCCCTCGCGCCCCACCGGTCAGGAAGAGCACGGACGGGCCAAGCCGCGGCACGAGGACGGCCGAGCCACCACATGGGGCCGTCGGGCCGCCTCATCCGGTCAGGAGAGGTCCGCCCCCAGCAGTGCGAGCAGCGGCTCCAGGGACGGGACGACCACCTCGGCACCGGCTTCGCGCAACGCCCGCCCGCTCTCCTCGTCGTGGGCGTATCCGACGAAGAAGACCTTGGCGTTCCGTGCTGCCAGCACATCGGCCGCCGTGTCCCCGATCATGAGGGCGTCGGCGGGCTCGACACCCAGCGCGCCCAGCGCCCGCTCCAGGCTGTCGGGGTGCGGCTTGAGGAGGCCCGGGCGGTCCGTCCTGCCGTAGATGTGCGGTCCGAAGGCGGTGGACAGGCCGGCTCGGTGGAGGTGGGCCGCCACGGCGCGGGGAGAGGTGTCGGTGACGACGGCGATCCGCGCCTGCCGCCCGCGCAGCGCTCGCACCAGCTCGGCGGCGCCCGGCGTGCGTGGCGCCCTGAGAGCCGCTCGTGCCTCACCCACGGTCAGGAGTTCCTCGAGACGGGCGACCACCTCGCTGCCCGGGCGGGCGCGGTCCAGGGCGCGCAGCACGTCATGCGGGTCGCAGGTCCGTTCTTCCTGCGGTGTGAGGAGGGCCTCGAAGCCGCTCGCTCGCACGTGCTTCCTGAGCTCGTCGGCCACGCGCTCCGACGCCCCGTCCGGGAAGAGACGGCAGAGGGGGCCGTCGAAGCCGACGAGCACACAGCAGTCGGGCGCCGCCCTCAACAGGTCGGCGACCGGCCTCAGTTCGCGTGCGCCGGGCTCGTGCGCTCCGTGCTCGTGCGCCGGCGGGGTGTACGTTCCTTCGCGGGCCCGGTCCGGTTCGCGGGCCTCGTCGACGACGAGAGCTCCGGGAGCGGCCGAAGCGGCTCGGACAGCGGGGTCGGTTCGGGTGGCGGGGAGCGGTCCGCGGCGCTCCGCCAGGCTCAGTGCCCGGCCGAACGGCCCCGCGTACCAGGCGCGCAGAGCCTCCTCAGCCCGCCCCTCCTCCGGCACCTCCGCGAGCCGCAACGGCTCGGCCGCGCGCCGCAGCGCGCGGCAGACCCGGACGGCCGCGCCCGCGAAGGCGGGGGCGTCGGCCTCCTCCGGTGCCTCGGCCAGGTCGAGGGCCGCCCGCATGATGTCGGGGAAGACCGACTGGGCGTACTCGAAGTCCAGGTAGACGGGCAGGTCCTCCTCCGCCCCCCGCGTCATCGCACCGTGCCCGGCCTGCTCCATCGCCTCGGTCCACAACTCCCGCATCCGCAGATGCTCGTCCTTGTCGTACTCCATCCGGACGAGATGCGTGGCGAGGTCGTGCAGCGGATCGCCGTACATCGCCAACTCCCAGTCGATGACGGCGATCTGCTTGCGGTCGACGACGACATTGGCGCGGTGCACGTCGGTGTGGAGGAGGCAGAAGGGCCGGGGGGCGAGGTCGTGGCAGCGCGGATCGTCGCGGAAGGCCGTTATGGCGTCGCGGCGGACCCCCACGGCGGTGAAGAGGTCCTCGAACCGCCAGCGGTTGGGTCCGTGCACCCGGCCGTCGGTGTAGTCGATCAGCCAGTGGAGGAACTCCCGGCTCTGCCCCGACTCGGGCCAGCCGGCGGGCCGCGCGGGCAGCTCCTGCGCCGGTACGGACGCGGCCCGGGCGAAGAACTCGGCGAACGAGCGCAGCATCCGCTCCCCTACCGGCCCGGTGGGCTGCTCCTCGGAGAGCGCCTGCCCGGCCCGGTAGGAGTGCAGCGCCCAGTCGCCGAAGTCGCGCAGACAGCGCGGGACTTCCTGAAGATGCCGGCTCACCACCGCGAGCAGTTCGGTCTCGCTCGGCCAGATGCGGGGCACGACCTCCACCACGTCACGGGGCATCCGGCACTTCACCCGGGCCCGGAACGGCATCGTGCGCAGCAGCAGGGCGAGCGACCAGCCGAGCGGCACGACGTAGTTGATGTTGTGGTGACCGGCCACGACCTGGCGGTCGGGGTGGTTCCGGTGCGAGTCGGCGAGGCGTCGGATCCACGACTCGCGGCGACCGCTCTTCGGCGCCTCGTGGGAAGTGCGAGGCGGAGGTGACGGCATGAGCGCTGAGGGTATCCGATGGAAGGTCACCTTCCATCCGTTGTCGCTTTGTGCACAGATTTACGCTTTTGCGGGCATCCCCTTGCTTCGCAGGAGCCGCAATACCTTCTCCCATGACGCGACCACATATGCGTCCGGCACCCCCGCCTCCCGCAGCGACTTCGCCTTGCGTTCGTTGCGCGCGAAGCCCAGGAAGCCGACGCCCGCCGCCTCGGCCGCCCAGTAGTCCGTCGGGGCGTCGCCGACCATCACCGTCTCGGACGGGGCCGCACCCATCGCGTGCAGGGCCCTCGTCAGGCAGTGCGGGTGCGGTTTCAGCAGGTGGAGGTCGTGGGTGCGGCCGTAGATGTGCGGGGCGAAGCAGGCCGTCAGGTCGCGGGAGGTGAGGTAACGCTCGGCCGTGCGGGCCGAGTTGTTCGTCGTGATGGCGAGCCGGACGCCGACGGCCGTCCAGGTGCGGACGACCGCGTCGGCGTACGGGGTGGGCCAGGCGCTCGGGACCGCGCTCAGCTCGTGCTGGGTGAGCCGCTCCTCCAGCTCCGTGACCAGGTCACTGCTGGGATGCCGGTCCGCGACGGCGCGCAGGACGGCGAACGGGTCCGTCTCCTCGCGCACGTCGTCGGTGAGCAGGCCGTGCAGGCCCTGGGCCGCCAGCCAGCGCACCTGCTCGTCGGCGATCTTCGCGGCGGAGAGGCCCGCGAAGAGCCGGCAGATGGGCCCGTCGAAGTCGAGCAGAACAAAACGAGCGCGCTCGACCGTTCTCCGTATGCACTCGTTCTCATCCGTGTCTGGAGTCATTTAAGAGAGTGTCAGGTCAGTCGTGATGGTTTCCCAGAGGGCGTCGAACCACTTCTGCGACTCGTCGACGAACAGGGTGTCGCGGGACCCGGCGCCGGCCCGCTCGAAGGAGAAGACGGGGGCCTTGATGCCGCCCGCGTCCCAGATGTCCATCACCTCCGGATCGTTCCCGTTCTCGCCCAGCTCCACCGAGTTGGCCGTCAGCGTGTAGTACGCCAACAGCGCCTCGCTGCCGTTCAGGAGGTACAGCTTGACCGGCGTGGTGAACGGCAGCGCGCGGAAGGTGACGTCGACGTCGATGCCGTGCGAGGAGCGCAGGGCGCGGAGGTTGTGGCGCAGGACCTGGCCCTGCGCGTTGCGCTGCGCGAGCCAGCGCCGGTGGAGACGGTCCCGGTTCGCCTCGTCGTCGTCCCCGTCGGCCCCGCCGTCCCCCCTCGGCACCGGGAACGCCAGCTTGATGTCGCTGCTGGGCAGCAGGATGCGGACCTTGATGGACTGCGGCTGGAGCCGGCCCTCGTGGATCAGCCGCACCGGCTCGCCGATCGCGATCATCAGCGTCTCCGCGGTGTACGACACCACGTCGATGGTTACGTGCGGCCTCGCGAACGCGTCCGCGAGGCGCGGGCCCAGCGCCACCATCGACGGCTGCGGCCCCACGCTCGCCGCCGCGGGGCCCGCCTCGGCCACCCGGGGCGGGCTGCCCTTGCTGACGTTGGACAGGAGGCCCTCGCTCTGGAGCTTCTTCATCGCCTGCCGGACCGCTCCGCGCTCGACGCCGAACTCCTCGGCCAGCTCGGCCTGGGTCGGCAGGCGCTCTCCCGCTCTGAGCTCACCCGCCCGGATGCGGTCCCGGAGGGTGTCGGCGATGTCCTGGGGTGAGAGTTTTCTGCTGCCGTTCACTGCCACGTTCTCCTGGGTCACGACCAGACGATACAACTGACAGCCATCTCTGGGCAGTTGATGGGAAGTTGTTTTAGTTCTCCGACCAAGTGGGGACAACATAAGCAGAGTTGGTTGCCAACTGACTCAAGATGGCAGAAGGAGGAACCACCATGCCCGCCATAGCCCTCCTCGCAGCCGTGGTCGCCGTCTCCCTGGAACAGCTGGTGCAGTGGAAGTACGGTCCGATGGGCATCGTGGGCCTCCTCCTGCTGACCGTGGGACTGAAGGCGAAGAACCCCACCTGCAGCTCCATCGGTGCCGTCGTCCTCGCCCTGATGGTGACGGGCCCGGCCGGCTGACCGGACCGGCGGACGGCCGCGCACGGACACGGCCGCACATGAACACGGCCGCGCACCGAACCGGCGGCGGACCGGGGCCCGCCCCGCTTCGCGGACCTCAGACCGCCGCCAGCTCCAGGTCCTGACTGATCGTGTTCCAGAGCGCGTTGAACCACAGGTGGGACTGTTCCACGAAGGTCGTGTCCCGCAACCCGTCCCCCTGGTGGAACGGGAACAGCATGGACTGCGCGCCCTGCGCGTCGTACATCTCCAGGGATTCCTGGCCGATCTCCTCGTCCCGCTTGGTGAGCGTGTAGTAGGCGAAGAGCGCCTCCGCGCCATTGATCAGATACAGCTTCACCGGCGGCGTGAACGGCAGCGCGCGGAACTGCACCGACACGTCGATGCCGTGCGAGGACCGCAGCGCGAGGAGGTTGTGGCGCAGCACCTGGCCCTGCGCGTTGCGCTGCGCGAGCCAGCGCCGGTGCACCTGGCCGGCCTCGTCCTCGCCGCCACCGACCGGCGCGGGGAAGGCCAGGTCGATGTTCCGGCTGGGCAGCAGCACCCGCACATCGACCTTGGCCGGTTTCCGCTGTCCCGCGTGGATCTGCCGCAGCGGTTCACCGATGGCCATGGTGAGGGAGATGGACGTCAGGCACAGGGCGTCTATCTCGACGTGCGGGACGTCGAAGGCGGCCGCGATGCGTGGGGCCAGGCCGACCATCGTGGGCTGCGGGCGCACCTCGCCGGGACGGGCCGACGCGCGCGCCGAGGCCTCCGCGACCGTGGCGGGGCTGCCCTTGGACACATTGGACAGCAGATGCTCGCGCTGCAGGATGCGCAGCGCTTCCCGCACCGCCCCTCGCTCCACACCGAACTCGTCGGCCAGCTCGGCCTGGGTGGGCATGCGCTGCCCCGCCCGCAGCGATCCGGACCTGATCCGGTCGCGCAGCACGTCGGCCACCTCGCGGTGGGACGGCTGCGTCCGCTTGCGCCCGTCGACTGCGGCGTGTTCGGTGCTCACAACCAAACAGTACAACTTCGCGCCATCTTACGGGAGTTGTAAGAAAGGTGGTTATGAGTCGACTCCTTGCGGAGATAACTCAGTTGAAGTTGGTAGCCAACTTCGGCGACATGGTCAGACCCTCCCGGGGTTGGCCACCAGCCGTCGGCTTCCCCACGATCCACCGCTCAGGGGAAGCCAGTTGGCACCGACTGAACGGGGTCCGCCACCCCGATCCCGAAGGAGGGAACGTCATGCCGCTCATCGCCATCGCCATAGCCGCCCTCGCCATCGGTTTCGAGCAGCTCGTCCAGTGGAAGTACGGCCCGCTCGGGATCGTCGCCTTCATCCTGCTGACCGTCGGCATCAAGGCGCAGAACGTGAAGCTCAGCGGGGTGGGAGCCGGACTCCTCGTCCTCCTCCTCGCCCAGTCGGGCTGACCCGCCCGGCCCACGGGCCCGGACCGCACGCAGGCCCGGCCCACCCACAGGCCCGGCTGACCGGGCTCCCATCCGGAGGGGAGCCGGGAGTCCGGTCAGTCGCCGCAAAAAGAGCCCCGGTCCCCGGCTGCGGGGGGCCGGGGCTCGCCATGCGGCGCCGCGTCTACGACAGCAGGTCGTCGACCTGGGCCTCGCCCACCCGGTAGCGGCGGGCGATCTCCGCGCTGCACTCGTCCGTGGTGCGCTGCAGGAGCTGGCGGCGGCGCGACACCTGCTGTTCGTAGCGGACCAGGCGGCCCATGGCCGTGTGCAGTTCGTCGTCCGTGCGCGCCGCCAGGTCGGAGAGCTCCACCTCGGCGAGCATCTCCGTGGCCAGCAGGCGGTACTCCTCGCCGTGCGGCGTGCCCAGCGTGACGTGCCGGGCGGACGAGCGGTGGCGGGCCGGGGCGTCCGTCAGGATCTCCGAAAGACGGCTCACGACCTTCCCCGCGGAGCCGACGGATCCGGGGGAGCCGGGGGAGCCGGAAGAGCCGGAAGAGCCGAGGGAGTCGGAGGAGTCGGGGGAGCCGCCCGTACCAACCGCATTGGTACGGGCACCGGTGCCGGCACCAGCACCGGCTTCACCGGCACCACCTGCCCCCGCCGAGCGCGCGGCGAGCTCCGCGCGCAGGATGTCGATCCGCCCCTGCAGCAGCCGCCGCAGATAGCTGAGGTCCGCCTCGTCCTGCTGCGCCGCCCTGCGCAGCTCGCGGAGCTCGGGCAGGCGCAACGCCGTCAGGTCGTGCTCGGGCGCGTCGGAGAGCGGCCGGGCCCCCGTGCGCTGCGTCGGTGGCCGCGGGACCTGTGCGCGCCGCAGCGAGATACGGCCGGGCGACTGCCCCGTACTTGGTGTGCTCATCTGCCTCTACCGTCCCCTCGACCGGCCGACGCGGCGCACCGCGTGAGTGCGTCGCGTGTGAGCATGGTGCCACCCCGAGTGGCCGCTATGTGAGCGAGTGCCCGGAATCGGCCCCAGATGGGGGGATCGGGGCCGCGTCCCGGGCGCCCCACGCGTCACGGCATGATGGGCCGTATGCGAGCAGTGGTACAGCGGGTCGACGGCGCGAGCGTCGAGGTCGCGGGCGAGACCGTCGGCGAGATCAGCGGCGAGGGACTGTGCGTCCTGGTGGGCGTCACGCACGACGACACCAAGGAGAAGGCGGCCCAACTGGCCCGCAAACTGTGGTCGTTGCGCATACTGGCCGACGAGAAGTCGTGCAGCGACATCGACGCGCCGCTCCTGGTCGTCAGCCAGTTCACGCTCTACGGCGACGCCCGCAAGGGCCGCCGCCCCACCTGGAACGCGGCGGCCCCCGGCGACGTGGCCGAACCCCTGGTCGACGAGGTGGTGGCCCAGCTGCGCGCGCTGGGCGCGACGGTGGCGACGGGCCGGTTCGGGGCGCAGATGCGGGTGGGCCTGACGAACGACGGCCCCTTCACGGTGCTCCTGGAGATGTGACCGGGGCCGGGAACCCGGGGGCCGGAGCCGGAACCCGGGGGCCGGGACCGGCCCCCACGCAACCCCCCACGCCACCCCTCAGGGCCCGTCTCAGGGCTCGACCACGACCTCCTGCGCGGCCGCCGTGTCACCGGCGACCAGCTCGGCGTCCAGCGGTACGTTCCGCTTGACCAGGCCCAGCGCGATCGGCCCCAGCTCGTGGTGGCGCACGGCCGTGGTGACGAACCCGAGCTTGCGCCCCTCGGCCCCCTCGCTCGCCAGGTGCAGCGGCGTCCCGGGCACCGGCAGGTGCACCTCGCTGCCGTCCAGGTGCAGGAAGACCAGGCGGCGCGGCGGCTTCCCCAGGTTGTGGACGCGGGCGACCGTCTCCTGGCCGCGGTAGCAGCCCTTCTGCAGGTGCACCGCGGTGCCGATCCAGCCCAGCTCGTGCGGGATGGTGCGGTGGTCGGTCTCGAAGCCGAGGCGCGGCCGGTGGGCCTCGACGCGCAGCGCCTCGTAGGCGAGGAGCCCGGCGGCGGGGCCGTTCTCGGCGGCGTACGAGGCGAGGTCGATGCGCGGCAGGAACAGGTCGCGGCCGTGCGCGGTCTCGCGTACGACGACACCGTCCGGGACCGCGGCGATCGAACCGGCCGGCAGGTGGACGACGGCGAACTCGTCGGTGCGGTCGGCGACTTCCACGCGGTAGAAGAACTTCATGCTCTCCAGGTACGCGATGAGCGCGTCCTGGGTGCCGGGCTCGACGTGTGCCCAGACGGTCTCGCCGTCGTCGACGAGGTACAGGGCGTGTTCGATGTGGCCGTTGGCGGAGAGGATCAGCGCCTCGGTGGCCTGGCCGGTCGGCAGCTCGCTGACGTGCTGGGTGATCAGCAGGTGCAGCCAGCTCAGCCGGTCGGACCCGGTCACGGTGAGCACGCCGCGGTGCGAGAGGTCGACGAAACCGGTACCGTCGGCGAGGGCGCGCTGCTCACGGAACAGTTCGCCGTAGTGGGCGGCGACGCCTTCGTCCACGCCCTCGGCGGGGACGGCGCCGGGCAGGGACAACAGGGGGCTCTTCATGTTCACAAAGACTACGACCTGCGCGCGGCCCCGCTTATTCCTGGGACGCGCCGTCCGCGCCGTCCCCGCCGCCCGAGGCGCTCGCGGCGCCGCGGCACTTCGCGCACTGCCCGAAGATCGCGAAATGCTTGAGATCGGTGTCGAAGCCGAAGGTCTCGCGCAGCTTGCCGGTGAACTCCGCCGCGATCGAGGTGTCCGCCTCGATGACGTCCGTGCAGTCCCGGCAGACGAGGTGGATGTGGTGGTGGCGGTCGGCCAGGTGGTACGTGGGCGCGCCGTGCCCGAGGTGGGCGTGGCTGACCAGGCCCAGCTCCTCCAGGAGCTCCAGGGTGCGGTAGACCGTGGAGATGTTGACCCCCGACGCCGTCTTCCGCACCTGGCAGAGGATGTCGTCGGGGGTCGCGTGCTCCAGGGCGTCGACGGCCTCCAGGACAAGCTGACGCTGCGGCGTCAGCCGGTAGCCGCGCTGACGCAGGTCGCTCTTCCAGTCGGAGTCGGTGCTCGCCACACCCAGAAGTCTAGGTCTACTTGAAGAAAGCGATGCCGTCGTCGGGCAGATCGCCGAGGTTGCGCGCCATGTCGGCGACCTCCTCGGGGGTGACGACCTTCTTCAGCTGGGCCGACATGTACGGCCGCAGCGGCACCTCGGGGGTCTGCTTCTCGCCGACCCACATCAGGTCGCCCTTCACATAGCCGTAGAGACGCTTGCCGCCGGTGTAGGGGCCGGAGGCGGCGGTGCGGGCGACGGCGTCGGTGGCCAGGTCGATCTGCGGCTTCTTGTCGGCCAGCTCGCCGTACCAGACCTCGACGACACCGTCGTCGCGGACCATCACGACCTCGACCTTGCGGTCCTTGTCGATCCGCCAGAAGCCGGACTCGGACTCCAGGGGCTTCACCTTGTTGCCCTCGGCGTCGAGCACCCAGGTGTACGAGCGGTACTCGATGAAGTCCCGGCCGTCGTGCGTGAAGGAAACCTCCTGGCCGAAATTCGCCTTCTCGGCGCCGGGGAAGTCGGTGACGCCCGCGCCCGCCCAGTTGCCGAGGAGGAAGGCGAGGGGGACGAGGTCGGGGTTCAGGTCGGACGGAATCTCGATCATGGGAAGCTCAGGCGATCTCTCGGGAGTGTACGGGGCTCAGCGCTGACCCTGGTAAAGCTTCTTCACGGTCAGGCCGGCGAAGGCGAGAACGCCGAGGCAGACGAGGACCAGCAGGACGGAGAAGAAGGTCTCAAGCACGGGGTGCTCCTCGGTGAGCGGTGGGGCGGGTATCAGAGCCGCTCCCACTGTAGTCGGGCGGCGCCCGTCCCTCTCTGTGAGGTCCCTCGCGGCGTACGCTGGGTGTATGTACGCGCGGAGGCGCCATGTGTACTTCGCCATGATGGGGACCTGCATCGGACTCTTCGTCCTGGCCTGGGGCGTCGTGCGGCTGTGGTCGGTCCCCGTGGCCGTCGGGATGTGCGTCGTGGCGATGGTGATCCCGCCGCTGGCCGCGATGACGGCGAACCGGCGCGGCCCGGACGACCGCTGGTGGGACGATCCCAGCGGGGACGCGAAGTCCGACGAGTGGTGGGACGAGCTGGACGGCAAACGCAAGCGGTGACGCGCAGGGCGCCCCCGGCGGTAGCCGAAGGGCCGCACCCCGTTCCAGTGGCGTCCAACCCCCTGGGGTGCGGCCCTTCAGCCGTCCGTCGCGCGGTCCCGGATCCCTCAGACCGCGATCGCGACCTCCGCGAGACCGCCCGTCCGGGCGACGACCGTACGGTCGGCCGTGCCGCCGGGGATCAGCGCCCGGAGGGTCCACGTGCCCTCGGCGGCGTAGAAGCGGAACTGTCCGGTGGCCGAGGTGGGGACCTCGGCGGTGAACTCGCCGGTCGAGTCGAGCAGGCGCACGTAACCGGTGACGGGCTCGCCGTCGCGGGTCACCTGGCCCTGGATCGTGGTCTCACCGGGCTTGATCGTCGAAGCGTCGGGGCCGCCGGCCTTTGCTCCACACATGGGTACTCCTGAGGGGCCTGAAAGGGGAAGGGAGGGGGAGGAAGGGGGAGGGCGGGGCCTACTTGTCGGCGCCGAGCTCGATCGGCACGCCGACGAGCGAGCCGTACTCGGTCCAGGAGCCGTCGTAGTTCTTGACGTTGGTCTGGCCGAGCAGCTCGTGCAGGACGAACCAGGTCAGGGCCGAACGCTCACCGATGCGGCAGTAGGCGATCGTGTCCTTGGCGAGGTCGACCTGCTCGTCCTCGTAGAGGGCCTTGAGCTCCTCGTCGGACTTGAAGGTGCCGTCGTCGTTGGCGTTCTTCGACCACGGGATGTTGCGGGCGCTCGGCACGTGGCCGGGGCGCTGCGACTGCTCCTGCGGGAGGTGGGCCGGGGCGAGCAGCTTGCCGCTGAACTCGTCGGGCGAGCGCACGTCGACCAGGTTCTTCGCGCCGATGGCCGCCACGACGTCGTCGCGGAAGGCGCGGATCGAGGTGTCCTGCGCCTTGGCCTTGTACGCGGTGGCGGGGCGGCTGGGGACCTCGGCGCCGTCGACCAGGTCGCGGGAGTCGAGCTCCCACTTCTTGCGGCCGCCGTCGAGGAGCTTCACGTCCTGGTGGCCGTAGAGCTTGAAGTACCAGAAGGCGTACGAGGCGAACCAGTTGTTGTTGCCGCCGTAGAGGACGACGGTGGAGTCGTTCGCGATGCCCTTCGCCGAGAGGAGCTTCTCGAAGCCCTCCTGGTCGATGAAGTCACGGCGGACCGGGTCCTGGAGGTCCTTGGTCCAGTCGATCCGGATCGCGTTCTTGATGTGGTTCTTGTCGTACGCGGAGGTGTCCTCGTCGACCTCGACGATGACGACCTTCGGGTCCTCGATGTGGGCCTCGACCCAGTCGGCGTCTACCAGGACGTCGCTGCGGCTCATGTTCTTCTCCTCCGGGGCAGTTACGGCGGTGCGGTGCGGGCGTGCTGCGGTGCACGAGGGGGCGCCCGGTACGGGCCGGCGGTGCGGGGAGGCACGGGTGGCGTACGTACGGCGGCGCGGGGGCGGCCTGCCGGATGGGCGTCGGACAGGCCCGGGGGAAACGAGGGGTGAGGCCCTCGCTAGAAGGTGCGACAGAGCATGGCGGCGACGCGGCACAGGTCGACTGCCCGCCGCTTCGTGAGATCCGCCTGTCGTCGCATGTGTCCGATCGTAGGGACGGAAAGGCGGCTGTGTCACCGGTGCTCCGCATGGTGAGACGGGATCGTCCACGATGCGGGATTCGTTGAACTCCGGAGCCGCCCCGGCGGCGCTCCGGGCCCGGGGCGGCACCGGCCGCATCCGCCCGCCGGACCACCCCGTCTCGCCCCTCGGACGCGGGCCCGGCGCGGGAGGCGGCGGGCCGTCCGCGTCAGCCCGCGAGCTTCACGTCGGTGCCGGTCACGGAC
Source organism: Streptomyces sp. NPDC041122 (assembly GCF_055592445.1). Taxonomy (NCBI): domain Bacteria; kingdom Bacillati; phylum Actinomycetota; class Actinomycetes; order Kitasatosporales; family Streptomycetaceae; genus Streptomyces; species Streptomyces sp. NPDC041122. The sequence continues at coordinate 53,690 of NZ_JBVIYQ010000013.1, read as the reverse complement.
ATGTCCACGCCGTCCGGTGCCGCCTCCACCTTCTGCAGCTTGATGCCGGCCGGCAGGTCGTCGATCTTCTGGTTGAAGTCGGTGACGCCGCGGACCATGCCCTCGGGCAGCGGGATGGAGACGCCGAGGACGTCGAGGTTCTTCGGGATCCGGTCGGCGTGCACCCGGATGTCGTCGCCCTCGACCCGCACCGAACTGAGCACGTGGACGGGCTTCGGGAGCTTCGCGCCGCCCTTGCTGACCTCGACCTCGACCTTGATCTTGCCGTTGCCGCCGTCGGAGAGGCCGACGACCTTGCCGGTGGCGCCCAGCGGCAGCTCGACCGGCTCGGACTTGCTCGCCTTCAGCAGCTCGTCGTAGGAGACGCGCGCGGTGCCGGTGGCGGTGGCGGCCGTCGCCGAGCTGTAGTCGCCGGAGAACTTCACGCCCTTCATGTGGGCGGTGAGGTCGGCGATGCGGATGGAGTCGGACCCGGACTTCGCGTCGTAGTTCTTGATGCCGACCTCCACGTCGTCGAGCTCACCGCCCGCGACCTGGGTGAGGAAGGGGAAGCCCTTGATGGAGACGTCGGGCGTCTCGCTCAGCCCCTCGCTGGTCCGCATCTTCTCCGCCGCCTCGTCCTCGGCGAAGTTCACGGCGAGCCGGTCGGCCGCCACGAAAAGCCCTCCGAGGACGACCACGACGATCAGAAGTATTCGTACGGCGCGCTTGCTCATGTCCGGCGTTCCCCCACCTTGTCCCCCGAGTCGACAGTCGTTCCGGCGAGCCTAAAGGACGGGTCCCCGGCCGAAGGGCTCGGCCGGGGACCTGTCGATCAGCTGTGACGATCGGCTCAGCCGATGACGCGGCCCAGCACGTAGACGGCCGGGGCGGCGGCCGCGAGGGGCAGCGCGACGCCCGCCGTCATGTGCACGAAGCGGGACGGGTAGTCGTAACTGGCGACGCGGTGACCGATCAGCGCGCACACCCCGGCGCCGAGGCCGAGCAGCGCGCCCTTGCTGCCGTAGTCCGTCATGCCGCCGACGGCGACCCCCGCGCCGGCCGCGGCGAGGAGCGCCACGACCACGGAGGCGGGCGTGGGCAGCGGCAGCGCGCGGGCGAGGATCGCGACGGCGACCGCGACGCCGCCCACGGTGACCGCGTCACCGGCGGCCGCGAGGTGCCCGGTGGCGACGATCGCGAGTGCCGACGAGGCGACGGTGGCCATCAGCCCGTACATCCGCTCGTCCGCGCCCGCGTGGCTGCGCAACTGCAGGACCAGCACGAACAGCACCCACACGCCGAGGGTGCCGAGGATGGCGGCGGGCGCGTTCTCCTTGCCGGCGGCCAGCAGCGCGCCGTCGGCGACGGCCCCGCCGAGGAAGGCGAGCGCGATGCCCTGCCGGGCCGGCCACATCCCGTTGAGCCGGAACCAGCCGGCGGCGGTCACGGCCTGCAGCAGCACCAGCGGCACGAGCAGCGCGTACGAGCCGACGGCGGCGCCCGCGGCAAGGAGCAGTCCGAGCAGCGCGGTCAGCGCGGCGGGCTGCATGCCGGGCTCTATGATCGGCGACCGCCCTTCGGCGCGGGCCCGCTGGGCGTCGGTGATGCGGGGGTTGCCGGTGGTGGTGGCGGGGCCGTACGTGGTGTCGTCACCGGCGGCGGCCGGCCCGGCGGCGGGCTCCGGCTGCGGCTGTGGCTGCTGTTCTCCGTACGCGGCGTTCGCGCCCTGCGAGGGCAGGTACGCCGTCTCCGTCACGTCCACGGCGGCGGGCGGCTGCACCTGCGTCTCCCAGGTCTGCCCCTCCCACTGCTGGGTGTACTGGTCCTGGGCGTACCGCTGCTGCGGCTCGGCGTAGTACGGCGGCTGGGGGTGCTGCGGCTGCTGGGGCTGCTGGGGGTGCTGCGGCTGCTGGGGGTGCTGCGGCTGCTGCGGGTACGCCTGCGGGTCGGTGTACCGCGGGTCCGGATACTGCTGGCTCCCGTACTGCTGCGGGTCCGGGTACTGCTGCTGGTCCGGGTACTGCTGCTGCTCCGGGTACTGCGGCTGCTCCCCGTAGTACTGCTGCTGCTCGGGATACCCCTGCTGCCGCGGATACGGCTCGTACCCGTCGTACCCCTCGTAGGGCTGATTGGACATGGCGCTCATCCTCCTGCGAACGGCGGGAGCACCTCGACCGTGCCGCCCTCGGCCAGCCGTACGGTCTCATGCCCGCGGGTCCCGACGGGGTCGCCGTCGACCAGGAAGGAGCAGCGCTTGAGGACCCGGACGAGTTCGCCGGGGTGCCGCTCACGGGCGGCGTCCAGCGCGTCGGCCAGCGTCGCCGCCGCGTACGGCTCCTCGGCGACGCCCGCGGCCGCCTTGGCAGCGGCCCAGTAACGAATGGTGCCGTTCACCATGCGACTCCCCTTTCAGTCGGCGGTTGCCGACGTCCATGATGCCGTGGCCCACGCGGCGATCCGTCCGACGAGCTCGTCGGAGGCGGCGTGCTCGGCGTGCCCCATGCCCTCCTCCAGCCAGAGCTCGGCCCCGCCCTCCGCGGCGGCGGCCAGCATCTGCGGGTGGTCGACGGGGAAGTACGGGTCCCGGTCGCCGTGCACGACGAGCAGCGGGGTCGGGGCGATGAGCGGAACGGACTCGACGGGCGAAAGGGGCACGGGGTCCCACTCGTGCGGGTGGATTCTGGTGCGGAGTCCGAACCGGCCGACCGCGCGGCCCGCGGGCCGCGTCACCACCCAGTGCAGCCGCCGCATCGGCGCCGTTCCCCGGTAGTACCACCGCGCGGGGGCGCTCACCGCGACCACCGCGTCGGTCCGCGCTTCCGTGCGCCCCCTGTGCAACGCGGCGTGCCGCAGCACCACCGAGCCGCCCATGGAGAAACCCACGGTCACCACCCGGGCGTACCCGAGCGAGCGGGCCCAGGCGACGGCCGCCGCCAGGTCGAGCACCTCGCGGTCGCCGACCGTGGAGTGCCCGCCGGAGCGCCCGTGGCCCCGGAACGAGAAGGTGACCACGGCCGCACGCTGGGCGAGGACGCCCGCGATGCGGCGCACGTGGGGCCGGGCCAGACCGCCCGTGAAGCCGTGCGCGACGACGATCGCGACCTCGCCCGCGGGGTCGGGCCCGGGGTCCAGGGCGGCCTCGATGGCCACCCCGTCCTGTGTACGGAGGGTGGCGCGCCGCTGAACGCCACCCCCACCCCGAGTGAGCGGCGGCACAGAAGATCGCGCCGAATGACCTGCCGGACCGGAACTCATGTGGGCTATTGTGCTGGGCAGAGGATCCGGGCAGCGCAGCCCCCGGGTCCTTTCGTGCTTTCCGGCCCCGGGCGCGGACCGGGGAAACGTACGAAGCTGAAAGCGAAGCAGTGCCGTAAACGTCCTCGCAGGGACCGAGGAGGAACCAGACGTTATGGGCGAGCGAAACGTGCACGACAGTACGACGACCCGGGCAGGTGGTCGGCGGTGAGTTCGCTGCTGCTCCTGACCAACGCCCTCCAGCCGTCGACGGAGGTGCTCCCCGCTCTCGGCCTGCTCCTTCACCATGTGCGCGTCGCCCCGGCGGAGGGGCCCGCACTCGTCGACACCCCCGGCGCCGACGTCATCCTCGTCGACGGCCGCCGCGATCTGCCGCAGGTGCGCAGCCTCTGCCAGCTGCTGCGCTCCACCGGGCCCGGCTGTCCGCTGGTCCTGGTCGTCACGGAGGGCGGCCTCGCGGCCGTCACCGCGGACTGGGGCATCGACGACGTGCTCCTCGACACGGCGGGACCCGCCGAGGTCGAGGCGCGGCTGCGGCTCGCGATGGGCCGCCAGCAGATCACCTCCGACGACTCCCCCATGGAGATCCGCAACGGCGATCTGTCCGTGGACGAGGCGACGTACAGCGCGAAGCTGAAGGGCCGGGTCCTCGACCTCACCTTCAAGGAGTTCGAACTGCTCAAGTACCTGGCGCAGCACCCGGGGCGGGTCTTCACCCGCGCCCAGCTGCTCCAGGAGGTGTGGGGCTACGACTACTTCGGCGGTACGCGCACGGTCGACGTGCACGTGCGGCGGCTGCGGGCGAAGCTCGGCGTCGAACACGAGTCGCTGATCGGCACCGTCCGCAATGTCGGATACCGGTTCGTCGTGCCGGAGAAGGTCGAACGCGCGGCCGAGGAGGAGAAGGCGAAGGCGGCGGCGTCCCGGGCCGCGGGGAACGGCGGCAGGGGGACGACGGGCGTCTCGCGCGGTGCGGGGCCCCCCGCGAAGGAAGCTGCCGTACGCCCTGCCCAGCGCTAGTTCCATCCGCGTAGACTCCGCGCGTGGCCAAGGTGACTCGGGATGACGTGGCAAGACTTGCGGGTACTTCGACCGCGGTCGTCAGTTACGTCATCAACAACGGACCCAGGCCGGTCGCCCCGGCCACGCGCGAGCGGGTACTCGCAGCGATCAAGGAGCTGGGCTACCGGCCCGACCGTGTTGCCCAGGCCATGGCCTCGCGGCGCACGGACCTCATAGGCATGATCGTGCCGGACGCGCGTCAGCCGTTCTTCGCGGAGATGACGCACGCCGTCGAACAGGCGGCGTCCGAGCGCGGAAAGATGGTCCTGGTCGGCAACACCGACTACGTGGAAGAGCGCGAGACGCACTATCTGCGGGCCTTCCTCGGCATGCGGGTCTCCGGCCTGATCCTCGTCAGCCACGGCCTGACCGACCAGGCCGCCGCGGAGATCGACGCGTGGGACGCGCGCGTGGTCCTGCTGCACGAGCGGCCCGAGGCCATCGACGACGTCGCCGTCGTCACGGACGACCTCGGCGGCGCGCAGCTCGCCACCCGCCACCTCCTGGAGCACGGCCACGCGTACGTCGCCTGCCTCGGCGGCACCGCCGAGACCCCGACCGTCGGCGACCCCGTCTCCGACCACGTCGAGGGCTGGCGGCGGGCGATGCGGGAGGCCGGCCTGTCGGTCGAGGGCCGTCTCTTCGAGGCGCCGTACAACCGCTACGACGCGTACCAGGTGGGCCTGGAGCTGCTCGCCGGGCCCGACCGGCCCACCGCGATCTTCTGCTCGACGGACGACCAGGCCATCGGCATCCTGCGGGCGGCGCGCGAGCTGCGCATCGACGTGCCGGGCGGGCTCGCCGTCGCCGGCTTCGACGACGTCAAGGAGGCGGGCCTCACGGATCCGCCGATGACGACGGTGGCCTCGGACCGGCCCGCGATGGCGCGCGCCGCGGTCGACCTGGTCCTCGACGACGGTCTGCGGGTCGCGGGATCGCGCCGGGAGCGGCTGAAGCTGTTCCCGTCCCGGCTGGTCGTGCGGCAGTCCTGCGGGTGCGCGTAACCGCCCCACGCGTACGACACCGGGCTCCGCGGCCCGGCTTTATATCGGGCATACGCACTTCTGCCGGGCTTCTCAGGACGTACTCAGGCAGCTCTCATGTACGCCCGCCACGCTCATGTTCATGACCGAGAGCTTCCGCCACAGCGGCGAGTACCCCCAGCAGCAGTCGTCAGCGCCTGTGCACCACGGCGGTACGCAGGGCGCGTACCCGCACGGTGCGTACCCGCCCCCGCCCGCTCATGCGCCGGAAGCCCCGCAGGGGCCCGGTCCCGGGTCCGCCCCGCAGCGGCGCCGGGCGAAGGGGCCCATGGCCCTGCTCGCCGCCGTCGCCATCGCGGCGGCCGCGGTCGGCGGCGGCACCGCCTACGCCGTGCAGACGCTCACCGACCAGGGCGGCGGCTCCTCCGCGACCAGCACGGACGTGGTGCCGACCAGCAAGAGGGGCACCGTCTCCGGGGTCGCCGAGGCGGTCAGCCCCAGCATCGTCGAGATCAGCGCGTCGACGGGGCAGGGCAAGTCGACCGGCTCCGGTGTGATCACCAAGAGCGACGGCGAGATCGTCACCAACAACCACGTCGTCGCGGGCGCCACCTCGATCAAGGTGCGGACGGACGACGGCAGGACGTACGGGGCCGAGGTCGTCGGCACCGACAGCAAGAAGGACCTGGCGCTCATCCGGCTGAAGGACGCGTCCGGCCTGAAGCCCGCGACCTTCGGCAACTCCGCCAACGTGAAGGTCGGCGACCAGGTCGTCGCCATCGGCTCCCCCGAGGGCCTCACCGGCACGGTCACCAGCGGCATCGTCTCCGCGCTCGAACGCGACGTCACGGTGTCCACGGGCGACGGCCAGGAGCAGCAGCAGAGCCCGCGCGGCGAGTGGCCGTTCGAGTTCGGCGGCCAGCAGTTCAACGGCGACACCGGCTCGTCGAAGACCACGTACAAGGCGCTGCAGACCGACGCCTCGCTCAACCCCGGCAACTCCGGCGGTGCGCTGATCGACATGAACGGCAACATCATCGGCATCAACTCGGCGATGTACTCGCCCAGTACGTCGGGGAGCCAGGACACCGGCGAGGCCGCGTCCGGCAGCGTCGGCCTCGGCTTCGCCATCCCGATCGACACGGTCAAGGCCGACCTCGCCAAGCTGCGGTCCGGCTCCACGACCTGATCCCCTCCCCCCGCCCCACTCCTTTCGCACCGGAGGCCGCCATGCCCGCCACCACCCCGTTCACCGGTCTCACCGGCGTCACCGTCCACCGCGTCCGGCACGCCCTGGCCGTCACCGTCGGCTGGGGCAGGCCCGGCACCGGCCCGGCCGGGCTCGGCCTCCCGCTGGACGTCGCGCGGGGGCTGCACGGCGCGCAGGCGGGCCGCGCGCCCGAGGTGGCGACGGGCGGCAGCAGCGCCTCTCGCGCGGGCGCGCGCCGCGCGTCCCGGGCCCGCGTGCGAGGCTGATACCGGCCCCGCCCACCCCGTACCCGAGGAAGTCCGAAGCCCATGAGCCCCGCCGAAGGCGACCGCACCGGTGACCGCGAGCAGCAGCGCATCCTGATCGTGGACGACGAACCCGCCGTGCGCGAGGCGCTGCGCCGCAGCCTCGCCTTCGAGGGGTACGGCACGGAGGTCGCCGTCGACGGCGCCGACGCGCTGGAGAGGGCCGCGGCGTACCGGCCCGACCTCGTCGTCCTCGACATCCAGATGCCCCGCATGGACGGCCTCACCGCCGCGCGCAGGCTCCGCGCCACCGGGTCGACCACGCCGATCCTGATGCTGACCGCGCGCGACACCGTCGGCGACCGCGTCACCGGACTCGACGCGGGCGCCGACGACTACCTGGTCAAGCCCTTCGAGCTCGACGAGCTGTTCGCCCGCATCAGGGCGCTGCTGCGCCGCAGTTCGTACGCGCCGGCCGGCCAGGCCGCCGACGGCGACGTCCTCGCCTTCGCCGACCTGCGGATGGACCTGGCCACCCGCGAGGTGACCCGGGGCCCGCGGACGGTGGAGCTGACCCGCACGGAGTTCACGCTCCTGGAGATGTTCCTCGCCCACCCGCGCCAGGTCCTCACCCGCGAGCAGATCCTCAAGGCGGTGTGGGGCTTCGACTTCGAGCCGTCGTCCAACTCCCTGGACGTGTACGTGATGTATCTGCGCCGCAAGACGGAGGCGGGCGGCGAACCGCGTCTGGTGCACACGGTGCGGGGCGTGGGGTACGTGCTGCGGGGCGGCGAATGAGCGGGCTCGTCCGGCGCTTCCACGGACTGCCGCTGCGGTCCCGGCTGGCCCTCCTGGTGGCGACGGCGGTCGCGGTGGCGGTGGCGGCGGCGGCGGTGACCTGCTGGTTCGTGGTGCGCGGTGCGCTGATGAACTCCCTGGACGACGCGCTGGCCTCCAACCGGCCCAAGCCGGAGGAGGTCGTGCAGCAGATCGACATCGACGCGGCGGGGCGTGGCGCACGGTGTCTGCGGGCGCTCCCCGACCGCGAGCGGCCCGACCTCTACAACCAGACGATCCAGGTCGTCGCCAAGAACGGCACGAACTGCGTCACCTGGGGCCGTCAGTCGATCGCGGTGACCGCCGCGGACATCGCCGTGGCCGGCCGGAACCGGACGGCGACCTACCACAACACGACGGCGGCCGACGGCGAGAAGTACCGGGTCTACACCTACCCGTTGGAGGAGTACCCCCAGCTGCCGCTCGCCGTCTCCGTGGCGCGGCCGCTCAGCGAGGTGGACGACACCCTCGACAACCTCGCCCTGATCCTCGTCTTCGTCGCCGGCATCGGCGTCCTCGGCGCCGGCGCCGCCGGGCTCTGGGTGGCCCGCACCGGGCTCCGCCCGGTCGACCAGCTGACCGCCGCCGTCGAACACGTCGCCCGTACCGAGGACTTGAGCCTGCGCATCCCGGTCGAGGGCGACGACGAGATCGCCCGTCTGTCGGAGTCCTTCAACTCGATGACCGCCTCGCTGGCGTCCTCGCGCGACCTCCAGCAGCAGCTGATCGCCGACGCGGGCCACGAGCTGCGGACGCCGCTCACCTCGCTGCGCACCAACATCGAGCTCCTGGCCCGCAGCGAGGAGACGGGCCGGGCCATCCCGCCCGAGGACCGCAAGGCCCTGCTCGCCTCCGTCACCGCGCAGATGACCGAACTGGCCGCGCTCATCGGCGACCTGCAGGAGCTGTCCCGCCCCGGCGCGGAGGACGGCAGCGGCAAGATCCAGGTGATCGCCCTGCACGAGCTCACCAGGGCCGCCATCGAGCGAGCGCGGCTGCGCGGCCCCGAGCTGACGATCACCGCGGAGCTCGCGCCCTGGTACGTACGCGCGGAGCCGCCCGCGATGGAGCGGGCGATCGTCAACATCCTGGACAACGCGGTGAAGTTCAGCCCGCCGCGCGGCACGGTGGAGGTCACCCTCGACCGCGGCCGTCTGACGGTACGGGACCACGGCCCCGGCATCCCCGCCGACGAACTCCCGCACGTCTTCGACCGCTTCTGGCGCTCCCCGTCCGCCCGCTCCCTGCCGGGCTCGGGCCTCGGCCTGTCGATCGTGGCGCGCACGGTGCAGCAGTGCGGCGGCGAGGTGACGCTGCGGGCACCGGACGGCGGCGGCACGGAGGCGTCCGTCCGGCTGCCGGGGGCTCCCACGCCACCGCCCGAGGCGCCGGCGGCTCCGTGAGCCCCCGGCCCGGCACCGTGCCGGGCGCCCGACGCACCCGACGCTTCGGCGGGCGCCGAAGCGTCCGGACCCTAGCGTTCCCGACATGGACAACGCCACGATCCCGGCGGCACCCGGCACCGCCGCGGACCACCTCTCCGTATCCCCCAAGATCCTCTACTTCGGCACCCCCGTCGCCCTGCTGACCACCACGAACCCCGACGGCACGGCGAATCTCGCGCCCGTCTCGTCCCTCTGGGCGCTCGGTCACACCATCGTGCTGGGGCTCGGTTCCGGGGGCCGCACCGGCGCCAATCTCGCGGACCGGCCGGAGCTGGTCATCAATCTGCCCTCGCCCGACCTGTGGCCCGCGGTGGAGCGGCTCGCCCCGCTCACCGGCGCGTTCCCGGTGCCGGAGGCCAAGCGCGGGCTGTTCCGCCACGAGCCGGACAAGTTCGCCGCCGCCGGTCTGCACCCCGAGGACTCGGTGGCGGTCGGGCCGCCGCGGGTCGCCGAGTGCCCGCTCCAGCTGGAGGCCACCGTGCGGAGCGTCACGCCGGTCGGGCCCCGGGGCGAGTTCCGGGCCGTGGAGTGCGCCGTGGTCCACGTCCACGCCGCCGCGGCCGTCATGGTCCCCGGCACGCAGTACGTCGACCCCGCCGCCTGGCGTCCGCTGATCTACAACTTCCGGCACTACTACGGTCTGGCCGAGCGGGAGCTGGCTCCCGGATACCGCTCGGAGACCGTCTGACGACACCGGCGCGGCACGACCGCTCAGCCCCCGAGGCCGATGCCCGAGCCCTCGATGCGTACCCGGATGCCTTCCTTCTCGACCTGCACGTCCCGCAGCGCCATCGTCCCGTCGCCCGGCAGCTTCGGCAGCTGGAAGGCGAGGGTCAGGCGGTCGGCGAGGACGGGGCGGGTGAGCTGGGAGAGGCCGTCCAGGAGGGCCGGGTCGAGGCCGAGCTTCCTGAGGAGTTCGGGGTGGCCCATCGCGACGTCGATGAGGTTCAGGCCCATCACGTCGTTCACGAACTTCGCCGAGCCGGTGAGCTCGTTGAGCTTCGTGTCGCTCTTCATGGCGCCGCGGACCGCCTTCCGCGGCACCCCGAGCCGCTCGACGATGGACGGCACGGAGAGCAGCGCCTTCGCCTTGGCCGTCTCCTTCGCCACGCGGTCGGCGGACTTCTGCGACAGGTGCAGGCCCTCCTTCTCGCGCGTACCGGGGCGGTAGGTCGCGAGGTCGCCGAGTTGCAGGCGCATGCCGCCGATGTCGGTGGAGATGCCGCGGTCGCCGTTGCGCTGGATGCGGGCGTCGGCGCGCACCTTCAGGTCGTGACCCGCTACGGGCAGCGTGCCGCGGGCGAGCACCTGGTCGTGGCCGCGGCCGGTGAACGTGACCTGGGAGGCGCCCAGTTCGCGGTTGAGGTCGTCGAAGGAGAGCAGCACCTCGCCCTGCATGCGGCCGATGTTCGCGCCGGTGATCGAGGTGGGCCCGTCGCCGTTGATCGTGACGTCCGTGCCGGTCGCGGAGACCTTGGCCAGCGAGACCCGGTCGGCGGCGACGTCAGGGACGGTCACCTTCACCTGGTCGACGCGCTTGTCGAGGACCTGGGTGAGGAAGGGGAACCCCCCGATGTCGACCTCGGGGGCCGCGCTCAGGTGCATCTGGTCCTTGAGCTTCTCCGCGGCCTTGTGCTCGGCGTAGAGCAGCGCCCAGCGGTCGCCGAGGGTGAGGAACGCGGCGGCCACCAGCACGGCGACCAGGGCCTTCACGGCGATCGGCAGCCCGGCGAAGCGGGTGCGCCGACGGCCGCGCCCGCGGTTGCGACGGCTGCCGCGGCGGTGGTTCGGCGGCGTCCAGGGGGCCTCCGCCTCCGGGGCGTCCTTCTCCTCGTGGAGGAACTCCTCCAGCGGGTTCGGCGCGAGCGCGGCCAGCTCCTCGTACGGGTTGGTGTACGTGGCGGCGGGCAGTTCGGCGGTGTCCGTCGAGCGGTCGGCGCGGCGGTCGGAGCCGTCCGAGTCGCGGGAGCCGTGGGAGCCGTGGGAGCCGTCGATGCTTTCGATGCGGTCGGTGAGCGGGGCATTCGCAGGACGCGGGGCTATGCGGTGGGGGGAACGCATCAAGTGATCTCACCATACGTTCACACCCCACCCCAAGCCTTACACCCGGTAACGCCCGGTTTCCGCCCCTTCTTTTAACGCGGTGTTTTCCTGCCCAGGTCGACTGGGGGCCAGCTCAGGGCCACCGCACGGCAACCCGAGTGACATCCGCTACTTCACGACCGTGATCCGGTCCGCCTTGGGCGGCGCGATCGGCTCGTCCGCCGAGGAGTTGGCGGTCATGTAGTCGCTCAAGGCCTTCAGGTCGTCGCTGCCGACCAGCGGCTTCGTGCCCTTGCCGAGCTCCGCGAAGCCGTCGCCGCCGCCCGCGAGGAAGGAGTTCATCGCGACGCGGTAGGTGGCCGCCGGGTCGATGGCCTTGCCGTTCAGCTCGACGGTGCCGGCGACGACGCGGTCCGCGCCGGTCTTGGTCATGTCCAGCGTGTACGTCAGCCCGGCCGAGACCTGAAGGATCTTCGGCGAGGCCTGATTGGCCCCGCTGACCTGCTGCTTCAGCCCGGTGATGAGCTGCGCGCCGGTCAGGTCCACCAGATTGACCGTGTTGCTGAACGGCTGCACGGTGAACGCCTCGCCATAGGTGACGACGCCGTCGCCCTCCTTGCCGCTCGCCCTGTGGACGAGGTCGGCGCGGATGCCGCCCGGGTTCATCAGGGCGAGATCGGCTTCGGGGTCGAGGGACGTGGCGTGCGCGAGCTGTGCGTCGGCGATGAGGTCGCCGAGCGGGGACTCGGGGGTGGTGGCGCCGCGGCCGGGGATGTCCGCCGAGATGTAGCCGACGGGCTTGTCGGCGACCGGTGCGGCGAGCTTGTCCCAGCGGGCGATGAGCGAGGTCATGTCCGGGGCCTTGGCCTGCTCGCGGCTGACCACGTGGTTCGCGGACCGCACGCCGGTCCGCACGATGTCCTTGGTCTTGCGGTCGTACGTGAGCGTGGTGTCCGTGTAGAGCTTCCCGAAGGACGACGCCGAGGTCACCATGCGGGGCTTGCCGGCCGGGTCGGGGATCGTGCAGACGTACGCGTTGTGGGTGTGCCCGGTGACGAGGGCGTCGACCTTGGGCGTGATGCCCTTGGCGATGTCGGTGATCGGCCCGGATATGCCGCCGCCCGCGGCCGGGGAGTCGCAGTCGTAGTTGTACGCCTGGCTCGCCGGGACGCCGCCCTCGTGAATGAGGGTGACGATGGACTTCACGCCCTGCTTGTCGAGGACCTTCGCGTACTTGTTGACGGTCTCGATCTCGTCGTGGAACTTCAGCCCCTTGACGCCGTCGGCGGAGACGATGTCCGGGGTGCCCTCCAGGGTGACCCCGATGAAGCCGATCTTCACGCCCTTGTGCTTCCACACCCAGTAGGGCTTGAGGAGGGGCTTGCCGGTCTTCTCGTCGGTGACGTTGGCGGTGAGGTACGGGTAGTCGGCGCCCCTGAACTTCTTGCCCTTGCCGTGCTTGTCCTTCTCGAAGCAGCCGTCCTTGGGGTGGCAGCCGCCGTTCTGGACGCGGCCCAGCTCCTTGGCACCCTCGTCGAACTCGTGGTTGCCGACGCTGGTGACGTCCAGGCCGAGCTTGTTCATCGCCTCGACGGTGGGCTCGTCGTGGAAGAGCCCGGAGAGCAGCGGGCTGGCGCCGATGAGGTCGCCGGCGGCCGCGGTGACGGTGTAGGGGTGGCTCTTGCGCGCGGTGCGCAGCGACGTGGCGAGGTATTCGACGCCGCCGGCGTCGATCTTCTTCTCGGTGCCGTCGGGCTGCTTCTCCGTGACCTGGCCCGAGGAACCGGCGGGGGGCTGCAGGTTGCCGTGGAAGTCGTTGAAGGAGAGCAGTTGGACGTCGACCGTGCGGGGGGTTGCGGCGGCGCTTGTGCCGTGGGGTCCGTGGGCCTGCGCCTTGTGGTCCCGGGTTTTGTGGGCCTGCGCCTTGTGGGCCTGCGCCTTGTGGTCCTGTCCCGCGTGGTCCTGCCCCGCGCCGGCGGGCAGTGCGGCGGCCATCGCACCGGCGGTGGCGAGGCCCGCCGCCACGGCGAGGACGCGGGTGGCTCGGCGCCTGGGCCTTCGGTGCTTTGCTGTTCTGCCGGACACGAGTTCCCCCGGAGGTCGTGGGCGTGAAGTGGGGCCGTCGGGAAGCCTAGGGTCAACGCGCGTAGGCCGACAGTGGGTTGTGGGTCACATCCTGGTTTCCGTGAGGGGGCCTGCGGGTGGGGGCGGGGACGGGGGCCTCTTGGACCGGCACGGCGCGGGGACGGGGACGGAGCCTCTTGGACCGGCACGTCCACGGACCGCGTGCCCGCTGCGCGGGCTTCTCCCCACCCACCCGCCCGCCCCCGCACCACCTGAACCGGCACGTACACGCCCCCCGTGCCCGCTCCGCGGGCTATTCCCCACCCACCCACCCGAGTCATCCGCCCCGCGAGGCGTCTGGGGGCTGGATTCTCTGGCGCGCAGACGGGAGCAGGGCGGGGGGGCTCGCAAGCACGTCCGGCGTTCGGGAGCCGGTTCCTCCGGCAGACAGACGGGAGCAGGGCGGGGCGGATGGGGTTCCTCAGCCCGTCCGGCGATAGAGGACGAGCGCGGAGCGCGATGCACCACCCACCGGGCCGCAGGGCAGGCAAGAGTGCGAGCCCCGCGAGCGGCTCGCAAGCCCGTCCGGCGATTGAGGACGCGAGCGCGCAGCGCGATGCCCCCACCCCCAAAGGCGCCCCCGCCCGAATACGCTCGGGAGTTATGACTGACGACCACCCCGCCGAGGCCGCCTCCCCCGCCCCCCTCCGGACGATCGACACCCTCGCCGCCCTCTCCCCCGCCCAGGCCGACGCCGTACTCGCGCTGCTCGCCGAGGCCGCCCGTACGGACGGGCAGCAGGCGGTGTCCGAGCAGGGGCGGCTGCGACTGCGCGGCGGCGCCCGCGAAGGCGTCCGGCATCTGCTGCTCAGCGTCGGCGACGACCTCGTCGGCTACGCGCAGTTGGAGGACACCGACCCCGTAGAGGCACCCGCCGCCGAACTCGTCGTGCTCCCCGCGCGCCGCGGCCACGGGCACGGCCGGGCGCTCGGCGCGGCGCTGCTCGCCGAGTCCGGCCGCCGCCTGCGCATCTGGGCGCACGGCGGACACTCCGCCGCCCGGCACCTCGCCCAGGTCCTCGGCCTCGCCCTCTTCCGCGAACTGCGCCAGATGCGGCGCTCGTTGGCCGACCTGGACCTGCCCGACCCGGTCCTGCCCGAGGGCGTCACCCTCCGTACCTTCGTCCCCGGCCAGGACGACGACGCCTGGCTCGCGGTGAACGCCGCGGCCTTCGCCCACCACCCCGAACAGGGCTCCCTCACCCAGCGCGACCTGGACGACCGCAAGGCGGAGCCGTGGTTCGACCCGGCCGGCTTCTTCCTCGCGGAGAAGGACGGCGAACTGGTCGGCTTCCACTGGACCAAGGTGCACGCGCAGGAGCGTCTCGGCGAGGTGTACGTGGTCGGGGTGCGGCCCGGCGCGCAGGGCGGCGGCCTCGGCAAGGCCCTCACCACGACCGGCCTGCGCCACCTCGCGCGGGCCGGCCTGCCCACCGCGATGCTGTACGTGGACGCGGACAACAAGGCGGCCGTCAGCGTCTACGAGCGGCTCGGCTTCGTCACCCACGAGACGGACCTGATGTACCGCACCGAGTCCTGATGTACCGCACCGAGTCCTGAGACCGACGACCAGACCGGCGGATCCGCAGATCCGCGGATCCGCACAGTCCGACCGAAGGGCGCGGTGTCCGTTCCAGGAACACCGTGCCCTTCGCCCGCACGTACTTAACCGCTCACCGCACCGGCGGCTCCGCTACTTCGCCTCGTTCGCCGTCAGGCACATGGAGAACTGCTCACGCCCCCGCCGCGTCTGCGTGTAACGCGTCCGTCCCGGCTCGCACTCGGCCTCGAACTTGCTCGCGACCTTGTACTTCGCCGCGGCGTCGCCGCAGTCGACGACCTCCATGTCGGGCTCGTCCCGCGTGCCCTTGTTCTGCACGCATGCGTGTTCACGTCAAGCTTGCGCGCCAGACGGTACAAGATCACCCACTCCCACTTCGAACCGCCCTCTTGACCTCACCCCCACCCTTCCACCACCCTTTCACTACTCAATTAGTGAAAGGGTGGTGGAAGGGCAGTGCTCGAGTACAGGATCGACCGGCGCAGCGGCGTCGCCACCTACCTCCAGATCGTCCAGCAGACCCAACAGGCCCTGCGCCTGGGCCTGTTGGAGCCCGGCGACAAGTTGCCCACGGCCCGCGAGGTGGTCGAGGCCACCGCCATCAACCCGAACACGGTGCTGAAGGCCTACCGCGAGCTGGAGCGGGAGGGCCTCGTCGAGGCCCGGCGCGGCCTCGGCACCTTCGTGCGCCGGACGCTCGGCCACGCACCGGCCGACTCACCGCTGCGGGGCGAGCTCGTGGAGTGGACCGCGCGGGCCCGGCGGTCCGGCCTGGAGCGGGACGACGTCGCGGCGCTCTTCACCGCCGTACTGGAGGAGCAGTTCGCACCGGTGACCACATCGACGAAGGGGGACCCCGCGTGACCGACACCGCCATCGAGGCGACCGCGCTGGCCAAGCACTACGGACGGCGCGGGAGCCGGCGCCGGACCGCCCTGGACGACTGCTCGTTCCGGCTGCCCGCCGGCCGCGTCTGCGCGGTCGTCGGACCGAACGGCGCCGGCAAGTCGACCCTGCTCGCGCTCGCCGCGGGCCTCGACCGGCCCACCGCCGGCGCCCTCACCGTCCTCGGCGCCGACCCCGCCGAGGCCCGCCCCCGGGTCGCGTACGTGGCCCAGGACAAGCCGCTCCACCCGCAGTTGACCGTCGCGGCGACCCTGCGGCTGGGCGCCGAGCTCAACCCGGGGCGCTGGGACGCCGCCGTCGCCGAACGCGTCGTGGGCGACGGCGGCCTCGACCCGGGCGCCCGCGTCCGCACCCTCTCCGGCGGCCAGCGCACCCGCGTCGCGCTCGCCCTCGCCCTCGGCAAACGCGCCGAACTGCTGCTCCTGGACGAGCCGATGGCCGACCTCGACCCCCTCGCCCGGCACCAGCTCATGGGCACGCTGATGGCCGAGGCCGCCGAGCACGGCACCACGGTCGTGATGTCCTCGCACATCGTCGGCGAACTCGCCGAATCCTGCGACCACTTGCTGCTCGTCGCCGCGGGGCGCGTCCTCCTCGGCGGCGGCATCGACGACCTGATCGGCGCGCACCGCCTGGTCACCGGGCCCGGCCCCGCCGACCGGCTGCACCCGCACACCGTCGTCGAGTCCCGGCCCACCGGACGCGGCCTGTCGGCCCTGATCCGACCCGAGGGCCCGGTCGGCGACGACTGGGACGTCCAAGAACCTTCCCTGGAGGAGCTGTTGCTCGCCCATCTGCGCACCCCGGACACCGCGCCGCTGCTGACGCCGAGCACCACCCCGGCCGCCCCGGCGGTGACCGCGTGACCACCCTGACGCCCACCCCGGCACCCACACCCGGACCCGCGTCCGCACCCGCCGAGGCGCGCCGCCGCCGCGCCGCCTTCGCCCTGCCCGGGCCCTGCCGTGCGGTCCTGCGCCAGCACCGCACGGCCCTGTGGATCGCGGTCGCCCTGTTCGCGCTCGCCGCGGCGGCACTGACCGCCGACCGGCTGTGGGTCGCCCACGCGGCCGACGTCTTCGCCGCGTCCGACTGCTCGATCCCGCACACCACGAAGGAGTGCGGCGACTCGGTCCGCGGCTACCTCGACACCGAGCGGCAGTTCGACCGGAACCTCGACTACCTGGGCATGGGCCTGCTCGCGCTGCCCTGTCTGATCGGGGCCTTCGTCGCGGGGCCGCTCATCGGCCGGGAGCTGGAGACCGGCACGTACAAGCTGGGCTGGACCCAGTCGGTCACCCCGGTCCGCTGGCTCGCCGACCGCCTCGTCGCCTGCGCCGTGCTCGTGGCCGTCGGGACGACCCTGCTCGTCGCCGTCCAGCGCTGGGCCTGGACGAGCGGGCCGGAGCACGCGTACAGCAGGGCCCCCTGGTACGAGCGGGCGATGTACGGCTCGGTCGGCCCGGTCGCCCTCGCGTACGCCCTGCTCGGCGTCGCCGTCGGCGCGCTCGCCGGGCTTCTGCTGCGCCGCACGGTGCCCGCGATCGGCGCCGCCGTGGCCGTCACCGCGGCGGCCGCCGTCGCGCTGCCGCTGCTCAGGCCCCACCTGTGGCCGACCGAGAGCGGCAGCTGGGCCATGGGCAGCCGGATCACGGTTCCGCCCTTCTCCTACGAGGTGGACTGGAGCCTGCTCACCGCCGACGGGGGGCGGCTGCCCGAATCGCTGTGCTGGGGACCCGATCCCGAGCGGTGTTTCGCCGACTACCAAGTCACCGGCCGCTACGCCGAGTTCCACCCCCCGTCGCACTTCTGGCCGCTCCAGCTGGTGGAGACCGGCATCGTGCTCGTCCTCGCGGCCGCCGCCGTCCACGCCGCCTTCCGCCTCGTGCGCCGGCGCGCGGCCTGAGCGTAGGCCGCCGCGGCCGGAACCGTACGCTCATCGGGCCGGAACCCTACGATCGGCCGCAGACCCCCGCGCCCAGGACGCCCGGGGGTCTTCGGCCGATGTCCCGCACGTCATGTCGCCGTAACCACTGATTCAGACAGGCTTGCGACGCTCGCTGAATGCAGCCGTCCGTGCCCGACCCCGCCCCGGAGAACGACGAGCTCCGTCTCGCTCCCGCGCTCTCCGACGCGCCCGTCGTCGTGTCCGCGCGGAAGAATGGTCGTATGAGCCAGCAGAACACGCAGGGACCGGCCCACACGTCTCCCACCACCGCCCTCGGCGGGGGCCCTGCGGGCCGCCTGAGCACTCAGCACGCCCAGCCTTCCGTGGGTTCCATCGCCGCGCACCGCCCGGCCACCATCGCCGCCACCGTCTCCGACCTCGACCCGGACATCGACGCCGACCTCGACCCGTACGACGAGGACGCCCAGATCGGGCACGACGGCGCCGAGCTGCCCCAGGGGCGGTTCCTGGACCGGGAGCGCAGCTGGCTCGCCTTCAACGAGCGGGTGCTCGAACTCGCCGAGGACCCGCACACCCCGCTCCTGGAACGCGCGAACTTCCTGGCGATCTTCGCCTCGAACCTGGACGAGTTCTTCATGGTCCGCGTGGCCGGCCTCAAGCGGCGCATCGCGACCGGCGTCGCCACCCGTTCGGCCTCCGGCCTGCAACCCCGTGAGGTCCTGGAGCTCATCTGGAACCGCTCCCGCGAGCTCATGGCCCGGCACGCCGCCTGCTACCAGGACGACGTCGCGCCCGGCCTCGGCGACGAGGGCATCCACCTGGTGCGCTGGCACGAGCTGACCGAGAAGGAGCAGTCCCGGCTCTTCACGCTGTTCCGGCAGCAGATCTTCCCCGTGCTGACCCCGCTGGCCGTGGATCCCGCGCACCCCTTCCCCTACATCTCGGGGCTCTCGCTGAACCTCGCCGTGGTGGTCCGCAACCCGGTCTCCGGACATCAGCACTTCGCACGCGTGAAGGTTCCGCCGCTGCTCTCCCGCTTCCTGGAGGCGTCCCCGCAGCGGTACGTCCCGATCGAGGACGTCATCGCCGCGCCCGCGCACCTCCAGGAGCTCTTCCCGGGCATGGAGATCCAGGAGCACCACATGTTCCGGCTCACCAGGAACGAGGACCTGGAGGTCGAGGAGGACGACGCGGAGAACCTGCT
This sequence comes from Streptomyces sp. NPDC041122, assembly GCF_055592445.1. NCBI lineage: Bacteria > Bacillati > Actinomycetota > Actinomycetes > Kitasatosporales > Streptomycetaceae > Streptomyces > Streptomyces sp. NPDC041122. The sequence continues at coordinate 34,925 of NZ_JBVIYQ010000013.1, read as the reverse complement.
CCAGGCCCTGGAGAAGGAGCTCATGCGGCGCCGTTTCGGGCCGCCGGTGCGCCTGGAGGTCGAGGAGTCCATCGCGCCGAACGTGCTGAGCCTGCTGGTGCGCGAGCTGAAGATCAGCGAGGCCGAGGTCTACCCGCTGCCCGGACCGCTCGACCTCACCGGCCTCTTCAGCATCGCCAAACTGGACCGGCCGGAGCTGAAGTACCCCAAGTTCGTGGCCGGCACCCACCGCGACCTCGCCGAGGTCGAGTCGGCGACCGCCCCCGACATATTCGCGGCCCTTCACGAACGCGACGTACTCCTGCACCACCCGTACGACTCGTTCTCCACGTCCGTGCAGGCGTTCCTGGAGCAGGCCGCGTCCGACCCGGACGTCCTCGCCATCAAGCAGACGCTGTACCGCACCTCCGGCGACTCCCCGATAGTGGACGCGCTGATCGACGCCGCCGAGTCCGGCAAGCAGGTCCTCGTCCTCGTGGAGATCAAGGCCCGCTTCGACGAGCAGGCCAACATCAAGTGGGCGCGGAAGCTGGAGGAGGCGGGCTGCCACGTCGTCTACGGCCTCGTCGGCCTGAAGACGCACTGCAAGCTCTCCCTCGTCGTACGCCAGGAGGGCGAGGCCCTGGTCCGCTACTCGCACGTCGGCACCGGCAACTACCACCCCAAGACCGCCCGCCTGTACGAGGACCTCGGCCTGCTCACCTCCAACGCGGAGGTCGGCGCGGACCTCTCCGACCTCTTCAACCGGCTCTCCGGGTACTCCCGCAGGGAGACCTACCGCCGGCTGCTCGTGGCCCCCAAGTCGCTGCGCGACGGACTCGTCTCCCGCGTCGACAAGGAGATCCAGCACCACCGGGCGGGCCGCCCCGCCTACGTCCGCATCAAGGTCAACTCGATGGTCGACGAGGCCGTCATCGACGCGCTGTACCGGGCGTCGCAGGCGGGCGTCGAAGTGGACGTGTGGGTGCGCGGCATCTGCGCGGTGCGCCCCGGCGTCGAGGGGCTCTCGGAGAACATCCGGGTGCGCTCCGTCCTCGGCCGCTTCCTGGAGCACTCCCGCGTCTTCGCCTTCGGCAACGGGGGCGAGCCCGAGGTGTGGATCGGCAGCGCCGACATGATGCACCGCAATCTCGACCGCCGCATCGAGGCGCTGGTCAGGGTCCAGGACCCGGCGCACCGGGCGGCCCTCGGCCGGCTCCTGGAGACCGGCATGTCGGACACCACCGCCTCCTGGCACCTGGGCGCGGACGGCAACTGGACCCGCCACTCGGTGGATCCGGAGGGCCGGCCCCTGCGGAACGTACAGGAGATGCTCATAGACGCCCGGAGGCGCCGGCGTGGCACAGCAACACCGTGAGATGACGAGTACGGGGACGGGCGCGGGAATGGGCACGGGTACGGGGGTCGGTACGGGTACGGCCGCGGGAGCCGGCGCGGAGGCGGGGGCCGGCGCGGGTTCCGCGGGTGAGGCCCTCACGGTCTATCTACAGGCGCAGGCGACCGAGTTCCTGCGCTCGCTGCGGCTGCACCGCGAGTCGTCGGCGGACACGCAGGGCGCCGAGGAGTCCTCGGCGGCCGCCCGCTCGCTGCGCCGCGCGGCCCGCCGCATCGGCGGCACCCTGCACACGTTCGCCCCGCTCCTGGACGCGGAGTGGTCCTCGGCGCTGCGGCCCGAACTGGCGTGGCTGTCCGGCACGTTGGCGCAGGAGCACCAGTACGCGACGCGCCTGGAGCGGCTCTTGGGGGCGCTGCACCGGCTGTCGGGCACGCCGGAGCCTTCCGGTGCGGGTGCCGGTGCCGGTGCGGGTACTGGTACCGGGACCGGTGCCGGTACGGGCGGGGGTACTGGCGCGGGGTCGCGTACGGCGGCCCTCGCCGCGTCAGCGCCCGCGACCGCCTCCGCCGCCTCCGCGGGGCGGAACGGATGGCCGCGGGTCACAGCCACGGTGCCGGGGCCAGGAGGGCCCGCCGCGGGCGCGAGGGGGAGCAGCCGGGGCGCCGCCCCGCGCGGTCCCGCCGCGGGCGCCACGACCCGCGGTCTCGCGGTGGGCGCGGCCAAGGCCGCCGCCCTCCTGGAGCGCCAGCTCACCCTCGCGAGGACACGGGCCCACTCCGCCGCCCTGCAGGCCCTCGGCTCCTCCCGCTTCCACGCGGTGGCGGACAGCGTCGCCGTCCTGGCCAGCGAGGTCCCCGTGCGCGGCGCCGCCGGCCACGACCTGCGGCACCTGGCCGCCGCGGCCGAGGCCGCCCTCGCCGAGGCCGTCGGCGCGCTGCCGCTCGGCCAGGCGGGCCACCCCTACAACGCCGGCGCCCTCGCCCACGGCCTCGGCGCGGACGCGGCCCCCGACGCGCAGGACGCGCCCTGGCTGAAGGTCCGCTCCCTGCTGCGCCTGCACCGGTACGCCCAGGAGGTCGTCCTCGGCCACGCGCCCCCGCAGCCCCGCGTGCTGGACGCGAGCCGCGCCCTGAACGTCCACCGCGAGGCGGCGTCCGCGGCGGCCGCGGCGGCCCAGGCGGCGCGCACCCCGCGGATCGCGCCCGCCACGGCGTACGCCCTGGGTGTGCTGCACGCCGATCAGCGCCACGATGTGGAGGCGGCACGTTTCGCCTTCCAACAGGCGTGGCCGCACGAGGAGGTGAGGGTCCGGTGACGCACGCCGGAGAGGGGCGCACCACCGGAGACGGGCGCACCGTCCTCGCGGCCGGCTGCGTCCTGTGGCGCCCCGCGCCCGACGTCGCGGACGGCATCGAACTCGCCCTGGTGCACCGCCCCAAGTGGGCGGACTGGTCCCACCCGAAGGGCAAGCTCAAGCACGCCGAGCCGGCCGCCGACGCGGCCGTGCGGGAGGTCCTGGAGGAGACCGGGATGCGGTGCGAGCTCGGCGCGGAGCTGTCCACCGCGCGCTACCGGGACGCCCGGGGCAACCCCAAGGAGGTGCGCTACTGGGCCGCCGAGGCGGTCGGCGGCGCCTTCATCCCCAACGACGAGGTGTCGCACCTGCGTTGGCTCGCGCCGGAAGCGGCCCGCCGCGCCCTGACCCGGCCCCGCGACGCGGACCTCGTCGGCGAACTGCTCGCGGCGCTCCGCCGCACCACCGCGGACGATCACTGACGGCTGCCGGCCGGACCCGCCCCCGTACCGCCTGACGACCGGGCCCCCGTCACGCCCTGCCAGCCTCCATGACTGCTTGTAGCAGAACCGCTACTTTTCGTAGCGGATCGCCTAACCAGGCCGACCGCCGAGGTTCACCCTCCGTTCACTCATGCCCATCGGCCGCTTCACCTGTCCTGCCTAATTTCGGCCTTACAAGACGACGTGGGACCCCTCGTGGGACCACATCGCGCAAGACCTCGCACGCCGCCAGCAAGGGTCGGCGGCTCCCGGAAGGAAGACCCGAAGTGAAGCTTCAGCGCAAGAACCGGCTCCGCGCCCTCTCCCTCGGCGCCCTCGCCGTCTCCGGCGCCCTGGCCCTCACGGCGTGCGGCTCCGACGACACGAGCTCGGGCGGTGGCGGCAAGGAGACGAACGCCAACGCGAACATCAAGTGCGACGACGCCAAGGGCCAGCTCGCGGCGTCGGGTTCGTCCGCGCAGAAGAACGCGGTCGACGCCTGGCGGAAGGTCTACACGACCAACTGCAAGGACGTGCAGCTGAACTACAACCCGACGGGTTCGGGCGCTGGCATCACCGCGTTCACGCAGGGCCAGACCGCGTTCGCCGGTTCCGACTCGGCGCTGAAGCCCGAGGAGATCGAGAAGTCGAAGAAGGTCTGCAAGGGCAGCCAGGCCATCGACCTGCCCATGGTGGGCGGCCCGATCGCCATCGGCTTCAACGTCCCCGGCGTCGACAGCCTGACCCTGGACGCCAAGACCCTCGGCGACATCTTCAACAACAAGATCAAGGCCTGGAACGACAAGGCGATCAAGAAGCTCAACCCCGACGCCAAGCTCCCCAGCACCAAGATCCAGGCGTTCCACCGCTCCGACGAGTCCGGCACCACGGACAACTTCACCAAGTACCTGAAGGGCGCCGCCCCCGACGCCTGGCCGTACGAGCCGGGCAAGTCGTGGGAGCCCAAGGGCGGCCAGTCCGCCAACGGCTCCGCGGGTGTCGCGGGCCAGGTCAAGCAGACCCCGGGCGCCATCTCCTACTTCGAGCTCTCCTACGCCGGTGAGGGCATCAAGACCGTCGACGTGAAGACGGACGCCAAGGAGCCGGTGAAGGCCACCGTCGACAACGCCTCCAAGGCCATCGCCGAGGCGAAGATCAAGGGCAAGGGCAAGGACCTCGCGCTCGAGCTGAACTACAAGCCGACCGCCGAGGGCGCCTACCCGATCACCCTGGTCACGTACGAGGTCGTCTGCGAGAAGGGCAACAAGCCCGAGACGCTCGCCGCCACCAAGTCCTTCCTGACCTACATCGCCAGCGAGGACGGCCAGAACGTCCTCAAGGACAACGACTACGCGCCGATCCCGGCCGAGATCATCACCAAGGTCCGCTCCACCGTCGCGGGCCTGAGCTAGCTGAACCGAGTGCGGCCGGCCCCGAATACGACGACGGGCCGGCCGCACCGTCCGGTGCACCGCCGCCACGGAGCGCCTGCCCCCGCGCACGGCGCCTCCGCAGACCGGAGAACCCCATGGACATACCCAGCAACACGACCGCACCTCCCCCCGTGGACGACGCCGGGCCGGCGCTCCCGGTGAACAAGGCCGCCGCCCGCGGCGCCACCCGCCCCGGCGACCGGATCTTCCTCGGCCTCTCCCGCGGCTCCGGCATCGCGCTCCTCGTGATCATGGCCGCCATCGCCGCGTTCCTCACGTACCGCACGGCCCTCGCCCTCGCCGACAACACGGGCAACTTCCTCACCACCTTCGAATGGGACCCGGCCGGTGCCTCCACCGGCGGCAAGCCGTACTTCGGCATCGCCGTCCTGGTCTTCGGCACCGTGGTGAGCTCGCTGATCGCCCTCGTGATCGCGGTCCCCGTCGCCATCGGCATCGCGCTGTTCATCTCGCACTACGCGCCGCGCAGCCTGGCGGCCCCCATCGCCTACGTGATCGACCTGCTGGCCGCCGTGCCCTCGATCGTGTACGGCCTGTGGGGCGCGCTCGTCGTCGCCCCCAACCTCACCGGCCTCTACAGCTGGCTCGACGACTACCTCGGCTGGACCGGCGTCTTCGAGTACCAGGGCGGCGCCCCGCGCTCCCTGATGACCGTCGGAATCCTCCTCGCGATCATGATCCTGCCGATCATCACCAATGTGAGCCGCGAGGTCTTCCTGCAGGTCCCGAAGGCGCACGAGGAGGCCGCGCTGGCCCTCGGCGCCACCCGCTGGGAGGTCGTCCGGATGTCGGTGCTGCCCTTCGGCCGCTCCGGGATCATCTCCGCCTCGATGCTGGGCCTCGGCCGCGCGCTCGGCGAGACGATCGCCGTCGCCACCGTGCTCTCCCCGACCTTCGTGATCCAGGCCTCCGTGCTCGACTACGGCGGCGGCACCTTCGCGCAGAACATCGCCAGCAAGTTCAACGAGGCCAGCTCCTACGGCCAGGACGCGCTCATCGCCTCCGGCCTGATCCTGTTCCTCATCACGCTGCTGGTCAACGGCGCGGCCCGCCTGATCATCGCGCGCCGCAAGGAGTACTCGGGGGCCAACGCATGACCACCACGACACCCACCCCGTCCGACCCGCTCGCCAAGCGCCCCTCGACGCTCCGGGCGGCCAGCCTCCCGCGCTGGTCCCCGGCGGCCGTCGCGCTCGGCTCGGCCGCCGTCGCGGTCGCCGTCGGCGCCGGCGCGGGCCTGGACAGCCGCATCCAGTGGGGCCTGATCGCCGCGCTCCTCTTCATCGCCGGCTCGTACGTCCTCGCCGTCACCGTCGAGGGCGTCCGGCAGGCCAAGGACCGCCTCGCCACCTCGCTGGTCTGGGTCATGTTCCTGCTGGCCGTCGTCCCGCTGGCCTCGCTGATCTACGAGACCGTGCAGCGCGGCATCAAGGTCTTCGACGTCTACTTCCTCACCCACTCTATGGGCGTCGTCGCCGACGACGAGGTGGGCGGCGGTGTCTACCACGCGCTCATCGGCACCCTGGAGCAGGTGCTCCTGGCCTCCGTGATCGCCGTGCCGATCGGCCTGCTCACCGCGGTCTACCTGGTGGAGTACGGGCGCGGGAAGCTCTCCAAGGTCGTCACGTTCTTCGTGGACGTCATGACCGGCATCCCGTCGATCGTCGCGGGCCTGTTCGTCCTCAGCTTCTGGATCCTGATCCTCGGCTTCGACTTCTCCGGCTGGGCCGGCGCGATGGCGCTCGCCATCCTGATGATGCCGGTCGTCGTGCGCTCCACCGAGGAGATGCTCAAGCTCGTGCCGAACGAGCTGCGCGAGGCCTCGCTCGCCCTCGGCGTACCGAAGTGGCGGACCATCCTCAAGGTCGTGCTGCCCACCGCGGTCGGCGGCATCACCACGGGCGTCATGCTCGCGGTGGCCCGCATCGCCGGCGAGACCGCGCCGGTCCTGCTCCTGGTCTGGGTGAACCCCCTGATCAACACGAACCCCTTCGAGGGTTCGCAGGCTTCGCTGCCGCTGTACATCTACCAGCAGTACGCGGCGGGCAACGACGCGGCGTACGACCGGGCCTGGGCGGCGGCCCTCACCCTCATCGCCTTCATCATGATCCTCAACCTGGCGGCCCGCGGTGTAGCCCGCTGGAAGGCCCCCAAGACGGGCCGCTGAGCGGCCACTCGGAAAGAAGCAGTGATCCTTATGGCCAAGCGAATCGACGTATCGGGCCTGACCGCCTACTACGGTTCCCACAAGGCGATCGACGACATATCGATGACCGTGGAGCCCCGCTCCGTGACGGCCTTCATCGGCCCGTCCGGCTGCGGCAAGTCCACGTTCCTGCGCACCCTGAACCGGATGCACGAGGTCACCTCCGGCGGGCGCGTGGAGGGCAAGGTGCTCCTGGACGACGAGGACCTGTACGGCACCGGCGTGGACCCGGTGGCGGTGCGCCGCACGGTCGGCATGGTCTTCCAGCGCCCCAACCCGTTCCCCACGATGTCGATCTTCGACAACGTCGCGGCGGGCCTGCGGCTGAACGGCTCGTACAAGAAGAGCGAGCTCGCCGACGTCGTCGAGAAGTCCCTCAAGGGCGCGAACCTCTGGAACGAGGTCAAGGACCGCCTCAACAAGCCCGGCTCGGGCCTCTCCGGCGGCCAGCAGCAGCGGTTGTGCATCGCTCGGGCCATCGCGGTCGAGCCCGACGTGCTCCTCATGGACGAGCCCTGCTCGGCGCTCGACCCGATCTCGACGCTCGCCGTCGAGGACCTCATCGGTGAGCTGAAGGAGCGCTTCACGATCGTCATCGTGACGCACAACATGCAGCAGGCGGCACGCGTCTCGGACCGTACGGCCTTCTTCAACCTCGCCGCCGTCGGCCAGCCCGGCAAGCTCGTCGAGATCGACGAGACGGAGCGGATCTTCTCCAACCCCTCGGTGCAGGCGACCGAGGACTACATCTCGGGCCGCTTCGGCTGAGCCGCACCCCGACTCCTTGCGGTGCTGCATGGCGGTGCCACCGCAGGGGCAACAAGGAAGGCCCGCCCCCTGGCTCCCGGGGGGCGGGCCTTTCCGTGGTACGGACCGCGTGTCCGCGGGCGCGTCCTGGTCCTGCGTCCTGGTCCTACAGGAACGCGAGATTCACGAGCCAGAAGCTGAGGGCGGCGACGATCGCGGCCGCCGGCATGGTGATGAACCAGCCCAGGATGATGTTCTTGGCGACGCCCCACCGCACGGCGTTGACCCGCTTCGTCGCGCCCACACCCATGATCGCGGAGGTGATGACGTGGGTGGTGGAGATCGGCGCGTGGAACATGAAGGCCGTGGTGAACATGATGCCCGCGCCGGTCGTCTCGGCGGCGAAGCCCTGCGGCGGGTCCAGCTCGATGATCTTGCGGCCGAGGGTACGCATGATGCGCCAGCCGCCCGCGTACGTACCGAGCGAGAGCATCAGCGCACAGGCGATCTTGACCCAGATCGGGATGGGCGCGTCGGCGTCCTGCACATCGGAGATGACCAGGGCCATCACCACGATGCCCATCGTCTTCTGGGCGTCCTGGAGGCCGTGCCCGAGCGCCATGCCGGCCGCGGAGACGGTCTGCGCGATGCGGAAGCCGCGCTTGGCCTTGTGCGGGTTGGACTTGCGGAACATCCACATGATCGCGCACATCACCAGATAGCCGGCGACGAGGCCGACCACCGGCGACAGGAACATCGGGATGACGATCTTGTCGACGACCCCGGACCAGATGACCCCGATCCCGCCGGCCAGCGCCGCCCCGACCATGCCGCCGAACAGCGCGTGCGAGGAGGACGAGGGCAGTCCGAAGTACCAGGTGATGAGGTTCCACACGATGGCGCCGATGAGCGCCGCGAAGAGGATCCACATCCCCTTGTTGCCGTGCGGGGTCTCGATGATCCCCTCACTGACGGTCTTGGCGACGCCGCTGCCGAGGAAGGCACCGGCCAGGTTCATCACCGCGGCCATGGCGAGCGCCGCGCGGGGCGTCAGGGCACGCGTGGAGACGGACGTGGCGATGGCGTTCGCGGAGTCGTGGAAGCCGTTCGTATAAGTGAATCCGAGCGCGACGCCGATGGTCACGATCAAGGCAAAGGTGTCCATGGCGGTGTCTCAGGACTCCTTGACCGCGATGGTCTCCACAGTGTTCGCCACGTGCTCGAAGGCGTCGGCGGCCTCTTCCAGCACATCCACGATCTGCTTCAGCTTCAGCACTTCCATGGCGTCGTACTTGCCGTTGAAGAGCTGCGCCAGGAGCTTGCGGTGGATCTGGTCGGCCTGGTTCTCCAGACGGTTGACCTCGATCCAGTACTCGGTGAGGTTCGACATCGTCCGCAGGTTGGGCATGGCCTCCGCGGTGAGCTCGGCGGCCCGCGCGAGGACCTCGATCTGCTGCTCGACGCCCTTGGGGAGCTCCTCGACCTGGTACAGGACGACCAGGTCGACGGCCTCCTCCATGAAGTCCATGATGTCGTCGAGGGACGAGGCGAGGTTGTAGATGTCCTCGCGGTCGAACGGCGTGATGAAGGAGGAGTTCAGCTGGTGGAAGATCGCATGCGTGGCGTCGTCTCCCGCGTGTTCCGCGGCCCGCATCCGCTCTGCGATCTCGGCCCGTGCGGAAGAGTCCGCTCCGAGCAGTTCCATGAGGAGCTTCGAGCCCGTGACGATGTTGTCCGCGGATGCGGCGAACATGTCGTAGAAGCTCGTCTCCCTGGGGGTCAGACGAAAGCGCACGTGGGGTCCTCGGGGTGCTTTGGATGCGGTCAGGCTGATGCTAGGCGCATCATCCGGCCACGGCTAACCGGCCGCCCCCCAGTGTCGCCCATCAGGCACAGTGATCAGCACACCCCCCGAGAAATCGGCTAACATATACCCACCAGGGGTATATGGATCTGCACAAATGCGGGTACGCCCGAGGGGAAGCCCCGCAGCAGCACCAGGAGGAGGACGCGATGACGACCACCGAGGCGGCCGACGCGGCCGTGCCCGGCACGGGTGCGGTTGCGGGTGCGGCCGGCGCCGGGACGGGTGGTGCGGCCGAGGCGCCCACCACCGACCACGACCGTGGGGTGCACGGGTACCACAAGCAGAAGGACGAACACCTCAAGCGCCTGCGGCGCATCGAGGGGCAGATCCGCGGCCTGCAGCGCATGGTCGAGGAGGACGTCTACTGCATCGACATACTCACGCAGGTCTCGGCGAGCACGAAGGCGCTGCAGTCCTTCGCGCTGCAGCTCCTGGAGGAGCACCTGCGGCACTGCGTGGCCGACGCGGCGGTCAAGGGCGGTACGGAGATCGACGCGAAGGTGGAAGAGGCGACGAAGGCGATTGCGCGGATGCTCCGCACGTGATCGCTGCCCGCTCGGGGGGAACCGCCCACTCCTGGGCCGGGGAGGTGCCCCTGCGGGGCGGGGTGGGGCCCCTGCGGGGCGGGGTGGGGCGCTCGGGGCGGGGTGGGATCCGTCGTCCGGACGGCTGCCCTGTGGGACACCTCATCCTGCGTCGCTCGCGTTGCCGCGTGCCCGCTGCGCGGGCTCTCCCCCACCCACCCGCCCTCTCCCGCGGCGCGGAGTGAGGCCCTCAGAACGCAGTGGGATCCGCCGTCCAGTCGCTGGCCCTGCGGGACACCTCACCCCGCGTCGCTCGCGTTGCCGCGTGCCCGCTGCGCGGGCTCTTCCCCACCCACCCGCCCTCTCCGGCGGGGCGGGATGAACGGGTGGGCGCGTGGGATGCGTCGCCGCAAAGCGACGGACCGGTGCGCCGACCACCAGCACCCGGGCGAAGGAACAACCTTCCCCGCGCCCGCGAGGGCGCACGCCCACGCACGCCCTTAGCCAGCAGGACGGTGCGGGGTGAACGGGTGGGTGGGTGGGTGGGACGCGTCGCCGCGGAGCGGCGGACAGGGACGCCACCGCCGGCACGAGGCCGAAGCAAGAACCTTGCCCCCCGGCCCGCGAGGCGGGCGCCCTTCCCCGGCAGGACGGTGCGGGGTGAACGGGTGGGTGGGATGGGACGCATCGCCGCGGAGCGGCGGACAGGGACGCCACCCGCCCGCGCCAGGGCGGAGAACCCTCACGCCGGGCCCGGAGCCCTACCCGCATCCGGAGCCCCCGCACCGCCCGGGTCACGGAGATCCGTGACCCTCAGGACCTCGTCGATGCGGTCGAAGCTCAACCGCTCCGCCGCCGCACTCGCCGCGATGATGAGCTCCCCGCAGAGTTCGATCTCGGCGAGGGCGACGTGGTCCTGAACCGCCGTGCCACCACGCACCGGAGCCACGTTCATCACCTCTTCCTGCCGATACCGACCGACTTCCAGGGTAGAGAGCCCCCTCCGTACCGCGCATGGCACAGACGGACCATTTCCACCAGCCGTACGCGACTACTGCTCGGCAATCTTCCCGGCGAAGATGTCCTTCTCGGCCGGAAGTCGTACCGTCACGTCCGCCCCGAAGTCGTAGAGCAGCGTGGTCGACGCCACGTTCACGTCGGACACGGCGAACCGCTGGCGCAGCTTCCTTACCCGCCCCCGGTCGTCGAGGTAGACGTCGAAGGGGACGCTCCCCTTGCTGAACCCTTTCGCCGCCGCCGCACCGAGCGCACCGCGCTGACCAGCGGAGGCGGCCCGCGCCGCGGTACGCAGGTCGGCGACGCCGCGGTAGTGCCGTACCTCCGCCCCACCGACCCGCTCCTCCCCCACGAACCCCACCTTCCGCGCCCCGCGCAGCAGTTCCGCCGCCGCGAGGGGGTCCGTGGCGCCGCCGGTGACGAGGTTGCCGTCGGAGAGCGAACGTGTCTCGATCCGTACCCACTTGTCGGCCGGCACCCCGGCCCCGCGGTTCTTCATGTAGAGCGCGCCGCCGGTCATCAGCTCGGTGATGGGCCGGTGCTCGTCCTTGCCCGCGGGATCGCGCGGCAGCACCACCTCGAACCACCCGAGCTGCCGTCCGAAGTCGTAGACACCGGTGCCGCGGATGGTGACGCGCGTACCGCCGCTGGCCATCTCCATCGACGTGCTGGCCTTCGAACTGCCCGCCCGTACCAGCGAGTCGGCGGACTTCCGCACCACGTCGCCGGGGTCGACGGCACCCCTGCCGTCCGCGGCGGCACCGGGCTCCGAACACCCGGTGGCGACGGCCATCAGGCCCACCGCCGTGACCGCGGCGACGACCACGGCGTCCGCCGCACCCGTGCGCCTGTGCCGTTGCACCATCGCCTGCCTACCCCCAAGCGTCCCGCGCCTGTCGTGGCTGTTCCCCCGTCTCCCGGATAACGACCGGTGCATGGACCCGTCACGCCGCCCGCCCCCGTACCGCGACCGTCGACGGGCGTTCACCCGGGCTCGGTACGGTGGCCGGGTGGCCGATCAGCAAGACCCCGTATCCCACCGCACGACGACGGTCGAGAAGGGCCGGTTCGTCACCGCCCACTGCAGCTGCGGCTGGCGCGGCCCTGCCCGGCGGGCCCGCAGCAAGGCCCGTACCGACGCGACCGCCCACGAGGAAACCCCCTGAGGAAGCGCCGCCGCCGGACCCGCATGGAACCCCCGCCCGCCGCACGCCGTCTCGTTCTCCGGGAAGCAACGGGAGGCGCGTCATGGAACGACGGACGTTCATCGGCACAACGGCGGCCACACTCGCGGCCGCCACGGTCGCGGGCTGCACCGGCGGCGGTTCCGGCGCGAGCGGCGCCGCGACCGCGACCGGCACCGCGTCACGGAGCACCGGCAGCAGCGGCGGCACCGCCCTCAGGACCGCCAGCGCCGCGGCCTCGTCGCCCGCCACCCTCAAGGCGCTCGCCCGCGACCTGGACGGCACCCTCGTCCAGCCCGGCGAGGCCAAGTGGGCGGCGGCCCGCCAGCTCTACAACACGCGCTACGACGACCTGAAGCCCACCGCCGTCGCCTATGTCGCGCACCCCGAGGACATCCGCAGCGCCTTCGCGTACGCCCGCGCCCACCACACCCCGGTCGCGATCCGCAACGGCGGCCACAGTTACGCGGGTTGGTCCTCCGGCACCGGCCGCCTGGTCATCGACGTGTCGAAGCTGAGCGGGATACGGGCGAGCGGGAGCACGGCCACCATAGGTGGCGGCGCCAAGCTCATCGACGTCTACCGCTCCCTCGCGGCGAAGGGCGTCACCATCCCCGCGGGCTCCTGCCCGACCGTCGGCATCTCCGGGCTCACCCTCGGCGGCGGCCACGGCGTGGTCTCCCGGGCGTACGGCCTGACCTGCGACAGCCTCACCTCCGCCACGCTGATCACGGCGCACGGCAAGCAGCTCACCGCCTCCAGGTCCGAGAACAAGGACCTGTTCTGGGCGCTGCGCGGCGCGGGCAACGGCAACTTCGGCGTGGTGACCGAGCTGACGTACCGTACGCACGCCGCGCCCCAGGGCGTCTCCGCGTACATGACCTGGCCCTGGTCGAAGGCGGCCGCCGTCGTCAAGGCGTGGCAGCAGTGGGGGCCCGACCAGCCCGACGAGATCTGGTCCTCCCTGCACCTGGCCAACACCCCCGGCGGCACGCCCACCGTCTCCGTGGCGTGCTTCTCGCTCGGCACCTACGGCGAGCTGCAGAACGCCGTGGACCGTCTCGCCGACCGGATCGGCGCACCGGCGCGCAGCGTCTCCCTGAAGCGGCGCACGTACGAGGAGTCGATGGAGGTGTACGCGGGCTGCTCGTCCTTCGCCTCGGACGCCCAGTGCCACCTGCCCGGCACGACGCCGGGTCGGACCACGACGGGCGCCCTCAAGCGCGAGACGTACGCGGCCGCCTCGGACTTCTTCGACCGTTCCCTGTCGGCGGCGGGCATCCGCGCGCTGCTGTCGCAGATCGAGAACGTGACGGGGGCGAGCGGCGGCAGCATCGCGCTGACCGCGCTGGGCGGCGCGATCAACCGCGTCGACCCGACGGCGACGGCCTTCGTGCACCGCCGCTCGCGGATGCTGGCCCAGTACATCGCGTCGTGGCGGGCGGGGACCTCCGGCAAGCCCGCACAGGCCTGGCTGAAAAAGGCCCATGGGGCGATGGGGCGGTACGCGTCGGGAGCGGCGTACCAGAACTACACGGACGCGACGCTGACGAACTGGCGCGAGGCGTACTACGGGGACGCGGCGCCGCGGTTGAAGAAGCTGAAGAAGCAGTACGACCCGGGGCGGTTCTTCGACTTCCCGCAGGCGCTGTAGGCGGGGCCGCGCCCGCTCGCGCGGGTCAGGCTGCGAGGTCCCGCTCGTCCGGGTCGGCGGCGGCCCGCGCCGGGGCCGGGGACGCCGTCCCGGTCAGCGGCGCGGCGACGGGGGCGACTGTGCGGTCCCACACCAGCCATCCCGCGCGCCGGGTCCGCCCGACCGCCTTGGCGAGCGGCGTGAGCAGCGCCATGGCGAGCGGCGAGAGGAGCAGGGCGACGGCGGTGCCGAGCGCGAAGCCGCCGACGACGTCCGTCGGGTAGTGCACGCCCATGAAGACCCGGCAGAAGCCCTCCAGGGCGGCGAGGCCGAGGCCGACGAGCCCGAACTTGCGGTGGGCGACGAAGAGTCCGGCGCCGACGGCCATGGCGAGCGTCGCGTGGTCGCTCACGAACGAGTAGTCGTTCTTGCCGCCCACCAGGAGTTCGAGGTTCGGGTGGTCGCGGAAGGGGCGGGGCCGCTCCACGAAGCCGCGTATGGGGATGTTGACCAGGACGGCGATCCCGGCGGCGAGCGGCGCCCACACGACGGCGGCGACGGAGGACGCGGCGTCGTCGAGGCTCGCCCGCCGGCGCTGGCCCCACCAGCACCACACCACGAGCAGCACCAGGGCGAGCAGCAGGCCGTACTCCCCGACGAAGGCCATGGCGCGATCGAGCCAGGACGGGGCGTCCTTCGCCAGGCCGTTGATGTCGTAGAGCAGGCTGACGTCGGGGTTCGACCCGGATTCATCGAGTCCAGCCATGGCGCTGCGGCCCCTTGTCTCCTAGCCCATGGGCGCACCTTTCTGTGCACCCGTCCCATCAACCCCCGTGGTCGGTCCAGTCCAGGGAACGCCCCGTACCCCGCCTACGTTCCACTCTCCACTGAAAGATCACTGAGACGTTACCGAAGAGAGACTCATCGGCGCAGCTCAGAGGGATGTTCTGACGGAGAGTTCAAGCCACCTCACGCCCCGCGCACGCCCCCGCTCACGGGGCGCTCAGACCTCGGACGGCTTCTCCGGCAAGGCCTTCGCCCCGTCGGCGGTGACGCGGGTCGCGCCGAAGTAGTCCGGGGTGTCGACGGGGTCGAAGCGGATCACGGCGCCGGGCCGCGGGGCGTTGATCATGTAGCCCCCGCCGACGTAGATCCCGACGTGCCGGATGGCCCGCGAGTTGGTCAGGTCGTCGGAGAAGAACACCAGGTCGCCGGGGAGGAGTTCGGCCCGCTTGGGGTGCGGGCCCGCGTTGTACTGGTCGTTGGCGACGCGCGGCAGGGTGATGTCGACGGAGCGGTAGGCGGCGAGGGTGAGGCCGGAGCAGTCGAAGCGGCCGTTCTGGTCGGCGGTGCCGTTGCCGCCCCAGAGGTAGGGGGTGCCGAGCTTCTTCTGCGCGTAGTAGATGGCCGCGGCGGCCTGCTGCGAGGGCGCGACCCGGCCGACCGGCCGCGCGAAGCTCTTCGACAGGTCGGTGATGGTCTTCACGTAGTTCTGCGTCTCGTTGTAGGGCGGCACGCCGCCGTACTTGATGACGGCGTAGGCGCCCGCGTTGTACGCGGCGAGCATGTTCTTGGTCGGGTTGCCCGGGGCGTCCTTCACGTATCCGGCGAGCTTGCAGTCGTACGAGGCGGCGGACGGGATGGCGTCCTGCGGGTCCCAGATGTCCCGGTCTCCGTCGCCGTCGCCGTCGACGCCGTGCGCGGCCCAGGTGCCCGGGATGAACTGCGCTATCCCCAGCGCCTGCGCGGGGCTCTTGGCGCGCGGGTTGAAGCCGCTCTCCTGGTAGAGCTGGGCGGCGAGCAGCGCGGGGTTGATCGCCTTGCAGAGGTTGCCCCACTTCTGCACGATCGGCTGGTACGTCGCCGGCACGGCCCCCTTGGCCAGTCCGACGGTCTCGCCCCCCGACCCGCCCGCGAGGCTCCCCGCGGCCATGTACGTCCCGACGACGAGCAGCGCGATGAAACTGAGGGCACCACCGATCCCGGCGGACGCGACCAACCACGCCTTACGCACCGTCAACCACCCCTCACCCGCCGGTAGCCCACCGGCGCTCAGTGTAGAGGCCCGGTACGACGAGGGGGTGGACCGAGCGGAGAACATCGGGACCGTCCATCGCCGCCGTGATCATCGGCACACCCCGGCGATGCCCCGGCGCACGCACCCCCGATTCGCATAGCGTGATCGCCGACCGGCCGGACCGCCACGCCCGTCCGGTCGTGGTTCCACGTGAACGCCCAGAACTGGCAGCGGACTCCGGCCCAGGCACCGGGAGCCCCTGGACTGAGGACTCAGGTGAACACACCCCTCGGCACCACCCCCTCCCACGACGCCTCACGGCCGGTCGCGGCGGTCGCGGGCGTCACCGTCCGGTACGGCCGGACGACCGCCCTCGACGACGTCTCCCTCTCCTTCCCGGCCGGGGTCACCGGGCTGCTGGGCCCCAACGGGGCCGGAAAAAGCACCCTGTTGTCCCTCCTGAGCACGGCGCGCGCCCCCCGGGCCGGCGCGATCACCCTCCTCGGCGAGGAGAACCCCGGGCGGGCGCGCGTACGGCGGTTGCGGCAGCGGATCGGGATGCTGCCGCAGTCCTTCGGGTTCTATCCCCGCTTCACCGTCCTGGAGTTCACCGAGTACGCGGCCTGGCTGCGCAAGGTGCCGGCGGCCCGGCGCCGCGAGCGGGCGGTCGAGGCGTTGCGCCTGGTGCAGATGGAGAAGCACGCCGGCAGCAGGATGGGCGCCCTGTCGGGCGGCATGCTGCGCCGCGTCGGCATCGCCCAGGCCATGGTCAACGAGCCCTCCCTGGTCCTCCTCGACGAGCCGACGGTCGGCCTCGACCCGGCCCAACGGGTCGGATTCCGGTCCCTCATCCAGGAGTTGGGCGACCGGTGCGCGGTGGTGATGAGCACGCACCTCGCCGAGGACGTGGCCCACGTGTGCGACCGGGTCGCCGTCCTCCTGGAGGGCACGGTCCGCTTCACCGGGACGGTCGCCGATCTGTGCGCCCTGCCGGCCGGCGCCGCGGCCGACGGCGCTGGTGCCGACCCCGAGGTCGACGGAGCCGCCGTGGAAGCCGGCTACCTGCACCTGGCCGGCGCGGAAGCGGTGGCGGGCTGATGCGCGTCCTGCTGACCGAGATGCGCCGCGGCGAGGCCAAGTGGGCCGCCGCGCTCATGGGAGCCGTCGGCGTGTACTACTTCACCGCCGAGAGTCCCGGCGAGAGCGACTGGATCGGCTGGTGGACCCAGACCAGCCTCCAGGTCCAGCTCTTCTCGGTGATCGTGATGGGTTCGGTGATGAGCGCCGCGGCCGCGTGGGGCGCGGGCCGCGCCTTCCGGCACCGCACCCGGTCCTGGGCGGACACCGCGGCCCGCGGCGGCTGGTCGCAGGCGCTGCTGCTGTGGCTCGCGGTATGGCTGTGGTCCCTGATCGCGTACGCCGTACTGACCGCCGTCGCCTTCTCCCGTACCGCCGGGGTCAGCGACGTCACCGCACCCGCCTGGACGCCGCTGCTGCTCGGCGCCGCGATGATGGGCCTGGAGATCGCCGTGGGCGTCGCCGTCGGCTCGGCCCTCCCCTCGCGCGCGGTCGCGCCCTTCGCGGGGGTCTTCTGGTACGGCCTCTTCGTCCTCGCCGCGTTCGTGCCCGACACCCCGCTGGACAAGCTGTTCCCGGCGATAGACGAGTTCTGGAGCTCGGAGTTCGAGCCCAACACCACCCGCATGCTGGTCGCCGCCGCCTGGTGCCTGGCGTTCGGCCTGGCCCTGACCGCGCTCCCCGCGCTGGGGCGCCGCGCCGCGCTCACGCCCCACCCCCTCGCCGTCGGCGCGCTCGCGGTGGTCGCGCTGGTGGCGGGCGGCACGCTCGTGGCGTTCCGCACGCCGGCGCCCGACTCGTACTGGGCGGTGCGCAAGGAGCAGCCCGCACAGCCGCTCTGCACCGGCAGCGGCCGCACCAAGGTGTGCCTGTGGCCCGACGACCGCCACCTGCTGCCGCAGGCCCGCGCGGCGGTACGGACCGTCGACGCCGGCCTCGGCACCCTGTCCGGCCTCAACCGCGCCTTCTACGCCGACGGTCTCACCCGCCCGCCCGGAGCCACCGCCGAACTCCCCCTGATGACACCGGCGGAGAGCCAGGCGGACCTGACGGACGCGATGTTCGCGGCGGCGCTCCCGCAACCCAGGTCACCGAAGTGCGAGCCGCACCTGCTGAAGTCGGCGGGCGGCTACCCCGACACGTTCCTCTTCGAGGCGGCCGTACGCTCCCGCGTCGGCGCGCCCGGCGAGTACTACGGCGAGAAGTTCGGCCACGCCCTGGAACGGATCACCGGCGCCCCGCGCCCGAAGCAGGACGCCTGGATCGAGGCCGCGGCCCGGTCGATCCGCGCCTGCGAGCCGGTGCCGGAGCTCCCCCGTTGAGCGCCCGGACCACGACGACGGCGATCGGCAGTAGCCCGGTGGGTGCGTTCGTACGCTGCCGAGGCCTGCCCCGCGCGGCGGGCGCGGCCCTGCTCGTCGCCCTGGCGGCGACGGCCTTCGCGGGCCAACGGGTGGCGGTCCCGGAGTTCCGCTACCTGGTCGACTTCAGCGTCCCGGTGGCGGAGATCGTGCCGCTCGCCCACGCGGTGCTCCTGGCCACGACGCTGTTCTCCCCGATGGCGGACCTGGAACACACGGCGGCCCAGCCGATGCCCCGCCACCGGGCCCTGTACGTCGTCGCGCTGCTCGCCCTGGCCCTGGGCCTGACGGCCCTGCCCCTGCTGGCCGGCACCACGGCCGAGGTCTACGCGTCGGCGGCCCGCAACGCGGTCGGCTACCTGGGCCTGGCCATGCTCGGCGCGGCTCTCCTCGGCAGCGGCCTGTCGTGGTTGCCGCCCCTGGCGATGTTCGGCCCCACGCTGCTGCTGGGGGTGGGCAGCGACAACTCCCCCGAGCCCTGGGCCTGGTCCCTGCACGCCTCCGACAGCACGCCGGCGGCGGCCGTGGCGGCGACGCTGTGGCTGACGGGCGCGGTGGCCTCCGCCACGGTCGGCCCACGCCGCGCGGAACGCGCCGAACGCGACTAGGCGCTCCGCCACGGGGAGGCGGGCGTGACCTCGGCCCACATCAACTTCCCGGCGCCCGCACCGAGCTGGGCCCCATACCGGTCGGCGCAGGCCCGCACGAGGTGCAGCCCCCGCCCGCCCTCCGCCGACCCCGACGGCGGAGGGCCGCCCCCGCGCCGGGACTCGAACCCGGGCGGAACTTGTGGGTCCGAGTCCCACACGGCGACGCGGACCCCTTCCGGGGAGGAGGAACGGGAGGAGGAACGGAGCCGCAGGGCGTAGGGCCCGTCGGTGTGGCAGTGCGCGTTGTTGAGCAGTTCCCCGGCGAGGAGTTCGGCGGCGGGCGTGAGCTCCCCCAGCCCGTACGCCTCCAGGACGGCCCGGAGGGTGGCACGGGCGATTCGTGGGGCGCGGGGATCGTGGGGAAGTCGGAGGGTGTAGGTCCAGGGCGGCGATACGGTTGCGTTCATGGAAGTCTCGGTCGTGGAGGGGGAGTTGCCGGGTATGCCCCAGTGACGTTGCCGCTCCGTCGAGCGGGGTTCTTCTGGGTGGAGGCCCCACTCGTAAGGTAACGGAGCCGGGTTAAGCCCTTAATCGAAAATCGATTAAGGGCTGCACAACCACTCATGTGAGTGATGGAACGCAGGGAAGGCGAGCACGTCCGTGAGAAGCAACCCGACGGGACGTCAACTCCGGCTGGGCAGCGAGCTGCGCAAGCTCCGTGAACGTGCGGGCCTGACGTCCACGGACGCCGGGAAACTCCTGGGCGTCAAACAGAACCAGATCAGCAACATGGAGTCGGGCCGACTCGGTGTGAGTGCTACCCGTGTACGCACGCTGGCCTGCCACTACGACTGCTCCGACACGGACCTCATCGACGCACTGGCCGACATGACAGGTGAGCGCACGCGCGGCTGGTGGGAGGACTATCGCGACATGCTTCCGGCCGCGCTGCTGGACCTGGCGGAGGTCGAGCACCACGCCACGCTGCTGCGCACCGCCGTGACCGTACACATTCCGGGCCTCTTCCAGACCACGGACTACGCCCGCGAGATTTTCCGCCAGGACGTCCCCGCCCTGTCACCACCGGACATCGAGCACCGGATCTCGTACCGCGTCAAGCGGCAGGCCGTCCTCTTCCGCGAAACGCCGACACCGCACCAGGCCGTGATCCACGAAGCCGCCCTGCGCATGCGGTTCGGCGGAGCCGCCGTGACACGGGCCCAACTCGAGCATGTCCTCGACATGAGCGAGCGCGAGCACATCAGCCTCCACGTCATCCCCTTCACCGCAGGCACGTTCCCCGGCGCGGGGCAGTCGATCTACTACGCCACGGGGCCCGTCCCACAGCTGGACACGGTCAACCTGGACCAGTCACACGGCCCGGTGTTCCTCGACGCCGAGGCGCAACTCGCCAAGTACCGGGTCCTGCTGGACCGCATGGAAGCGACAGCCCTCCCGCCCGACAAGTCCCGCGCGTTCGTCCACGCCATCATCCAGGACCTGTAGAGGAGCACCGCGATGCCCGAGCCCACGTGGCAGAAGTCGTCCTACTGCGCACAGGGAAACTCCTGCGTGCACATCGCGACGACGGCGACCGGCACGGTCAGACTCACCGAGAGCGCCGACCCCACCGGCGCGATACTCACCACCACCCCCCAAGCCTTCGCGGCCCTGCTCCGCACCGCCAAGCGGCCCGCAGGCGCGTACGAGACGGGAGGGGACGCGGGGGTATGTGCGCACGGAGCACCGAGCCCGCTCTAGCAACATTGTCCGCGAGGCAGCGCCGCAGGGATGGCGAGTACGCACATACCCCCGCGGCCCCGCACCCACAAACGAACCCCAGGCGCAGACGCACGCCCCCGCACCCGCGCAGCCGCCCACGCCCCCGCACCCGCCTCCGGAGAACCCCGACCATGACCGAGTCGCCCCGCCCCCGCATCCCCGCCGACCTCGACTGGACCCGCGCCGCCCCCGAGGACGAGCAGGGCCCCGGCCCCTGGATCGAGATCGCCTTCGGCACGGATGACGGCGACCCCGACGCCGTCTACCTCCGCGAGACCAGCGACCCGGACAACGTCGTCACGACGACCCGCAAGAAGTGGGACGCCTTCGTACTGGGCGTACAGGCAGGCGAGTTCGACCACTTCGTGGACGGCGGCGGCATCACCGCCGCGGACATCGGCCGCTCCGTCCGCCTCGCCCTCCCCGTACTCCGCACAGCCGCCACCGCGGACGCGGCCTGGCACGCCCCAGCCGGCCCCCTCGACTGGGACTGCCAGGAAACCCTCGCCCACCTCGCGGACGACCTCCACGGATACGCCGCACAGCTGGACCCGAACGCCACGCCCCCGAGCCACCGCGCCCCGACCGCCGACGTCGACGCCCTGTTCCACGCCGTCGAGTCCGGCGCCACCCTGCTCGCCGACACGGTCACGGCCACGCCCCCCACGACCCGCGCCCCGCACGGCTGGGGCGCCTCCGACCCCGCGGGCTTCGCCGCGATGGCCGTCGTGGAGATCCTGGTCCACACGTACGACATCGTGACCGGCCTCGGCACCCCCGACGCCTGGACCCCGCCCGCCGACCTCTGCGCCCGCGTCCTGACCCGCCTCTTCCCGGACGCCCCGACGGACACGGACCCGTGGCCGACCCTGCTCTGGGCAACGGGCCGCAGCGACCTGCCGGGCCACCCCCGCCGCACGGAGTGGCGCTGGTACGGGACACCGGAAACCGGTCGCTGACCGACACCGCGTCCCACGAGGCCATCCCAGGCAGAGCCCATTTCCCCAGCTCAGAGCCCCTTTGGCCGTTCCAGCGTTCCTGATCCCCGGCGATCCTTGCCCCACCCGGACCGCACCGGCTTCGCTGTTGACCAGGCCGGACAACACGGCGGCCACCCACCCACCTACTCACACTCACTCACTCACTCACTCACGGGGATCGTCATGAAGCTGCACGCCCACGCCACCAAGACCCTGCTCGCCGGCCTCGCCCTCATCGGCACGCTCGGCCTGACCGCCTGCAACGGTGACGACAACGGCAGCTCGGACGCGGCCTCCGGGGGCTCCGCCGGCGTCCCGGCGAACAGCAGCGGCGGCACGGGCGGCTCCTCCGGCCAGGACTCCGCCGGCGGCACGTCCGGCCAGAAGGGCGGCAACGGCGGCACCGGAAGCGGCGGCAACGACAGCGGACAGGGCACCGTCGCCGGCACCGGTGCGAACAAGGGCGGCAAGGTCGACATCTGCCGCAGCGACGAGCTGGAGGTGTCCGCCGTCGACAACTCCACCGACAAGGCCGAGGGCGTCGTCACCGTCCAGTTCAAGAACGGCGGCGGCCGCGACTGCTCCATCAGCGGATACGCCGGCGTGGACCTGAAGACCGCCACCGGCGACACCGTGTCCGTGGACCGCAGCGGCGAGCAGACCCACCCCGACATCCTCAAGGACGGGGGGTCCGCGGCCTTCAACATCACGTTCCCGGCGAACACCAGCGGCGGCTCCGGCATCCGCATCACCAAGATCCTCGTGACCCCGCCGAACGAGACCAAGACCGTCACCGTCCCGTGGCCCGCCGGCACCATGCCGGTGAGCGACGGTTCGAGCGGCGGCAAGCTGTCCATCGGCCCGGTCGCCAAGGTGAGCGACTCCCCCGCGGGCTGACGGAGTCCAGAAGCTGACCCCGCCCCGGACCCCTGTGACCAGAGCTACCACTGGCCACAGGGGTTCAGTCCGTTTCGGGACACCCTCACCCACGGCATGACTGCCCGTCATGCCACATATGTGCCACCGCGGATGCGCCACCGAGTCCCGCGGTGCGGGGCTCGGCGCCGGCCACCGCCTTAACACCTGGTCAGAGGCACGCCGGGCCGTCATTGCCCGGCGTCGTACCGCGTGATACACAGAGTAACCAGAGGCCGCGTGCGCGGAACCGCACGAAGTCAGCCAACGAATGGCGCCAAGGCGACATGCGCGGGCCCTATTGTCGGTGAGAATGAGCTGTCCTCTGTACCGAGGTAGGCAGAGGTGGCAGAACAACCCACTAGGGGCGGTGAGTTACACATGCTTATGGCAGCCGAAAAGGGCGACATCACCACCATCATCGGCGGGATCGCCCCCGACTGGGGTCCCTTCGGGAGCCTGGGCAACGAGGCACGCGTGATGATCGAGGTCGTGATGGCCATCGCGATCCTTCTCTGTCTGGGCATCGCGATCTGGGGCGCCGCGAAGCAGCGCATCGGCGCGACGGCGCTGCGCGACACCTTCAGCGCGGAGCAGGGCAAGGGCTTGATCATCGCCGGGCTGACCGGCGTCTTCATCATCGGCTCGCTCGGCACGCTCTTCACGATCGTCTACGGCATGGCGGTCTAGTACGGCCGGGCGCGGGCACCGGTCCCCCGTTCGCGCCCCGCGCCCCGTCCTTCCACGTCCCCTTCCCACGTCCCCACACCTTGTCCCCCACTCCCCTGTCCCCACTCCCCCACCCATCCGTCGTGCCCACCGGCTGAGGTTGCAACTCCCTGATGTCGAGTCACCACACCGCGCCCGCGCGGGAACCAGCACGGCTACCGTCATACGTGTCCTGCGTGACGGTTCAGCGAGAGGTTGAGGGGGCGTACGCGGCATGAGTCCCGACGACGAGCGGAACGACGGCCTCTTCTTCGGTGGCTCCGGGGAGACCCGGACGCGGCTTCCCGAGGGGGAGGGGGCGGGCGACGACGTCTACGGCGGCGTACGCAGATCCTCCCGCTCCGGCGGGCGGACCTCCTCGCGGAGCCTGGTCACGGTCGTGGGCGTCGTGGTCCTCCTGATCGCGGCGATCGCGTTCGCCAACCGGGGCGGGGACGATTCCTCTGCGGAGGACGGTGACGGCAAGAAGCCGGAGGCGGCCTCGACGGCGCCCTCCGGGGAGAAGCCGGTGGGGGGGAAGAACGGGGGGATCCCGGCGGGGTTCGCCAAGACCGAGCAGGGCGCCCAGAGCGCGGCGGCGAACTTCGCCGTGCCGCTCGGCTCCGCCGAGATGTTCGACAAGGCCAAGCGCAACGCGATCCTCAACAGTGTGATGGCCCCGTCCAGCGTCGCCAAGTTCCAGGCGGAGCTCGACCGGGCGTACACCGCGCCGTTCTTCAAGAACGTGGGGCTGAACGAAGACGGTACGACCCCCAAGGGCTACCAGTTCGTCTCTCGTACGACCCCGATCGGCACGAAGGTCACCGAGTTCTCGGACGGCAAGGCGTCCGTCGAGGTCTGGTGCAGCGGCCTGCTCGGGCTGGCCGGGGAGAAGTCGACCAAACCGGTCACCAACAGTTGGTTCACCATCACCATGAAGCTGGAGTGGATCAACGGTGACTGGAAGGCGGTCACTCACTCCCAGAAGGACGGTCCCGCCCCAGTCCCGGGCGATGACCGCGCGTCCAACTCCGACGAGATCGCGAAGGCGGTCGGAGGATACGGAGGGTTCACCTATGCCAGGTAGCCGACGTGTGATCCGCCTCAGCGCGACCGTCGCAGCCGTGCAGACCGCGGCAGTCCTCCTCGCGACGCGAGCCTTCGCGGCGCCGGACCCCGGGAGCGACTCCTGTGACCTCATCCACGGCCCCGCCAAAAAGTACTGCGAAAAAGGCGAGAACGGCGGCAGCAGCAGCGGGGACGGCAAGTACCCCACCGACAACCCCCTCCCCGACTCCCTCGACCCCCTCAGCTCCCTCGCAAAGGGCTGCGCCGACGCCGCGTCCTGGACCGTCGACAAGCTCTCCGACGCCGTCAAGGACACCGCCAACGTCGACTTCACGAACCCCAAGTTCCTCCAGCAGTACGCCGTCGTCTTCGCCGCGTCGACCATCCTGACGCTGCTCCTGTGGCTGCTCGCGGTCGCCAAGCGGGCGGTCCGCGGCGTGCCGCTCACCACCGCGCTGTCCGAGGCCATCGGGTTCCTCTGGCTCACTGTCCTCGCCTCCGCCTTCACGCCCCTCATCCTCTACACCGTCGTCTCCGCGGCCGACGGCGTCACCGACGTCATCGCGAAGGCGACGGGCGGTCAGACGGACACGTTCTTCGGGACGTTCTCGGGTGCGCTCAAGAAGGGTGACGACATCGGCGGCGGCCCGATCATGCTGATCGTCGTCTCGCTCGTGTCGATCCTCGCCGCCGGCATCCTCTGGCTGGAGCTGGTCATCAGGGCCGCGCTCCTCTACGTAGGAGCGCTCCTCGGCACCGTCGTCTACGCCGGCCTCGTCGACAAGAACCTCTGGTCCCACGTCCGCCGCTGGGCGGGGATCATGATCGCGGTCATCCTCGTCAAACCCATCATCGTCATCGTGCTCGGGCTCGCCGGCGCGCTCTCCGCCGACGACGGGCCCGACGCCTTCTCCGCGGTCGTCTCCGGGCTCTCGATCATCCTGCTCGCCATCTTCGCGAGCGCCATGATCTACCGCTTCGTCCCCGGCTTCGGCGACGAGATCGCGGGCTCCCGCAACAACCGCATCATGCGCGGCGCCGAGAACAAGGCCGCCGCCGTCATCAGCTCCCCCGCCTCCCTCGTCTCCCAGGGCATCAAGACCCACAGCGCCCGGGGCAACGGCAGCTCGGGCGGCAACCAGGGCGGCAACACCGGCCAGGCGCGTCCCGCCAACACCGCAGGCGCCGGTGTCGCCGCACACAGCAGCCGCCCCACCGGGGGCCGCGGCTCGACGAACGGCGGCGGATCTGTCCCCTCCGCCGCACCCCCGCCGCGCAGCAGCGCGACGGACACGCCGCACGCGGGCAACCGCGGCGGTGCCCGCAACAGCAGTACCAACCGCACGGGAGGTGAAGGGCGTTGACGACCCAGTCCCACGTGTCCCAGCCGGTCGCGCCCCGCCGCACATATCTGATCGGCCGCGCGCGGCCGAACGCGATCGTCGGCAAGAACCGCGAGACCGGTGAGATCGCCCTGATCATCGTGGGGGCGTTCCTCGGCATGATGTGCGGGCTGCTCGTCCCCGTCCTCTCGCTGCGCATCGTCCTGCTGTCGGGCCTGCCGATGCTCGCCATCGCGGCCGTGTACGTCCCGTACAAGGGCCGGACGTTCTACAAGTGGTTCGAGATCAACCGCAGCTACAAGCGCTCCCTCAAGCGCGGCACCGCCTACCGCTCCGCCGTCCCCGAGGCGGGCGTCCGGCTCGACGGGCGGGAGGTCGAGGTCGGGCCGCCGCCCGGCATCGGCCGCATCAGCTGGCTCGCCGCCCCGTTCGGTCCCGACGAGATCGCCGTGCTGCTGCACGCCGACCGGCGGACCGTCACCGCCGCCATCGAGATCGAGGGACCGGGCGTCGGACTGCGCGACAGCGAGGACCAGGAGGCGCTCGTCGACCGGTTCGGGACGCTGCTCAAGCACGTCGCGAACGGCGACGGCTTCGTGACCCGCCTGCAGATGCTCGCCCGTACGCTGCCCGCCGACCCCGACGCGCACGCCAAGGACGTCAGCCAGCGCGGCGACGACCGGGCGCTGCCCTGGCTCCAGCAGTCCTACGACCAGCTGCAGTCGATGGTGTCGACCAGCAGCGAGCAGCACCGCGCCTACCTCGTCGCCTGCATGCACTACTCCCGCGACCTGGCCGCCGAGGCGCAGGCGATGGCCCGCGCCGCCCGCCCGGCGGGCGGCAGGAAGCTCGACAAGGACGCCGGTCTCGCCGTCGTCATGGCGCGCGAGCTGACCGACATCTGCTCGCGGCTGCAGGAGGCCGACATCCGGGTGCGCCAGCCGCTCGGCCAGGGCCGGCTCGCCTCGCTCGTGCACTCCATGTACGACCCGGACCACCCCATCGACCACATCCAGGCGATGACGAAGCGCAACGCCTGGCCCGCCGAGCTCGACGCCGTGGAGCCCACCTACCTCCAGGCGAAGACCCGCGAGTCCTCCACCCGCGCCCCGTGGTGCCACGCCACGGCGTGGGTGAAGGAGTGGCCGATGACGCCCGTCGGCGTCAACTTCCTCGCCCCCCTGCTCGTCCACACCCCGGACGTCATCAGGACGGTCGCCGTGACGATGGACCTCGAACCCACCGAGGTCGCCATCGAGCGGATGCTGACCGAGAAGACCAACGACGAGGCGGAGGCCAGCCGCCAGGCCAAGATGAACCGCACGGTCGACCCCCGCGACATCGCCTCGCACTCCCGCCTCGACCAGCGCGGCGAGGACCTGGCGAGCGGCGCGGCGGGCGTCAACCTGGTCGGCTACATCACGGTCTCGTCCCGTTCCCCGGAGGCGCTCGCGCGCGACAAGCGCACCATCCGCGCCTCCGCCGGCAAGTCGTATCTCAAGCTGGAGTGGTGCGACCGCGAGCACCACAGGGCCTTCGTCAACACGCTGCCGTTCGCGACCGGCATCCGACGCTAGACGTAGAGGCAGGCTGCCAGATGCGGGATCCGCTGACCATCCTCACGGACGCCTTCACCGCCTTCCTCTTCGGGAAGGTCGAGACGACCCGGCTTCCGGTGCGTACGTCGACGGGGCAGGCCCAGGCGGTCTACCTCCCGACGGCCGCGCCGGGCCTCGGCGACTCGGGCGTGATCATCGGGCGTGAGGTGTACTCCGGCAAGGGGTACATCTACGACCCGTTCCAGCTGTACGGGCAGCAGTTGCCGGCCCCGCACTGGCTGGTGCTCGGCGAGTCCGGCAACGGCAAGTCGGCGCTGGAGAAGACGTACGTCCTGCGGCAGTTGAGGTTCAAGGACCGGCAGGTCGTCGTGCTCGACGCACAGGGCGAGGACGGGGTGGGCGAATGGAACCTCATCGCCCAGGAGCTGGGGATAACCCCCATCCGGCTCGACCCGACGGCCGCCCTGGACATGGGCATCCGGCTCAACCCGCTCGACCCCGCGATCACCACGACGGGCCAGCTCGCGCTGCTCCGCACGATCATCGAGGTCGCGATGGGGCACGGCCTGGACGAGCGCTCCGGCTTCGCGCTGAAGGTCGCGCACGCGTACGTGAACGAGACGATCGTGGAGCGCCAGCCGGTCCTCACCGACATCGTCGAGCAACTGCGCCACCCCGAGCCGGAGTCGGCCGAGGCGATGAACGTCGCCATAGACGACGTACGGGCCTGGGGCCTGGACGTGGCCCTCGTCCTCGACCGGCTCGTCGACGGTGACCTGCGCGGCATGTTCGACGGCCCGACCACCGTCGGCATCGACCTCGACGCGCCCCTCATCGTCTTCGACCTCTCGCACATCGACCGCAACTCCATCGCGATGCCGATCCTGATGGCGATCGTCGGCGTCTGGCTCGAACACACGTGGATCCGCCCGGACCGCAAGAAGCGCATCTTCCTGGTGGAGGAGGCGTGGCACATCATCAACTCCCCCTTCGTCGCCCAGCTGTTCCAGCGGCTGCTGAAGTTCGGCCGCCGGCTCGGCCTGTCCTTCGTGGCGGTGGTCCACCACCTGAGCGACGTCGTGGACGGCGCGGCGGCCAAGGAGGCGGCGGCGATCCTGAAGATGGCGTCCACGAGGACGATCTACGCCCAGAAGGCGGACGAGGCGCGGGCCACGGGCCGGGTGCTCGGCCTGCCCCGCTGGGCCGTGGAGATCATCCCGACCCTCACCCCCGGCATCGCGGTCTGGGACGTCAACGGCAACGTCCAGGTGGTCAAACACCTCATCACGGAGACGGAACGCCCCCTGGTCTTCACCGACCGCGCCATGACCGAGTCGTCCGCCGACCACCACGGCGAGGACGTACCGGTCGACGACGCGATGCGGGCCGCCGAGCTGGAGGCCGAGAAGCGGGCGGCGTACATGGAGCAGCATGCGGGATGACTGGGAGCGGGGACGGTCCCCGCACGGGCGGGGTCCGGCGGATCCCGCCGGCCGCTACGGCGACCGGGGCGCCCGGCCCCAACGCGGCGTCCCCGACGGCCTGTTGGTCGGCTTCCTGGCGTTCCTGCTCGGCGCGACGGTCCTCGTCTGGTCCGCCACGAACCTCGCGGGGCGTCTCGCGCGGGGGGCCTGGCCGGAGAAGGTCTCCTTCGGCCATACGCCCCCGGCGGTACGCCACTTGGCCGGCAGCCCGCACGACGTAGCGGGCGCCTGGCCCGACACCCCACCGGACCAGCTCTCCGGATACGGCCTGTTCTGGGGCCTGTTCATCGGCCAGCTCCTGATCCTGACCGTGCTGACGATCTTCGTGATGGGAACGGTGGCGCGGTGGCGGGCGGTACGGAGGGCCCGGGGGGCCCAGGGGGCCGAGGGCACGGGAGGACGTGACGCCCGGGTCCATCCGCCGCGTGCCGGAGGCACGGAGATGTACGAGGGCGCCGCCCACCCACCCCGTGCCGGAGGCACGGAGATGTACGAGGGCGCCGTCCCGCCGACGCGTGCCGGAGGCACGGAGACCCAGGCCGAAAGGGCGGGCGGGTGGGAGCCCCGCGCCGGAGGCGCGGAAAACAGCACCACGGAGCCGCTCCACCTGGCCGGAGGCCCCCGCGCCGGAGGCGCGGAGAACAGCACCCCGGAGCCGCCCCACCCGTACGGAGGCCCCCTGGTCCTGGGAAACCCCGCGGCGCGCCGCCCCCGTGCCGTCGAGGCTCTCCAGGACGCCGAGGGGGCCGCCCTCGTCCTGACCTCCGACCCCACCCTGTGGGCCGAGACGAAGGACGCCCGCGCCAAGCTCGGCCCCGTCCTCCTCTACGACCCCGCCCACCTGTGCGACACCCCGGCCCGCCTCCACTGGTCGCCCACCACCGGCTGCCAGGACACGGCGACCGCCGAGCAGCGCGCCGCCGCCCTCCTCGCGCCGATAAGACCCACCGCGAAGCTGGACTCGGCCGTGGCCGACACGGCCCAGCTCCTGCTGCGCAGCTTCCTGCACGCCGCCGCGGTCGGCGACAAGCCCGTGAAGTCGGTGCACCGCTGGTCGCAGGGCACCCAGGTGCAAGAGGCCGTACGCATCCTCCGTACCCACCCCAAGGCGTCGTCCGGCGCCGCGGGCGAGCTGGAGGCGGCCCTCACCGCGTACCCGGAACGGCGCGACATCGCCCAGGAGTTGACCGCCCGCGCCCTCTCCGCGCTCTTCACCGTCCACGTACGAGAATCCTGCACGCCGAACCGAACTGATGCGCTCACCCTGGATTCCTTCATCGATGAAGGGGGCACGCTTTTTGTGGTGGGTGAGGCGATCGAGGATCCCCGATCCCATCAGGGCCCGGGTGCCATGCCTCTGCTGACGGCACTCGCCTCCAGCGTGGTCGAGCGCGGCCGGCGCATGGCCGAACGGTCATCCTCCGGTCGGCTCGACCCACCAATGACGTTCGTCCTGGACGACGCCGCCGCGGTGGCCCCGCTGCCGCAGCTGCCCGAACTGCTCGCCACCGGCGCGGACCGGGGCCTGCCGACCCTGGCCCTGCTCCGGTCACGGGAACAGGGCAGGGCCCGCTGGCCGAACGCGGAGCTGCCCCTCCCCTGAGGGGCCGCCGCACGACGCCGCGACCCGCTCCCCCGACGCCCCGGCCCGCCTCCTCACCCCCGCGCGAGCACCCACTCGTACTCCCGCGCCGAGGGATCGCCCGGCACCGGTACGACCACTCCACTGGGCTCGAACCCGAACCGCCGGTAGAACGCCTGGGCCCGCGAATTGCCCTCGTGGACGTGCAACCGCACCCGTTCCAGGCCCTCCAGGGACCACGCCCACGCGACCGCCGTCCGGAACAACGCGTCCGTCGCGCCGGCGCCCCGGTGTTCCGGGCGCACATAGACCCCCACGAGGTGTGCCTGCCGCCCCTCGATCACCCCGCCGAACACGTCGTCCGCCCCGGCCTCCTCGACCAACACGGTCACCGAGCCGACCCACACGCCGCCCGGCTCCTCCGCCACGAACTGCCGTACGGCCTCCCCCTGTGACGCGCCCGCCGCCCGCTCCCGCCAGAAGGCGTCCGGCTTCGCCGCGGCCTCCTCGTACGTCTCCAGAAAGGCGACCGGCGCCGCCGGATCCCGCAGCGCGGCCAGCCGCAGCTCCCGCACCCGCGGCCACTCCTCGGCGCGCACGGCCCGTACGACGTACTCATGATCCATGGCCAGATCCTCAGCGACGGCCCGCGCCGACGCAACGTAACGCTCGTCTCAGGGCTCCGCTCGTCTCAGGGCCCGCTCACCTAGGGGGCCGCTCGTCTCAGGGTCGGCGTCGTACCCGGGTACTACCCCCGGCCCGCACGTCCCGCCCCCGGTCCGACGATCCGCGCCCCCGTGAGCGACACCATCGACGACATGATCAGCGCATACGGACTCACCAAACGCTACGGCGCCAGAACGGTCGTCGACGACCTCGGTTTCGAGGTACTGCCCGGCGCCGTCACCGGCTTCCTCGGCCCCAACGGCGCGGGCAAATCCA
Source organism: Streptomyces sp. NPDC041122 (assembly GCF_055592445.1). Classification (NCBI taxonomy): domain Bacteria; kingdom Bacillati; phylum Actinomycetota; class Actinomycetes; order Kitasatosporales; family Streptomycetaceae; genus Streptomyces; species Streptomyces sp. NPDC041122. The sequence continues at coordinate 3,773 of NZ_JBVIYQ010000013.1, read as the reverse complement.
CCACCATGCGGATGCTCCTCGGCCTCGACGCGCCCACCCGGGGCCGCGGCACCGTCGCCGGCCGCGTCTACGCGGCCCACCCCGCGCCCCTGCACGAGGTGGGCGCCCTCCTGGAGGCCCGCTCCCTGCACCCGGGCCGCTCCGCGTACCACCACCTGATGGCGCTCGCCCACACCCACTCCATCCCGAGGAGCCGGGTGGACGCGGTCCTGGAGCTCGCCGGCATCCACGAGGTCGCCCGCCGCCGGGTCAAGGGCTTCTCGCTGGGCATGGGCCAGCGCCTGGGCATCGCGGCCGCCCTGCTCGGCGACCCGGCCACGATCATCCTCGACGAGCCCGTCAACGGCCTCGACCCCGAGGGCGTCCTGTGGATCCGCAACCTCCTCAAGTCCCTCGCGGCGGAGGGCCGTACCGTCCTCGTCTCCTCCCACCTGATGAGCGAGATGGCGCTGACCGCCGACCACCTGATCATCATCGGCCGCGGCCGGCTCCTCAAGGACACCACCGTCGAACGGTTCGTACGGGAGTCGGGCACCGGATCCGTCAAGGTCGTCACCCCGGAGGCGACCCGGCTCACCGAGCTGCTCGCGGGCCCCGGGGTCACCGTCCGCGCCGACGCCCCCGGTGTCCTCGACGTGCGCGGCACGGACGCCGGACACATCGGCCGCACCGCCGCCGCCCACGGGATCCCGCTGTACGAACTCACCCCGCAGACCGCCTCGTTGGAGCAGGCCTTCATGGACCTCACCCGGGACTCGGTCGACTACGCGGCCTCCACCAGTGCCGGCGCCCACACCGCCCGTCACGAGTCGGAAGGAGCCACCGCATGACGACCTCCCCCGACCTCGCCCCCACCGCCTACCGGCTGAGCCCCAAGGGCGTCCTCCGCTCCGAGTGGCACAAGCTGTGGACGCTCCGCTCCACCTGGATCACCCTGATCACCGCAGCCGCCCTCGTCCTCTCCGTCGGCATCATCATGGGTTCCACCTACGACGGCGACGACGCCGAGATCGACACGGTCGTCTTCACCCTCTTCGGCACCCAGCTCTCCCAGATCTGCCTCGCCGTCCTCGGCATCCTCGTCACCGCGGGCGAGTACTCGACGGGCATGATCCGGGCGTCCCTCTCAGCCGTGCCGACCCGGCTCCCCGTGCTGTGGGCGAAGGCCGGCGTCTTCACGGCGGTCGCCTTCACGCTGTGCCTCGTGACGAACGTCGTCACCTTCCTCACCGCCCAGATCTGGCTCGCGGACACCGACAAGGCGCTGTCACTCACGGACTCCGGCGTGCTCGGCGCCCTCACCTCCAGCGCCGCGGCCATCACCCTGCTCAGCCTCATCGCCCTCGGCCTCGGCGCGCTGCTGCGCTCCGTGCCCGGCGCCATCGGCGCGTTCGTCGGCGCGGTCCTGATCCTGCCCGAGGTCCTTTCGATGCTGCCGTTCGGCGCCGTGGACAGCGTGATCCGGCATTTCCCGGCCCAGGCGGCGAGTTCGCTGGGCTCCGTCGCCCGGGTGGAAAACACCGTCGCGCCGGGCACGGCCCTGATCGCCCTCACCCTCTGGGCCGCCGCGATCCTCGCCGCGGCGGCCGTCTTGCTCAGGCGGCGGGACGTATGACCACTCCCCGCCCCACGACGACATCACGCACAAACCCGGCGACACCACCATGCCCGGCTCCGGCGACGCCACATGCCCGGCCCCCGCGACGAGCCCATGCCCGAAGATGAGGCCGTGACGACGCCCCGCCCCCACCCCCTCACCCGGCACCTCCAGCGCTCCACCCAGCGGGTACGCGCCTTCGACCGCCGTCACCCACTGGTCTGGGACGCCCTGGTCACGTCCTTCTTCGTCATCGCCGCCCTCACCGACGGCGCCGGCGGCTGGCGCAGCACCGCGGCCGACCCCGATGTGGCGCGGGGGCCGATCGTCGTGATGAGCCTGGGCCTGTCCGTGCCGCTGCTGTGGCGTCGCCGCCATCCGCTGTACGCGCTCGCCGTGATGTCGGCGACGACCATGGCCAGCAACTGGACGGGCGCCTGGCTGCAGGCCGCGCTGATCCAGTTCATCGTGGTCTTCACCATCGCGCTGCGGCTGCCGCTGCGGACCCTCGGCGCGGCGGCCGCGATGACCGTGCCGCCCATGGCGGTCTGCGCCTTCGCCTATCCGCGCGACAGCTGGGACCAGCTGATCGTCCCGCAGATCTGGTCCTTCCTCGTCGTCACGCTCGCGGGGATCGCAGTGCGCTCGCGCCAGGACCACACCCGGGCCCTCGTGGAGCGCGCCCACCGCCTCGAGGTCGAACGCGACCAGCAGGCCCGCCTCGCCGCCGCCGCCGAACGCACGCGCATAGCCCGGGAGATGCACGACATCATCGGCCACAACCTCTCCGTCATCACGGGATTGGCGGACGGTGGTGCGTACGCGGCCGTCAAGTCCCCCGAGCGCGCCGCGCAGGCCCTGGACGCCATCGGCACCACGAGCCGCCAGGCCCTCGCCGAACTCCGCCGCCTCCTGGACGTCCTGCGCGACGACGCCCCCGCGCCGGCCGACCTGACCCCCCAGCCGGCCCTGACCGACCTGGCCCAACTCGTCGACGGCGTACGGGCGGCGGGCCTGCCGGTCCGCAGCACGGTGCACGGCCACCCCGACCCGGTAGCAGCGGGCCGCCAACTCACCGTCTACCGCGTGGTGCAGGAAGCCCTGACGAACACCCTGAAGCACGGCGGCCCCGGCGCCACGGCCGCCGTCGACGTCTTCTACGCGGACGGCGGCGTCACGGTCGAAGTGACGGACACGGGCACGGGCGGCGCCCCCGACTCCCGTACGGGACGTGCGAGACCTACAGTCCCCGCGGGGCCTCCGGGACGCGGCCTCACCGGAATGCGCGAGCGAACGGCCTTGTACGGCGGCACACTTGACGCGGGGCCGCGCCCCGACCCGCCGGGCGGCTGGCGGGTCCGCCTCCACCTCCCCAAGGACAGCGAATCACCGTGACGACCGTGCTCATCGTCGACGACCAGCCCATGCAGCGCTTCGGTTTCCGCATGCTCCTGGAGAGCCAGGACGACATGACGGTGGCGGGCGAGGCCGGCAACGGCAGCGAGGCGGTCCGCATGACCGCCGAACTCCACCCGGACGTCGTCCTGATGGACATCCGCATGCCCGGCGTCGACGGCATCGAGGCGACCCGCCGCATCGTCGCGTCGGGCTCCCGTACCCGCGTGCTGATCCTGACCACGTTCGACCTCGACGAGTACGCCTACGCGGGACTGCGGGCCGGGGCGTCCGGCTTTCTCATCAAGGATGCGCTGCCCGAGGACCTGCTGTCCGGGATCCGCGCGGTCGCGTCCGGGGACGCGGTGGTCGCTCCGAGCCTGACCCGCCGTCTCCTCGACGCGTACGCGGACCAGCTGCCGGCACCCGGCTCCGCCCGGACGGAGCCGGCGGACCACCCGCGCCTGTCATCGCTCACCCATCGCGAACGGGAGATCCTGACGGTCATCGGTCAGGGCTGGACGAACGCGGAGATCGCCGACCGGCTCCACCTCGCGGAATCCACGGTGAAGACGCACGTGGGCCGCATCCTCGCCAAGACGGGGGCGAGGGACCGGGTGCAGGCGGTGATCCTGGCGTACGACACGAAATTGGTGAGCCCGACGTGACGGGCGGGGACGGAAAACGTCCCTGGAACGCAGAAAACCCCCGCACCATAAGGTGCGGGGGTTTCCCGACTAAAAGGAGTTCGGCGGCGTCCTACTCTCCCACAGGGTCCCCC
>NZ_JBVIYQ010000012.1:0-260084 GCF_055592445.1 Streptomyces sp. NPDC041122 | reverse complement strand
CGGTGGCCGGAGGTGGGGCGTGTTCGGCGTGCGGGGGTGTCGTCGTTCGGTGCGTCGGGGACGAATGCGCATCTGATTTTGGAGCAGGCGCCGGACGCGGTGGAGGAGCCGGTGTCGGAGCCGGTGGGGGGTGCCTCGCTGGTGCCGGAGGGTGACGGGCCGGTGGTGCCGTGGGTGTTGTCGGCCCGTAGCCGGCAGGCCTTGCGCGCCCAGGCGAACCGCCTGCGCGATGCGGTGACGGCGGATACGGACCTCGCGGTACGCGACGTGGGCCGGGCCTTGCTGCACTCGCGCTCACTGTTCGAGCAGCGGGCGGTGGTGGCGGGTCGCGATCGATCCGAACTCCTCGCCGGTCTCACGGCGTTGGCCTCCGAGGAGCCGGCGGTCGGCCTCACGGAGACGCGAGACGGCGCGACCCCTTCGAGTGGTGACGTGGTCTGGTTGTTCAGTGGTCAGGGGAGTCAGTTGGTGGGGATGGGGGCCGGTTTGTATGAGCGGTTCCCGGTGTTCGCTGATGCTTTTGATGAGGTGTGTGGGCTGCTTGACGGGGAGTTGGGTTCTTCCGGGCCGGGGTTGAAGGACGTCGTGTTCGGCGGTCCGGGGGAGTTGTTGGGTCATACGTTGTGGGCGCAGGCGGGGTTGTTTGCGTTGCAGGTGGGTTTGGCGCGGTTGTGGGGTTCGGTGGGGGTGCGGCCGGATGTGGTGGTGGGGCATTCCGTGGGGGAGATCGCGGCTGCGTATGTGGCGGGTGTTTTCGGGTTGGAGGATGCGTGCCGGGTGGTGGGTGCGCGGGCTCGTTTGATGGGGGCGTTGCCTGAGGGTGGGGCGATGTGTGCGGTGCAGGCGACGCCTGAGGAGCTGGCTGCCGAGTTGGAGGGTTCCGGTGTCAGTGTGGCGGCGGTGAATACGCCGGATTCCACGGTGATTTCGGGGCCTGTTGAGGATGTGACTGCGATCTCGGCTTTGTGGGCTGAGCGGGGTCGTAAGACGAAGGCTTTGTCGGTCAGTCATGCTTTTCATTCCGTGTTGATGGAGCCGATGCTGGCTGATTTCACCGAGGCATTGCGGGGTGTGGAGTTCCGGGAGCCGTCGATTCCGCTGATGAGCAATGTGTCGGGTGAGCGGGCCGGGGTGGAGGTCACGGCTCCGGAGTACTGGGCGCGGCATGTGCGTCAGCCGGTCCTGTTCCAGCCCGCCATCGCCGAACTCGCCGAGTCGGCGGGCGTGTTCGTGGAGCTGGGTCCCGCTCCCGTGCTGACGACCGCTGCCCAGCACACCCTGGACGACGTTGCCGAGCAGCAGCAGGCCGAGCCGGTGCTGGTGTCCTCGCTTGCCGGGGAGCGGTCCGAGGAGCGGGCGTTCGTGGATGCTATGGCGCGTCTGCATGTGGCCGGCGTCGATGTCGACTGGTCGGGATTCTTCCCGGGTGGTCGGGGATCGCGGGTGGTGGATTTGCCGACGTATGCGTTTCAGCGTGAGCGGTTTTGGCTGGTGGGGCGTGGTGGGGGTGGCCGGGATGCGGTGGGGCTGGGTTTGGTGGCGGCGGGGCATCCGTTGCTGGGTGCGGCGGTGGAGTTCGCTGACCGGGGTGGGTGTCTGCTGACGGGTCGGTTGTCGCGTTCGGGTGTGTCGTGGCTGGTGGATCATGAGGTGGCCGGGACGGTGTTGGTGCCGGGTGCGGCTTTGGTGGAGTGGGTGTTGCGGGCTGGTGATGAGGTTGGTTGTGGGGGTGTGGATGAGTTGATGTTGCAGGCGCCGGTGGTGGTGCCTGAGGCGTCGGGTCTGCGGGTGCAGGTGGTGGTGGAGGAGGCCGGTGACGAGGGGCGTCGCGGTGTGCAGATCTACACACGCCCCGACAGCGACACCGACACCGCTGGCTGCGACGACGGAGGCGATGCGTGGGTGTGCCACGCCACCGGCACCCTCACCCCCGACACCACCCAGGTGAGTGCCGGAGGCGTCACCAGCGACGCCCCCGAGGAGCTCGCCGGAACGTGGCCCGCGCCGGGGGCGGTGCCCGTCGATCTGGCCGGCTTCTACGAGCGGGTGGCCACGGCAGGCTACGCGTACGGTCCGGCGTTCCAGGGGCTGCGCGCGGTGTGGCGGGACGGGCAGGATCTGCTGGCCGAGGTGGAGCTTCCCGAAGCCGCCGGTGCCCATGACGGTTACGGCATCCACCCCGCCCTCCTGGACGCCACCCTCCACCCCGCCCTGTTGCTCGAATGGCCCGGAGAGCCGCAGGACGACGGCAAGGTCTGGCTGCCGTTCACGTGGAACCAGGTTGCCTTGTGGGCCGCGGGTGCCGGCACCGTACGCGTCCGTCTGTCGCCCGGCGCGCACGACGAGACCGAGCGTGAGGTACGGGTGTCGGTCGCCGACGGCACCGGGGCGAAGGTGCTGAGCGTGGGATCGGTTGCCCTCCGCCCCGCCGACATCGGGCAGCTGCGCACTGAACGGGTCCGCGACGAGGGCCTGTTCACCGTCGAATGGACGCCGCTCCCGCTTCCCGCCTCGGTCAGGGAGACGGAAGGCGGCGGCGAGTGGGTCACGCTGACGGGCGGTACCGGGCTGGCGGACGTGGTGCGGACCGGTGGCGAGGCGCCCTGGGCGGTCGTCGTCCCCGTCGAGACCACATCCGGCGACACCGCGTCCGGCGACACCGCGTCCGGTGATACCGCTGCCGGTGGGACCGCCCCCGGTGAGACCACGCCCGGCGACGGCCTCCCGGTGGCGGAGAAGGTGCTGTCGCTGGTGCAGGAGTTCCTGGCGGAACCGGAGCTGGCGGACTCCCGCCTGCTCCTGGTGACGCGTGGAGCCGTCGCCACGCTACCCGCAGGCGAGAGCGCCGGCGGTTATCGCGGTGACGTGGACGCCGACGCGGCAGCCGTCTGGGGCCTGGTCCGCAGCGCCCAGTCGGAACACCCGGGCCGCTTCGCCCTGTTGGACGCCGATGGCCGGACCGCCGACCTCACCGCGCAGGCCGGCGAGCTGCCGCAGGCCGGGCTCCGCCACGCCATAGAGGAACTCGACGAACCCCAACTCGCCCTGCGTGAGGGCACTTTGCTGATCCCCCGACTCGTCCGTGCGGCCGGTGGCGTCCTGGCGACGGTCCCCGACACGCGCGCCTGGCGCCTGGACAAGGGGGCCGCCGACACGCTGGAGAGCGTGGCGCCCGTCGCCTACCCGGAGCTCCTGGAGCCCCTGGGCCCCGGCCAGGTACGCCTCGACGTCCACGCCGCGGGCATCAACTTCCGCGACATCCTGGTCAGCCTCGGCATGGTTCCGGGCCAGGTCGGCCTGGGCGGCGAGGGTGCGGGCGTCGTGACGGAAGTCGGTTCCGACGTCACGCACCTCTCGGTCGGCGACCACGTCATGGGCGTACTGCACGGATCCTTCGGCCCTATGGCCGTGGCGGACACGCGGATGGTGGCGCCGGTTCCGCAGGGCTGGAACATGCGCCAGGCGGCCGGGATGCCCGTCGCATACCTCACGGCTTGGTACGGGTTGGTGGAGCTGGCGGGGCTGAGGGCGGGGGAGCGGGTGCTGATCCATGCCGGTACCGGTGGTGTGGGTATGGCGGCCGTGCGGATCGCCCGGCATCTGGGTGCGGAGGTCTTCGCGACGGCGAGTCCCGCCAAGCACGCTGTGCTCAATGAGATGGGTGTCGATGCCGCCCACCGTGCTTCGTCCCGTGACCTCGACTTCGAGGAGACCGTCCGCCGGGCCACCGGCGGGCGCGGCGTGGACGTGGTACTCAACAGCCTCGCAGGCGAGTTCATCGACGCCTCGCTGCGACTGCTCGGCGAGGGCGGGCGTTTCCTGGAGATGGGCAAGACCGACCTGCGTACCCCTGAAGACGTCACCGCCGAGCACCCGGGCGTCACGTACACCGTCTACGACCTCGTCACCGACGCCGGGCCGGATCGCATCGAGGTCATGATGCGGGAGCTCGGCGAGCGGTTCGCCTCCGGAGCCCTGGCTCCCCTGCCCGTGCGTTCCTGGCCGTTGGACCAGGCGCGGGAGGCGTTCCGGTTCATGAGTCAGGCGAGGCACACCGGCAAGCTGGTGTTGGAGGTTCCGCCCGTCCTCGATCCCGAGGGCACGGTATTGGTGACCGGTGGCACGGGCGCGTTGGGTCAGGTCGTGGCCGAGCACCTGGTGCGGGAGTGGGGTGTGCGGCACCTGCTGCTGGCCGGCCGCCGTGGCCCGGACGCCCCGGGGGCCAAGGAACTGGCCGCGCACATACGGCGGTTGGGCGCCGAAGTGACCGTGGCCGCCGCGGATGTCAGCGACGCGGAGTCGGTGGCGGAGCTGGTCGGCAAGACCGATCCTTCCCACCCGCTGACGGGTGTCGTGCATGCCGCCGGTGTCCTGGAGGACGCGGTGGTCACCGCGCAGACGCCGCAAGGGCTGGCGCGGGTGTGGGCGGCCAAGGCGTCGGCTGCCGCGCACTTGCATGAGGCGACCCGCGGAATGCGGCTCGGTCTTTTCGCTGTCTTCTCCTCGGCGGCTGCCACTCTCGGCAGCCCCGGTCAGGCCAACTACGCGGCAGCGAACGCCTATTGCGACGCACTGATGCAGCACCGCAAGGCCCAAGGACTGCCGGGCCTGTCCATCGGCTGGGGCCTGTGGGAAGCCTCGCAGGCGCAGACGGGCGGTACGCCGGACAGCACCGAAACCAGCGCTACCACGACCGGCCCCGCCACGACCGGCCCCGCCACGACCGGCCCCGCCCCGACCGGCCCCGAAGCGACCGCCACCGGAATGACCGGCAACCTCAGCCACACCGACGTCGCCCGGATGAACCGCATCGGCGTCAAGGCCATGACCCACGAACACGGCCTGTCCCTCCTGGACGCCGCCCGTCGTCACGGCCACGCGCACCTCGTCGCCGCCGACCTCAACACCCGTGTCCTCGGCGGCCAATCCGCCGCCACCCTCCCCGCCCTCCTGCGCGGCTTCGCGGGCGGACGCGGCTCCGGCCGCCCGACGGCCGCGACCGTCCGGCAGGACGTCGACTGGGCGGGCAAGCTGGCCGCGCTCACCGCCGACGAACAGCACCGCACCCTGCTCGACCTGGTCCGGACGCACGCGGCGGCCGTCCTCGGGCACTCCGGCACCGACGCCGTGCGCGCCGACGCCGCCTTCCAGGACCTCGGCTTCGACTCCCTGACCGCCGTCGAACTGCGCAACCGTCTCTCCGCCGCCACCGGACTGCGGCTGCCCGCCACGTTCATCTTCCGGCACCCCACGCCCTCGGCCATCGCCGAGGAACTGCGGACGCAGCTCTGCCCCGCAGGCGCCGACCCCGCGGCGCCCCTCTTCGGCGAGCTGGACCGCCTGGAGACGGCCATCACGGGACACGCGCACGACGCGGACACCCGCGACCGCCTCGTGGCCCGCCTGCAGAGCCTGATGTGGCGCCTCGACGACGCCGCCACCGGCACTACGGGCGACGGCACGCGCGGCACCGGCGAAGCCGACGACGCGGACACCGGGAACGGAGACCTCGAGTCCGCCTCGGACGACGAGCTCTTCGAACTGATCGACCGAGAACTGCCTTCTTGATCAGGAGTGGAGACGACATGCCGGGTACGCACGACACGCCGGGTACGGAGGACAAGCTCCGCCACTATCTGAAGCGAGTGACGGCGGATCTCGGACAGACCCGTCAGCGCCTGCGCGACATGGAGGAGCGGCAACGGGAACCGGTGGCCATCGTCGCGATGGCCTGCCGTTACCCGGGCGGCGTCGCCTCCCCCGAACAGCTGTGGGATCTGGTCGCCTCGGGCGGTGACGCCATCGAGGAGTTCCCCACCGACCGCGGCTGGGACCTGGGCGGCCTCTACCACCCGGACCCCGACCACCCGGGCACGACCTATGTGCGCGAAGCCGGGTTCCTGCGCGACGCGGCCCGCTTCGACGCCGACTTCTTCGGCGTCAACCCGCGCGAGGCGCTGGCCGCCGACCCGCAGCAGCGGGTGCTCCTCGAAGTGGCCTGGGAACTGTTCGAGCGCGCGGGCATCGACCCGGCCACGCTCAAGGACACCCCCACCGGCGTGTACGCGGGCGTGTCCAGCCAGGACCACATGACGGGTGGACACGGCGGGCAGGTGCCGCGGGAGGTCGAGGGGTATGCCACCACGGGCACCCTCGCCAGCGTCATCTCCGGTCGCATCGCCTACAGCTTCGGGCTCGCGGGCCCGGCGGTGACCCTGGACACGGCGTGCTCGGCGTCCCTCGTCGCGATCCACCTGGCCTGTCAGGCACTGCGGCAGGGCGACTGCGGCCTCGCCCTGGCGGGCGGCGTCACCGTGCTGTCCACGCCCACCGCGTTCGTGGAGTTCTCCCGCCAGCGCGGCCTGGCCCCGGACGGCCGGTGCAAGCCGTTCGCCGAGGCGGCCGACGGCACCGGCTTCTCCGAGGGCGTCGGCCTGATCCTCCTGGAGCGCCTCTCCGACGCGCGCCGCAACGGTCACCGGATCCTCGGTGTCGTACGGGGATCAGCGGTCAACCAGGACGGCGCGAGCAACGGCCTGACCGCCCCCAACGACGTCGCCCAGGAACGAGTGATCCGCCAGGCCCTCACCAACGCTCGCGTCACCCCGGACGCGGTCGACGCCGTCGAGGCGCACGGCACCGGCACGACGCTCGGTGACCCCATCGAGGGCAACGCGCTCCTCGCCACGTACGGCAAGGACCGGCCGGCCGACCGGCCGCTCTGGCTCGGCTCCGTGAAGTCGAACATCGGCCACACACAGGCCGCCGCCGGTGTGGCAGGCGTCATCAAGATGGTGATGGCGATGCGCCACGGCGAACTGCCGCCCTCGCTGCACATCGACCGCCCCACGCCGCACGTGGACTGGGAGGGCGGGGGAGTACGGCTCCTCACCGACCCCGTGCCGTGGCCCCGGTCCGACCGCCCTCGCCGGGCGGGCGTCTCCTCCTTCGGCATCAGCGGCACCAACGCCCACCTGATCGTGGAACAGGCCCCCGACCCCGCGACGGCGGCCCCGGAGGAGCCGGCCGCGGGTGGCACCGGGACCGGGGGCACCGACGCGGACCTCGCGGTGCCGTGGTTGATCTCGGCCCGCAGCGACGAGGCGCTACGAGCACAGGCGACGGCCTTGGCCGGATGCCTGTCGGGGACAGCCGCGTCGGGTTCCCCGGTGGAAGTCGGCTGGTCGCTGCTGAAGACGCGCGCGGTGCACGACCGGCGTGCGGTCGTCATCGGCGGAGGACTCGGCGAACTGACGGCAGGACTCCGGGCCTTGGCATCCGGCGAGCCTCACGCGGCGCTGGTCGAACCGTCTTCGTCGCGTGGAGGCGGCGGCGGAGTGGGCCGGGAAGTGGTCTGGTTGTTCAGTGGTCAGGGGAGTCAGTTGGTGGGGATGGGGGCCGGTTTGTATGAGCGGTTCCCGGTGTTCGCTGATGCTTTTGATGAGGTGTGTGGGCTGCTTGACGAGGAGTTGGGTTCTTCTGGGCCGTCGTTGAGGGAGGTGGTTTTTGAGGGTCCGGGGGAGTTGTTGGGTCATACGTTGTGGGCGCAGGCGGGGTTGTTTGCGTTGCAGGTGGGTTTGGCGCGGTTGTGGGGTTCGGTGGGGGTGCGGCCGGATGTGGTGGTCGGGCATTCCGTGGGGGAGATCGCGGCTGCGTATGTGGCGGGTGTTTTCGGGCTGGAGGATGCGTGCCGGGTGGTGGGTGCGCGGGCTCGTTTGATGGGTGCGTTGCCTGAGGGTGGGGCGATGTGTGCGGTGCAGGCGACGCCTGAGGAGCTGGCTGCCGAGTTGGAGGGTTCCGGTGTCAGTGTGGCGGCGGTGAATACGCCGGATTCCACGGTGATTTCGGGGCCGGCCGAAGAGGTGGAGAAGGTCGTCGCCTCATGGCGGGAGCGGGGTCGTAAGACCAAGGCGTTGTCGGTCAGTCATGCTTTTCATTCGGTGTTGATGGAGCCGATGCTGGCTGACTTCACCGAGGCGTTGCGGGGTGTGGAGTTCCGGGAGCCGTCGATTCCGCTGATGAGCAATGTGTCGGGTGAGCGGGCCGGGGTGGAGGTCACGGCTCCGGAGTACTGGGCGCGGCATGTGCGTCAGCCGGTCCTGTTCCAGCCCGCCATCGCCGAACTCGCCGAGTCGGCGGGCGTGTTCGTGGAGCTGGGTCCCGCTCCCGTACTGACAACCGCTGCCCAGCACACCCTGGATGCGGCGGCGGAGGACCAGGCCGAGGGCGGTGGCAGTGGCCCGGAGCCGGTCGTCACCACGTCCCTCGACCCTGCGCTGCCCGACGACGTGGCGTTCGCGCGGGCGATGGCGCGTCTGTGCACGGCGGGGGCCACCCTGGACTGGACCGCGTACTATCCGGCCGGCCCCGCGCCCCGCACCGTCGACCTGCCGACCTACCCCTTCCAGGGACGACGGTTCTGGCTGGCGGACATCGCGGCGCCCGTGGCCGCCTCGCAGGCGGACGGTGAGGAGGCCGGGTTCTGGGCGGCCGTCGAGGGCGAGGACATCCAGACGCTCTGCGACACCCTGCACCTCAAGGACGACGGGCACCGGGCGGCGCTGGAGACGGTGTTCCCCGCGCTGGCCGCATGGCGGCGCGAGCGGCGCGAGAAGTCGATCGTCGACGGCTGGCGGTACCGCGTCGACTGGCAGCGCATCGAACTTCCAGGACCGGCCGCGGCCAACACGGGCGCGGGGAGCGCGCGTGCGGAAGGGGCGCCGGCCGGCGGACACGACGGCACCTGGCTGATCGTCACTCCCGCCGACGCGACGACTCCCGTCTGGCGACAGGCCTGCGCGCGGGCGCTGGAGGAGGCGGGTGCGCCGGTGGCCTTCGTCGAGGTCCGTCCGGGTTGCGGCCGGGCGGAGGCGGCGGAGCTGCTCCGGGCGCAACAGGCCGCGATCCCGGACGGGGCGCCGCTCGGCGGGGTGCTGTCCCTGCTGGCGCTCGACGAAGGGCGGGGAGCCGTGGGCGCCGCAGCTTCCGGTGGCCCGGCATCGACCGAGGCCCCCGTCTGCGACGCCGTCGCCCGGGGCCTGACCGACACCCTGACGCTGATGCACGGGCTGCTCGACGCCGACCTCGGTGTCCCCCTGTGGTGCGCCACTCGTGGCGCGGTCTCGTGCGGTGACGCCGATCCGGTCGTCTCCCCGGCGCAGGCCCCGGTCTGGGGGCTCGGACGGGTGGCGGCCCTGGAGCACCCGGAGCTGTGGGGCGGCCTGGTGGATCTGCCCGGCGACCCGGAGGCGCTCGACGCGAGGACGCTGTACGCGGTGTTGTCCGGGGGCAGTGGTGAGGACCAGATCGCCCTGCGGCGAGGCGGAGCCCTGGGCCGCCGCCTGGTACCCGACGCCGCCACCGGCGCCGACCCGGACTCGGCCGACTCCACCGGCGCCCGCCTGCGGCCGCACGGTGCCGTCCTGGTCACGGGCGGTGTCGGTCACCTGGCGGACCACGTGGTGCGGTGGCTCGCCGCGTCCGGTGCCGAACACGTCGTACTCCTGGACACGGACCCCGAAGCGAGTCCGCGCGACGGCGATCTCGCGGACGAAGTCGCCCGGAACGGAACCCAGTTGACGGTGATCTCCGGAAGCCCGTCCGGGCGGGCGGCGGTGACGCGTGCGCTCGCCGAGCTGCCGGACCTGGCGATACGCACCGTCATCCACACCTCGCTCCCCGGTCGGCTCGCCCCGCTCGCCGAGGTCACCCCCGAGGAACTCGCAGCCACGGCCTCCGCCGCCGTTGAGCTGGGCGAGCTGGGGGGTGCCGTGTCGCGGCCGGTGGGTGCCTCAAATACGGCCGCTGAAGCAGGCCTTGGCGCCGACACCGACACCGACACCGACGCCGACGCCGACGCAGGCACGGACGCGGACCACGACCCCGACACCGACACCGCCCTGAGCACCGTAGAGACCGTCCTCTACTTCTCCTCCGTCGCCGCCACCCTCGGGAGCAGGGAACACGCCGCCTACGCCGCCGCCAACGCCTACCTCGACGCCCTGTCGCAGCGGCAGGACGCCGACGGCTTCCGCACGGTCTCCGTCGGATGGGGGATCTGGGACCTGCCCGACGACGGTGAACTGGCGCGCGATACCGCCGGGCTGTCCCGGCGCCAGGGACTGCCGCCGCTGGAACCGCAGTTGGCGCTCAGTGCGTTGCACGACGTGCTCGGCGGCGGCAAGGGGCACACGCTGGTCGCGGACATCGAGTGGGAGCGGTTCGCCCCGCTGTTCACCCTGGCCCGGCCCACCCGCCTGCTCGACCGGGTCCCCGAGGCCGTACGGATCCTCGACGCGTCGTCGGACAGCGGCGAGACCGCGGAGAGGGCCGCGGAGCTGCGCCGGGAACTGGCCGCCCTGCCCGTACGAGAGCGGACCGGCGTGCTCCTGGACGTGGTCCGCAACCAAGTGGCGGCCGTCCTCCGGTACGAGCCTGGGCAGGAGGTGGAGCCGGAAAAGGCCTTCAAGGACCTCGGGTTCGACTCCCTGGTGGTCGTGGAGCTGCGCAACCGGCTGCGCGCCGCCACCGGACTCCGCCTGCCCGCCACGATGGTCTACGACTACCCGACGCCCCGCGCCCTCGCCGAGCACCTGCTCGACCGGATCCTGCCCGACGGCGGCGCGGGGGAGCTGCCGGTGGCGGCCCACCTGGACGACCTGGAGCTGGCCCTCGACGGCCTCGCCGCGGACGATCCACGCCGCAAGGGACTGATCCGGCGCCTGCAGGCCCTGCTGTGGAAGCAGCAGCCCGACACCGCCGGCGCGGCCGCTCCCGCCGACGGGGAAACGCCGGACGAGGGGAACGAGGGCGAGGACCTGGAGACCGCGAGCGCCGACGACATGTTCGCGCTGATCGACCGCGAGTGGGGCACGCGGTGACCCGCTCCTGGCGGCCCGGCAGCTGACGACGGAATGAGGCGAGCGGTGGACCTTGTCGAACGTTCGGAGCAGCTGTCCGCTCTACGGGACGCGTACGGAGGCGCCGGTGCCGGAGTCCCTGCCCGTGACGCTGCCGGCCGCCGCCCCGGCACTGGGCCCCACCCGGGGGCCGCCGCCCGCCGCCCCGACGGCCACGGCAGCCTCGTGGTCCTCAGCGGCGGAATCGGTACGGGAAAGACGGCGTTGCTGCGTGCCTGGACGGACGGGCTGAGCCCCGACGCCCTGGTGCTGACCGCCACCGCCTGCCGTGCCGAACGCGACCTGCCGCTGGGGGTCATGGAGCAGCTGCTGCACAGCCCCGGCCTGCCCGCCGCGAGCGCGGACCGCGCCCTGACGTGGCTCGGCGACACGGGCATCCCAGCCCCGAACACCCTGGCCCAGGGCGTCCCGGGCGCCCCGGCCCCGAACCCGACCCTCCAACCCGCGACCGCCACCACCGGGACCGGCGACGGTGAGCCGCCGCTCCCCGCCCCCGCCCTGCGCGGCCTCTGCGCCGTGCTGCGCGGCCTCCTCGACGAGGGCGAGCGGCCCGTCGTGATCGCCGTCGACGACGCGCACCACGCCGACGCCGCCTCGCTGCGGTGCCTGCTGTACGTGGTGCGACGGATGCGGTCGGCGCGGCTGCACGTCGTGTTCACCGAGTACGCGCAGCAGAAGGCGTCGAACGCCCTGCTCGACAGCGATTTCCCGCACGAGCCCGACCTCCGCGTACTCCGCCTGGAGCCCTTGTCGAAGGCCGGGGTGGGAGCCGTACTCGCCCGGCACTTGGACGAGCGGACGGCCCAGGACCTCACGCCGCTCGTCCACGCGATGACCGCGGGCCACCCGCACCTCGTCCACGCGCTGATCGACGACCACCGGACGTCGGGCGGGGCCGGGGAGGCGTACGGCCGCGCGGTGCTCGGCCTCCTCCACCGGCACGGGGCGCCCGCCACCCAGGTCGCCAGGGCGGTCGCGGCGCTGGGGACGCGGGCCGATCCGACCCTGGTCGGACGGCTCCTGGACGGGGACGTGGACGCGGCGTCCGTCGCCCGCGCCACACACCGGTTGACCGTGGCGGACGTCCTGCACGAGGGGCGCCTGTGCCATCCGGCGTTCGCGGCGGCGGTCCTTGACGGCATGCCGCCGGAGGAGCGCGGGGCCCTGCACGGACGGGTGGCGGACCTGCTGCACGAGGAGGGCGCGCCGGCCACCGAGGTCGCCGCCCACCTCGTGGCCGCCGACCGCTCGGACACGCCGTGGGCGGTACCCGTCTTCCAAGAGGCGGCCGAACTCGCGCTGGAGGCGGACCAGTTGGAGACCGGTATCGGCTATCTGCGGGCCGCTCAGCGCCGGTGCCGAACCGCCGGCCAACATTCCGCGACCGTCGTCGCGCTCGCCGACGCGGAGTGGCGCGTGGACCCCGCGAAGGTACTCCGCCACCTGCCCGACCTCACGGTTCCGACCGTGCCCGCCGAGCCCTCCGCAGGGCCCGCGCCCTCTGCCCTCCCCCCACCCCGCCTCCCCGGCCTCGCCCCGCCCCCGCTCCCCACCCACCTCCTCTGGCACGGGCGGGTCGAGGAGGGCCTGGACGCCATCGAGGCGCTCACCGGACCGGGGCCGGGGCGACCGGGCGGCGCGCCCCCGATGAACGCCGCGGACCTCGACACCCCGTGGCTGTGGGGCGCGTACCTGTTCCCCGGGCACGTCAAGGAGCGGCTGGGCGCCGGCGTGCTCGCCGCGCAGCGTTCGGCACCGCCCGCCATCACTCCGGAGCTGCAGGGCGCGGGCACCCTCCTGACCGACCTGCTGCACGGCGCCGGGCCGGACGCCGTCGAAGCCGCCGAGCGCGCCCTGAACCGGTACCGGCTCGGCCCCCGTACCGTCGCGGTGCAGTCGGCGGCCCTGGCCACCCTGACCTACCACGACCGGCCGCACCGGGCCGGCGCCTGGTGCGACGGGCTCCTCGCGCAGGCCGCCGAGCGCGACAGCCCCACCTGGCAGGCCCTGTTCCACGCCTGGCGGGCCCTCATCCAGCTGCGCCAGGGCGACCCGGCCGCCGCTGACCGGCACGCCGGGACCGCGCTCGCCCTGCTCGGCCCGAAGGGCTGGGGCGCCGCGATCGGACTGCCGCTGGCCGCCGCCGTACAGGCGAAGTCGGTGCTCGGGGACGTGGACGGGGCGGCGGCTCTCCTGGAGCGGCCCGTACCGCAGCCGGTCTTCCAGACCCGCCCCGGACTGCACTACCTCGCGGCCCGCGGCCGCTACCACCTGGCCACCGGCTGCCACTACGCCGCCCTCTGCGACTTCTACGCCTGCGGGACCCGCATGAGTGGCTGGGGTCTCGACCTGCCCGCGCTGGAACCGTGGCGCCTCGGCGCGGCCGAGGCGTACCTGGCCCTCGGGGAGTCGCTGCTGGCTCGCCAACTCATCGATGCTCAGCGCGCGTTGAACACTCCGACGGGCGGCCGTACCCGGGGTATGACCCTGCGTCTGCGGGCCGCGACCGCGCCCGCCCCTGAGCGCGTCGAGTTGCTGGACGAGGCCGTGGCGGCGCTCCGGGAGAGCGGTGACCCCTTCGAGCTGGCGCGTGCCGTCGCGGACCAGAGCGTGGCCGTACGGGAAAGGGGCGAGGCGGAACGGGCCCGCCTGCTCGCCCGCAAGGCCCAACTCCTGTCCCGGCGGTGGGACAACGCGCCCGTCTCCGCCACGGCCTCCGACGGCGGGCCCCCACTCGACAGCACCCCCCTCGACGGCACGCCACCCGACGCCACCCCCTCCGACGCCGAACTGAGCGGTGCGGAGCGGCGGGTGGCGGAGCTCGCGGCCGACGGGTTCACCAACCGCGAGATCTCCCGCAAGCTGTGCGTCACGGTGAGCACGGTGGAACAGCACCTGACCCGGATCTACCGGAAACTCGACGTCAAGCGAGTCGATTTGCAGGCCATGCTGGGGTAGCGCATGGCGCCCCTCCATACGAACGCCGAGGTGGTCGTCGGGTCAGGGACGGATGTTCTCCAGGTCGGCCAGGAGGCCGGGCCGCTTCGGCTCCCAGCCGAGGGCGCGCCGGGTGTGGGCGCTGGACGACGGCTGGTCGCTCGCGAAGATCGGGCCGAGCGGACCGTACGTCGATGACGGCACCGACTCGACCGGCAGGCCGAGGCGGCGGCCGATGACCGCGGCGATGTCCCGCACCCGGTCCCCCTCGTCGGCCACGGCGTGCCAGACCGTACCGGCGTCCGCGCGCTCCAGGGCGAGCCGGAAGAGGACCGCCGCGTCGAGCGCGTGGACGGCCGGCCAGCGCTGTGTGCCGTCGTCCGGGTGGCCGGACACCCCGGTCCGGCGGGCGATGTCGGTCAGCAGGCCGGCGAACCCGCCCGTGCCCTCGTTGTGGACCGTGCGCGGCAGCCGTACGGCCGTGCTCCGGACCCCGCGCGTGGCCAGGCCGAGGACCGCCGTGACCGCGCGGCCGCGACCGCCGACCGGTCCGTCGGTCGGCACCGGATCGGCCTCGGTGGAGAGGCGGCCCGGGGTGTGGGGCGTACCCGAGGCGGTCACGAAGGGGCGGTCGCTGCCCACGAGTTCCTCACCCAGCGCCGCTAGGGCGGCGCTCTCCTCGTCGACGTTCTTCGCGAGGGCCTCGGGGCTGCTGAAGTCATTGCCGAACGCCAGGTGGACGACCCCGTCGGCCCGGGCGGCGCCGGCCCGCAGGACGTCCAGATCGGCGAGGGCTCCGCGGAGCGGCTCGGCGCCGGCCGCCTCGGTGGCGAGCGCGGACGCGTCGGAACGCGCGAGTGCGAGGACGGTGTGGCCATGGCCGAGCAGTTCGGCGACGACGGTGGAGCCGATCAGGCCGGTGGCGCCGGTGACGAAGACACGCATGGAGATCCTCCCCAAGTGATGGGACTCTTGTCCCGTCGCAAGCTACCAGGGTGACGGGACAAGAGTCCCCTCGCATATGCTGGCCCCATGGGCAGGTGGGAACCAGGTGCGCGTGAGCGCCTCGTCGTGGCCGCGGTCGACCTCTTCACCGAGCAGGGGTACGACGCCACGACGGTCACGCAGATCGCCGAGCGTGCCGGGGTCACCAAGAGCACCTTCTTCCGGCACTTCCCCGACAAACGGGAGCTGCTGGTGGCCGGGCAGGAGACGCTGAGCCGGCTGCTGACGGAGGGCATCGCCGAGGCGCCCGGCCGTGCCACCCCGCTCGAGGCGGTCGCCGCCGGGCTGGAGCGCGCGTCGAGTGCGATGGGTCCCATGAACCGCGAGCTCGCCCCGCGCGTGAAGGCGGCCATCGCGTCCTGCGTCGAGCTACAGGAGCGTGACGCGCTCAAGACCGTCAGCCTCGCCGCCGCGATGACGGCCGCCCTGGTCGCCCGCGGCCTGCCCGACGCCACGGCGGCCCTCGCGAGCGAACTGGGCGTCCTCGCCTTCAAGCGCGGATTCGCCCAGTGGTCCGACGGCGACCGGGACGGCGAGGGCGAACTCGCCGGATACGTCCTGGCGGCCCTGGACGAGCTGCGGGTGGCGAGCGCGTCGCTGGGCTGACGGGAAGGGTTCCTGACCGTTGGCGTTCCGTGCCGGTGTGGTCGCATCGCCCGCCTGCCGTCGAGGAGTTGCTTGCGGCAGACGGCCCGGCTCACCCGCGGAGTCGGGAACGGTACTCGCCCGGAGGCATGCCCCGGGCGCGCCGGAAGGCCCGGCTGAAAGCGTGCGGAGAGGCGTAGCCGACGGCCCCGGAGACCGACTCGACCGGCTCGTCGGTGTCGCGGAGCCGGACGGACGCCAGGTCGATGCGCCACTGCGTCACGTAGGCGCCCGGTGTCTGTCCGAGGGCGGACCGGAATCGCCTGGACAGCGTCGTCCGCGAGACCGCCGTCGCGGCCGCGAGGGACTCGGTGGTCCAGGGGTGTTCCGGCCGGGCGTGGACGCGTGCCAGCGCCTCGCGCACCACCGGGTCACGCAGCGCGCCCAGCCAGGAGGCGGACCGCTGCTCCGGGTTACGCGCCAACCAGACGCGGACGAACTGGATGAGCAGCAGGTCGACGATGCTGTTGACGGCGGCGGTGGTGCCGATCTGCGGTTGCGCGAGCTCCGCCGTGAGCAGCTCGACGGTCTTTCCGAGCTGCCCGTTCTCCCGGCCGGTGACGTGCAGGGGCCGGGCGAGGGAGGTGAGTACGGGCGTCCGCACCTCCGGGTCCTGCTCGTAGCGCAGGACGAGCACTTCCGTCCGCTCCGGCCCCGAGCCCAGACGCACCGGGCTGCCGTCGGCGAGGGCCCGGTCCGTCGCCTCCCGGTCACAGGGACCCATCGTCGTACTCGACCCGGCGGCCAGCCCGTGGGCGGTGCCCGGCGACAACAGGACGGCGTCTCCCGCCCGGAGCTCCACGGGCTTCGCGCCCGGGACGTGGAGCCACGCCGTGCCGCGGGACACCACGTGCAGTGCCGCTGCCGGAGAGGACTCCAGCCACAGGCCCCAGGTTCCGCCGGCCTTCAGCACGACCCCGAGCGCTCCTCGCGCACCCGAGACCCGCAGGGCCTCCGCCAGCACGTCCATGCTGTCCCTTCTCGTCGACGGGCGTCAGAGCACGTCGAGAACGATCTTTCCGTGCACCTTCCTCGCGAACAGCGCCCGGACGGCGTCGTCCACGTCCCGCCAGCCGCCCCGCAGCCCGAGCGGCGCCGTGAGCCTCCCCGCGGCCATCAGGCCCAGCAGGTCCGTCAGCTCCCCGCCGGTCGGCGTCATGTCGCCGAAGGTGGTGATGTTGCGGGGCGCGCCGAAGCCGAACAAGGTGCCGGACGGGAAGGTGGTCTCCTGCCCCGAGGAGTATCCGACCACATGGAGGGTGCCGCCCTCGGCGAGGGCGCTCCACGCCCGGGCCATCAGTGGCCCACCGACCGTGTCCAGGACGAGGTCGAACCGGTCCCCGGTCCCGGCCAGGTCGGTCACCACCGCGGCGGCCCCGAGGCCGCGCAGTCCGCCCGCCCGCTCCGGCGACCCCACCAGCGCCGTCACCCGGGCACCCGCCAGCGCCGCCAACTGGACGGCGAAGTGCCCCACGCCCCCGCTGGCGCCGGTCACCAGGAGATCGCGCGCCAGCAGCGAACGCGTGCGCAGCACCCGCAGTGCGGTGACCCCGGCGATCCCCAGCGCCGCGGCATCGGCCAGGTCCACGCCCTCGGGAACGGTGCCGAGCGAGGCGGGGGCGACCGCCACCCGCTCCGCCCACGCGTGGGGAGCCATGCCCACGGCGACACGCGTGCCCTCGGGCGGCCCCGAGCCGTCGGACGCGGCGCGCACCACGACGCCGGCCGCGTCGTGACCGTGCACGGCGCCGGCCGGCCACCGGTCCGGATAGTTCAACTCCCCGAAGTTGAGCGCGATGTGCCGCACCTCGACCAACGCCTCGGAGCGGGACGGCACGGGCTCGTCCACATCGGCGAACCGGACGGGGCCCGCCTCGCCGTGATCGACCACAAGGGCACGCATGAGTTGGTTCCTTCTCTCGTGGACGCGCCCGAACACGCGGCGCGACAGCGGACGCGGCGCGCGACGGAACACCGCACTGCCGACTCCTGGAAACCCTCGTCCAGAAACAGTGCGGCGACCAGCCCCGAGAGAACCGATCACTTGACGATCTGTGTCAGTGCGGCGCGCAAGGCGCAACCGCGGTGCGCAGGGCGCATCCGCTCAGGAGCGCACCGCCTCCGGCGCGATGGCCGCGGCGTCGAGGCCCACCACGTCCAACTCCTCGGGCAGGAACGGCGGCGCGGTGAGTTCCGGGAGGCGCTCGTCGGCGCGCATCGCCATCAGGAAACGGTTGGAGCCCAGTTCGGTCTGCGGCGCGTTGAGGCTCATCACGTCCGTGACGATCTCGGACGCCTTCGGTGAGCGGATCGACGCCGCGGTGATGGCCTCGGCGAACCGCAGCCGCTGCTCGGTGTCCATCCCGATGAGGCGCGGATCCGTCGCGGACACCCGGCAGTTGACGTAGTCGATGTCCTTGGTCGTGGCCAGGATCCACGGATCGTCGACCGCCGCGCCGATCGCCTTCTGCAGGGCGAGGGCGGCGCCGGGACCACCCCACGGTTGGCGGGTGAGCTCCCGGTCGATCGTGTCGGCACAGCGCGCGGCCGAGCTCATGCCGTGCCCGTAGATCGGGTTGAACGCGGTGAGCGAGTCGCCGATGACGACCAGGCCGTCGGGCCACCGCTCCTGACGCTCCGGATAGAGGCGGCGGTTCGCTCCGGAGCGGGAACCGTAGACGGGAGTGAGCGGTTCGGCGTCGCGCAGGAGATGGGCGATGACCGGGTGGTTGAGGTTCTCGGCGAACGGTACGAACTCGTCCTCCGTGGTCGGCAGTTGGGCACCGCGCGTGCAGGAGAGCGTCGCGAGCCAGCGGCCGCCCTCGATGGGGTAGACCACACCGAAGCGGCCCGGCTCGCGCACCCGGTCGTCCGCCGCGATGTTGACGGCGGGGAAGCGGGTCGTCGCGCCGGGCGGCGCCTGGAAGAGCCGGGTGGCGTAGGCGACGCCCGCATCCACCACGTCCTCCTCCAGGGCGGGCACGCCGAGCGCCGACAGCCACTGCTTGAGGCGGGAGCCGCGCCCGGTGGCGTCGATCACCAGGTCCGCCTCCAGGGTCTCCTGCCGGCCGCCGTCGACCTCGCGTACGACGACACCGGTGACCCGGCGGCCGTCACCCGTCAGCTCCACGGCCTCGGTGCGCTGCCGGACGGTGATGTTGCCGGCCGCGAGTGCCTGCCCGCGCACCGTCAGATCGAGCAGCGGGCGGCTGGCGACCAGCGCGAACTGCGTGGCGGGGAAGCGGTGTTGCCAGCCCTGCCCGGTCAGCGTCACCAGGTCCTCGGGAAAGCCGAGGCGGCGGGCGCCCGCCGCGAGGAGGCGCTCGGTGGTGCCCGGCAGCATCTCCTCGATCAGTCGGGCGCCGTTGGACCACAGCAGGTGGGCGTGGCGGCCCTGCGGGACGCCCTTGCGGTGCAGGGGCTCCTCGGGCAGCGCGTCCCGTTCGACGACGGTGACGGTGTCCACGTGCCGGGCCAGGGCGTGGGCCGCCAGGGTGCCTGCCATGCTGGCGCCCAGTACGACGGCGTGTGCGGGTCGGGTGGTGGTCACGCGCGGATCCCTTCGGGATGGCTGCTGTCGGCGGGCTCGTCCATGGTCACGTCCGTCACTCCCCAGAACGCCTGGACCCGGCGCCCCAGACCGTTCTCGTCGAGCTCGACGATGCCGACGATGCGGAAGGTCATGGGCCGCGGGCGCTGTACGGTGACCGTCGTCGGCGTCACCACGAACCGGTCGTCCATCGAGGTCATCGGCGGGTCCGGCACCTCGTGCGTACCGCAGGAGACGGCGAGTTCGAGGTGCCTGCGCAGATCGTCCTTGCCCACCATCGGCGGCCGCCCCACGGGGTCCTCGAAGACGATGTCGTCCGTGAACAGGTCGAGGACGCCCTCGATGTCGCCGGCGTTGATCCGCTCGGCGTAGTCGACGGCCATCTGCTTGCGGGTGGCCTCGTCGGGCATAGCACCTCCAGTGCGGGGTGGGGCCTCGGCCTGCGGTTCAGCCGAGGACCGTGAGATCGGATGTGCCCCAGTACGACTTCAGATGCCGGATGAGGCCGGACGGGTCCATGCGGATCACGAGCATCGCCGTACGCCGTATCCGTGCCGTCTCCGGGGCGTCGGGGGCCTTGAGCCAGCCCCGCTCGGCGTACGAGGGGCCCACGGGCAGGTAGTCCATCTCGGAGACGACCTGGATCAGCGCGTGCGCCGCGTCCTGCCCGGCGACGGGCTGTTCCGCCTCCTCCCGCAGCCGCGCGGAGAAGAGACGCGCGTAGTGGGCGCGCAGCCGCGCGTGGCCGGTGACCGGCGGGTGGCCGACCGGGTCCTCGAGGACGGCGTCGGGTGCGTACAGCTCGACGAGCGCGTCGAGGTCCCCGGCGTTGATCCGGCGGCTGTGCTCCTGCGCGCGCTGCTTGCGGGCGAACTCGTTCACCGCTGTTCCTCCCCTTCGTTCACCGTTGTCGCTCCCCTTCGCTCATCGCTGTCCCTCCACTGCCTGTCCGTTGCCGCTGTCCCTGCCGAGGTCCCGGTCGATGAACGCGAAGATCTCGTCGGCCGACGCGTCCTGGATGCGGGCGGCCACCGCCGCCTCGCCCGTCGGCCGCGCCGGGGTGTCGAGCCGGGCCAGCGTGGCGCGGAGCCGCCCGGCCAGCTCGGCCCGTGCGGTGCCGTCCTTCGACGAGACCGAAAGGAGCGAGCTCTCCAGCCGCTCGAACTCCGCGAGGACGCCGGCGAGCGGATCCGCCGCGCGGGGCGCGAGCTCCTGCCCCAGGTGCGCGGCGAGCTCCGCGGGGTTGGGGTGGTCGAAGACGAACGTGGCGGGCAGCTTCAGGCCGGTCGCGGTCGAGAGCCGGTTGCGCAGCTCCACCGCCGTCAGCGAGTCGAAGCCGAGCTCCCGCAGCCCCTGCGTCGCGTTGACCGGGGTCGCCGCGTCGTAGCCGAGGACGGCGGCGATGTGCGTACGCACCAGGTCGAGCAGCGCCTCCTCCCGCTCCGCGTCGGACATCCGGGCCAGCGCCTTGAGGAGTGCGGACGACCCGGTCGTACCGGAGCCGCCGCTCCTGCTCGTGCCGCGCACCAGGTCCCGCAGGAGCGCGGGGGCCGGGTGGCTCCGGGCCTGCCGCCGCATCCGGGTCAGGTCCAGGCGGACCGGTGCCAGGAGGGGCAGACCGGCGGCCCACGCGGTGTCGAGCAGCGCGAGCCCCTCGTCGGCGGCGAGTCCGACCACGCCGGCGCGGGCGTGGCGGGCCCGGTCGGCGTCGGTGAGCCGGCCCGACATCCCGCTCTCCAGATCCCAGTAGCCCCAGGCCAGCGAGGTGGCCGCGAGCCCGGTGCCGTACCGGTGGCGGGCCAGCGCGTCGAGGAAGGCGTTGGCGGCCGTGTAGCTGCCCTGGCCCGGGCCGCCGAGCAGTCCGGCGACCGAGGAGTACAGGACGAACGCGGACAGGTCGGCGTCCCGCGTCAGCTCGTGCAGGTGCCACGCGGCGTCCGCCTTCACCCGCATCACCGCCTCGACCTGGTCAGCCGTGAGGTTCTGCACCACCGCGTCGCTCACGGTGCCCGCGCAGTGGAAGACGGCGGTCAGCGGATGCTCCGCGGGCACCGACTCCACGAGCGCGGTGGCCGCCTCGCGCTCGCCCGGGTCGCAGGCGGCGAAGGTGACCCGCGCGCCGAGCGCGGAGAGTTCCGCCGCCAGCTCCAGGGCGCCCGGCGCGTCGGCCCCGCGCCTGCTGGACAGGAGCAGGTGCCGGGCGCCGTGGCGGCCCACCAGATGACGTGCCGTGAGGGCGCCGAGGGCGCCGGTGCCGCCGGTGATGAGGACGGTGCCGTCGGGGTCGAAGCGGACGGGGAGCGTGAACACGGCGGTGGTGCCGGGTGACGGGGGTGCGGCCTGCGCCGCGGGCGCCTGCCGGACGTCCCACACCGAGACGTCGAGCGGCTCCAGGGCGCCGTCGTCGGCCAACTGGGCCAGTTCGGCAAGGATTTCACGTACGCGCTCGGGTCCGGCGGGGGCGACGGGCTGTCCCGCGCCGCCCGCGTCACCGGAACCGGAACCGGCACGGGGCCCGGAATGCCGGACGACCAGGGCCTCCTCGCCGACGCCCTCGCCGGGCGTGGCCGTCGTGTCCTGCCGCCCTATGGCCACATCGGCCACGTCGGCCGTCTGCTCGGCGCCCGATCCGCGGGCCGACAGACCGCCGCCGACCACATCGAGGTGCCAGTGCGCGGCGAGACCCAGCACGGCCCGGCCGACGGAACCGGTCTCCTCCTCGACCAGCAGCGACTCCCCGCCGCGCGGCACGACGACATCCGCCAGAACGTGGTACGCGGCCACATAGGCTCCCAGCGACCCCGCCGCCCGTGCCCAACCCCAGCCGGTCGGCACGGGTATGACCATCCCGGCATCGGCGACGGCCACCGGGCCGACCGCGTCGAACACACCCATCACGCGGTCGCCCACGGCCAACGCGCCCGCCGCGCCGCCGACCTCGACCACCACGCCGGCACCTTCGACCGAGCCCGCACTCGCGGCCGAGCCCGCCCCCGGCAGAGCGTCCGCCCCGAGCGTTCCCGTACCGGGCGCGGCGGCCCGCAGCGTCACCCGCACCTCGTGCGGCTCCAGCGCCCGCCCCGCCTCGGGAGCGTCGACGAGCGACAACTGCCGTCCGGAACCGGCCCCTTCCGCCCCGGCCCGGGCGAGGCGCCACGTGGCCGACCCGACCGGCGGCGCCAGCCGCGCCGAGATGTCGTCGCGTACGAGCCGCGGCACATACGCCTGCCCGTCACGCAGCGCCAACTCCGGCTCGCGTGAGGCGAGTACGCCGGACAGCGCACCGAGAGACGCGTCCAGCTCGTCGAGGTCGAGCAGAGTGAGACGGCCGGGGTTCTCCGCCTGCGCGCTGCGCACCAGGCCCCACAGGGCGGCACCCGGCACATCGCCGAGGGCCTCGCCGGCCCTGGTCGCCACCGCGCCCCGGGTGACGACGACGAGGCGGCCGGCCGTGAACGCCGGGTCGTCGACCCACTCCTTCAGCAGCGACAGCAGCGCCACGGCGGCCGCCCGCGCCTCCCCGGCCGCACTCGTGCCGCCCCCGTCACCGCGTGCGCCCGCCCCATTCCCCGGACGCGCCTCGGGCCCGGTGCACACGGCGAGTACGACATCGGGAGTCTCGCCGCCCGCTTCCACACCGGCGCGCAGCGCGTCGAACGTGTCCCACACGGGGGCATCGGACAGCGCACCGGCGAGCAAGGCGCCCAGCGGCTCGTGGGCCGGCGCCACCACGGCGGGACGCGTGGCGCCGCTTCCGTCGTCGGCCACGGCGGCCGTCTTCGCCCATACGAGCCCGAAGAGCGCGTCGCGGTCCGCCGCACGCGACCCGGCGATCTGATGTGCGCCCACCGGCCGCACCGTCAGCGACTCCAAGCTCAGCGCCGGGGAGCCACCGCTGTCCACGGCGGTCAGGGCCAGTTGGTCGGTGCCGGTCCGTGCGATGCGGACCCGCAGCCGGTCCGCGCCGGACGCGTGCACCCGCAGCCCGCTCCAGGAGAACGGCAGCAGTACCTGGCCGGTCTCCGCGGACGAGGTGACCGCGTCCAGGATCAGCGCGTGCAGGGTGGCGTCGAGGAGCACCGGATGCACCTGGTAGCGGTCGGCCCGGCCGCTCTCCGTCTCGGGCAGCGCCACCTCGGCGAAGATGTCGTCCCCGAGCCGCCAGGCGCTCACGAGCCCCTGGGACCCGGGCCCGAAGTCGTAGCCGTGCGCGGCGAGTTCGTCGTACGGATCCTGCCCGCCGACCGGGGTGGCGCCGGGTGGCGGCCAGGCCCCGCCGAACGGGACGTCAGCCGTGGAGCCCAGTTCGTCCCCCGATCCGGCGTCCGGTTCGGCGGGCGCGACCACACCCGCCGCGTGCCGGGTCCACGTCGCCTCCTCGCCCTCACTCGTGGGGCGCGAGTAGACGGACACGGGGCGACGGCCGTCCTCGGCGACCGCGCCGACCGCGACCTGAAGGTCGACGGTCTCAGCGCCCTCCTCCCCGAAGGTGAGCGGCGTGTGCAGGGTCAGCTCCGCCAGCTCCTCGCAGCCCGTACGCGCGGCGGCCTGCAGGGCGAGCTCGACGAACGCCGAACCGGGCAGCAGCACGGTGTCCATGACCCGGTGCTCCGCCAGCCACGTCTGGTCACGCGGCGAGATCCGGCCGGTCAGCACATGGCTGCTGCCGTCCGCGAGTTCCACGGCGGCGCCGAGCAGCGGATGCCCGGCGGACGCGAGCCCGAGCCCCGCCGGATCCCCGGCGACACCCCTGCGTCCCTCCAGCCAGTACCGCTCCCGCTGGAAGGCGTACGTCGGCAGATCCACCACCCGAGGCAGCGGCACGGCGGGGAACCAGCTGGTCCAGTCGATCTCCGCGCCTGCGGTGAAGGCGTGGGCTGCGGCGCGGGCGAGCTGGGTGGCGTCGCCGTGGTCGCGTCGGAGGGTGGGGACGACGGTGGCGGGCAGGTCGGCCCGTTCGATGGTCTCTTCCATGCCGAGGTTGAGGACGGGGTGGGGGCTGGCCTCGATGAAGAGGCGGTAGCCGTCGGCGAGGAGGGCTTCGATGGTGTCGGCGAAGCGGACGGGTTGGCGGAGGTTGGTGACCCAGTACTCGGTGTCGAGGGCGGTGGTGTCGTCGAGGCGTTCGGCGGTCACCGTGGAGTAGAAGGCCGTGTCGGTGCGGGTCGGTGCGATGTCCGCCAGGCGCTCGGTGAGGAGGTCGTGGAGTGCGTCGATCTGGGGGCCGTGGGAGGCGTAGCCCACATCGATGACCCGGGCCCGCAGCCCTTGGGATTCCGCCTCCGCGACGACGGCGGCGACATGCTCGGGTGGGCCCGAAATGACCGTAGAGGACGGCCCGTTGACGGCGGCGACGCATACGCCTGGCCGGTCGCCGATCAGCTCAGCGGACCGCTCGGCACCCGTACCCAGGGACGCCATATCTCCGTGCCCCTGCAACTGCCGCAGAGCGTCACTGCGTACGGCGACGATCCGCGCCGCATCCTCCAGCGACAACGCACCCGCCACACACGCCGCGGCCATCTCACCCTGCGAGTGCCCCACCACAGCAGCGGGTACGACCCCGCTGTCCGCCCACACGGCGGCCAGCGACACCATCACCGCCCACAGCACCGGCTGCACGACCTCAACGCGAGACAGCTCACTCCCGTCCCCACGCAACACGCCCGTAAGGGACCAGTCCACGTAAGCCGACAGCGCCCGCTCACACTCACCGATACGGGACGCGAACACCGGCGACTCATCGAGGAGTTGGGCGCCCATGCCCACCCACTGCGACCCCTGCCCCGGGAACACCAACACCGGCCCGGCACCGGAAGCGCCCTGGACGGTGCCCGCGACGACGTCCGGGGAGGGTTCGCCCGCCGCCAGTGACCGCAGCCCGGCGAGGAGTGTGTCGCGGTCCTCGCCCACGACCACGGCCCGGTCCTCGAAGACCGAGCGGGTCTTGACCAGTGACCAGCCCACGTCGAGGGGCGACGTCAGCCGCGGGTCGGCCGTCGCGCGGTCGGCCAGGAGCGCGGCCTGTGCCCGCAGCGCCTCCTCGCCGCGCGCCGACAGCACCCACGGAACCACGCCGGCAGGCGAGTCGTCCGTCGGAGTGCTCACGGGCTCCGGTGAGTCGGGAGCCTGCTCCAGGATGAGGTGCGCGTTCGTGCCCGAGATGCCGAAGGCCGAGACACCGGCGCGGCGCGGACGTTCGCCGCGCGGCCAGGCGACCGGCTCCGACAGGAGACGCACACCGCTCCCCTCCCACTCCACGTGCGGCGTGGGGGAGTCGATGTGCAGCGAGGCCGGCAACTGCTCGTTGCGCAGCGCCATGACCATCTTGATGACTCCGGCGACGCCCGCCGACGCCTGGGCGTGGCCGATGTTCGACTTGATCGAGCCGAGCCACAGCGGCCGGTCCGCGGGCCGCTCCTTGCCGTACGTGGCGACGAGCGCGCTGGCCTCGATGGGGTCGCCCAGCATGGTGCCGGTGCCGTGCGCCTCGATCGCGTCGACGTCCTCGGCGCGGAGGCGGGCGTTGGCGAGGGCCTGCCGGATCACGCGCTGCTGCGCCTGGCCGTTGGGCGCGGTGAGACCGTTGCTCGTACCGTCCTGGTTGATGGCCGAACCCCGGATCACGGCAAGGACGTTGTGGCCGTTGCGCCGGGCCTCGGAGAGCCGTTCGAGGACGACCAGGCCGACTCCCTCGGCCCATCCCGTGCCGTCGGCGGCGGCTGCGAACGGCTTGCAGCGCCCGTCCTTGGCGAGGCCGCGCTGCAGGGAGAACTCGACGAAGGCGCCGGGCGTGGCCATCACCGTCGCGCCGCCCGCGAGGGCGAGGGAGCACTCGCCCTGGCGCAGCGCGTGCGCCGCCTGGTGGATGGCCACCAGGGAGGACGAACACCCGGTGTCGATGGTCATCGCCGGGCCTTCGAGCCCGAGGACGTACGACACACGGCCGGAGGCGACACAGCCGAGGTTGCCGGTGCCGATGTACCCCTCGACCTCGGTGGGGCGTTCCCCGACGAGCGCCAGGTAGTCGAAGATCGTGAGGCCCGTGTACACGCCGGCGTTGCTGCCCTTGAGGGTCTCCCGGTCGAGGCCCGCGCGTTCGATGGCCTCCCAGGCGGTCTCCAGGAGCAGCCGTTGCTGGGGGTCCATCGCGACGGCCTCGCGCGGGCTGATGCCGAAGAAGCCGGCGTCGAAGTCGCCCGCGTCGTAGAGGAATCCGCCCTCGCGCACATAACTGGTGCCCCGGCTCTCCGGGTCCGGGTCGTACAGCGTCTCCAGGTCCCAGCCCCGGTCGTCGGGGAAGTCCCCCATGGCGTCACGGCCGGCCGTGACCAGGTCCCACAGCTCCTCGGCGGAGCGGACGTCGCCCGGGTAGCGGCAGGCCATGCCGACGATCGCGATCGGCTCGTCGTCGGCGGCGGCAACGGCCGCCGGGGCGGCGGCGTCGGCGGCCGAGGTGTCGCCGGACAGTTCGGCGAGGAGGAGGTCGGCGAGGGAGTCGGGTGTGGGGTGGTCGAAGACGACGGTGGTGGCCAGCGTCAGGCCGGTGCTCTTGTTGAGCCGGTTGCGCAGCTCCACCGCGGTCAGCGAGTCGAAGCCCAGCTCCTGGAAGGGCTGCGTCGAGGGTACGGCGTCGACGTCCGCGTGCCCGAGCGTGGCCGCGGCCTGTGCGCGTACGTGCTGAAGGATCAACTGCCGCTGCTGCGCGGGCTTCGCCTCGGTGAGCTCCTGCTGGAGCGAGGACGCCTCCCCGGACTCCTCGTCGGCTGCCGTGGGCGCGCTCGTCCTGCGGTTCTCGGGCAGGTCGGCGAGGAGCGGGCTCGGCCGCTGCGCGGTGAACGTCGACGTGAACTGCGCCCAGTCGAAGTTCGCCACGGTCAGCGTTGTCTCGCCCGCGTCGAGCGCCTGCTGCAGCGCCGTCACGCACAGCTCCGGGCTCAGCGGGTGCAGGCCGAACCGGCTGAAGAACGACAACGCGGCCTGGTCGGAGGCCATGCCGGCCTCGGCCCAGGGCCCCCAGGCGACGGAGGTGGCGGGCAGCCCCTGGGAGCGGCGGTGTTCGGCGAGCGCGTCGAGGTAGTGGTTGGCGGCTCCATAGGCGCCCTGCTGGCCGCTGCCCCACACACCGGCGCCGGAGGAGAACATCACGAACGCCGAGAGATCCGATCCGCGCGTCAGCTCGTGCAGGTGCCGCGCGGCGAGCGCCTTGGGCCGGAGCACCTCGTCCAGCTCCGCGCCCGACACGTCTCCGAGCCCGATGTAGTTCGGCACGCCCGCCGCGTGGATCACGGCCGTCAGCGGATGCTCCTCCGGTACGCCCTCGATGAGGCCCCGCACCTGCTCGCGGTCGCCGACGTCGCACGAGACGATGGTGACGGCCGCGCCCGACCGGGCCAGTTCTGCGCGGAGTTCATCGGCGCCGGGCGCGTCGGGTCCGCGCCGGCTGGTCAGCAGCAGATGCGGGGCGCCCTCCCGGGCGAGCCAGCGGGCGAGGACCGCGCCGATGCCGCCGGTGCCGCCCGTGATGAGGGTGGTCCCCGCGGGCCGCCACCGTACGCCGCTGTCGTGCATGCGGGCCGGCGCGTGGGCGAGGCGACGGGCCTGGACGCCGCCCGGGCGGACGGCCACCTGGTCCTCGTCCCGGAACGCCAGGGCCGCGGCGAGACGGGTGAGCGTCTGGTGGTCGATGCGCCCCGGGAGATCGATGAGACCGGCCCACAACTGCGGGTACTCCAGCGCGGCGACGCGCCCGAGGCCCCAGACCTGGGCCTGCACCGGGTGGGTGAGGGCGTCGGCGGCGGTCGTGGAGACGGCGCCCTGGGTGAGGGTCCGTACGGCAGGAGTGCTGTTGCCGTCGGCGGCGAGGTCGCCCAGGGCCTGGACGAGGGCGGTGGTCGCGGCGAGCCCGGCGGGCACGGCCGGATGCCCGGGATGCGGCTCCTCGTCCAGCGCGAGCAGGTTGACGATCCCGGCGCGGGCGCCTCCGTCCGTCAGGGACCGCAGCTCCTGCGCGAGACCCGCGCGCTCCACCGCGCCCGTGTCGACGACATGCTGGCGCACCTCGCCGCCGTGTGCGCCGAGCGTCTGCGCGGTGGCCCGGACCACGGGGTGGTCGGCGTGCGCGGCGGGCACCAGGAGCAGCCAGGTGCCGCTGAGGTCGGGTGCGGCGCCGTCGGGCCGGTGCTTCCACGTGACGTGATAGCGCCAGGAGTCGACGGTGGTCTGCCGGCGGTGGCGCCGTCGCCAGGCGGAGAGGACGGGCAGCGCGGGCTCCAGCACCTCCACGGTCTCGGCCTGCCCCTGGACGCCCAGGCTGTCGACGAGGGCGTCGATGTCCAGGTCCTCGATGGCCTGCCACACCCGCGCCTCGACCGGATCGTGCCCGGCACCCGCGGGGACGCCCGCCGCGGGCGGCTCCACCCAGTAGTGCTTGTGCTGGAAGGCGTAGGTGGGGAGGCCGACGGTACGGGGGGCGGGGTCGGCCGGGAACCAGCGCCGCCAGTCGACGTCCGCTCCGGCCACGAACGCCTGGGCGGCGGCGTGCGTGAGCTGGGCACGGCCTCCCTGGTCGCGGCGCAGGGTGGGGACGGTCATCGCGTTGACGCCCGCGGCCTCGAACGTCTCCTGGATGCCGAGGTTGAGGACGGGGTGGGGGCTGGCTTCGATGAAGAGGCGGTATCCGTCGGCGAGGAGGGCTTCGATGGTGTCGGCGAAGCGGACGGGTTGGCGGAGGTTGGTGACCCAGTACTCGGTGTCGAGGACGGTGGTGTCGCCGAGGCGTTCGGCGGTCACCGTGGAGTAGAACGCCACGTCCGTGGAGGAGGGCCGGATGTCGGAGAGCCGGTCGGTGAGCAGGTCGTGGAGCTCGTCGATCTGGGGGCCGTGGGAGGCGTAGCCCACATCGATGACACGCGCTCGCAACCCTTGCGCCTCGGCCTCCGCAACGACGGCGGCGACATGCTCGGGCGGACCCGAAATGACGGTAGAAGAGGGCCCGTTGACGGCGGCGACGCACACGCCCGGCCGGTCGCCGATCAGCTCGGCAGCCTGCTCAGGGCCCGTCCCCAGGGAGGCCATGTCGCCGTGCCCCTGCAGTTGCCGCAGGGCGTCACTGCGTACGGCAACGATCCGCGCCGCATCCTCCAACGACAACGCACCCGCCACACACGCGGCGGCCATCTCACCCTGCGAATGCCCCACCACAGCAGCCGGAACAACCCCGCAGTCCGCCCACACAGCAGCCAGCGACACCATCACCGCCCACAACACCGGCTGCACGACCTCAACGCGAGACAGCTCACTCCCGTCCCCACGCAACACATCGGTCAACGACCAGTCCACGTAAGCCGACAGCGCCTGTTCACACTCCGCGATCCGTGCCGCGAACACCGGCGACTCGTCCAGGAGTTGGGCACCCATGCCCACCCACTGCGACCCCTGACCCGGGAACACCAACACCGGCCCAGGACCCACATCACCGGCCACACCGGACACCACATCCGCCGACGCCTCACCCGACGCCAACGCGCTGAGACCGGCGGCGGTGTTGACGGGAGCGTGTCCCACGACCACCGCCCGGTGCGCGAACAGGGGCCGTGTCGTGGTCAGCGACCAGCCGACCTCCACGGGCGAGGCACCCGTGTCCCTTGTCCCCGTGTCCCCGGCCGCGTACACGCCCAGCCGCCGCGCCTGTTCGCGCAGGGCCTCACCGGTCCGCCCGGAGACCACCCACGGCACCATCCCGTCCGATGACGGCACCGCGCCGGGCGTCGGAGCGGACTCGTCCGCGGCGGACTCCGGTGTGTCCTCGGGCGCCTCCTCCAGGATCAGATGCGCGTTCGTGCCGGAGATGCCGAAGGCCGAGATGCCCGCACGCCGGGTCCGCTCCGCCGGCCAGGGGACCGACTCGGCGAGCAGCCGCACGCCGCCCTGCTCCCACGACACATGCGGGGAGGGCGCGTCGATGTGGAGGGAGGCGGGCAGCCGCTCGTTGCGCAGCGCCATGACCATCTTGATGACACCGGCGACACCCGCGGCGGCCTGTGTGTGGCCGATGTTCGACTTGACGGAGCCGAGCCACAACGGCCGTTCCGCCGGGCGCCCTTGGCCGTACGTGGCGAGCAGGGCCTGTGCCTCGATGGGGTCGCCGAGCGTGGTGCCCGTGCCGTGGGCCTCCACCGCGTCGATGTCCTCGGGCGACAGGCGCGCGTTGGCCAGCGCGGCGCGGATCACCCGCTCCTGCGAGGGGCCGTTGGGGGCGGCGAGACCGTTGCTCGTACCGTCCTGGTTGATCGCCGAGCCCCGCACCACCGCGAGGACCTGGTGGCCGCGGCGGCGCGCCTCGGAGAGCAGTTCGAGTGCCACCACGCCCGCGCCCTCGCCCCAGCCGGTGCCGTCGGCGGCGGCCGCGAACGGCTTGCACCGCCCGTCGGGCGCCAGTCCGCGCTGCCGCGAGAACTCGGTGAACGAGCCGGGCGTCGCCATGACGGTCGAGCCGCCGGCCAGCGCGAGGGAGCACTCGCCCTGGCGCAGCGCCTGCGCCGCCAAATGGATGGCCACCAGGGAGGACGAGCACGCCGTGTCGACGGTCACCGCCGGGCCCTCGAGCCCCAGCGTGTAGGAGATCCGGCCGGACACCACGCTGCCGAGGTTGCCGGTGCCGATGTACCCCTCCACCTCGCTGGCCGTCTGGCTGATCAGCGTCAGGTAGTCGTGGGCGCTCACGCCGGTGAAGACGCCGGTGTCGCTGCCCTTCAGCGCCTGCGGGTTGAGGCCCGCGTGCTCGATGGCCTCCCAGGCGGTCTCCAGGAGCAGCCGTTGCTGGGGGTCCATCGCGACGGCCTCGCGCGGGCTGATGCCGAAGAAGTCGGCGTCGAAGTCGCCCGCGTCGTACAGGAAGGCGCCGTCCCGCACATAGCTGGTGCCGGGGTGTTCCGGGTCGGGGTGGTAGAGCGACTCCAGGTCCCAACCCCGGTCGTCGGGGAACGCGGAGACCGCGTCGCCCTCGTCGCGCACCAGCCGCCACAGATCCTCGGCGGAGCGCGTGCCGCCGGGATAGCGGCAGGCCATGCCCACGATCGCGACCGGTTCGGCCGACTCCTTGTCGCGGAGCTTTTGGCGGGCCTCGCGCAGCTCCGCGGTGACCCACTTGAGGTGATCGAGAAGCTTCTCCTCGTTCGACATCTGACCCAGGCTCCTTGGCGCTACGTGGTGATCGGGGACGTACGGGTGGGGGCGCGGAGAGGACGGTGGGGGGGAACACGGTGGGGAACAGGGACGGCGAGTGGTGGGCGGGGTTCGGGACTTCGGTCAGGACTTCCCGAACTCGCTGGAGATCAGGTCGAAGATGTCGTCCGCGCTGGCCGCCTCCAGATCGGCATGGGCGGAGTCGCCTCCTTCCGGGTCTTCCCGCGCCGGGCTCCACTTCGAGACCAGCACCTGCAGCCGGCCCACGATCCGCCGGCGCGCGGCCTCGTCGACCTCGGCCGTGCCGTACGTCGCGTCCCACTTGTCGAGCGCGGCGAGCACGGTGCCCTCGCCCGCGGTCCCGCCGTCGTCGCCGAGCTGCCCGCGCAGGTGCGCGGCGAGCGCCTCGGACGTCGGATGGTCGAAGATCACGGTGGCCGGCAGGGTGAGCCCGGTCGTGGTGTTGAGCTGGTTGCGCAGCTGGACCGCGGTGAGCGAGTCGAAGCCGAGCTCCTGGAACGGCTTCGCGGCGGGGATGTCCTCGACCGTGCGGCCGAGCGTCGCGGCGGCGTACGTCCGTACGTGTTGGACGAGGAAGCCGAGCCGCTGGGCCGCGGGAGTCTTCGCGAGCTCCGCGCGGAACGCGCTGGTCTCCGCGGCGGAACCGGTCTGCTCGGCCTCCCGCCGGTTCTCCGGGATGTCGTCGAGGAAGGGACTCGGCCGCTGCGCGGTGAACGTCGGCGTGAACCGCGTCCAGTCGAAGTTCGCGACGGTCAGCGTCGTGTCACCCGCGTCCACCGCCTGGTGCAGTGCTTTGACGCACAGCTCCGGGACGATCGGGAGCAGACCGAAGCGCTTGAAGTACGTCAGCGACTCCGGGTCCGCGGACATGCCGGCCTCGGCCCAGGGCCCCCAGGCGACGGTGGTGGCGGGCAGCCCTTGGGAGCGGCGGTGTTCGGCGAGCGCGTCGAGGTAGTGGTTGGCGGCTCCGTAGGCGCCCTGCTGGCCGCTGCCCCAGACACCGGCGCCGGAGGAGAACATCACGAACGCCGAGAGATCCATCCCGCGCGTCGCCTCGTGCAGGGTCCAGGCCGCGCCGGACTTGGAGCCGAGGACCTCGCCCAGGCGCGCCGCCGTCAGATCGGCGATCGACGTCAGGTCGGTGATCCCCGCCGCGTGGATGACGGCGGTCAGGGGATGCTCGTCGGGCGTGTCGTCGACGAGGCGGCGCACTTGGTCGGCGTCGCTGACGTCGCAGGCGGTCACGGTCACGGTGGTGCCGAGCCCGGTGAGTTCGGTGGCGAGCTCCGCGGCGCTGGGGGCGTCGGGCCCGCGGCGGCTGGTGAGGTGCAGGTGGGGTGCGCCGCGGTGGGCGAGCCAGCGGGCGAGGACCGCGCCGATGCCGCCGGTGCCGCCCGTGATGAGGGTGGTCCCCGCGGGCCGCCAGGCCGGCTCGGCCCGGTGGGTCCCGGGGGAGGTGGGGGCGTGGGTGAACCGCCGCGTGTGGACGCCGGTGGGGCGGATCGCGGTCTGGTCCTCGTCCCGGGGAAGGAGCGCGACGGCGAGACGTGCCTGGATGTGGGGGTCGACGCGCGCCGGGAGGTCGATGAGCCCGGCCCACAGGCGGGGATGTTCGAGGGCGGCCACGCGCCCGAGCCCCCAGACGTGGGCCTGCAACGGGTGAGTGAGCGGGTCGGTGGCGCTGGTGGAGACGGCGCCCTGGGTGACCGTGTGCAGGGGCGCGCTCGTGCCGTTGTCGCCGAGGGCCTGGATCAGCGTGGTGGTCGCGGCGAGCCCCGCGGGCACGGCGGGGTGCTCGGGGAGCGGCTCCTCGTCCAGGGCCAGGAGGTTGACGATGCCGGCGAGCCCGTCGGTGTCCACCGCGGCCAGGTCGTCACGCCGGACCCGGTGGGTCTCGACCGCGTGCAGCCGTACGTCGTCCGCCCCGTGCGCGGTGAGCGCCTCGGCGGCGGCCCGCACGGCCGGGTGCTCGACGTGCCCAGAGGGGACGAACAGCAGCCACCGGCCTCCCAGTTCAGCCGCCGGGGCATCGGGTTGATGCTTCCACGTGACGCGATACCGCCAGGAATCGATGGTCGCTTGGTCCCGATGGCGCCGACGCCAGCCCTGGAGCACCGGCAGCGCGGGCTCCAACGCCCGGACCGCCTCCTCGCTGCCCTCCTCCGAGCCCAACGTCGCGGCCAGCAGTCCGAGATCGAGCTCCTCGACGGCCTGCCACAACTGGGACTCGGCGGCCCCCTGCTCACCGCCGGCGGCCACGGGAGCCGCGGCTCGGTCGAGCCAGTAGTGCTGGCGCTGGAAGGCGTAGGTGGGGAGGTCGACGGTACGGGGGGCGGGGTCGGCCGGGAACCAGCGCCGCCAGTCGACGTCGGCTCCGGCGGTGAAGGCGTGGGCTGCGGCGCGGGCGAGTTGGGTGGCGTCGCCGTGGTCGCGTCGGAGGGTGGGGACGACGGTGGCGGGCAGGTCGGCCCGTTCGATGGTCTCTTCCATGCCGAGGTTGAGGACGGGGTGGGGGCTGGCTTCGATGAAGAGGCGGTAGCCGTCGGCGAGGAGGGCTTCGATGGTGTCGGCGAAGCGGACGGGTTGGCGGAGGTTGGTGACCCAGTACTCGGTGTCCAGGGCGGTGGTGTCGTCGAGGCGTTCGGCGGTCACCGTGGAGTAGAAGGCCGTGTCGGTGCGGGTCGGTGCGATGTCCGCCAAGCGCTCGGTGAGCAGATCGTGGAGTGCGTCGATCTGGGGGCCGTGGGAGGCGTAACCCACATCGATGACACGCGCTCGCAACCCTTGCGCCTCGGCCTCCGCAACGACGGCGGCCACATGCTCGGGCGGACCCGAAATGACCGTAGAGGACGGCCCGTTGACGGCGGCGACGCATACGCCTGGCCGGTCGCCGATCAGCTCGGCGGCCCGCTCGGCACTCGTACCCAGGGACGCCATGTCCCCGTGCCCCTGCAATTGCCGCAGGGCGTCACTGCGTACGGCGACGATCCGCGCCGCATCCTCCAACGACAACGCACCAGCGACGCACGCGGCGGCCATCTCACCCTGCGAATGCCCCACCACAGCAGCGGGTACGACCCCGCAGTCCGCCCACACAGCGGCCAGCGACACCATCACCGCCCACAACACCGGCTGCACGACCTCAACGCGGGACAGCTCACTCCCGTCCCCACGCAACACGCCCGTAAGGGACCAGTCCACGTACGCCGAAAGGGCCTGCTCGCACTCCGCGATCCGGGACGCGAACACCGGCGACTCATCCAGGAGTTGGGCACCCATCCCCACCCACTGCGACCCCTGCCCCGGGAACACCAACACCGGCCCGGCACCACCGGCGCCCCCGGACGTGGCCGCACCCACGGCGACGTCCGCCGACACCTCACCCGACGCCAACGCACCGAGCCCCGCCGTCAGCGCCTCACGGTCACGCCCGACCACCACGGCCCGGTGTTCGAACACCGACCGCGTCGTGGCCAACGACCACCCGACCTCCGATGCCGAGGCATCCTCGTCCCGCGCCGTGAACGCGGCCAGCTTCCGGGCCTGTGCACGCAGCGCGTCCGCCGAGCGCCCGGACACCACCCACGGAATCACTCCACCCACGACGGCACCCGCCGCCTCACGGACAGCGGTTGGATCAGAAGCAGAAGCAGAAGCAGAAGCAGTGGTCGAGGCAGGTGTCTCCGGCGGCGCCTCCTCCAGGATCAGGTGCGCGTTCGTTCCCGAGAAGCCGAACGACGAGACCCCCGCCCGTCGCGGGCGTTCGCCGCGCGGCCACTTCACCGCCTCGGTGAGCAGGCGCAGCCCGCTGCCGTCCCACTCCACGTGCGGGGACGGCTCGTCGACGTGCAGGATGGCGGGCAGCAGGTCGTTCCGCAGGGCCAGCACCATCTTGATGACGCCCGCGACGCCCGCGGCGATCTGCGTGTGACCGATGTTGGACTTCACCGCGCCGACCCACAGGGGGCGGTCTTCCGGCCGCTGTTGTCCGTAGGCGGCGATGAGGGCGCCGGCCTCGATCGGGTCGCCCAGCGTGGTGCCCGTGCCGTGCGCCTCCACGACGTCGACGTCCTCGGCGGTGAGGCGGGCGTTGGCGAGGGCGGCGCGGATGACCCGCTCCTGGGCGGGGCCGTTGGGCGCGGTCAGGCCGTTGCTCGCGCCGTCCTGGTTCACGGCGGAACCCCGGATCACCGCGAGGATCTCGCGCCCGTTGCGGCGCGCGTCGGAGAGCCGCTCCAGGAGCACCACCCCGGTGCCCTCGGCCATCCCCATGCCGTCACTGTTCGCCGAGAAGGGCTTGCAACGGCCGTCGGGCGCGAGGCCGCGCAGTTCGCTGAAGCCGATCAGCGGAGCCGATGACGACATCACGTACGTGCCGCCCGCCAGGGCCAGCGAGCACTCCTGCGCGCGCAGGGCCTGGGCCGCGAGATGGAGGGAGACGAGCGACGAGGAGCACGCGGTGTCGACCGTCACCGCCTGGCCCTCGAGCCCCAGGGTGTAGGCGACGCGGCCCGAGGTGACGCTGCCGGAGTTGCCGATGGTGAAATAGCCGGCGGTGCCCTCGGGCACCTCGGAGGCACCGAGCGCGTAGTCGAGGCCGTCGCAGCCGATGAAGGTGCTCGTGGCGCTCCCGCGCAGGGTGAGCGGGTCGATGCCGGCGCGTTCGACCGCCTCCCACGCGGTCTCCAGGGCGAGCCGCTGCTGCGGCGCCATGGCCAGCGCCTCGCTGGGGCCGATGCCGAAGAAGGTCGGGTCGAAGTCGCCCGCGTCGTAGACGAAACCGCCCTCGCGGACGTAACTGGTGCCGGTGCTCTCGGGATCCGGGTCGTAGAGCGCGTCGAGGTCCCAGTTGCGGTTGCCGGGCAGCGGGGCGACGGCGTCGCCGCCCGCGGAGATCAGCTCCCAGAACTCCTCGGGAGACCGGACCCCGCCCGGCAACCGGCAGGCCATGCCGACGACCGCGATCGGCTCGTGGCCCGCCGACTCGACGTCCTGCAGTCGGCGTTCCGTCTGACGCAGGTCCGCTGTGACCCGCTTGAGATACTCAAGAAGCTTCTCTTCGTTGTGCGCCATCCCGGTGACAACCGCTCCTCTCCGCGAGAACGGCCGGGCCCCTGACCCGATGGCCGGACGGCCGCGGGGTCGGCGAGTGCATCGGGCAGGCGGGGCCCCGCCGGTCCGCAGACTCCTCGACAGCGCTAAAGCCCTCCTAATACTCGGCTGTGTACGCCGCACATCCGGCCGCGTCCGACGCCGTTCCGCGCCCGTCCGTGCTGGTCACGGGGTACGGGTGGGCGGAGGAGAGGCTTCTTAGGGACGCTTAAGCGATGCCTGCAAAGGTGAGCCGGTGTCAGGTCGTCACGCTCTGATCACGCGAAGCGGGACGTCGTCACGCTCCGATCACGCGAAGCGAGGCATCGTGTCCATCACGAACAACCAGCCGGCCGCCACACTCCCGGACCTGGTCGACCCGTCGTTCTGGGCGCGGTCGCACGAGGAGCGCGTGGCGCTGTTCGAGGAGTTGCGCGCGCTGCCGCAGCCGGCGTTCATCCGGCAGAACATGCCGGGCGTGCCCTGGACGTTCGGCTACCACGCGCTGGTCAAGTACGCGGACATCGCGGAGGTGAGCCGCCGGCCGCAGGACTTCTCCTCGAACGGCGCGACCACCATCATCGGTCTGCCGCCCGAGCTGGACGAGTACTACGGGTCGATGATCAACATGGACAATCCCGAGCACTCCCGGCTGCGCCGGATCGTCTCGCGCTCCTTCGGCCGCAACATGGTGCCGGAGTTCGAGGCCGTGGCGACCCGCACGGCGCGGCGCATCATCGCCGAACTCGTCGAGCGCGGGCCCGGGGACTTCATCAGGCCCGTCGCCGCGGAGATGCCGATCGCGGTGCTCAGCGACATGATGGGGATCCCCGAGAAGGACTACGACTTCCTCTTCGAGCGGTCCAACACGATCGTCGGCCCTCTCGACCCGGACTACGTGCCCGACCGGGCCGACTCCGAGCGTGCGGTGATCGAGGCGTCACGGGAGCTCGGCGACTACATCGCCGGTCTCCGCGAGGAGCGGCTGGCCTCACCCGGCGACGACCTGATCACCAAGCTGGTGCAAGTCCAGTCGGACGGCGAGCAGTTGACCCGCCAGGAGCTGGTCTCCTTCTTCATCCTGCTCGTCATCGCCGGGATGGAGACCACCCGCAACGCCATCTCGCACGCCCTGGTGCTGTTGACCGAGCACCCCGAGCAGAAGCAGCTGCTCGTGTCGGACTTCGACCGGTACGCGAAGGACGCCGTCGAGGAGATCCTCCGGGTCTCCACGCCCATCAACTGGATGCGCCGGGTCGCCACCCGTGACTGCGACATGAACGGCCACCGGTTCCGCAGGGGCGACCGGATCTTCCTGTTCTACTGGTCCGGCAACCGCGACGAGAACGTCTTCCCCGACCCGTACCGCTTCGACATCACGCGGGGTGCGAACACGCACGTCACGTTCGGCGCGGTGGGCCCGCACGTCTGTCTCGGCGCGCACCTCGCCCGGATGGAGATCACCGCCCTGTACCGGGAGCTGCTCGCCGCGCTGCCCCGGATCCACGCCGTGGGGCAGCCGCGTCGCCTCGACTCCAGCTTCATCGAGGGCATCAAGCACCTGCACTGCGCCTTCTGACGCGCCGGTCCTCCCGGGCCGGTCGCAGACGTACGCCTCCTCCGTGCGCGCACGCCGTGCGACGGGCCGGCGGGCCGGTCAGCGGCCGGACATCGCCAGGGGCGGGGCCATCAGATGCGTGTCACCGGAGAGGATGGCCCGCTGCAGATCCTGGAGCGGGCGCCCCGGTTCGAGGCCCAGTTCGTCGTTGAGCGTCTTGCGGACGGACTGGTACACCTTGAGCGCGTCCGCCTGCCGCTCGGAGCGGTAGAGCGCCAGCATGAGCTGGCGGTAGAACGCCTCGCACATCGGGTTCTCCGCGGTGAGGGCGTACAGCATGCCGACCGCCTCCCGGTGCCTGCCGAGCTGAAGCTGACACTCGACGAGCATTTCCTGGCACTCCAGGCGGATCTCGTTCAGCCAGGTGGAGAACCCGTCCACGATCGGGCCGTTGGCGAGGGTCCCGTTCCCGCCCTGTCCGAGGATCGGCCCGCGCCACAGCGCGAGGGCCTGCCCGAAGCAGGAGGCCGCCTCGTCGTACCGCTGCTCCCTGAGCAACGAGCGCCCCGTGTCCACCAGTTCGGGGAAGACCTGGGCGTCGATCCGGTCGTCGCCCTTGCGCAGCACGTACCCCGGCGCGCGGGTCTCGACCGGGTTGCCGGTCGAGCCGGGTGCCTTGAGGAACTTGCGGAGCTGGGAGATGTACACATGGAGTCCCGCGGTGGCCCGCCGGGGCAGGTCCTCGCCCCAGATCTCCCGCATCAGCTGCTCCAGGGAGACCAGTTGGTCGGCCCGGATGAGCAGCACGGTGAGGACGACTTCGACCTTCTGCGCGTTGATGGTGCAGTACGTGTTGCCGTTCCTGATGCGGAGCGGGCCCAGCATCTCGTACCTCATCGGGCCGTCCCCCCTGCCGTCCGCGCCGCCGCGGGCCGGCGCGTACGGTCCGCCAGGGAGCCGGCGATGACCTCCGAGACGCCCCGCTGATGGGAGTTGAGGTAGAAGTGACCCCCGGAGAAGACCTTGAGGTCGAAGGGGCCCGTGGTGTGTTCCCGCCAGGCCGCCGCGTCGTCCTGCGGGGCCTGCGTGTCCCGGTCGCCGACCAGCGCGGTGATGGGGCAGTCGAGGGGCGGCGCCGGTTTCCACCGGTACAGCTCGACCGCGCGGTAGTCGTTGCGGACGACCGGGAGGATGTCCGCGAGCAGTTCGGGGTCGTTCAGGAACATCGGGTCCGTGCCGCCGGCGCGGCGCAGCTCGGCCGCCAGATCGCGGTCGTTGAGGAGGTGGACGGTGCCCGGCCGGAACCGGGAGGGGGCGCGGCGCCCCGACACGAACAGGTGGCAGGGCGGCGCGCCCGTGCGCTCACCGAGCCGCTGCGCGACCTCGTAGGCGAGGACGGCGCCCATGCTGTGGCCGAAGAAGGCCAGGGGTTTGGCGTCGAACGGCGCGAGCGCCTCGGTGACCAGGTCGGCGAGCGTCGGAATGTCGTCGACGAGCCGTTCGCGGCGCCGGTCCTGCCGACCGGGGTACTGCACGGCCAGGACTTCGGTGTCCGGCAGCAGCGTGGGGGACTGCGCCAGGGGGTGGAAGTAGGTGGCCGAGCCGCCCGCGTGGGGGAAGCAGACCAGCGAGACAGCGGCTTCGGGACGGGGCCGGAAACGACGTATCCAGGGGTCCGACATATCGGGTGTGGGGGAGGCAGACAAGATCTTTCCCTTCGCCAGGAACGCTGACAACGGTGTCGCCACATCGCATAGCAGCTCCTGATCATGCGCAGCTCAAAGTTTAAAGGGCAACGTCGGTTAGGTCGCAACAGCGCGGAATCGGACATTCCCTTTACTTTCTGTTCGGATTCTGTCGTGATCGATTCGCAAGTGATTGGTTTAAGGGGAATTTGAATATGAATGCTTGACGATGCACCCTGCCGGGCGTGCCGACCGGCAGGGTGCGGCCCGGCCCGGCGGGCACCTCCAACGGGCTGCTGTCCGGGCTGGATCGGGTGACGGTGCCCATGGGCTCGGCGGAGGCCCTTGAGGTCCGGTGGAGCCGCCGTGGACTCTCGCTCCACTCGCCCCGGCGCCGTTCTTTGCGCGAATATTACGCGCCCCTGGTTTTACCGTTTATCGCCTCTGCTGGCCTGCACCACTTCTCGGTCTCCACGTCATCGCGAAGAAATGA
This sequence comes from Streptomyces sp. NPDC041122, assembly GCF_055592445.1. Taxonomy (NCBI): domain Bacteria; kingdom Bacillati; phylum Actinomycetota; class Actinomycetes; order Kitasatosporales; family Streptomycetaceae; genus Streptomyces; species Streptomyces sp. NPDC041122. The sequence continues at coordinate 219,994 of NZ_JBVIYQ010000012.1, read as the reverse complement.
TCTGTTTTCCCCGCGTGGCCGGTGTGTGAATAACGCGCGACGCCGATTGTGGCCGGTTGTTTTCTTGCGGTGTCGACGGCTCCGGACCGGTCCTGATCGCGCCTCCCGCGCTCGTCGGCGCCGGTCGGCGAAACGCGCCACGCCGCCGTACCGCGGCCCGCGCGGGGCGGGGCGGCGGGCCGTCGGCGCGAGTCGCGTGGCCTGATCCGGTCCCGTGTGAAGCGGCGGCCGCCGGGCCACCCGGCTTCGTGGACGTCGGGACGGGGTTGTCACCTTTTGGGGTGACTCGCCTCGTTCAAGGGGCCCTGGCCGACGGGCCATCGGCGATCGTCGTGCCATGGATGAAGGGCGCCGCCTGCGGGAAAGCGGTCGGTCGGGAGCCGGCCCGCCGGCCCCGCGGGCGCCCGTCACCCCCCACCACCCATAGCGAAGGCGCTCGGGCACACGCCCCCGCCGTCTCCGGCAGGCCCCACCGGACGGGTCCGCCACACGAAGGAGCACAAGACGATGAGCGAGAGCGAGAGCATGTCGTGGCTGATGCGGGACCTCCGCCGGGTCCGCAAGCAGGGCCCTGACGCGGTAGCGCGGCGCCGAGGTGAGCGGCTCGCGGACCTGGTCGCCCACGCCCGCTCCGCGTCGCCGTACTACCGGGAGCTCTACCGAGGCCTCCCCGAGCGGATCGACGACCCCACGCTGCTGCCGGTCACCGACAAGAAGCAGCTGATGGACCACTTCGACGACTGGCCGACCGACCGGGACATCACCTTCGAGAAGGTGCGTGCCTTCACCGACGACCCCGACCTGATCGGACGGCGCTTCCTCGGCCGCTATCTGGTGGCCACCACCTCGGGGACCAGCGGCAGGCGCGGCCTGTTCGTGCTCGACGACCGGTACATGTCCGTGTCGTCCGCCGTCTCCTCGCGGGTACTCGCCTCCTGGCTTGGCCCGCTCGGCATCGCCCGGGCCGTCGCCCGCGGCGGCCGCTTCGCCCAACTCGTCGCCACCGAGGGGCACTACGTCGGCTTCGCCGGCTACTCCCGGATGGCGCTGGAGGGCGGGGGGCGCAGCAAACTGCTGCGCGCCCTGTCGGTGCACGAACCGATGGCGAAACTGGTGGCCGAACTCAACGACTACCGCCCGGCGTTCATCATCGGCTACGCCAGCACGATCATGCTGCTCACCGCCGAACAGGAGGCGGGCCGGCTGCACATCGACCCGGTGCTCGTCGAACCGGCCGGCGAGACGATGAGCGAGAGCGACACCGACCGCATCGCGCAGGCCTTCGGTGCCAAGGTGCGCACGATGTACAGCGCGACGGAGTGCACCTACCTCAGCCACGGCTGCGTCGAGGGCTGGTACCACGTCAACGACGACTGGGCCGTGCTCGAACCGGTCGACGCCGATCTGCGGCCCACGCCGCCCGGGGAGTTCTCGCACACCGTCCTGATCAGCAACCTCGCCAACCGCGTCCAGCCGTTCCTGCGGTACGACCTCGGCGACAGCGTCATGGTCCGCCCCGACCCCTGCCCCTGCGGCGTCACGTCACCCGCGATCCGGGTGCAGGGCCGGGCCGGGGACATCCTGAGCTTCCCCTCCGGCCGAGGCGACGACGTCAGGCTCGCCCCGCTGGCCTTCAGCAGCCTCTTCGACCGGATGCCCGGCGTCGAGCTGTTCCAGATCGAGCAGACCGAGCCGTCGACGCTGCGGGTCCGCATGGTCAAGGCCCCCGGCGCCGACGCGGAGCGCGTGTGGCGCAACGCCCACGACGGGCTGACCCGCCTGCTCGCCGACAACAAGCTCGACAACGTCACCGTGGAACGGGCCGAGGAGCCGCCCCGGCAGGGAGACGGCGGCAAGTACCGGACGATCATCCCGCACGCCGCCGCCTGACCGGTCCCGCCGGGCGCACGCGTCTGCCTCGGCGGGAGTGTTCACTCCCTCTCAGCCTGTTCTGCAACCTCCGCGTCCGTCAGTTCGAGAGGGCAGCTGTGAATACCTCGTGGTGAGCCGCCAGCCATTCCTGGATGCGGTCCCAACGTCGCCAACCACCGTGCTCGTTCAGCGCCTGGGTGTAGACGGCGTCACCGGTGGCCACGCGGTCGGCGACGAAGGCCCGGCAGGATGCGGTGGCCTGTTCGATGACGCCGGGCAGTTCAGCGCGCTCCTGCGGGGAGAGGCCGTAACTGTCGGCGAGGATCCGCAGGCGCGTCGGGGTGTCCATTCCTGGGGGATAGAGAGCTTCCGCAGACGTGGGATCGAGCATGGGTACCCAGTAGCGGGCGGTCATGGCGACGTCCCACACGGCTCGGCCGGGGGCCGCCAGGTCGAAATCGATCAGTCCTGCGGCACGGCCGTCGCGGAAGACGACGTTGTCCGGACATACATCGTTGTGGCACAGCATCGTTCCTCCGTCCGGGTCGGCCAGGGATCGGGGCCACTCGGCGCATGCGTCCACCGAGATGGCCGAGCTGGCGTCGTGCAGGCGCCGCAGCAGGTTTCCCACCGATCGCAGCGCGGTCTCGGTCATCACCCAGCGCGGAAACGGCGCCAGAGCGACGTCGCCGGGAATGAAGGTCAGCTGCTCGCGGCCGTCCGCGGTGAGGCTCACCGGCTTCGGAGCCGCGTCGAACCCATGCGCTTCGAGCGCGAGGAGATGAGCATGGAGGGCGCGCGCGGTGGGCGGCGCTGGACGTTCCACCAGGGCACCGCGACGGAAGACCGCGCCCGCGTTCACCATGCCGCCGATCAGGGCTTCGCCCTCTGCCGTCTCACCCTCAGCCGTCATGCCGATCACGCTACCGTCAAGCCGGCCGCGGGAAGCGTTCGAGGAACCGTCACGCTTCCCGGAGGAGCTGTACGCGTGTCCGACCCACCGAGCCGCCCGGCCCGACCGCGAGGGCGATCTCCCCAGCGTTGTCGGGGCCTTCGAAGGACGGTGCTGGAGACACACTTCGCTACGACGTGGGTAAAACCGTCCGCCGCGACACGACCCTCATCGCCCTGCAATGCTGGAAAGGTAAAAGAACCAGCTCAGCGCGCGTACTCGCGCAGCGGCGGTTCCGCGTCGGCCCACGGCTGGCTGTGGATGAGCAGTTCGATGGGGTAGTTGAGCAGGCCGGGCAGGGCGTTGACGGCCTCCTCACTGTTGAGCGGCATGATCGGCTTCGCGCAGTGCGCGCCGTCGATCCGGCCGGAGTCGGCCGGGCCCTCGTGCTCGACCGCGTCGGCGACCAGGTCGTAACTGACCTGGTCGACGACCATGGCGATGTGCGTGGGCCAGGGCCGCCCGGGGCAGATGTCCTGGACGCCGATGCGTCGGGCGCCCGGCAGCGACGGGGCCTGCCCGTCGGCGACCACGGACTCGTCGGCGTACGAGTAGACGGTGGTGTACGACGGGCCCGCGGGCATCGGCGTGTCCTCGGCGTTCAGCGCCTTCGTCCAGTTCGAGTCGCGGGCGAACTGCAGGACCGACGCGGGGCAGCGGGCGACCTCGGTGATCAGCCGGCACGGACTGGCGAGCCGGGTGCCCTGGAACGGGGCGCCCAGGGTCACCATGTCGTCGACCTTGCCCGCGAGGTCCGGCCAGAACCGCAGGGCCCACGCCGTCAGGAGCCCGCCCTGACTGTGCCCGACCAGGTCGACCTTGCGCCCGGTGCGCTCCTGGACGGTGCGCGCCGCGTACACCACGTACTCGACGGACTCCTGCATGTCCCTGAGTCCGCGACCCGGCGAGTCCACCCAACAGCCCTGGTAGCCCTTCTTGTTGAGCTCCGCCATGTAGTTCCAGGCGTAGTTCTCCTCGCCCTTGAGGCCGGTGCCCGGCACGAAGACGACCGTCGGCTTGTCGCTCGCCTCGCGCAGGTCGTCGAGGTCCGTCTGACAGTGCAGCGCCGCGGCGAGTTGGGCCGTCGGGATCTCCAGCGGCGGCGAGGGTTCGGCCGCCGCCCGGGCGGCGGAGGCGGGCAGGACGGACAGGGTCAGCACGGCCGCCGCGAGACCGCCGAGCCAAGAGGACGTGCGCACAAGGACCTCCGTGGGGGTGGGGGGAGCCCCCAGCGGCGGGAGCTCCTCATCGTGGAGCGGTGCCACGGTATACGTCAACGCCCCCACGGAACACGGGAGTTGAGCGGAACTCCAGGGGCCGCGTCAGACGGCGGTGGGCCCCGTGTGCGGAACCCGCCCCGCCGTCACGGCGGCGCCCAGCCGGTCGACGACGACATCGATCTCCTCGTCCGTCAGCGGGACGAGTTCGAGGGTGAGCTCACCCCGGTCCCGGGCGTCGTCCATGAGCCAGACCGGCGGGGAGCCCGCCCGCAGCGCATCCGCCGCAGCGCCGGCGCCCGAGGCGGACACGGCCGGGTCGAAGCGGAGCCGGGCGCGGGGAAAGGGCAGCCCCGTCGGGTCGGGCACGGCCGTCGCGTCGACGCCCGGCAGCGCGCCCGCCCTCGCGGTGAACCGCGCGACCTTCTCCGCCTGCTCCCGCCGCCAGGCCCCGAGATCCGTCTCCTGCCGCGCACGCACCGCCGCGAGCACGCCGCACACGGCCTCCTTGCTCGCCTTCATCGCCCGCCCGATGCCCTTCTCCTGCGCCCGGACCGCGCGCACCATCCCGGCGCGGCCGATCACGAGACCCGCCGTCGGGGCGCCCAGATACTTCTGGCCGCTGATCAGCACGAGATCCGCGCCGGTGCCGAGCAGCTCCGCCACGCGCAGGTCCTGCGCCGCCCCATCCACGACGGCGGGGACCCCGTGCCGGTGCGCGGCCGCGACGGCCTCCGCGAGCGGGATGTCCGCGCCCCGCACGAGCCGCGACGACACGAGGAGCAGGCACGCCGTGCCGGGCCGGGAGAGCGCCTCCTCCAGGTCCGCGACCGTGCAGTCGGCCTCCGTACCCGTGGGGACCGGAACGGCGCCCGCGAGGCGGATGTCCTGCAGCAGGGGGTGGCCGTAGTCGACCGTGTGCCCGGCGGGGAGCACCACGCGCGTGGGCAGCCCGGCCGCGTCCGGCAACGCCGCGATCCGCTCGGCGCAGTCGCCCGTCATCGACGCCGCGACGGACAGCGTGAGGGCGGAGGAGGTGCAGTGCACCACCGTCGCTGCCTCCGCGCCCGTCGCCTCGGCGACCGTGCGGCCCGCGACGTCCTGGAGCTCCGCCATGACGAAGAACTCGCCCAACGCCTCGGCGGTGGCCGCCGCGACGGACTCCACGCTCCGTGACACGCCCAGCGGGGTGTAGGTGCCCCGGGCGTTGATGATCCGCGTCAGCCCGTACCGCTCGTGCACGCCCGCCGTGCTGCGGGACGAAGGCCGGGGCGGGGCGCCGTCCGGCTTCGCCGCTGCCATCTCGGCGGTGAGGGCCCAGCGTTCGTGGTCCCGCCACGCCCCGCCGATGAACTGGAAGCCCTCCGAGCGGCCCTCGCGCCGGAACCCCAGGCGCCGCACGAGGTTCAGCGAAGCCACGTTGTCCGGCTGGATGTTCGCCTCCAGGCGGTGCAACTCCAGCTCCTCGAAGGCGAACCGGACCACCAGTCCGACACCTTCGGTCAGATAGCCCCGGCCGGCCGTCGAGGCATAGGCGGTGTATCCGAGCGTGCCGCTCCGCAGCGAGCCGCGGACGATGTTGTTGACGTTGACGCCGCCCACGATCGCGCCGGTGTCGCGCAGACAGACCACGAAGCCCTCGTGGGTGGGCTGTTCGAACCGGGCGAGGGAGGCTTCGAAGGCCTCCACCGACTCCTTATGGGCGCCGAGCCAGCGGCGCAGCATCTCGGCGCTCCCCGCACGAAGCGCGGTGATCTCCTCGTAGTCCTCGCGGCGGATGCGGCGCACAGCCACGCGCGGGCCGTGCCGGAGGTAGTCGGTCGTGGGAGTGGTGGATGCCATCCAGCGATCGTATGGGTGTCCGAGACCCCCTCACTCGGCTGCCTCCCCACTGAGCCGTCCCCCTCGCTCAGCCGTCCCCGTGCTCCTCAGCCGTACGTCCATACGTCCGTCCGCTCAGCGCCCCGTGCTGCCGTCGATGAGCTCGCGGAGGATGTCCGCGTGCCCCGCGTGGCGGCCGGTCTCCTCGATGAGGTGGGTCACCGCCCAGCGGACGCTCGGTCCCGGGCGGCCGGGCCGGGGGAGCGGTGCGCCGAGGTCGGCGCAGGTGTCGAGCACCTCGTTCGCACGGCCCACGGTCGCCCGGTAACGGGCGACGACCTCGGTGACCCCGTCCCGCGGGTCGGCCCGGAACGTCGCCTGCCAGTCGGTGACCCGCTCGCCGAGGAACGTCGCTCCTTCCACGGCTGTCAGGTGGTTGAGCAGCCCCAGCAGGTTGGTGCCCGAGGGCACGGCGACCGCGCGGACGTCGGGTTCCGGGGCTCCGTCGACCTTCGCCGCGACCGAGGCGCGCAGATAGTCGAGGAAGCCCCGCAGGACCTCGGTCTCGCTGTTCCCGGTGCGCGGCGGAGGCGCGTCGGATCGGTGGGAGGCGGTGGGCATGGCGTTCTCCTAGCGGTGTGACGTCACCGGTTCCGGCGGATGAGCAGGACGTGGTCGACGACCTCGGCGGTGGTCGTCCCGTCGGGGCCGACCGCGACGCGGCGCGCCTTGTCCGCACGCTCGACCGCCCACTGCGCGGGCGGGAGCCGCAGCGAGGCCGCGACCTCCTCGGGCGTCGGGAAGCGCACGCCCGGGTCCTGGTTCCACGACCACGGCGCGGTCGACCCGTGGTCGACGACCAGGAGCCGTCCGCCCGGGCGCAGCAGCTGGGCGGCGGAGCGCAGGACGGCCGCCCTGTCCTGCTCGTAGGGCGTGTGGAAGTAGTGGGCGGTGACCAGGTCGTACGCGGGCCCGGGCAGCGACGCGCGCGCGTCGTGCCGCGCGGCGGTGATCCGGTCGCCCAGGCCGCGCGCGCGGGCCAGCCGGTCGAGCCGGGTGGCCGCCACGTCGGAGACATCGACGGCGGTGACCTGCCAGCCCCGCGCCGCGAGCCACAGTGCGTCCCCGCCGCCACCGCAGCCGATGTCCAGCACGTCTCCGGGGGTCAGGCCGGAGACGTGCTCCACGAGGCGGGCGTTGGGCCGCGGGTCGTCGGGCGCGGGCCGCTCCGCGTACACCTTGTCCCAGTACGTGGCCGCGTCGGTCTGTTCCATCGGATGCCTGCCTCTCGATCCCTGGGGAGTCCGTCGCTTTCGGACTCCGTGGACCGAGTCTGGGCCGACAGGTGGCGAAACGGCATCTCTTCTTGCGGGATCTGCAAGACGGCGGATCGTGCGGCCCGCCTGGGGGCGAAGGCACGCGGGGAGCGGGGGTGCCGCCGGGGGTGGGTCAGGGCAGGACGGTGACGTACACGACGGGCGAGAGCGTCTCGCCCGCACTCATGCGCAGCGCGTTGCGCCCCTGGTAGGCGAGCCTGACGCGCATCGAGTACGTCCCTCGCGGCGTGGTGTTGACGGTGGCGGGCAGCGTCACCCACAGCGCGCCCTGCCGCTGCTGCAGGGTGACCGGGGTCCCGGCGGGCAGACCGCGTGCCTCGCCGTGGATGCGGAACTCCTCCGCGCTTCGCACGCTGCTCGCCGAGATGTTCGCCGTGAGCGACGGGCTCGGGGCCGCGGGAGGCGGAGGGGTCGGCGACGCGATGTGCGCGGCCGGGCGGGTCGCGGCCGCGGTGCCCGCGACCGGGCCCAGGAACAGCGCCCCGGCCGCGAGACCGGCGAGGGCGACGAGCCCGGCGGTGGATACGTACTTCAAGCGGTTCATGCTCAGGATTGACTTCAACGTGGCATCCGTGTCTGGGCGTTGAGCCCACAGTGGGGGAGGGGGAGTCGCGCGGCGCTGCGTGTGCCACGCCGGATCAACATAGGCAACTCGCCCCGCGTTGTGGTGATTCGACGCGCAGGCGGTCGCGGCGGCGGTCAGGGACGCGGTGGCCGAGGCGTTCGGGGCGCGGCCGGGCTGAGGGGTCCGCGCGCCGCGAGCGAGCCGAGGGACCCGCTCAGGTGTGCAGCGCCCCCTCGTCCTCCACGTGCCCCTCGGGCTCCAGCTGGATCGTCGAGTGGGCCACGTCGAAGTGGCCGCCGACGCACCGCTGGAGGCGGCCGAGCAGCTCCCCGTAACCGTCCGCGAGAGCCGCCTCGGTCACCACCACATGGGCGGTGAGCACCGGCATCCCCGAGGTGACCGTCCAGCCGTGCAGATCGTGCACGGCGATGACACCCGGCTCCTCCAGCAGATGCCGGCGGACCTCGCCGAGGTCGACGTCCTGCGGAGTCGCCTCCAGCAGGACGTGCACGGAGTCCCGCAGCAGCCCGTACGCGCGCGGCACGATCAGCAGGCCGATGACGATCGAGGCGATCGGGTCGGCGGCCTGCCATCCGGTGAGCAGGATGACCAGGCCGCCCACGATCACCGCGACCGACCCGAGCGCGTCGCCGAGCACCTCCAGGTACGCGCCCCGCAGGTTGAGGCTCTTGTCCTTGGCGTCCCGCAGCAGCCACAGGCCCACCAGGTTGGCGAGCAGGCCGCCCACCGCGACCACGAACATCAGGCCGCCCTTGACCTCCACCGGCTCGCTGAACCGGCCGATCGCCGACCACAGGACCCAGACGAAGATGGCGACGAGCAGCAGCGCGTTCAGGACCGCGGAGAAGATCTCCACCCGGTAGAACCCGAACGTGCGGCGTGGTGTCGGCGCGCGCTGGGCGAGGGTGATGGCGCCGAGGGCCAGCGAGACGCCGACCGCGTCCGTCAGGCTGTGCGCGGCGTCCGCGAGCAGCGCGAGGCTGCCGGACAGCAGCGCGCCGACGACCTGGAGGAGCGTGATCGCGCCGCTGATGCCGATGGTCCACAGCAGCCGGTTGCGGTACGTGCCGCTGAGCGTGCCGCCCGCCGTCGCCGCGGCCGGGCCGTGGTCGTGCCCCATGCCCGCGATCGGATCACGCGGCGCGGCGGGCCGCCACCGAGCGGTCGGCCACTCGGCGCAGCGGGCGGACGCCGGGCGCGCCGGGCAGGCCGTCGGTGCGCGGGCGGGGCCCGCCGCGAGCGGTGTGCGGTGTGCGGGACGGTCAGTGCAGCCGCGGCGAGACCGAGGCGTCGCGCTGGTGCGGGATGCCGAGCGGCGGCGGCAGCTCGCCCTGCTGCACGGTGACCGTGCGGGCCGGCGCCGGGACCCGGATGCCCTCGGCGCGGTAGCGCTGGTGCAGGCGCTTGATGAACTCGTGCTTGATCCGGTACTGGTCGCTGAACTCCCCGACGCCGAGGATGACCGTGAAGCTGATCCGCGAGTCGCCGAAGGTGTGGAAGCGGATGGCCGCCTCGTGGTCCGGGACGGCGCCGGTGATCTCGGTCATCACCTCGTCCACGACCTCGGTCGTGACCCGCTCGACCTGCTCGAGATCGCTGTCGTAGCTCACCCCGACCTGGACCGTGATGGACATCTCCTGCTCGGGGCGGCTGAAGTTGGTCATGTTGGTGCCGGCCAGCTTGGCGTTGGGGATGATCACCAGGTTGTTGGAGAGCTGCCGGACCACGGTGTTGCGCCAGTTGATGTCGACGACATAGCCCTCCTCACCGCTGCTGAGCTGGATGTAGTCGCCGGGCTGGACGGTCTTGGCCGCGAGGATGTGCACGCCGGCGAAGAGGTTGGCCAGCGTGTCCTGCAGCGCGAGCGCCACCGCGAGACCGCCCACGCCGAGCGCGGTGAGCAGCGGCGCGATGGAGACGCCGAGGGTCTGCAGCACGATCAGGAAGCCCATCGCGAGCACCACGACCCGCGTGATGTTCACGAAGATGGTGGCCGACCCCGCCACCCCCGAGCGGGACTGCGCCACGGCCCTGACCAGGCCGGTGACAATCCGTGCCGCGGTGAGCGTGCCCGCGATGATGAGGAGCGCGGTCAACGTCATGGTGACGTTGCGTCCGGTGCGCGGGGCGAGCGGCAGCGCGCCCGCCGCGGCGGCGAGGCCGGCCGTGATGGCCGCGCAGGGGACGAGGGTGCGCAGGGCGTCGACGATGACGTCGTCGCCGCTCCACCGGGTGCGGCTGGCCCGCTCGCCCAGCCAGCGCAGCAGGGCGCGGAGCAGCAGCCCGGCGAGGACGCCCGCGGCCACCGCGATTCCGGCGGCTATCCAGTCGTGCAGTGTGAGTGCTCGGGTCATCGGTTTGCTCCCGTCGTACGGGACGCGCGTCGCGTCGGACGGTCGGCGCGCCGCGCCGTACGGGACGTGTGATCCGCCGGACGGGAGGCGTACGCGGCATGGGACACGCACTCCGCCCTGCGGGGCGACTGCCCCGTGACGCGGCGCATGTGAGGTGACGTCACCTTGAGATACCTGCTCGATTCAGGGAGTTCGGTTCACGCCGGGCCGGCAGCCCCGGCCCCGCGCGGACGTCATCCTGCCCCATCAGGCGCCGCCGGGCACACGTGCCCCCACCTGGATCTTCACGAACCGGCCACGCTCGCCGACCGGCGGACCGAGCCGTTCCGGAACCGCCCGCGCGACCGCGCGCGCCCTTCGCCGAACCCGTCCCGTCGAAGGGGTTCCCGGGCCCGGCGAGTTATGCAAGTCTCCTTTCCAATTCCGTGGGCCGCCGGACATCGCGGCCCGTCAACACGGCGGCCGTCGCGCGGACATGAGGTGAAGCACTGATGCGGAACACGGCACGCGGGCACGACCTGGTGGCGCTGCGGCGGCTGAACACCACCGTCGTGCTGCGCGCCCTGCACCGCCGCAGCCCCCGCACCCTCGCCGAACTCGCCGCGGCCACCGGCCTGTCCCGGCCCACCGTCGAAGCCGCCGTCGAGGAGCTCGCCGAGCGCGGGCTCGTCGGCGAGGCGGCCGACGAGCCGGGCGGACGGGCCCCGGGGCGGCCCGCCCGCCGGTTCCGCTTCCGCACCGAGGCCGGACACGTGCTCGGCGTCGACATAGGGCTGCACAAGGTGGTGCTGCTCCTCGCCGACCTCGGCGGCACCGTCCTCGCGGCCCATCGCCGCGACATCGACCCGGAACTGGGCGGCGCCGCCCGTCTCGAACTGCTGCGCCACGCGGTGGAGAGCTTCCTCGACGCCCACGTCCCGCACCGCGCCACCGTGCTCGCCCGCTGCGTGGGTGTGCCCGGTGTGGTGGACAGGGGCGGGGTCGTCACCTCCCTCGTGGTGCCCGAGTGGTCCGGTGTCGACCTCGGGCGGCTGATCGAGGACGACGGGCCGGGCCACACCCTCGTCGAGAACGACGTGAATCTCGCGGTCCTCGCCGAGCGGTGGCAGGGCGCCGCCACCCTCGCCGCCGACGTCGTCTGCGTCCTCACCGGGCACCGCGTCTCGTGCAGCCTCACCATCGGCGGCCGGCTGCACCGGGGCAGCCGCGGCGGAGCCGGCGAACTCGGCCTGCTGCCGCTGCTCGGCCTGAGCGCCGCCCAGGAGGCCCTGCGGTGGCCGGGCGCCCGGCGCGACGGCGAGTCCGAGGTCGCCGCGCTGGCCCGCGCCGCGGACACCGCCGACCCGCGGGCCCTGGCCGCCGTCGCGGAGTTCGCCGACCGGCTGGCCCCGGGCATCGCCGCGCTCTCCCTCGCCGTCGACCCGGAACTGGTCGTGCTGACCGGCGGGGCCACCCCGGTCGGCCGGCACCTGGTGCCGCTGCTCCGGGAGCGGCTGCGCCCCCTGACCCTGCACGTCCCGCGTATCGCGCTGAGCTCGCTCGGCGAGCGGGGCGTGGCCATCGGCGCCGTACGCAAGGCGCTCGACCACGTGGAGGAGGAACTGCTCGCGGACACGGCGTCCTGACGGCGCGCCCGGAGACGGGAGCGGACCGCGGCGGCGCCCGACGACTTCCTGGGAGGCGAAGGCGCGGATGCGCAGAAGGACACTGCTCGGCGGGGCGCTCGCGGCCCCCTTGCTCACCGCCTGCTCCGGCGGGGACGGCGGCTCCGACGGCGGAGGCGGGGGCCGCACGACGCTCTCGTACGGGATGTGGGACCCGGCGCAGGTGCCGGGCATGGAGAAGATCATCGCCGCGTTCGAGAAGGCGAACCCGCGGATCTCCGTGCGCATCGAGCTCACACCGTGGGCGAGTTACTGGACCACCCTCAAGACCTCGATGCGCGGCGGCACCGCCCCTGACGTCTTCTGGATGAACGCCGTCAACATTCAGCTGTACGCGTCGAGCGGTGTCCTCGAACCGCTGTCCGGCCACATCGAAGCCGACGCCACACCCGTCGACCGCCACCCGCGGGCCCTGGTGAGGCTCTACTCCTACCGCGGCACGCAGTACGGCCTTCCCAAGGACTTCGACACCATCGGCCTCTGGTACAACAAGCAGCTGTTCGACAAGGCGGGCATCTCCTATCCGGACGCGGACTGGACCTGGGACGACGTGCGCGACGCGGCGGCCGAACTCACCGACCCGCACCAGCGCGTGCACGGCTTCGCCGCCGAGATGGACCGGCAGATGAAGATCTATCCGGCCGTCTGCGGCGCCGACGGATACGTCATCGAGGACGGCCGCTCCGGATTCGGCGACGACCGGTCCATCGAGGGCCTGCGCTTCCTGACCGACATGATCGACCGGGGCTGGTCGCCGCCGCAGAGCGCGATGACCGAGTCCGTCGGCCGGGTGCGCTACTGGTCGGAGAAGGTCGCCATGAACTACGACCTGTCCGCGATGGCCGGCCAGATGTACGCCGTGCCCGCGCTCAAGGACCACGGCGGCATCGCCGTGCTGCCCAAGGGCCGGCGCCGGGCCACCATCATCCACGGCCTCGCCAACGTGATCTCCGCCAAGAGCCGGAGAAAGGCGGCGGCCTGGAAGTTCGTGCACTTCATGGCGGGCCGGGAAGCCGCCGAGATCCAGGCGGAGGCGGGCGTCACCATCTCCTCGTACGAGGGAACGCAGGACGCCTGGCTCACGTCGATGCCCGAATTCGACCTCAAGCATTTCATCGAGATGCAGAAGTACGGCGTTCCGTATCCGAGCTCCAAGAACACCGCCGTCTGGGAGAACCTCCAATACCCGCTGCTCGGCGCCGCGTTCAGCGGAAAGGGCGGCATCGAGAGCGCCGCCCGCACGCTGGGCGAGCAGATGGACCGGGCCCTGAAGGAGGAACGCGACTCATGAGTGTCTTTCCCGCCACGGCCGCCGCGAAAGCGGCCGACCGCCGCGTCACCGCGTCCGGCTCCCGCCCCCGGCCCCGCAACGAGAAGGCCGCGTACCTGTTCGTCGCGCCGCTCGGCATCGGCTTCGCCGTCTTCTACTTCTGGCCGCTGCTGCAGACGTTCTACTTCAGCTTCACCGAATTCGGGGCGTTCGGCGGCCACACGTTCATCGGCACCGACAACTACGTCCGCGTCGTCAAGGACGTCACCGTCTGGCAGGCCCTCGGCAACACCCTGATCTACACGCTCGTCGGGCTCACCGCGCTGCCGATCGCGATCGTCGTCGCCTCCCTCCTGAACCGGCGCGGCCTGCGCGGCGTCCCCGTCTACCGGGCCCTGTACTTCGTGCCGTTCGTGACCCTCCCGGTCGCCGTCGGCCTGGTCTGGAACTGGCTCTACAACGGTGACTTCGGGCTGCTCAACGAAATCCTGAGCTGGTTCGGCGTGGACCGCCACTACTGGGTCTCCGACCCCTCCACGGCCGTCTACGCGATCGGCACGGTCATCGTCTGGTCGACCACCGGCTACTACTTGATCATCTTTATGGCGGGCATCAAGGGAATTCCGCGCGACTACTACGAAGCCGCGGAGATCGACGGGGCGGGCGCGCTGCGGAGGTTCTTCACCATCACCCTGCCGCTGCTCAGCCCCACCCTCTTCTTCGCCTCGATCATCTGCATGATCAATTCACTGCAGACCTTCGATCTCGTCTACATCATGATGGCCGAGAAGAATCCCGCGATCGGAGACACCCAGTCGATCGTTGGCCTCTTCTACAAATGGGCCTTCGTGGAGAACGCGCAAGGCGCCGCCGCTGCGCTCGCCTTCCTGCTGATGCTCGTCATCGCGGGGCTGACCTTCCTGCAGTTCCGGCTCCAGAAGAGGTGGGTGCACTATGCCTGACGAGACCGGAAAACCCGCCGGACGGCGGCGTTTCGACGCCGGATCCCTCGCCACTCATGCCGTCCTCTCGCTCGGCGCGCTCGTGATGGTCTTCCCCTTCCTGTGGCAGCTGCTCACCGCGCTCAAGACCCTCGCGGAGACCTCGCGGGTGCCGCCCACCTTCCTGCCCGACACCTGGAACCGCTCCAGTTTCGACGAGGTGTTCTCCTCGCTGCCGTTCCGCGAGATGCTCACCAACAGCCTGATCAACACCGTCGGGCGCACCCTCGGCCAGCTCGTCTTCTGCTCGCTCGCCGCCTACGCGTTCGCGCGCATGCGATTCCGCGGCCGCAACGCGCTGTTCGCGCTCTTCCTGTCCGTCCTGATGGTGCCGAGTTCTCTCCTGGTGCTTCCGCAGTACGACATCGTGCAGTGGCTCGGCCTGCTGAACACCGCGCCCGCGCTCTTCCTGCCCGGCATGTTCAGCGCCTTCGGCACCTTCATGCTGCGGCAGTTCTTCCTCGCACTGCCCAGGGAGCTGGAGGAGGCCGCCCGCATCGACGGGGCCGGGGCGTTCCGGATCTTCTGGTCCATCATGCTGCCGCTGATCCGGCCCGCGCTGGCCGCCCTGGCCGTCATCACCGCCATGTGGTCCTGGAACGACCTGCTGTGGCCGCTCATCGTCAACACCGACCCGCAGGAGATGCCGATCAGCGCCGGACTGACCTCCCTGGAGGGCCAGTTCGAGACGAACTATCCCGTGATGATGGCCGGTTCGCTCATCGCGAGCCTGCCGATGCTGCTCGTCTACGTCGTCCTGCAGCGGCACTTCGTCCAGAGCGTCGCCCTCTCCGGCTCCAAGACCTGACCCCGCGAACTGCGTAAACGCCCGCCAGCTAGCCAGCCGGCACCGCCGCCCGCCCTGGGGTGACGGCGTGATCTGCAGCAGGGTGGCAGAGGACAACCGCGGCCTCCGCAGAAGGGGGCTCTTCGCCCTGCTCCTCGCGCCGGGGAGAATCTGGGGAGATCGTTTCGAAACCGGGGGAGGCGGCGCCCGCGAACCAGGAATCCATCGCCTTCCGGCCGCGCCCGTCTGCCTCCGGCATGAAGTGGGCGTACACGCGCAGGGTGATCGAAGGGTTGGCGTGCCCCAGCCACGTGGAGACCGACACGACGGACTCGCGCGCGTCCAGATGAACCGAAGCGAAGGTGTGGCGAAGGGCGTGAAAGCCGAACTCCCTCGCAGCCCCGTAGGTCAGGCTTCCGTTCGGCCGGCGCGACTGCTCTGGCGGGGCAGGAATGACACCGGCCGCGGCCAGCGCCTTCTTCCAGTAGTGCTGATTCCATGAGTAGGCCCGAATCGCCCCGCCCTCGACGTTCGTCACTAGGAGGCGATGTGTTCGAGGCGCCCGCTCCTCTGCCTCCTTCTTCGACTTGGGCGGCCTCGGGTCCCGCCAAGGAAGCGTCACTTCCTGCGGCGGGAACGCCTTCTTATGCGCCCTGATCTGCGCAGCCAGATGCGTCGGCAGCGGGACGGTGCGTTCCTTCCCGCCCTTCGGCGGGGCGAAGACCAACCTGCTCGCCACGCGCTTGACCTGTCGGCGGATGTGCAGGACACCGGCCTCCTCGTCGACGTCCTCGTCAACGTCGATCGCGAACGCCTCACCCTGCCGGCAACCAGCACCCACCCCGATGTCAACGAGGATCTGATAGCGGGAGTGCAGCTCGGCCCGGACTGCCATGACCCGGTCCCGCGTCCAGGCCCGCGCCTTCTGCGGCGGAGCGGAAGGCGGCTTGATGGTCTTCGCCTTGCACGGGTTCTTGGCGATCCGCTCGTCATCGACGGCGCAGGCGAGAATGTTGGACAGGTAGCCCCACACGGCGTTGGCCGTTCCAGGGGCGACCGTCTCCTCAAGGTTCTTCAGCCAGATCCGCAGCGTGCTGACCTTGATGGCACGCAACTTCATCCCGCCGAGGTGAGGCAGAACATGGGTCCAGACCCGGCCCCTCACCGTCGCGATCGTCGCCGGGTCCGACTTCAGCGAAGGCCACCATTCCAGCGTGACGTAGTCGCACAGCAGAATGTCGCCGTCCCGTGGGTCGACGAACTCGCCTTTACTCGACTCGTGCTGGGCCTTGACGAGCCACGCGTTGGCGCCGGCGGGCCCGATGAGTTTGTCGAAACTGCGGTCCCGAACGCCGGGGACGCCGGCGACGCGGTAGCGCTTGCCCTGCCCGTGCCGGGCGGTCTTGCGCTTCTGGCCCGTTTCGGGGTCGGGGCGTTTGGTGTACCAGCGATCTTCGATGTATCCCGGCATCGCCAGCTCCCTAGTGCGCGATCTCCGGCGAGTCCATGTCGACTATCTCGCCCTGCCACAGCTGGAACCACTGTGCACCGGCGAGGAACTCCTCTATGGCCGGATTGACGGCCCGCACGAACTGATCGACGGACGCTGTGCGTTCGACGCGGATGTCGACGAGACCTTTGGTCTCCCTGATCACTACGTAGTCGCCGGGATCCAGGTCGTGGATGCTGAAGATGACGGAGAGCATGCAGCTGCCGCCGCTGCGCGAGATGACCTCCTCGCGCCACAGCTGGAACCAGTCTGATCCGTCGAGGAAGTCCGCCATCTCCGCGTTCAGGGCGTTCGCGTAGGCCTCGACGCTGCTTCCGCGGACGACGCGCACGCGGGTGCCTCCGCGGACCTCGCTGATATCGGCGAGTTTGCCGGATTCGAGGCTCTCGACCGCTTCGTAGATGACTCGCAGCATGGTGCCCTCCCCGGACTCGGTGCACCTGTGGCAAGAACGTCCAGAAGTGCACGGTGGGTGAAGGGTACGACTACTGACAGCCATCGACAATCGGTTGGGAAGATGTCTGCGTCAGTCCCCGGCTTCTCGCCGGGCTCGCTCGTCAGCCTCGATCATCATCCGCCAGCGGAGGAGATCAGCCTTCGACTTCCCGGCCAGGTGTCCGACGATGATCCGGACCTCCTCGTCGTAGCCGGCGAGCTCGGTCGCCTCGTACTGCAGCCACTGCTCGGCAACGGCTTCCTTGACCCGTCGCAGCGGCTTGCCGAGGGCTGCGGCGATCGCGCCCATCCGGTGCGGGGTGGGCGGATTGGCGGGAGGGGTCTTGACGAGTTGCTGCAGGTAGGGCTTGGAGACTGTCTCGCCGCTTTCCGGGTCGATCGCCCGGTCGGCGAGGCGCTGGTAGGACTCGCCCATGTCGAGGGCTTCCTGGATGAGCTGGGAGAGTGCACCGATAGGGGAAGGGGCTTCGGCCGCGCCGGGGTCCGGGGCGGTGGCCGGGACCGTCATGTCCTCGTCCTCTCGCGTCACATTCGCACCGACTGTCTCTATCCGTAGGTGATGGCGCCGGGAAAGTAGCAGGTCGGTCCATACAACCATCGCTCGCCGGAGACGGATCGTCTACGGATCAATGCTATCCGGCCGGGAAGTTTGCCGATAGCTGACACCGAGTCGTCCAGAACGGTAGACGATTCGTCTCTGTGGTGCTTAACTCGTCTTATCGAGGCCGCTCCGCACTACGGGGGAAACGTTGAGCCGAAGATACATACTCCGCGACGCCGAGAAGTTCCGATGGATCATGAAACACCCAGGTCGCGGGGCCCCCTACGGGTACGACAGCCTCGCCGGAGCCAGTGGCTGCCGACGTGGACTCATCGAGAAACTCGCGACAGGCAAGCAGCAGACGGCGGACGTAGAAGCCGCTCACTCCCTAGTGGAGGCCCTCGGCGTCGCCCTGCTGGTCCTCTTTGCGCCCTCCGCGTCTCCAGAACTGGACGATGCGTCTCAAGAAGATCCCCCCACCGAACAGGAGTAGCAGTGCACAACAGGAAAGGACCCAAGCAGAAGGCGCCCGAAGGGTGCCTCTGGATCGAAGACGCCGCCCCCTACATCGGCCTCACCCTCGCAACCCTCCGAAAGTGGCGGGTCCACGGCAAGGGGCCCCAGGGCTTCCCAATCGGCCGCTACGTCGCCTACCGCATCACGGACCTCGACGCCTACCTCGAAGCCCAGTACCAGCAGGCCGTCGAACCCGACCCCGACCGTCAGTACAACAGCCGGCCGCCCGAGCCCCGACTCACCCACCGCGCCAAGTCCGCCGCCTGACGGCGATGCGGCCCCAACCGCCGGGGGCCAAGCCCGGCAGCCGGGGCCTCCGATCCACACCTCAGAACCCTGAAGAACAGGAGCGTGGACCGTGTCCACATTCTCTCAGAACCCTGACGTCCCCGACGAGTTCGATGTGATCACCCGTGAGGTTCCGATGGTGTCGCCGTGGCAGGCGATGTGGGCCGAGGCGGAGGAGATGCTCCGCGAAGCGCACCCGGAGGGCTTCGACGTCCTCGACATCGGCCGCGTCGCGCTCGACAGCCTCCCGGAGGCGGAGAAGGAAGCCGCGTTCGACGTCCTCTTCTACACGTACTGGACGGCGCTGCTGGCCGACCGCGAGATCCGGGCCGCACGCGAGGAGCGTGCCTCATGAGCGCCCGCCTGACACCGCAGCGCGAAGCCGACGGCGAGGCTCTTCGCCGCCTGGCAGAGCTGATGGATGAGGATGACGCTCGCACCGGCAAGGTCGGCATCCCGGTTTCTTACGGACACCGCCTCGTGTGGCTGGCGGTTATCGGCTCCTACGAGGCTTGGCAGACGGAATGGCTTCGGCTGCTGCGGACCGAGTCGCGACAGGCAGCGAATGACTGGTCGGACCGGCAGGACGAGCGAGTCCACTACCTGACCGGCCTCGTATATCCGGGCGGGGCGACGGCGCAGTCCAAAACCGCAGATGAGGTCCGCGCCATGGCGGATGCCGTTGAGGCGGGTGAGGGCGATGAGTGACCGCCTGTCGCCGCAGCGCGAAGCCGAGTTGGCTGCGGTCCGCGCCGAACGCGACCGGTACCGCACCGCCTGGCAGTCCGCGCGCTTCCGCGCTGAGGCCTACGGCGAGGGCATCCTCCGAGTCGTCAAGGACCGCGAGGCGTGCCAGGGCTGGCTGGAGCAGGAGCAGGGGCACACCCAGAGCCTCCGCGCCGAGCTGGCGAAGTACGTCGGCCACGAGCCGACGGTCGCCGAGGAGATGGCCGAGCTCGCCCGGCGCCTCGACGACGTGCACCACGTGTGCGACAAGGCCGAAAGGGACTCTCTCCGCTGGGAGCACCCGCTGCCCGTCCCGGAGTGGGTGGCAGTGGTCCGCGAGGCCGCGGACGGCGTGCGCCCTCCGGGACAGGATCGCCGGGCCGACGTGGTCCAGTACGGCATCCGCATCCCTGACGGCAGCGTGCTGAACGGCACGGTCACCGATCTCGTCGAGCAGCAGGAACGCCTGGTCCGCTACCGCGACTGCTATCCCGAAGCCGTCCTCGTACAGCGGACTGTGCGCCACGGCGCGTGGACGGAGGTCACGTCATGACCGCCCGCCAGTACCCGATCCGGCCGGTCCCGGACGACGACTCCCGGTTCACGTTCGGTCTCGCCGTGGACGTGCTGAACGTCCTGAAGGAGCACGGCTACCCGGAGATCACCGGTGGCCTCGACTTCATCGCGCTGCAGCAAGCGCTGTTCACCTTCCTGTACGGCACCACCGGCAAGGAGGCAGGCCGATGACCGTCAACCCGATCGAGCGCCTGGACGTGCCGCTGGAGCAGGTCGCCGCGGTGGCCGTGCTCCTGGAGGCGTGCGTCCGCAGCTGGTCCCCTTCGGACCGGCTCGCCTGGAGCCTCGACCAGCAGCTCGTCACCCACCCCGAAGCCCGGGTCTCCGAGGACGCGGACTACCCGGGCTGGGTGGAGCACATCGCCGCCCTCCAAGCCCACAACGCCAAGGCCCGCAAGGAGGCCCGGTCATGACCGACACGCAGATCACCTACACGCGAGCCCGTCTGGGCGGCCGTGCCGAGGACGTCGTACTCGCCGAGACGCGCTCCGGGGAACTGGTCGTGTACGTCGGCGGGGCCCTCGCTCTCGACATCCCCGCCACGGTCGACGTGGCCGTCCTGGACGCCCTCTCTCAGGCGTTCGCGCACGCCGCGCAGCAGCAGACCGGCAGGCACGGCATCAGGGCGGTGGCGGCATGAGCGCCGTGATCGAGGGACGCCCGCTGGCGGACCTGGAAGAAGAGTCGCTGATCGCCGTCGAGCAGGAGTGGGGCCGGCGAGCAGGCGGACCCAAGCCGTGGACGACCCAGGAATACCTCGACCACATCGCCAAGGTCCACGCCCGCTACGCCAACTTCCGCCGCTGGCAGGAAAGGCAGGCGTCGTGACCGCGATCCTCCCGGAGCAGTCCACCGTCCTCGGGGAGCTGCCGTCCATGCCCGCGTCGGCGCCGCCGGTGATCCTGCCCGGCCTCCTCTCCGCTGTCGGTCTCACCGTGCGCCGCGTCCCCGCCTGGATCACCGACCCGGACACGATCCAGTCGATCCTCGACGGCCACTACCAGATCCCCGACGACCTCAACCCGCCGCAGGAGGCGTGATGCACGGACTGACCGCCCGACAGACCCGGCTCCTCGAGGAACTGAAGGCGTGGGACACCGAGGTCACCACCGGCCGCATCCACGCCCTGAACTTCCGGCTCGGCGCCCCGAAACGGACCACCGCCCGCCGCGACATCGCCGACCTCCACCGGCGTGGACTGCTCACCCCGGGCCGCACCGCCGACTCCTACCGCCTCACCCGGAAGGCCACCTCATGACCGCCGACTCGCTCGTGCTCCTGGCCTCCGTCCTGCTGTTTCTCGCCGGTGTCGAGGCGCTCGTCCAGTCCACCCTCGCCCGCATCGAGACCGACCGTGTCGCCCGCACACCCGGGAGCTACCAGTGACCATCACCGACCCGATCCTCCCGCCCCTTCCCGAACGCGACACGGTCGCCCGCCTGGAAGCGGAGGTACGCCAGTACAAGGACATAGCCGCCCGCCAGGACGACCTCCTGCGGGCACTCCAGGCCGCGAACGAGGGCGCCTACCGCGACCAGTACGACGCCGGCGGCGGACCCCACCTCTGCCCCGCCCACCCCTTCGGCGAAACCGTCGCCCGCCCGCGGCCCGGCATCCGCGACCTCGCACAGGGGGACACGTGAGCATGCTGACGCGCAAAGACCGGCCTAAGGGCAACCCTAAGCACCGGGTCGACGACTACATCAAAGCCCTCCAGCAGAAGCACGAGCTGCAGATGCAGGGGCTTCGCGCCGAGAACGTCGCGCTGCTCAACGCCAAGGCCGATGCCGACGATGGTGCGGCCGTCCAGGAGCGGCTCATCGCCGACCTCGAAAGCGACGTGCGGCGGCTCACCGGGCAGGCGGAAATCGACCGCAAGCATCTCGCACAACAGGCGGGCATTATCCGCACCCTGCGCGAAGACCTCGAAGAAGCGCTCAGCCGCGGCACTGACAAGAAGCACGTCGAAGCAGCCGTGACCGAGACCCAGCCCATCCCCGTCGTTCCGCTACACGCATCCCCGCTCGCCGCGGTCACCGACCCCGGGCACGTCCGGCAGGCGTCCTGGGGCGTCGACGACACGCAGCCGCTGCGGGCCGCACCGCCCGCCGCCTGAGACCGCCGGGCCGCCGGATGACAGCGGTCGGCGAGCCCGGCCACCAACGCACGAACCCCCGCCCGGGGTTAGCGGGCGGGGACCCCACCAGCATCCCACGGAGGAACCCGTGACCGTCACGATCAACGCCCACCAAGTCGGTCGACTCATCGACAAGACGATCGACCACATCGGCTCGGAGTACACCGAGACCCTGCACGGCATTCGCCTCGACGTCGACGCCAAGTACCTGTACGCCGTCGCTTCCGACCGGTACACGATCGCCGTCGCCCGCTACCAGTTGAGCGACCAGCCGCAGGAGCCGTGGGCGCGAACCATCCCCGCCGCGCACCTGCGGACCCTCCGGGAGTGGCTCCACGCCCGACAGGGCGCCGACATCATCACCATCGAGGCAGGGGACAGCACGCTGGTCTTCGACTCGCCGCAGACCACCTACAGCATCGCCGTCAGTACGAGCCTGGAGTTCCCGGACTGGCGCGGCATCCTCCGCCAGCAGGTCGAGCAGCCCGCGGACGGCACCGACATGTTCCCCGCCCTCAACCCCGGCTTCCTGTCCCGCTTCAACAACGGCGACACCGTGCGCCTTCGTATCGCGGGCGACGACAAGCCCCTGCTGTTCTTCGCCGAGGACTTCATCGGCGCGCAGATGCCCACCCGCCACGCCGGTATCTACCCGGCCGCGAAAGAGGACTTCGCCGGCGCCCACCAGTCGTGGCTGTGGACGCTCGCCGCAGGCTCGAAGGACGCCAGCATGGAGGGCGCCGCCTACGACGAGGACCGGCCCCGCTACGAAGTCACCACCGACATTCGCGAGACGGGCGAGACCCTGCTCCGGGCGGTGCTGCGGTCGACCGCTGACCTCAGCGAAACCGACTACGACAAGCAGACGGATCTGTGGCACGCCCACATCCACATCGGTGTGGCCAACTGGACGGCCTTCCGGTATCTCACCGCCCTCTACGCCGCTGATCCGCGTGCCGCTCAGGCGGCCGTCAACGAGACCGCGGGCGAACTCGAAGCGGGTGAACTCGGCGAGTACGCCTGGGATGCCGCCGAGAAGGCGGGCTTCGACCCGCAGAAGTGGCACGACGACTACGAGGCGCACCTGAAGAAGCGCGCCGAGCAGGACGTCGCCAAGGCCGAGCCCGCCGCCTGACCACACCACCCATAGCCAGCCGCGTCGAGCCGCCGGCCAGCTCCGCGGCACCCCAGGGCCAGGCCCCCACCCCCGACGGGGGCCTGGCCCGCCACCCAGCACACCCCGAAACGGAGTCCCATGAGCACCACAAGCCCCACCATCCCGCGGGAAACCGCCCGCCATGTCCTGTGGTTTTTCGGCCAGGACGGCGGACATCAGCCCGGCAGTTTCACCGAGCACCTGCTGTACGCCCTCTCCTTCGCCGACATGGTCAACACGGCCAAGGTCGCCGAGGTCTACCCCGAGTACGCCGCTGCCATGGTCGCCGCCAAGCTCGACCCGAATGGCATCGCCAGCCTCCAGCGCATCGCGACAGGGGAGGGGCCACTCGGCTGCAAGTGCGGCGACAGCGTCGGCCCGTTCGACCTCCAGGGCCGCTGCGAGACCTGCACGGAGAGCGCCGCATGACCGCCACCGTCGAGGTCGAAGCGCCGGCCGACGTCGAGCCGGGCGTGTACGACAACGTCCCCAGCGAGGTCTACCACGCAGACCCAGTACCGGGCGGCAGCCTCTCCTCGACCGGGGCCCGCAAGCTCGCCACCGAATGCCCCGCCGCGTTCAAGCACTGGGTCGACAACCCCGAGCCCCACAAGCCGACCTTCGACTTCGGCACCGCAGCCCACAAGGTCGTCCTCGGCGACGGACCCGAACTCGTCCTCGTCGAGCGCGACCGATGGGACACGAACGAGGTCAAAGAGCAGATCCGGAAGATCCGCGCCGCCGGGAACATCCCGCTCAAGCAACGCGACCTCGACAAAGTCCACGCCATGGCGGACGCCCTGCGCTCCCACCCCGAAGCCGCCGCACTCCTCGAACCGGGCAGCGGAATCGCCGAACGCACGATCATCTGGAACGACCGCGGCGTATGGCGACGCATCCGCATCGACTGGGCCCGCCACGACGGCACCCTCGTCGACTACAAGTCCTGCCGCACCGCCAACCCGTCGAAGCTTCCCCACCACATCTTCGACTACGGCTACCACCAGCAGCAGGAGTACTACCGCGACGGCGCCCTGGAGTTCGGGCTCACCGAACTGGTCTGCCCGTTCAAGTTCATCTTCCAGGAGAAGGAACCGCCCTACCTCGTGTCGGTGATCGAACTCGACTCGACGGCCTGCGGCATCGGACGCCACCTCAACGAACGGGCCCTCAACACCTACGCCCTCTGCCGCACGGCCAACGACTGGCCCGGCTACATCCAAACCCCCCTCGTCTCGCTCCCCGCCTGGGTCGAGCGCGAATACCGCTAGGAGAACCGCATGTCCCAGCTCGGCCAGCCCGTCCGCACCGGACGCCAGCAGAAGACCGACGAGTACGACGAGGGCGGCTTCACTTTCCGCCCGGCCACCAAGGAGCAGGCCAAGGCCCGCATCGCCATCCAGGGCGTATCCGGATCCGGCAAGACGTGGACGTCACTCGCCCTCGCCAACGGCCTCGCCGGCGCCAAGCGGTTCGCCGTCATCGACACCGAACGCGGCGCCGCCTCCAAGTACGTCGGCATTCACGGCATCCAGTTCGACGTCCTGCAGATGTCCCGCTTCGACCCCCGCGATCTCGTAAGGGCGCTCGCCGCCGCAGCGCAGGCCGGATACGACGTCGTGCTCGTCGACTCCCTCTCGCACTACTGGAAGGGCACCGACGGTGCTCTCGATCAGGTCGAGAAGCACAAGGGCAAGTACGGGAACAACTCGTTCGCCGGGTGGAAGGACGTCACCCCGATGCAGAACGAGATGATCGACGCCCTCCTCTCGTACCCCGGGCACGTAGTCGTCACGATGCGCTCCCACACCGAATGGGTCCTCCAGGAGAACGACCGCGGGCGCAAGGAGCCCGTCGCCATGGGGATGCGCGCCGAGCAGCGTAAGGGCGTGGAGTACGAGTTCGACGTCGTCGGCGCCATGGACGTCAGCAACACGCTCAAGATCCTCAAGTCCCGCTGCCCGGCCCTTCACAACCAGGTGCTCGAGCGGCCCGACGGGGGCACCGACATCGCCAAGCCGCTCCTCGACTGGCTGAACGACGGGGTCGCATCCGTCGACCCGTCGGCCTGGATTGACGCCGCGACAGCCGACGACGCCACCGCGGAATCACTCCTCGCTACATACCGCGAGGCCGAGTCCCACGGCGCACTCGCCACTCCGTTCCTGCACCCGACCAGCGGCGAGCCGACCAACCTCGGCGACTTCATCAAGGAACGCGGCACCGCGCTCAAGAGCGCCCAGCAGTAGCCCGCACACGCCTGAGCCGGCCGCGGGCAAGGCGGCCGGCTCCCTCCAAGGAGACCACGAGATGACGTACTTCCACGGCGGAGTGCCCGGCCTGAAGGTCGGCGACTCCCTCCTCCCGCCCGACAAGACCGGCACCGATCACACACTTAGCAAGTACGTGACACAGCTAGACGGCCCAGTCCACGCCCGGCGCACCGACATCGTCTACCTGACGACTCAGCGCCAAGTCGCTAAGGCCTACGCCGCGTTCTATCCCGACGGCACCCTGTACCAGGTACTGCCTGCTAGCCCCGTCGACCGCGACGCGGACTGCCTGACACCCGACCTGTCCTGGCACTGCCCGTTCGCGATCGTCGTCGCCGTGGTCGACCCGGTCGTCCTCTTCCGCACCCGCACCCCGGAGCGCTGGCTCCGCATGGCCAACGGGGCGCAGTCATGACGCCGGAGCCGGTCGAGGGGCGCTGTGAGCGCTGCAAGCAGCCCCGCCCCGTCTTCCCGTACAAGCCCGAGCACGACTGCGTCGATGTCGCGGGATACATGCGGCTGACCGAGGCCGCCGAGTGGATCGACCAGATCCGCGACGGCGGCGACCGCTGGTGCGAGGCCCGCATCGACCGTTTCGACCTCCAGCCCAAGCTCTGCGTCCCCTGCCACGACCGCGAGCACGCCGACGAGGCGGCCTACATCAAGGAGCACCAGCTGTGACCAAGCACCTCACCGTCGCCGAGCGCCTCGCGTCGACCGCCAAGGACGCGCTCCTCGACGACATCGCCCGCCACTCCGAGTGGGACCGATTCCTCGTCGAGCAGGCAGTCCTGCATTTCGGGGCGACCCACGACACGTTCAGCTGCAACTTGCTCCGCGACGTCCTCCCCGACCTTGGTACCGGCTTCCTCGGCGCCGCCATCAACTCCCTCCGCACCGCGGGGATCATCGAGCGGACCGGCCAGTACGTGCCCTCCACCAGCGGCCCCACCCACGGACATCCGATCGCTGTCTGGAAGTTGACCGCCGACGGCCACCGCATCGCACGCCAGCGTCGCCAGGCCCGCGCCGAACAGCGGAGGGCAGCGTGAAGACCGACGCCCTCGCCCTCATCGACGTCTACGCGACGGCCATGCAGTGGGCCATGTGGATCTGGGCCGCCTCCGCGATGGTCCTCGCTGGGGCCGCCGCCTGGCTCGTCATCGCCATCGGCCGGCTCGCCTTCGACCGCATCGGCGCCTCGTTCACCCGCGCCCAGCAGACCATCACCGACATCCAACAGCCGAGGGAGGAGGAGCGGTGACCGCCAAGCCCCTGCCGCCCCACGGAAGCGAAGCCCGCTACCGGGGAACCAGGACCGGACGCCCCGGATGCCGCTGCCCCAAGTGCATCCGCGGCCAACGCCAAGCCGGCATCGCCCGCGAACGGCGCCTCCTCCACGGCGAACGCAACATGATCCCCCGCGCCGAACTCCTGCCCCACATCCAGAAACTCCTCGACAGCGGCATGAGCCGCACCCTCATCGCACGCAACGCGGCCTGCGCCCAAAGCACCATCACCTACCTGGTCAACGGCCGCAGCCAGTCCTGCCGTCACGACGTCGCCGCCCGCATCCTCGGCGTCCAGCCCCGCCGCTTCGATGACCTGTCGGAACGCCCCGCCACCGGCAGCATCCGCCGAATCCGGGCCCTGTACTACCTCGGCCACTCACGGCAGACCATCGCCTCCCTGACGGGTCTGAGCATCGCCGGGATCAGCCTGCTCGCCGAGGGACGCTGGACCGTCATCGACGGCCGCCGAGCCGCCGCAGTCGACCGTGCCTACCGGCAGCTCATGACCACGCGCGGCATCAACTGGAAGAACCAGCGCCGCGCCTCCGTCGAAGGCTGGCACGGCCCCCTCGCCTGGGACGACGTCGACGATCCAGCCGCCCAGCCCGACGTCGACCCACACGCCGACAAGCGCGGACGCCCCGCCGAAATCGACGCCCGTGAAGTCGCCCGCCTCACCGCCGCAGGCAAGAGCGCCACCGAGATTGCCCTCCAACTCGGCTGCCACCAGCGGACCGTCGTCCGCGCCCGCGGTCGCGTCATCGCCACCAACGACCTGAAGGAAGCCGCCTAATGCCGTACCGCAACGACGACGACGCGCGCCGGCGGTGCCGCATCGGTTCCCTGTTCACCGGCACGGGCGCCCTGGACCTGGCCGTGATGGACGTCTTCGACGCCGAAGTCGTCTGGCACTCCCAGTACGAGCCGCCCGACAAGAATGGCAAGGAAGACAAGCACCAGTACGCCGCGAAGATCCTCGCCCGGCACTGGCCCATGACGCCGAACCTGGGCGACATCACCAAGGTCGACTGGCAGGCCGTCCTCAACGAGCACGGCCCCATCGACATCCTCACCGGCGGCTTTCCCTGCCAGGACGTCTCCTCCGCCGGCCGCCGCGCAGGCCTGACCGCCGAGTCCCGCTCTGGCCTGTGGGCCCACATGGCCCGCGCCATCCTCGAACTCCGACCACGACTGGTGGTGATCGAAAATGTCGAGGGCCTCCTCTCGGCGGAAGCTGACCGCGGACTGGAACCCGGATCTGCGGCTTTGGGTACGGACACCGGAACAGGAGGGATTCTTCGAGCTCTCGGTGCCGTACTCGGAGACCTGGCCACCCTCGGGCTCGATGCGGAATGGGCACGCGTGGCAGCGTCGGAGGTCGGCGCTCCCCACCCCAGGAAGCGCGTCTTCATCGTCGCGTGGCCCGCTGCCGCCGACGCCGACCGCATCGAACCCGAACGCCGGGGAATCGCCGCAATCATTCGAGGCAAGGCGGCAGCGGAGTCTCGCGAAGGGGATCAACGGGAACGGGCAGGGCACGCCGCTCGGCATGGCGGTGAAGCTGCTTCCCACGCCGCGCACCTCGGACACGAACGGCCCGGGACTGCACGGCGACGGGGGGCCGGACCTGCGAACGGCGATCTCGTTGCTGCCGACGCCGGCGGCCCGGGACTGGAAGTCGGGGGAGTCGAACCTGCTGGGCACGAACGCCAGACCGTTGAACGAGGTGGTAGTGAACAAGCTGCTGCCGACGCCGACCGTGGCGGACTCGCGGGACACGGCGAATTTCCGGCCGGACGGGACGCCCTACGGGTCGGGGTACGGCATGACGCTGACGGATGTCACACGACTTCTTCCGACGCCCCGAGCCTCGGACGGGGACAAGGGTGGCCCGAACCAGCGGGGCAGCTCTGGCGACCTGATGCTGCCCAGTGCCGCCTCGCAACTACTCCCGACGCCGACGGCCTCCGATGGCGAGCGGAAGTCCTCGAACTACGGCCGGGGCAACCCCACCTTGACTGGGGCGTGTACGAACCCGCCATCCGGCGCTGGGGGCGAATCCTCGGACGACCCGCCCCCTGGCCAACTGACCTTCGGGGACGTCTGACCCCCGTCTTCTCCGAATGGATGATGGGCCTCCCCGACGGCTGGGTGACCTGCACCCCCGGACCAGAAGGCATGTCGCCCGCGGCCCTCCGCAACGCCATGCTTCGCGCCCTCGGCAACGGCGTCGTCCGCCTGCAGGCAGCCACCGCCATCCCCCTGCTCCACCAGCGAGCTGCAGTCGATCAGCAGGCCGCCGCGTGACCGCGGCCCGCCCCGCCCGAGCCGGGCCCTGACCGGCCGGCACTCGCACCCGCCTTATCCGCACCGCCAGGAAGAAGACCGCCGTGACCTTGGACGCCATGCACTGGGTGTGGAGCCACTCCCGGTCGAAGGGGAACGCACGGATCGCGCTGCTCTACGTGGCCGACCAGGTGCGCACCTCCGCGTGCGAGGTGCGGCTCAGCTACCCGGATTTCGTAGGGGCGATGAACGCCCCGAGGTCAACCGTTAAGGCCGCTGTGAAGGCCGCCGTGGACTTGGGTGAACTGGAGATCGCGGAGCCTGGCAAGGGGACTCGGGCGGCTCTGTACCGGCTGCCGCGAGCGACTGGCTTCGTCCGCCCGAGTTCTGCTAGTGGGCCGGAATCCGGCCCACTACGGGATCAAGGTCAGACGCCTAGTGGGCCAGATTCTGACCCACTACGGGATCAAGGGGGGTCAGAATCCGGCCCACTACGGGATCAAGGTGCAAGTGCTAGAGGGTCAGAATCCGGCCCTCTAGGGGGTGCTAGAGGGTCAGAATCCGGCCCCCACTCCCCAACTACTCCCAGCAAGCAAGCAGAGGGGACGCCGGACGAGCCCGCCGACAGCAGCTACGGCATCCCCGACGCGGCGCGGCCACTCGTCGACAGCATGAGCGCCAGCGGCGTGATCGTCCGCTGGCCCTTCAAGGGAGACCAGTGGTTCCCCGTGCTGTCGCTGATCGAGAAATGCGGCATCCCCGCACTCGTTGCCTACGCCCGCCGGACAGCCGACCGCACCTCCGTCGAGTCGGCGAAGTACTTCATGCGCGGCTGGGCCGAACTCCCGCCCAAACCGGCTACCGGCACACCCGTCCACGTCGGCCGCCCACACCTGAGGGCTGTAGGCCAAAGCCCCGAAGACAGGGGGATCTTCTAAGTGACCACCGACCTCGAGCCCGACTACGCGGACATCCCGCTCGAGCGCGTCCCGCCACAGGACTTCGAAGCCGAGCAGGGCGCCCTCGGTGCCTGCCTGCTCTCCAAGACCGCACTCGCTGAAGTCCTCGACGTCGTCGAGTCCGCCGCCTTCTACCAGCCCCGCCACCAACTGATCTTCAACGCCATCGCCCACATGAACTCCCGGGGCCTGTCCGTCGACCAGATCACCCTCGGCAAATACCTCGCCGACACCGGCGACCTCATCCGCGCCGGCGGCACCCAGTACCTGTACCAACTCGTCCGCGCCGTCCCCACGGCCGCCAACGGCGAGTACTACGCCGAGATCGTCCAAGACCGCGGCCTGCGCCGGTCCCTGATCGAACTCGGCACCCGCACGGTGCAGGCCGGCTACGGCACCACCGGCGAGACCACCGAACTCATCGAACGTGTCGTCGCCGAATCCCGGGACCTCCGAGACCGCGGCATGGCCTCCGAGGACCTGCCGGTCGAGGACATCCTCGACTTCGTCAAGAAGGAAGACATCTACGACTGGGTGGTCCCCGGCCTCCTCGAGCGCCAGGACCGGCTGATCCTCACGGCATCCGAAGGCGGCGGCAAGTCGACGCTGCTGCGCCAGATGTCCGTCACCCTCGCTGCAGGCATCCACCCCTTCCGGACCTCACAGACGATCGACCCCGTGAGGGTTCTGACCCTCGACTGCGAGAACGGAGAGGCCGCATCCCGCCGCAAGTTCCGCCCCCTCCTCGCGGCGGCCGAACACCTCGAGCAGCCGGTGCGCCGAGGCCAGTTCCACATCGAATGCCGCCCCGCCGGCCTGGACCTGACCAAGCCGTCCGACCGGGCATGGACGATGCGCCGCGTCGAGAAAATCAAGCCCGACGTGCTCATCATCGGACCCGTCTACCGGCTCCACGCCGGCAACCCCAACGACGAGGAACTCGCCCGCAAAGTCTCCGTCGTCATCGACGAAGCCCGCGCCACCGCCGGGTGCACCGTCCTCATGGAAGCCCACGCCCCCCACGGCAACGGCATGGGACCCCGCTCCCTGCGCCCCCTCGGCAGCTCGCTGTGGATGCGCTGGCCCGAGTTCGGCTTCGGCCTGCGGCCCGTCGAGGACGAGAAGTCCGCACAGAACGTCGAAGGCGCCCGCGGCCGGCGGGTCGTCCCCTGGCGCGGCAGCCGCGACGAACGCGACTGGCCCGCCTTCGTGAAGCAGGGCGAGCAGTGGCCCTGGCAGTCCTACCGGCCCATCGACGCCGACCAATTCAGCGGCTACTCCGAGACAGGAGCCATCTGGTGACCATCCAACGCGACTGGCACAGCGCCACTGTCGGCGAGGTGCTGGAGCAATCCATCCACCAGCAGATGGTCCGCCGAGAGCACATACCCGGACGGCCCGGCGCCCTCGGCGGGGACATGACCGTCGAGGCCCTGCCCACGTACTACGGCGGCACCACGTTCCGCTCGGCCCTCGAAGCCTCGTGGGCGGCAACCCTCGACACCCTCGACATCGCCTGGCAGTACGAACCCGAGACGATCACCCTGCCGTCCGGTACCACCTACACCCCCGACTTCCGGCTGCCCGACATCGGCGCCTGGCTCGAAGTCAAAGGGCCCGGAGTCCCGCGCGTCGCGAAGGCATTCGAGTTCGCCGCGTCGCTCGTCTGCGGCTGCCGCCGGCCGCGGTGTGACTGCCGCTGGCCCGGCGGGGAGCTCGTCCTCATCGGTCACCCGCCCAAGCCCTACAGCGCCTGGTCGGATCCGGAACTCGAGGGCGCCAGCTACCAGGTGATGCACAACCTCGGGCGCCGCCACGGCGGCCACCCCAACTGGACCTCCACCCGGCCCGGTACGGCCTGGCTCACCCGCTGCGGCGACTGCAACCGCGGCACCTGGTTCGACACCAGCCGGTGCCGCGCCTGCAACGGGCCGCTCGCCGGCTGCTACGGCTACCGGCCCGGCGAACCAGGAATCGAGTTCCGCCGCATCAAAGGCCCTGCCCGCCAATCCGCCCCCACCGAAGAGACCCACAAGACCCAGGAGCGTTCATGACCACCACATCCGAGATCGCCCGCTGCCACGGCTACACCGGCCCGATGGCCTGCCATGACTGCGGTACCACCGAGCTGCTGCACTTTGCGAGCTGGTTCAAGCCGGAGACCGGTGAGAGCGGTGACTTCCTCGAGTGCTGCGTCTGCGGCATCAAGGCAGGCGATCCCGCTGACGTGCATGCCGACTGCGAGTCCGACATCGACGACGTCGACGAGGACGAGGAGCCGGAAGCCGACGAGGCCCGCGACTGCCCGGACTCAGCCGCGGCCCGCGCCCGCTTCGGCTCCCTCACCGCCGTACAGGTCCGCGCCGACGGCCGCACGGACGGATGGACCCGGCGCCGCCGCGACGGCCGGTACGTCGACCTCTGCCCCACCTGCAAGCCCGCCCCGTGATCCCCGACCCGACCCGAAGGAGAAGCACCGTGACCACCGCGCCGTCTCGGCCGCCTGTCCCGTACTTCGGCGGGAAGCAGCGTCTCGCCCGCCGGATTGCTGCACTCCTGCCCGACCACACGCACTACGTCGAGCCGTACTGCGGCGGCCTGTCCGTCCTGCTCGCCAAGGAGCCGTCCGCGCTGGAGACGGCCAGCGACCTCGACGGACAGCTGGTCACCTTCTGGCGGATCCTGCGCGACCAACCGCAGGAGTTCGCCCGGCTGTGCGCCCTGACGCCGCACTCGCGTAGCGAGCACGCCCTGTCCTACGAGCCCGCAGCCAGCGACCTGGAGACGGCCCGCCGGGTGTGGGTGCGGCTCACCCAGGGACGGTCCGGGCGCATGGACCACACCGGGTGGCGGCACTGCATCGCCGACATCGGCACGAACATGCCCGCCTACCTGGACGGCTACCGCACCCGCCTGCACCCGGCGGCGCAGCGGCTGATGGGTGTGCAGCTCGAAGCCCGGCCAGCCCTGGAACTGATCACCGCATTCGGCGGCCGGCCGGACGTCCTGCTGTACGTGGATCCGCCCTATCTGGGCTCGACCCGGATCGCTACTGGATACCGGCACGAGATGCGCACGGAGGCCGAGCATCGCGAGCTGGCTGCCGCTCTGGCTGGCTGCGAGGCAGCGGTCGTCCTCTCCGGCTACCACTCGCCGCTGTACGACGAGCTGTACACCGGCTGGCACCGGGCTGAGCTGACCGCCAGCGCCGGCAACGCGAGAGCCGACCTGAGCCGGGCCCGCACCGAAGTCCTCTGGGCCAACCGGCCGTTCGGCGGTCGGGCCGCAACCACGACTCCCGCCCCGTGATCCCGAGCACGCAGCGCCCGGCTCGTATCCGGGCGCTGCGGCAGACGCCACTTTCCCAGACCGCAACGGAGATGACCATGAGCGATACCCGATACCGCGCCGCCTGGCGCAGCGCCCGCAAGCGCGCCGCTGCGCTGTCCGCAGAGCTGACCCGTCGTGCCCCGCTGCTCGGCGAGTACGCGGCGGAGAACATGAAGCTCCATCAGTGGCACGACGAAGACCGGACCGCACTCACCGAGATGCGCGCCACGATCGAGCGGCTGCGGAGGGAGCGCGACGGCTTCCGCGACCAGCGCGACGCCGTGTTCGTCAACAACGAGACGTTGCTGGCCCGAGTCGACGCGGCGGAGCAAGCTCGCCTGAGGGCGGAGAACGACGCCCGCATGGCGCATCGGCAGGCCGCCGTCCCGTCTGCGCCCGCCGCCACCGACCTCCGCGACCGTATCCGCCGCGCCATCTGCGAGGCCAGCGGCTTCGAGTGGGGCGACGACGGCTTGGAGCCCGACGAGTACGGCGAGCACGCCGACGCCGTCCTGGCTCTCCTCCCCGAGGTCCGCCGTCCGTTCGACGCGCAGGCCGGACTGCAGCGCCTCGCCGACGACCTGCGGAAGGTCGGGTGTGCTTGCGACCCGGCTCCACACCGCGAAGACGAGGGCACCTATTCGCACTGGGCGGGATGCCCGGTGGCGGACTCCGAGCAGGCCGTCCTCCCCGCGCCCGCCGACCGGGCCGCTGAGGCTGCGGCGAACGCCGAAGATGACGAGCTGGTGTGCGTCGACGAGTGCGGCTTCTGCGACGCCTGCGGCATGGAGCCCTTCGGTACGCCAGCAGAGGGTTGGCGGGAGGCCGCGCGCTTCCTTCGCCGGACGGCCCGCGGATCCGGTGACCGCCAGGGTGCGCTGCACGGAGCCCGCCTGATCGAGACCGAGCTCCGCCGCATGGCCGACGAGGCGCAGCAGGCGGGGGAGGACCGATGACCGCCCGCCGTCTCGCCGGATGGGCGCTGCTGGCAACCGTACCGGCGACGTTCCTCACACTCGCGGCACTCGCAGGGCAACTCCTCGAAGCGGTAGTCGGGTTCGGGATCGCCGGAGTCCTCTTCGCGGCCACCTGGTTCGGACTCGAACTCCTCGACACCCCGAAGAAGCCAACCGACTAGTCCCCGGGGCGGTGGTTCCGGCCGCCGCCCCACCCCGAACCGAGAAGAGGAACCCGTGACTATCCCGCCGCCCCACAGCGAGTACATCGACGCGGTCGTCAAAGCCTGCACGCAGCAGGAGATCCCGCCCTCCGACACATGGATCGAGGACAACGATCTCGACCGCTACCGAGACGACGACCATTCCGGCGTCGCATGCATGCTCACCGCCACCCTCGAATGGGACGCC
The DNA here is from genome assembly GCF_055592445.1 of Streptomyces sp. NPDC041122. NCBI lineage: Bacteria > Bacillati > Actinomycetota > Actinomycetes > Kitasatosporales > Streptomycetaceae > Streptomyces > Streptomyces sp. NPDC041122. The sequence goes on along the minus strand of NZ_JBVIYQ010000012.1, from coordinate 185,720 downwards.
AGCCAGTGCGATCTCGACGTCACCCCGCCTGTACACCGGCACGGCATCAGCCTGATCTGGGAGCACCCTGCGCAACAGTGGATGTGGGGCGCGCGAAAGGCGTCCGGAGCCCTCGCCCGCGAACCCGAGCCTTTGAAGGAACTACCTCGCTGGGCTGAACCGCTGCTCCTGCCGCGCGTCGTGCAGCGCCTGATCAGGGGCGGTCGGGCGTTCACGCCCGCACAGCTGTGGCCCGATCATGTGGCAGCGCAGGCCGCAGTCGATGCGTGGGAGTACGGGGAGATCAGCGGCCAGCCCATCGTTCCGCCCTCGCCCGACACCCCCATGATCTACCGCACCCATCCCGAGGGCGCGGGCGAGACCGTCTTCGTTCAACTCTCCTCTCGCCTGCCTTTCGGTGCCGTGCAGGTCATCGGTGAAGACGGGCGGCTCCTCACCGTGCCAGCGCACCACCTGACACCCGTCGACGCCAGCTAGCCCACTCACCCCTAGGGCGGCGGTTCCGGCCGCCACCCCACCCCGAACCGCAAGGAGCACGCACATGACACATGCTGAGGAACTCCGCGCTGAAGCCCGGACGTTGCGAGGTCTCGCCGATGTCGCCAACCCCAAGGGTGACGGCCACTGGATCGCCTGCTGCGACTTCCACGAACAAGACTTTCCCGGCCCTCAGTGGCGGACCCGCGCCCGCCTCTGGACCACCCGCTGGAAGCAGCTGATCCAGGCAAGCGACGTCAAGGCCAAGGGCGTCGCGCCCTTCGGCTACGTCGACCAGCAGGTCGCGTTCTACATCGCGGCGATGAACCCTGCGGTGGGCCTGGCCCTGGCCAGCCTGCTCGAACGTACCGCCGATCACTGCGACGAAGGGCTGCCGTGCTGCGGCGGAATCGAGGAGTGCTCTGCGGTGGAGCCCGTCCTGGACGTGGTCGCGGCCCTGAGGAAGGCCAGGGCTCTGACCGCGAACGGAGGCCGCCAGTGACCGCCCGGCAGCCGGTCCGCTGGATGCCGGACGAACGCTCCGCGAAGATCCTCACCGCGTTCGCCGCGCACAAAGAGGCCGCCCCATCCGTCCTGCGCCGCGCCCTCGAACTCCTCGCCCAAGCCGACGGCATCGTCGACAGCCGCGGCAGGATCAAAACCAGCGGGAGGCGGACGTGACCGCCACCTGGCATGAGCCGTGCCTCTCCGACACGGACCTCCTCGACCAGACCGACCCCGCCCAGCCGCCGTCCGACATCCGCCGGCAAGGCATCACCGCCGGGCAGTGGGAGACGGTCGAGACCGTCGACGTGGCGGGGGAGTGGCTGTGACCGTTCCCCCGCGCCGCCCCACCGTGAGAGGCCTCCCCGCGGACAGGGCGCTCCTCACCGCCCGCCGCCTCGAGGTGCTGCGTCTCGCGGCCAACGGTCACTCCAACGCCGACATCGGCAAGGTTCTGTGGATCACCGAGGACTCCGTGAAGACACACATCCGGCTGGCCTACGAGCGGCTCGGAGCCCGCGACCGCGCCCACGCCATCGCCATCTGCCTGGTCCGCGGCCTCATCCACCCACACGAAATCGAACTCCCACCGCCCCGCAAACCGAAGGACGCCGCATGACCGACCGCCCAACACCCCCACAGGAGGCCACAGAAGGCCCACAGGGCGCCGAACAGGGGCCGGGAGGCATCGGATTGCCTCGACAGGGCTCTGAGGCGCCACAGGGAGCCGTACAGGGCTTCGCCGCCTACGAAGGACCCACCATTGCCGAAGCCGCCGCCGACGACCGGCGCTGGGACCTCAAGAAGGCAGGCGAGTGATGGCGCGGCTCAACCGCTGGCTCGGCCAGCCCGTCGTCGTCCCCCGCTACCTCGTGTGGATCAACGCGCTGGGGGCGGCACTCGCCCTCGCCGTCTGGACCGCCTCAGCCCTCGACCTGATCAACACCTAGAACCCGCAGGAGCAGCCACGCGCAACCGCAACGTCGGCAGCATGGCCATCGACCGCACCAGGTGAACGACCGAACGCCAGCACGCCGACTAGACCACACCCGCCCTGCGAAGGATCACCGCATGCCCATCATCGGACCCGGCCACGACGAGCCCGAATACGACGACTACGACCCCGCCTGGAAGCAGCAGGACACCCTCCTCCGGCGCTGGCTGGGCGAGAAGCTGGCCGCAGCCGGCCTGGACCCGGACACGGCCACCATGTACGCCCCGGACAACCGCTACAACGGCCTTAACCCCGACATCGTGGCGGACATCGCGCTGGTCACCGGGACCAGTACGGGAGAAGTTCGTGCCGCCCACAAAGCCGACATCGCCGACAGGATGCGCGAACAGCAACTCCGCGACCACCCCGACCTCGCCGTCCTCGACGCCGACCTCAACCGCATCGCCAACTCGCACTAACCCGCCCGCGCTACTCCCGCGTCGACACCCGGACGGTGACTATCGGCTGCAGCCCAGGCCGCCGCATAGCCATGCAGCGCGGCACGCAGGCGCCTGCCAGTCTCGTCGGCGGGCAGCCGAATGCGGGCGCTATTGATGCGAGCCACACGATCCCGGGCACTCCGCAGCATGGCCTCGTTCCCCAAAGCAGATGACGCTCGAGCCAACTCGTAAAACGCCGTGTACACCGAATCAGAGACCTGACCCGGCCTGAACAACGCCGCCACCTCCAAGAGCTCAGCCTCCATGACGGCAAACAGCGACTCGGGTCGCGAGGGCACCCTGGCGGCGAGATTCGACAGCAACACCCTGGCCGCGTCGATGTCTGGTTGATCGCCGTCTGCCACTGCGGCCAGCACGTCCAGCACGGCGTGCGCCTCGTCGAGCGTCAGCACCGGGAGGAGAGGGGCCAGCGGGCCGGAAGCGGCTGCAGCATCAGCAGCGAGATCGTCCACGACCTGAGCAACGACGGTGGCCGCCCACAGGGACGGGCACAGCTTCTGACCTGCAACTACAGCAAGGAGAGATATCACCCTGATATCACGCGCTACCATCCGAATGACATCCGAGAACTCATCGGGATTGCAATCCGCGAACTCAGATGAGAACCGGCGACAGCGGGAGGCCGTGATGAGCAGCGAGCAATGGAGCGCCGAGGAACTGGCCGACCTCAACGAGACCATCGCCGCCGCCCGCGAAGCCGGCAACGAGGACCTCGCCACCTACTGGCAGGCCATCCGCGACGGCGAAACCCCGACCGTCGACTGGGAGACCCTCCGCGTCGACCTTTACGCCCAACACGGCATCGACGTCAGCGGGTCAGCGGCATAATCGGGGCCCATGGCGCCCCAGCATCGCAGGCCCGGAGCTCGCATCGTCCTTGGCCCCACCGCAGCCCGACAGGCAGCCGGCTTCACCACCGCCGAAGAGATCGCCGTCGACCGCGCCCTGTCCGCCATCGCCGTCGACCCCACAGCCGGCACCATCCGCCCAAAGATCGAACACGGCGGGCCCATGTGGGAATACCGGGCACCCGGCACCAGCGTCCGCATCATCTACACGATGACCATCCGACGCACCATCGTGACCGTGGCGTACTACGAAGCCTGACATGACAGCGCCCCGGCCCGCACACGCGGACCGGGGCGCTGCGGGGTGCGTGGATCTCGGCGGAGTCCACCCTGGGCCCGCAGATTCACCCACCAACTCGCGCGCCGCTGCCAGCCCCGCGAACCACCCGGCACGACCATGAAGCATGATCAGTGACGAGCGTCTTGAACTGCGGGACCAGATCAAACGCGCAATGAAACAGCGCTACGGACCACGCCATCAGTGGCCCCACAAGCTCCGCGTCGCCTACGCCCAGCTCGACCAGCTGTACATCCACACCGGCACAGAGTTCGACGCCATCGTGGACTGCGCACAAGCAGCACAAAAGCGGCTCAGTGGACGTAACCAGCTCCCCATGGACCCCTTCATGAGAAGCCTCGCGAAACACTACGGCGACAGCGACCACCCAGCCGAAGTCGACGCCGCATGGGCCATCATCTACGGGATCAACATCCTCCTCGGCTACGACTTCAACGACGTCATGCGCTGCCTCATCGAAGGCCGCGACGCCTGGCGCGCCGACATCGACACGCAAGCTCCCGCGATGGCCTAGACGGCGCCTCCTGCATGCCCAGAACGCGACTGCCCCCCCACCTGGAGGCCGGTGGGGTGGCAGGGAGGGCGTGGTCAGGTGCGGACGGCTGTCAGTGGCGCCGGCAGCGGGGGAGCCTCAAGCCCCAACCCCTCCGCAAGCAGCAGCCGAGCCGCAGTATCCCGCTCGAACTGCGACCGACCCGACGGCATCGCCAGCACGCGTCGGCCGTTCTTCGACTCCACGAAGGCGCCCAAGAAGCCGCGGTCCGTGATCGACGACTCGACGAGCTCCACACCGTACTCGGAAAGAAGGTCCGGCAGCGGAGTGTCGAGCAGATGCTCGAGGGCGGAGGCGGACCACCCCGGAACGTTCCGGGCTGATACCGGCGACGAACCGGGGTCCGCGTTGCCTGGTCGCGGATCGGTTTGCACTAAGCTCATGAGTGACCTTCTCTCTGATACGGAGCGGGTTGATTGATCAGCGAGGTGCGAACTCGCTGGTCGCAGGGGCCCGGTGTTCACGCACCGGGCCTTCTTGCGTCGTTGGAACGTATACGACAGGCAGATCCCGGCCATCGAACTAGGTAGAGATTCGGCAACAACTGCCCAAGTGCTCGTAATGCTACGACAGTCGGTATCACAGAAGTTCGCAGGTGGAATGACCTCGCGCTTCCCGCTAAGCGGCATACGGCGAGGCCGGTCAAGAGCAGAATGCAGGGTGTAACAACATGGCTCGATATGAACGGGCGTTGGTGATCTAGCTATCCGCGATGGCGGGCCACATCGAGCGGCCCGACCGACCAGAAACATAGATGGCCATCAGCATTCGGCCCACCCTCACGGGCGCAGATCAGCCGCGTACTAATGTCAACCGGACCGCCCGGCCTGACGGCCCCACAGCTGCACGTCTTGCGCCCATACCACGTATTGCCGCAGGTCCACGCTGTGACCGTAGCCAGCGAAGATGCACTGAGAGCAACTCACTTGCGCTCCCCGCGAGTCCTACCAGCCAGTCTGCAGCAACGGGCGAAACGGACGCGTGATGTTGCTGGAACTGGCCGGAAAGAGGTGGAAGCAGAACCACTGCAGCGAACCGACCCGGCCCGCAGAGTCAGACGACCACCTCGGAGCCTGCCCCGATTGGGCGAACCAGGCAGCCGCACAGGCGCCAGGAGACGGTAGGCGGCACCCCGGCCGTCTCGGAGCCGCCACCGGCCCACACAGCGGAGAAAGGCGACCGACAGGTGCCATAGACGGCGCCTGCGCTCTACGGCAATGCGGGCCCCACCAGGTGCTCCCACACCGACACGACGCCCCCGCCCGGACCACCGGGCGAGGGCTGATGTGCGTGCAGGGTCAGGCGGCACGACGCCCATCTTCGGAAGGCAACGACACGAACAGGCCGTGCCCTGGTTCGAGACGGAGCAGGCCCTCTCGTTGGAGGATGGCCGATGCCTTACTCACGATGCTCATGCTCACGTCGGCAGCAGCGCCGAGCACTCGGAGAGAGGGGATGCGGAAGCCCGCGGGCCATCGGCCGCTGAGGATCTCGTGGCGCATCAGCGCGGCGACCGGAGCGACCTTGAGGCGAACCGCGACCGATTCCCAGGACGAGGGATCGAATTCGACATCATCATAATTGTGCTTGCCGTTGTACAGCGGCTTCTCCGTCTTGATCGCGACTTCTTCCGCGTCAAGCGCAAGCTGGCGGGACGGGAGCCACTCGTCGGTGCGACGCACTGCCCGCTTCTGCCAGTCGTCGCGGCGGCGCTCGTAGAGGTGCGCCTTACCGCGAAAGTCCGGGTCGTTAGAGACCCCGACGTACAGCAGGACGTTGTCGGCGTCGTAGTACCGGTACAGCGCGGTGCGTTCACTCATTCACGCCTCCCGCAGCAGCACGCCGTCGAGGTATTCCTGCACCGGCTCGAACAGCCCGTAGGGCACGTAGTCCTTGATCTCGGCGTGGGCGACCCAGGCAATCGCGTCCAGTTCCTCGTCGTCTGCGACGTGAGCCTCGCCGTCGACTACCTCGGCCGCGGTGTACGACATGAGGCGGCCGGTCTTTGGGTGGACACGTTCGCCGAGCAGCTTGATGGCCTCGACCGTCAGTCCTGTCTCTTCCTGCGTCTCGCGCACTGCTGCCTGCTCGGCGGTCTCGCCGTCTTCGATGGCGCCGGCAGGGAACTGCCACATGAGCTCGCCCTCCTTCACGGCGCGCCGGACCATAAGGACCTTGCCGTCCTGGACGATGATCGCGGCGCTGATGCCAGGCTTCTCGGTGATGGTCTCGCTCATGCCACTGCCTCCAAGGCGTTCAAGATCGGCGGGTAGATGCGGTCGGTGGGGATGTAACGGGAGAGCTCCCTTATAGGGGCCCAGGCCACGGCGGCGTTCTCGGAGGCGTCGCCGTTGATCGCCTCTCCGTGCAGCCAGTCGCAGAGGTGGTAGGAGCAGATCGCCCGCGTGATCGGATGCAGGCGTTCACCCAGGTGCTCGCGGACAGAGCAGTGCACTCCAGTCTCGTCGAGCGTCTCGCGCACTGCGACCTTGGCCGCGGACCCGCCCGGTTTCACGATGCCGGCGGGGAACTGCCAACTGATCTCCTCGCCGTCCTGTCGGCAGACCAGTAACACCTCGTCGCCACGGCGGACCACCGCGATGGCTACTCGCAGCGCCTGTGCCTGGATGTTCTCGACATGGGCCCGCGCGTAGTGGATGAATCGCCTGCGCACCGCATCACCTGCCCTCTCGTAGGCCGTCGTCAAGATCCTTCGCGTCTCCAGCTTGGGGACCATGTCCGGCGACGAATGCCAGGAGGCGACGCTGCGCACGGAGACGCCGAGGCGTGCCGCGTACTCCTCCTGGGTGTCCTCGAACGCGTTCTGGAGCCAGCACGCGTGCCGTCCGGTCCACTGGGTCACATCCACATTGGCTCCCCGCCCGCGGATCGTGGGGCGAATTACGGTGCACCTGCAGGGTGCCTGCAGGCCCGCTGCATGATCACTGCATGTGGCTGCGTGGTCGCTTCATGGTGAGTGCGCCCTCGTGAGCGTTGACTCGAAGCCATGACACGACGATCACTCGCCCTTCCCGTACTGGAAAGCGCGCTGATAGGTGACGCCCCCCATGAGCTTCCCAATCTCTTTCCACTTCTTGCCTTCCGACCGCAGCCCGAGGGCGATCTCCTGCCGCTGGCGGCGCCGGAACGCTTCGAGCTCGTCATCAAGGCGACCGGCTGCCGCGAGGTACGCGTCCCAGCGGTCGACGAGGTCCGGAATGCTGCGGAGCTGGTCCTCGATGAGAGCGAAGGGAGTGTTGTAGGAGTCGGCCATGACAAGAGCGTAGAGGGCATCCGACACACCCTCAAGACTCAACTTGATGAGGTGAGTTGGGGACTTGACGCGGTTGGGCGGTGGCTCTACGTTGTTCCCAGGTGCTCAAGGTGGCACCTTGAGCGTCGAGGTGTTGATCACTCCTACCGGACCCAGTCCGCGATCGACACACCACAAACAAAAACGGGCTGGACGCTTGCGACTCCTACATCGCGCACGTCCAGCCCTGACCACCAGGTTCTGTAGAGGAGACCCTGTGGCTACCGCATACTTTAACGCTGCCTCTGAGCAGCTGACGTCGGCCTCGGCCCTCGCCGATTCACCGACCCCTGCTCCCCGCTCTTGGTCGTTCATCGACCGCGAGACGGGCGAGACCGTCCAGTACACGTGCATGGACGGCTGCACGATCAACCACACCTCGGAGATGGTGACGCCGACTGTCCGCGAGGACATCTGGTGCTGGCTCTGGGACGAGTCCCTGAAGCTGCCGGTCAACGAGAACGGTCAGCCGGAGGAGTTCCGCGTCCTGTCGACGCTCATCAAGGTCGAGCCGTGGTCCCCGAAGATCGCCGAACGGCTGCCGTTTGCCGTGGTCGAGCTGGTCGACGAGCACTACATCGACGGTCTTGACCCGGACGGGCTCGAGACGGTCATCAACACTCTGGCCGCCCGGGTCGAGGACATGCGTGAGACGCATCGTCGCCTCGTCGAGATCCGCGCCCAGTACCGGACCCGCACGCAGGCCACCACGGAGGTGGCGTCATGACCACCGCAACCCCCATGAAGTCCGCCGCCGACGAGGCGACGTTTGCCGCCGCCTCCTTCGTCCGCCGTCGGATCCTGCACCGTGTCCCGGCGGGTAACCCTCGCGGCGTCTGGCCGGCGGAGGAGTTTGCCGCGGCTCGTCGTGCGGAGGGTGTTCCGGCGGAGGTCGTGATGGATCTCGACTCGGACAGCTTCCTGGTGGTTGTACCGACTGGTGCCGCCTAGCTCCCCCCTGTTCGCCGCGGTGGCGGATGTCCACGGCTCCCCTCCACTCCGCCACCGCGGCTCCCACCTCACTAGCACCGCTACACCACCCCCTGCGTCCTTGAGAGGACCCCGCTATGTCCACTGACCTGTTCGACGCCGACCGCGCCGCTACTTCCGTTGAGGTTCGGGCCGTGCGTGTCGCGACCAACACCCGTGATCTGTGGGTGGAGTTCGACCGCCAGGCGCCGGAGAACGCGCTGCCGCACGAGATTGTGCCGCGGTTCACGGCCGCGGTCATGGCCGGCGATGACGATGCCCGTGTCCGGCTCGCCGTGCGGGCCCGGCAGTTGGACGAGGAGCAGCCGTTCGGGCCGCGGTTGATGGACGAGATCCGGCGCATCGCCCGCGACCGCGACGAGCCGGCGGTGGCGTGATGCAGGGCTTGTACTTCGAGGCGCCGGACTATTACCGGCCGCGGCCCACGGATCCGCCGGCGGTGTTCCTGGCGGGCGGGATCACGGGGGTGGAGCGGTGGCACGACCACGCGGTCGAGGTGTTGCAGGCGGCTGGCCGGCCGTTGGTGGTGCTGAACCCGAACCGGCGGGACTTCCCGATCGATGACCCGTCGGCGGGCTGGGGGCAGGTGAGTTGGGAGCAGCATCATCTGCATCTGCCGGGTGTGGTGACGCTGTTCTGGTTCCCGGCGTCTGATCGTGCGGTGACGACGCAGCCGATCGCCATGTTCGAGCTCGGTCAGGCGCTCGGTGAGGGGCGCCGCATCGTCGTCGGCGCTCACCCGGACTATCCGCGGCAGGCGGACGTGGACATGCTGTGCCGCCTCAGCCGGCCGGGTCTGGTCGCTCATTCCGACCTCGACGACGTGTTGATGGCTGTGGTGGCCGCTGCTCTCTAACCCACCGCCGGCGGCGAGTCCGCCAGCCCTGGAGTACTGCCGTGAGGGCGCCCGATCGAATCGGGCCCGGGGCACTGCAACACCTCAACCTTCCGTCTGTAAAGGAGTCCTGGCATGGGCCGTCTGTACATGAACGTCAGCGAGCAGGAAGCGAGGGCCATGGATCAGCAGGGTCTGGTGGACCCGGTGCACTGCGGCCAGCCGATGTCCCGTGCGCCGTTCGACGACGTCGCCGAGTGCCTTAAGTGCGGCGCCTACGTCACAGATGGCGTCGACGCCAAGAACATCCCGCCTGGAACGAAGAGCTTCTGATCTCGCTCGCCCACCATTCCCCGTTCCTCAACCCGAAGGGAGCCCGCCGTGGGCCGCAAGACCGACAAGCAGTGTGCGCAGCAGATGGTCGCGATCGCGTTGGTCGTCGGCGACAAGAAGGAGACCGGCAAGGACGTGATGCGGCGGACTCTCACCCGGGACGAGATGGCTCGGGGCGGCGCGTACATCGCGTCCGGCAAGAAGGTCACCGGCCGCGGCTGACCGGCTGCCTGTGATCCCGGTCGTTGCACCGGGGTCGCGGGGAACCGCTCAGAGTTCCGCCACCCGTCGAGAGGAGGCCCCCATGGGCCTGTTCAGCAAGTCACCTGAGGAGAAGGCAGCGATCGCCGAGTTGAAGGCTGCCGACGCTGCTCTGCACGCGAACCAGCGGCGCGAGGAGAAGGCCGGGATCCGGCACGAGACGCCGGAGTATCAGCGGCTCAACCAGGTCGCCAACGAGAAGGCGGCGAAGGTGTCCCGCTGGCGCGGCGGAACGCGCTGACCGGTTGCCCGATCCGCCTGTCTCGCACGGGCGGTGACGGGGAGCACGGGACAGCCCCGCATCCCACGCCAGGAAGGAAGTCCGCTGTGAGCTATTCGTACACGGCCGTCACGCAGGTCACCGACAAGAACACCGGGAAGTCGCAGGAGCTGAACGTCAATGTCACCTCCCCCGACCCGATTCCGCACGAGGACATAGAGCGCGCCGTGTCCGAGGCGGTCGCCCGGGAGGGCAAGACCGTGACCTCCATCACCGTCGAGAACTGACCTAAAGCCAATGTGGAGGTGATCACCAATGGTGTACCGCGGGCATCTTCCGACCTTGCTGTTCAACGACCGGCAGGTCCGGGCCAAAGAGTTCAACCGCTGGGATCAGTGCCGCACGGCCTTCGCTCGCGGCCGGCGCAGGGAGATCGTCGACCGCTACAAGGCGGAGATCACCCGGCTCGCCGGGCCGGCCAAGCCGATCTGGCTGGACGTCGACGACGAGGCCGGTCACGTGTACGTCGGCGACGGGCACCACCGCGCGGTCGCCCTGCTCGAACTGGGCTTGCCCGGCTTCGACTTTCACTGGCGGCTGATCTCCAAGGGCGGCTGGTTCTCCCAGCCTCCTCTCGAGTGTGACCCGTTCCCGTACCACCTCCTCGGCCTCGCCGGCCCGCTATCCCCTGCCACCCACCCCCGCTGAGAGGAACCGACATGCCGACGTGGATCTTCACCGCCACTTCCCGTACCGGAGCCAAGGTCGACCCGGTCACCGGAGCTCCCTCGGACAGCATCGCCGTCTACGACGAGGACGACCTGCAGCAGCGGGTCGCCGCCGCCAAGACCGACCCGCGGCAGCTGGACGTGAACGTCCAGAAGATCGCCTAACCACCCACTAGCTCCCGAAAGGACACCGATCACCGTGAGCAGCTGGCACGAAGAGCGTCGGCGTAACCTCGCCGCCGAGGCCGAAGAGCGCCGGAAAAGTAAGGCGTTCAGCGCCAAGCTGCGTCGCGACGAACGCCGCAAAGACCGCGAAGAAGCTCGCGAGGTCAAGGCGCAGCAGCGCCGGGACCGCGCTGTACGGCGCCAGACCCGCACCGCCCGCCGCGAGAAGGCCCTCACCCCCGGCAACGTGTACCGCAAGGGCACCCTCGCCTTGGTCCTCGCCTCCGCCGCAGCATCACTGCCTGCGCAGATCATGCACTTCGTCGGGATCAGCTTCATGCTGCTGCCAATCCCGTTCACGCTCGAAGGCGCGGCCTGGGTGATGAACGCCGGCGTCGCCTACGCCGACGAGCGGAAGCTCGCCCCGTGGGTGCGGTGGCTGATGCGTGGGCTCGCAATGGCAGCCGCCAGCTATGCCGCACACATCAACTTCTCCTACGGGCGCAGCCTTCAGGCCCACGGCCTAAGCGCCGCGGATGCCGCAGCTGTCGGCTGGGGGCTCGCCGCGGTCACCATGCTCGGCCCGCTGTTCTTTGAAGTGCGGCAGTGGGTCCTCACCCTGACCGTTGCCACAACGGACCCGAAGAAGCGGGTGGAAGAGAAGGCGCGCACCGCGCACGAGAAGAGCCGCCGCAAGGATCACAAGGACGTCGTCGAGCTGGCTAAGAAGCTGGTGTCTGCCGCCCCCTACGGCTCGCTAACTTTCGAGGAGGCATTCGCCTCCGCCTGGGAGATCAAGTACGGCACCCGCACTCCCGGCATGACGCCCGTGCTGCATGCCCAGGCGCATACCTCCCGCAAGGCTCTGGCTGCCGCCTTCGATGCCGCCAACGGCTCTCCGCTGAGCATGAAGGGTCGACTCCTGGAGCTGCTTCACCCGGCCCCCGTGAAGGCACCCGGGGTGGTCGCAAAGCGGCAGGTGGTTACCGATCTATCCCCCCGCCCGGAGAGGCCCGTCAAGGAGCCCAAGAAGGCGGCGCGCGGCAAGCCCCCACTGCACCGCCGTACCCCCGGCGACAGTGTGCCGTTCAGTCCGCTCGCCAAGAAGCAGCACAGCCAAGAAGCCCTAGCCCGACTGGCCGTAAACGGCCACCACCACTGACCCGCCCGAACGCCGACTAGACCACTACTCAGGAGAGAGCATGAACCCCACCATCCGCCGGATCGCCGTTTCGGGCAGCGCGGCTGTCGCCCTCCTCGGGGGCGCCGCCGCCATCACCACCGCGACCGCGCCGACCGCGTCCGCCGCCACCATGCAGACCGTCATCGACCAGGCAACCGGAACCCCTGTCACCATGCCCGGCGGCACGACCACCTACGTCCGCGGCATGGACGCCGCCGCCTACCGGGCCAGCGACGAGCACGTCCGCACGATCACCCTCGCCGCCGACAAGGACGACCCGGCCGGCATCGGCAACGGCCTCACCCCCGACAACGGGACCGGCGCCGCGCTGAACAACCCCAACCAGCCCAACCAGCAGGCCCCCGCCGGCTACAACCCCAACCAGATCCAGACCAAGGCGAGCGGCGGCGCCATCTCCATCGGCATCGTCGCGATCCTTGCCCTCGGCATCGTGGCGTACTTCCGCGTCAAGGGCCCGGTCAAGGCCGGTGACGCCGTCCTGTTCGTGTTCCTCGGCGTGGCCCTGTCCGGCACGGTCATCGGCGTGATGGCCAAGACCATGACCGAGAACGGCATCGGCTCCCTCGGCGGAGTCCTCGGCGGCCTGTAGACCCTGCGGGGCCCAACCAAGGCCCCGCACCCACCCCGGAAAGGAGAACCGTGGCCGCGCCCGTAGAACAGCAGATCCCGCCCATGCCCGGCCAGCCGCCCACCACCCCGGAACCCTCGGCGGGCCAGCGGCTGAAGAAGACCCTGAGGGTCCAGCACGGCCACATGTCGGCCCGCACCAGGGAATGGCTGGCCGGAGGCGACCTCGACCCGGTCGACGTCATCCAGCTGGCCACGCAGAAGAAGCAGCGAAGGTACGACGAGAAGACCGCTCACCTGGAGCGTGCCGCCGCCGAAGCCCACGGCCGCCTGGCGCACGCCAAGGCGCGAAGCGAGCAGGATGAGGGCGTCAGCGCCTCCACCCTGGCCAGCCTCGCCGGCCAGGTCGCGACCGCCGAATCGCAGCTCGCCGCCCACCGGGCGCAGCAGGTCATGCCGCCCACCGAGCGGGAGATCACTGCTGCCCGCACCGGCAAGCGCGCCTCGCGCGCCGCCGTTCTCGCAGGTGGCGGACTCGGATCTCTGTCCATGCTCGGCGCCGCGGTCGAGCAGACCGTGAACGGGCAGCCGTTCATCCTTGCCGCCCTCGGCACTGCTGCGGGCTACGGCTGGTACCTGGTGTCGCGCCCTTTCGACGTCGGCCAGCCTGCACTTGCCCCGGCCATGGGGGAGCAGCTGGCCCTCCCGACGGTGAACCTGTCGAAGCCCGAACCCCTGCCTGGAGTGCGTAACTTCAACGCCCCGCCGCCGCCGGCGCTCACGGTCGAGGAGCTCGATCAGGCGCTCCGCAACATCGGGAAGGTCAAGCCGAACGAGGAGATCAAGATCCTTGCCGTGCCGCAGCGAGACGGCGACGGCAACACCACTGTCGTCTTCGATCTGCCGCCGCGCGTGACCGTCGCCGAGCTGAAGAAGGATCTGCCCAGGCTGGCCGGGGCACTCGGCCGAGACGCATCCATGGTCGACGTAGAGAAGGCCGGCGCCGAAGTGCGCACCTCCCTGTGGATGACCGACCGCGACCCGTTCGAGGAGACGAGGCCCTCCCCGCTCCTGAAGGCGCCCTCGCAGCTCGACGCGTTCAAGGACGGTGCGCCCGTTGCCTGGAACAAGCGGGGCATCACCATCCGCCTGGCGATCAACAACCAGTCCTACGTCATCGCCGGGATGACCCGCTCCGGCAAGGGCGTCGGCGCCTCCAACCTCATCGTCGGGACCTCTTTCGACCCGCGGATCAACCTGCGGATCGTCGCCGGAAAGAACAACGGCGAGTGGGACCCCTACGCCAAGACGGGCGTCGCCTCCACCTACTTCAAGCCCGACCCTGCCCGCCTGCTGGCCCTGCTCAAGGCCCTGCTCGCCGACAAGGACAGGCGCGAGGCCGACCTCGGCAGGCTCGGAAAGTCCAAGCTCGTCGCACCCGTTATCGACCAGATCGGCGGCATCGAGCTGCTGGTCATCGACGAGCTCGCCACCTACACCCGCCCCGGCAAGCCCCTGCGCGACGAGATCATCGAAGCCCTGATCGAGCTGTCCGCGGTCGCCGCGGGTGCCGGAATCCTCATGGTGCTGATCACCCAGTACCCCGAGGCCGACGTCATCCCGCAGGCCCTGGCGATGAACTGCGGCGCCCGGTGGGCGATGCGCGTCGAGAACGCAACTCAGTCCAACGCCATCCTCGGCGGCGGCCAGGCCAGCGCAGGCCGGGACGCTTCCAAGTTCGATCCGCCGCGGCCCGGCTTCGGCTGGCTGGTGAACCCCTTCGCCGGCGTCACCGACCTAGCCCGCTCGTTCGACCTGGATGAGGACGAGCGCGGCGAGATCACGCTGCTGCTGGAGAAGTCGGCGAAGATCCGCGAGAGGGCGGGGCGTCTGGCCGGGCAATGGGAGGACCCGATCGAGAAGCACCTCCTCAACACCACTGGCCTGTCCTCTGCGGCCGGCGGGCCGAAGCGTGACGGCATGCCGGGCCGGAACGTGCTCAACCACACGTCGGAGCAGAAGCACCAGATCGCCTGCTGCCGAGAGGCACTGGCCGCGATGGATCAGCTCGGCAGGGATGTAGCCCAGCTCGACGAGATGGCGCGGGTCATCGGTGCCATCACTGGCGAGGAGCTCGGCAAGGCGCTGCGGGCGGCTGGCGCGGGCGGCACCGTGAAGATCGTGGTCCCGGGCCGTGAGGGGCAGGTTCGCGGCTATCAACGCGACGACATCAAGGAAGCGCTGGACCTCCTGCTCGGCAGCTAGTTGTCATGTTTGCCCCGTCTTGTCGGGTGGATGGAGGGCGATTTGCCCCGTCTTGCCACCCGACTGCCGGGTGGATGGTATCCGGCTTCTATCCACCCCCTCAGATCAACTATCCGCCCCGCAAGACGGGGCAAAACATGTCGTATCCACCCACAGAAACCACATCAAACCAGACTGGAGATCGTCATGGCAGGTAAGACCTGGGAGCCCACCAGAAGGGGCGCCCGCGACCTCAACAAGCACATTCGCAAGGGCACCGTCGTCTACACCGTCGCTGATGTGGCGACCAACCTCGCCCCTTACGAGGACGGGCAGCTCTACACCGCCCACACGTTCACTCACCGCAGTCCGGTCACCGGCAACTGGCTGACTGGCCACCTCTCCGCTCAGGCCCTGCTCGCGCAGTCCGGCACCGTCTACGCGAAGCCGCCGGCCGGGATGCGCGGCATCGCCGACCCCACGCCCCAGGTCGGCGCTCCGCTCGGCGACAACTACGAGGGCGTCCTGGACGAGGCGGAACTCCGCGGCCTGGAGAAGCACGTCGCACAGGGCAGCAACCCGTCCACTCGCCGCAAGCCCGGCATCTGGCGCGTCTGACCGATCAAGGAGCCCGCATGTCCGACCTGAAGATCACCCATCAGTCCGTGCGCGACTACATCGCCGCCAAGAAGCGCGGCGACCGCGCCACCACCGACCGCATCGTCCGCGAGGTCACTGCCCGCTTCGCCACCCGGACCACCGACGGCAGCGAAGCGGCCGAACTCGGCCACGCCACCATGCGCGTCCGCTTCGGCGAAGGCGAGTGACCCCGATGCCCGACTACACCAGCCCGAACACCCCGCTCACCGCCGCTGCCTACGACTGGAGCGCCACCCTCACCCGAGGCCCCGCACGGCCCGGAGTGAACCCGGCACAGGACCGCACCGGCAGCTACAACCCGCCGCCCGGCGCCACCGTCGGCACCCTCCTCGACGGGATCCGCACCATCCACGCGCAGGAAAACCAGATCCCCGTCTCCGACGTGATCCTCGTGCGCTACTCCCTGCGCGAGAAGTAGCTCAGCCGGGGCGCCCCTCCCAGCCTGGCAGCAGTCAGGGGCGCCCCTTCCACCCGCCACACGCGAACGTGCAGGAGGCACCACGAACATGACCACGCCCACCCTTGCCCCGGCAACCCCGCCGAGGGGAACTGCGCCACCGACGGAACTCGACCTTGACGCGCGCCTCGCCCTCACCGACGCAGCCATGACTGCCCGCCTTGCGCAGGCCGCCGTCGCATTCGAGGTCAACACCGCCCACATCCCCACCGAAACCGTCCCCGAGATCACAGCGCCGCTGCGGCTCACCCCGGTGCTGCAACCCACCCTCGCCAGTCCGGTCGCCGGCCTCCTCGAGCGCGCCCGGCAACGGCTCGCCCGCGACGGCTGGTGCCGCGACGCCCTCTACGACGAGGACGGCGCCATCTGTCCCATCCGCGCCATCCGCCTCGAAGCCCACGGCGACCGCGGCCTGGCGGACGACGCATGCGTGCTGCTCCTCGAGTCCATCCAGCGCGACTTCACCTGGGCGCAGACCATCCCCAGCTGGAATACCCGGCAGGCCACGGCCGCCCCGGTGCTCCTCGCCTTCGACCGTGCCGCTCAACTCGCCGACACCCGCGGCCAGTAACCGACCCGGAAAGGATCACAACATGGGAATTAGCATCAGCGGGGTCGCCGGCACCCGCTCCGCACTCACCATCAGCAACCTCGGCAGCCAACTCGCCCACGTCCTCGGAGCTCACGAGTGGCGGGAGATCAGCTACCTGTTCAACGGCCGGTTCTCCGACATCGCCAGCATCCCGCCCCGGGAGGCGTCCCGTATCGGCGTCCTCCTCCAACAGGCCGCTGGCCACCGCCTCATGGATGCCGAATGGGCCACCCTCGCCCGCGAGATAGGTGACGCCGCCTGCCAGGCAGGCCGCAGCGGGCAGAACTGGACCTGGAGCTGACCGCGCTTCCGTAACCCGCACCATCGGCCCGCCGTTGATCCCCGCGTGACGAACGTTCTGGGGATCGAGGGCGGGCCTTCGCACGGGCAGACATTCCGGGGCGCCGATCCCCTGCCGGCGTGGATGGTGCGCAGCGGAGACGTGTACGCCCTCACACCCGGCGGCGCCGCACCACACGAAGAAGCCGGCTGGCACTACTGCTGGCGGCCCACACGGATGCTCCGCGAGTAGCGGATCGTTCCTGCCTGCCGGGGGTGCACTCGCCTGGGCGGTGACCGGTCGAGGCGCCGAAGGGGACGTGAGGCGGCACGCAGCGCAGACGCACCCGCTCCGGTCACTGCTGGGACAGTTCAGAGACTGACGCGCGGGACACCGGTGCAGGCACGGCACGAGCCATCCACCGGTTGTCCGACATCAGCCGCGGCAACAGCGCCGGCTCCAACCCGAGTTGCCCACACAGGAGATCCAGAGCGCGGCGGCACTCCGACTCCGAGTCGGCCTGGACTGCGAAACGAAGCGCCATGAGGCGAGTGTGACGGGCTCGGCGGGGGAGTGGCGGGAGTTCACCAGAACACGCCTGAGGCCACTTCCAGTGTGCCAATGGCCCGGTGGTGTCAACGGGTGCGTGCACAATTGGCTCAACCGCATCCT
The DNA here is from genome assembly GCF_055592445.1 of Streptomyces sp. NPDC041122. Lineage (NCBI taxonomy): Bacteria > Bacillati > Actinomycetota > Actinomycetes > Kitasatosporales > Streptomycetaceae > Streptomyces > Streptomyces sp. NPDC041122. Next base: position 168,064 of record NZ_JBVIYQ010000012.1, on the reverse strand, counting down.
GCTTCCCGAACCACCGCGAGGAGCCTGCCATGCACGACCACCCCACCGACCTCACCGACTACGTGTGGCCCGTCTGCGTCACCCCCGGCTGCGGACGGCAGCTTTGGGTCAGCGAGACGGGCCGTTGGGCGTGCAGGCCCTGCGAAGACGCCACCGCGAAGCACCTCGTCGAACTCCCCGCCCTGTTCCGGCAACTGGACACGACGGCCGCGCTGATGCGGGGGGCTCGGCGAATAGGCGGCGGCGGGTCCGGGACGAAGAACCCGCCGATCCCGCCCCGGCTCGAAGTCCTCGGCCTCATCGCGCCCGGCGGAGGTGTCGCCGCCCGACTGCGAGCGATAGACGACTCGTGGCGGACCGCCCTCGACTGGGTGATCACGCCCGACAGTGACGGCAACAGGATCTTCGCCTCGTGGCGTATCAACCCTGCCGAGGCCGTGAAGCGGCACGTGAAGTTCCTCGCCGACAACCTGCTGTGGGCATGCGGCAGCTATGAGTCCATCGGCCAGGACATCGAGGCCATCCGCAAGCTCCACGCCGAATGCACTGCCATCGTCCACGACGAACGCAAGCCCGGCCGCGTACAGATCGGCCTCTGTCCCGTCCAGCTCGACGACGGCCTCTGCCGTCAGCAGCTCACCGCATCCGCCGCATCCCACCGCGTCCGATGCTCGGCATGCGGCAGCCGGTGGGAGACCCTGGGGGAATGGCGGACACTCCGGGCGGCACAAGAGCAGGTGCTCGCCGAAGGACAGGCGGAAATCTCCGCGACGGCGGCGTGAGCGGTAACCCGAGACGCCGAGTCGATCCAGCGAGAGGATGAGAGTAATGCCCCACAGCGCCGACCCGCACCAGCCAACCGCCTACCGTCCGGAAGGATTCAGGCAGATGATGCCCACAGAACCCACCGCCCCCGCCGAGCGACAGTCGGCGAGCAGTGACGTCGACCTCGCCCTCAACTACATCCGCAGCCACAACCCTCCCGGCATCAGGCCCGCGCCCGACTACGTCGACTACCCGGAAGACGGAGATGACGGCGACGCACGCGACTGACGGGCGGCGGCAACCCCGCGCCGCGCAGCAGCAGGTACTCGCCGAAGCGGCAGGAGTAGCAGCGTGAGCGAGACGCCGGAACCCTCAGGGCTGGATGAGTGCGGCCATCCGAATCCCCGCATGGACCTTGAATGCGTCTGCCACTGTTCACGGTGCGCAGATCCCCGTATCGGGAGGGGTGAGCCCGGCTACTGCATCTGCCCGCAATGCACCATCTGTCGACCGAAGGTGGCGTGGTGAGCGAGATGGTCCCCAACCAAGGCCTCTTCAGGCTGTACGCCGCTCTGTGGCTCGTCGGTCTGTCGCTGGCCGCTGTGGTCGCGCACCAGTGGGTGGGCCCGTCGCGCGGAACGGCAGTGATCTATGTGGCGATCGGTGCAGGACTCTGGCTTCTGGACTTGGTGCTGGTCGCCATCTGTCGTAGGCGAGGCCCCGGAGTTGAGCCAGACGGCCACGCTGCCGCGCATGCCATCCTCACCGCAGCATTCGCCCTCGTCTGGCCGCTTGCCCTCGCGGGGGTTGTTGTCGTCCTCGTCGTGGTGGCCGCCAACGACCTGCGCCGGAATCGTCAGGCTGCTTGACGTTTTCGAGTCGATCTGTAATCGTGATCCCTAATCGTGGCACACGAGTCACATCACGCCTCTGGAGCCCCCGCCGTGACAACACCGGCGGGGGCTTTCGCGTACCTGGTGGAGGTGTCGTGGTCGCCTACCCGAACCCGGACGGCATCGAAATCCACTTCGCGCAGATCGCAGGCAACGCCGACCTTGGCGACCTGTGGGAAGCCGCCCGCAGTGTCGGAGTGAAGCCCGGCACGATCCGCGTCTGGATCAACCGCCGAAAGATCGAGCCTGTTCTCGACGGCGAAGCAGGCCAGTACTTCCACCTCCCCACCATCCGGCGAGCAGCGGCAGGCGGCGCCAAGTACAAGCCCGCCGACCCCGCCGCCAACAGTCGCGGCCCCCACGCCCGCGCCGCCTGAACCCCTGCGCTGGTGGTCGCGCAGGCCGGGCCTTGTAGCGCCCCCAGCGCTCGGCCCTTGTCGTCCGCCCGCCCGTGGGGGGCGGGCGGACACGCAACCCCTAGACGGGGCGGCCCCGAAGCTCATCCGCCCCTCGTCCCGCCGCCCACATCACCCTGCCGGGGCGGCGGGACACCCCACCCCGCTGTCTCCCGAGAGGAGATCATCGTGGCCAACATCGTTTTCAACATCGCCCTCGGCCGCGTGGCCTACCTTGCTGGTCTGCCCGCCACGAACGACGCCTTGATCGCTGTACCCATCGAGACGGCCGGCATTGTCGCCGACGCCGTCATGCGGGATTACGACGATCTGGGCACGCTCCTCGCCGGCGCCTCCAACGAGCAGACCACCATGGGCCGCAAGACACTCGCCACGGTCACCGTCACGGTCGACGACACCAACGACCGTGTCGCGATCGACTCCGCCGACATCACGTGGACTGCGGCGACCGGCAACGCCATCTCCGCGATCGTCATCTGCTACGACCCCGACACCACCACGGGTACAGACACGGACCTGATTCCGCTGACGAAGCACGACTTCGCGATCACCCCGGACGGCAGCGACGTGACCGCGACGATCACAGACTTCTTCCGCGCCACGTCCGCAGCCTGACGGATCAACGCTGACTGGACGGGGGTGAGGGTGTGGGTGCGGACAGCAGTGTGGCCGTGACGGCGGGCGCGGGCACGGCGATCAACACGTTCCTCCGTACATCCCCGGCCGATCACGACCAGTATGTGCGTGAGGCGTATGCCACGGCCGCCGCCGCCATCAACACCTGGACGCCATCGACGACTGCGTCGACGTCGCAGATCGCCGCCGACATCAACCGTGTCGCACTGCTGATCGTCAACGCGTCGAACGTGAGGATCTACTTGCGGTTCGACAGCACGGCGCCGACGGCTGCCACGCATCACTGGTATCTGGATGCGGGCGACCGGTGGGAGGTGCCTCAGCTGCTCTCCCAGCTCGCGGTGTCCATGCTCGGCGCTTCGGCCGGGACAGGGACGGTCAATTCCCTTCTGGCGACGGCGAGCTGATCACATGCCTCTGATGCCTCGCCGGGAGTACCGGGACCCCGACTTCTGGTCGGTCTTCGGTCACTCGTATATGCAGTACGCCTTCGGTACCTACTACCAGACAGGCCGCGCGGACTCGCTGCTCAGGGGTGCCCTCGATATCGAGCACGCCAACTGGCAGAACTACTCGGTTAACGGCGCCAAGATCATGACCGAGGGTGCCTCCACCGGCGGCTTCGAGCGGATCCTGAAGCGCGTCAACCGCCCCACCAGGGGCGGCCCCTACGTCGCTGACGGCGGCTGCATGCTGCTGTGCTACGGCATCAACGACATCGGCGTGAACGGGCAGACGACCCAGGTCCGGACGGCCTACATCCATGCCATGCGTATGGCGATCTCCCGCTGGCGCTCATCCGTGATCTACGAGAATGACTACCAGGTGGGCACCCGGACCAGCTATGGCGCCGGTTTCTCCTCGGTGGCCGTGACGTATTCGTCCGGCACCACCGTGCACTGGTGCACCGCCACCACGAACGCGAACTTCACACTCACGTTGCCGTCCGACTATGCGGGCGAGCCGGTCTGTATCGGTCTGGTCGGTGCGGGTGGAGTGTCCGGTGGCATCGTTACCTGGTCCGGCACGGCCGGAGTCACCGGCACGACGTCCACGTCGGACATCACGCCGACCGGACTCGCGACGCACTGCCCGGTCGTCAAGCGGATCACGAACCTGACCAGTGCGAATGCCGGTCAGACGATCATCGGTACGGTGACGACGGTCGACTCCGGCGGTGCGGTCATGCTCGACTGCTGGTGGCTGGAGGCCAAGGAGCCGCCCCCAGTGGTCTTGTGCAACATCGCCAGGCTGCCCGCTGCCGGCTACACCGGCCAGTACGCGGGGTGGTCCGGAACCGAGGCGTCCCGCGATGCCGACGTGCAGGCCTGGAACGGCGACCTGACCGCCCTGGTCGCGGAGTTCGATTCCATGGTCCAGATCGCCGACGTGGATTCGGCGATCGGCAAGGACGCCACGCTGCTGTTCACCGACGCCCTGCACCCCAACGAGCGCGGCGCGGCGCGCATCGTCGACGCCATCCTGGACGCCAAGCGGCGGCTGACGCCGACGTCCGCGTCTGCCACGGCGAACCTGAACGTCTCAGCCCCCCGCACCGGCCCGAGCCTGCGGCCCCGGGTGTCCGGCCAGTGGTACAGCGCCGATCACTCGGCGACGACAGCTGGCGGCATCACCCCGGCGTCCGGCGAACTGTGGGCCATCCCGCTATGGGTCACACAGGGCCGAGAGTTCTGGAACCGGCTGGCGCTGAAGACGGGCACGACGGCTGGCGCAACCGGCACCAGCACCGTCCGGTGGGGTCTGTACGACGATGTGGCCTGGTCCGGGTATCCGCGCGAACTGGTCAACGAGGCGACGGCGGCGGGCGCGTTGAGCGTGTCCACATCCGCCACGACGCTGACCATGAGCCCGACGTCCGGGACAGGCAGCTTCAACTGGGTGCTTGACCCCGGCCTGTACTGGCTGGCGGTCAAGTACTGCACGGTGAGGACCACCCCGCAGCAGCACACGTCGCTGCAGGGCTTCAACGGGGTGATGTCCAACCTGGGTACCGGAGGGGACGTCTTCGCCGCAGCGGCCAACGTCCCCAACGGCTACCGGATCACCGGCCAGGGCACAGGTGCTTTCAGCGGCACCTTCCCGTCCGGGGCCACGGCCACGGTCAACGCTCCGTACCTGGGCGTCCAGGTGTTCATCCAGCCGCAGAACGCCTGAGCCGAGACCCCCCTGGGGGAGCGTCATGCCGTTGCTGATCCTGCCCCGGTCCGCCACAGCAACGGTCGTCGCGGCTGGCACGGCCTCCGCTGTCGAGACGGCGCAGGCTGCCGGCCGCCGCAAGGTCAAGACGCTCGGCGTGGCGTCCGAGACCGGGACGGGGCAGCCGCCCGGCAAGGTCAAACGCCGGGCTGTCGGCGTCGCGTCGGCCGTCGAGGCCGCGCAAGCCGCGGGTCGCCGCAAGACCCTCGCACTCGGGGTCGCTTCGGAGGCCGGCACCAGCCAGCCCCTGGGACGGCAAAAGGCCCGCACTCCCGGCATCCCATCCGAGACGGATACCGCGCAGGTTGCCAGCCGCACCAAGACCGTTGGCATGGCGTCGGAGACAGACGCCGCACAGAGCCTGACGCGACGCAAGACCCGCGCAGCCGGAACGGCCGCCGAAACGGACACCGGGCAGAGCCCAGGCCGCACGAAGACGAGGGCGCTCAACACGTCCTCCGAAACGGATGCCGGGCAGAGCCTGGCGCGGCGTAAAACCCGCGCACTGGGACTCGCAGCCGAAACCGATACGGCGCAGTCGACAGCCCGGACCAAGGTCCGGGCGCTCACCAACGCCGCTGAGACGCATGCCGCGCAGAGCCTGACCCGGGCCAAGCGGCGCACCGTCAGCACCGCCACCGAAACGGACACCGCGCCAGCCGCGGCCTCGTCGAAACGCAAGACGGCCGGCACCGCAGCCGCCGGCGAGGCGGCGCAGACAGCCGGCCGGAGCAAGCCCCTCACCGCGGCGACCGCCGGCGAGACGGCACAAGCGGCCGGCCGCACCAAGCGCAAGTCCCTGGCCACCGCCGGCAGCACCGACACAGCGCGCACCCTGACCGCCACCAAGTCCCGGACGCCGGCAGCCGGTACGGGCACCGACACCGCACAGAGCATCGGCCACACGAGGGCCAAACCGCTCGCCCCCGCAGCTGAGACTGGCGCCGGCCAGGGCCTCACGCACACCCGGGCACGCGCCCTGTCGATGACGTCGGCCATCGACAGCGCGCACGCCCTTGGCCGCCGTAAGACTCTGGCGCTGACGCCCGCAGTGCAGAGCGACGTATCCACCGGCCTCGGCCGGGCCAGGACTGCGTCCCTGCCCCCTGCAGACGGCCAGGACAGCGCGCAGGCATGCACAGCGGTCAAGTCCCGCACGCTGGGCGCCGCGAGCACGCAGGAAGCCGCACAGGCTCCCACCGCCACCAGGAGGAACCCGCTCGCCCCCGCGGCGGCGACAGACGGGGCACAGCTGCTCAGTGCCCGCAAGGCGCTGCCCTTGAGGACGGCGGCGGAGCCGGACGAGGCGCGGCCCGTCACGCCCGCAGGGGCCCTCATCGCCGCCGCTGAGACCGACCAGGCCCAACCCGTCGGCCGGGCCAAGACCGCGCCGCTCGGCGACGCCACGGAAGACACGCAAACTCAAGACCTCGGCCGCACGCGGGCCCTGGCCCTCGGCTTCGCCGCTGAAACCGGCGAGCCGCTGCCCCCGGCACCCGGCAAGGCCAAACGGCTCGGCGCCGCCACCGAAACAACACAGACTCAAAAGATCGGCGGCGCCCGGACCCTGCCGCTCGGCACCGCCATCGAGACCGGCGAGCCGCTCACGGCCTCAAGCCGCAAGACCCGGCACCTCGGGACCGCATTCGAGACAAGCGCCGGCCGGCCTTTCGGCGCGACGCCAGCCCTTGGACTCGCCACCAGCACCGAGACAGCGCGGCCCGTGGGCAGCCTCAAGCGCATCATCGTCACGGCTGCTGGAGAAGCAGGCTCCGCGCAGACCATCCAGGCGTACAGGACCTTCGCTCTCGGATCCGCGGTCGAATCCTGCACAGCCCTGGCGATCCTCACCGGAAACGAGCCGCCCGAAGACGTCGACTACGTCATCGGCGCCCCCCACGGCGACTGGGAGACCGGCCGTCCGGCCTCTGGCTGGACGGCCGCCGTCACACCGCTCGGTCAGGTGTGGGCCGCCGACGACCCGCACGACAGCGGATGGGAGGTGGGCGCCCCATGTACCAGGCCGCCAGCAGCACCGCCTACGTGAAGGTCAAGGTCACCCCGCCCGCCGGTGTGGACATCACCACCGCCCCCGTGAAGCTCGCGATCCTCCCCGTCACCAACCGCGGCAACCCGTCGGCCGGTGACTGGAAGACCGCCGCATGGAGCGACGGGGCAACCGCCCGCCTCCTTGTCGGACCTGACGGTGGGGCGATCACTCTCACCCGCGGCGACTACCGCGTATGGATCACCTTTGACCCGCCGGGCGGCGAAAACATCGTCGAAATGTCCGGGCACCTCGGCGTCACCTAGGACGCGTCCGCGGGAGGGGTTCGCTGCGGGGCAGGGGCTCTTACGAAGTTTCGTTCCCCCCGCGCCTGTCGGTCGACTATTGATCGCCCAAGTCCGAGACGTCGGGCAATACTCAGGTGGCTTTCTCCAGTCCTGAGAGCTGCCTCTATTTGGGCATCAATCTCCGGCGTGGTCGCCACCGGTCGACCGCGAGGGAGATTCTTCTCCTTGAGGTCGGTCATGTTGTCCTGATGAGTTCCCAAGAACCAATGCTGCGGATTGTGGCACCAGCCGTGATCGCACGTGTGGAGCACGTGTAGGTCTCCTGGCGGGTATCCGTAGTGGATCTCCCAGCCGACGCGGGTTGCGATGTGCGTCTTGCCCTTCCAGCTGAACGCACCTCGGTCGAGGCTCGCGTAGGCGCTCGTCCATGGCCAGCACTCGTCTGGTCCGCGCTCATCGACCTTTTCGAGATATCGGGTCCGAAAGTCTTTCTTCGGGGCGGACGCCAACGGATCTCCGAATCGGTGCCAGCGCAAGTAGTGAGCGCGGCACCATCCGCGGAGTTGGACATGAACTGGCCGCTTACATCCGTCAATTGAGCACATGGCTCCATATTAATTTACGGAGCCCAGAAAAGGTGGTGATTGTAATTAGCGACAACCTTTCGAATACGGCCGAGAACCGCGCTCTAGACTGGCTTATGGGCACGGCGACAACCGCACCCACCCTCCCGCTCAAGGTCGCCATCGTCACCGCCAACGGATCCGACTCCGCGGCAGGCACCGAAGCAACCGGCGGCAGCTACGTCCGCAAGAACCTCACCGTCGGCGCCGCAGCCTCCGGCGCAACCTCCAACAGCGCCGACATCGTCTGGACCGGGATGCCCGCCGGCACATTCGTCGGCGTCGAAGTGTGGGACTCCGCCGGCACACCGGTGCGCCTCTGGTACGGGGCGCTCACCGCGTCCCGCACCCTGCTGGCCGGGGATGAACTCAAGATCACCGCAGGGTCCCTGTCATTCTCCCTGGCCTGATCACGAGGAAGTCATGCCCGCCATCTCGACACTCGTCGACACCTTCAACGACGGCGTCATCGGCCCCGACTGGGGCAACTCCTACGGCGGCGTCACCGAGACCGGCGGACGCGCCCGCATCCCCTGCGTCGCAGGCTCCTACGCCGGCTACCAGACCGCCAAGACGTGGACGCTCGCCAACAGCTCCGTCTACCTGCAACTGCCTCTCGCCGCCGCCGCGAACGGCGCGACCGTAGAAGCGCAGACCGCCTTCACCGTGCTCAGCACAACCGACGGCACAAACTTCGCCTTCAACATCAACACGGTGGCCGGGACGATGCGCTGCGAAAACAACGTCGCCTACACCGACGCCAGCGCCACCGTCCTCACCTACAACGCCACCACCCACGCCTGGCTCCGCATCCGCGAGGGCGGCGGCACCGTCTTCTGGGACACCTCCACCGACGGCAGCACCTGGACGAACCGCCGCTCCATCGTCACGCCCGCATGGGCCGCCGGCGCCAACGTCTGCGCCCTCGACCTGTACGCCTACCGCAACAACGGCACCACCAACTTCGCCGAGTTCGACAACGTCAACACCCCAGCAAGCTCGGCCAGCACGTACTTCGCCGCCGCCGTCCTGACCGCCGACGGGGCGCAGACCGCCGCGGCGACACGGTCCAACGTGGTCAGCACCGCCCTCACCGCCGAGACGCTGCTGGGCGCCAGCACCGTGCAGACGGCCGGAGCAGCCGCAGACCTCGCCGGGTCCAGCCAGCTCGGCGCGAAAACTGACGCCGTCGACACCGACGACGTCACCGTCCAGTACAGCCAACCCCGCGGGGGATGGACGGTGAGCCAGCCGTGGATCTAGCCGCCATCTCAACCGAGTTCGTGAAGGTCACCGTCGTGGCGCGGAGCGGCGGCACACAGATTCAGCTGGCGGTCCCGCCGCAGTTCGCGTTCCTCCTCACCGACATCAGCCCGCAGACCGAGGACTGGCTGACGGGGGAGTGGATCGCCCCGCACGGGCGGATCCTCATCGGCCCCAACGGCGGCATCACGACGCTAGAGCCCGGCGCCTACACGGTGTGGATCAAATTCGCGGGCGGCTCCGAAACGCCCGTCTACCGCACCGGCACCATCACCGTTTACTGAGAGGCCCGCGCCATGGCCGACGATCTCCTCGTCATCATCCCCACCCGCAGCAGACCGCAGGCCGTCCCGGAGATCGTGCAAGCCTGGGACGACACCGGCGCCACCGCGGACCTGCTGTTCGCCGTCGACACGGATGACCCGGAGCTGGCCGCGTACAAGAAGCACGCCGCCGAGCTGAAGAGTGACGGTCGGGGGCGGTTCGTGTTCGGCAAGCGGCGGCGGCTCGTCGGCACCCTTAACCAGCAGGCGGTGAAGGCAGCCCGGTCGTACCGGTTCCTCGCGTTCATGGGCGACGACCATCGGCCGCGGCCCGCAGCGATGCCGTGGGATGCCCGCATCCGGGAGTGCCTGTCCGGTGGGCCCGGCATCGTCTACGGCAACGACCTCCTCCAGGGCGAGGCCATGGCGACGGCCGTGGCGATGACTTCGGACATCGTGACGGCGCTTGAGTACATGTGCCCGCCCACCCTGGTCCACCTCTGCGTGGATCTTGTCTGGGTCGAATGGGGTCGCGGCATGGGACGGATCACCTACCTCGACGACATGGTCATCGAGCACCTCCACCCCGCCAACGGCAAGGCAGAGGTGGATCAGGGCTACGAGGAGTGCAACAGCCCCGCCCAGGTGTCTGCCGACTCGGCCGCCTACTACGACTACCGAGACAACGGCGGCCTGGAAGCCGACCTCGCCAAGCTGCGGAAGCTCGTCGAGGAGGCAGCGTGACCGCCATCGACTACGACCTGGAGTTCCTGGAGGACGGCCGCACCATCGAGCTGATCTCCATCGGCATGGTGTGCGACGACGGCCGCGAGTACTACGCCGTCAACCGCGACATGCCCGTGCGGAAGATCCGCAAGCACAAGTGGCTCATGGAGAACGTCGTTCCGGGGCTGCCGAAGGGGCACGGCGACCGTCGCAACCACGTACCGCTGTCCTGGCTGTTCGACTACGCCGACCCGGTCGTGAAGCGTCGCGAGCGGATCGCCGATGACGTCATGGACTTCATCCGCGGCGCCGGACCGGACGTGGAGCTGTGGGCCAACTACGGCGCCTACGACCACGTCGCTCTCGCCCAGCTCTGGGGCCGGATGATCGACCTCCCCGAGGGTGTCCCGATGTTCACCAACGACATCCAACAGGAAGCCCGGCGTCAAGGCCTCGCCTGGGACGACCTTCCGAAGCAGGAGTCCGGCGAGCACAACGCCCTCGCAGACGCCCGCCACAACCAGACGGTCCGCCGCTGGTTGGCGAGCAGGCAGGAGGCAGTGTGACCGCCGAAGCTGTCATCCATGCCTGGGACCAGGCCGACCCCGAGGCGATCCACCCGACGCGCCGCCTCTCCGAGAACGCGTACTGGGAGTCCGGGAAGACGCAGGCCGACATGCTCGCCTCGGTGATCCCCGACGGGGCGAAGGTTATGGACTTCGGCTGCGGGGACGGCCGCGTCGCCATCCCGCTCGCCGCCCTCGGGTACGAGGTGACGGCCGTCGACTCGTCGCAGCGGATGCTCGACCGGCTCACCCAACGCGCCCCCGATCTGACCACCGTGCAGGCGGACGCCGACGGCCTCGCCCCGCACCTCGGCCGCCGCCGCATGGACGCCGTGTACGCGCTCGCCGTCCTCATCCACCACAGCTACACGGACTGCCTGCACATCATCGAGCGCCTGCGGGCAGCGACCAAGTTGGGCGGCATCCTCGTCCTCGACTGGCCCGTCTCCGACCAGCCGTCCGAAGCCGACAGCTGGATCGGCGTCACCACCTGGTCCCGCGAGCAGCAGGCCGACGCGTGTGCGCGAATCGGGCTGGAGCCACTCGACAGCGACCTGCCGTGGGGCGTCTACCGGGCCATCAAGACCAGCTGAGGAGGCGACCATGCGCGTCCTCCTCACCGGAGCCTCTGGCTTCGTAGGCCGCCACCTGCACCGTGCGCTCCTCGACCGCGGCGACCTGGTCCTCGGCATCGACCTCAACGCCACCCGGTACGCCCGCAGCGGTGACGCCCTCGACTTTTTCCGCACCGACGACCGCCGCTGGGACCTCGCCATCCACGCTGCAGCCATCGTCGGAGGCCGGGCATCCATCGACGGCAGCCCGCTCGGCGTCGCCACCAACCTCGCGCTCGACGCCTGGTACATGCGGTGGCTCGCCCGCACCGGCACCCCACGCGCCGTGTACTTCAGCTCATCCGCCTCATACCCGATCGGACTGCAGGGACCCGGCATCGTCCGGCGCCTCCGCGAAGACGCCATCAACCTCGACTACCCCGAGCAGCCAGACGCCAGCTACGGCTGGGCGAAGCTCACGGGAGAGAAGCTCGCCCAATACGCCGAAGCCGAAGGGACGCGCGTGCACATCCTCCGCCCCTTCTCCGGCTACGGCGCAGATCAGAACGACTGCTACCCGTTCCCCGCGTTCATCCGACGGGCCCGCGAACGCCAGGACCCGTTCGAGATCTGGGGCGACGGCACCTCGACACGCGACTGGGTCCACATCGACGACCTCGTCGGCGCGACCCTCGCAGCCGTCGACCAAGACGCGACCGGGCCCATCAACGTCGGCTGGGGCAGAGCCGTCAGCTTCGACGAACTCGCCGGCCTAGTCACCACCGAGGCCGGCTACCAGCCGCAGTTCAAACACCTCGCGACCGCACCCCAAGGCGTCCACCACCGCGTCTGCGATCCGAAGCGGATGCTCAACGTCTACCAGCCCCGCGTGGAACTCGAAGAGGGCATCCGGCGGGCCCTCGCAGCGTGACGGGAGATCTGACGTGACCCGCGCGATCTACCGCTACGAGATCCCCGTCGACGACCAGTGGCACGCAACCGACCTCACCGGCGACATCGTCCACGTCGGCTGCCGCAGCATCTACGTCGTCGAACTGTGGGCCATCCACGCCGACGGCCCCGTGACCCGGCGCGGCTTCCGCGTCTACGGAACCGGTCAACCCATCCCCGACGACGTCAGCCACGTCGGCACCACCATCGCCCCAGGCGACCACCTCGTCTGGCACCTCATGGAACTGCCCTAACCCGGAAGGCCCGCGCCCATGGCCGACAGCCACGAAGTCACGTTCAAACGGACCGGCAACGGGCTGGCGATCTACACGGGTGATCTCCGGATCAACACCGTGACGAACGCAGATCGGGCCGAGCGTTCCGAAAACCATCAGGGCTACACCTTCTACGACACTGCCGGAACGCTCATCGCCTACTACACGGACGAGCTGCTCCAACTCATGGACCGTGAAAGGCGCAAGGGCATCGAGCTCGGAAGGCTCCTGAACCGGACCTTCGGCTACCTCTCCGGCAATGAAGCGGCGCGCGACCATCAGGGAAGTGCGCAATGACGGAGACCTGGCCCAGCCTCCTCGCCACCCTCGCCCTCCTCGTCGTAGGCGCCGGGCTCGGATGGGCCGTCACGACCGTCATGGACGGGATCGACCGCCGATAGCTGTACAGGAGCCCGCGCCATGACCACACCCGACTACACCCTGATCGACAAGCTCGAACGGGAGCTGGGCATCGGCCAGCCCGAGCGGGAGCGGCCCATGCGTCCGAGCCGCACGGTGTGCCTGATCAAGGACTGCGACGGCGACACCACCGAGTACCGCACCTGGAGCGGCGTGCTGATCATGCGCATCCACGACCACTGACCACCCCACGGAAGGCCCGCGCCATGGCTTCCACCGTTCCTGACCTGCCCCTGTGGGCATGGAATCTGATCATCGCGATTCAGCGGCACGAAGACCTGCACGCGAAGGACGACACCTGCCTGACCAGCGTCCTCAACGCCGTGCCCGCCGACGTCCGCCTGCAAGCCGAAGCCATCAGCGCCTACGTACAGAAGGCCAGTGGCAACGAGTTCGGCAAACGAATCAGCGAGAACCTCAGCACCCTCACCGGCTCCCTCTTCAACGGCCAGCCGACGTCCACTGGCGGCCCGGAAGCGAAGCAGGAAGGCGAGAACCGCCAACCCGACAACAGCTGACCGGTAGGAGCCCGCGCCATGGATCTCCACGCCTGGATCACCCAGCAAGTCGACGCCGTCGATGCGGCCGAGGTCCCGCACCTGCGCGACTGCGACAGCACCCCTCAGCCCCGGTCTTGCTGCGGTGAGGCAGATTGCGACTGCCTCGACTACGTCTACGACACTGGCCCGTGCAGTTGCGGACTGGCGGGCCGCGTCGAGAAGCGCTGCGAGGCGGACCGCCGCATCCTCGCCCGGCACCGGCTCGACCCGAACGTCACCTTCGAGCCCGCCTGCGAAGGCTGCGGCACCTACGGCGACGTGGAGCTGTCGAACGTCGACAACCTGAACGACTGCCCCGAACTCCTCGACCTCGCCCACGCCCACGGCATCACTGACGACATCCTCGCCGGACTCGACCAGCCGCAGGCGCCGAAGCCGCCGCCCAGCAGCGAACGCCGCCTCGGACTCGGCGACATCCGCGCCACTCCGCCGATCACCACCAGCGACGTACCCGAAGCGCTACGCGGGTCGCACTGGAAGCCGTAACCGACCACCCCACAGGAGCCCGCGCCATGGACAGTGAAAACGAGGCGGAAACCGAGCCCGCCGGATACGTCGCCGAATGCCTGGAGATCACGCCAGGTGGCGTCTACCTCGACGGCCACCGGCTCCCCGTCACGGACGAACTCAGCGTCGAAACCGTCGATTCCGACTTCCACATCGTGAGCCTGCAGCTCTACACCAGGTCCGTCGACGCCCCCGACCACCCCCGCGTCGTCAAGGCCGAAGCCGCCACGTACCGGTACGTGCGCCTCGAAGGCGAGGCGGTGGACGCCTGATGGCCCGCATCCAGATCCTCGAACTCCCCGAAGGCGGCAACGATGACCGGCCGCCCTTCGTGCTCGTCGTCGACGAGTGGGACGTCGACACGCTCGACGCGCATGCCGCTCTCACCAACTACTGGGACGACTTCGGCAAGAAGATCGGCGCCCGAGGAGTCCTCTTCGCCGACCGCCGCATCGACATCCCCGCCAACGACACCAGCGCGTACATCGGCAGCCAGCCCGCACCCAGCACCGTCAAGGTCCACATCGAAGGCGACGCCAAGGAGAGCATCCGGCAGGGCCTCGACTACGCCAAGCGGCAGTACAGCGCCTCCCGCCCCGCCACACAGAAGCGGGAACTCCTCGACGCCCTCGGCATGGACCACACCCGAGACTGGGACGACATCCGCAACGCCGCCGCCGGGCTGCGACAGGAACGCGACGCGCAAGCCGAGACGCTGAATCAGATGCGCGCAGGCGAGGAACCCGTCACCGATGAACGAATCACCCCCACCCCTGGCCAGTGGATCTGGCAATGGAACCGAGCCACGCCAGAGAAGCGCCTCAACATGGCCGCGCAGATCTTCGATGCCATGCCGCGAGCGAACGCCTGCCTCATGGCCGACCACGAAGCCCAAATCACCCACCTGCGCGACGAGATAGAGCGGCTTCGTGACGGATCCGCCAAGCCCGATGCCTGACGTGACGGTGAAGCTATCCGACGGCATCCGCGAGATCACCGTCGAGATCCACGGCAGCGACGACGACCCCCTCGCCCACGCCGAAGAGGTAGCTGTCCGGCTCCTCGCAGTCGCGGCAGCCTCAGCCCCGACAGGACAACGCGCCGGGTTCGCAGGATGGGCGCTCAGCAGCGAAACTGAACGCAACCCCGAGGAGTAGGTATGAACATCTACGAGATCAAGCTAGCTTCGGGGCAGGCCAGCGAGGTCCGCTCGATCGAAGCGGAGAACTTCATAGTTGAGGACGGCTTGATCGTCTTCAAGGAGAGCTCGCGGCGAGTCTTTGCGGTCCCCGCCGACAGGGCGGTGTCGGTCGAGTTGCAGACCGTCGACACCTGGGAGGAAGGGCCGACCGTCGTAATCGCTGGGAGCGTCGAGGAGACCCGCGAATTCAGCTCGACCATGGGCCTCGCATCGCGCAACGTCATCCACGCAGATCGCCCCGAGGTGCTGCACGGACTCCGGTATCCGAAGGTCGTTCGAGTGGGGGAGTGGAAGAAGCATCCTGCACTCAAGGAGATCGAGGCGGAGCTGAAAAGCCGGTCAGCATGAGCGGCGGCTGGAAGGGCAGCACGAGGCGCAGCCGCCTCCCCTCGAACTGGGCCAGCGAGATCCGACCCGCCGCCCACGCCCGCAACCCCGAACACATCTGCCACATCTGCGGACTCCCCGGCGGCGACTACCTCGACCACAAGAACCCCGGCGACGACCACAGCCCCGACAACCTCGACTGGGCCCACGACCGCACACCCCCGCACTGCCATCGCTACAAGTCGTCACGCGAAGGCCTCGCGGCCCGACCCAAACGCAAGCGCACCCCCGAAGCGCACCCCGGGATCCTCTGACTGTGAGGCTCGCGACCATGCCCGCATACCTGATCATCCACGCCGAACGTCGCGGTGACGACACGCTCGTCGAAGACGACCACCTCACCGTCGAATTCACCGACGGGTGGGTTCTCTTCTGGAGCCAGGCCGCCGCCTCCGGAGAACGCGTCCTCGCCACGGAACCCCGAGTCGTACTCGCCATCCCTGCCGCGCAAGTCGCACGCGTTGAACGGGCGGACCAAACCCCCGAAGACCAGAAGCCCGCGCCAAACGAGGAGTGATCCAACGTGGCGAGCAAGGGACGAGGAAGCCGCAGCCGGCGAGGCAACGCCGAGACGCTACGCCGGTACTGGAGCAGCGGCCCCGGTGCCGCCAAGATCCGGTGGGGAACGCCAGGCGACTGGACCAGGTGCAACAGGAAGCTCAGCAAGTACATGGGAGCCAGAGCCAAGGGCTACTGTCAGCTCCTGCACCGCCGTAACACAGGGGTCTACACGGGGAGCAGGCTCAACCCTGGTCGACGCAGGACCCGTTGATGCCAGCCGTTGCGTACTCGCGGTGCTGCGTGTGCCACTGTCCGATCCCTCTCACCATCACCTCCGATCCTGCACGCACATCAGGTGAGCCGATCACTCTGGTCGTGGATGACACCGATGTGTGGGCACACGCATGGACGCACGAGGAGCAGGCCGACACCGACCAGTGAGGGTGAGGGCAGGCGGTGCCGCGGCCCCCTACCGGGGCAGGCCGGCAGGGCACGGGCAGTGGGCAGGGGCAAGGCCATGCATGCACAGTGCTGCATGGTGATGCGATGGTCATCGCGTGAGAGTGATCTGATCTCGATCAGATATTGATCAGTGAAATGATCAATGATTGAAGTCGAAGAAGATCGAGAAAGAAGATCGATTCGAAGGCAGTCGACACGATCACGTCCGCTCCTGAGACCACATGAGCAAGGGCAACTCGACGGCTCCAACGCCCCCACGAGAACCCACCGACCAGCGGACACGAGCGCAGCCGACCGCCACTACCCGGGGGGACACCCCCGCCCCCGCCGCGTCGCCGGATCGGGCCGTATAGCACCTGACATCCCGCCCGGGTTTCCAAGGCCCTGACCTGCGGTTCTACCGTATGGGTCTAGTCCACCTCGGGCCCCACCTCGGGTAGCGAGATGGTAACGATGCAGGTCAGAGGCCTCTAGTCGTTAACTCGCCGCGCTATCCTGGATACATGCCAGAGACGCTTCGAAGCTGCGAGTACTGCGGGGGAGAGCTGCCGGTCATGCACCGGTCGGACCGCCGTTACTGCTCCAATTCGCATCGTGTACTGGCGGCTCGGGCCCGGAAGCGTGAGCGCGCCGCAGCTGTCGCCGCCGAGCAGCAGGCCCGTATCCCGGCCGAGTTGACGTCGCGTCCTCGCTGGGTGCGGCACAAGGGCAAGGTGCCGATGCGCACGGACGGCCGCTTCGCCTCAGTCACGGACCCTTCCTCTTGGTCGGACTTCGCCGCGGTGTCAGCTTCGAGCACCGGCGACGGCATCGGCTTCGTCCTGACGGCCGGCGACGGCATCCTCGTCGTCGACCTGGACCACGCAGTCGAGGGCGGACGGGTTCTTCCGTGGGCGCAGGCGGTCGTGGACCGGTTGCCGTCGACGTACATGGAGCGCGGCCGGTCCGGTACCGGCCTGCATCTGTGGTTCCGCGGCGCGGTCGA
Organism: Streptomyces sp. NPDC041122; assembly: GCF_055592445.1. NCBI lineage: Bacteria > Bacillati > Actinomycetota > Actinomycetes > Kitasatosporales > Streptomycetaceae > Streptomyces > Streptomyces sp. NPDC041122. The sequence continues at coordinate 150,598 of NZ_JBVIYQ010000012.1, read as the reverse complement.
GCACGGCCGGCGTGTCCGCCGGGGGGAGTTGGCGTTCGAGGTGTACTCGGATCGCCGCTACATGATCGTGGGTGACCGTGTTTCTGGTACGCCTCTCAGTCTTGCCGAGCTGCCTGATGCGGCCGGTTTGATCGCCTCGCTCTGACGCCCCGGCGGCGTCCGCGTGCGGGCGTCGTTGTTTCCAGCCCTCTGTGCGCCCTGGTGGTGTGCTCTGACCCTGGAGGTCTTCATGGGTGCTCGTGGACCTATCGGTAAGCGCTCTGAGGAGCGCATGGGCCATCGCTCGAAGGAAGAGAAGGACTCTGTCACGAAGGCCCCTTCTGGGCCGCCGTTGGATCTGCCGGAGCTGCCTGATGCTGATCCGTTGTGGCATCCGATCGCCGCGGACTGGTATCTGTCGTTGCGGGAGTCTGGGCAGTCGGCGTTTTATCAGCCCTCTGACTGGGCGGTTGCCCGGTATGCCGCGGATCTGATGTCGAAGGTGCTGATGTCGGAGCGCGGCCCGAACGGTCAGTTGGTGGCCGCCCTGAACTCGGTGATGGCGTCGCTGCTGACGACGGAAGGTGACCGGCGGCGGGCGCGAATGGAGCTGGAGCGGAAGCCCGCGGCGAAGCAGGTGTCGGCTTCGGTGACTGCGATCGCCGACTACCGCTCGTCGATCGGTGGCTGACGAGGAAGTCCCCGCTGTCGTCGAGCCGTTCGTCCTTGGCCCGACGTGGAAGCGTGGTCCGGACGGCAAGTTCGTGCTGCCGGAGTACACGCTGGGTTGGCATGCGCTGGCCTGGACTGCGGCGTACCTGCAGCACTATGCGGGGAAGCCGTGGCGGTACACGGCCGAGCAGGCTCGCCTGACCTTGTGGTGGTACGCGATGGACCCGGTGACGAACCGGTTCCTGTACCGCGACGGCGTGGTCCAGAGGTTGAAGGGCTGGGGAAAAGACCCGGTCGTCGCCTCGTGGGGCGCCTTCGAGTTCGTCGGTCCGTGCCGCTTCGACAAGGTCGCGGATGAGGGCAACGAGTGGGACGTTCCCCCGGGACAGCCTCTTGGTGCGCAGCATCCGGTGGCGTGGGTGCAGATGGCGGCGGTGTCGCAGGATCAGACCCGCAACACGATGACGATCTTCCCTAGCCTGCTGTCAAAACGGGCGATACAGGAGTACCGAATCGACCTCGGCAAGGAGATCATCTACGCCGACAAGGGGCGGGCCCGGATCGAGGCAGTGACGTCGTCGCCTCGGGCGTTGGAGGGCGGGCGGCCGACGGCCACCTACCCCAACGAGACGCATCACTGGCTGGAGTCGAACTCGGGCCACGAAATGTCGGCGGTGATCGAGCGTAACGCCACCAAGTCGACGGACGGCCAGTCACGAACGCTGGCCATTACGAACTCGTTCGAGCCGGGCGAGGATTCGGTTGCCGAGCGGACCCGCGACGCTTACGAAGCCGCAGAGGCCGGTCGCGCCGTGGACGTGGGGCTGTTCTACGACTCGCTGGAGGCTCCGCCTGAGGCGAAGTTGACGGAGGCGTGGATCGAGCCGACGTTGCGGGCGGTGCGCGGGGATTCGACGTGGTTGGACATTGAGCGGTTGAAGGCGTCGATCCTCGACGTCCGTAACCCGCCGTCCCGCTCGAGGCGCTTTTGGTACAACCAGGTCGCCGCGGCCGAGGATGCGTGGCTGGCCCGCTACGAGTGGGATGCCTGCAAGCGCGACGATCTGGCGCTGGCGGACGGCGACGAGGTTGTCCTCTTCTTCGACGGCTCCAAGAGCGACGATGCGACGGGCCTGGCGGCCTGCCGCATGTCGGACGGTCTGGTGTCGACGCTGGGCGTGTGGCAGAAGCCGCCGAACTGGCCTTCACCAGAGACTCTGGGCTACGTCCCGTATCAGGTGCCGCGGGAGGACGTCGACGGTGTCGTCGTGAATGCGTTCGCCCGGTTCAAGGTGCTGGCGTTCTACGCCGACCCGGGTTCCGGCAAGGACGATGACGGCGAAATGTATTGGGACACCTACCTGGACCGGTGGGGGCAGGCGTTCGCGAAGAAGCTGATGCTGCGGGCTGTGGCGGCCGGGCCGAGGGCGCATGCGGTGCGCTGGGACATGCGTGATCGCCGTAATCAGGAGACGTTCACGGACGCGGTGAAGCGCACCCGTGAGGATGTGCTGCAGCGGACGCTGGTGCACGACGGCCACAAGGTGATGCGCACCCATGTGATCAACGCCCGTAGGCGGACGAATGCGTGGGGGATCACGATCGGCAAGGAGCACCGCGAGTCCGCTCGGAAGATCGACCTCGCCGTCTGCATGGTTGGTGCCCGAATGCTGCGGCGTCTCGTGCTGAACAGTCCGAAGAATCAGAAGCGCTCCACCGTGCGCGGCAAGGGACGGGTGGTGGTGCTGCGGTGACGATCTCGATTCCCGATCTCCCGCTGCTGAATCTGTCGGACGACGAACTCGCTCTGATCAACATGTTGCGGGCGGACATGCTGCGTGACCGTTGGGCCCTGCAGTTGCGGGATGCCTACTTCAACGGTGAGCAGCTGGTCCGGGATCTCGGGATCAGTATTCCGCCGCAGCTCAAGAGCCTGCATACGGTGATCGGTTGGCCGCGGGTTGGCATCGAGTCGCTGGAGGAGCGCCTAGATTTGGAGGCGTTCCGGTGGGCGGACGGTTCGGACTCGTCCGATCTGGATGAGATCGTCGACGCGAATGATCTGCTCGACGAGTCGTCGTTGGCCCACCTGGATGCGCTGGTCTATGGCCGGGAGTATCTGGCGGTCGGTTCGGGAGGCTTTGACAGTGACAGCCCTCCGCTGATCACTGCCGAGTCGCCGCTGGATATGACGCTGTTGTGGGATGCCCGTCTCCGTATGGGTACTGCGGCACTGCGGGAGTGCGCTGCGGACAGCTATATCGAGTCGGGCTCTGAGGAGCGGATGCTGGTCCTCTACCTGCCGGACCAGACGGTGATGTGCCTGCCGAACGCTTCGGGCGGCTGGGAGGTCGTTGACCGCGACATGCACGGCCTGGGTGTCGTGCCGGTGGTCCGTCTGGCGAACCGGCAGCGGACCGCGGACCGGGTGGGGAAGTCGGAGGTCACTCCGGACGTCATGTCGATCACGGATGCGGCGTGTCGTCGCCTGATGGGCATCGAGGTGGCGGCCGAGTTCTTCGGGGCGCCGCAGCGCTACATTCTCGGCGCCTCCGAGTCGGCTTTCCAGGACGCTGAGGGCAACGCCAAGAGCGCCTGGGAGACGTACATCGGCCGGATGCTGGCCCTGGAGCGGGACGAGGACGGGAATGTTCCCGAGGTGGGCCAGTTCTCGGCGCACGACCCGTCCGGCCAAACGAAGATCGTTGACCTGTATGCGCGGATCATGGCATCGCAGATGTCGGTGGCCCCGCACGTCCTCGGCTACTCCAGCGACAACCCCGCCTCGGCGGACGCTATCCGCTTCGCCGACAATCGGCAGGTCAAGAAGGCGGAGCGCCGCATCCGGCGTTTCGGAGCCGGATGGCAGCAGGCAATGCGCCTCGCCCTGTGGGTGCGTGGCGGCTCGCCGCCGGACAAGGCTCGGCGGATCGAGACTGTGTGGCGCAACCCTGCGACTCCGACTCTTGCAGCTCAGGTGGATGCGACGGTCAAGCTGGTGCAGGCGGAGATCCTGCCCGCCGACTCTGATGTCGCTCTGGAGATGGCCGGGTTCACGGAGCCGCAGCGGCAGCGCATTGCAGCCGATCGCCGCCGCGGCGCCGGCCGTGCCAGCAGCAGCGCGCTGATGGACCGTCTCGCTGAACTCTCTACCGGCGACACCCCGCCGAGTGCTGAGCCGTCGGAGGCCGACCTTGGCATCGACAACCTCGGATAGCGGTGCGGGCGTCTCCCGGTGGAGAGCGGCTCAGGCCGGTCTGACGACTCTGCTGCTGCGGGATCTCCGCGGCGTGCGGCGTCTCATCAACCCGAATCGGCTGCAGGCCACGGTGCCAACATGGATCGAGGCTGTACTGGCGGTCATTGCCCGCTACTCGGATGTGTCCGCGACGCTGGCCGCCGACTTTTACGACGGCGAGCGGGACGCGGCGGGCGTGCCAGGCACGTTCACGGTGCCGCTCGCGGATCCGCCGCCGGACGAGCAGGCGACTGTGTCGTTGCGGTGGGCGACCAAAGACCTGTGGCCGCGCGATGAGGCTGACGCGACGCTCGCTCAGTTGGAGCCGCTCGACGTGCGGCTCGAAGCCGCGATGGCCAAGGCTGACGGCGTCACACAGAGGCTCGCCCTTGATCCTGGCCGGGCCACCCTTCGTGAGGCCGTGAAGCGGGACCCGCAGGCGGTCGCCTACGCGCGGGCGGCAGCCCTTGGAGGCTGCTCGTTCTGCAAGCTCCTCGCGTCCCGCGGGGCCGTCTATGCCACGGCAGAAACCGCAGGTCGGGAGGCCAACGAGCGCTTCTCTGGAGACGCTTCGGTGGCAAAGTTCCACAACAACTGCCACTGCGCGATCGTCCCTGTCTTCAGGGGGCAGCGGTTCGAGCTCTCCCCGCATGCGGCGGAGTGGGATCGCATCTACCGCGAGTTCGCCCAAGGCCATCCGGGCGATCAGCTCCGCCGGTTCCGGCGGGCTATAGCTGAGCACGGCTGACAGCCGCACTGATCCGTTCATCGAGGTCGCCCTGGTGGCGGCCTTTCCCTTTTCCGCAGCCCCTGGAGGGCCGATCCGTCATGCCTGAAGAGACCGAGCAGACCAGCGAGCAGCAGCCCGAGGCCGGCACCGAGGAGGCCGTCGAGGAGACGGCGACCGAGGAGAGCGGCACCGCTGAGACCGCGGAGGACGCCCCGGAGGCGGATACCGAGGTCGAGGAGAAGCCGTTCGACCGGAAGCAGGCCGAGGCGAAGATCCGGAAGGCGAACCAGGAGGCGAAGAACCTACGGCTGCGCCTGAAGGAGTTGGAGCCGAAGGCTGCCGAACTGCAGCGCATCAAGGACTCCGAGAAGTCGGAGTCCGAGCGCCTCAACGACCAGCTGGCCGCGGCGCAGGAGCAGATCTCCAAGACCCGGCAGCGGCTTGTCCGCTCCCAGGTGCAGGCCCTCGCTGGCATCGCCACGGAAGGCCGGGCGGCGTTCGCCGATCCTGCTGACGCGTTCGGCGAACTCGACCTCGGCTCGTACATCGACTCTGACGGCGACATCGACGAGGCGGCCATAGAGGCCGACCTCCAGGCGCTTTTGGAGCGCAAGCCGCACTGGGCGAAGGCCCAGCCCCCGGAGGGCCCGCGGCGTCCCGCACCGGATCGCACTCAGGCATCCAGTGCCAACAAGACACGCCCCCTCACCCCCGAAGACGAGTTCTCCGGGTGGCTTCATGCGCAGCTCAAGTAGCTGCTGAAAGCGAGTAGACCATGGTGGCTACGGCCCCACTGAAGTTGTCCGATGTCAACGCCTCACTTCTGCCGCGCACCATCACGGCGCCGATCTTCGAGAAGTCTGTCGAGCAGTCCGCGGTGATGACGCTCGCGCGTCCGGCGCCGCTGGCGATCGACGCGACGACGTCCGTGCCGATCCCCATGGATGTGCCGCAGGCCGACTGGGTGGGTCAGGCGCAGAAGAAGCCCCTGTCGAGCTCTTCGGTCGGCATCAAGCAGATGACGGCGAAGAAGCTCGCCGTGCTCATCCCGGTCGCCGAAGAGGTCGCGATGACCAACGCGGGCGGCCTGTACACGCAGCTCCAGCGTGACCTGCCGACCGCCTTCGCCCGAGCCTTCGACCATGCGGCGATCCACGGCCTGACCATGAAGGGTGCGGCCGGTCCGTTCTCCGACTACCTGGCGATGACCACCAACTCGGTGGTTCTCGGCACGTCGTCGCAGTCCACGGGCGGGATCTGGGCCGACCTGGTCAAGGGCATGGAGAAGGTCATCGACGATGACTTCGACTACACGGGGACCGTCGCCGACCACCGGCTGAAGCCGAAGCTGCTGCTGGCGACGGACACGACGGGCCGTCCGATCCTGGTCGACACGCAGACCCCGGGCACGGACATGGCCGCGGCTGGCACGCTGATCGGGGAGCCGCTCGCCTACTCCCGTTCGGTGTCGGGCAAGCAGCGCCGGCAGTCCACCAGCTCGGACTCCGGTCTGCGGGCGATCGGCGGCGACTGGTCGCAGGCTGCCTACGGCGTCGGTATGGACATCACCGTGCGGATCTCCAAGGAGGCCACGTACATCGACGAGGACGGCGGCGTCCACTCGGCGTTCCAGGAGAACCTGGTGCTGATCCTCGCGGAGGCCTACTACGGCTACGTGCAGGGCGACTCGTCCGCGTTCGTGAAGTACACCGGCACCCCGGCCTACGGGTCGTGACCGAGGCCCGCAGCGGCGGGAAGAGCGGCCGGACGATGCAGGTCGTCGCCCGGCTGCACGCCGCACCGCCCCGGCACAACGCGGGGGCGGAGTGGATGGCCTGGAGCATGTTCCGTGCTCTCGTCGAGCGCGGACACGACGTCACGGTGTGGTTGTCCAGGTACGGGGAGGACCACGAGCCGTATGCGCTGGACGGCGTGAAGGTGATCCCTCTGGAGTCGCGCCTCGACTTCGCTACCGCTGTCCGCCGGGCGAGTGTCCTGGTGTCGCATCTGGAGAACGTGAAACCGACGGCGGCTCTGGCCCACGGCTACGGGAAGCCGTTCGTGGCGATCTGCCACAACACGTTCACGCCGACGTTCAGGGACATGGCGTCCGGTGGGACTGCGTTGGCGGTGTACAACTCGCAGTGGATGCAGCGGGAAGCCGAAGTGTTCTTCGCCGAGTACCCGAAGTCGATCCGGCCTGGGGCTTCACTGATCGTCCGGCCTCCGGTGTTCGCCGAGGACTATGCGACGAAGCCGGGCGATCGGATCACGCTGGTCAACACGAATCCCGACAAGGGCGGCGTCCTGTTCCACGATCTGGCGAAGCGTATGCCGGACCGGAAGTTCCTGGCAGTGATGGGCGCCTATGGCGCGCAGACCGACTACTCGGACCTGCCGAACGTCGAGGTCGTTGAGCAGGTGTGCGGTCACGAGATGCGGGAGGCGGTGTACAGCCGCACGAAGGTGCTGCTGATGCCGTCGTTCTACGAGTCGTGGGGCCGTGCCGGCGTGGAAGCGTTGGCGAGCGGTATCCCCGTCCTGGCGCATCCGACGCCGGGCCTGTGTGAGTCGCTGGCCGAGGGTGGGGTCTTCCTGGAGCGGCAGGATTTGGACGGCTGGGAGGCGGTCCTGCGGAAGCTGGAGACGCCTGCCGAGTACCGGCTGGCGTCGAAACGCGCCATGGCCCGTTCCGCAGAGCTCGATCCGGCGGCGGATCTGGCCGCATGGTGTGCCGCTGTGGAAGCCCTGCCCGCCTAGGAGGCTCCCGTGGCGTTCGAGATGCCGACAGCCGAGGATCTGGGTCTGTACCTGGACCTGAGCGAGATCGGCGGGGACCGGGCGGCGCTGTTGATCCGGCAGGCCGTCAACCTGTGCCAGACGGTGGTCAAGCCACTTCCGGAGGGCGCCGAGGCTGTAGTCCTGTCGGTCGCTGGCCGGGCCTACACCAATCCGCAGCAGGTGTCTTACGAGACGATCGGCCCGATGTCGGTGCAGCGACCGACGGGTTCGGGCGGCCTGTATCTGACCAAGGCCGACAAGTCGGCCCTCAAGTCTCTGGCGGGCCGCGGCGGCGCTTTCACCGTCGACCCCACACCGGAGGCGGCCGACCCGTCGCCGACGTGGCCGCTTGATGATGCCGGGTTCGCGGACGAGTTCGAGCCGGGCTGGGGGTACCCCTGATGCCGGGCCCCTACCCCTACGGGGAGACGGTGGTCCGCCTTCGGCGCGGGCCGTCGCCGGGCCGGGACCCGCGGGGGCAGCCGATCCCCGGACCGCTGCTGGAGATGGCCGTGTCGGGCTGCGTGGTGGCGCCTCGTCAGGCGGCGCCGCAGGTCGGCGGGGACGAGCAGCAGGCGAGGGACACCGTCATTGTCGGATTCACCGTGTATGCGCCTGCGGGCTCCGACTGGCGCACCAGCGACAAGGTGCGGATTCGCGGCGTGACCTGCGACATCACCGGCGAGCCGGGCGACTGGGGCCGGAGTCCGTTCTCCGGCACTCGTGGGCCCGTGCAGTTTGCCGCGGACCGGGTTACGGGCTGAGGAGGGGCAATGGCTGCTGCGCGGTTCAAGATGTCCCGGAGGGGTGTGGGACAGGTGCTGCGCTCTGAGATGGTCCGTGGCGAGATGGTGCGCCGTGGCGAACTCATCAAGTCTGTGGCCGAGTCGATCGCTCCCGTGGGCGGCCCCGGGGACCCGCATCCCGGGCACTACAAGTCGAGCTTCCACGTGACCAGCACGCTGCGGGGTGGCCGGCGACGGGATCGCGCTATCGCCACCGTCAGCAACACGTCCTACTACGCCCGCTGGGTGGAGTACGGATCGGAACGCACTCCGGCACACCACGTGCTTCTGCGCGCCTCGCAGGCAGGTGGTCGCTGATGGCCGCTGTCGGCTCCGTCGATGTCGAGCTGCTGGTCATCGGCTGGCTGCAGGCTCGTCTGGCCGCTGACGCGCTGGTGCGCGACGAGCTGGACAACAACCTCCTCGATGAACTGCCCACGGTGCAGGTCGAGGTCGTGGGTGGCGGCGACGACGGGTTCCGGCTCGACCGCGCCCTCGTCGACATCAACACCTACGCCGCCACCCGGCAGGAAGCTGCCGCGCTCGCTACACGCGTGCATGGCCTGTTGCTGACGGGGCTGCGCGGTACGGCCACGAGCACGGCGGTTGTCGGGTCGGTCTCGACGGTCGCCCGCCCTGCAGCCCGGCCGTATGAGAACACCTCCCTGCGCCGTGTCGGCGCCACCTACCAGATGTACAGCCACCCGGTCTCCTGACCGTTTGCGGGCCCGCGCCGGACCCCCTAATCCCGCCCGTGCGCGGGCTTCACGCATGTCTGGAGACAACTGATGGTCAACATCACCCGCGCAGCGGACCTCACCGTGATCGGTGCCAACGGGGGAGGCTGGACGGCCGATACCGGAACCACGGCGCCCGCCTCGCCGCTGGTCCAGCCGGTCGCGCCCTGGGAGCCGCTCGGCGCCATCTCGGACGACGGCCTCACCTACGGCTTCGACGAGGACAGCCAGGAGTTCACCCCCTGGGGTCTCACGTCGCCGTTCCGCACACAGATCACGAAGTCAGTGCGCACGTTCAAGGTCACGCTCTGGGAGACGGCCCGTGTCGCCGTCCAGAGCATCATGTACCGGCTTCCCGCCGCGGAACTTGAGCCCGTGGGCGGCATCACGAGCTTCGCGGAGACCGCGAGCCCGGTGCCGGACCGTCGCGCCTGGTGGTTCCTCGTCATGGACGGAGACACCGCGAAGGGCTTCTACGTCCCCCAGGGCGAAGTCTCCGACCGCAGCGACGTGACGTTCAAGCAGGACGAAATGAGCGCCTACGAGATCACGGTGACCGCCTACCCGGACGACGAAGGCAACACGGTCTACCACAGCGACAAGGTCCCGGCGACGCCCGACTACACCGGCTCCTGATCCAACCCCTCTGACTGGTGGACGGGCTGTTATGCCAGCCGGCGCGGGCCCGGCCCGTCCACCTCTGCCCTGCCCGCGCCATAGATGAAGGAGGCCCGCGCCATGGCTGCCAACGCCAGGACCGCAACCGCCCGCAAGAAGACCACCACCCGCCCGCCCCGCCAGGCCGCGCCTGCCACTCGGGAAGCCGAGCCAGAAGAGGAATTCGAAGACGATGACGCCGCTGCGGCGCAGGCAGCTGAAGCGGAAAGCCACTTCGTGACGGCTCTCCTCGCCGATGAGGAAATCCGCGTGGTGCCGCCCGGCGCCTGGCGGCAGTCCTGGCAGGGGTACCTCCGCCAGGGGCTTTTCGAGGCCTTCGCTGAGGCCATTGTCCACCCCGAGGACCTTGAGCTCTACTTCGACGTCGACCCGACGAACGACGAGTTCGAAGCCTTCGTCGAGGACGCGATGGCCAAGTCCGGCGAGAGCCAGGGAAAATCGCGTGGACCCAACAGGTCTACGAGGCGCACGCGGAAGCGGTAGAGGCCGATCTCTGGCGCTACTACCAGCGAGACGTCCTTGACGTGCACCGCGGGGCGATGACGTGGCGGCAGCTGCGGGTCCTGATCCAGCACCTGCCGCCCGAGTCGTCCACGATGACCGCGCTGCGCAACGAGCTCACCGATGAGGAGCTCACCGAGCAGGCCGAGCAGGGCGAGCCGGAGCGGGGACGCTGGAGCCAGCTGGAGCAGCTGACGGCGTCGGTTCTCGACGCTGTGAAGCGTCTTGAGTACGTGACGATCTGCGCCAACGTCGAGCACAAACGCGACCGGCCGGAGCTGCCCGAGCCCACCGCGAGGCCTGGCGCGAAGCCGCGCAAACCCAAACCGAAGATTACCGATGCGGCCCGCGAGCGTCTCTTCCAACTGATCAACGGGGGCGCTGCATAGCGCTACGAGGGGAGGCCTCCTCGTGGCGATCCAGGTCGGCAGTGTCGAAGTCGATGTCATCCCGAACACACAGGGCATCTACTCCCGGCTCCGTGCCGGACTCGTACCCGCTGCGACCCGCGCTGGTGAAGACGCGGGCAACGCCGCCGGCCGGAGTTTCGGTCCGGCGATGCAGGCACAGGTCGGCGATGTCGGGCTGCGGATCGGTGAGCAGATCGGGCAGCAGATCGCTGCCCGCATCACCTCGTCGTTGCGGGACGCGATCCGTGACGGCGTCACCCAGGGCGGGCGTAACGCTCGCCCTGCGGCTGTCCGCCAGGGAGACGAGACGGCAGGCGCCTTCTCCCGCGCGCTGAAGACCCGCCTCGAAGCGGCGTTCCGGTCGCTGCCGAAGCTCCAGATCGACGCCAACACCTCGGAGGCGGACGCCGAGCTGCAGGAGCTGCGCGCCCGCATGGAGCGCCTGTCGAGCAAGCGCATCGGCATCGACATCGACGCGGCTGCGGCAAAGGCTGAGATCAAGCAGATTGAGGCGGACCTGACGCGCTTGGGCGCCAAGCACCCGAACGTCCAGGTCAGGGCGGACACCGCGTCTGCGCTATCGCAGCTGGCTGCTGTCCGAGCTGCGATTGCTGCGGTCGACGAGCGGAAGACGATCCGCTTCAACGTCAGCAACACGCAGGCGCTGAGCGCGATCTTCCAGTTGACGGTGGCCCTCGGGTCGGTAGCAGTGATCCCTGCTATCCCGATCCTGGCCGCAGGCATGGGCGCCATCGCTGCGGCGGCTGTTACCGCCGGCGTCGGCGTCGGTGCGCTCGCAGCCGTCGCTATCCCCGCGTTCGTCGGCATCGCGGGGGCGCTGCAGGCACAGAAGGCCGCCCAGGACGCTGCGGCCACCGCATCCATCAAGGGCGGGCAGGCTGCCGGTCAGGGCGCGTCGAAGGCCCTGCAGTTGGCCGGCGCGCAGCAGTCGCTGGCATCGGCGCACCGCAATGCGGCCCGGCAGATCGGACAGGCGGAGCAAGCCGTCGGCGACGCTGTGCGTTCGTCAGCGGAGGCGAATCGGCAGGCTTCCCAGCAGGTCAAGGCCGCGAAGCAGTCGCTGGCCGATGCGGTTCAGCAGGCTGCGGACCGGCAGCGGGATGCCGCTGAGCGTGTTGCGCAGGCCGAGCAGTCTCTCGCTGATGCTCAGCGCACGGCACGGCAGGCTCAGCAGGATCTCACTCAGGCCCGCAAGGATGCCGTCGCGGAGCTGGCTGAGCTGTCGAGCCGGCTTGCGGATGCCCAGTTGTCGGAACGGGATGCGGTCCTGTCGGTGCAGGAAGCCCGTGCCCGGCTCAGGGCGACGCAGGCTGCCGGGTCGAAAGCGACGGCACTGGAGCAGCAGCGTGCGCAGCTCTCGTATGACCAGGCCGTGCAGCGTCTCCGTGAGCAGCAGGCTGAGACGAAGGCATTGACCGGCGAGAAGAAGGCCGCCGACAAGGCCGGGGTTGAGGGCTCTGAAACGGTTCGGAGCGCCCAGGAGCGGCTGGCCGCTGCCGAGCGCGGGGTGTCCGAGCAGCAGAAAGCCCTCGGTAAGACGCGTGTTGAGGCGGCCCGCCAGCAGATCCAAGGCCAGCAGGACATTGCCGCAGCTCAGGAAAAGGTCGCCGAGAGCCAGCGCAACGTTACGAAGGTGCAGGAGGACGGCGCGCGTTCGGTGGCGCGCGCCCAGGAGTCTCTGGTGGCCGCGCAGCAGTCGGCAGCCGATTCCATTGCCTCTGCCCAGCGTCAGATTGCCTCCGCGTCGCAGCAGGCGGCCGGAGGCGTCGATCAGGCTGCCGTGGCGCAGGCCAAGTACCAGGCAGCGCTGGCGAAGCTGACGCCCGCGGCCCGGCAGACCTTTGATGCGTTCGTCGCGCTGAAGGGGGCTTTCGGCGCCTGGTCCAAGAGTCTCCAGCCCGCCGTTATGCCCATCTTCACGCGTGCCCTGAACGGGCTGAAGAACAGCTTGCCGGGCCTGACGCCGTTCGTGCTCGCCGCGGCGAAGGCGATCGGCGAGCTCCAGGACCGCGCCTCGCGCGGTTTCAAGTCTGAGGGCTGGAAGGAATTCAAGACCGATCTTGCCGGGGCCACGCGCCCCGCGATCATCGGGCTGGGTGTCGCCTTCGGGAACCTGTTCAAGGGGATGGGCGGCATCATTCAGGCCTTCCTGCCGCATATGGACTCTATCTCGGCGCGGATGCAGGCCATCACCGGCCGCTTCGCTGATTGGGGCACCAGCCTGAAGGGCTCGCCGGCATTCGAGCGCTTCCTCGACTACGCGGCAAAGAACGGGCCGTTGGTGGCCAAGACCATCGGCGACATGTCGAGCGCCTTCTTCGAGGTGTCGAGGGCCCTGTCTCCGCTGTCCGGCCCTGTGCTGGAGGTGCTGGGCGCGCTGGCGCGCGGTATTGCGTCGATCGCCGTGAACCTGCCGTGGCTGATCCAGGGCATGTACTTGGCGTACTTCGCGACGAAGCTGTGGACCCTCGCGATGTTCCTTTTCAACTTGGTCCTGGACGCGAACCCGATCACGCTGATCATTCTTGGGATCGTCGCACTCGTCGCCGCAGTCGTTTACGCCTACAAGAACTTCGGCTGGTTCCGCGCGGCCGTCCAGGCAGCGTGGCACGGCATCCAAGTGGCGGCGTTGTTCGCCTGGAACAGCATTCTGAAGCCGACGTTCGATGGGATCGTGCGCGCCGTCCACTGGGTCGGCCGCATCGCGATGTGGCTGTGGCGCAACGCGATCAAGCCTGCGTTCAATGGGATCTCTCTGGCCGCGCGCATCTTGATCGCGATCATTTTGGTCGTCCTCATCGCACCGCTGGTGATCGCATTCCGGCTGGTTGCGGCAGTCGGGAAGTGGCTGTGGAAGGTCGCGATCGGTCCGGCATTGAGGGGCATCGGTGCTCTCGCGCGCTGGCTGTACGAGAAGGCGATCAGGCCTGCGTTCAATGGGATCGCCGCGGCGGGCCGCTGGCTGTACCGGGTGGCGATCAAGCCCGCGATGGACGGGATCGCTGCCGCGTTCCGGTTCGTCGGCAGGATCGGGAGGTGGCTGTACCAGACCGCTCTCCGTCCGGCCCTGCACGGTATCGGCAGCACGGCGACGTGGCTGTACCGCTCGGCCATCAGGCCGACGTTCGGGTGGATCGCCGACCGCGCGTCGTGGCTGTACCACAAGGGTTTGAAGCCGGCCTTCGACAAGATCAAGGAAGCGGTACGGCTCGTCGGGAGGGCGTTCGACAGGGCGAAGACCGCGATCGGCAAGGCGTTCGGGCAGATCAAGGGCATCACCAAAGAGCCCGTCAACTTCGTTATCAAATGGGTATATCGCCGAGGAATTAAAGCGGTTTGGGATAAGGTTGCCGGGTTCGTCGGGCTTAAGAAGCTGCCCGCCGGGCCGGACCTCCTCGCCTCAGGCGGCACCGTCGGGCCGGGGTGGAACCCCGCTCGCCCGATGGTCACCAACCGGCCGACCGCGATCGTCGGCGAGGGAAACCCCCGATATCCGGAATTCGTGATCCCGACTGATCCGAAATACCGCAACCGGGCGCAGGCGCTACATGCCGCGGCGGGCACGAAGCTGATGGCGAAGGGCGGGTTCCTGGGTCCGATCGGCGATGCCTGGGACTGGACGAAGGACACCACCAGCGACATCGTCGGCAAGGGCATCGACTGGGTCAAGACCGGCGCCGACCTGATCGCCCACCCTTCGAAGATCTGGGGGAGGTTGGTCAAGCCCATCTTGTCGAAGGTCGGCAAGGGGGTGGCCGGTGCCGGGCAGTGGAGTCAGGCGATCGGCCGGGTTCCGGGGAAGATGGTGGGCGGGCTGAAGGATCTGCTCGTCAATGCGGTGTCGAACATGTTCGGCGGCGGTGGCAGTGACGGTGGCGGTCTCTGGCAGAAGCCCGTCGATGCCCCCTACGGCACGCGTTTCGGTGCCCGCGGCAGCATGTGGTCGTCGGGCCGGCACACCGGCCTCGACTTCCCCGCCGCGACGGGTACCGAGATCCGTGCCGTCGATGACGGCCGCGTCTCCGTGGTCGGTACGGGCGGCCCCTACGGCAAGCACCTCACCATCGGGCACGGTGGTGGTCTCGACTCGTTCTATGCGCACATGTCGCGGATCATCGCGCACCGTGGTGCGCGGGTCCTGGGCGGGGAAGAGATTGGCCGGGTCGGTGCGACGGGCAACACGACCGGTTCGCACCTTCACTTGGAGGCCCGGCGGGACGGCGGCGCGGTCGACCCGATGCCGTACCTGACGAGTGGTGGTTTCAGTGCCAACGCCGTTGGTGCCGCCCAGCAGTACGCGAAGAGCATCCTCGGTCGCTACGGCTGGGGGCCCGGCCAGTTCGGGCCCCTCAAGAAGCTGTGGCACAACGAATCCGGCTGGCGCTGGAATGCGGACAACCCGTCGTCCGACGCCTACGGCATCCCGCAGGCGCTCCCGGGTTCCAAGATGCGCTCGGCCGGCAGGGACTGGCGTACCAGTGCCAAGACGCAGATCCGGTGGGGGTTGGGCTACATCAAGGGCCGCCAGGACTACGGGTCGCCGGCCCGCGCCTGGTCCATGTGGCAGTCGCGCAGCCCGCACTGGTACGACCAGGGCGGCTACCTCGAGCCCGGCCTCAACTTGGCCTACAACGGCACGGGCCGGCCGGAGCCGGTGTTCACTTCCACGCAGGCGAGCGCGTTGACGAGTCTGGCGATGTCCCCGTCCGGAGGGGGCGGCGGCCAGTTCGAGGGCGACCTGTACCTCGATTCCGGAGCCTTCCTCGGGCACGTCCGCGGCGAAGTCCAGCAAACGATGACGGAACTCGCCACCACGCTGACCGCCGGCCGGAGGTGAGACATGCCGATCCCCGGAAACCTCCTTAGCCAGACCACCGAGTCCGTCGACCCGAACACCAGCGGCTGGACATCCAAGCTCAACTGCACGTTGGCCAAGGGCATCGGAGGGAGGAACGGGGACGGCTGCCTGGCCGTCAAGTCGGTGGCGGCGGGAGAGATGCAGGCCCGCACCGTCTCCTCCTACCCTGTCACCGCAGGCACCGTCTACCAGACGTTCGCTGACGCGGCCGGGGTCGTGCCTGAGCGGATCGGCATCCGCTGGCTGTCCGCCGCCAGCGCCGAAATCTCGGTGACGTGGTCGCTGCCCACCGCGGCAGCATCCAGCGGCTGGCACCGTGTCGGCGTGGCCGGTACAGCGCCAGCCGGTGCCACCCAGGCGCAAGTTCTGCTGTCCTCGACCCCGGCTGCCGGACTGGTCAACCAGTACTGGGAGAACGTCTATCTGGGATCGCCGATCAGAACCGTCGGCAACCTCTTCGCCTTCGGCACTGAGTCCGCCGAGGTCGATGCGTCCGGGTGGACGGCCGAGGTCAACGCAGGCGTCACCCGGCAGGTTCCGGTGGCGTCGTGGGCGGTCGACAACTATCTGGCGGGCGGCCACACCATCGCGGTCACCGCGACCGGTGCGGGCAACGCCGCCGCGGTCTCCACCGACCGGCCCGCCGTCACGCCGGGCACCGACTACCTGGCCTACGCCTACCTCAACCCCCCGACGCTGCTGGCCGACTGCTGGATTGAGCTCCGCTACTACGACGCCAACGGCAACCAGATCTCCGCCACCCGATCCACCCTCGTCTCGCCGACCCCCGGCTCCGGCTGGTATCGGCAGCGCGCCTCCGCCATCGCCCCAGCCAACGCCGCGACCTGCGGCGTCGCGGCGGGCGTCAACGGTGCAGCCGCAGGCCAGGTGTTGCGACTCGAAGGCATCGTCGTCACTGCCGCCCCCGTCCTGCAGGCCGGGACGATCCTCCCGTATGCCGACGGCAGCTTCGAGCAGGGCGCCGCCGGCTGGACACGCCCCTCCGGGGTGGCGGCCATCGCCCGCTCCACGCCGTGGGGACAAGTCGCTTTCGACGGCTCCTACTCGCTGGCCGTCACCTCGGCGACCGCCACCGCCAGCGTCGTGCGCTCTGGACGCTTCACAGCCCCGGGCGGGGTGGGCACCAGCTACCGGGCACAGATCCTCGCCACTCTCGGCGCAGGCTCCTGGACCGTCAACATCAAGGTCCGCTGGTACGACGCCTCCAACAACGACCTCGGGACGACCGGCGGCACCACCTACACCTTCCCCGGCGCGTCCTGGTACGCGATGACGACCGACGCCAGTGCGCCCGCCAACGCCACGCAGGGAGCGATCGAGCTCACCCTCACCGCAGGAGCCACCTCATCGTCGATGTACGTCGACGTGGCAGCCCTGTGGAAGGCCCTGCCACTCACCGCCGTGCAGGTGGTCGATGAGACGGCCAGCATCACCTTGACGCTGCGGGAACTCACCGCCGGCCAGTCGATCAGCGTCTACCGTGAGGCGCCGGACGGTACCCGCACCCTCGTGCGCGGCCCGGCGGGGCTCCTCGACAAGACCCTGATCACATCGGACCTGATGGTCATCGAGGACTACGAGGCACCCCTCGGCGTGCCGGTCCGCTACCGGATCGAAGTGTGGCCCGACGGGGCCACTACCGCTGCCACCCGGATGTCCCAAATGGTCACCATCAGCGCCGGCGACCCCAACCTGGTCTGGCTCAAAGACCCGGGAAACCCGCAGCGGAACACGCAGGTCATGGTGTCGAAGGCGCCGGACTGGCAGCGGCCCATCGAGCAGTCCGTGTACCGGGTCAAGGGGCGCCGCAACGCCGTCACCCTCTCCGGACTGCGCGGCGGGCTCGAAGGCGACCTGACGCTTTGGACTCGCACGGATGACGAACGCGCCGCACTCCACTGGCTCCTGGACTCCGGGAACGCACTGCTGTGGCAATCCGCCCCCGGCATGGGCGTCTCCGACATGTACATCACCGTCGCCCAGATCACCGAAGCTCGTGTCGGCGGCACCGCCATGGAGCCCTGGCGGGCCTGGACGCTGCCGCTGGTAGAGACCGACATGCCCGTCACCACCGGCGTCGGCGGGTCTGCGGGCCGCACCTGGCAGGACATCCTGTCCGAGTTCGCCACATGGGGCGCCCTGACTGCCACCTATGCGACCTGGGAGGACCTCCTCCTCGACCGCCGGACGGGGTGACACCATGTACCCCGTCACCAGCAGGTTCCTGCCGCGCCTCGCCGAATCCCACATCCCCGTCACCGAGGTGAAACTCTTCAGGACCGACGGGTCCGTGGTGACGCTCGAGCACACTGGCGGCTCGGTTCCCGTCGACCGCGGTCAGACGATCCGCCGCACCTGCAGTGTGACCACAGCTGACGTCGGCCTCATCCCGCGCACGCCTGCCGACAAGCTCGCCACCTACGGATCCCGGCTACGCATCGCCCGCGGGGTCACCTACGGCGACGGCAGCCAAGAACTCGTCCCGCTCGGCGTTTTCCGCCTCGACAGCGTCGACGGCGACCCCACCGACGGGCCCGTCACCCTGCAGGGCAAATCCCTTGAGGCGTGTGTCACCGACGATAAGTTCGTGGAGCCGTACAAGGCCACGGGTACCGTCGTCGGCGCCGCCACCGCCCTCATCAAGCGCAGCCTCCCGGATGCCGACGTCATCTCGACGATCATCGACGCACCCATCGGCGCCAGGACATTCGACGTCGAAGCCGACCCATGGGCCGGCGTCCAGGAGATCGTCGCCGCGGCCGGCGCGGAGTGCTACACCAACGCCGACGGCGTCTTCGTCATCGCCAGCCTCCCGGACATCCTCACCACCCCCGCAGTGTGGGAAGTCGCCGCCGGGGATGGCGGGGTGTACCTGCAGGGCAGCCGAGCGATGAATTCCGACACGGTCTCCAACGGCGTTCTGGCGCGCGGTGAGAACACCGAAGAGAACGTGCCCCCGGTGCAGTACCTCGCCAAGGACGACGACACCAACTCGCCAACGTACTGGGGCGGCCCCTACGGGCGCCGGCCCGACTTCTACAGCTCGTCGACCCTCACCACCGTCAACGCCTGCGCGCAGGCCGCGAATCTGAAGCTGGCCGCAGGCAAGGCCCCGAATGCGTCGGGCGACTTTTCGTCACTCCCGAACCCCGCCCTGGAGCCGGGCGACGTCATCCGTGTCATTCACCCCGACGGGACCCGCGAGCTCCACCAGGTGCAGTCCTTCGCTGTGCCGCTGGACACCGGCGGCGACTTCCCGATCACGACGATCGCCGCGAAGGAGGACAGCTAGTGGATTCCTCGTTCGGGACGGTCCGCAAGCTCGCCGACGCCCTCCAGCAGCAGGCCGTGGCCGCCGGCTCCACCGCGACGAGCGTGCGGGGCGCGGACTGGCGGCTCGCCACCGTCCAGACCGTCAACGGCGACGGCACCGTCGTCACCACCGACGGAATCACCGCTCGCCGGATGGAGACGTACACGCTGCCGCTCGTCGGCGACGTGATCCGCGTCGACCAGTCCAGCAACGGTAACTGGCTCGCCATGGGCCGCCTCAGCAGCGGCGACCCGGGGTGGGTCACGCCGACGCTCGGAACCGGATACACGCAGGGCAACACCAGCAGTCAGGGCAACAACAACGGCCCCATCCGCTACCGCCGCATCAACTGGCAGGGCGGCTGGTGGATGGAGTGGGACGGCGGCGCCACCCGCGCGAGCGGCGCCCAGACCGCCAACATCCTGTCCTCGGCACTGGGCGCCACGTTCCGGCCCGTTGCGCGTGCGTCGTTCGTCGCCCCACGCAACGCGACCTCGATCACCGGGGTCAGTCTGAGCACCTCCGTCGTGCACAGCCTCAAGGTCGACTTCGACTCGGACGGCACCGTCTCCCTCATCTCCGCAGCTGCGGGCGACGTCGAAACGCTGTGGTTCGCCCTCAAGGGCTTCCGATACCCGCTCACCTGAAAGGGCCCTGATGGCTGCAGCCACGTACCGCGTCGTCGTGAACGGCGGCGAATCCATGATCGATATCGCTCTGCGGGAAGGCGACTACTCGCCTGTCACAGACGACACCATGCCCTCCCTCATCTGGCAGCTGGCACGCGCAGCCTCAGGTCTCGAAGGTGCCACCACCGTCACGGTCAGCCGCACGGCGTCGGTGTCCACGGATGTACCGGAGGTCTGATGCCCACCACAGACGACTACGGGCAGGGCATCAGCATCGCCACGCTCACCGACGCACCGGACGCGGGAAAGCTCGCCGGTGACATCGCCAATGCCGTCGCGCCCCGCTCGAACATGCGGTTCGCCTCATCTTCCGAACGGTCCGCTGTGCTCACGGCCCCGGTCGAGGGCATGGTGGCGTGGCTGCGGGACGTCGACTTGCTCACCGTGTACGACGGCAGCGCCTGGTCGGTGATCGGCTCCGGCACCAAGGCGTGGACGACCGTGTCGCTGGCCTCCGGCTTCACCCAGAACGGCAACAGCAACGGCAGCTTGCAGTACCGCATCGTGAACCTCTTCGGCGAGGACACGCTGATGCTGCGCGGCGCCGTCAACATCACCTACAGCGGGAGTCCCAAGGTCATCCCGAACGGCGGCTTCGTCACCAACACGCCCCTGGTCGCCGCCGCCCGCCCCTCATCGCTGCGCTCCATCACCGGCGCCTGCTCGACGACCGACTCTGACGTCCTCTCCGTGAAACTCGACATCGGAACCGACGGCCGCATACAGATCGTCGGCACCACAACGTCGACCGCCAACCCGAAGATCCAACCCCCGTGGGTCAGCTTCAACGGAACCTTCTGCAGCCTGTGAGGAGGCCACCATGGCTACGGTCTGCAAGCTCCTTCGTGACAAACCGCAGCTCATCCCGCCGGAAACGTGGACGCTCGTCACCTACGAGCGGGTCATCAGCAACGACCGCTCCATGGCCCGCCAACTCAGCATGATCATGCCGCCGTTCGACGGGGACTTCCTATGGGCCCGCAACCTCCGCTGGGCCGCCCTCACCACCCCTGACGGCGACACCAGGCCGCGGCAGTTCATGAGCCGCTTCGTCCGCGACCCCCACGGCATCCATGACGACACAGGAGCCGCCGACCACCTCGCCACCCCCGGCCGCAACTGGGAAACCACGTCGTGGTTCTTCGCCGGCCAGGCCAACCAGCCCGTCGGCGTCGAAGTCTGGCACGACCACCACGAGCCATGGGCCCTCGAACACGCCCAATTCGTCGGCACCACCTGGGACTACTAGAAAGGGGGCCGATCGTGGCCAAGAGCGGTCCGCAGCGCTACCCCGGAGCCAGCACCACCTACTGGTACGGCTCCAAGTATCCGGGCTCCGCGATGGAGTCCAACGTCATCGTCTGGCACACCACCGAGGGCACCAGCCTCCCGTCCTACGGCGGGGGAGCGGAAGCGCCCAACTTCACCGCGAAGCCGGACTTCTCGGCGAAGCGACTCGTCTGGTACCAGCACTTCGAATTCGACGTCTCCTCCCGTGCCCTCGTCAACCGCGCCGGTGGAGTCGAGACCAACACCCTCAATGCCTGCCAGATCGAGATCGTCGGCACCTGCGACCCGGCCACCCACACCAAGTGGAGCCGCGCCGGATACGCCCACCTCTACACACCGGAACTGCCCGACTGGGCGATCCGCGACCTAGCCGCATTCGCGAAGTGGGCCAACCAGAGCCACGGCGTACCACTCTCCTCTGGCCTCACGTTCAAGGCGTACCCCTCCAGCTACGGCAACTCCAGCGCCCGCATGAGCGGCAGCCGCTGGCGGGACTTCAAGGGGCACTGCGGCCACCAGCATGTCCCCGAAAACGACCACGGCGACCCGGGAGCCTTCCCCATCGCCGCCATCCTCACCGCCGCCAAGGGCGGCGCCACCCCACCCGTGCAGGAGGACGAAGTGCCGTACACGCTCGGCCGGTACGAGACGGCAGACCGCCCGCTGATACCGGGCAAGTGGACCACCATCCCCATCGAAGGCGCCGACCTCCTCTCCGGGGCGAGCGCCTACCAGGCCATGGCACAGCTCACCGCCGAACTCCCCGACGGCGCCACGCTGCAGGGCCGCTTCTACCACTACCGCACCGACGGCTCCCGCTGGACAGCCGGACTCAGCGAACGCCAGGGGACCGCCGGATCGACCTTCGCGGACTTCCACAACTCCGGATCTATCGCCGCCGCCGAGAAGCTGCGGTTCGAAGCCTGCTACTGGCCCATCGAAGCCGACGACCAGAGGTCCATCACCATCACCACCGCGCGCCTGCGCGGCTTGTACTGGAAGTAGCCCCGGGCCCGACATGGCTGACTCCCGCGGTGACAGCACCGGCCCCAGGTGGACACCGGAAATGCTGATGGTCCACCTGTCGGATATCGGCGACGAGCGGGACCTCCGATATCAGCAGCGGTTCGACGCGCAGACGAAAGCCATCGAAGCAGCCCTGCTGGCCGCCAAAGAGGCCGTGGTCAAAGCGGAGTTGGCCAACGACAAGAGGTTCGAGGGCGTCAACGAGTTCCGCCAGACCTTGTCCGACCAGGCCACGCAGTTCATGACCCGGACGGAAGCAGAGGCGGCGATCTCCCGCAACACGGAGCGGATCCAGGACCTCACGGACCGCCTCAACCGGAGCGAGGGCCACGGCCAGGGCTTGACCGCCGGGTGGGCGTACCTCCTGGCCGGTATCGCCGCCGTCGCCACGGTGATCGGCGTCGTCCTGTCACTCACCCGATGAACCACAGAACGGAACGATCATGAGATTCTTCGGCCGCGAGCCCGTCTACATACTCGGCTTCATCGCCGCCGCCCTCCAGGCCCTGTCTGCGTTCGGCGTCGACATCTCCGACGGCACCCAGACCGCGATCAACGCCCTGTCCGCGGCGGCCGTCGGTGTCATCACCGCGATCGTCCTGAAGAACGGTGCCGTCGCCGCCGCGCTCCTTCAGTTCGCGCAAGCCGCCATGGCCCTGTGTGTCGGCCTCGGACTCGACTGGTCCGCAGACCACCAGTCCAAGGTCATGGCCGCCATCGGCGCCCTCCTGACCCTGTGGCTGCGCGAGAAGGTCACCGCCCCGATCTCGTCAACCAAGCTGGAGCAGTCCAGCCCGGTCAAGCAGCTCGCCTCCGCAGGCACCTGACCCGAACACGTGACCGATGAAATCGCCCGGCAGATACTCCAGTGGGGTCCTGCCGGCGTCCTGGTGATCCTCATGCTCACGCGGGTACTCATCACCCGGCCTGAACTGGTAAAAGCCCAGGAAGACGCACAGGCATGGCGAACCTTGTTCGAGCAGGAGCAGCTGGCGCACCGCACTACCCAAGACGCCCTCAAAGCCGAGCGCGAGCGGATGGACGCGGCCACCGAGTCCAGCCACACGACGGAGTTGCTTCTCCGGCATCTTGGCCACCAGCCCGCCCAACTGCCGCCGGGTGGTGGAACAACGTGAAGTGGTTCCGCCGACGTAGCCGCAGCCGCGCCTTGGAGAACGCTCAGCATCAAGCCGCCGAGTCCACCGCCCGCGCAGACGATGAACTGGCCACCTCCCGCAGCCGCCTCAAAGCGTCCCGGGAAGTGGCCGGCCGTCTCCGCCTCCACAACATGGCGAACGAGTACGACACCTGGATTGAGCAGGTGCTGAGAGGCGAACGATGAACGGCCCAGACCCTGCCGTCACTGCTGCTGCACTATGGACACTTCTATGCCTTGGCCTGGCTACTTCGTTCGGCTTCCTCCTGCTGCACAGGCCGCGGGCCTGGCTGCGGCCGGAAGCTTGGAACGCATCAGGCTGGGTGATCATTTCCGCTTTGTGGTTCCTGCGCTCCGTCGTCCTCATCCTCATGCGAGGAGGGATGCCGCGCCCCTACGACGGGTGGCCCGACGCAGCCGTGTCGCTGGGCTTCCTGCTGGCTGTCGACCTGCTGCTGCTGGTGCGTTTCCTGTCGTGGTGGCACTGGTCCCGGCCCGGACCTGCATCCTCTGGTGCATGAATACGATCGAACTGGAGTGTGAACATGCCCGACCCGCGCCCCATGGACCGCCGGACCGACGACTCGGCAGGCGACATGCCGTCCCTCGTCGGACTCGGTCTCGCCGAACCGCAGCCGGAGCCCTCCTACGAGGGCCTCTTCCTGGAACCGGACCCGCCCCCGGAAAGCCCGACCGAGTAGCTGCCGACGCCTGGCACTGAGCCCCACCCTCCTTCGGGAGGGTGGGGCTCTTCTGTGTGTCTACTCCGCCAGCTGCTTGTTCAACTCGGCAGCATGCGGCCCGGAGTCGGCGGAGGGCATCTTCCAGCGGTAGGCGGTCTCCTCGCCGTCCACGTAGATCAGCGTGCCTTCCTGTGCCTGCTCTGGTGTCAGGTCAAAGGCTTGCAGCCGCCACTGGTAGGTGCCCGGCTGTACCGGGTCGGCGTTGTTGTACTTGTCCACGGTGATACTCGACGAGTTGCCGCTGTCGAAGCCAATCGACTCCCCGTCCGGCGCGATCCACGACCAGCCCCCACCGCTGATCGGGGCCACCTCGTCCGCCGGCGCCCCCGTCATCGCCTTGTCCTTCATCGTGACGACGGCGAAGACACCGTTCTTCGCGGACTCTGTGCCGGTCTTCTTCACGTACACGACGGTGTCGGGTGTGATCTGCAGGACACCGGTCCCGCCGTCGCCGGTGGTCTGCGCGGGCGCGCCGAGCTTCAGCGTCTTGTCGACGCCGCCCCCGTCCCCGTCGTTCGACTCCTTCGATTTCGACGCGGGCGCCTTGGTGGCCGACTTCTCGTCGGGGTCGCCGTCTCCGCTGCTGCATGCGGTGAGCGCCGCGAGGAGCAGGATCACCGTGGCTACGGATGTACGAACGCGCATGGGTGCCCCCAGAGTTGAGCTAGAGGGACACCGTAGGGCAGAAGCGACCGGCGGGGGAGTGCGGGCGGTCGGGCTGTGACATGCGGATACGACTGTGCCCCACCCTCGGGTGAGAGCGGGGCGCAGTCGGTAGGGTTCGGGGAGGTCCCCGCCTGTTAACGGCAGGCGGGGGCCGCTCACGTTCTGGTGCCGCGGTTAGCGCGCTGCCGCTCAGTGCAGTTGTGCGGGGGCAGGGTCTCCAGCGTCTTCGTGCGGACGAGGGTTCCGCAGTCCGAGCACGAGATCAGCCCTGTGCGCTCCCACTCCCGCTCTTCCTGCTGGTCGGCCTCGGTACGGAGGGCGGCAGCCTTCTCCAGCCACATGCGCTCATCGTCGGTGCGAGGCCCGGCGGTGACAGGGGGTACCCGGCTCTCCAACTCTGCGGCCTGCTCTCGCAGCTCGGTGGACGTACTCACGGTCGGCATCCTCACTTCTCGGCGAGTTCGGCGCAGTAGAACGCGAACTTGCGGCTGTAGTCGGAGTGTCCGACCGCTTGCCGTTCGGCGCGCACGATGGCGGCGGCGGGGATGGCGGGCAGGCCGCGCTCGGCGCGGATCGCGTTGACGGTGTCGTGCATGCGGGACCGCTCATAGGTTGCCCACTCGCACTCCTGGCCGTCCGGACCGTCGACGAGGTCGGGACGCTTCGGACGCTCCTCCTGCGCTGCGGCCAGCGTGGCGCGCAGGACGTCGGTGGCCGCCTTGAGGGAGCTCACGGATTCGCCTCCTTCTGCTGCTCGTTCCAGTCGACGCACAGGTTTCGCAGCTCGTCGCAGAGTCCGTCGTACACGGACTTGGCGCGGATGTACGTCTTCTTCGCGTCCTCGGCGTCCGCTTCCAGGCGACGCCGCTTCTCCTCGTACTCCTCGCGGGTCATCCGCTTGGGGCTGCCCAGGTCCGCGACGCTCTCCCGCATGGCCGCTAGCCGCTGAACGGCCGGCTGCTCCGGCATGGTCGGTCTCCTCACTTCTCGGCGGTGAGCGCCCGGAGGTCGCCCATGGTGAGGCCGGTGCGCACGCCCTGGCCGTAGATGTTGTTGGTCGCCTCGATCATCAGGCGGTCGTCCGGTTCGTCGGCGTACACGGCGAGGACGTGGGCCAGTGCCTCGGCCGCAGTGGCGGGTGCATCGCCGTACTGCTCCATCGCCTCGCGGCGGATCTGATTCATGGATCGCATCTCAACTCTCCTCGGTGGCGTGATGCTTGCGGATGTGGTTGGTGACGGGGCGGGGGTGGGCTCAGGTGTCCAGCACCTCGGCATGCTGCGCCAGCTTGGCCAGAGCGTCCCTCGTGTTCGGTGCCAGTCCGACGAACCCGCCGCCCTGACCGTAGACGCTCGGGATGCGGCCCGCCTTCGTCGGAATCTCGACCGAGCCAACGAACGCTTTGTCGGTCGGCTGGTCGCCCTTGAACAGCCACAGCCAGCCGTTACCCAGGCTGTCGGTGCCGGTGGCCAGGGTGTAGCCCGGCGGAGTGTCGTCGTCGACGCCGTGCCAGACGATCGTGGCATCGGCGGAGCGGAAACGAGCGGGCATCTCAGTCCTCCTCTTTGAGGATGCGGTCGATGGTGGTGCGGGCGATGCCGGTCAGGACGTGGATGCGGTTCTTGCTCACCCCGGCGGCGTTCGCGCGGCGGACCATGTCGTCGCGGCCGTCGGCCCATCGCTGGTACTCGGTCAACTCCCGCTCGGCTGCGGCAGTCTCATCATCGCTCATGTAGCGAATGATGCATGTATCGAACGCTACAGTCAAGGGTGTGGGCTAGCGCATAACGTTCCCTTACGCGCTGCGAGTTGATCAGCGACGGCTCTCGATAACATGCCATATCGCGGGCGCTATTTGGGGTGATTGTCCGACTCCCCGTCTTGGGTATGCGACCTTTGTGGATCCCCTTCCGTCGCTCGCTCGCGCCGCTTCTTCTTCACCCAGTCGTGCATCGCCTCAATGAGCGCGTCGGACGGGGAGCGGTCCTCCGCTTTGGCCAGCGCCTCGAACTCGTCGCGCAGCGGCTTGGGCGGCCGGAAGCCCATGACCTTCGTCTGCCCGGTGGCGGGTCGCCCCATCACTCCCCCTCGGTTTGTGTTTAACAGAATCTAGCACTCATCTGGCGCGACGGCTTGACGCAGGCGAAGAGGGGTGGCATTCTTGTTTAACAGAAACAGCTGATATGCAGGTCAGATTGAAGGTAGGGGTGACGATGGTCAGCAAGTACCACCCGAGGCGAGTTCGCGACCACTACGCCCACACCCTCAAGCCGAACAGCCCCGCCGAATGGGCGGACCAGCGCACCTCCATGGCCGACGCCTACACCGCCCTCTGCCTCCACTGTGGCGTCAACATCGACGACATCGACCCCAGCGACGGCCTCGACTACTCCCGACGTCAGTACGACGAGGTTCGCGACTCCTGGAGGGACCTGATCGAACAGCACGGGATCAGCGACTGGGCGACCCGCGAAATTACCAAGACGTTCGAGCGCTGGGCAGACCGCCGACCGCAGTACACCGACGGTGACAACTGGCTGAAGCTCGCCGAGGAATGGCAGCTCACGCACCTGGACCGGAAGGGGGGGCGTCATGGATGACGCGGCGCGCGATCGCGGGCAGCGGATGCTCTTCGACGTCTTCGACGCCCTCCGGGCGGCGGAGGGCGGTCGGCCGATCCCGGGGCACGTCGAGAAGCGGTGGCGCGAGGAGGCGCGGGTCGCCGCAAAGGCGCACGCGCTCTTGAGGCTGCGTCGCGAACTCGACCTGCCCACCTGACAACATTGTTTTCAAGGAGGACTTGAGATGGCACACGACGCCGTGAAACTGATCAGGGACATCACCGGCCGCTACGGCGTAACCGTCCCCACCCCTGCCGCCACGGAGATCGCCGCCGCCCTCGAAGGCGGATACCAGCAATTCACCACCGACGTGATGGCCATCTGGGCTGGATGGACTGCGGGAAGGCTGGCCGAGGAGGACGCCATGTCCGCGATCTCCGACCGATACAGGGAGTTGACGGAAGGCCCGTGACCGACCTCGTCCCGCACCAGCCGCACGCCACCCCCGCCGTCCGTGACGCTGCGACGCTCGCCGTCCTCGCCGCCATGGAAGAGGCAGCCGAGAAGCACCTCGACGCCATCCGCCCCCACAACACGAAGCGCGGCTACGCCAACGACTGGGCGCTGTGGGAGGAGTTCCACGACTGGCTCGCCGAACAGACCGGCCACCGCCTCGCGTTGACCGACGTCACCAAAGGCACCCTCGTCGGGTTCGTCGTCTGGCTCGACACGATCAAGCTCGCCGCGCCCACGAGCATCGACCGCAGGATCACCGGAGTCACCGTCACGCTGCGACGAGAGCACGGCATCGAGATCCCCAAGGACGTCACCGTTGCAGCGAGGCAGGCGCTCAAGCCACTCAAGAGCGACGAGGAACGCCTCGCGCGCGGCAGAGGCCAAGCCAAAGCCGCCACCCCCGACCAGCTCCGCCAGATGGCCGCCGCCATACCCGACAGCCTCACCGGACTCCGAGACCGCTCCCTCTGGCTCATGGCGTTCTTCATCGCCGGACGCTCCGCCGAAGTCGCCGCCCTCCGAGTCGACGGCATCACCCTCCACAGCGAAGGCCTCAAAGTCCGCATCCCCGGCGTCAAGGGCAAGGCTGCTCGCGAAGTCGTTGTCGCGCGCGACAAGAACCCCGACACCTGCCCCGTCCGCGCCTGGTCCACCTGGAAGACCGCCAGCGGCATCACCACCGGAGCCGCCTTCCGCGCCATCGACGTCTGGGGCAACATCGCCGACCGGCACCTCACCGCCGAAGCCGTCCGAGAGATCATCGCCCGCAACGCCGAACGCGCGGGCGTCACCGTCCGCCTGACCGGGCACTCGATGCGAGCCGGGTTCATCACCGCCAGTCGGCGAGCAGGGAAGCGGGAAGAGAAGATCCGCGAACAGTCCGGCCACGCGGAAGGGAGCCCGGTCTTCTGGCGGTACATCCGCGACGCCGACAAGTGGGTCGACGCCGCATCCGACGACATCCTCTGAGCACGTCAACGCCCCGCGCCGTCTGGCTGCGGGGCGTTGTGTTGCGCCGTTCTATCCCCAGGCGGTGTCGTTCATGGCGTCTCCCCGATACGTAGGTGCGGCCACCGAGGTCCCGAAGGACTCCACCGAAGTGGCTGCGAACTCAGGTGGCCGCTTTGCCACGGTAGGTGAATCCTGTATCGGTTGTCAGCCCCGCGTGCCAAGCTGCGTCAGGTCTGCGGGTGGAGCAGTTGTCCCGGCTTGGTCTCGCTGATCTTCACGCTGGTGCAGCCGTCGGCTTCGAGCTTCTTCTTGCGGTCTTCGGCGCTGCTCTTGTCGTAGCTGCACACGGTCGCGTGCGGGACGCCGTCCGGGTTGGTCCAGGTGAGGCCGTAGTTCTTCATCGTGATCGCCATGACCGCATCATCGCCGGTGGCACTGACAATCGCGGCTCGGCACTCACCGCCGATGTCGCATCCGGTACAGACGGGCGGCCTCAAGGTGCTCGCGAGGCGACTCGCTCATAGCCTGGCCTTCTCGGGGCTGTCACGGAGGTGCCCCATGCGTCCCATCTGGTCCGGCGCGATCAGCTTTGGCCTGGTCACGATCCCAATCAAGGCCCTGGCCGCGACCGAGGACCACTCGATCCGTTTCCACCAGTTCCACCTGGAGGACATGGGCCGCGTCCGCACCCGAAAAGTTTGCGAGCTGGAGGGGCGTGAGGTCGGCCAGGGCGAGATCGGCAAGGGCTATGAGGTCTCCAAGGACACGATCGTCGCCGTGACCGACCGGGAGCTGCAGGAGATGCCACTGCCGACCGCGAAGGCCATCGAGATCGTCTCGTTCGTCCCGGCCGAGAGCATCGACCCCGTCCGGATCGCGGAGGGCTACTACCTGCAGGGCGACGGGCAGGTCTCCGCGAAGCCGTACACCCTCCTGACACAGGCCCTCGCCCGGAATTCGAAGGTGGCCGTCGCGAAATTCGCGTGGCACGGCCGCGAACGGCTGGGCCTGCTGCGCGTGCAGGACGACGTCCTGGTGCTGCACGCCATGAAGTGGGACGACGAAGTCCGGAGCCCCGAGACGCTCGCGCCCCGGACTGTGGAGCTGGATGAGGCGGAGATCGACGAGGCGGTACTCCTCATCGACTCGATGACGGAAGACGGCATCGCCGACCAGGAGTGGGCCACCGACCGCTACACCACCGCCCTCGAGGAAGTCATCGCCGCGAAAGCCGACGGGAAACGGCCCCCCGCGGCGCCGGACGAGCCTGCCGCGCAGAGCGGCAAGCTGATCGACCTGATGGCCGCGCTCGAAGAGTCCGTGCAGAAGGCGAAGGCCGGCCGCGGCGAGCCCTCCGGCAAGGACGCCACCGTCCACGACATGCCGAAGAAGCGCACCGCCAAAAAGACCGCAGCGGCGAAGAAGACGACGGCCAAGAAGACGACGGCGAAGAAGACCACCACGGCGGGCAGGAAGACGGCCGCGAAGAAGCGCGGGGCGTAGGCCGCGGACGCTGGTGAGTCGTTTCTCCGGTACGACTGATCGGCCCGAGCGGGTGACGCCGGCAGGGTTCGCCTTCGCCTAGGTGCCGGCAGTCGATATCACGGGCGCATGCTCTCCTCACCGCTGCGCGCCCTCGCCGCCGCCCTCCTCGTCCTGCCCGCTGCTGCCGCCGTACCCGCCCACGCGGCACCGGCCCCCGAACCCCGCCACCTGACCCTGGCCCGGGCGATCGACGCGTTGCCGCTGGCGGCCGAGTCCCGTGACGGGTACGTCCGCAGCAGCTTCAAGCACTGGGTGGACGCCGACCGCGACAAGTGCACCACCCGCGCCGAGGTGCTGATCTCCGAGTCCCGCACCGAGCCGGTCATCGAGGGCACGTGCAAGGTCACCGCCGGCACGTGGTTCAGCTACTACGACGGGAAAACCCTCACCGACCCCAAGGGCCTGGACATCGACCACATGGTGCCGCTCGCCGAGGCCTGGGACTCCGGCGCCTCTACGTGGACGCCACGCCACCGACAGGACTACGCCAACGATCTCGACGCCGAACGCAGCCTCGTCGCCGTCACCGCAAAGTCCAACCGCAGCAAAGCCGACCAGGACCCCGCCCAGTGGCTGCCGCCGCTCGCCGACGCCTACTGCACCTACGCCGCGGACTGGACCGCGACGAAACTGCGGTGGTCGCTGACCGCGGACAAGGCTGAGGTCGCGGCCCTGCGGAAGCTCGCCGAGGGCTGCGGCCACCAGCAGGTCGAGTACGTCCCCGCACCGAAGGACACCGCCGCGGCGTGAGCAGCTTCAGTCGATGACGCCGAGCTCGGTGTCGGGCCGGCAGTGTGTGCAGGCGGCTACGCCGTCGCTGAGGTGCTGCATGGCCTGGGCGCGGTCGATGCTGCGGGTGCGCTTCCCGGTCATGTGACAGCCTCCGGCATGCACGGACACCGGGGCTTTGGCGACGCCGATGCCTATCTCGAGGAGCCATTCCGGGGCGGGCGGCCGGGCCTGTTCACCGCGGATCCGTTCGGCTTCGCGCCGTTCCTCGGCGGCGATCCACTGGCGGGTGCGCTCCAGGTCACGGAGCTGTACCCGCTCGAGGAAGCGGAGTGCGTCGAGGCGGCGGTGGTCGGTCATCAGGTGAGCCGGTAGTCCCGCCATCCGGTGCCGCGGGCCCTCTCGATGGCGCCGGCTTGCTCGAGGCGGCGCAGCTGGTACAGGACGGAGGAGGGGCTGGACAGGCCGACGGCGGCGCCGATCTCGCGGATGGTGGGTGCTTCACCGTGGTCGGCGATGTGGTTGCGGATGGAGGCGAGGACGGAGCGTTGCCGTTCGGTGATGTCGGTCATGGCTGCTCCTCGGCTCGGCGTCGGTGGGTGGTGGGTGCGCCTCTCCCAGTAGAGCACGTGTTCGATTTTGTGGGCGAATGGGACCGCGGTCCTGTCCGCGTTGTCGGTGCTCGACGCTACGCTGCTGCCATCTATCCGCGCTGTGGCTGCAGCGTTGCCGCCCCGCCCGTACAGTGCCGGGCGGGGCGCTCTGCTGGGGCGCGAGGTGATGGGCTTGGCGCGCGATCAAGGCGCTCAGTTTCACCATCAAGGCGCGAGACGGGCGGTCTGGCGCGCGCTCAGGCCGCGTCGTCCTCCGGCTCCGGGTGCCGCACGAGCTTCTTCAGCTCGGTCTCGACGGCTAGCCGCGGCTCCCCGGATTCGGCGGCGAACTCCCGGATCCGCTGCTGCACCGCGTTCGCGGTCTCCACGGTGAGGGTTCCGGCCTGGATTGCCTCCCAGGCGGAGCGTTCCAGCGCGATCAGGTCGTCAGGGAGTTCGATAGCCACGGGCGGATGTTACGCCGCCTCGACGATCCCGCCACGCAGCGACTCCGCCTGCTCGGCGCGCGTCCACTCCGCGACCAGCACCTCATACCGGACTCGGTCCTCGCCCGACAGCCGTACCTCCGGGCGGCGCATCAAAGCCCGGATCTCGTCGTTCACCACCGCGGCAGACCGCGCGGAACCACACGCCGGGGGAGTGGGGATCATGGCCCACAGTCTAAGCGGCGGGTCTGACATCACCCAGGATCCCGACGTGACCGGCATATGACGATCACGTGCCGAGAACGTCCATCAGGTGATCGTCGAGATCGGCCACAAAATCCTCCCGCCGCCACGGCCGCAGCTCCTGACGAGCCCGCCGCAGACGGATCGCAGGCACCCGACCACCCGTCGCCGACGCCGCTGCCACGCACTCATGCAGCAACTCCGCGGCCGACCGCGGGTCGCGCATCTTGACCCGCGCCAACGCTTGGTCGGTCGTCACGATCGCCCGCTGCAACTGCTCCCGCGGCGCCGACAGCGCCTCCGCGGACCGAGCGAACCGGTCGTGCGCCACCGCCGGATCACCCACATACAGCTCACAGACACCCTCGAAGCCCCGCAGATGGCCAGGAGAGAAGCTGGTGGGAGCCGGATCACCGGCATGATCGGCATCCAGGTCGTACCAGGCAAGACCGAGCGCCGCCTGCGACTGCCGCTCCTCACCCGCACGCGCCGCGATCTCCGCCTGCAACGCGTGAGCGCGCGCCCGCACCAGAGTCGAATCCCCGGACCGAGCCGCACGCACCGCCTCATCGACGAGGAGCCGGGCAGACGCGATGCCCTGAGTCGAGTAGAGGGTCACCAGGGCATGGCTCATGTGGACGCCGGCCCGCCGCCACGGCTGCTCAAGCAGCCCCGCCTCCCGGGTCGCCTCCGCATACAGAGCACGGGAGGCGGCATCGTCACGTGTCTCGAAAGCCAAGCGGCCGGCGAGCGCGCAAGCGGCGACCGCGGTATCCCGCAGACGGGGCAGCAGCGGTTCCGGGGACGGCCCGGCCAGCAGGCGACGGCACGCCTCGACGGCCGGTGCGAGCATCAACTGCAGCCGGACGAACGGCAAAGAGCCCACCTGCAAGTTCACGCCCGACACCACCGAGGCCAACCCGGTCACGACGTCGTCATCGACGCCCGTCGGGTCAGCCAGCGCTGAGGCGAGCCCGGCCTGGACGCCCGGCGCGAGGAACGCGAGCATGCCGCCGCCCTCGTCAGTGACTGCCCGCACCATCGTCGACCTCAGCTCGGCGATGCGCTGCTCGCTCTCCCCGAACAGTCGCAGCGCCTCCATGAGGACGTCGAAGTCCGAGCCGGCACCGACGGCTGGCTGACCCGCAGGGGTACGCGCATACAGGTGGGCGAGGAGCAGCTGGTACCGCTCGTCCGGCACCGTCGGACGGGCGGCCTCCCAGCGGGCCACCGACCGCTGCACGGACGCGACCGCAGGCAGGTGCGGCTGATGCAGCTCCTGGGCGTGCTCGATGAGGGCACGGGCGACGTCGGACAGCGACAGCCCGCGGCGATGCCGCAGCCGCTTCAGTGCGGCAGCCCCGGCGGCTCTGTGGTCCATCCGGCCATAGTGGCGCAGACGTTGCCTATACGGGCACGATCAGCCTCGGCTTACCCATATCGGAGGTGTAGGTGAGGGTCTGCCAGGTCCCGGACTGTGGCTCATCGCTCTTGGGGAATCCGATGGTCATCCCTGCCCGGTCGACCATCCACCGGTTCCGTGCGTGAAAGGCGGCCGACCGCAGTTCCGGCGCCCCGAGTTCGACGATCTCCTTGATGCGGTCCCGTACCCGGGTGATCGCCTGGCGGGCTTCGGCCGGCTGCTGGTCGACCGTGCCGGGGGTGACGACGGTGATCTGTGCGCCCGTGTTCCCGGCCAGCCACAGCAGGCTGAGGGAGTCGATGCCCTTCGCGCCGCCGATGTAGAAGTGCGCGTCGCGGGTGAACGGACCGAGGTAGTCGGCGAAGATCCGGGCGTACTCGTCGAGGCTGCGATGCCCTGTGCTGCGTGTGCCCGTGATAGCAACCGTCCGCATGATCCACTCCGTGTCATAGGTTGTCATATCCCGCCCCCACCAGCGGGATTGAGATCGTCAAAGCGTGGACAAAGACGACCTGCACCGACTCGGTGAACACCTCGAGAGCCGAGGCCTCCGTGTAACCGCACACGGCCCCGAGCCGAAACTCAACGTATCCAACCCCCTCAACTCACACCTCGCCGAAGAGATCCAACTCATCGGCAGCCGATACCTCACCAGCTTCGATTACGAGGTCGGCGAACGAGGAGACGAGCAGGCATGCGCCGAACGCATCGCCCGCATCCTCGCCGTCGGCGGGGCCCCGAGGGCGGAGCGGCCCTCATGAGCGCCCCGACATTTCAGGAGCTCATCGACCGCGCACGCGCCGCCTGCCGCGACCTGCCGCCCCCGGAACAGCTCGCCGACCTCGACGCCCGGCTGCGCGCGCACATCGCCCAGCTCATGCCCGTCGTACAGGGCCAGTTCGAAGCAGACAAGCAGTACTCGGTCAGCTGGTACGCGCGACGCCGGATACTGCTCGACAGCCAGGACGCCCTTGACGAAGCCCGGCAGGAGACACCTCTAGCCGCGGCCATCGGCGTCGCCGAGCTCGGCCGCCGGCTTGTCGACCTCGACTCCCTGGCCCGGGAGGAACAGTGATCTGCGCCCGCTGCGACCACCCGATCCGGTCTGGTGAGCCGTACACCACGCATGACATCCACAGCGCGTCCGCGGGCGGGTCCACGGTGCGGGTGCACCTTGACTGCCCGGGTGTACGGCCGCGAAGGTGATGTTCCGTGCACAGTGCGTGCGCAGCTCTGGCCAGCGCTTACACCACGGGTGATCAGTTCGCACCCCGTGCGAACGGAACACTGCAACGATCGCTGTACGCAGTCTTCCGCATGGCAGATATATGCATTTGAATGCCATACATCACCAGCAGAGGCGCTATGGCCCATCGCTCCCGCCTGTTGCCGGCCGGTCCTAGTGGAGGAGGTCCGTGACGTGGACGCGCAGAGCGTGCGCGACAAGCAGGAGATGGCTGAGCTTCATCTCCTCGCCGGCCTCCATGCGCTGGATGGTCGACCGGCCCAGTTCCGTGCTGAAGGAGAGCGTCTCCTGGGTCATGTCCATGTGGTGCCGGCGGACGCGGATGCGGTCACCGATGGCCCTGAGGGCGTCAGTGATCCATTCCTGCTGTTCCGCGTGCACCCGGCCAACGCTTTACCGACCATGATCATAAGTCAGCATCAGATTTGAGGCTTTCTGTGATCATGGGCGAGTGCCCAGCCTCGCACTCTCCGGGCGCCAGGACCCCGTGCCCACCCCCTGTCAGTAGCCCTGCAGCACCCTGACGCGTGCAGTAAGGCCGTAAGCAGTTGCCGGGGAGGGATTTATGCGCGTCACCCCAGTTGCCAATGCCAGCTCAACCC
The DNA here is from genome assembly GCF_055592445.1 of Streptomyces sp. NPDC041122. NCBI lineage: Bacteria > Bacillati > Actinomycetota > Actinomycetes > Kitasatosporales > Streptomycetaceae > Streptomyces > Streptomyces sp. NPDC041122. Next base: position 115,449 of record NZ_JBVIYQ010000012.1, on the reverse strand, counting down.
ACGGGAGTCGGGACATGGACCGCCAGCAGATCCTCGCCCTCTATGACTGGGCGTCGGGTATCTGTTTCCATCACCCCAGCCTCGGCGCGACCGAGACCACCGTCGTCAAAACGATCCGCCCCCGAGCTGACGGCGAGTACCAAGTGCGTGCCTGCCGTGACTGCGTCATCGCCATGGAAGCCACGCGAGAGGGAGCCGCCGCGGCGTTGGGGAGCGAGTACGAACCGGGGCACGCTGGCGAGGTCCTGGGGTAGGAAAATGCACAGAGGGCTGGGATGCTGGGAAGCGAAAGCCGGGGAGTCTACGGGGAGCGTTTCACGCTTGGGGAGCGCCGGGGGAGCGCTAGGCGGCCCATCGGGTCCGCACTCGTCACTACTGGTCGCAATTCATCACAGCAGTTCAGAGGCTCGAAGCAGGCACCGCCCAACATCCGCCCTGCTCCCGGGATCGCGGTGGCCAGTTCGAGACGAACTATCCCGTGATGATGGCCGGTTCGCTCATCGCGAGCCTGCCGATGCTGCTCGTCTACGTCGTCCTGCAGCGGCACTTCGTCCAGAGCGTCGCCCTCTCCGGCTCCAAGACCTGACCCCGCCCCCCCCTCGGCACGACCACCACACCCCCACGGCAAGGAAAGGCAGCCCCTCTATGCCACCGCTCCACATCGGCCTGTTCGGCGCGGGCGGCATCGCCCGTGCCCATCTGCCCGGCTGGCTGGCGCTCGGCGCCCGGGTGAGCACGTACACCGTCGACGGTTCCGCCGAGAAGCTCGCCGCCGAGTACGCCGGGCGCGGGCACGACGTCCGGGCGGTCGACAGCCCCGACGCGCTCCTCGCGGACACGGACGCCGTCGACGTCTGCACCCCCACCCCCACCCACAAGGAACTCGCCCTCGCCGCCGTCGCCGCGGGCCGGCACGTCGTCTGCGAGAAGCCGCTCGCCCTCACCGCCCGCGACGCCGAGGAGATGGCGGCGGCCGCCGACGCGGCGGGCGTGCGGCTCCACCCCGCCCACGTGGTGCGGTACTTCCCCGCGTACGCGGCCCTGCGGCGGGCCGTGGTCCGCGGCGACCTCGGCGAGCTCGCCGTGCTGCGCTTCACACGCGGCGGGGCCAGGCCCCGGTGGGCGCCGTGGTTCGGCGACCCCGCCCAGTCCGGCGGCGTCATCATGGACCTGATGGTGCACGACATCGACATCGCCCGCTGGCTCGCGGGCGACGTCGTCCGCGTGCACGCGCGGACCCGCGGCGTCGAACGCGCCACCGGCACACCGCCCGAAGTCGTCACCGCCACCGCCGTCCTCACCCACGCCTCCGGCGCCGTCAGCCACATCAACGGCCTGTGGGGCCTGCCCGACCAGCGGTTCCGCACCACCTTCCGGGTCGCGGGCCGCGACGGCCTGCTGCACCACGACTCCACCGCCGCGCCCGGCTTCCGCATCACCGCGCAGGGCGTACGGGAGGCCGACGAAGGCATCCCCAACAGCCCCATGACCGAGAGCCCCTACCTCACCGAACTCCGCGAATTCGCGGAGTCCTGGCGGGAGGGCGGAACCGTCGACGGCGGACCCGCGCCCCGCGTGAGCGCCCGCGACGGCGTCGAGGCCGTGCGGATAGCCGAGGCCGCGGTGGAGTCCAGCCGCACCGGCCGCGTCGTCGAGATCGAGGAGGCAGCGTGATGAAGGTCGCCGTCCTGTCGTTCGCCCACGTCCACGCCGCAGGCTATCTGCGGCTCCTCGCCCGGATGCCCGGGACGGAGGTCCTCGGCTGCGACCCGGACACGGACCGCGCCGCCCCCGGTGAGGTACGCGGCCGAGCCGTCGCCGACGCCGCGGGCGCCGCGTACGCGCAGACGTACGAGGAAGCCTTCGCCTGGGGCCCGGACGCGGTGATCGTCTGCTCCGAGAACGCCCGGCACCGGCCGCTGGTCGAGCTCGCCGCGGCGCACGGTGTGCCCGTCCTCTGCGAGAAGCCGCTCGCCGCATCGGTGGCGGACGGCGAGGCGATGGTCGCCGCCTGCCGCGCCGCGGGCGTCCGGCTCGCGGTCGCCTACCCGGTGCGGTTCAGTCCCGCGTACGCCGCCGTGAAGTCGGCCGTCGCCTCGGGCGGGGCGGGGCGGGTCCTCACCGTGTCGGCCGCGAACAACGGCGCCATGCCGACCCGCGCCCGCCGCTGGTTCGCCGAGCCCGAACTCTCCGGCGGCGGCGCCCTGATGGACCACACGGTGCACGTCGCCGACCTCCTCGACGACCTCTTCGGCGAGGAGCGGGCCGTGGAGGTGTACGCGCAGACCAACAACCTCCTGTACGCGGACGAGGTCGCCGCCGAGACCGGCGGACTGGTCAGCGTCACCTATGCGAACGGCGCGGTCGCCACCATCGACTGCAGCTGGTCCCACCCCCGCTCCCACCACTCCTGGGGCGGCCTGGAGCTCACCGTCGTCGGCGAGCGGGCCACCCTGGAGATGGACGCCTTCGACCAGAAGGTGCACGGATTCAGCGAACGGCGGGGGCGCGGCATCGAGCTGCCGTTCGGCGTCGACCTGGACGAACTCATGCTGCGCGCCTTCCTGTTCGGCCCCGCGGAAGGCGGCATGACCGTCGCCGACGGAGAGGGCGGTCTGCGCACCCTGCGCATCGCGGCGGCGGGCTACGCGTCGGCCCGCGGCGGGGTGCCGGTGGCGTTGTAGAGGTGCCGGGGCGGGCGGCCCCAGACAAATGTGCCGGCCGCGCAACCTCGTATGACACCTCCGGCGCATTAGTTGTAGCCTCGCAATGGTTGTGACAACACAAATAAATGAGGCGCACCCGCGCGCACCCACCCGAGGAGTTCCGCCATGCCGGAGGACGCCGCACGCCCGCGGCCCTGGCTCGTGCTCGCCATCTGCTGCATGAGCATGCTGATCGTCAGCCTCGACAACACCATCCTGAACATCGCCCTGCCCTCCATCCAGCGTGACCTGCACACCTCGGTCTCCGGGCTGCAGTGGACCGTCGACGCCTACACGCTGGTCCTCGCCGCCCTGCTGATGCTCTCGGGCTCGACCGCCGACCGGGTGGGGCGCCGCCGCACGCTCCGGGCCGGTCTCGCGATCTTCACCGCCGCCTCCCTGCTCTGCGGTCTCGCCCCCGGCCTCGGCTGGCTCGTCGCCGCACGCATCCTCCAGGCCGTCGGCGGTTCGATGCTCAACCCCGTCGCCATGTCGATCATCAGCAACACCTTCACCGACCCCCGCCAACGGGCCCGTGCCATCGGCGTTTGGAGCGGAGTCGTCGGCATCAGCATGGCCGCCGGGCCGATCATCGGCGGAGCGCTCGTGGAGTCGGCCGGCTGGCGCTCCATCTTCTGGATCAACGTGCCGATCGGCCTGGCCGCGCTCTTCCTCACCCGCAGGTACGTGCCGGAATCACGCGCGGCCCGCCCCCGCCGGGTCGACCCCGTCGGCCAGGCACTCGTCATGGCCCTGCTGCTCAGCCTCACGTACGCCATCATCGAGTCGCCGAGCCGCGGCTGGAACTCGCCCGTCGTCGCCGGCAGCGCGGCCGCGGCGCTCTGCGCGCTCCTCGGCCTGCTGCGGTACGAACCCAGGCGCACTGACCCCCTCATCGACCTGCGGTTCTTCCGCTCCGCCCCGTTCGCGGGCGCCACCGTCATCGCGGTCGCCACCTTCGCCGGACTCGGCGGATTCCTCTTCGTCAGCTCCCTGTACCTGCAGAACGTGCGCCATCTCGACCCGCTGCACGCCGGCCTCTTCCTGCTGCCGATGGCCCTCATGGCGCTGCTCACCGCGCCGGTCTCCGGCCGCATGGTGGCCTCCCGCGGGCCCCGCACCCCGCTGCTGCTCGCCGGGACCGCGCTGTGCGCGAGCGCCGTACTGCAGGCGCTCACCTACTCCACGCACCTGCCGACGGCGGTGCTCGTCGTCGCCTACCTGCTCTTCGGCACCGGATTCGGCCTGGTCAACGCGCCCATCACCAACACGGCCGTCTCGGGGATGCCCCGCTCGCAGGCCGGCCTCGCCGCCGCCGTGGCCTCCACCAGCCGTCAGGTCGGCCAGTCCCTCGGCGTCGCCGTCATCGGCGCCCTGATGGCCGGCGGGGTGCACGCGGGCGCCGCGGGCTTCACCGACGCGGCCCGCACGGCCTGGTGGATCATCGCGGGCTGCGGCGCCGCCGTGCTGGTCACGGGTACGCTCACCTCCGGCCGCTGGGCCCGGGAAACGGCCCGGCGCACCGCGCGGACGCTCGCCGCCGAGGAGGCGGAGGGGACGAAGGAGACAGTGAAGGCCTGATGGAGCGCGCACACGACACCGAGCCGCCGGCGGCGGACGACGCGGCCCTCAGGACGGCGACCCGGGTCTGGCAGGGAATGAGCACCCTGGTCCTCGACCGGCACAACCGCCGCAAGGCGGTGGCCGAGAGCCTCGGCATGAGCTTCAGCCGCATCAGGGCGCTGCGCCGCCTCACCGGCGACCCGATCACGCTGCGGGACCTGACCGAGCGGCTGGGCAGCGACCCGCCCTACACCACCGTCATCGTCGACGACCTGGTCCGCCGCGGCCTCGCCGAACGCCTCACCAACCCCGACGACCGCCGGTCCAAGCTGGTCCGCCTCACCGAGGACGGCCGGGCCGCGGCCGCCCGCGCCACCGCGATCCTCACCACACCGCCCGACGCCCTGCTGGAGCTGCCGGAAGCGGACATCGAGGCGCTCGACCGCGTTCTGGCGCGACTGTTGAAAGCATAGCCGCGCGGCGCGGCCGCCCTACGACCGGAGCCCGGTCCCGAACGGATCGGCCGGGTATTAGCGTGGACGGGACAGATCGACCGACAGGATCCGAGGTGCCCGGCCCATGCCAAGCCGCAGCGAGAGCCGTACCGAGCTCATCGAGTCACTCATGGAGCGGTTCCCGCACGTGCCGCGGGAAGCCGTCATCAAGGAGGATCTGCTGCGCGGCGGCATCGCCTTCGACGAGTCGGCGCTGAGCGACAACGAAGGCGGCGAGGTCAAGCCGAAGTCGTACTTCATCTTCTCCTTCGACCACGGCACGCTCCCCGAACTGGGCGCCGCCGCGCTGCGCCGCCCGCCGGAGGAGATCGTCCTCACCGGCGGCCCCTACGAGCTGCGCCGCACCGTGGTCTCGGTCCGTGTGAACCCGTCCTCGCCCTACCGCGTGGCCGCCGACGACCACGGCGTGCTCGGCCTCTACCTGGACGGCGCCCGGATCTCCGACGTCGGCCTGCCGCCGATGCCGGACTACTACCGGCACACGCTGGAGAACGGCAAGTCGGTGATGGAGGTGGCACCCACCATCCAGTGGGGCTACCTCATCTACCTGACGGTCTTCCGGGTCTGCCAGTACTTCGGCGCCAAGGAGGAGTGCCAGTACTGCGACATCAACCACAACTGGCGCCAGCAGAAGGCGGCGGGCCGCCCCTACACGGGCGTGAAGCCGATGGACGAGGTCCTCGAGGCCCTCGCCATCATCGACAAGTACGACACGAACAAGTCGTCCACCGCGTACACGCTCACCGGCGGCGCCATCACCACGCGTCTCCAGGGCAAGGACGAGGCCGACTTCTACGGCCAGTACGCGAAGGCCATCGAGGAGCGCTTCCCGGGCCGCTGGATCGGCAAGGTCGTCGCCCAGGCGCTGCCCAAGGCGGACGTGCAGCGCTTCCACGACTACGGCGTGCGGATCTACCACCCCAACTACGAGGTGTGGGACCCCTACCTCTTCGAGCGGTACTGCCCCGGCAAGGAGCGCTACGTCGGCCGTGACGAGTGGCACCGCCGCATCCTGGACTCCGCCGAAGTGTTCGGGCCGCGCAACGTCATCCCCAACTTCGTCGCGGGCGTGGAGATGGCGGAGCCGTTCGGCTTCAAGACGGTCGACGAGGCCATCGACTCCACCGTCGAGGGCCTGCAGTACTTCATGTCGCGCGGCATCACGCCCCGCTTCACCACGTGGTGCCCGGAGCCCACGACACCGCTCGGCAAGGCCAACCCGCAGGGCGCCCCGCTGGAGTACCACGTGCGGCTCCTGGAGGCCTACCGCGCCACGATGGAGGCCAACGGCCTGTCGTCGCCCCCCGGTTACGGCCCCGCGGGCCCCGGCAACGCGGTCTTCTCGGTCAGCTCGTTCATGGACAGCCTGCCCGCCGAGGCGGCCGCCCCGGAGGACGCGGTCGTTCCGGCCGAAGCGCCGTAGGCCCCGCCCGGAGGCCTGCCCGAGGGCGCGAGAAACCCCGGGCAGGCCTCCGGGACACCGTGTTACGGTCGGTGCGGGTCACGAGTTCCAGCGTCAAGCCCCGGCTCGCTGGACGGCACCCCGCTCCGTCGCGGGTGCCCCGGGTGACGACCCGCCCCGTGCGACGTGCACGGGGAACGGCGGATCACCGGGGTCGGCGACACCCGGGGTCCACGACTCCGGAGGCGCACCATGACGCACCAGCACGCCACCCCCACCCCCACTCCTGCGGTCGAAGACGTCGAGCAGGTCGAGAAAGAGGTCGACCAGGTCGAGCGGGTCGACGTACTGCTCTCCTCGTACGACGTACGCGACGACGGTCTGATCCCGCTCCACCTCCTCGGCCCGACCCTGGGCGCCCCCGCCGCGCTGCGCACCCTTGAGCCGGAACGGCTGCGGGCGCAGCTGCGCGCCCACCACGGCGTCGTCCAGTGGGAGCCCGGCCGCGGGCTGCTGCGGCTGCGGCACGGCACCGGCCGCGCCACCCTGATCCCGCTGGCGCCGGACCTGCCCACCGGCCGGCAGGACCTGCCCGCCGGTCAAGATCACCGCTCCGTAGGATGACGGCGTGATCCGGACGCGGGCGACCCCCGCGTCCGGGCGGCGCGACAGTCAGCCACCCAGAGCCGGAGGTCCCCCGTGCAGCACCAGCCCGTCACCGTCGTCACCGGCGGCAGCCGAGGCATCGGCGCGGCCGTCAGCGCCCGTCTCGCCGAGGACGGCCACGACATCGTCATCGGCTACCACTCCGACGAGGTGGCCGCCGAAGAGGCCGCCGACGCGGTCCGCGCGGCCGGCCGCCGCTGCGTCACCGTCCGGGTCGACACCGCCGACGAGGCCGATGTCGACCGCCTCTTCGACACCGCCGCCGCCGAACTCGGCCCGGTCACCGGCCTGGTGAACAACGCCGGCGTGAGCGGCCCCGTCGGGCCTCTCGCGCAGGCCGACACCGAGGGCATGCGCCGGGCGCTCGAAGTGAACGTCCTCGGCTATCTGCTCTGCGCGCGGCGCGCGGTGCGGGACCTGACGGCGAACGGCGGCGGCGCGATCGTGAACATCTCGTCCGCCGCGGCCACCCTCGGAGCCCCCGGCGAGTACGTCCACTACGCGGCGGCCAAGGGCGCCGTCGACACGATGACGGTCGGCCTGTCCAAAGAGGTCGCCGGCGACGGCATCCGCGTCAACGCCGTTGCCCCCGGCGTGATCTGGACCGAGTTCCACGCCGACCCCGAGCGCCCCGCGAAGCTCGCGGCGGGCATCCCCCTGGGACGCTCGGGGCAGCCGTCGGAGATCGCGGCGGCCGTCTCCTGGCTGCTCTCGGACGACGCGTCGTACGCGACCGGCACGGTCGTACGGGTGGCCGGCGGCCGCTGACGCCGGCCGCACGGCGGCTCGTACGCTGGGCGCATGATCAGTGGAACGGGCACGCTCGCGACCGACGTCCTCATCCGCCCCGTCACGCTCGAGGACGCCGAGGCGCTCGCGCGTGCCTACCGGCGCAACCGCGCGCACCTCGACCCGTGGGACCCGGCCCGACCCGCCTCCTTCTACACCGCGCAGGGCCAGGCGGAGCGGACCCGGGCACAGTTGGCGGAGGGCCGTGCGGGCCGGTCCGCGCACTGGGTGCTGGAGAGCGGCGACGAGATCGTCGGTCACGCCGCCCTGTCGAACATCGTGTACGGCCTGCTGCGCAGCGGGAACCTCGGCTACTGGATCGACGCGGAGCAGGTGGGCCGCGGCCTGGCCACCGCCGCCGCGCGGCACGTGTGCGAGGCCGCCGACACCCAACTCGGCCTGCACCGTGTCGAGGCGGGCACCCAGCCGCACAACACCGCGTCCCGGCGCGTGCTCACGAAGTGCGGCTTCGAGGAGTACGGGGTCGCGCCGCGCCTGCTGTTCATCAAGGGCGCCTGGCGCGACCACCGGCTCTTCCAGAAGATCCTCAACGACCGCCCCGCGTGAGGCGGTTCGGCACCGCGACTCAGACGATGTTCTCCGCGACCTCGGCCTGCTCGCGGTCCGAACCGTACGCCTGCGGCGTGCTGTAGGAGCGGCGCGCCACGAACCACCACACGGTGGCCAGGAGCAGCACCACGGCGAGCGCGATCGACGCGTAGTTCATCGAGTCGACGGTCACCGGCGAGGCCTGCGGCAGGCAGAACAGCACCGTCACGAACAGCACCCAGAGCACCGCGATCCAGCCGACCGGCTTGCTCCAGCGGCCGAGGTTCCACGGGCCCGGCTGGAATCGGTCGCCCGCGCGCAGCCGCAGATAGATCGGGATGGCGTACGCGGGGGTGATGCCGATGACGTTGATGGCGGTCACCGCCGTGTACGCGGTCGTCGAGTACAGCGAGGGCAGCGCGATGACCGCGGCGAGCCCCACCGACAGCCATACCGCGGGGACCGGCACCTGGGTACGGGAGCTGACCTTGCGCCAGATCGCGGAGCCGGGCAGCGCGTTGTCGCGGCTGAACGCGAACACCATGCGGCTGGCAGCGGCGGTCTCGGCGTTGCCGCAGAACAGCTGCGCCACGATCACGATGAGCAGCAGCGCCGTCGCGCCGGACTCGCCGATCGCGTCGATCATGATCTGCGCGGGCGGCACGCCGGTCGCGCTCTCCTGGGCGCCCACGTAGTCCTGGATGGCGAAGGTCAGTCCGGCGAGCAGGATGAAACCGGCGATCCACGACGCCCAGATGGCGCGCACGATGCCGCGCGCCGCGGTCACCGAGGCGTTGGAGGTCTCCTCCGACAGGTGCGCGGACGCGTCGTAGCCGCAGAACGTGTACTGGGCGAGGAGCAGGCCGATGGCCGTCACGTAGAGCGGGTTGTCCCAGCCGGTGCCGTTCACGAACTCGCCGAACACGAAGGACGGCGACTGGTGGTGGTCGGGCACGATCGCGAGGACGCCGACGATCACGGTGACGCCGGCCACGTGCCACCACACGCTGATCGAGTTGAGCAGGCTGACCAGACGCACGTTGAACAGGTTCAGGACGGCGTGCAGGAGCAGGATGCACAGAAAGATCAGGAAGGTCTTCTCGGGGGTCGGCGTGAAGCCGAACTTCAGGTTGAGGAACGCGCCGGTGAACAGCGCGGCGCCGTAGTCGATGCCCGCTATCGCGCCGAGCAGCCCGAGCAGGTTGAGCCACCCCGTGTACCAGCCCCACCGGCGTCCGCCGAGCCGGTCGGCCATGTAGTACAGGGCGCCCGACGTCGGGTACGCGCTGGTGACCTCGGCGAGCGCCATGCCGACGCAGAGCACGAACAGGCCGACGCCCGCCCAGCCCCAGAGCATCACGGCGGGGCCGCCGGTGTTCATGCCGAAGCCGTACAGCGTCATGCAGCCGGAGAGGATGGAGATGACCGAGAAGCTGATGGCGAAGTTGCCGAAGCCGCCCATGCGGCGGGCCAGGACGGGCTGGTAGCCGAGTTCTCTCAGGCGTTGTTCCTCGTCCTGGCGTGGCGCTGGGACGGTGCTCGACGACCAGGTGGTGCGGGACACGGTGGGACCTCCGGGGGAGCGGCGGGGGGCGCGGGGAGCAGGGGCGGACGGGTGGGCTAGCCGGGGCCGCGGGACGCGCTGAAGCAGCGGGCGCGGGCCTGGACGAAGACCTCGGCGGCGGCGTCGGCGTCGCCGGGGGAGTGGGTGCGGTACGCCCACGGGACTGTGGTGAAGAACGGGTCGAGGGCCTGGAAGACCCGTGAGGCGTCGTGGAACTGGTGCGCGCCCCACAAGGCGTGGGCGAGGTAGTTCAGGTCGAGCAGCGAGGTCGCGGAGGGCGTCGTGTGGTCGAACCACAGCTGCAGGGCGAGCAGCGCGGAGCGCGTGGCGTCCTCGGATATCCAGTGCAGGTCGAGGGCCTGCTCCTGCCCGGACTCCCGGCGGTACCGCTCGACGCGCACGTAGAGCGGCAACAGGTGCAGTGCGGAGCCGGCGGGCGCGGCGGCCGACGCCCACTGCACGAAGTTGTACGCCTCGGTGAGTGGGCCTCCGGCGCGGCGCCCGTACACGAACTGCAGCATCCGGTGGTACGCCTCGCGGTTGCCCGGATCCCGCTTGTCGGCCTCGGCGAGCAGCTGCCAGGGGCCTGGGAAGAGCATCGGCTCGGGCGGCGCCGCCCGGTGCTCGTCCCATCGCTGGCCCACGTCGAGCTGGGCCAGGGCGAGCAGACAGATCCACGGCACTGGGTCCTCGGGCGACAGGGCCGACGCGTCGCCGCACGCGGCGACGGCCTCGCGCCACAGGTCGTTGGTCTTGTGGTGCCCCGTGCGGTGGGCGCGCAGGGCGCGCTCCACCAGGACGCGGGCGTGCAGCACGGCGGCCGACGCGCTGTGCGGCTCCTCGGCACGCCAGGCCCGCACCACGTCGGAACCGGCGACGGCGGCGCCGAGGACCTGTGTGCGTTGTGTCCACAACCCCCAGTCGGGTGTCTCGGTCAGCAGGTTGCGCGTGGAGACCCAGCGACCGGTCCTGAGGTCCTGGAGCACCGCGCGCAGCGCTTCGTCGTGGCCTGCCGGGTGGTACACCGGGCGGCCTAACGCCATGGGCATGAGTCCTCTGTTGGGGGAAGAGGGCGGAGGTTGAACGGTTGAACGATGTGGGTGTTACGGGAGTTGAGGATGTGACATGGCCGACAGTGTAGATCCGGCCCTTCCGGTGCCAAGGCCATTCGTGGATCTTTTGTGACCTTGATTTGTCAACACGGCACGCCGATCGGTCATTTGGTGTGCAGAACGTGTCATTCAGGTCCCTTGACGCCTTCCGTGCCGCTGTAGCACGCTGCCGCGGTGATCACCTATGAGCGGACTTCGGCGCAGCGGCCCGTGCTCGCCGTCGACCAGGGCACGTCCGGCACCAAGGCCCTCGTCGTCTGCCCGGAACGCGGCGTGATCGGTGCGGGCACGGCCGTGGTGCGGCCCCGCTTCCTCCCCGGCGGCCTGGTCGAGGCCGACCCCGCCGAGCTCTACGGCTCCGTCGTCGAGGCGGGCCGCGCGGCGCTGGCGGACGCGGGCGAGCCGGTCGCCGCGGTCGGCCTCGCCAACCAGGGCGAGACGGTCCTCGCCTGGGACCCCGCGACCGGTGAACCGCTCACCGACGCTCTCGTCTGGCAGGACCGCCGCGCCGCCTCGGTCTGCGCCGGACTCGCCGAGCACGCCGAGGAGTTGCACGAGCTCACCGGACTGCCGCTGGACCCGTACTTCGCGGCGCCCAAGATGGCGTGGATACGCCGCCACCTCACCCGGCGCGGCGTGGTCACGACCAGCGACGCCTGGCTCGTCCACCGGCTCACCGGCACCTACGTCACCGACGCCGCGACGGCCGGCCGCACCCAGCTCCTCGACCTCGACACGGTCCAGTGGTCACCGCGCGCACTGGAACTCTACGGACTCGGCGACGAGCGTCTGCCCGAGGTCGTCGACGCCGCCGGACCCGTCGGGACGACCACCGCCTTCGGCCCCGAACTCCCCGTCACCGGACTCCTCGTGGACCAGCAGGCCGCCCTGCTCGCGCAGGACGTGACCACGCCGGGCAGCGCCAAGTGCACGTACGGAACGGGGGCGTTCCTGCTCGCGCAGACCGGATCGCGGCCGCGGCGCGGCGCATCGGGGCTCGTCTCGTGCGTCGCCTGGCGGCTCGCGGGGCGCAGCAGCTACTGCCTCGACGGGCAGGTGTACACGGTCGCGTCCGCCGTCCGCTGGCTCACCGACCTCGGTGTGATCGCGGGGGCCGAGGACATCGACCCCGTCGGCTCCGCCGTACCGGACGCCGGCGGCGTCACCTTCGTACCGGCCCTCGCCGGACTCGCCGCGCCGTGGTGGCGCGGCGACGTGCGCGGGTCGCTGACCGGGCTCGGCCTCGACACCACCGCGGGCCACCTGGTGCGTGCCCTGTGCGAGGGCATCGGCGCGCAGGTCGCCGCGCTCGCCGACGCGGTGGCCGCCGACCTGGGGGAGCCCCTGACGAGCCTGCGCGTCGACGGCGGCCTGACGCGCTCGGCGCTGCTCATGCAGACCCAGGCCGATCTGCTCCAGCTGCCCGTCGAGGTATCGGCGTTGCCCGACGTCACCGCGCTCGGCGCGGCCGCCGTCGCCCGGATCGGCCTCGACCCCTCCCTCGCCGTCGCCGACGCGGTCCCGGCGTGGCGGCCTGCCGCCGTCTACGAACCACGGATCGACGCGGACCGGGCGGCCGAACGCCTCGCGGGCTTCCGTTCCGCCGTGACCGCTCTGACGGAACGTACGCCCTGATGGCCGTGGTCAGGCGGGGCGCGCTGCCCGACGTGACGTACGACGTGGCCGTGGTCGGCGCGGGAGTCGTCGGCACGGCCGTCGCCCGCGACCTCGCCCGTCGCCCCGGCCTCCGCGTCGCCCTGGTGGAGGCCGCGAACGACGTCGGTGAGGGCACGTCGAAGGCGAACACGGCGATCCTGCACACCGGCTTCGACGCCGTGCCCGGCTCCCTGGAGGCCCGCCTGGTCCGCGAGGGCAGCCGACTGCTCGCCGCGTACGCCGCCGAGACCGGCATCGCCGTCGAACCCGTCGGCGCCCTGCTGGTCGCCTGGAACGCCGAACAACTCGCCGCCCTCCCGCAGCTGTTGGAGAAGGCGGAACGCAACGGCTACGAGGACGCCCGCATCATCGGCGCCGCGGAGGTCAGGGCCCGCGAGCCGCACCTGGGTCCCGGCGCCCGCGGCGCACTCGACGTCCCCGGCGAGAGCATCATCTGCCCCTGGACCACCACCCTCGCCTACGCCACCCAGGCGGTCCGCGCGGGGGTGGACCTGCTCCTCAACTGCCGCGTGGAGGACGTCGGTCCGTCGGCCGACCCGCATGTGCTGATCACCGGCCGTGGCCCGGTGCGCGCCCGTTACCTCGTCAACGCCGCCGGTCTGCACGCCGATTCCCTCGACCGGCTCCTCGGCCACGACGACTTCACCGTCACCCCGCGCCGCGGCCAGCTTCTCGTCTTCGACAAGCTCGCCCGCGACCTGGTGCGGCACATCCTGCTGCCGGTCCCCACGGCGCTCGGCAAGGGCGTCCTGGTGGCGCCGACCGTGTACGGGAACGTCCTGCTCGGACCCACCGCCGAGGAGCTCGACGACAAGACGGCCACCGGATCGACGGCCGACGGCATCGCCGCCCTGCGCGAACAGGGCGGCCGCATCCTCCCGGAGCTGCTCGACGAGGAGGTCACCGCGGTCTACGCCGGACTGCGCGCCGCCACCGAGCACGACGACTACCGCATCAGCGCCGACAAGGAGCAACGCCGCGTCACCGTCGGCGGCATCCGCTCCACCGGCCTCACCGCCTCCCTGGCCATCGCCGCCCACGTCACCGAACTGCTCGGCGCCACGGGACTGCACCTGCCCGGGCCCCGTGAGCTGCCGGCCGTCCGCATGCCGAACCTCGGCGAGGCCTTCCCGCGCCCCTGCGAGCGCGCCGACCTCATCGCGGCCGACCCCGCGTACGGCGACGTGGTCTGTCACTGTGAGCGCGTGAGCCGCGGCGAGATCCGCGACGCGCTCGCGTCGGCCGTGCCACCGGGCTCGCTGGACGGGCTGCGCCGTCGCACCCGGGCGCGGAGCGGCCGCTGCCAGGGCTTCTACTGCGGTGCCGAGGTGCGGGAACTCTACGAACGGGGTGCGGAGTTGGGTACCGGATGAGGCGCGAGCGCATCGTCGACGTACTGGTCGTCGGCGCGGGGCCCGCGGGTCTCGCCACCGCGGCCGGTCTCGCCGCGTCGGGGGCCGGCGAGGTCGAGGTCGTGGACCGGGAACGGCAGGCGGGCGGGGTCCCCCGGCACTGTCTGCACGGCGGCTTCGGACGCCTCGGGATGACCGGGCCGCAGTACGCGGAGCGCTGCGTGGCGGCGGCCGTGGGTCACGGCGCTGTCCTGCGGACCGGGGTGAGCGTGACCGCGTGGGCGGCGCCGCTCACCGTGGACACCACCAGCCCGCGCGGCCTTGAGCGCATCACCGCCCGCGCGGTCGTCCTCGCCACGGGCGCCCGCGAACGGCCCCGCGCCGCACGCCTCGTACCGGGCACCCGGCCCGCCGGGGTCCTCACCACCGGCGAGCTCCAGCAGGCCGTCCACCTGCACGGACAGCGGGTCGGCAGCCGGGCCGTCGTGGTCGGCGCCGAGCCGGTGAGCTACGCCGCCCTGGACACCCTGCGGCGGGCCGGGGTCGCCGTCGCCGCGCTGGTCACCGAGCATCCGCGCCACCAGGCGGCACGGGCCCGCGCCCTCGACGCCCGGCTGCGGCACGGCGTCCCCCTGCTCACGGACGCCACGGTCACCGAACTCCTCGGCCGCGGCCGCCTTTCGGGCGTCGCGCTGCGGCACCGGGACGGCAGGACGGCGCACGTCGCCTGCGACACCGTCGTCTTCACCGGCGACTTCGTACCGGACCACGAACTGGCCCGGCGCGGCGGCCTGTCGATGGACCCGGGCACCCGGGGCCCGGCGGTCGACGGCGACTTCCGCACCGACGCGCGCGGCGTCTTCGCGGTGGGCAACGTCCTGCACGCCGCCGAGCCGGCCCGCGCGGTGGCGCACGAGGGGAGCGTGGCGGCGGCGGCCGTGCGGCGCTATCTCCACGACGGCGACTGGCCCTCGACGACGGTGCCGCTGCGGGTCGCCGCGCCGCTCGCCTGGGTCGCCCCGAACCGGCTGACCGCGGACGAGCCGAGCGAGGGGTTCGTGCTGCGGACCGCCGCGTTCCTCGCGCGCCCGGCGCTGGTGATCACGCAGGACGGCAGGACCCTGCACCGCGCCGGCCTGCGCCGCCCGGCCCTTCCGAACCGCCCGTTCCGCATCTCCGGAAGCTGGACGGCACGGGTGGACGCCAGGGGAGGCGCGGTGCGGGTCGCGCTGGCGTAGCGGCCGGGCGCGGGCCCCGGCGGACGGGTGCCGGTGCGCGCTCTCGACCGGTGGTACGCAGGCGCGGCACGCCCTGCCCGGTCGGCGCGCCCGAACCCCTCTTCCCATCGCCCCCGCCTCCCGCATACACTCCAAAACTAGCAGCGCTAATTTACGTGGCGACTCGACCCACTCGACCTACGCAGCGACTCGATCCACCCGAGCCACACCCCCGCGAGACCGAAGCACCGAGACCCCGCAGAACGATCCGGAGCCGTATCGTGCGCACCGTCCACTTCGCCGCCGCCCGCCGCACCCCCATCGGCAGACTCCGCGGCGCCCTCTCCTCCGTCCGCCCCGACGACCTCGCAGCGGGCGTCGTGAAGGGGCTCCTCGCCGACATCCCGCAGCTGGACCCCGCCCGGATCGACGACGTCTACTGGGGCGCCGCCAACCAGGCGGGCGAGGACAACCGCAACGTCGCGCGGATGGCCGTCCTCCTCGCGGGCCTCCCGGAGTCGGTGCCCGGAGCGACCGTGAACCGGCTGTGCGCCTCCGGCCTCGAAGCCGTCACGACCGCCGCGCGCACCGTCGCCGCCGGCGAGGCGGACATCGTCCTCGCGGGCGGGTCCGAGTCGATGAGCCGCGCGCCGTTCGTCCTGCCCCGCCCCGACGAGGCGCTGCCGCACCGCATGGAGACCGCCGACACCCGCCTCGGCTGGCGCCTGACGAACCCGGCGATGAAGGACCTGCACGGAGTCCTCGCGATGGGCGAGACGGCCGAGGAGGTCGCCGCGCGGCACGGCATCACCCGGGAGCGCCAGGACGAGTTCGCGCTGCGCAGCCACCAGCGGGCCGCCGCCGCCCGCAAGGACGGCCACTTCGACGACGAACTCCTCCCCGTCACCCGGCCGGACGGCATCGTCGTCGACACCGACGAGTGCGTGCGCGAGGACACCTCGTACGAGAAGCTCAGCGGTCTGCGGCCGGTCTTCCGTAAGGACGGCACCGTCACCGCGGGCAACGCGTCGCCGATGAACGACGGGGCCGCCGGGCTGCTGCTCGTCAGTGAGGAGGCGCTGAACGACCTCGGCCTGGAATCCCTCGGGCGGTACGCGGCGGGCGCCTCCGCGGGCGTCCACCCGGACGTCATGGGCATCGGCCCGGTCCCCGCCACCCGGAAGGTGCTCGACCGGGTCGGCTGGCGCATCGACGACCTGCACGAGGCGGAGTTCAACGAGGCGTTCGCCGCGCAGGCGCTGGCCTGCGTCGACGCCCTCGGCATCGACCCGGAGCTGGTCAACCCCTCCGGCGGGGCCATCGCGCTCGGCCACCCCCTCGGCTGCTCCGGCGCCCGCATCCTCACCACCCTGCTGCACCGCATGCGCCGCACCGGCGCCACCCGGGGCCTCGCGACCATGTGCGTGGGCGTGGGGCAGGGCAGCGCGCTCCTGGTCGAGCGCGACTGACGACGGGCCGGCGCCGCCGACGCGGCGGCGCGGCCTGACAGCGGCGGTGTGTGCGCGCCGCCGCCGTCAGGAAACGAAGTGCCGTACCAAACGCCCCACGGAATGTGATCCACCGCAAGCCCCACGGAAACGGAGCGCCCTCCCTCATGGCCACGCTGTCCCTCGCCGCGATCCTCGCCGAGCCCGCCCGCCGCCACCCGGACCGCATCGCACTCGTCGAGGGCGATCTGCGGCTCTCCTTCCGGGAGTTGTGGCACCAGGCCCGCGCCCAGGGAGCCGCCCTCGCGGAGCTCGGCGTGCGGCCGGGGGACCGCGTCGCCCTGATGGCCCCCAACACCGCGGAGTTCCCCCGGGCCTACTTCGCGATCCTCGCCGCAGGCGGCGTCGTGGTCCCCGTCCATCTGCTGCTCTCCCCGGACGAGGTCGAACACGTCCTGCGGGACAGCGGCGCGACCCTGCTGCTCTGCCACCCCGCGCAGGCGAAGACGGGCGCGGCCGCCGCCGAGGCCGCCGGGGTGCGCATGCTGCGCCTCGGCGACGAGGGCGAGCTGGAGGCGCTGGCCCGCGCCACCGAGCCCCTCGCCTCGTACGCCACCCGGGACGCGGACGACCCCGCCGTCGTCTTCTACACCAGCGGCACCACGGGCATCCCCAAGGGCGCGGTGCTCAGCCACTTCAACCTGGTCATGAACGCGACGGTCAACGCCTTCGACGCCAACGACGTCCGCCCCGACGACATCGCCCTCGGCGCCCTGCCGCTCTTCCACGCCTTCGGCCAGACCGTCTCCATGAACTCGACGTGGCGGGCCGGCGCGACACTGGTCCTGCTGCCGCGCTTCGACGCCGCGCGGGCCATCGAGCTGATGGTCGAGGAGGAGGTCAACACCTTCCACGGCGTGCCCACCATGTTCGTGGGGCTGGTCGCCGCGGCCGAGGCCGCCGAGGCACTGCCGCGGCTGCGCATCTGCATCTCCGGCGGAGCCTCGCTGCCTGTCGCCGTCCTCGAACGCTTCGAGAAGGCCTTCGGCACCCCGGTCTACGAGGGGTACGGGCTCTCCGAGACCTCCCCGACCGCCTCCGTCAACCAGCCCGACTTCGGCACCAGGCCCGGCAGCGTCGGCCACCCGCCGTGGGGTGTCGACGTGGAGATCGCCCGCGCGGACGTCGACGACCGCGTCGAACTGCTGCCCACCGGGGAGCTCGGCGAGGTCGTCGTCCGCGGCCACAACGTCTTCTCCGGCTATCTGGGCCGACCCGAGGCGAGCGCCGAGGCCCTGGTCGACGGCTGGTTCCGCAGCGGCGACCTCGGCACCAAGGACGCCGACGGGTTTCTGACCATCGTCGACCGCAAGAAGGACGTCATCATCCGCGGCGGCTTCAACGTCTACCCGCGCGAGGTCGAGGAGGTCCTGATGCGCCACCCGGCCGTCGCCCAGACCGCCGTGATCGGCCTGCCCGACCCCGTGCACGGTGAGGAGGTGTGCGCGGTGGTCGTCCCGGCCGCCGAGGCGACGCCCGAGACGGCGGGCGAGATCATCGAGTGGTCCAAGGAGCACCTGGGCCGTCACAAGTACCCCCGGCTCGTCGAGTTCATCGACGCGTTCCCGCTCGGCCCCAGCATGAAGGTGCTGAAACGGGAACTGCGCGCCCACTACGGCGCGTGAGAATGCCCGTATGTGGGCTGTGCGGGATGTCTGGGACGCGTGGGACCTGTCGGCGGGCCAGTTCGCCGCGCTCGCCGCGGCGGCGATGCTGGTCGGCTTCTCGAAGACGGCCGTCAGCGGGGCGAACACGATCAGCCTCGCGGTCTTCGCCGCCGTCCTGCCGGCCCGCGCGTCGACCGGCGTCCTGCTTCCCGTCCTCATCGCGGGCGACGTCCTGGCGGTGCTCACTTACCGCAGACACGCCCATTGGCCCACCCTGTGGCGGCTGTTCCCCGCGGTCGCCGGGGGAGTGGTCATCGGCACGCTCTTCCTGACCTGGGCCGACGACGCGGTGGTCCGCACGTCCATCGGCGCGATCCTGCTCCTGATGGCGGGCGTCACGGTGGCCCGGCGCAGGGCGACGACGCGGACGGAGGCCCAGGAGCCCCCCGAGCCCGCTCCGGCAAGCCGCCTCAAGGCCCCCTCCTACGGTGTGCTCGGCGGTTTCACCACGATGGTCGCCAACGCGGGCGGCCCGGTGATGTCGATGTACCTGCTCTCGGCGGGCTTCCGGAAACTGGGCTTCCTGGGCACGTCCGCCTGGTTCTTCCTGATCGTCAACGCGTCGAAGGTGCCGTTCAGCGTGGGCCTCGGCCTGGTGGACGCCCACTCCCTCGCCCTGGACGCGCTGTTGGTGCTGTTCGTGGTGCCGGGCGCGGTCCTGGGCACGTACACGGTGCACCGCATCGACCAGCGACTCTTCGAACGCCTGGTGATCGCGGCGACGATCCTGGGCGGCCTCCAACTGCTGCTGCGCTGACCGCCCCCTCGGCGGATCCCTGAGCGAAGTGGGTCATGATGTGGGCATGACTTCCGCCACGCCTTCAGCTCTGTCCCCGGCCCTCGCGGAGCCCGCGCCCCGCACGGCGCCGGGATCGCTGTGGCGCTGGGTGTTGATGCTCCTGGCCGCCTGTGCGGCGACCGTCGCCGGGGCGTGGGCCGACTCGAGGATCGTCATCGACTCCGGTGAACTGGCCACGCTGGGCAGCTCGCTCGTTGCCCTGGCCATCAGCGTCGCCGCCGTCCTCTGGCTGCGGGCGCGGGACGGTTTCCTGCTGCCCGTCCTGGTGGGCGCCGACCTCGCCGGCATCGGCGGCGCGTACACGCTGGACGACGGGCTGCTGGACGGCGGGCGGCTGCACCCCGAGGTGCTGACGGTCACCTTCTCGAACGTCTTGGCCGCCGCCGGGGCCGTCGTGCTGATCCTGGCCCTCGTCTGGGCGGGCATCAGCGGCCACCGGCGCCCGCGCAAGCCGGGTTCGAGCATCGGCGGGTCCGGACGGCGCCCCGACGCGCCGGCGTGACGGCCGGTCGGGGGCGCGTGGTCAGCGGCCTGCCACCGAGGCGCCCGCCAGGTCGGGGGAGAGGGTCTCGGGTGTGAGGCCGTGTTCCAGGTCCTCCGCGAGCAGCCGCTTCGCGATCACGTCGACCGCCGCCACCAGGTCCTTGTCCGGCGGCCTGCCCAGGTCCTTCTCGATCGCCTCGCCCAGCCAGGAGCCCCACGCCCGGGAGATGACCTCCGCCTCCCGCTCCCCTGCGGGCGTGTGCGAGAAGTACGTGCCCGTACGGGTCAGATACCCCTCGTCCGTCATACGGTCGAAGACGGGTACCAGCACCTCGGGCGGGATCCGGTGCCGGGCCGCGATCAGTCCGAGGCTGGCGTGCCCGACCATCCGGGTGAAGAGCGAGACCTGCATGACCGCCCAGGCCCCCGCGATGTCGAGCCGGGTGTCCGAGCCGCGGATGATGCCGCGCGCCGTGTTCATGCCGACATTGCGGATGATGTGCGCCACGCCCCGCTCCAGGAGATGACCGGAGTCGCCGCTCATCGGCTGCGCGAAGCCCTCGCCCATGTCCGGCGCGCCCAGGCGGGCGCTGTCGCGCAACTGGACCTGCTTGAGGAAGAGCGCCACCAGGAACCCGATGAGGGCGACCGGCACGGTCCACAGGAAGACGGTGTGCAGGGTGTCCGCGTACGCCTCGACGATCGGCCCCGAAGCGGCCGCGGGCAGCTCGTGCAGCCCGCCCGGGTTCTGCGCCGCCCGGCCGATGGCGGCCGGATCACCGCCGCTCGCCCGGGTCGCCTCGGCCACCCCGTCCCTGAGGTGGGGCGCGAGGGTGTTGGCGTAGATGGTCCCGAAGACGGCCGTGCCGAAGGAGCTGCCCAGCGTACGGAAGAAGGTCACGCCCGACGTGGCCGTGCCCAGATCGGCGTACGGGACGGTGTTCTGCACGGCGATCGTCAGGACCTGCATGCACAGCCCGATCCCGGTGCCGAGCACGAACATGTACAGCGACTCCAGCCAGGTACTGGTCGCGCTGCCCATCAGCGACAGCAGATAGAGCCCGAGGGCCATCACCAGCGCGCCGACGATCGGGAAGATGCGGTAGGTGCCGGTCTTGCTGACCACGTTGCCGCTGAAGATCGACGCGATGAGCAGCCCGATGACCATGGGCAGCGTCCGCACGCCCGAGATGGTCGCCGAGTCCCCGTCGACGTACTGGAGATAGGTCGGCAGGAACGTCATCGCGCCGAGCATCGCGAACCCCACGATGAAGCTGAGGATCGAGCAGACCGTGAAGACGGGGTTCGCGAACAGCCGCATCGGCAGCATCGGTTCGGCCGCCCGCGTCTCCACGACGCAGAACAGCGCCAGCGCGACCAGGCCGCCGACGAAGAGCCCGATGATGGTCGGCGACCCCCACGCGTACTGGTTGCCGCCCCAACTCGTCGCCAGGATCAGCGCGCTCGCGCCGACCGCGACGAGCGCGATGCCCAGATAGTCGATGACGGGCCGCACGGCCGACTTCACCACCGGGATCGTGCGGGCGGCGGCGATGACCACGACGATCGCGATGGGCACGTTGACGTAGAACGCCCAGCGCCAGCTCAGATGGTCCGTGAACAGCCCGCCGAGCAGCGGCCCGATCACCGTGGACACCCCGAAGACCGCGCCGATCGCACCCTGGTACTTGCCGCGCTCGCGCAGCGGGATGACATCGGCGATCAGCGCCATGGACGTGACCATGAGCCCGCCCGCGCCGATGCCCTGCATCGCCCGCCAGGCGATGAGCAGCGTCATGTTCGTCGACAGACCGCACAGGAACGAGCCGGTGATGAAGATGACCGCCGACAGCTGGAAGACGACCTTGCGCCCGAACAGGTCACCGAACTTGCCGACGAGGACCGTGGCCACGGTCTCCGCCAGCAGATACGAGGTGACCACCCACGACATGTGCTCCGCGCCGCCGAGGTCCGACACGATCGTCGGCAGCGCGGTGCCGACGATCGTCTGGTCGAGGGCGGCGAGCAGCATCCCGAGCATGATCGTCACGAAGACGACGTTGCGGCGCCGCCGGTCGAGGACGGGCGGCGCCTGGGCCTCGGCGGGGGCGGACGCGGCCGGCTGATCGGTGGTGGTCACACGGCCACCCTCACACCGGCACCGGGCGTGTGCATGCCGGGCGGGCCGGTTCGGTGACGGAAGCGGGAGGCCGCTCCCTCCGCTCACTCCTCCGCCCCGCCGCGCTACCGGTCCCGCACCGTCGGGCCGCCCCGCAGCCGCGGCGCGTGCCCCGCCGCGTCCACCGCGGCTCCCTCCCGCCCCAGCAGCTCCGCCAACGCCTCCGCCCACGCGACCAGTTCCGCGAGGTCCATCCCGTACGGCCGCTCCTGCCCGGTCTCCGTGCCCCACGCGGAGACGGCCCCGGCCCCGCGCAGCAGCAGCCGCGCCCCGCCCGTGGTGTTGCCGCGGGCCGAGTGCGTGAGCCCGACGGCGAGCTGGGCCAGCCCCTTCCACAGGCCGCGCTCACTCTCGGGGCCGGACTTCCAGGCGTCCTCGAAGACCTCGTGCGCGTGGAAGGGCCGCCCGGCATCCAGCAGCGCCTGCGCCTCGTCGACGGACTCCTCCGGCGCGCGGACGACGCCCTCGGGCTGGCGGGGAACGCCGTCGGAGCCATAGGGCAACGGCCGGCCGAGGCCGTCGCGCGGCCGCTGGTTCCGCGCCCGCCCCTCCTCGTCGCGATCCCGCTCACGGCCACGCTCGTCCGGTCCAGGTGCAGTGCTCATACGCCGATTGTCGCGCGTGCCTGACGGCGGTCACCGGAGAACGGAGCACCCTTTGGCGTGGGGTAGAGTTCTACCTGTGATCACGCGGGGCACCGCACAGAACACACCGGGACGTGGCGCAGCTTGGTAGCGCACTTGACTGGGGGTCAAGGGGTCGCAGGTTCAAATCCTGTCGTCCCGACTCGTGAGAGTCGTACATCGAGGGCCGTTTCAGAGCGATCTGAAACGGCCCTCGATCGTTTGTGACCGCTCCTGCGGCCGACGGTGACATGGGCACCCTGTCACCTGTGTGGCCCGTCCCGGCTGCCCTCCGCCTCCGCGGCCCTGAAGATGCCGGAGGGAGGCGCCGCGCGACCACGCGTTCGAGGCGTCGGTTCGGCGGCGCGCACAGGGAGCTCGGAGATGGCGAAGGCGTATCTGGTCGGAAGCGGTATCGCGTCGCTGTCGGCGGCGGCATTCCTGATCCGCGAGGGACGGTTCGCGGGGTCGGACATCGTGATCCTGGAGGAACAGGACCGCACCGGCGGCAGCCTCGACGCGGCGGGCTCCCCCGAGACCGGCTACACGATGCGCGGCGGGCGCATGTTCGAGATCCACTTCGAGTGCACCTACGACCTGCTCGGCTCCATCCCGTCGCTGGACGATCCGTCGAAGTCGGTCACCGAGGACACGTTCGCGTTCCACGAGGACTTCGCCTGGGACGACCACGCCCGCCTGGTGGACGGCGCGGGCAAGCTGGTCGACGCCCACTCGATGGGCTTCTCCGAGCGCGACCGCCTGGAGCTGGTCAAGTGCGCGGGGACCCCGGAAGGCATGCTGGCGGGCAAGCGCATCGTCGACTGCTTCAGCCAGGAGTTCTTCACGACGAACTTCTGGTGGATGTGGTGCACCACCTTCGCGTTCGAGCCGTGGCACAGCGCGATCGAGTTCCGCCGCTACCTCAACCGCTTCATCCACCTGTTCAAGACGTTCGACTCGATGTCGGGCATCTACCGGACCCGCTTCAACCAGTACGACTCCATCGTGCTCCCGCTGCTGCGGTGGCTCACCGAGCAGGGGGTCACCCTGCGACACGGCACGCGGGTCACCGACGTGGCGCTGGTGGACGGGGACGGCGGTACCTTCACCGCGGAGGCGCTGACCTGGACGCGGGAGGGCCGCACCGAGGAGGTGCCGATCGCCCCGGAGGACCTGGTCCTGGTGACCAACGGCTCCATGACGGCGGACTCGACCCTCGGCTCCACCGATGCCGCGCCCGTGCCGAACACCTCGGGAGGCGGCGGTTCCTGGCAGCTGTGGCGGACCCTGGCGGCCAAGCGCCCGGGGCTGGGCAACCCCGAGGTCTTCGACTCCCACATCGACGATTCGACCTGGGAGTCGTTCACGGTCACCACGAAGGACCCCACGTTCTTCGAACGGATGGAGAAGTTCTCCGGCAGTGAGGCGGGCAAGGGCGGCCTGATCACCTTCAAGGACTCCGGCTGGCTGCTGACCATCGTCCTCAACCACCAGCCGCACTTCCGCGACCAGCCCGATGACACGTTCGTGTGGTGGGGCTACGCCCTCTTCCCCGACAAGGAAGGGGACTTCGTCCGCAAGCCGATGCGCGAGTGCACCGGCCGGGAGATCCTCGACGAGGTCCTGCACCACCTGCGGTTCGAGGAGGCGCCGCAGATCCTGGAGCGTTCGACCGTCATCCCCGCGCTGATGCCGTACATCACCAGCCAGTTCCTGGTCCGCGGGCCCGACGACCGCCCTCAGGTCGTCCCCGAGGGGTCGACCAACCTGGCCTTCATCGGCCAGTACGCCGAAGTCCCCGACGACGTGGTGTTCACCGTCGAGTACTCGGTGCGTACGGCCTGGACCGCCGTGGCCCAGCTGTTGGGCCTCGACCGGCGGCCGCCGCCGGTCTTCAAGGGTAAGCACGACCCGAAGGTCCTGGTGGAGGCGCTGCAGACCATGCACCGGCGCTGAGGTCGTGGCGGCGTCGCCCGTCGGCTTCAGGCGGGTACCTGCCGGGAGTTCCCCGGGCTCTGGCCGGGAATGCGGCCGCAGACCAGGTTGCCCGGCTCGGCGGGGTCGTCGCTGATCCAGAACTGGGTCCACAGCGCGGCGAACCCGGGCCGGGTGAGGTAGCCGTCCCCGTCGACGTCGAGAAGGTGGAAGACGTCGTGCGTGTCGAGGGGGTGTCCGTGCCACGTCTCGACGAGCCGGCGGTGCTCGGCGGGGGAGATGCGGCCGTCCCCGTCCGTGTCCACGGCGTCGAACAGGGTGTCGGCCGTGGCCGTCACCTCCTCGCGCATGGTGGGCAACCGGTCGACGACCGAGAGGAGTTCCCCCATGTCGACCCTGCCGTCGTGGTCGGCGTCCGCGGCCGCCGCCAGCGTCGCCCACCAGCCCCTGCAGACCTGCTCCACGCGCCCGCGCAGCTCGGTGCCCGGTTCCACACCGGGCAGCCGGCCCCACCGGGCCGCGAGCGCGTCGAAGTCGTCCGCCTGGAGGTATCCGTCGGAGTCGGCGTCGAAGGCCGCGAACATCGCTTGCAGCTTCTCCCGCTGGAACTGGCTGGCCACGGTCGGGCCCTCCTTGCCGTCGTACCAACGATCCCCGGACACCTGCGGTCCGGGGACCGGCGTGGCGTGTGCGCCGCTGGGCGATGTCTGTCCGCCGGGACGCCGTTCGGAACGACACGATCGGGTGCATTGACCGGCCCCTGACGGGGTACAGCCCTCGATCAGCCCTCGATCAGCCCTCGATCAGCCCTCGGTGTCGCGGGCGGGGGCACCCGGCACCCGGCGGTCCCCGCCGTTGCGGTCCTGCCACAGGCGGTACACGTCCACCGCCCCCTCGCGCGGATCGTGGCGCATGGGCAGTCGGCGCTCCTGCCAGGGCTTGGCGAACTCATCGTAGAAGGTGTCGAGTTCGAAGTACTTGCGGTCGTCGACGTAGTGCGGCTCGTACGCGTCCCGGGTGGTGACGAAGACGACCTCGTCGGGCGAGCAGTAGTACAGGGCGCCCAGGCACATCGGGCACGGCTGGGCGAGCACGTAGATCGTGGCGCCCGTCAGGTGCTCGGTGCCGAGGCGGGTGCACGCGTCGCGGATGGCGAGCACTTCCGCGTGGGCGGTCGGGTCATGGGTCTGCGCGACCTGGTTGGCGCGTTCGGCGATGATCTCGCCGTCCTTGACGATGACGGTGGCGAACGGCCGGCCGCCGTCCACCACGTTCTGGCGGGCCAGGTCGACGGTGCGCTGTGCGAAGTCCACGGGATGCCTCCTGGGGCGTCGGTGCGTAGGTCTCCCTGACTCCTTAACCGCTCTGACCTGTGTCTATCGCGTCCACCACCGACCAACCGCCGTCGAGTACCAGGTCGAGTACCTAGTAGGAGGGGTTCGTGCGCAGGTGAGCGGCGCCCGAACGCACCGCCCACCCGAAGACCGCGAAGGCGACGACGCCCACCACGACGGAGTCGTACGGCGCCGGCAGGTGTCCGGAGCCGCCGAACGTGCCGAGCCACGACAGCAGGGTCAGCGCCGCCAGGTGGAACACGAGCCAGGCGCCCTGGCGCAGTTCCGCGGCCGGGGCGCCGCCCGCCGCCTTGCGCCGTTGCAGCCAGAACAGCGGGACGCCGGCGAGGACGAGGGGCAGGGCGAGTCGCAGGTCGTGCCAGCCCGACCAGTAGACGAACTCGGTCGCCACGGCGAAGCTGACCGGCGCGATCCAGTGGACTCCCGGCATACGGCCGTCGGCGGAGAGTACGCCACGTTCGCGGTCATGGGCCCG
Source organism: Streptomyces sp. NPDC041122 (assembly GCF_055592445.1). Lineage (NCBI taxonomy): Bacteria > Bacillati > Actinomycetota > Actinomycetes > Kitasatosporales > Streptomycetaceae > Streptomyces > Streptomyces sp. NPDC041122. The sequence goes on along the minus strand of NZ_JBVIYQ010000012.1, from coordinate 89,314 downwards.
GAAGGACGCCACGGCCACCGCCGAGGCGGCATAGACGATCAGGTACATGTCTCCCATCACGCTCACGATGTCCTGCCAGCCGCCGAACGGCAGCATGAAGACGATGATGACCGCGAGGTTGAGGACCAGGGCGCGGCGCGCGATGCCGGAGCGGGGATCGATGCGCATGAAGAAGCGGGGCAGCAGACCGTTCTTCGACAGGGCGTAGGTGTGCCGGGCGTCGATCGCGACGCCCACGTAGGCGGAGCCGCCCGGGGAGACCACCGCGTCGGCGTAGAGCAGGGTGGCGAGCCAGTGCAGGTTCAGGACGAGCGCGAGCTGACCGAACGGGGAGTCGAAATTGACGCCCTGCCAGCCGTGGGCGAGCAGCGTGTCGGGCACCGTGTAGAGATAGGCGAGCTGGAGCCCGAGGTAGACGAGCACCGCGAGGCCGATTCCGGTGAGGACGGCGGCGGGTACGTTGCGGCGCGGATTGCGCGCCTCCCCGGAGAAGTCCAGCGGGGCCTGGAACCCGTTCACCGAGTACACGATGCCGCCCCCGGCGAGCGCGGTGAGGCAGGCCGCGTACCCGTACGGGGCGAATCCGCCGTGGTCCGTGAGGCGGCCCGAGTGGGTGCCGGAGAGGAACAGGGCGACCACCGTGAGCACCGGGACGACGACCTTGAACACCGACACCAGGTTGTTGAAGCGGGCGAACATCCGCACCGCGAACCAGTTCAGCGCGGTGAGCAGCACGCTCAGTGCGGCCGCGACAGCCAGGCCCGAGGCGGTGAGGGAGCCGCCGCGGTAGAGGCCGGGCACGTAATGGGCGGCGTACTGCATGATCGCGCTGATCTCCGCCGCGGTGCCGCCCACGGAGAGCAGGACGGACCAGCCGACGACCGTGCCCACAAGCCGGCCGTTCGCGTACAACGGCCAGCGGACCGTGCCGCCGCCTTCCGGCCGGGTGGCGCCGAGTTCGACCATGACCAGGGCCACCAGAGCGCAGAGCAGGCCGGCCGCGACCCAGGAGAGCAGCGCGGCCGGCCCGGCGGTCTGGGCGGCGTACATGGCGGCGAACAGCCAGCCCGAGCCGAGGATGTTGGAGAACCCGATCGCGGTGAGACCCCAGAACCCGAGGTCCTTGCGCAACCGGCTCTCCTCGGCGCGGACATCCGGGGCCCCGGTGGTCTCCCGCGGCTGCTGTTGCGCCACGTGGCACACCTCCTCGACGATCACGGACACTCGGGAGCCAGGGTGTCACGTGCCACGACGCGCGCACGCGAGCGAGCCCGGTCCCGCACCATCCCCTCACGGGGAGCCGTCGACCTCGTCCCGGGAAGTCTCCAGCAAGGCGCGTCCTGGCCCGATGTCGAGAACACGGCGGCGGCTCCGTCCCCGGTGTACGAGTGGGACGCGTACGGCAACGACACCAGGAGGTACACCGTGGACGCCAATGAGGTCACCGAAGTCCTGAACCGGCCGGTCAGTCAGGAACTGCTCGCGCGTGATGTGGTCCGGATGGCCTACGTCGCCAAGGACGGTACACCGCGCAACATTCCGATCATCTTCGCCTGGAACGGCTCGACGATCGTCGTGTGCACACCGAAGAACTCCCCGAAGCTCCCCTCGCTGCGCGCGAATCCGATGGTCGCGCTGACGATCGACACCGAGTCGCACCCGCCCAAGATCCTGCTCATCCGCGGCCGGGCGGAGCTCGACCCCGTCGATGGCATCCCGGCCGAGTACCTCCAGTCGACCAGCACGTACGAGATGACGCCCGAGCAGCGGGTCGAGTGGGAGGCGGAGATCCGCTCGCTCTACACCGACGGCATGGTCCGGATCGTCGTGACGCCCACGTGGGCGAAGCTGATCGACTTCGAGACGACGCTGCCGAGCGCGGTCGAGGAGCTGATCCAGCGGCGGGAGGAGCGTCGGCGCGGGTGAGCGGCGGGCCGGCCAGGCCGCCAGCCGGTGTGCCCGCCTTCCTCAGCCGGTGTGGAGGACCCGGAAGCGCCCGCGTTCCGCCGGATCGCGGTCGACGACCTGGATCGGGGGCCGGGCCCACTGCCAGACACCGATGCCCGGCTCGCGGGAGAAGCTGATCCGCCCGCGGGTACCGTCCACGGCCACGTCCGGCCAGGCCCCGGCGGTGCGCTCCCGGTCCGTGCCGTGGGAGCGCAGCACGTCGGCCAGGACGGCGACCGTGTCGTAGCCCTCGAAGGCGACGAAGGACGGCGGCCCTCCCAGCCGCTCGCGCAGTGCGTTCTCGACGCGTGCGCCGAGCGGTGTCAGGTGATCCGGCAGGTAGCGCAGGAACGGCACCGCGGCGCCGTCGTGCCCGAGCAGCTGCTCCCACTCGGCGAGTTCCGGCTGTCCGGCCGGCGCTCCGATCAGGAGGTCGGCGAGGCGCGGGTCGCGGCGGACCGACGTGACGATCGGAACGGCAGGCTCCGGGTGGCCGGCCAGCAGCAGGAGGGCGGTGGCGTCTCCGTCGGCGAGCCGGTCGCAGAGGTGCGCGGGAGGCGTTTCGCTCAGGTCGTACTCGACGACGCTGCCGCCCCGCGCCGTGAGGTGGTCCCGCAGGATCCGGGTGCCGGCCGCCCAGTAAACGCTCGGCTGGGTCACCACGGCGACGCGGCTGTGACCCGCGCCGACGAGGAAGTCCGCGTACGTCCGCCAGCCGCGCGACTGCGGCGGGGAGAGGCGCGCGACCCGGTCGGCCGGCTGTTCGGTGAGGGTGTCGAGCACCGCCGACGAGCAGAGGTAGGGCAGGCCGAGCGCGTCGGCCCTGGTGGCGGCGGCACGGGCGACGACGCTGTGGTACTCGCCCGCCAGGGCGGCCACGCCCAGCTCCGCCAGCTCGTCGACGGCCGCCGTCGCCCGCCGGGGATCGGCGGCGGTGTCCCGCACCACCAGCTCCAGCGGCCTGCCGGCGATCCCGCCCTCGTCATTGACCTCGCGCACGGCCAGTTCGAGCCCGGCGAGCAGATGCTCCCCCGCCCCGACCCAGCCGGGCCGGGTCAGCGGGACGAGCGCGCCGATCCTGACGGGTGGTCCGTCCCCCCGGCCCGCTCCGGGAGATGACGACGACGTGCTGCGCTCCTCGGTGACCATGGTGGACATTGCATCCGTCCCCGACACCGGCGGGCAATCGATTATTCGGGGGCCCTCGACCGGTCCGCCGAGGCCGTCACGTCCGCGTAGAGCGAGTGGTGGTCCGAGTAGGGGGAGGGCCGCACGTGGTGCCTGAGCGGGGTGAGGCCCCGCAGGAAGACGTAGTCGAACGTGCTCTGCCAGTCGGTGGTCGGCTCGCAGGCGTCGTCCCCCGTGCCGCCGGTGTCGTCTGCGGCGCCGCTTCCGTCCGGGCCGGCCGACGCGGGCCGGCAGCCGGGGGCCGCGCCGGAGGACAGGGCCCACATGGGGGCGAGTTCAGGGGAGTACGGCACCGCGTTGAAGTCGCCGAGGGCGATGGCCCGGTCGTGGCGGGCGACCTCCGCGGCCAGTACCCGGACCTGCCCGGCCCGGACCGGCGCCTGCTCGCGTTGGGCGAGGTGGGTGTTGAAGACCCGCGTCGGCCGGCCCGCCACCGAGGTGGTGACCGCCAGATAGCCGCGGTCCTCGGAGCCGCCGTCGGGGTACTCCACCAGGACGCGGTCGGTCATCGGCGCCGCGGAGAGGAGCGCCTGACCGAAGCCTCCGGGGCTCCACGGCCAGCCTCCGCAGCGGCCCCAATTGCGCAGCACCGACCCGTACTCGACGTGGTAGACGAGGCCGTAGAGCTGCTCCAGGTAGTCCCGGATCCGCTCGACGTCGCGTACGCACGCCTCTTGCAGGCCGATGACCTGCGGCGCGTAGCGGGCGATCTCCGCCGCACGGCCGACGTTGTTCTCCTCGCACGGGTTGCAGATGTTCCACGTCATGACGCGGTTCGGCACGATGTCCCTGACCGCCTCGGCGGGCAGCGTCCTGCCGTAGAGAGCGCCGCTCGGCGCGCTGGGGCCGATCAGCAGCAGACACGCCACCGCCATGGCACCCGCGAGCACCCCTGTGCCCCGTCCGAGCACCATCGCCTCCCCGACGTACCGTGTCTTGGACCAGCCTCGTGCACGCACATCGTCTCCCGACGTGTGCGTGCACGAGGTTACGGGGTCATGGCGCCGGGACGGTGTCCTCGAAGGTTGTTCCCGCCGCCCGGTAGCCGGCGATCTTCGCCGACACCTGCGCCGGGGTCAGCACCTGGTCCTTGACGTGCAGGACGTAGTCCACCTGTTGGTCGTACGAGCGGGGCGTGGTGCTCGACTGGCCGGCCAGGTCGATCAGCCACTGGTTGAAGTTGATCGACATCGGCCGCTCCGGAAGGTACGCCGCGTCGTGCGTGCCGAACGGCTGTCCGTCGACGTAGTAGCGGATGGAGCTGTTGTCGATGGTCACCACCAGGTCGTGCCAGCCCGCGTAGCTCTGCCGGCTCTCCGTGTGCTGGTTGACGGCCTGCCACGGGTCCGGGGCGTAGGTCTCCCAGGACGTCGTGTAGAGGATGTTCGACTGCTCGCCCCAGCCGCCGTTGGGCAGATACTCGAAGTCGTACTCGGCGTAGTCGTCGGCCATCGGTGCCTTGAGGTCGTTGATGGTGAAGAACGTCTGCACCAGGTGGTCGCCGTCGGGCCCGCTGCGGGGCGCGTCGCCGAACTTCACGCGCGCCGCGTAGGTGCCGTATCTGAACTTCATCGCCTTGGTGAGCACCTCCGTCTGCTCGGTGCTCGCGCCGGTGCCGGCCGTGGACGTCTCCAGGTTCATCACGGTGTTGCCGCCCGACGACGGGAACGTCACGTTCTGCGGCGCCCACGTCGCGCCGGGCACGCCGGGACCACCGGAGTTGGAGCGCACGTTCCAGCCGTGGGCGGAGATCTTCGGGTCGTCGTACGCGCTGTAGGTGAAGTCGTCGAAGAGGGTGGCCCCGTCGCCGGGCGGGTCGGTCGGGTCGGTCGGATCCGTGGGGTCGGTCGGGTCGTTGCCCTCGGGGGCCGTGCCCCAGACCGTCGCGCCGTCGAGCTGGGCGGTGACCTTGGACCAGTTCGCGTACGCCGACTGCGCGGCGCCGAAGGAGTAGTCGTCGGCCTGGTTCAGGGCCTGCCAGTCGGTGCGGTGGAAGCGCAGTTGCAGGTCGCCGGTGTCGGTGCCGGCCGCGAGGGAGCCGGCGCCGGAGGTGAAGCCGATCTCCAGGTAGCGGTCGGCGGTGGCGGTCGGGTGGGCGAGGGTGCCGAAGGTGCCGGTGACGTGGGCGCACCCCTTGACCGCCCAGGAGCAGGCGAAGCGGTAACTCGGTGAGCCCGCGTCCGACTTGAAGTAGTAGCGGATCTTGACGCCGCTGAGCGCGACGGAGGTGGTGCCGGTGTTCTTCACCTTCAGCCAGGGCTCGGCCTGGTCGCTCCCGGTGGCACCCGCGTGGTACTGGACGGTCAGATCGCCCGTGGCCGCGGCGGCGTTCGGCGGGAGCGCGACGAGGCCCGCGCAGCCGAGAGCCACGGCGACGGCGGCCGTGAGGGAGCGTTTCGCGGCCGATGCCGACGGCGTGCGCGATCCGGTGGGGTTCGTCCTGCTCATGGCTGTTCCTTTCCGGAACGGTGGGGGACGGGGTGGTGGGGGAGGGGATCTCGGGGTCCGGGTGCGGGGGAGTACGGGTCGTCGAGCGGGCCGTGCCGCAGGCCGAGGGCGGCGAGCCGGGCGGCGTGGGCCCGGAGCCGGGCGTGGACACCGGGCCAGGGCGCGGCGCCGTGCCAGGCCCGGTCGGCCAGGGCGCACAGGCGGGGGAAGGCGAGGTAGTCGACGTGGTCGGCGGTGGGGGCGAACTCCGTCCACAACTGGGCTTGCAGGCCGAGGAGTTGGCCGGGGGGATCGGGTGTGCCTGGGCGGTCCGAGCCGTCTGGGCTGCCGGAATGCCTGGTGCCGCCGGAGCCATTGGTGCTCTCTGTGGCGCCCGGGCCGTATCCCGCCTCGTGTGCGTGCACCGAGCGCAGGTCCACCACCGCGCCGGGCTGCCCCGGCGGCTCGGTCGGCGCGTGGGACTGCGGGTAGTCGAGGTAGGCGGCCCGGTGGTGGCAGCTGACGACCGCGTGGCCCCGCTTCAACGCGATCCGGGTGTGCTCGGGGTTGCGCCACGTCATCACCGTGAACTCCGGCGGAAGCCCCTCACCCGTCTCGGCCCATGCCGTCGGAACGCGCCCACGCTCGATGAGATGCGCCCCGATACGGCCGAGGAACCACTCGCGCAGCGCGTCGGTGTCCGGGAGCTTCTCGGCGACGGCCCGGGCCCGCGCCACGGGACTGGCCGCCCACTCCGTGGTGGGGCACTCGTCGCCGCCGATGTGCACGTGCGGCGAGGGGAAGACGTCGATGACCTCGTCGAGGACGGTGCGGCAGAAGTCGAGGACCGGGTCGCCGACCCCGAGGACGGTGTCGCACACGCCCCAGCGGGTCCAGACATCGAGCCGTCGCCCCGGGGCGTTCCCCAGGTCGGGGTAGGCGGCGAGGGCGGCGCGGGCGTGGCCCGGCATCTCTATCTCCGGCATCACCGTCACGCCCCGCGCGGCGGCATACGTGACCAGGTCCGTCAACTCGCCCCGGGTGTACGCACCTTGGTGCGGCGAGCCGTCGAAGGTGAGGTCGGCGGCGTTCCGGTGCGTGACCGCCGGGCCCAGCATCGACTCGGCGCGCCGTCCGCCGACCTCGGTGAGGCGGGGGTAGGCGGAGACCGGCATCCGCCAGCCCTGGTCGTCGGTGAGATGCAGATGCAGGACGTTCAACTTGTGCAGGGCGAGCAGGTCCACGTATCTCCGCAGCACACCCACCGGCTGGAAGTGCCGTGCCACGTCGAGCATGAAGCCCCGCCAGGCGCTCTGCGGTACGTCGGTGATCTCGACGCACGGCAGTCGCCACGGCGTGTCCGGCTGTGGCCGGCCCGACAGCGCCTGCACCGGCAGGAGTTGACGGACCGTCTGGACGCCGCGCAACAGGCCCGTGAGGTGGGCGGCGCGCAGGAGGAGGGCGTCGGGTCCCACCGTCAGGCCGTACCCCTCGTCGCCGAGACCGCGCAGCCGAGGGTCGAGGGCCAGCACGAACCGCCCCTCGGGCGACGGGGGCAGGGGCAGTCCGGTGGCCGGGGTGAGCAGGGTACGGAGCAGGTCCAGGGCGGGGCGGGCGCCGGGGGCCGAGCGGACCGTCGTCGCGGCGTCCAGGGTGAAGTGGCCGGGGCGCCAGGCGAGGTGAGTGGGGTGGGGGAGGGGTGCGGGGCGGCGTGCGGGCACTGCGGACCTCCAGGGGAGCGGGGCGGGGCGGGCCCGGGGTGGCGGGTCGGCCCAGGGGGGGGGCGGGGTCGGCTCCGGGTGGCGGGCGGCTCAGCCCTTTACGGCGCCGGCCGCGAACCCCGAGGTCACATGCCGCTGGAGCAGCAGGAAGATGACGAGCGCGGGCAGCGCGAACAGGGTGGAGGCGGCCATCGTGGCGCCCCAGTCGGTGCCGAAGGTGTTGTGGAACGAGGACAGCCACACCGGCAGCGTCCGGTGGTCCTGCTGCTTGATGATCAGGAAGTTGGCGTACGCGAACTCGTTCCACGCCGTGATGTAGCCGAACAGCGAGGTCGCCATCAGGCCGGGCGCGAGGAGCGGGAACGCCACATGCCGGAAGGCGCCGAGCCGGGTGCAGCCGTCCACCCGCGCCGACTCCTCCAGCTCCGCAGGGATCGTCGCGAGGAAGCCGCGCAGGACGACGATCGTGAACGGCAGCGTCATCATGAAGTAGACGAGCGTCAGCGTCGGCAGCCGGTCCAGCATGTCGGTGTCCCGCGCGATGATGTACACGGGAATGATCAGCGACTCCCACGGGGCCATCTGCGCGACGAACACCATGAGCATGAACTGCCGCCGCCCCCGCCAGCGCATCCGGGCCACCGCGAACGACGCCCCGAGCGCCACGAACAGGGAGAGTGCCACCGCGCCGAGCGTGACGAGGATGCTGTTGCGCCAGAACAGTCCGAAGCCGTCCGCCTCGACCGCCCGCCGGAAGTGGTCGAGCGTCCAGCTCCGCGGCAGCAGGCGCGGATGCTCCGACTGGATGTCCCGGGACGGCTTGAGGGCCGTGGTGAGCATCCAGTAGACGGGGAAGAGGCAGAGGACCACGGTGAGCGTGGCCGCGATGTGCAGCGGCAGCCTGCGCAGTGCGCGCGGGGACGTCACAGCTCGGCCTCCTGTCGGAACATCTGCCGGAAGTAGAGGACGAGCACGCCCGACATCAGCAGCACCGTCACGATGGAGGCCGCCGAGCCGAGGTCGTAGTGCTGGCCCGACAGCGCCGTCTGGACCGCGTAGACCGGCAGGATGGTCGTCGCGTCGCCGGGGCCGCCGCGTGTCATCACCCAGATCTGCACGAAGGCCTTGAACGTCCAGATCACCTCGAGCGACAGCACCAGCATGAAGATGGGCCGCACGATCGGCAGGGTGACCGACCGGAAGACACGCGCGGCGGACGCGCCGTCGATGCGCGCGGCCTCGTACAGCTCGCCCGGCACGGTGGTCAGCGCCGAGTACAGGGTGATCGCGGCGAACGGCACCGACTGCCACACCACCAGCGTCACCAGGATCGCGAAGGCGGCCGTACCGTGCGCGAGCCAGGGGTAGCCGTCGAACGAGGTGAACCCGAGGCCGGTGAGCGCGTGGTTGACGATGCCGAACTCGGAGTGGAACAGCCACTGGAACACCGTGGTGGCCGCGACCACCGGCATGGCCCAGGCCAGCACCAGCGCGCTGAGCACCGCCGTCCGCCAGATCCTGCCGAGGCGCTCCAGCATCAGGGCCACCAGCGTCGAAATCGCCATGATCAGCACGACGTCGACCGTCATGAAGAGGAAGGTGCGGCGCACCACTGTCCAAAAGCGCGGGTCGGAGAGCAGCGTCGTGTAGTTGTCGAAACCGGTGAACCGGGCGTCACCGAGGATGAGCTGGCGCAGTCCGAAGTCCTGGAAGGAGATCAGGACGGTGCGGGCCAGCGGGTAGAGCAGCAGGTACAGCATGCCGAGGACGGCGGGCGCCACCAGGAGGTACGGCCACGGTCCGCCGCCGGTGGCGCGGCGGGCAGGCCGCTCGGGGCGGCGGGGCGGCCCGGTGAGGGGGCGTGGTGCGGTCCGCTCGCGGACGACCGACACGGCGCTCACTCCCTTCGTGACGGAGGTCAGGATCCGGACTGCATCGCGGAGGTGATGGCGGCGGAGGCCTTCTCGGCCTCGTGCGCCAGGTCCGCGCCGGTCAGCACGGCCGTCATGTAGTCCTTGACCGGGTTCTTGGCCTCGACGGCCGCCCAGCCCGGAGTGTTCGGCGTGGCATGCCCGGCGGCCGCGCCGACCGCCATCGCGGAGGCGCCGGGGTCCTTGGCGACGGCACCGGCGAGTGTGGTCCTGTTGGGCACGTAGCTCATCGCGACGGCGAGCTTCTTCTGCCAGGTCTCACCCGTGAGTTCCTTGACGAACGTGTACGCGGCGTCGTGGTGCCGGGAGACCGTGGGGATCACCAGGTCGGAGCCGCCGGTGAAGACCGCGCCGGGTGTGCCGGCCGTCTTGCCCGGGATCGGGAAGAAGCCCAACTTGCCTTTCAGGTCGGGGTTGTTCTGCGCGATGACGTCGGCGCCGCCGGGTGTGTTGATGATCTGGGCGACCTGTCCCTTGGCCATCACCTCGTGCTGGGGCGGCTGCGCCTCGTCGGAGTCCTTGGGGCCCTTGCCGAGCGCCTGCAGCTTCTCGTAGAAGGCCATCGCGCGCAGGGCCTCGGGCGTGTCGAGCGTGCCGCGCCATTCGCCGCCGCTCTTCTCGGCGAGTTCGCCGCCCTCGTCCCAGATGAAGCCGGAGAGGGTGTACCAGTTCTGGCCGGGCAGGTAGATCCCCTGCCGGTCCCCCTCGTCGAGTTTCTTCGTCGCCGCGATCCACTGGGCGCGCGTCTTGATGGCGCCGGCGTCGACACCGGCCTTCGCGAAGAGGTCCTTGCGGTAGATGACGACGCGGTTCGCCGCGTAGTACGGGATGCCGTACTGCTTGCCGTCGTACGAGCCCGGTTCGGCGAGGCCCTTCAGCCAGTGGCGGCCGCCGAGTTCGTCCACCTTCCCGCTCAGGTCCCACAGGCCGCCGCTCTGGGCGAACTGGGCGACCTGGGTGTTCCCGGTCTCGATCACGTCGGGTGCGTCGTTGCTGGCCAGCGCGGCGGTGACCTTCTCGCCGATGCCGTCCCACTCCTGGATCTGCATCCGTACGTCGATGTCCTGGTGTGCCGCCTCGAAGGCTTTCTCGAACCGCTTCTGGAAGGCGGTGGAGACGCTGTCGCGCATCAGCCACACGTCGAGGGTGGTCCGCCCGCCGTCCCCGGACACCCCGTCGCCGGAGCCGGAACTGCAGGCACTGAGCCCGGCGGCCGCGACGAACGCGGACAGGCCGGCGAGCAAGCGGAGCTTCACGGGTCACCTCTGGGAGTCGGACCTGACCAGTTGGGTGACTGGTCAGGTGACCTCTGGTGATGGAGAAAGGTGGCATGGACCAATGGAGGCGTCAACCCCCCGGTAAATGCTGGTCAGTTGTCGATCTCCGCGCCCTTGTGGTCAACTGGTCAGGCAACTGGTCGTAGGGCGCGAGGGGGTGGGCGGTGAACGCCGACGTGAAGGGGACGGCCGACACCGGCACGCGGGACGCGCGGCGGCCGGGGGGTACCGAAGCGGCGGGCCGGCCGCCGGGGGCGGTGCTCAAGCGCGAGCGGGTCCGCGACCACATCCTCGAACTCATCGAGTCACAGCGCCCCGGCGACGCCATCCCCTCCGAGCGCGCCCTCTGCGCGGCCCTCGGCGTCTCCCGCCCCACGCTGCGCGCCGCCGTGGACGAACTCGTCGCGGCCGGCCTTCTCGTCCGCGAACACGGACGCGGTATGTTCGTCGCCCAGAAGAAGATCACTCAGGAACTAGTCTCCCGCGAACAGGCGTTGACGGTGCCGCCGGCCGCCGGCGCCTGGTCCAGCCGTCTCCTGGAGTTCACCACCATCCAGGCGGGCGCCCGGGTCGGCCGCAAGCTGCGCCTCTCGCCCGCCGCCCAGATCGTCTACGTGGCCAGGCTCCGCCTCGTCGACGGGACGCCGATGGCCATCGAGCACCTGCACATCCGTGCCGACCTGGTGCCGGGCCTGAGCGCCCAGGAACTGGAGAACGGCGACCTCTACGCGCATCTGCGCGAACACCACGACGTTCACGTGCGCGAAGCCGTACAGGCCATCGAGCCGACCGTGGTGACCCGGGCCGAGGCGGAGCTCCTCGACGTGCCGGAGCTGTCGCCCGCGCTGCTCTTCGAACGGCTCACCTCGGACACGAACGGGGTGCCCGTCGAGTACGTGCACTCCCTCTACCGCGGCGACCGCTACCGCATCGTCTCCCGGCTCACCCTCGGCCCCGCCGCGACCACCGCCGAACCACTGCCCGGCCACCACCCGGGCATCCCGCCCGGCGACTTCGCGCACCGCGACACCGTCGCCTCCTCCACCCGGGGCGACGTCCAGCAGGCTCCCTGACCCGCACCGGACCGGCCTGCGCGCGCACCGGCCCGCCCCTGGATACGGTCCTGCCATGGCCGACTACCGCATCGAAACCGTCCGCAACGGCGAACGCGACTGGACCGCCCGCAACGACCGCGGCGCCGAGGTCCGCGTCGCCCCCGCGGACAAGCCGGACGCCCAGCCCTCCTTCACCCCCGTCGAACTCCTGCTCGCCGCGGTCGGCGGCTGCGGGGGACTCGTCGTGGACCGCACCGCCCGCACGGTCGAACACGACGGACTGCGCATCGTCGTGGAGTCCGTCTCCCGTCCCGAGGACGACGGCCGGATCGGCGTCGTACGGGTCGCCTACGAACTCGAACTGCCGGAGGGCGACGCCGACGCCGCCGAGAAGCTCGAACGCGCGATCCGGCTGACCCACGAGAAGTACTGCACGGTCAGCCGCACCGTCGAGCACGGCGCCCAGGTCGAGGCCCGGGGCCCGGACGGCACCGCGGTCTTCACGGGATAGCCCCGTCGTACGAGGGGCACGGCCGCGGTCACCCGCCGTGGGCGGCCGTCGTCGCCTGAGCCGGGCTGTGTTCGCTGTGTTCCTTGAGGTGGTACACGTTGAACGCCTTGCGGATGACGGGCTGGGCGACATTGCGCACCGGGACGCCACCGCTGGTCATGCCGTGTTCGGTGCCCGCGTGGGCGTGGCCGTGCACGGCCAGGTTCGCGCCCGCCGCGTCGACGGCTTCCGCCAGCAGATAGCTGCCGAGGAACGGGTAGATCTCCAGGGGTTCGCCCGCGAGGGTGTCCGGCACGGGCGCGAAGTGGGTGAGCGCCACCCGGGTGTCGCAGCCCTGCTCGGCCAGCTCCTCCAGGGAGGTCCGCAGGCCGTCGGCGCAGCGCCGGGTGTAGCGGATGAAGTCCTTCATCATCCGTTCGCCGAACTCGCTGCCGCAGCGGCCGACGAACCCCCCGCCGAACCCCTTGGTGCCCGCCACCCCCACCCGGGCCCCGCCGACCTCGACGACCGTGCCCTCACCTTCGAGGACGCGCACGCCGGCGTCCCGGAGCACGGCGGTGACCTCGTCGGGCCGTTCGTCGTGGTGGTCGTGGTTGCCGAGCACGGCGATGACCGGCACCGGCAGCGCGCTCACCTCGCGGGCGACCACCCGCGCCTCCTCCGGGGTGCCGTGCCGGGTGAGGTCGCCGGCGAGCAGGAGCAGGTCCGCGCAGTCGTCGAGCGTCTCGAAGGCGGGGCGGAACACCCCCTGGCTGTCCAGGCTCATGTGGATGTCGCCCACGGCCGCGATGCGGATCATGTCACTTCCTCCGGGTGGTCCGGGGCCGATGCGTCGGCCACCGCGACGTCGAAGTGGACGGTCTGTCCGGCCAGTTCCTCGTGCACGGTGCGCAGCAGCTGTTCGCGGCACTGCGCGGTGGGCACCGTCCCGACGACCGCCACGGACGAACCGCGGGCCTCGATGCGGATGCCGAGCTCGCCGAGTTCCTCGGCCGCGAGGCGGTCCTGCAGGTGCGCGATGCGGTACTCGACGTTGGCGTGGTCGTTCATCGGTCTCCTCCTCGCGGGGCGATGACTTCCAGGCGTTCGAGCAGGAAGAGGAAGGCGGCCGGCATCGGGGTGTCGCCGTACTCGTCGCGCAGCGCCTCCCAGTCGACCATCTCGCGCAGCTGCCGGGCGATCGGCAGCACGGCGCCGAAGTCGCAGTGGTGCTCGGAGAACGCCGCGAGCAGCGACCGCACCAGGTCGGTCGGCGAGAGGACCGGCATGTGCACCGAGTCCACCGGCAGTCGGGTGGCGCGTTCGAGGAGCTCCGTGGAGACCGGGCGGGCGGCGAGCCGGAAGATGAGGTCGATGTCCTGGCCGAGGCACTTGGCCTTCAGCAGCCAGTCCTCCGGCGGCGCGTAGACCGGAAGACCGGCCTCCTCCAGCGAGGCCGCCACCGCTTCGGCGTCCTCGGGCCTGATGCAGAAGTCGGCGTCGTGCTGGAGGTTGCCGGTGCCGCCGTGGGCGTAGACCGCGACGCTTCCGGCGAGGGCGAAGTCGTGTTCGCGCCGCTTGAGGATGGCGGCGACCTGCTTGGTCGCCTCCAGGATGGCCTGGTTGAGATCGGGGGGAAGTTCCTCGACGCACACCTGGTGGTGCGGGGAGCCCCCGGTCGCCACGCCGGCCGGACGCAGTTCCGTGACCGGGTTGCGTGCGTCGGGAGTGGTGTCTTCTGCGTTCGGCGTCACCTGCTGCTCCGTTTCCGGCCGCCGGCCGTCGCACGACCGTGCGGCGCGCCGGTCTCCGTCGATCCCTGCTCCAGGTAGCACCGGTACCCGGGCCCGCGGGGTTCGACACGGGCGGATTTCCCTTATGCCGGACTTCCCTTATACCGCAGGCCGTACCGCGTCACCTCTCCGCGCGACGCGCACCGGGCCTCTCGGCGACCCAGGACGCGACGGTCAGGTACGAGGCGTCGGGCCCGGTCAGACGACGCGCGGCCCTCCTGGCGGCGGGTGAACCCCCGGCCGTGAGCCGGGCCGTGGAACACCCACGGGGTGATCCGGCGGGCCCGGCCCCTGGCCGCGGACACCGTCAGTCCCGGCCGCCGGGGGCCGGCGGCAGGTCCTCGTCGGAGACGATGTGCATCGCCGCCTCCTCGGCGCCCGCCGCGCCGCCGTCGATGCCCTCGTCCGTGGCGACGGCCTCCTTGGTGGTGTCCTCGTGGGCGCCCTCGTCCGGGGCCACCAGACGGCCCGCGCGCTCCGCGCCGGCCTCCGGATCCACGGGCTCGCCCTCGCCGTCCGGGAGGTCGCCGACGCCGTCGCCGTCGGGCTGTCCCGTGTCCGGCACCTCCTGCCGCAGCCGCTCGTCCAGCGACTCGCCCTCGTGCTGCTCGGCCGCCGTGGTGCCGCTCTTGGTCACGCCCAGCGGCTTCTCGGGCGGTGAGTAGCCCTCGTCGAGCATGTCGTCGTAGGTGCGCTCGTCCACCGCGTCCTGGAGGTCCAGCGGCGTGGCGTCCTCCTGCTCCTCGTTGTCGCCGGTGGGCTGGTAGGCGTCGTCCGCCATGTTCTGGTCGTTCATGACTACCTCGCGCTCGGGGTGTGGTGCGGTCGTGCCCGCCGCTGTCCACGGCGGGCCGATCCATCGGTGTGCCCGCGACACACGCTCCCAAACGATCTCCCCCGAGGACGGACGTGTGCCTGCCGGGTGCCGGCTTTTTACGCCGCCTGGGTGCGGCTCACGCACTCCGCGACCATGGCGCCCAGGCTGCCCGTCCGCTCCAGGAGGTCTCGCTGGACGCGTGCTCCGTTGCCGTGTTTGAGCAGGTCGGCGAGGCCGGTGCGGACCATGTCGAGGTCCCCGCTGTCCTCCAGGGCGTCCCGTACGTGGTCGAGGAGCGCTTGGAGCACCTCGCGGCTGGGGGTGGGGCGCATGGTCAGCGGATGGAGCAGGACGTCGTCCAGACCGGAGCGGCCGGCCCGCCAGGAGGCCAGGCGGAGCAGGGGGATGCCGTGCGCGGCGGGCGGGCGGCCCGCCCGCCACTCGCGAGCCGCCGTCTCCACCAGGCCCCGGGCGAGGGCCGCGACCAGGATGGTGGTCGAGGCCTCCAGGCAGACGTCGGCGACCCGGATCTCCACGGTGGGGTAGCGGTGGGAGAGCCGGGCGTCGAAGTAGACCATGCCCCGGTCGCGCAGCACGCCGGTGGCGACCATGTCCTGCACCTGCTGTTCGTACCGCTCTGCGGAGCCGAAGATCTCGGTCGGGCCCGCCATCGGCCAGCGGCCCCACACCCGGCTGCGGTAGCTGCTGTACAGGCTGTCGTGCCCCTGCCAGAAGGGCGAGTTGGCGCTCAGGGCCACCAGGACCTGCAGCCAGGGCCGGATGCGGTCGATGACCGCCACGCCCTCCTCGTCCGACCCGACCGACACATGGACGTGACAGCCGCAGGTCAGCTGCTCCTGGGTGGTCAGCCCGAACTGCTCCTCCATCCACTGGAAGCGGTGGCCCGTGTTCACCGACGGGCTCACGGGCAGCGGAGAGGTGGCGAGGGCGGCGACCGCACCGCCCACGTCACCGGCGTGCCGGGCCGCGTCCGCGCGCCACCGGACCACCTCGTCCTTGAGGTCGGACATGCTCTCCCGGGGCTGTGTGGCGAATTCGAGCTGCTGTCCGTGGAGTTCCTTTTCGAACGCCTCGTCCTCGGGCTCGCGGTAGTCGCAGTCCTGCTTCTCGTTCTCCGCCTTCTCCGTGTTCTCGGCGTGCTCAGCGTTCTCGGCCTTCTCGGCGTTCTCTGCGGTGTCCTTGGCCGCCCGGGCCAGGACCGCCGAGGAAAGGGCCCGCGGTTCCCCGCTGGTGCGGTCGATCAGGAGGAGTTCTTCCTCCACTCCTACGGTGCGCAAAGGAGGCTGCCTCTCTGTCCGTGACTGTGGTACCCCGGATACCCCGGCACGGCGTCCGCAGCCGTCCGGTGGCGCGTCGAACCGTCGGAGGTTTCAGCGGAGGTGATTCGGCAAAACGATCATCTATGGTGCAAATCGGCTACACAATGATGACCGAACAGGCGGGACCGCGCGCACTCGTGGACGACCTGGTCGCGGCGGAGCGGGCCGGTTTCGACTTCTCCGTCACCTCCGACCACTACTTCCCGTGGCTCGATTCCCAGGGACACTCCCCGTACGCATGGAGTGTGCTCGGCGCGGCGGCGCAGGCCACCTCGCGCATCCCGCTCATGACGTACGTGACGTGCCCGACGACCCGCTATCACCCCGCGGTCGTCGCGCAGAAGGCCGCGACGATGCAGCTGCTCTCCGAGGGCCGCTTCCGGTTGGGGCTCGGCTCGGGCGAGAACCTCAACGAGCACGTCGTCGGCGGCGGCTGGCCCTCCGCGCGGGTCCGCCTCGACATGTTCGAGGAGGCGGTCGGCATCATCAAGGCGCTCTTCACGGGCGAGAACGTCCATCACGAGGGCACCCACTTCGACGTGGCCAACGCCCGTCTGTGGGACCTGCCCGCCGAGCTGCCGCCCATCGGCATCGCCGTCTCCGGCGAGCGGTCCTGCGCACTGGCCGGCAAACACGCCGACCTGGTCATCGCCACCGAGCCCAAGGCCGAACTCGTCGAGTCCTTCGAACGGCACGGCGGCCGCGGCAAGCCCCGGGTCGGCCAGTTGCCCGTCTGCTACGACCCCGACAAGGACGCGGCCGTCGCCCGCGCCCACGACCAGTTCCGCTGGTCCGTCGGAGGCTGGCCGGTCAACGCCGAACTGCCAGGGCCCGCCGCCTTCGCGGGAGCCACGCAGTTCGTCACCCCGCAGGACATGGCCGAGCAGATCCCGTGCGGCGACGACGTCGACACCTTCGTCGAGGCCGTACGCCCCTTCGCCGAGGCGGGTTTCACCGAGATCGCCCTGGTCCAGGTGGGCGGCGAACACCAGCGTCCCTTCATCGAGTGGGCCGAGAAGAAACTGCTGCCGGCGCTGCGGGAGCTGTGACACACCCCGCGCCCACGTACCACCGGAAGGAGACCGCCCCATGAATCCCACGCCCGACCAGGCGCCCGCCGCCCCGCACCCGCCGTCCGCGGACCTCGTACAGGTCGTCCTCGGCGAGTGCTCGGTGGCCGACGCGGACACCGTCTTCACCGTCCTGCGCGCCCACTTCCCCTCCGACCGCGGCGCCGACGCGCCGCGCCAGACCGAGGATCCCGGGCCCGCCGTCTGGACCGGCGGCTTCCTCGCCGCCCGGAGCCCGGGCCACGTGCCGGGCACCCTGCTCGCGGGCCCCGTCACCGCCGACCTGCACGGCGGGCCGGTCGCGGTCGGCCGCCTGCGCGAGGCCCTCGAATCGGCCTTCGTGGTGGCGGCCGTCGGCACCTCGTCCGGCGACCAGGAGGTCGACGTACAGCTCCGCCTGACCGGCCCCGAGCACGGTGCGCCGATCGAGGAGGGCTGACCGACCGCCACGGGCCGTAAGGGCCGCTACGCGCCCAGGGCGCCCGGGCCGGACGCGCCGGACGCCTTGGGCGCGTCCGGCAGCGGTACGCGCAGCGCGCTCCGGCCCTCGCGCCAGGCCGCAAGGAGCCGGGCGGCGAGGCGGTCCTCCAGGAAGCCGGTGGTGCGTACGCCGAAGGCCACATCGGGCTCCAGCCCCGGTTCGGCGTCCAGCAGGCCGCCGACGACGTCACGGCGCACCACCTGTTCGTGCACCGCGTCCGCCTCCACGTGCTCGTCGTAGAACCGCTGGGCGGCGGGGCCCGCGCCGATCCGGCGCAGGGCCGCCGCCAGCCGCCGGGAACCGGGCGGCGAGGTCACCTCCACGGCGGCGAAGTGGCCGACCAGCGCCCCGCGGTGGGCGCGGTGCAGTCCGAACAGGGACATCAGGTTCACGGTGGCGAGCGCCTCGGCGGGGGCGGCGTCCAGATAGTGGCCGTACGCCGTCTCCAGGCCCAGATCGGACATGAGGTCGGCGAAGAGCCGGGCGTGCACGTCCTCGGCGCGCCCCGCCCCGAACTCGTCGTACTCGATGGCCACCATCGCCGCCTTCGCCCGGCCGTGCAGCCGGGGGATGACCCAGGCGTGCGGGTCGGCTTCCTTGAGGTGGTACAGGGAGCGCAGCGCCGCGTACTCCCGCATCTGCCACGCCTCTCCGTCGCGCCACAGATGGTGGCTGACGCTCGACGCGTCGTGCCCGACCGGTTCCACCAGGAGCGCGCCCAGCGCCTCGTCGGCGTCCTCGCGGCGGGGCACGTCGGCGTCGAGGGCGTCCAGGAAGCGCTGCTCCAGAGCGCGCCGCAGGGCCAGCAGGGCCGGGTCCCACTCGCACTCGTCGGAGACTCCGGAGAACCCCTGGTAGTGGAGTTCGTAGAGGACGTAGAGCGCCAGCTGCAGGTCGTCCCCGTACGGCTCGGCCCGGTGCGCCTGCCCGGGGTCGGGGGCCGGGCCCTCGCCCCGCAGCGCGGTGACGAGGGCGTGGGACAACGTGCCGCGCGGGGAGGGGAGTGCGGGGACGTGGCGGCGGGATTCGACGGGCGCGGCCGTCTCGGTGGGGGCGGTCATGACGAGGCCTCCGGCTCCTCGGTGTCGTGCGCGGACGGCTTCTCCTCGTGGGGCCTGACCCGCTTGCGGTGACTGGTGTCGCACCAGGGGTACGTACGGCTGCGCCGGCAGGTGCAGATCGCGACGGCGAAACGCTCCGAGACGGAGACGGTCCCGTCGGCGGCCACCACCTCGACGGGGCCCTCCATCAGCAGCGGCCCCTCGGGGTCGACCGTGACGCGGCGGGGGCGTTCAGGCGCGTTCGGCACGGACCACCACCAGCTCCTCGCTCGTCTCGTCGTCGCCGATGAGGTGGCGGCGGCGCAACCACGCCTGGCGCGAGCGCAGTACGGGCCCGAACGGGATGAACCGCCGCTCGACGACCTCGGCCTTCATGTCCCGCAGCGCGAGCCGGTCCAGGGTGAGCTCCTCGTCGCAGAGCGCGGAGTGCACCATCAGCAGAACGCCGCCGGGCCGCAGGATCCGCGGCGCCGTGTCGCAGACGCGGTCCACGACGAGCCGGCCTGCGGGTCCGCCGTCCCAGGCGCGCGCGGCACCGCGCCGCGGCAGCATCGGGGAGGGTGAGGGCACGTAAGGGGGATTGCTGAGGACCAGGTCGAAGGGGCCCCGCGGCACCCTGGTCGTCAGGTCGCCGTGGTGCACGGTGACCGACTGCCGGCTGAGCCATGCGTTGAGCCGGGCGGTCAGTACGGCCCGCCAGGAGATGTCGAGGGCCGTCACCCGCGCGCCCCGCCGGGCGGCCGCCACGGCGAGCGCCCCGGAACCGGTTCCCAGATCCAGTACGGAAGTGCCGTCCACGATGTCTTCGCGATCCAGGGCGCGGGTGAGCAGCTCGGTGTCGTGCTGCGGCGCGTACACGCCCGGCAGGGTGAACAGGGGCGCCGGGCGGGCCGGCGTCGGCATCGGTGTCCGTGTGTGCGCGGTCATGCGGCATCTCCCGTCTGCGGAAACTCCACGAAGACGCTCCTCCCTCCACGCTCCGCCGGTTCGGCGCCGGCCACCACTCGAACGGTGACACGTGGTGACATACGGCGACCCGGGCGGATAGCTGCCTGCTTTGGTCCTGGAACTGGGTGCCCCTGCCACCGTGATCCACACCTCTGGGGCCCCCGGGGCGGAAAGGGCGGACGCGCCGCGGCCCTCGCCGGGAGGCACCGCCATACTGCTCGGATGACCGTCGTCGTCGTGGGGGCCGGACCGGCCGGACTCACCGTTGCCAACATCCTGCGTGCCGCCTCCGTGGACTGCGTGGTGCTGGAGACGGAGAGCAGGGAGTTCATCGAACAGCGGCCCCGCGCGGGTTTCCTGGAGGAGTGGGCGGTGCGCGCGCTGGAGCGCAGAGGGCTGGCCGGGCCGCTCCTGGAGCGCGCGCGGACGCACACCGAGTGCGAGTTCCGCAGCGCGGGGGAGCGCCACCGGTTCCGCTACGCCGAACTGTCGGGCCATCGCCACTTCGTCTATCCCCAGCCACTGCTGGTGACGGACCTGGTGCGGGCCTACGCGGACCACGCGGGCGGCGACATCCGCTTCGGTGTCCGGGACGTACGACTGCACGACATCGACACGGCCCGTCCCGCGGTGTCGTACACGGATCCCGCCACCGGCGGGCGCGTGCGCATCGCCTGTGACGCCGTGGCGGGCTGTGACGGGGCGCGCGGAGTGACCCGCGCCCATCTCACCGCGGAACACGGCGCGGTCGTCGCGCGGCGTGACTATGGCATCGGCTGGCTGGCCCTGCTGGCCGAGGCGCCGCCGTCGTCGGACTGCGTCGTCTTCGGTCTGCACCCCCGGGGCTTCGCCGCCCACATGGCCCGCAGCCCCGGGATCACCCGTTACTACCTGGAGTGTCCGCCCGGCGACGACCCGGCCGGCTGGCCGGACGAGAGGGTCTGGGCGGAGCTGCACGCGCGCCTGGCCGCCGACGGGGCGCCGCCGCTCACCGAGGGACGGATCGTCGAGAAACGCGTCCTGGACATGCACAACTACGTGGTGGCGCCCATGTCCCGCGGCCGGCTGTACCTGGCGGGCGACGCCGCTCACCTCACGGCGCCGATCGCGGCCAAGGGCATGAACCTCGCCCTGCACGACGCGCTGACGCTCGGCGACGCCCTCGTCGCACACGCCCGGGACGGCGACGAGAGCGGACTGCGCGGCTACTCGGCGGACTGTCTGCCGCGCGTGTGGCAGTACCAGGAGTTCTCGCAGTGGTTCGCCGACGTGCTGCACGGGGCCTCGTCGGGCGACCCGTTCGAGGCGGGCGTCGCGGATGCCCGGCTGCGCAGGCTCCTCGCCTCGCCCACCGGGGCCGCGGCCTTCGCGGAGCTGTACATAGGCAAGAACGCGGACACGTGAGGCGCTGAGGCGGGGCGCAGCGCCAACGGTTGTCCGCATCACGCGTGTGCCCCAGGAACCAGGGACTCCACAAACGGGGGAGCGAAACGCGGGCACGTGTTTGATTCGAGTCGTCGCGGGCGGGCAGACGGAGTCCGAATGATCATCGCATCCGACCCCCAGGGAGCCTCCCATGCTGCTGGCGCACCCCGTCGTCCTGGAAGACCTGCTGGAGCGCTACAAGGTCCTGGCGGTGCTCCGCGCCGATCAGGGAAGCGCCGAGAGCCGTCAGGCGTACGAGGACGTGGCGTACAGCCTGTGCCTCGCGACCGGCACCAGCGACGTCGACGCGGCCGTCGTCGCGGCGGGGCACCGGCTGCCGGGTGCGAGGACCATGGACGACTCGTTGCTGACCGCGTGACGGACGGCTCCCTCGCTCCCCTCGGTCACTCCTGCTGGGCGCCGTGCCAGACGGTCGTGGCGTTGCAGAACTCCCGGATGCCGTGGCCCGAGAGCTCCCGTCCGTAGCCGGACCGCTTGACGCCGCCGAAGGGCAGGCCGGGGTGGGAGGCGGTCATGCCGTTGAAGAAGATGCCGCCCGCCTCCAGGGTGCGCACGCACCGTTCGACCTCGGCGTCGTCACGGGTCCACACATTCGAACTCAGCCCGAACGGCGTGTCGTTGGCCAGCTTCACCGCCTCGTCCAGGTCCGCGACGCGGTAGAGCGTGGCCACCGGCCCGAAGGTCTCCTCCCGGTGGATCCGCATCCGCGGGGTGATGTCCGCGAGGACGGTCGGGGCGTAGTACCAGCCCCGCTCCTGCCCCTTCGGCCGCTCGCCGCCGCACAGCGCGGTGGCGCCCTGGCCCAGCGCGTCCTCGACGAGCTCCTCCAGGTCGTCGCGGCCCTGCTCGCTGGAGAGCGGGCCCACGTCGGTGTCCTCGTCCATCGGGTCGCCGACGGTCAGCTCCCGCATGCCGGCGACGAACCGGTCGCGGAAGGCGTCGTAGACGTCGGTGTGCACGATGAAGCGCTTGGCGGCGATGCAGGACTGGCCGTTGTTCTGCACGCGGGCCGTCACCGCGGTCGCGGCCGCGCGCTCGACGTCGGCGCTCGGCAGCACGATGTACGGGTCGCTGCCGCCCAGTTCCAGGACGGTCTTCTTGATCTCGTCGCCCGCGACGGAGGCGACCGCGCGCCCGGCCGGCTCGCTGCCGGTGAGCGTCGCCGCGGCCACCCGCCGGTCGCGCAGGATGTCCTCGACGGCGCCCGAGCCGATCAGGAGCGTCTGGAAGCAGCCCTCCGGGTAGCCGGCGCGGGTGAAGAGGTCCTGGAGGTAGAGGGCGGTGCGGGGCACGTTCGACGCGTGCTTGAGGAGGGCGACGTTGCCGGCCATCAGTGCGGGGGCGGCGAAGCGGACGACCTGCCAGAGCGGGAAGTTCCACGGCATCACGGCGAGGACGACGCCGAGGGGGCGGTAGCGGACGACGGCCCGCGAGGCGCCCGAGTCGGCCACGTCCTCCCGCGCGGGGTGTTCGTCCGCGAGCAGCGACTCGGCGTGCCGCGCGTACCAGCGCATGCTCTTGACGCACTTCGCCGCCTCGGCCCGCGCTGCCTTGACCGGCTTGCCCATCTCCGTCGTCATGGTGCGCGCGATGGCCGGGACGTCCTCTTCGAGCAGGTCGGCGGCGCGCTCGAGCAGGCGGGCGCGCTCGGCGAAGTCGGTGGTGCGGTGGTGTGCGTACGCGGCGTCGGCGGCCGCCAGACGCTGCTGGATCTCGTCGGGCGTGAGCGGCTCGAAGGTCTCGAGGGTCTCACCGGTGGCCGGGTTGACCGTGGCGATGGGCATGCGGTTCCTCCTCGGGGGCCCAGGTGCCCGGATCGTGGTGCGCGGCGTGCGGGCGGCCGGCGGCGCCTCCCGGGCGCCGGGCACCGGGGCTCCGCGCGCCGCGTACCGGGGCATCTCAGCGTAGGCCGACCCACACGAGGCGGCATGCGGGGAGTCGGCCGCCCAGTGCCGTGGGAGGGGCGGCCGACTCCCACGGTGGTCCGCGCCCGGGAGAAACACGCGGAGGCCGCCGCGTACCGGACGCCGTGTGCCGGACGCCGTGTGCCGGTCGGGCTCCTCGACGCCGCAGAGGCGCTCTTCTACGAGTACGAGCGCGGCATTTCGGCGAGCCGGACTTCCGCGGATGCGCCTTCGTCCACGCCTACGGCGAACTCGGCGCCGTCGACACGGCGGTGGCCGACGTCGTCCGGGCTCACCAGGGCGCCTTCCGGGAGTACATGGTCGGCCTCGTCGCCGACACGGAGGCTCCCGAGTCGGCGAGCTCGGCGCCGTCGACCCGGCGGTGGCCGACGTCGTCCGGGCCCACCAGGGCGCCTTCCGGGAGTACATGGCCGGCCTCGTCGCCGACACGGAGGCTCCCGAGGGCCTCGTCGGGCCGCTGGTGCTGCTGTTGCTGGGCACGTCGTAAGCTCCGTCCGTTCAGTACGAGGAGGGGCGAGGGGCGATGGCGAAGGCATACCGCGTGACGTTCGGCACGCGCATGATCAATCGGGTGTTCCACGCCATGACCGGGCTCGGGCTCGGCAAGGCGTACCGGCACAATCTGAGCGTGCCGGGCAGGAAGTCCGGGCGCGTGTACTCGACTCCGGTGGACGTCATGTCCGCCGACGGCGAGCGCTGGGTCGTGGCCGCCTATGGGGTGAGCGACTGGGTGCGCAACGCCCGCGCCGCCGGACGCATCGGCCTCAGCCGGGGCGGCGGCGCGGAGAGCGTGGGCGTGGTCGAGCTCGGACCCGAGGAGAGCGTGCCGGTGCTGCGCCAGTACTGGCGCGAAGTCCCCGTCACCCGGCCCTACTTCGACGTGACCGAGGAGTCGACGGACGCGGAGTTCGCGGCGGAGGCGGCGCGGCATCCGGTGTTCCGGCTGGTGCCCGCGGAGTGAGTGACGCGCTTCCGGGCGGGCCGTGGGGCGGGCCCGCCCGGAGGGCGCCGGACGGTGGACGGTGCGGCGTGTCCGGGCCTCAGCAGCTGAGGTTCGAGCCCGGTGTGGTGCCGAGGATCTGGGTGAAGGCCTTGTAGCGGTCGATGCGGCTCTGGACCTGCGCGGGGTTGCCGCCGTTGCACTCCAGGGTGCCGTTGATGGCGCGGATGGTCTCACCGAAGCCGGCGCCGTTCACCATGGCGTTGTGCGGGGTCATGGTGCCGGGGCCGCTCTGGGTGTTCCAGTACCACAGGCCCGTCTGCCAGGCGACGGAGGCGTTCTGCTCCACCAGGTAGGGGTTGTTGAGGAGATCGATGCCGAGGGCGTCGCCCGCGGCCTTGTAGTTGAAGTTCCAGCTGAGCTGGATCGGTCCGCGCCCGTAGTAGGCGGCCTGGCCCGCCGGACACCCGTAGGGCTGGGACTGGTCGCAGTAGTGCGGGTAGTTGCTCTGGTTCTGCTCGACCACGTACACCAGGCCGCCGGTCTCGTGGCTGACGTTGGCGAGGAACGCCGCCGCCTCCTGGCGCCGGACCGTGTCGCTGCCGGTGTTGGCGAAGGCCGGGTAGGCCTTGAGCGCGTCGGTCAGGCCCCGGTACGTGTAGAACGAGTTCCGGTTCGGGAACATCTGGTTGAACTGGGCCTCGCTGACGACGAAGCCGGACGGGTCGGGGTCACCCGGGTTCGAGCCGCCGCCGCAGGTGCCCTGGTCCGCCCAGACGTCGGAGCGGCCCGGGGTCTCGTTCTGGGTCCACCACTTGGCGGTCCAGTTGTGCCCGTTGTACGAGGCCGCTTTGCCGCCCGTGTAGACGGACGAGGAGTTCCACGGGGCCGCGCACTCGGCGGCGGACGCCGAGGTGGCGGCCGGGCCGAGGACGATCATGGCGCCGAGTGCGGCGAGCGCGGCCGCGAAGCCGGTGATGCGTCTGATCATGCCAACTCTCCTTACGGGCAGGGCGGTTTGGGGCCCGCGCCGCCATGGGGGTGCCGCGACTCAAGCGAAATGGTCTGAACCTGTCAAGGTCTAGACCAGGGGGAGCGGGTAAAACCTGCGACCGACGGGCGGTCTGCCCTCGTTCGCGCCTCGTTCGCGCCATGTCCGTGACGGGGTCCGCGTCGTTTGACAGAGAGAAACATGGGATGTTCCCATGTCTCGTATACATGGGATGTTCCCAGGTATGGCGTCCCCGAGAGAAGGTGTGCCGACCGATGCCGTTGCGCAGCGCCGCCCGGACCAACCTCGTCGACCTCGTCATCGCCCAGATGGAGAGCCTCATCGCCGACGGCGAGTGGCGCGTCGGCGAGAAGATCCCGGCCGAACCGCTGCTGGTGCAGCAGCTCGCCGTGGGCCGCAACACCGTGCGCGAGGCGGTCCGCGCCCTCGTGCACACCGGCATGCTCGAACCCCGCCAGGGCGACGGCACCTATGTGCGCGCCAACAGCGACTTCGGCGCCGCGGTCCAGCGCAGGATGCGCAGGGCGGGGATCCTGGAGGCGTACGAAGTGCGCGCGGGCCTCGAGCGCGACGCCGCCCGGTACGCCGCGGAGCGCCGCACGGACGAGGACCTCGCGACGCTGCGGGCCGCGCTGGAGGAGCGCACCCTGGCCTGGGAGAGCGGCAACACCGCGGCGTTCGTCGACGCGGACATGGCCTTCCACCGCACCGTCGCCGACGCGGCGCACAACACCGTCCTCGCCGAGCTGTACGGACACCTCAGCGACGCCCTGCGCTCCACCGTGCAGTCCGTCATGGGGGCGCCCGTCCCCGACTCCGTCCGCCACCAGCTCGCCGGTCACAAGGCGATCGTCGACGCCATCGAGGCGCGGGACGCCGGGGCCGCCGAGGCCGCGGTGCTCGCCCACATCTCCGAGGGCATGGCCGCCCTGCGCGAACAGCCGCTGGACGATCCCGGCGACGTCCTCGACGACGACCCGGACGCGGCGGACGCCGCACACCGCACATGAGCCACCAGCAGCACGCGAAGCAGGAGCAGTACATGAGTGAGACAGCAGCACCGGCCACCGGCGGGGCCGCACCCGACGGCGCCGCGCGGACCGGTGCGGGCCCGGCGCGCACGTCCGGCGAGACCGGCGCCGCCCCGGAGCACGGGCCGGTCGCAGCGGGTGCGACCCAGGAACTCGGGTCCGGCGACGCCGGTGCGGCCCAGGGGACCACGTCTGCCGGGGCCGGCGCGGCGCCGGGCCCCTCCTCGCTCCCGGTCGGGCGCCGTGCCCTCTACCTCGCTCTCGGCGTCGTCCTGCTGGCGCTCAACCTCCGCCCCGCCCTCGTCGCCGTCTCCCCGCTCGCCGACACCATCCGCGACGACAGCGGCATGTCGGCCGCCGCGACCAGCCTGCTCACTGCGCTCCCGCTGCTCTGCTTCGGCCTGCTCGCGCCGGTCGCGCCGCGGCTCGGCCGCCGCTTCGGCATGGAGCGGTCGCTGCTCGGCACCATGGCACTGATCTGCGCGGGCACGGCCCTGCGCCTGCTCGACTCGGTCGTCGCGCTCTTCGCGGGCACCGTCGTCATCGGCGCCGGCATAGCCGTCGCCAACGTCCTGCTGCCCGGCCTGATCAAGCGCGACTTCCCCGCGAAGGCCGGCCTGATGACCGGCCTCTACTCGATGTCGCTGTTCGGCGGCGCCGCCCTCGCGGCCGGCGTCACCCTGCCCGTGCAGCAGGCGAGCGGCATGAACTGGCGCACCACCCTGGCCTGCTGGGGCGCCCTCGCGGTCGTCGCCCTGGTGGTGTGGCTGCCGCAGCTGCGCTCCCGTACCCGGGTGAGCGCGGCGACGGTCCGGCAGGCGGCCCACCCCGTGCGAGGCCTCTGGCGCTCCCCGCTGGCCTGGCAGGTCACCGCGTACATGGGACTGCAGTCCCTCAACTACTACGCCGCGGCCGCCTGGTTGCCGACGGTGTTCCAGGACGCGGGGATGGCCGCCGGTGACGCCGGCTGGATGCTCTCCTTCTCCTCGCTGCTCGGCATCGCGGGCTCCTTCCTCGCCCCGGTCGTCGTGGGCGGCAGGCTGCGCCCGGGCGCCCTGGCCGCGCTCGGCGCCGTGCTCTGCGCCCTCGGCTACGGCGGACTGCT
Organism: Streptomyces sp. NPDC041122; assembly: GCF_055592445.1. Classification (NCBI taxonomy): domain Bacteria; kingdom Bacillati; phylum Actinomycetota; class Actinomycetes; order Kitasatosporales; family Streptomycetaceae; genus Streptomyces; species Streptomyces sp. NPDC041122. The sequence goes on along the minus strand of NZ_JBVIYQ010000012.1, from coordinate 62,309 downwards.
CGCCGCGCCCGTCGGCGGCGCCTACCTGTGGATGACACTGCTCGGCCTCGGCCAGGGCGCGGCCATCAGCCTGGCGCTCCTGTTCATCGTGCAGCGGGCCCCCGACGCCCGGCACGCGGCCCAACTCTCCAGCATGGCCCAGTGCTTCGGCTACATCCTCGCCGCCACCGGGCCGACCCTGCTCGGCGCCGTCCACGACGTCTCGCACAGCTGGACCGTGCCGCTGGTCCTCCTGCTCGTCCTGCTGCTGCCCCAGGTCGTGGCCGGGTTCGGCGCCGCGCGCGAGCGTCATGTGGCGGGCATCGGCTGACGCGGGGTCGGGCAGGATGCACCCGGGCGCGGTGGTCCACGCCGCCCCATCGGATCGAGAAGGGTGCAGCGATGACGGATTCGGCCCCCGGGCGGCTCGCGATCACACGGGCCACGCCCGACGACTGGCGGGTGGTGACGGGCTGGGCGGCGGACGAGGGCTGGAACCCCGGCCTCACCGACACCCCCTCGTTCTTCGCGCAGGACCCCGACGGGTTCTTCCTGGGACGCGTCGACGGTGAACCGGTCTCCGCGATCTCCGTCGTCAACTACGGGGAGGCGTACGCCTTCCTCGGCTGCTACCTCGTCCGCCCCGACCTGCGCGGCCGCGGCCACGGCCTCGCCACCTGGCGGGCGGGGCTCGCGCACGCGGGGGACCGGACCGTGGGACTGGACGGCGTCCCGGCCCAGCAGGACAATTACCGCCGCTCCGGCTTCGTACGGAAGCACGGCACCCAGCGATACCTCGGCACGCTCCCCGTGACCGACGCGCCCGACCGGCACGTGCGCCCGGTGGAGGCGGCCGGCCTGCGGGCGCTCGTCGCGTACGACAGCGCGTGCCTGCCCGCGGACCGGCCACGCTTCCTGGAGTCCTGGCTGACCGCCCCCGGCCACCGCTCCCTCGCCCGTATCGTCGACGGCAGGCTCACCGGATACGGGGTGCTGAGGCCCGGCCGCGACGCCCGCCGCGTCGGCCCGCTCTTCGCGGACACCCGCGCCGACGCCGAGGCGCTCCTCGACGCGCTGGCCGCGGAGGCGGACGGCCTTCCCGTCGCGATGGACGTGCCGGACACCAACCCGGAGGCGGTGGCGCTCGCCGAGACCCGCGGCATGAAGCCCACCTTCGACACGGCCCGCATGTACACCGGACCCATCAGGGACTACGCGCACGAGCGGGTCTTCGGCGTCACCTCGCTCGAACTCGGCTAGGGACCGTGTCGGCCGGACCGGCACCGGGCCCGTCCGGCCCCGGACACCCCGGGGTGGGAACGGCGGTTCTGGAGGGTGAAATACCCGCCGGGGCTTGACCTCAACTTTAGTTGAGGTTCTAACGTTTTCCGCATGAGCATGGAAACGACGGCATGGACGCAGATGTACAGCGTCATGCATGCCCAGCAGGACCGCCGCCCCTTCGCCCGCGCCACACTGCGCCGCATCGCCGTCTTCGCGCGGCCCCACCGCCGACGCATCTGGCAGTTCGTGCTGCTCAGCATCGTCACCGCACTGCTCGCCGTGGCGACGCCGGTCCTCGCCGGATACGTCGTCACCGCCATCGTCTCGGGCGACGACTCCTCGGTCGTCGTACGGTACGCCCTGCTCATCGCGGGCATCGCCCTCGCCGAGGCCGGGCTCGGACTGCTCAGCCGCTGGCTGTCGGCGAACCTCGGCGAAGGGCTCATCCTGGACCTGCGGACCGCCGTGTTCGACCACGTCCAGCGCATGCCCGTCGCCTTCTTCACCCGCACCCGCACGGGCGCCCTGGTCAGCCGCCTCAACAACGACGTGGTCGGCGCCCAGCGGGCGTTCAGCAACACGCTGTCCGGCGTCGTCGGGAACGTCGTCACCCTGCTCCTGACCCTCGTCGTCATGATGACGCTCTCCTGGCAGATCACCCTGCTCGCGCTGGTCCTGCTGCCCGTCTTCGTCGTCCCCGCCCGCCGGATGGGCTCGCGGATGGCCCGGCTCCAGCGCGAGGCCGCCCACCACAACGCCGCCATGGGCACCCGGATGACCGAGCGCTTCTCGGCGCCCGGAGCCACCCTCATCAAGCTCTTCGGCCGGCCCGGCGACGAGTCCGCGGAGTTCGCCGAGCGCGCCCACCGGGTGCGGGACATCGGCGTACGCACCGCCATGGCGCAGTCGGCCTTCATCACCGCCCTCACCCTGGTGTCGGCCCTCGCGCTGGCCCTCGTCTACGGCCTGGGCGGCTACTTCGCGCTGGAGGGCTCCCTCAAGGCGGGCGCCGTCGTCTCCCTCGCCCTGCTCCTCACCCGGCTGTACGCGCCGCTGACCTCGCTGGCCGGCGCCCGCGTCGAGGTCATGAGCGCCCTCGTCAGCTTCGAGCGGGTCTTCGAGGTGCTCGACCTGAAGCCGCTCATCGAGGAGAAGGACGACGCGGTGCCGGTGCCCGAGGGCCCCGTGGCGGTCGAGTTCGACGACGTGCGGTTCGCCTACCCGTCCGCCGACAAGGTCTCCCTCGCCTCGCTCGAAGAGGTCGTCACCCTCGACACCCGCGGCGGCGACGAGGTGCTGCACGGCGTGTCCTTCCGCGCCGAACCCGGCCAGACCGTCGCCCTCGTCGGCTCCTCGGGGGCGGGCAAGTCGACCATCGCGCAACTGCTGCCGCGCCTGTACGACACCGACGCGGGAGCCGTCCGCATCGGCGGCGTCGACGTGCGGGACCTGTCCGCCGAGTCGATGCGGGCCACCCTCGGCATGGTCACGCAGGACGGCCACCTCTTCCACGAGTCCGTCCGCGCCAACCTGCTCCTCGCCCGGCCCGGCGCGAGCGAGGACGACCTTTGGGACGTCCTGCGGCGCGCCCGCCTCGAAGACCTCGTACGCTCCCTGCCCGACGGCCTCGACACGGTGGTCGGCGAGCGCGGATACCGCCTCTCCGGCGGCGAGCGCCAGCGCATGACCATCGCGCGGCTGCTCCTCGCCGGACAGCGGGTCGTCATCCTCGACGAGGCCACGGCCCACCTCGACAACACCTCCGAGGCCGCGGTCCAGGAGGCGCTGGGCGAGGCGCTGGAGGGCCGCACCGCCGTGGTGATCGCCCACCGGCTCTCCACGGTGCGCTCCGCCGACCAGATCCTCGTCGTCGAGGCGGGACGGATCGTGGAACGCGGCACCCACGAGGAACTCCTCGCCCTGAACGGCCGCTACGCGGAGCTGTACCGCACCCAGTTCGCCAAGGGCACGGACCCGAAGAACCCCACGGACCCGACACAGGCACCCGAGGTCGTGGAGGCGGCCTGAACTCCGCGCGGGCGGACCATGATCCGTGTCCATTCGTCCACCAGGAGTTCATCGGTTCCCCACCATCGGCACGCGCTCCCATGAGAGAAACCCTCCATGTGCGACGACGAGTTGATACCGCCGAGCGCGGATCTGACGGAGGATCAGTGGCTGACGGCCGACCCGGCCCTGGCCGAAGGACCGGTGGGGGAGCGGGTCAGGCAGCTGCGGGCGCCGCGCCGCCGGGCCGTGCTGGGCGGCGTGGTCGCCGGGGCGGCCGCGCTGACCGTCCTGCCGGGCGGCTCCCCCGCTCCGGCGACGGCCACCACCGCCCGCACCGGCAAGTTCCCGCTGCCGACCGCCCCGAACAGGGCCGGGGAGTACGCGGTGCTCCTCACCGGTGACGCAGGGACCGGAGAGGAGGCCCAGCACGCGGTGGCCGCCGCGGCCCGCGAGGTGTGCCGCGCGGAGGGCATCGGCCTCGCGGTCGGCCTCGGCGACAACATCTACGAGAACGGGCCCGAGTCCGCCGACGACTCGGAGTTCCGCACCAAGTTCGAGGACCCCAACTCCGGTCTGGACATCCCGTGGCTGATGGTCCTCGGCAACCACGACTGCTCCGGCCTGATACCCGGCAGCGGCGGCGACCCCTCGCGCGGCGACCGCGAGGTCGCGTACGCCGCGACGTCACCGCGCTGGTACATGCCGAGCCGCTACTACAACGTCGCCCTGCCGGCCGGCACGGGCGACGACGGCGACCCGGTCGTGGAGTTCTTCGCGCTCGACACCAACCCCGTCTCCTCGTACGTCGCCCAGCTCGACCCGCACTACTGGTGGAACGGCCCGTACATGCGCGCGCAGCGCAGCTGGCTGGACGGCGCGCTGAAGGCGTCGCGGGCCCGCTGGAAGATCGTGCTCGGCCACCACCCGTACCTCAACAACGGCCAGCACGGCAGCGCCGGTTCGTACGACGGCTTCGTGATCGGGAACTACACCAGCGGCATCCACCTCAAGGAGCTGTACGAGGAGGTGGTGTGCGGGCAGGCCGACCTGATCCTCTCCGGGCACGACCACACCCTGCAGATCCTGGAGCCCACCGCCCGCACCGGCGGCACCCGGCAGATCGTCTGCGGCGCGGCCGCCAAGTCCGGTGACGGCAAAGCCCACTTCGATCACCCGTCGGCCTGGCAGAACTTCTCCGAGCACGGCTTCATGGTCCTGAAGGTGTCCGGGCGGGCGATGACCGTCGAGGCGTACACGGTGGACGTCGCCACCCGCACGGCCCGTCTCGCGCACCGCACGCGTACCGGCACACCGGTGCGCAAGCGGCTGGGCGCCGCGCACTGACCCCGGGGGCGGCCGTGTCCGTATCTGTGGGGTACACGGCCCCACAGCCATGGCGCGGCACGCCGGCGCACCGGAGACTTGAGATGTCGCCGGAAGGACCGGTGGACCGAGGAACCAGGTGATGGCGATGACGGACGACTCCTCTGCTCCGGCCGGTGTGCGGGTGCCGGACTCCAGGCTCGCGCGGGAGGCGACCGAGCTCGTGCGCGACAGCACCGGCGAGCTGATCTACCACCACTCGCGCCGCGTGTACTTCTTCGGCAGCCTCCAGGGCGCCCGCCGGGACCTGAGCTTCGACCCCGAGCTCCTCTACGTCGCGGCGATGTTCCACGACCTCGGCCTGAACGAACCCTTCCACGACAGCGGGCGGCGCTTCGAGGTGGACAGCGCCGACGAGGCCCGCCGGTTCCTCCAGGCGCGCCAAGTGCCGGAGGACAGCATCCGGCGCGTGTGGACCGCCATCGCCCTGCACACCACCCCGGGCATCCCCGCGCACATGGAACCGGAGGTGGCGCTGGTCACCGCGGGCGTGGAGTACGACGTCCTCGGCATCGGCTACCACGACCTCGACGCGGCGGACCGCGCCGCGGTCGTCGCCGCGCACCCGCGCCCCGGCTTCAAGAAGCGCATCCTGGAGGCCTTCACCGACGGAGTGCGCCCCAAGCCGCAGACCACGTTCGGCAACGTGAAGGCCGATGTGCTCGCGCACTACGTGCCGGGATTCGAGCGCGGGGACTTCGTGCGCACGATCCTGGACTCCCCGTGGGCCGAGTAGCCGCCCGCACGCCGGCGCGCCACGTGGTCGTGGTGACCGCCTTCGACGGCGTGCAACTGCTGGACGTCACCGGCCCCGTCGAGGTCTTCACCACGGCCAACGCCTTCGGCGCCCGCTACGACGTACGGATCGTCTCGCCGACCGGCACCGACGTCCGCACCTCATCGGGCGTGCGCATCGGCGTCGACGCCGAGGCGCACGCGCTGCCCGGGCGGCTCGGCACGGTGGTCGTGCCGGGCCGGCGCGACTGGCGGAGGGCCGTCGCCGACCGGCAGCTGGTGGACCTCGTCACCGACGTCGCCGGCCGCGCACGGCGGACCGCGTCGGTATGTGCCGGAGCCTTCGTCCTGGCCGAGACGGGCACGCTGAACGGACGGCGCGCCGCCACGCACTGGCAGCTCGCCGCACAGCTGGCGACCGCCTATCCCGAGGTGAGCGTGGAGACCGACCCGATCTTCGTCAGGGACGGCGACGTCATCACCTCGGCCGGTGTCACCGCGGGCATCGACCTCGCCCTGTGCCTGGTCGAGGACGACCACGGGGCCGACCTCGCCCGGGAGGTGGCCCGCGAGCTGGTCGTCTTCATGGCACGGCCCGGAGGGCAGTCCCAGTTCAGCGCCCGGCTGACACCGCGTGAGGCGCGGCACCCGGTGGTACGTCAGGTGATGGACCGCGTCGGAACGGATCCGGCCGCCCCGCACAGCCTGGACTCGCTCGCGCGCGACGTCGGCGTCAGCGCCCGCCACCTCGGCAGGCTGTTCCGCAGGGAGACCGGGATGACGACGGGGCGGTACCTGGAATCCGTACGACTCGAGGCCGCCCGCGCCCTCCTCGAAGCGGGCAACGACACGGTCGAGCAGGTGGCCGAGGAGTCCGGCCTCGGCTCCTCGGAGACCATGCGCCGCGTCTTCCAGCACGCTCTGGGGACCACTCCGACCGCCTACCGCGCCCGGTTCCGGAGCACGGCGCCGAGCGGCTGACGCCGCCCCCCGCTTCCGGGTCACCCTCAGGCCGCCTCGTAGTGGTGGGCGCGGCCCCCTCGCCACGTCACCCACGCGGGGTCGTCGAGCAGGCCCTCCGCGTCGGGCAGCCCGGCGCGGCGCAGGAACTCCACGACGTCGTGGTCGGAGTGGGCGAGACCGAGGATCTGCCCACGCGCCGTCACCCGCCGCCCGCCCGACGGTGAGGGGCGGTGGACGACTATCGGGGCCGGGGTGTCGCCCGGGGCCGGTGACATGACTCCAGGGTGCGACGCGTACGGGCGCGGCGCAGCCCGGGAAGCCCGGTGCGGGTGGCGCGGGAGCGGCCCGGGAAGCGCGGTGCGAGTGGGCGGTGGCTGCCCGTGCAGGCCGCACCGGTTGAAGTGGCGGGGCCCCGCGCGCTGGCCGATGCTGTCACTGTGCGGGGCGGAACGTGCGGCGCCGACCCGTCCCAGTACACACGCCCGCGTACGCCCACGTACGGCCTCTCCCCGGCCCGTCACGTACCCCTCGCGTCCACGGCCCGGCGTCCGTGCCGCCCCGCGCGCACCGGAGCACGGCCCGCACACAGAGTGACCGGTGGTTTTGACCGGGAGCCTCCGGTTAACAGGTCGCGTGTCGGTGTCGTCGAAGATCGAAGATCCACAGGAGGTCCGCGTGATCACCACGCCTCCGGAACTGACCGAGCAGCGAGAACCGCTCGGCGCCGCGGAGCGGCGCACCGCGGACCTGTTCACGGAGTTCGTCGAGCGGGAGGCCGCAGGGGTACCGCTCCCCGGCCGGTCGACCGCCCGCCGGTTCGCCGCTCTCACGGCGCTCGGACGGCGTGACCTGTCGCTGGTGCGGCTCGCCGAGGGACATCTGGACGCGGCGGCGATCCTGGACGAGGTGGAGGCTTCCGCGCCCGCGCCGGGGGAGCGGTGGGGCGTGTGGGCAGCGCGTCCGCCGGGCCCCGGCGTCCGGGCGACGCGGACCGCGCAGGGCTGGACGCTCAGCGGCGTCAAGCCGTACTGCTCCGGCGCCCGCGCCTGCACGCACGCCTTGGTGAGCGCCGACGCGGACGACGGATACCGCCTCTTCGCGGTGGCGCTGGCGCACCCCGGCGTCACACCGGTGCGGGGCACGTGGCCCGCCGTCGGCATGGCCGGAAGCGACAGCCTGGACGTGTCGTTCGAGGACGTGCCCGCACGCGCGGTCGGCCAGGTGGACTCCTACCTGGACCGTCCCGGTTTCCAGCACGGCGGCATCGGCGTGGCCGCCTGCTGGCTCGGCGGCGCCCACGCGGTCGCCGCGCCGCTGTTCGAGCGGGCCGCGGCGGGCCGGCTCAACGACCACGCGGCGGCCCACCTCGGCGCCGTCGACCTGCTGCTGCACACCGCCGGCACGCTGCTGCGCCAGGCCGGGGACGACATCGACGCCGACCCCCTCGACGAGCGCGGCGAGGCGCGGGTGCGCAGCCTGCGGGTGCGGGCGTTCGTGGAGAAGGTGTGCACGGAGGTGCTCGACCGCGTCGGCCGTGCCACCGGCGCCGGGCCGCTGTGCCACGACGAGGCGCACGCGCGCGCGGTGGCGGATCTGACGGTGTACGTACGCCAGCACCACGCCGAGGGGAACCTCGCGGAACTCGGGCGGCTGGCCACGGCCGAGACCGGTGGGGCCGCGCGATGAGCCTGCCGCAGACCACTCGCCCCCACAGCACGCACGCGAGCACGAGTACGGATGCGAGGTCGGCTGCCGCCGCGGCCATCGACGCGCGGGGCACCGCCGAGGCGGAGTGGCGGGACGCGGGACTGCTCGCACGGCTGCCGGAGCTGGACCTCCCGGCCGGACCCGTCGTGGTCGTGGCCGCCCACCCCGACGACGAGGTCCTGGGCTTCGGCGGCACCATCGCCACGCTGCTCGCCGCCGGCGTCGAGGTGCACACCGTGTGTCTCACCGACGGGGAGGCGTCCCACGGCGCCGCGACCGCCTCCGCCCGGGCCGGACTGGCCGCCCGGCGGCGGGACGAGCTGAGGGCGGCGCTGGCCGAACTCGGCCCCGTACCCGAGCCGGTGTTCGCCGCGCTGCCCGACACGGGACTCGACGCCTACGAGCACGAGGCGGCCACCGTGATCGGCGGAATCCTGGACGGGGTCGGGGCCGCCGTGTGCGTCGCGCCGTGGGCGGCTGACCTGCACAGCGACCACGAGGCCGCGGGCAGGGCCGCCCTGCGCGCCTGCCGTCGCACCTCGCTCCCCGTGTGGTCGTACCCGGTGTGGATGTGGCACTGGGCCCGGCCCGACGACGCGCGCGTGCCGTGGCACCGTTGCGGCGTCCTGCCGCTCTCCGAGGCGGCACTCGACCGGAAGAAGGCGGCTCTCGCCCGCTTCGCGAGCCAGCTGGAGCCCCGCGGACCGGGCATCGCGCCGGTACTTCCCGCGGAGGAGATCGCCCACCACATCCGCGCCTTCGAGACGGTGATGCGATGAGTACCCCGGCCGCCTACTTCGACGAGCAGTACGCCCGGGCCGCCGACCCCTGGCACCTCGACGAGCGGTGGTACGACCGGCGCAAGTACCAGCTCACCGTCGCGGCGCTGCCCCGTGCCCGCTACGAGCGCGCCTTCGAACCGGGCTGCTCGGTCGGGGTGTTGACCGAGCTCCTGGCCGGCCGGTGCGACCACCTGCTGTCCACCGACCGCGCGCCGTCGGCCGTCGAGACCACCGCCCGGCGTACGGCCGGCCTCGACCACGTCGACGTACAACGGATGACCGTCCCCGAGGAGTGGCCCGAGCAGACCTTCGACCTCGTGGTGCTCTCGGAACTCCTCTACTACTTCGACGAGGCGACCCGGGACCGGCTGCTGCGGCGGAGTGTGGAGAGCCTCGTCGCGGGAGGCCACCTGGTCACGGTGCACTGGAACCACCCCGTGGCCGAACACGCCTGTACGGGGCGGGAGATCGCCGACCACCTCGATGCGTTGCCGGGTCCGGAGCGGCGTGCGGGCCTGCGCCTCAGCCGGCTGGCCCGCTACGACGACCCCGACTTCACCCTCACCGTCCACGCACACGCCCCGGACGGGGGCCCGGCGCTCTCGCCCGCTCGCGCGGAGGGACTCGCGTGACGCCCGTCCCCGCCTCCGGCCCGGCCCCCGCGGCGCTGGCCGTCGTCGTCCCCGCCCACAACGAGCAACACCGCATCGGCGCCTGTCTGCGCAGCCTGCGCCGGGCCGCGGCGCGGGCTGCGCCGGTTCCCGTGGTGATCGTGGTGACGGCGGACGCGTGCACGGACGCGACCGCGGCCGTGGCAGCCGCCGCGGGCGCGGAGGTCGTCGAGACCGCCGCGCGGAACGTCGGGGCCGCCCGCGCGGCAGGCGCCCAGCACGCGATGGAGCGGCTCGCGGAGGCGGGGGAGCGGCCGGCGACGGGCCAGGACGTGTGGCTGGCGATGACGGATGCCGACACGACCGTGCCCGAGGACTGGCTCACCCATCAGATCGCCTGGGCCCGGCGCGGGTACGACGCCGTCCTCGGCACCATCCGGCTCGCCCCCGCCCGGACCGGCTCCCTGGTCGTCGCCCGGCACGACGCCGACTACTTCCGCACCCGGCCGCTCACCGGCAGGGCCACGGCGTGGGAGCATCCGCACGTCCACGGCGCGAACATGGGCCTGAGCGCCGCGGCGTACCGGCGGGTGGGCGGGTTCGCCGCACTGCCCACCGGCGAGGACCGCGACCTCGTGGGCCGGCTCGTCGCGAGCGGCCACCGCGTCGCCCGCACCGACCAGCACCCCGTCCGCACGGCGGCCCGGCTGCGCGGACGGGCGCCCGGCGGCCTCGCCGACCTCCTGATGACGCTGCGTCCACCGGTGTGGGAGCGGCCGGCGACCACACGTCACGTGTACCGGACGGGCGCCGGGGTGGGGTCGGGCTCGGTGACTCCGGAAGAGGCCTGAGGGGGCCGCTCCCTCCCCGCGTGCCGGGTGAGAGGGCGCCCGCTCCTGTGCGAAAGGGCGTCGTCCCTGTACGAGGGGGCGTCGCCCTCAGTCCGGCCGGTTCATCTGCTGGCGCTGGTACGCCTCCCAGTCGTCCGGCGGGTACGTCGCCTGGGGCGCGGCCAGCGTCACCTCGACGGCCATCCCGATGCCGTCGGCGAAGAAGCTGTCGAGCTGCCCGATCAGCTCCAGCGCCCGCACGGTGGAGGCGCCGAGCGGCCGTGCCATGCGGTCCACCCCGGAGGGCACACCGACCGGCTTCATGCGCGCCATCTTCACGGCGTGGTCGGCTCGCGCGTCCAGGCCGAGCGCCACGTAGCCGAGAGCCAGGGCGACGTACCGCAGTGCGTCGCTCACGCCGCGGGTGAGGTCGCCGATCCCGTGCAGCGTCTGCCGGGGGCTGCCCGCGGTGCACTCGTCGGCCGCCGTCTGCCCGTACAGCTCCTCGAGGCGCTCCCGCTCGTCCTCGAGCAGGCCCATCACCTCGTTCAGCACACGGCCGACACGGCCGAGCTCGCCCAGGTCATGAAGCATTCGCCGCTCCCTTCCCGTCAACTTCCGCGACTGTACGCCGGGTTGGCGTGCCATGGTGGACAGTCGGCGTACAGCAGACCCGTTGTAGTGACGAGGAAGGTGCCCAGTGACCACCGACCCCCCGCTCATACGCCTCGACGTGACCGCGGCCGACGTGCACGGCGAGAGTGCCGGTCTGCGCGAACTCGGGCCCGCCGTACGCGTGGAGCTCCCCGGGAACGTTCCCGCCTGGGTGATCACCCGGCACGACGCGCTGCAGAACGTGCTCGCCGACCCTCGTGTCGTCAAGGATCCGGCGCACTGGCGGGCGCTGTGCGAGGGGAGCGTCCCCGATGGCTGGCCGCTGATCGACTTCGTCACCAACCCGGGCATGACCACGGCCGACGGCGACGACCACCGTAGGCTGCGCGGCCTGATCTCCCAGGCCTTCACGGCCCGACGGGTCGAGGCGATGCGGCACGGCATCGAGACCGAGACCCACCGTCTGCTGGACGCACTCGCCGAACAGCCGGGCGGATCAGTGGACTTGCGTCGCCAGTTCGCCTACCCGCTGCCCATGAACACCATCGGCAGGCTGATGGGCGTGCCCGCGGAGCGGTTCGACGCGTTCCGCGATCTGTCCGCCAGCCTGGTCAGCAGCACGACCACCCCGCACGAGACGGCGGCGACCCGGAAGTCCCTGCACGCGCTGCTGACCGACCTGGTCACGCTGCGGCGCGACCGGCCCGGCGACGATCTCACCAGCCACCTGACGGCCGCCCACGACGGCGGCGACCGGCTCTCGCCCCGGGAGCTGATCGGCACCCTCGTCCTGGTCATCGTCGCCGGTCACGGCACCACGCTCAACCTGCTCACCAACGCGACCAAGGCGCTCCTCACCCACCCCGGGCAGCGGCAGGCGTTGGACGCGGGACGGGCTGGCTGGGCCGCGGTGGTCGAGGAGACCCTGCGCTGGGACTCGCCCGTCGCCCACTTCCCGCTGCGGTACACACTCGACGACATCCCCGTCGGCGACACCGTGATCCCGAAGGGGGAGGCGATACTCGCCTCGTACGCCGCCGCGGGCCGCGACCCCCGCCGACACGGCCCCGGAGCGGACGAGTTCGACATCACCCGGCCCCCGAGCAGGCACCTCTCCTTCGGGCACGGACCGCATTACTGCATCGGCGCCGCCCTGGCCCGTCTCGAAGCGCAGATCGCGCTGCCGGCCCTGTTCGAGCGCTTCCCGCACATGCAACTCGCCTGCCCTGTGGCCGACTTGACGCCGCTGCCCTCGTTCGTCAGCAACAGTGTGCGGACGCTGCCGGTGCTGTTGCGGCCGGCGGGCCGAGGCTCGTCGTGACGCGCGCTCAGTGTCCCTTGGCGTCCCCGGCGCCACGCCCCCTCAGCGCTCTCGGTCGTGGTCGGCTTTGGAGGCGCGCCGCCCCCGTGTGACCGCCAGCACGCTGCCGGCGACGGCGATCACGGCGATGGCGAGGGCGATGCTGAACCCGCCCTCCGTGTCCCAGTACACGTCTTCCAGACTGATCAGGAGCGCTGCCTCGTCGACCACGAGGGCCAGCCCGACCCCGTACGCCAGGCCCAGCCACGCGCGGGCCCGCGCCGTACGGTCGGCCAGACCGGCGGCGCCCACCGCCGCGAGCAGCAGGATGCCCCACACGTAATGGTGGATGTGCACCCCGCCCGCCTGCATGTCGCCCACCCCGGCCACGTCGATGTGGATGAGCCAGGTGAGCAGGCGCATCCCGCCGAAGGTGAGGGCGAACCCCCACCAGGCCAGGATGAACCCCCGGCGTTTGGGGGAGATGCCGGGCAACAGCCGCAGCCAGGGCGACGGGCGCTCCCGTTGCCGGGCCGGGGCGGGGTCGGACGTCTTCGACGGCTTCATCCGGGTTCTCCTCCCGCGGTGAACTTCTCGATCAGTGCCGCCATGGCGTCCGGCGCGCTGAAGTGGGCCGCGTGGGCGGCGCCCGGAAGGACGTCCGTGGTGGCGCCCACCTCGGGGCCGATCAGGTGTGCCATGCGCCGGATCCAGGCGTCGGAGGCGATCGTGTCACCCGCTCCCCGTACGACGAGCGTCGGCACACGCACCCGGGAGAGGTTCACCTCGAATGCCTCGGCGGCATCCCGCAGGGCGTGCCGGAACGAGGCGGCGCAGCGCGGCAGGCCGGTCGCCAGATAGTCGAACGCGGCCAGCGGGAGCAGGCCGAGCGGCTCGCGGGGAACGTCGGCGAGGAGCCGGCCGAACTGACGCAGGCCGGACGTCCCGGGTTCGAGGGCCGGGCCGATCAGCACCAACCGGTCCACCAGGTGCGGGTGGCGGGCCGCCAGGGAAGCGACCACCTGGCAGCCGACCGAGTTGGCCACGAACAGGTTCGGCCCCCGCGCCGACTGCTCGCACCAGTGGGCCAGGGCGTCCGCGGCCTCGCCCACCGGGGGCGCGCGGCGGACGGCGCGGCGCGAGCGCGCGTTGCCCGGCAGATCGGGTACCAGTACGGTCGCCCCGCCCCCGGCCAGCCGTCGCGCGAGCGGGATGAAGTACCGCCCCGAGAGGCCGAGGCCGTGCACGAGCACGACGACAGGCCCGCCCTGGCGCGGCGGCGCCCCGTACCTGCGGGTGAAAAGACCTGATTGCGGCGTATGAGTCACGACCCCACCCTCACCCGCCGAGCCCGTCCGGGTCCAGCCGACCCAGCCTTCGTGGCTGACTCGGCCGACGCGGCGGACGCGGGTGAGCCCGCTGACCCGGGCGAACCCCCGCGCGTGAGCGGCGACCTGATGGAGGATCTGGCTGTCAGGGGCACGGGCCCCGGCGCGGCGGACCGGTGAGAGAGCGACGAGAGATCAGATCGGGGTGGGCAGCGTGGCGACACGTCGAACGGTCATCAAGGCGGCGGCGGGGGCGGGCGCCGGGACATGGGCGACCGATCTGCCCTTGCCCGGTTCCCGGGCGGCGCGTGCGGACGAGCTGATGGTCGTCGAGAAGAGCGGACACTCGGTCAGCTTCTACGACGTGGCGTCGGGGCGGCAGCGGGGGACGGTCCCGCTGCCCGACTACCCGCACGAGCTGGTCGTCGACTCGCGCCGGCGGTTCGCCTACGTCGGGCACTACGGCGTACGCATGTCCTCCACCCCCGGTGAGGGCGGCGCCGCGGTCTTCGTCATCGACCTGGCCACCCGCTCCTTGGCGCGCACCATCGACACGCGGCCGTTCAACCGCATCCACGGCATGGGGATCGACGGCCAGGACCGGCTGTACGCGCTGAGCGAGGAGAAGGCCGTCCTGCTCGGCTTCGACACCCCGGCGACGGACGCGGCGCCGACCGACGCCGTACCCACCCACGGAGTGAAAACGCACCTGTTCTCCCTCAGTCGTGACGGCGAACGGGCCTACGTCACCGGCCTGTTGTCCCACACCGTGAGCCTGGTGCGCCCGCACGACGCCTCCGCGCCGCCGCTCCTGGCCACCCCCGGACGGCTGCCCGAGAGCAGCTGTCTGAGCCGGGACGAGAAGACGCTGTTCGTCGGGGCCCGCAAGAGCTCGACGCTGGTCGCCCTGGACGCCCACACCCTCGAGGTGCGGCGGAGCCGGAAGGTGAGCGGGGACCCGTTGCGGGTCTACACCGTCGACGACGAGCGGCTCCTGGTCACCGACATCGTCGCCGGCACGCTCACCCTCCGGGGCAGCGACCTGCGCCCGATCCGCTCCCTCACCCTCGACGGCACACCGGCCGCGGTGGCCTTCCACCCCCATCGGCCCGTGGCGTACGTGTCCCTGCTCGGGCCCAACCGGATCGCGGTCGTCGACCTGGAACGCTTCGCCGTCACCGACGGCTTCGACACCCGGCCGGAGCCGGACTCGGCGGTGCTGCTGCCGGGTGGCTCCTGAGGCCGCGCTCGGGTTCGCTCCGGTCCGTAAGGGGCACCAGCTCACCCCTCGGTATGACGTGAACAGTGGCTCCGTGGGGTGATGTGGGGGGAACGGCCCGATTCCTAACATGCCGGCTCTCACGACAAGGGAGCCCATGTGACGAAGCACCAGCGCGATCAAAATCCCGAGCACAACCACGAGCACAACCACGAGTACGCACCCGAGCCCAGCGGCACATCCGTGACGACAGCCCTGGCTGCGCCCGCCCCTCCGGCTCACCCCGTACGGGTCGGAAAACCCGCCGTCGCCGCTCTCGGCATGCTGGCGGCCGCCACCGGATCGCTCGAATCCGTGGTGACACCGACGCTCCCGCTGCTGCAGCGCGAACTGTCGATGAGCACCGCCCAAGGGGCGCTCCTCAGCATCACCATGCTCATCACCGGCGCGCTCGTCACCCCCATAGCGGGCAACCTCGGCGACCGCTTCGGCGGCAAATGGGTCATGCTCCGGCTGATGGCGGTGGTCTCGGCCGGCGGTCTGATCTCCGCGCTCGCGCCGAACCTTCCGGTGCTGCTGCTCGGCCAGATGCTGGAGGGCGCGATGGTGGGCGCGATGCCCCTGTCGTTCATCCTGGTGCGGCGGCACCTCCCGGCCGGACAGTCCCAGGTGGCCATCGGGGTGGTCAGCGGAATGTTCGTGGGCGGGGGCATGCTGGGCACGCTGATGGCCGGGCCGATCGCCGAAGGGCTGTCCCGGCACTGGATGTTCGCGATACCGACGGCCGTGATCGTCGTGGCGACCGTATGGGTCCACAGGGTGATGCCGGACGACGCGCCCGTCCGCTCGAGCGCCCGGATCGACTGGCCCGGCCTCGCTCTGCTGAGCGGGATTCTGCTGACGCTCATGGCCGGACTCGCGACGGCGGCCGACGCCGCCGACCAGCCGCTCGTGTTCGGCGCGCTCGTCGTGCTCCTCGTCGTCCTCGTCTCGCGTTGGGTCGTCGTGGAACGCCGGTCGGCCGCGCCGATGGTCGACCTGGACCTGCTGGCCAAGCCGGCGATCTGGAGCTCCTACGTGGTCACGCTCGCCGTCTGCGTCGGGACCTCGGCGGCGACCTACCTCGTCCCGCAACTGTTCGCGGTGTCCGCGGACGGGTTCGGCTTCGGGGCCGGTTCGACCGACATCGGGAGGTACCTGCTGCCCAGCGCCGTCACGGCGGCGATCAGCGGCCCCCTCGGCGGTCTCGCGGCGCGGCGGTACGGCTCGACGGCCGTGGTCACCGCCGGAATCGGCCTCATGACGAGCACCTTGCTCACCCTGGCGTTCCTGCACTCCGAGGTCTGGCACCTGATGGCCGGCAAGGCGTTGATCGCCCTGGCCAGTGGAGTCTGCATCACGGCCATGGTGGTCAGGACCGCCACCTCGGTCGACCACGGCAGCACCGGCATCGCCACCAGCCTGGTCCTGGTGACTCGCGTGATCGGTTTTGCCTCGGGCGTCCAGGTCAGCGGCGGCATCCTCGCCGCGGGAACCCACCCCGGGGCGAAGGACCCGACCGAGCCGGCGTTCGTCACCGGCTTCATCGTGGCCGGCGCCCTGACGGCACTGTCCCTGCTCGTCGTCCGCACCATGAACAAGGGAGCCGAGCGATGAGCCGCACCGACCTGTTGTCGCGGGCCCGCGTCCCGCACCGCCGCACGGCCCTGGTAGCGGGTGCGAGCATCGCGGGCCTGGCGGCCGCGTACTGGCTGAACCGCTGCGGATACGCGGTCACGGTGGCGGAGAAGGCGAGCGCACCGAGGGCCGGGGGCTACCCCGTCGATGTGCGCGGCACCGCGCTGGATGTGGTGCGCAGGATGGGGATCCTGCGGCAACTGCTGGACGTACAGGTCGACGTGCGACGGATCACCTTCCTCGAAGAGGACGGCGCCACGGTCGCCTCGGTCGATCCGCATGCCGTCGTCGGCAGTCTCGCGGGACGGGACATCGAGGTGCGGCGCGGCGATCTGACCGACGCCCTCTACGGGGCGGTCCGGGACGACGTGGAGTTCCTGTTCGACACCTCCGTCGACACCCTCGACCAGTCCGACCGCCACGTCGACGTCACCTTTCGCGGGGGCGGCAGTCGTACGTTCGACATCGTGGTGGGCGCGGACGGGCTGCACTCGCGGACCCGGGCCTCCCTGTTCGGCCCCGAAGAGCAGTTCCACCGCTACCTCGGATACTGCTTCGCCGTCTTCACCATGCGCAACACCCTCGGCCTCTCCCACGAGACCGTGATGTGGAACGTTCCTGGCCGGGCCGCGGCGCTCTACGCCGTGGGGAACGGCGACGAGGTGCACGCCTTCCTGAACTTCGCCCACGTCAAACCGCCGTTCGACGTGCTCCGCGACCCCGAGGCCCGACGGGACCTGATCGTCGCGACATACGCCGACGCGGGCTGGGAGGTCCCGGGCATGGTGGCCGCGATGGACGAGGCGGACGACCTGTTCGTCGACGTCGTCAGCCAGATCCGCATGGACCGTTGGTCCAGCGGCAGGGTGGCGCTGGTGGGTGATGCGGCGTACGCGCCCTCGTTCCTCACCGGACAGGGCTCCAGCCTGGCGCTCGTCGGCGCCTACATGCTCGCGGCTTCCCTGGCTGCCCCGGACGCGGTGGCGGGGCTCGCCGCCTACGAGCACGGCACCCGTGAGTTCGTGCGGAGGAACCAGGACCTGATCGGCGAGGGCGACGCGACGCTCTTCCCGACCACGGCCCCGGCGCTGAAGAGGCGGAACGACATGCTGCGCGCTCTGAGCACCCTGCCGCCCGCGAAGGGCCGGCCCGCCCACGCGTGCCTCACCCTGCCCGACTTCGCCCCATGAGGTGACTCCGCGGAGTCCGCGGAGGTGACCGAAGCGACCGCGTCGGGCCGTCGCGACCGCATCGGTGGCCGACACGTATCGGCCGCCGCGACCGGGAGAGTCGCGGCGGCCGAGGAGACCGGAGCGGGTACGCGTCAGCTGTCCCGCGTGGAGGCGGGTGCCTGGCCCGCCTTGTCGACCACGGCGTGGTCGATGATCGCCGTGGCGGACATGAGGGTGCCGGCCTTGCCGTACCGGGTGTCCTTGACGAGGTAGCTGCGCGAGCCGAGGAAGGTGAAGTCCTGCGGGTCGAAGACCCATTCGGTGCGGGTGCCGAACTTCGAGTCGTCGCGGACGATCGCTACGCCGGAGCGGCCGGTGACGTCATGGGCCTTCGACACCTTGGTGACGCCGGGAATCCTGGCCGCCGCCTGGTAGAGGGCGGCGCCCGTCCTCGGGGGCATCACGCCGCCGAGGAGGCCTCCGATGCGGTCGAAGACCGCCTGGTCCCGCTCCGCACGCTCGGACTCGGGCGTCTTCGCGTACAGATACGTCAGCAGCTTCTCGGGGTCGGTGGGCAGCGAGGAGAGCCAGTGGTACGTGGGCCGGTTCAGGCCCGCGGGTGTGCCGTGGGTGTCGCCCAGTTCGGCGTTGATGGGGAGGGTCTCCCCGTCGCTGCGGGTGAGGCCGAGCTTGCGCAGCGGGCCCGGCTCCTGGGAGACCCACGACTCGGAGTCCCGGAGCGGGCCGACCACCGCCTTGCCGCTGCTCAGATCCGCCTCGCGCAGCTTCTCCCGGGTGTAGAGGAACTGATCGTCCTCGACCCGCAGGGCGTCACCCTTGCCCGCGGCGTCGGAGATCTGCGCGAGGAGCGCCGCCGCGGGTCGCATGTCCCGTGCGTCGTGCTGCCGGGTCGCCGTCGCGGCCGGGCCGTCGTCGTCCGAGGTGAGGGTGAGGCCCGCGGCGAGGATGCCGCCGAGGGCGAGGGCGGAGACCGGCACCAGGAGCGCGGGGCGCAGCAGGCGTCGGGAGGGGCGGGTGCCGGGGCGGGCCGGGTCGGCGCCGGTGTGCCGGGACGTGGTGGCCCGGCCGGTCTGCTCGGCCTGGTCGCTGTCGATGCGTCGCATCAGTCGTTCCTTGTGCTGGAGGTGCTGCCCGTGCGGGAGACCCTGAGGGGGAGGGGGCGGCAGAAGCCGGGCGATCTCCTGGATGTCGGCGTCGGCGGCGATGTCCGCATCGGCGCGCCGGGCCTCGGTCGAGGCGGTGTCCCTGTCGTTCATGCCGTTTCCTCCCGCACGGGCAGGGCCGCGAGTGCGGCTTCACCAGTCATCTCTCCGCGGGCGCCGCGCGGTTCCCTGTTCTTTGCCTTCGCCGAGTTCTTCGTGTGCGCCGCGTTCGACGCCTTCGCGGCGGTCGCCCGGTTGCCGCCGTGGCCCCCGTTGTCCGTCCGCTCCTCGGCCGCGACCTCGTCGGCGAACCGGGCGAGCTTCGCGCGGGCCCGCGACAGACGCGAGCGCACGGTGCCGACGGGCACGCCGAGCGCCTCCGCCGCCTGCCGGTAGTCGAGGCCGGACCACACGCAGAGCGTCAGTACTTCCCGCTCGTGACGCTGCAGCCGGTTCAGGGCGGCCTGTACGGCGCGCAGCCGACGTGCGTCGTCGATGCGCCCGGCGATCTCGGGAGCGAAGTCGGCGACCTCGGGCCGGCGCCGTTGGCGGGCCAGAAAGGCCAGGCGGCGACGCAGCCCGCGCCGCGTGTTCTCCACCTTGTGGGTGGCGATGCCCAGTAGCCAGGGACGCAGCGAACCCTCGTCCGGATGGAGCCGCTCGCGGGCCCGCCAAGCCGCGAGGAACGTCTCCGACATGACGTCCTCCGCCGTCGACCAGTCGCCGGAGAGCCACAGGGCGTGCTGGTAGACGGCCGCCGCGTACTGGTCGTACAACTCGGCGAACGCGTCGCGTTCCCCGGCTCTCACACGTCTGCGCAAATCGTTCTCTGAGTCCCTCACGGTGATTCCTCTCCGCCGCGTCGGCGGAGTTCCTGTGATCCGCGCCATACCGCGCGACGACCCGGGTGCGCCGGGCCGGTCCGGCCATTGTGCGGGGCGTCCCGCGCGCCACATCCGGCAGGCCTGTTCCTGCGCTTGGCTTTTGGCTCTTGCCCTTGGTCCTGGCCTTGCGCTGGAGCGCACTCCAGGTGCCAGGATCCCGATCACCGCCGATCGACGGCGGCTGCTCGTGGGCTTGAGAAGGGGGCATCCTGTGCGTCATCACACCATGGGTTCTCAACGGATTTCCGCGCTGTGCCTGGGCACGCTGCCGTTCGGCACGGTGGTCGACGAGGACATGTCCTTCGCGCTGCTCGACCGGTTCGTCGAGAAGGGCGGCACGTTCATCGACACCGCGAACTGTTACTGCTTCTGGCGCGAGGGAAGCGACGGCGGCGACAGCGAGCGGCTCCTCGGCCGCTGGCTGGCCACCCGCGGCATCAGGGACGAGGTCACCGTCGCCACCAAGACCGGCGCACTGCCCGCCGGCGAGGGGACCTGGCCCGCCAACCGAGAAGGCCTGTCCGCACAGGCCCTGCGGAACGCCGTCCACGGCAGCCTGCGGCGGCTCGGAACCGACCGGATCGATCTCCTGTACGGGCACATCGACGACCCGTCGACCCCTTTGGAGGAGACCGTCGGCGCGTACGCCGAGCTGGTCGCCGAAGGCCTGGTGGGCCAGGTCGGCATGAGCAACCAGAACGGTACGCGGCTCGCCCGCGCCCGGGACCTCGCGAAGGGGCAGACCCTGCCCGCGTTCACCGCGCTCCAGCAGCGGCACACCTATCTGACTCCGGCGCCCGACGCGGACTTCGACTACCAAGTGGCTCTGGACGAACCGACGCTCGCGTACGCCGCCACGCAGCCCGATCTCACCGTGCTCGCCTACAGCGCGCTGCTGAACGGCGCCTACGCGGGCAGCAAGCCCGTCCCGGCCGAGTACCGGCACGACGGCACCGAGCCGGCCCTGCGGGTGCTAGCGAAGATCGCGGCGGAGACCGGAGCCACGCCGGGCCAGGTCGTCTACGCCTGGATGCTGCAGAGCTCGCCCGCCGTCATCCCGCTCGTCGGCGTCAGCCGCCTCGACCAGCTCGACGAGGCAATCGAGGCACTCGACCTGGAGCTGACCGAGGAGCAGCGTGCCCGTCTGGACGCCACACGAGCGGAGTCGCCGCGCCGCCCCGACTCCCCGCGGCCCAGCGAGCCGTCGCGGGCTTCGTAGCGAGTGCGCTCAGCCTCTGGAGAGGGTCCGGCTCGCCGAGCCCCATGACGCGCAGGGTGTGGTCGGCCATGTGGCGGTGGCCGGCCGCGTTGGGATGGGCCGGATCGTCGAGCCAGGCGGTCGGGTCGTCCGAGTCGTAATGCTCCCGCCGGTACGCCTCGTGGTCGACGAGCAGCGCGCCGGTGTCCGCGGGGATCTCCCGCACCGCCCGGCAGTACGCGGGAAGCGCCGCGCGCCGGTCCGAGCCGGAGACGCTGACCCGCATCGGCGTGTGCAGGACCAGCTGCGTCGCGGGCCGCGTCCGCTCGATGATGCTCCGCATCGCGTCATGGAACCGAGGCAGTCCGGCCGGGCCCTCCGGCATTGTTGAGACATGTAGCAGCTGTAGCTTTCCGGCTGTGCAGCACTGGCAACACATCGAGGGGCCGGGCACGATCGACACTCTCGTCGTCGACGCGCACGCCGCGGGTCACCCCGGCGTCAACGAACGCCTGATCCGCGGCTGGGTCTCCGCGGGTCTCCTCGACCATCCGGGCCCGCGCCCCGCACACCGCGGTTCGGGCAAGGCCGAGTACGGCGCGGGCCAGCGGCGACTGTTCCTGCTAGAACACCGCCGTGAGCAGCTGCCCCCCCACCCTGGCCCAACTCCCGCTGCGGCTCTGGCTGTACGGCGACGATTCCGTCCCCACGCGGCAGGCCCACAAGGCCCTGCTGACCTGGCTGGGCCGCGGCCGTCGCAGCCAGGAGGTCACCCGCGACGTCGCGCTCGGCCCGCTGGTGCGGTACGCCCACCCACCCGCCCGCCACGGCGCAGGCCCGCGCACGGCTGGTGCGTCTGGTGACCTGCCTGAGCCGGGCCACCGACGACTTCAAGGCGCGAGAACGCGCCGAACTCACCGCTGCCGTAAGGGCGGTCATGGCGCCCTTGGCCACGGTCACGGGTACGGCCACGGCCACGGTCACCGTCAACTGGCGGACTCACATGGTCAGTTCCACGACCAGGGCTCCGATGGCCGCCGAGGGTGTCGTCGCGCATGCGGAGACGGCACTGCTGGCCGTACAGCATCTGTTGCGCGGGGGCGCGCACGAACGGCTGCTGGAGCAGACCCGGGCGGCCCTCCGCGCGTCCATGGCGACCCGCTGCGACCGCCATCGGCGGGAAGCCGGCGAACTGCCGGGTCCCATGGCGCGGTTGGCCGACCACGTCGGCGCGCAGGGCCGACGAGAGCGGATCGAGGGAGCGGGGGAGTTGTTGCTGTTGGAGATCGGACGTGCGGTGCGCGCCACGCGGAAGGTGGGCGACCCGGTGGCGACCGAGCGGCGGCCCAGCAGCAACTGACCACGGGGCAAGAGGCGGTGACGTGACGGGCATGTTCTTGGCACGCCTCATTCCCTTGCCCGTCATCGAAGGCGGGTGACAGGCTCCTCCGCTGTGAACGATGAACTCGCAAAAGAGGCCCTGCACCGCTACCTGCGAACCCTTCGCGAGGCGGTGGTCTGGAAGCTCGACGGGCTCAGTGAGTACGACGTCCGGCGCCCGTTGACCGCGAGCGGCACCAACCTTCTCGGCCTGGTCAAGCATCTGTCGACCTGGGAGGCCAGGTACTTCGGTGAGGTCTTCGACCGCCCGTTCCCGGAGCCCCTGCCCCGCTGGGACGACCCCGAGGCGAGCGGCACCGACCTGTGGGCCACCGAGCGGGAGACGCGCGAGGAGATCGTCGGCCGGTACCGCCGCGTCGCGGAACACTCGGACACCACCATCACGACCCTCGCCGGCGACGCGCCGGGGCGTGTGCCCTGGTGGCCGGGGTCGGAAGTGACGTTGACCGCCGTCCTGGTGCACGTCCTGGCCGAGACCAGCCGCCACGCCGGCCACGCCGACATCCTGCGTGAGCAACTCGACGGCGCCACGGGCACCACCGCCGAACGCGCGACGGCGGAGCCCGGCGAGGAGCACCGGCGGGCCCAGTACGCGAAGGTGGAGGCAGCGGCCGGAGCGGTTGAGCGGGGCGGGGACGTGGACGAGGCCTGAGCGGTTGAGGTGGGCAATGGCGAGTCCGGGGCGACCGTAACGGCCGGGGTGCCGTCAGGCCGGTTGCCGGCGAGGTCACTTCGGTGCCCCGCCGGCCCCTGCTCGACGGTCAGTCGTTGCCGTTGCCGCTGTCGCCGATCTCCGCGCCGACGGCGCTCAGCGCGGCGGGCACGGGCTGGAAGAAGGTCTCGCCACCCGCGGTGCAGTCGCCGCTGCCGCCCGAGGTGAGGCCGACGGCGCTTCCGGTACCGGCGCCGGAGCCGTCGCCGCTCCCGGCGCCACCTCCGTCAACGGTGAACAACGGGCCGCCGCTGTCCCCCGGTTCCGCACAGACGTCGGTCTGGATGAGCCCGGTGACAGTTCCCTCCGGGTAGTTCACCGTGGCGTCGAGCCCGGTGACCACGCCGTCCTGGAGGCCGGTCGTGCTGCCCATGCGGGAGACCTCAAGGCCCACCGTCGCGTCGGCGGCCCGCACGATCTGGGTGGTCCCGCCATCCCCCGTATCGACGACGCTCGGGGCGTCCGTGGCCGCGCCGTCGTAGGTGACGAGACCGAAGTCGCCGTCGCCCGGGAACGTCGCGGTCCGGACGGTCCCGATGGGCGCGCCTTCCGCTTCCTCCGACCACGCCTGGGCGGCGACGGCACAGTGACCGGCGGTGAGGAAGCCGGGGCTGCCGTCCTCCGTCGTCACGTTGAAACCGAGCGAGCAGCGCGCGCCACCCCCGAAGATGGCGTCACCGCCTGCGGCGAACGTCTTGAACTCCCCTGCGGACTTCTGGATGCGGGCCATCCCGGCGCCGAGGGACTCGACGGCCGCCTCGAGCCGGTCCCATCGCTTGCCGACGACCGTGCGGTCGGCTGTGACCAGGACTTGATTGGTCCGAGGGTCAACGGCCCACGAGGTGCCGGACATGGTGGCCCGTCCGGCCAACGTGTGTGCGGCGGCTTTGAGTTCACCGGCACTGTTCCGCACGTTCCGCGCCACGGCGCCGACTTCGGTGACGCGGGTGTCGGCGCCGCCACCGACGACGTTGACGACGAGTCGCCGCTTGTCCGTGTCGTAGAACGCACCGCCGTAGGCGTCGCCGAGCTGGGCGGCCAGCGGCCCGAGCAGCTTTGCCGCCGAGGCGCCGCTCATCCTTTCGGCGGGGGCGGCCCCGGGCTTCCTGGTTGGGGAGGCGTCGGCGTGCTGCAACAGGAGGCCTGCCGTCAGGACGCTCATCGCGGCAGCTCCTGTCAGGACGGCCTTGCGCCTGGATATTCGCTTGTGCCTCAACTCGTCGCCTCCTGTGCGGGTACCGGGTGGTGCGATCACCGACGGGTGCCGGGCCGTACGCGGCGCCTGGAGCCGCGTATGCCTCCTGGAACGAATGGCTCCCGGAGCCGTGTACGGCTTCTGGATACGGATGGGGCGCGAGTCGTGTTCAGCGGTACGACGTGACCGGTGCTCCGAAAGCCTTGATCGCCACGAGGCCAGGTGATTGGCTGCTCGGCATGACTGAGCTCGGCCCCGTCGCCTGGCCCCCTGCTCCGATCAGGACCGAGAGGCTCGTGCTCCGTGAGCCGGAGCCCGGGGACCGTGCCGCGCTCATAGACCTGCTGGCATCGCCCGAGGTGGGCCACTACCTCGGCGGACCGCAATCGCGTGACCAGTTGGAACGTGAGATGCCGGGACCACCCGGCCGACGTCCCGGGAGATTCATAATCGATCTCGACGGAGCGATCATCGGCCAGGTCACCCTCTACAGGGACACGGGCCATCTTCGTCAGGCCGCCGGGAGGGTCGAACTCGGCTACTTGTTCCTGCCGGAGGCGTGGGGCCACGGGTACGCGACCGAGGCATGCACGGCGGCACTCGACTGGCTCGGCGCCGCGCTTCCGGGTGAACCGGTGGTGCTCGCCACGCAGGCCGCCAACACACGCTCGATGCGCCTGGCGTCGAGACTGGGCTTCCATGAGGAGGAGCGGTACGAGGCCTACGGCGCGGAACAGTGGCTCGGCGTAAGGCCGTTGTCCGCGAGGCCGGCTTGAGCGCCGTGCTCCACGATGCCTACGACACCGCCGAATACGTGATGGGTGACGGGGCCAGGGCGTTGGCCGAGATCGACGCGAACGTTCCGGCCGAAGCGCAGCGCCAGGCCGGCCCGTGCGGGTACTGCACTTTGAGGTCAGCCGGGGATGCGTCCACGGCCGCCACCGCGCCCGGCGTGGTGGGTTGAGGGGGCGGCCCAGGAACCGCACAACCGGCTCGTACGCCCTGCGACCACTTGCCGCACGACCACCCATCGAGCCACCCGTCCAGTCCCTGAACACCTCGGCGACCGCTAATTTCGTTGAGCCCCCACCCCGCACCGATTGCCCATAATCGGGCGGCCTGGGACAAGTGTGTCCAGGAGGGCAACGAGTGGTCGAGGCCGGTGAGCGCCGAGGATGTCGAGCGCGCCCGGCGGGGCGACTGGTCGATGGTGCTCATCGGGCATCAGCCGGTCGACCGCTCCTGGCTGCCGACGGACCTGACCGGCAAGGACGTGCTGTGCCTGGCCTCCGGTGGCGGTCAGCAGGGGCCGGTCCTCGCCGCCGCAGGGGCACGCGTCACCGTATTCGACAACTCACCCCGCCAGCTCGGCCAGGACCAGCTGGTGGCGGCGCGCGACGGACTCGAACTGCGCACCGTCCTGGGCGACATGCGCGACCTCAGCGCCTTCGGCGACGCCACATTCGACGTGGTCTTCCATCCGGTCTCCAACGTGTTCGTACCGGACATCGCGTCGGTGTGGCGTGAGTGCTTCCGCGTCCTGCGGCCGGGCGGAACTCTGCTCGCGGGCTTCCTCAACCCTGATGTGTATCTGTTCGACCACGAGGCGCTCGACCAACGCGGCGAGCTGAACGTCGTGCACAAGCTGCCCTACAGCGACGTCACGCACTACTCCGCCGAGGAACGCGCCGAGAAGTTCGGCGCGGAGGCCCCACTCGAATACAGCCACACCCTCACCGACCAGATCGCCGGCCAACTCGCCGCGGGGTTCGTCCTCACCGGCTTCACCGAGGCGCCGCACCAGTCCAACGCGTCCGCCCCCTACATGTCGCACTACTTCGCGACGCTGGCGGTCAAGCCGAGTTGAGGCACCCGGCGACGCCGGCCCCCTTCAGCAATGCATCGAGGACCCAGTGCGGGAAGGAAGAATCAAGGCATGGAGCTCTACGGGGACAAGGTCGTACTGCGGACCGTGACCGAGGGTGATACCGAGATCCTCGCAAGGGTCGTACGCGAACCGGAGGTCGCGGCGTGGTGGTCGCCCCCGGACGACTACGAGGACATGCTGGCCGTCGTCTTCGAGGGTGAGGTCATCGGCGCCGTCCAGTACGACGAAGAGACCGATCCCGAGTTCCGTCGCGCAGGCATCGACGTCTTCTTGACGGCCACGCACCACGGGAAGGGACTCGGTGCCGATACGGTGCGCACACTGGCCCGGTGGCTGGTGGGAGAACGCGGCCATCACCGGCTGACCATCGATCCCGCCGCGGCCAACACCGCGGCGATCCGCTGTTACACCAAGGTCGGCTTCAAGCCCGTGGGAATCATGCGAGCGTACTGGCGCGATCACCGGACCAGCGCCTGGCAGGACGGATTGCTGATGGACCTCCTCGCGGAGGAGCTGTCCTGACGCGGTCGTCTCTCGAACGGACAAGTCCTCCTGCAAGGTGCCATCGCCCGCGGCCTCTTTGGGTAGCGTTCCGGTATGACGTCAGAGTCGCCCCGGTTTCCGCCGTATCCGATCCGCGGCGTGCGCGTGCTGCATCGACGGCAGAACTGCGCGCCGCAATTCGCGGAGATCGATGTCGATTTCGAGCCCGCGGCCGAGGGCTTCGTCTTTCAGACGGCCAGCGGGCTGACGGTGGAGTACGAACCTGCCGATGACCTGCCCCGCTTCTTCGCTGCCGCGGCCGCCGGCATCCAGGAACAACTGAGCCTGCCCGAACACGGAATCGTGACCGCCACGCGGGTGGTGCTGCGGCGTGCCCGCGCCGACGCGTTCGGCTCCCACGAGCTGGCGTTCAAGGTCGCCGGCTACCTCGCCGCCCGCAAGGCCCTGGAGCGCATCGGGTGCGCGGGGCACTCACCGCAATGACAGCCCGCCCGGCCCGCCCCCCAGCACGCCCCCTCTGACACACGGCACTCTCAGAGCCAGCGCTGAGCCGCCTCCACGCTGTCCCCGCCACTCGTGTTGAACGCGACCGCCGCCTGCGGCGCATGACGCCGTATCAGGTTCACCGTCTGCTCGAAGAGCGGCAGCAACTGTTCCGTCCTGCGTATCCCCGCGCCGACGACCACCACGTCCCACGCCCGCTCGGTGAGCGACGCGACGAGTGTGGGCTCGGCCGTCTCGCCGTACACGACCAGCGCCATGGCCGCGTCGATGCCGTGCTCCCCGAACCGGGCCAGTTCCTGGTCCAGGGCCTGACGAAGGCCCTCCGCGTCGGCTCCGGGAATCGCCTCTGGGTCGTAACCCACCACAAGTGCAGAAGACATGGCGTCAATCTACGGCAGGCACCTAAGAGGCGAAGAGCCGCAGCAGCCTGGCCACCTCCGTCGCCATCGCCGCACGTCCCCGGCCCACATAGCGCCGCGGATCGACGACCTCGGGCCCGGACATCAGCACATCGCGCACCGCCGCGGTGAAGACCGTGTTGAGGTGCGTCGAAATATTGATCTTGCGGATCCCCGCCGTCGCCGCCGCGGCCAGTGTCGCGTCGTCGGCGCCCGACGAACCGTGCAGGACGAGCGGCACCGGCACCGCCGCCCGCAACTCCCGTACGAGCTCCAGGTCGAGTCGGGCGGTGCGTTCCGTCATGTGGTGCGACGTGCCGACCGCCACCGCGAGGGCGTCCACGCCGGTGTCCGCCACGAACCGCGCCGCCTCGCCGGGATCGGTGCGCACCCCGGGCGCGTGCGCGCCGTCCTTGCCGCCGATCTCACCGAGCTCCGCCTCCAGGAACACGCCGTGCTCCCGGCAGTGGCGTGCGATGCGGCGGGTGTGGGCGACGTTCTCCTGCCAGGAGAGCGCGGCGCCGTCGTACATCACGGACGTGAAGCCCAGGGAGACCGCCTCCTCGATCAGGTCGGGGCGGGTGGCGTGGTCCAGGTGCAGGGCCGCGGGCACGCACGCGTCGCCGAGAGCGGTGCGGGCCGCCGCCGCGAGCGGGCCCAGGGAGCCGTGGTGGGCGACGGCGTTCTCGCTGATCTGCACGATCACCGGCAGCCGTTCCCGCTCGGCACCGATGAGGATGGCCTCCAACTGCTCGATGAGGGCCACGTTGAAGGCGCCCACCGCGGCGAAGGTGCTGTGGAGCATGTCGTACGGGCTGACCAGAGGCATGGTGTGAGCTCCGGGTTCGGGCGGACGGGGGATCGGGGGCAGGAGAGCAGGAGAGCAGGAGGGGACACGGACGCGGAGGACGCCGGGCGCGGGGCGGGCCCCGGTCAGGCCAGGACCACGGACCGCGTCAGATGGGCCGGGCGGTCGGGATCGCGCCCGGCGTCCTCGGCGAGCCGTACGGCCAGGCGCTGTGCGAGGACGAGTTCCGCGAGCGGGTCCATCTCCGGTCGCCGCAGATGGGCACCGGTGCCCTCGATGCGCTGCGCGAGTTCCGCGGGCAGCGGGGAGAGGCTCCACACGGCCCGGCCGGGGCCCGCGACGGCGATGGGACCGTGCCGGTACTCCGGGACCGGGTAGGACTCCGTCCAGTGGGCCGCGGCCTCGCGCACCTTGAGGGCGGCCTCGTGGGCGAGCCCCGCCTGCCAGCCCTCGCCGAGGAACGTGATCTGCTCGGCCCTCAGCAGTTCCGGGTCGAGCGGGGCACCGAGCGCGGATTCGACGTCGGCCTGTGCCCGCTCGACCGGGTGGCCCAAGTGGGCCATGAGAAGGATCAGTTGGGTCGTGGGGTAGCGGGTCTGGACGACGGAGCGTTCGTCGGCCTCCTCCAGCGCGATGACGTCGTGGGCCACGCGCGCGGCCGGTGAGTCGGGCACCGCCGTGATCGTGGTGACGCGGGCGGCCGGGTCGGCGCCGGCGAGCGCGGTGAGGATCTCGGTGGTGGTGCCCGAGCGGGTCAGGGCGATGATCCGGTCGTAGCGCCGGCTCAGCCGGGCGGCCGACGCGGGGAAGGCGTCGGTGGGCCCGTGCCCGGCGTCCTCGCGCAGGTGGGCGTAGGCCTGGGCCATGAAGAGCGAGGTCCCGCAGCCGATCACGGCGACGTGCTCACCCCTCGTCGGCAGCGCGGGGGCGACGTCGGGCAGGAGCCCGAGCGCGTTCTTCCAGCACTGCGGCTGAGTGGCGATCTCCTGGCTCGTGAGGGATGCGGGGGATGAGGAGGCCGGGGATGCGGCGGGCGTGCGGGGCATGAAAGTCGCTTCCTGTACGGAGTGAGAGGGGGCAGGCACGGGGGTGGGAGGGGAGGGCGGTGCGACGGTCAGGGGTGGGGACGGGGCAGCCGGCGCCGCGGCGACCCGCGCTGCCCGGTCGTCCCCCGGACTCAGTCGTCCATCAGCGTCACCCGCAGCGCCGGCTGCAGCAGATCCGAGTGCGCCCGCACCATGTCGTCGCACAGCCGCCAGATCTGATTTACCGTCAAGGCCGCCGCCGTGGCCGGGTCCGTCATGGCCGCGTGGCGGATGTGGCGCGGCTCGTCGTCGACGGCCGCACGGACGACGAGGTCGTTCATGCTCAGATACGTACGGTTGAGCGCCGCCAGCTGCGGCGGCAGGGCGCCGGCGCGGGTCGGCTGGATGCCCGCCGCGTCGACCAGGCAGGGCACCTCGACGACGCCGTGGGCCGGCAGGTTGTCGATCAGGCCGTGGTTGGGGACGTTGCCGTAGACGGTGTGCGGCGTACCGGTGACCATGCTGTGGATGATCTGCGGGGCGTACTCCATGGTGCCCTCGACGGCGAGCGGTGCGCCGTCGGCGAGCGCGTCGCGGGTGTGCCGGTACTCGGCGACGTTCTCGTCGACGATGCCGAGGTAGGCGCCGACCGGCAGCCGCAGCCGTTCGATCTCGCTGTCGTGGTGCAGATACCAGGGCACGTACTCCGAGGAGTGCTCGCTGGTCTCGGTCGGGTAGTAGCCGAGCCGCCGGTACATGTCGACCCGCACCCGGCGCCGCAACTGCCCGTCCTGCGCGATGAGTTCGTCGAGACGGGGGTAGAGGTCGGCGCCCTCGTGCTCGAAACGCAGCACCCACGCCTGGTGGTTGACGCCGGCGGCCCGGTAGGTGATCTCCTCGTACGGGACGCCCACGAGCTTGGCCAGGTCCTGCATGGTCCAGTACACCGAGTGGCACAGGCCGACCACCTTGGTCAGGCCGGTGGCCTCGGTGAGGTACTGGACGTTCATGGCCATGGGGTTGGTGTAGTTGAGCAGCCAGGCGTCGGGGCAGAGTTCGGCGATGTCCGCGCCGAGCCGCTTCAGGAACGGGAAGGTGCGCAGCGCGCGGAAGATGCCGCCGACGCCGAGGGTGTCGCCGATGGTCTGCCGCACCCCGTACCGGGCCGGCACGTCGAAGTCCGTACGCGTGGACTCGCCCATCCCGATCTGCACGATGTTGATGACGAAGTCGGCGCCGTCCAGGGCTTCCCTGCGGTCGGCGTGGGCGCTGATGCGGGGACCGGCGCGCAGCTCGCGCGCGATGTGGCGGGCCGCGCCCTCGGCGGTGGCCAGCCGCTCGGCGTCGATGTCGTGCAGGGCGATGTGCGCGTTCTTCAGCTCCGGGAAGGCGAAGAGGTCGGCGAGCAGTCCCTGGGTGAAGACGACGCTTCCGGCGCCGATGAAGGCGATCTTGGGTCGGGTCATGACGCGTGTGCTCCGGTGGCAGAGAGATGGGCGAGGGTTTCGTCCCAGGTGGGCTGGGCGGCCGTGCCGCCCAGGGCCCTCGTGGACAGGGCTCCGCACGCGGCCGCGAACTGCAGTGCCCGGTGCGGAGGTTGACGGCGGAGCGTGGCGGCGACGAACCCGGCGTCGAAGCTGTCACCGGCGCCGACCGTGTCCGTCGGCGTCACGGCGATGCCCGGTGCGCTCATCAGCGAGCGTCCGTCGTGGCACAGGGCGCCGTCCGCGCCGTTCTTGACGGCGACGAGCGGGACCCGATCGGCGAGGAGCGCGGCGGCCCGCTGCGGGGTGTCGGCGGCGGGGCCCGCGAGGTGCATGGCCTCCCGGGCGTTGGGCAGCAGGATGTCGGTCTGCTCCAGGGCCGCGTCGAGGGCGGCCCCGTCCCAGCGTCCGGACGGGTCGTCCTGAGTGTCAAGGGACGTCGTGGCACCGTGGCCGCGGGCGGCGCGCAGCAGCTCCGGCAGGTCGTCGGCGAGCCTCGGCTGGAGGAAGTACGAGGCCGCGTGGACGTGCCGGGTGCCGGACAGCAGCTCGCGGGGGACGTCCCGGCCGCTGGTGGTGGTGAGGGTGCCGGGCGCCGTGAGGATGGCGCGGTCGTCACCGCGGGTGAGGACGACGGTCAGGGGCGTGGGCCGGTCGGGGTCCAGGGTCAGGGCCCGGGTGTCGACGCCGTGCGCGGTGAGGGCGTCGCGCATGTAACGGCCCGCGTCGTCGTCCCCGACACGGCCCGCGAAGGCCACGCGCAGACCGAGGCGGGCGGCCCCGCAGGCCATGATCGCGGCGGAGCCGCCGACGACGAGCGATCCGGAGTCGGTGAGCTGTTCGCGCTGGCCGAAGGCGAGCGGTTCGGTGAGCGGGCCGAGGATGACATCGGGGTTGGCGTCTCCGATGACGAGCAGGTCGTACGGGGTGGGCATCGCTGTCCTTCGGACGGGCGGACGGGCGGAAGGTGACGGAGGGCGGAGGGCGGAGGGCGGGCGCACAGACGTACCCGAGTCGACGGTCAGCCCCGAATCGCAAGAGGCGCCATCACCCCTTCAGGCCGCTGGAGGTCACCGAGCGGATGAAGGCCTTCTGCGCGAGGAGGAACGCGACGAGGACCGGAAGGACCGTCAGGACGTTGCCCGCCATCACCGCCGACCACCGGGTGTGGTGCTGCCCCTGGAAGGTGGTCAGACCCAGTTGCAGCGTGTACTGCGTGTCGTGGTTGATGGCGATCAGCGGCCAGGTCAGGTCGTTCCATGTGGTGAGGAACGTCAGTACGGCGACGGTGGAGAGCGCCGGCCTCGCCAGCGGCAGGACGATCGACCGGATGACCCGCAGCCGGGAGCAGCCGTCGATCCACGCGGCCTCCTCCAGCTCGCGGGGGAGCGAGAGGAAGAACTGCCGCAGCAGGAACACCGCGAACGGCGTGACGAGCGCGGGCACGATCAGCGCCCCGAGCGTGTCGATGAGCCCGAGCTTCTTCATCACCAGGAAGGTGGGGATCATCGTCAGCTGGAACGGGATCGCCATGGTCGCCATCATCAGGACGAGCAGCACCCGCGAACCGGCGAACCGCATCCGGGCGAACGCGTAGCCGCCGAGCACCCCGAACACCAGGTTGGAGGTGACGGCGACCGCGGAGACGATCACCGAGTTCAGCAGCCAGCGCGGGAACATGGCGTTGCCGAGGACGTAGGTGTACCCGCCCAGGTCGATCTTGGAGGGCCAGAGCGCCGGCGGGAAGCGGTTGATCTCGGCGTTGCTCATCAGCGAGCTGAGCACGAGCCACACCAGGGGCAGGGCGAACAGCGCGGCCAGGGGCGCGAGCAGCAGATGCCGGCCGCTGAACGGAAGCCGGGGCCGGCGCCGCGCGGTGGGGAGGGCCGTCGGACGGGAGCTGAGCGGTGACGGCTCGGTGGTGGTCGCGGTCATGAGGTGGCTGCTTTCGTACGAGGGGTGCGCTCGCGGCGGACCACGCGCACCACGAGGGCCGCGAGCAG
Organism: Streptomyces sp. NPDC041122; assembly: GCF_055592445.1. Classification (NCBI taxonomy): domain Bacteria; kingdom Bacillati; phylum Actinomycetota; class Actinomycetes; order Kitasatosporales; family Streptomycetaceae; genus Streptomyces; species Streptomyces sp. NPDC041122. The sequence continues at coordinate 29,547 of NZ_JBVIYQ010000012.1, read as the reverse complement.
CAGCGCCAGGGCGAGCACGTAGGCGGCGGCCGCTCCGTACCCGGCGGTGAACTCCTTGAAGGCCTGCTCCCAGATGAAGTAGACGATCACGGTGGTCGAGCCCAGGGGCCCGCCCTTGGTGGTCACGTAGACGAGGTCGAAGACCTGGAGCGACTGGATGGTCTGCCACAGCAGCAAAAACACGCTCACCGGGGTGAGCGCCGGCAGCGTCACGTGCCGCAGGATCTGCGCCCGCCCGGCACCGTCCAGCCGGGCGGCCTCGACCAGGGACTGCTGGACGTCCTGGAGCGCCGCCAGATAGATGACCGTGCACAGGCCCGTACCGCTCCACAGGGTGATGACGACCAGGAGAGGCAGCGCCTGCGAGGGGTCGCTGAGGAAGCCCTGCGGGGAGATGCCCAGGTGGTGCAGGAGCGAGTTGGCCGCGCCGAACTCCGGGTCGAGGATGAAGGAGAAGAGCACGCCCTGTGCGGTGGCGGAGACGACGAAGGGGACGAAGAACAGCGTCCGGTAGAGCCCGACGAAGCGGATGCGCCGATTGAGCGCGAGGGCCAGGCCGAGCCCGATGGCGATGCTGAGGGGCACGTACAGCACCGTGTAGAGGACGGTGTTCCGCACGGCCTGGTGGAAGTTCGGGTCCTGGCGCAGGGCGTGGTAGTTGTCGAGGCCCACCCAACGGCTGGGCGTGACAAGGTCGTTGGCCTGGAAGGACAGCAGCAGCGACCAGATGACCGGCAGCACGCTCAGGCCGAGGATGACGAGCACGCCGGGCGAGACGAACGCCCAGGCCGTGGCCGCCTCCCCGCGGCGTCGCCGGCGCAGGGCGCGCGGCTCCGGCCGATGGTGCGGCTCCTTCCGACGCCGGGAGTCCTGAGGCTCTTCGGAACGCTGGGGTTCACTCGACTGCTGCGGTAGGGTCAGTGGTGCGGGAAGTCGGGGCATGTCAGGTCCTCAACGCGGTATCAGCAGAGCGGCGTTGGACTCCTCGGCGCAGGAACGCACCGCGTCGGCGGGGCTCTTGCGGCCGAGCAGCACGGCGACGACGGCCTGCCCCAGGGCGCGCGAGACGCGGGGGTAGGCCGGGTGCACGGGGCGTACGCGGGCCGAGGCGACCGCCTCGGTGAACACGGAAAGGCCGGGGGTACGGGCGGCGTGCGCGCGCCAGGCCGGGCGGTCCTCGCTGCGACGGCTCAGCGGCAGGCTCCCCGCCTCCACGTCCCAGCGGCTGTCCTGGGCGGGCTGGGTCAGCCAGGTGACGAAGGTGCGGGCGGCCCTCACCCGGGCGGCGCCGTTGTCGAACAGCGTCCAGGTGTCGGGCCCGGAGATGGTCATGGGGCGGCGGCTGAAGGTCGGCAGCGGGACGACGTGGTAGTCGACCTCGGCCTGCTCGATGTCCGGCAGCTGCCACGGGGCGGTCGGCACCATGCCCATCCGGCCGGAGAGGAAGACCTGGTACATCTGCTCGCTGCCGGGCTTGGGGTCGATGTAGACGCTTCTGTCGTCCGCCAGCTCCTTGACGACCTCCAGGGCGCGGACGCCTTCCTTCTCGAAGCCGATGCTCCGCCCGTCCTCCGCGATCACCTCCCCGCCGAGGTCCCACACCAGCGGCCACAGCCGCCACACGGTGTCCTCGTCGCCGGTGCCGGGCCAGCCGGTGCCGAACCGCCCCTTGGCGGCGTCGGTGAGGCGGCGCGCGGTGTCGGTGAACTCCCGCCAGGTCCAGCCCGCCTCGGGCAGTTCGACCCCGGCCTCGGCGAACACCTTCTTGTTGCAGACGACGGCCAGGGCGTCGAGGAGGGCGGGCACCGCGCGGACCCGGCCGTTGACGGTGACGGCCTCGCGGGCCGGCGCGTGGTAGTTGCGCCACGGCGTCGGTCCCCGCCGCACCTGTTCGGTCAGGTCGACCACCTGCGGGCTCCGGGCCACGCTGGCGAGGTCGGAGCCGAAGACGTAGGCGATGTCGGGGTAGGCGCCGGAGGCGAGCGCGGCCGTCACCTTCTGCAGCATGGCGTCGGCCAGCACTCCGCCGCCCATGTCCACGCGGATGTCGGGGTGGAGGCGTTCGAACTCCGCGGCCAGACTCTTGATGACCTTCGCCGCGGTGTCGTTCTGGCCGTGCCACATCTGGATCGTGACGCGGCCGTCGTCACCCGCTCCGTCGGCGGCGCCCGCCGCGCAGCCGGCCAGGCCGCCGCCGGCCGCCGCGAGCGCACCGGCACCGCCGACGCGCAGCACACCGCGCCGGGTCAGGGCGCCGGGCGCGCGGGGGACTGCTGACATCACTACCTCCAGAGGGTCGGGCGCGAGGCGGAGAGGGGCGAGTGGCGGGTACGCCGGGTTCCGGGACGTCCGGAACCCCGGCGGCCGGCACCCCGGCGGTCGAGCTCAGCAGGTCTGCCGGAGGTACCCGCTGCCGCCCGCGGGCGAGACGCCGACGTCACGGCGGACGATGCTCAGCCGGTCGCCCCAGCCCGCGCAGGCCTTGCGCAGACCGTCGGCCGAGTACTCGACGACGAGGACGTGATCACCGAACGCGTCCGTGTACTTCCCGCACTCGTCCCACTCCCCGCACTCCTCGGCGACGGCGAAGTCGAGGCCGGTCTCCTCGCGGTCGGCGGCCAGGTCCGGCGTGTTCTTCTGCGCCATGGCCAGCCCCTCGGCGTGGGCGTGCGCGGACAGCAGCGCGATGAAGGCCTTGGCCTGGCCCGCCTTCAGCTGGTGGGGGAAGCGGGTGTACGTGTCGTAGTTGTCGGGCTCGACGGCCTGGAAGCCCTTGTCGGCGCAGGAGTCGATCCACCCGTTGACCTTGGCGGCGATGCGCTCGCGCTTGTCGGCGGTACGGATGTCGAGGACGGCCTCGCCCCAGTCGCCGTCGTAGACGACGTCACCGTTCGCGTCCCGCAGCAGCAGGTCGGGGTCCCACTCCCGCTCGGCGCCCGGCTGGGCCTGGAACGCGTTGACGTAACAGAGGTTGTACAGGCCGTCGACGGGGGAGGCGCCGCGGTCGCGGCTGACGGTCCGCACGCCGGCGGGCGGGGTGTAGGCGCCGCCGATCTGGTAGTCGAAACCGGCCCGCGGGGAGGGCAGTTCGACGGCCGACGGACCGGCCGCCGCGGAGGAGGGGGCGAGCAGGCAGGCCGCCGCGGTGGCCGTAAGGGCCGCGGCCGCCGTCATACACCTGCGCACAACATGATTGAGGCTCATCGGTGAGCTCCAGCTGTGGGGGGCACGGCCCCGCCTCGGAACCCGCGAAGGGGCCCTGGCGACTCAGTCCGGGCTCATGGCGAAGGCCAACTACCGGCTGGGCGTACCTCTGCGCCGCGTGCTCGACACCGGCGTTGCCAGGGAGTAAATCGATCCCCTTCAGCCATGTCAAGGGATCGGTTTTGCTCGAATCACCGCCCAACCGTGCATGGTCACGCGTGAATTGTGTGCGATCCATGAGCGAACGTGCTCGTCAGGGCTATGCTCACCGCGTGCTCAGAAGCGACCGCCACGCGCGGATACTCGACCACGTCGCCGCGCAGGGCAGCGCCGACGTGACACAGCTCGCGCGGTTGCTCGGCGTCTCGCAGGCCACGGTCCGCCGCGATCTGCGGCACCTGAGCGAGCAGCGGCTGCTCGACCGTACGCACGGGGGCGCGCTCCCCAGCGGATCGAGCATCGAGCTCCCCCTCCAGCACCGCGCCGACCAGCGCTCCCCGCAGAAACAGGCCATCGCGCGGGCCGCCGCCGCCCTCGTGCCCGACGGCGCGGTCGTCGGCCTCACCGGCGGCACCACCACCACCGAAGTGGCCCGCATCCTCGCCGACCGGGGCCCGGTCACCATCGTCACCAACGCCGTCAACATCGCGGCCAACCTGGTGCTCCGCCCGCACGTCACGCTGATCGTGATCGGCGGGACCGCCCGCAGCCAGAGCTACGAGCTCGTCGGCCCCATCGCCGAGAAGACCCTCGCCGATCACCACACGGACATCGCCTTCCTCGGCGTGGACGGCATCGGCGCGGCCCATGGCTGCACCACGTACGACCAGTTGGAGGCCGCGACCGACCGCGCCTTCGCCGCCCACGGCAGCCGCACCGTCGTGGTCGCCGACCACTCCAAGATCGGCAGGACCACCTTCGCCAAGATCTGCCCGGCAGCCGACGTGCACACCCTCATCACCGACTCCCACGCACCCACGGGGGAGCTGTCGGCCCTGGGCGACCTGGGGGTGCGGGTCACGGTGGTGGGCTGAGCGGGACGGGGCCGGGCTCGGCGCGGGCCCGCGCACCGCCCCCGTACGACGGGGCTCACGGCCGGATGGAGCAGAGCCGCGCGCGGATTCCCGACCACCGGGTGAAGCTGGACGCCCGTCCTCCCGCGCCGCCGCTCCAGGAGCCATCCCGTGCCGCTTCCCCGATCACCGCAGGTCCGCCTCCCCTTCGTCGCCCTGCTGGCCGCCGCCTGTGTCACCGGGCTCGTGCAGGCCCCAGCCCGGGCCGGCCAGGCCCCCGACCCCGCCGACGACAGCCGCGCACTGCGCCGGCAGCTGCGGGAACTGACCACCGCGCCCGACGGCCCGCCCGGAGCGATCGCCGTCCTCAAGCGCGGGTCCCGCACCGAGGTGTACCGGGCCGGCGTCGCCGAGACCGGCTCCGGCCGCCCGATCCGGGTCACCGACCACATGCGCATCGCCAGTACGGCCAAGGCGTACAGCGGCGCCGTCGCCCTGCGGCTCGTGGACCGCGGCGAGCTGCGCCTGGACGACACCATCGGCAAGGTGCTTCCCCGGCAGCCGCGTGCCTGGCACCGGATCACGCTGCGCCAGCTCCTGAACCACACCAGCGGCCTGCCGGACTTCAGCACGAACCCGGAGTTCCTGAAACTGGTGACCGAGGATCCGCGCCGCCCCTTCGACTCGCGACGGCTGTTGGACTTCGTCGCCGACGAGCCGCCGGCATTCCGCCCGGGATCCCGGTACGCGTACTCCAACTCCGACAACATCGCCGTGGCCCTGATGGCCGAGGCGGCGACGGGACAGCGCTACGAGGCGCTGCTCGACCGGCTCGTGTACCGCCCACTGAACCTGCGCGGCACCAGTCTGCCGCAGGGCTACCGGATCCCCGAGCCGTACATGCACGGGTACGACGTCACCCCGTCGAACCCGCCCGAGGACATCAGCGAGGTGCTGAGCGCGTCGGGCGTGTGGGCATCGGGCGGGATCATCTCGACACCGAAGGACATGACGGCCTTCATCCGGGGCTACGCGGGCGGAAAGCTGATCTCCGACCGGACCCGGGACCAGCAGCTGCACTGGGTGAACGGCGCGTCCGAGCCCGCGGGCCCCGGGCAGAACAAGGCCGGTCTCGCCCTCTTCCGCTACAGCACGCGCTGCGGCGTCGTGTACGGCCATACGGGCAACTTCCCCGGCTACACGCAGCTGATCGCCGCCACCCCGGACGGCAAGCGGTCGCTGACCGTCTCCCTCACCACCCAGATCAACAAGACGAACAAGCCGGAGCTGCTGGCGCGGCTGCGGACCGTGGAGGAGAACTTCGTGTGCGCGCTGCTGCGCGGGAAGTAGGCGCGCGGGGAGGACCGAGCAGGCGGTGCGGTGCGGGCGGTGTCAGTTCTCCTTCCGCCGGAGCACGGCGTACCGGGCGGGCCAGTCCGTGATGCCCTTCCGGCGGCCGAAATCCGCGACGCGGAGGTCGAGCACCGTGAACCAGGGCGTCACGGTGTCGCGGAAGGTCTCCTCGGTGGTCCAGGACGGCCCAGCGGACTGGTCCAGGGCGTCCTCCTCGCTGAGGGCGGCGGCCCCGACATGGACCCACAGCCCGCCGGGACGGCACATCCGGGCCATCGCCGCGGCGAACGTACGACGCTCGTGGCGCGTGGGACGGGTATGCAGCACACCGCGGTCGAGGACCACCGGGTACGGGTCCGGGGGAGTGTGGTCGGTGACGTCGAGGACCTCGTAGCGCACCGCGGAACCGGCCGGCGTGCGACGCCGGGCGGCCTCGACCGCCCGGGCCGAGAAGTCGCAGGCCGTCACGGTGTAGGAGCGGTCGGCGAGCCACCGTGCCGTGGTGCCGAGCCCGCAGCCGACGTCCAGCACGCGGGCCGGGGGCGGGGCGTGCTCGGCGAGGATCTCGCCGAGCACGGGCGGCGGCTCCTCGTCCCAGCCGGCGACGGCGGAGCCGTAAGTGCGGTCCCATTCGGCCGCGTTGAGGGCGCGCAGCGGCGCGGCGGCTTCGCCCTGAGGCATGGTGGTCGATTCCCCTCTGCTGACGACGGTGGCCGGCGCCGGTCCTCCGCCGGCGGTTGTCCTCTTCAGCGCACGACCGGCCAGCGGGAGATGCGGGAGGGCAGCCACCAGAGACCGGAGCCGACCCGGTGAACGAGACCGGCCTTCACGAACGCTTCGATCTCCCGCTGCCGGAAGTCCGAGACCGCGGCGCCGTCCAGGAGCGACGCCAGCTTGCCCTGGTGCACCTTGCGCATGACGACGCGCCGCTGCGTCCCGTGGCGCAAGTCGGTGACCTCGACGAAGCCCACGCCGCGCCGGTAGCCGCACTTGTTCATGTGGAACGTGGCACGCCACTGGTCGAGGACGGCGTCACCGTCGGTTCCGGCCACTGAACGCGGCGGATACAGGTGGCTGAAGAGCCGCCACTGTCCGATGTCGGTGCCGAGGTCCAGATCCCAGTCGACGGAGACGCCGTGTCCGGTCAACTCCCGTACATGGGTGAGCCCCCGGACCGCCGTCCGATCGCTCTCGGGATCTCCGGGGACGAGGACGACGGGCTCGGGCAGCGCGACGTGCCGGGTGCCCCCTGCGACCAGGTCCGACACGGTCTGCACCGCGGTGTCCTCGTACCGGACCTCGCCCAGGAACATGCCGTCCCGGGTGCGCGTCACCACGTCGCGTTCCCGCCAGCACCGAAGCCCTGTCGCCGTCGCCACGCCCGCTTCCGGTGTCCGGCTGTGCGCGTCGTCGAGCAGCGCGGGCACCAGCGCCGGGCTGCCCTCACGGGTCACCCAGCGCATCAGATCCTGATTGGCCGCGAACGGAACGACGTGCACGGTCTGGCCGCCGTCGTCGAAGAGCAGGCCCAGAGTGCGCCAGTGGGCCAGCAGGGCCAACACGTGCTCCGCGGCGATGTCGTGCTCACCTTCGCGGAGTTTCTTCATCAACACATCGCCCGTGCACGGCTGTTCCAGCAGCCGGAAGGCGGCCATCTCCCAGGGTTCCTCGATGCTCAGCGTCCGCCAGGCGAAACCGGGACGGGTGTTGGTGAGGACGATGGAGTCCGTCAGGTCGCACTGCGTCAGCCGGCCGCGGGGGAACTCGTGGCGCCAGGTCTCGACGGCCTTCTCCAGCCGCTCCGCGTGCGTGGTGGAGATGCCTTGGTGCGCCGCGTCGAACACATAGGCCATGTCGCGGAGTTCGGACTCCGGGAGGTCGTAGATCACCGCGTAGTGCGCGGCGGGCCGCAGGTCGCCGAAGCCGAGTTCCGGGCGGTTGAAATAGGGGCTGAAGCGCTCGATGGCTATACGGGTGACTCCGTTGGGCGGAGCGAGGTGATGGATGGCGGGGAACTGGTCGATGACCGAGTCGTAGTCCTCTTCGGTCTCGGCGGGAAAGCCGAAGAGGTAGTTCCATACGACGCCGAGGCTCACCGATTCCGCGTCGCGCAGCATGCGCACGTTCTGGCAGCCGGTCACCCCCTTGTCCATGATTTTCAGGACGCGGCCGCTGAGACTCTCGATGCCGGGCTGTACGTAGTGAATGCCGGCGGCGACGAGGGAGCCGAGCTGTTCGCGGCGCATGTTGGACTTGATCTCGTAACTGATGCGCAGGTCGCATGCGGCCTCCGCGAGCCTCGGGACCACCGACCGGAGATAGGTCATGTCGAGGATGTTGTCGGCCACGGCGACGTTGAGCACCTGGTGACGTTCCGTCATCGCCAGCAGTTCGTCGACGAAATGATCCGGGCTCTTGCTGCGGAACTCCATGAACGAACCGTTGAGCCCGCAGAAGGTGCAGTGGTGTTTCTGGCCCCACCAGCAGCCGCGCGAGCTCTCCAGCACCAGATGCGGCTCGGCCATGGCCCTGGCGCGGGAGGCCGCGTGCTGCTCGAAATAGTCCGTGTAGTCCGGCGTGACCAGCGCCGACGCGGGCAGGGGGGCCGCGCTCATGGCGTTGGCGTGCGAGGCCCCCGCAGCGTCGCGCCAGCAGAGCCCGGGAATGTCCCCGGGGTCCGACCGGTCGCGGAGACAGGCCAGGAGGCGCGTGAACGACACCTCGCCCTCACCGCGGTTGACGTAGTCCACGAAAGGGAAGCCGCGGTGGAGCGCCGCCCCCTGCGGGCCGTCGCAATTGCCGCCGCCGAGCACCACGCACACCTCGGGCGCCGTCTTCTTGATGAGTCGCGCCGCGGCGAGGACGGCGCTGTTCTGCGCGAAGGTCGTCGAGAAGCCGACGACGTCGGGCCGCTCGGCGAGAATGCGGTCGACCAGGGACGCGATGTACTCGGGGGCGAGCGCGTGCAGTTGCCGCCCCTTGTTGAGCATGTCTCCCGGCACCGAACCCGCCACGAGGTCCGCGAATTCGGCATTGCGCCACTGCGGGTCGTCGTACAGGGCCGAGGAGAAGATCCACTCACTGTAGCCGGTGAAATAGGAGTCCCAGCAGAAGTTGTACTCCTCGCGCGTCAGACCCGCGCGTGCGGTGATCCAGTCGAGATAGTCCAGATTGGCGTTCACGACGTCGACGCGGCTGTCCGGGAACTCGTCCGCGACGCGACGCTTGAGAAGTCCCAGGGCCAGGGAAGGGAAGTCGATGGAGGCCCAGGGCATGTTGACCAAGGTGATGTGCACCGTGTGACTCCTTCAGCGTGACGGGCGGGTGGCGGCCGGCCGCGGTGCGTCGCACATGACTCCGACGTCCGCGGCGGCGAGTTTGCCGAGCAGGGTCCGGCCGTGCGCACTGGTCGCGATCAGGGGTTCGCCGGGCGCGGTGCCGCGGGCCACGTGGCTCTTCGGCAGGGAGTACACCTGCTCCCGCACCGGATCGGCCAGCAAGGCCGCACCACCGCCCGGGCCTTGGGTGTCGAACCTCGGCGGAGCACAGCGGATCCAGGGGTGCGGGCGCAGCGCACCGTGCCGTGCCATGCGCTGATCGGCGGCTCCAACTGGCCCCTCCGCGGACGCGGACGCGGATGCGGAGACGGAGGCGGACGCGGTGGTGGGCGCCGCAGCGGCCGCGGTCGCGGAGATCCGGCGCATGCCGTGCTTCAGCCGGCGCAGCATGTCGGGGCGGGCGGGGCCGCCGACGGTGGTGTGCCGCCTGCCGAACCTGCCGCCCAAGTAGTTGAGTTCGCGGTTGGCGGCGAAGGCGTCGGAGTCGTCCAGGATCACGTCATGGCGTTGCGGGTCCGCGACCAGAAGGGTTCCCGGCTCGGCCACCATGAGTTCGAACGCGTCGACGGCGAACTTCTCGCGGTTGCGTTCGAGGAAGCGGAGCGACTCCTCGGCCTCCTCCTCGGTCTCGTCCAGAAGGCCGCCCATGACGGAGAAGTTGACCCGGATGTCCGCCGCCGCGAGATTGTCGAGGATGGTCTGGAAGTCCGCGGCACGGACACCCTTGTCCAGTCGGTCGAGCAGCCGCTGTGTGACGCCCTCATAGCCGACGGCCATTCCCTCGCAGCCGAGTGCGGCCAGCTCCTCGCAGAAGGCCGGGTCGAGCAGGATCGGCTCCAGGCGGTTGCGGGTGTTGAACCGGACACGGAGGCCGCTCTCGCGCACCAGCCGCATGGTGCGGGCGAGCAGACGCAGATTGGTGTTCTCGTCGACGACGGTCACGAAGTCGATTCCGGTGCTCTCCACGATCCGGCGGACCGCGTCCGCGAGCTGTCTCGGCGAACCCTGCTGGTAGGCCCCGCGTTCGAGGGATCTGTTGCCGTAGGAACAGAAGATGCAGCGTCCCCAGTAACAGCCCACACAGGACACCATGGAGAGGACGACGGTGTCATTGAGATAGGAGTGCACCTTCAGCCCGTCGTAATCAGGTGCGCCGATGTCTTTGAAGCGGAGAGTGGGCGGCCGGCCGGGGGGTGTCGCGCCATGGGGGTTCACCCATCTCATTCCCGGCACGTCCGAACCAGGAGCCTTACCGGTGAGATGGGCCAGCCAACGCTCCAGAGGTTCTTCGCCCGCGGTGACGCAGAGTACGTCGACCGCGGTACGTACGGAGGTCATCGCGGCCAATTCGTCGTGGCGCAGCATGACTTGCTGTCCGCCGAGGCAAATGGGCGTGCCCGGGAGGAGCTGCCGTATCCATCGGGCGATCAGCAGTGCCGGCGCCAACTGGCTGAAGAAGGCGACCGATATGCCGACTGCCCGAGGCGCGGATGTGTGGAGAGCTTCGGTCAGCAGGGCGTGCAAGGTCCGGCTCGCGAAGTCGAGGGAATCGACCCGTACGTCGGACAGCCGGAGCACCTCCTGGTCGAGCGAGGCGAAGTCGTCCCACACCTGCGACAACGCCGAGTCGCGCAGCATCAGTTGGGCGGACTGCCGCGCCAGCCGCACCGCGCGCACGGGGCCGAGGCGGGGCGCCGGGTCCTTCGCCAGGACGAAGTCACGCATCTCGCCGAGATGCTGCAGGGCGGCGTCGGCCACCGCCGCGCGGTACCAGGCGGGCAGTTCCTGCGCCGCGTCCAGGGCTGCGGCCTCCCGCTCCAGCGCCGGCCCGTCGAGCAGCCGGTGGACGAGTTCGATGCTCAGATCGGCCTGATGCGCGCTGTAACCGGCCCGGCGGACGTGGCCGGCGAGATAGGGCAGGCTCAGATACGGGAAGAGGGTCGCCTCCGTCAACGGCGGGAAGAGCAGCAAGAGATCCATGCCATCCGTCCTGATCCGGACGGTGCAGCCGACCGGGTGCGCGAGGTGCGGGAACGCGACTGTGGGGTCCAGAACCACGGGGACCGAAGGAGCTCACAAGCGGGTGGAGCTCGGACCTCGACTTGTGAGCCCCTCGCGGAGCGATTCAGTCAGACCGGTCAGGCGGCCGGTATGTCCGAGGAACGGTCCGCGTTCTTGGCGATGTAGTTGTAGGCCGTGGACGAACCGCTGACTTGCAGCTCGTCCATCTCGAGCACCTCGAGTTCACCGAGGTCGCTCTCGATCTCTGTGTTCATCTCGATGTCCATGGAACCTCCATGCGTCAGTGGAAGATGAAACGGGAGTAGGCTTCTGGGCCTTCCGTCCCCGAACAGGCTCTCTGTCACATTTCATCATGGTCAAGGCCCCTATCGAGCCAAGGCATTTCGGCCGTTGGGTGCGGGGGGTGGCGGCCGCGGGGTCGAACCCGACAGGGGTTTCCGGCCAGCGGGGGAGTAGGGGAGCCGCTTCCGGTGGTGACCTCGGGTGACGGGGTGGTCGCGGCGACGGCGGAACTGGCCCTGCGCGCGGACGCGACGAGGCACCGCGGAACGTCGGGAGACGTCTTCCGCGCACATTTCATCGCTGGTCAGGTACAGGCCTGTGCGGCCATGCACGGCGCCGGGTTGCTCAAGGCCATGACAGCGCTGACGCACGGCCTACTGAGGAGTTTCAACAGGCCCGAAATGAACAGTCGTTCACACCAATTCGGTTTCTGGGCCTATCGCTCAGGGAAAGGCGAATTCCGCGCCGAACCGTCGGCTGAATGGCCGGAAGTCACCGTCAGCCGTCGTCCGCTCCGCGGAGCGCCGTCGGGATGACGGCTCACATGGCGTCGTGCCGGGCCTGCGTCTCGTCGGCATCGGGACCAAAGTCCCCCGCAGAGGACTTTGGTCCCATTTATTATTTAGATCCGATAAACCCGGTTCACGTTGGCTGCGGCATGAGGCACAGTTCTTCAAGATCATCTTGGTGCAGGAGCCCCCCGGGTTCATGCGCCGACGCATAGTGAACGTCGTACCGGAAGGGCCTCATGCATCACCGTCAGCGCACCGCGACCGGCCTGGTCGCCGCAGTGACCGCCACCTCGCTCGTCATCGCCGTCGCTCCGACGGCCGCTGCCGACACACGGGACCAGCGCGGCCAGAAAGCGGCCGCAGGCATCGAACGGGTCACTGGTACGCAGGACTTGGCCGACTCCTCCGCCGCACCGGGCGTAGCCGCGCGGAGCGTCACGCAGACCGAGGGCGGCACGGTGACCGTGCAGGCCCCCCAAGACGCCACCGGAAACGTCAGAACCACGGCTCCTGACGGCACGGCCTTCGGGCTCGGCCTGTCTCGGACGAGGGGTGTCGAGGGCCTGAAGGCCGGCTCCGGGACCATCGTCTATCCCGACGCCGCCGTCTCCACCGACCTCGCTGTCCAGCCCACCACGGAGGGCGGTGCCCGTACGCTCGTCACCCTCAAGGACAAGAACGCTCCCACCGAGCAGCGTTTCGACCTCCAGATGCCGAGCGGGGCGCACCTGGCCGCCAACGACAGCGGTGGCTACGACATCTTCCAGGACAGCGGAGAGGGCTTCACCGCGCTCAAGGGAACCATCTCGGCACCGTGGGCCAAGGACGCCAACGGCAAGGACGTCGCCACCAGCTACAAGCTGGAGGGCAACACGTTGGTGCAGAGTATCGACACCAACGGCACCACCGCGTTCCCCGTGGTCGCCGACCCTCACTACACCTGGGGCATCGTCAGCGGAACGGTCTACTTCAACAAGAGCGAAACCCGGAAGATCGCTCTAGGCGGCGGGCTCGCCGCCACCATCATCGCGTCGATACCCGCCGGCTTCACCACGGCCGCCGGCATCACCGTTGCCGCGATCACCACGATGGCCAACATCGCTCAGTCCCACAAGAAGTGCCTGAAGATCAAGAGCTACGGGAAACCCGGGGAGTACTCGGGCAAGCAGGGCGACGGCTACTGCCGCTGACATTCTTGCGGAGAAAGGTGCATCCCGATGACGTTCCTCTGGCTCGCACTCATCGTCGTCTTCGTCCTCGTCGAGATCTGGCTGACGAAGCGCTCCCATCGCCGGTCCGCCTGGCGCACGCTCAACGGCGACCGCGTCGCCCTGGCCGTCGGCGTGGTGTGGTGCGCCATCGCCGTCGCCACCTCGTGGGCCGATGACAACGACCCCGTCGGCGGCCTGCTCTTCGGAGGACTGACAGGCACGATCGTCGCCTGTGTCGTCGCCACGGCGCGACGCAGGAGCGCACACCCGCGAGGCAAGAAGAACACCTCTTACTGAGGAGTTCACGCACCGTCAGGGCGGGCCGAGCGTCGCTGCTCGGCCCGCCCTCTCGGTACACACCCGCCGGAGCAGTCGCCTGTACGTCCGCGCGACGCCGCCTTGCCCGGACGGGTCCTGGCGGCTCAGGCAGCCTCCTCCACGGAGTGCGAGTCGGTCAGGGTGCAGGCTCCGACCGCCGCGATCACGCCGACGATCACCGCCAGCGCGGCATACGTGATGCGCTCGCCGTGGAAGAACGACTGCACGAGGCCGCCGCTCCAGGAACCCGCGGGCAGCTGAGTGGTGACCAGGGCGGCGATCAGGGTGCCGACCACCGCGGTGCCGACGCTGGTTCCGACCTCCTGGGCGGTGTCGTTGAGCGCCGTGCCGATCGAGGTGCGGTTCTCCGGCATCGCCTCGACGAGGGCGATGGCGCAGATCGTCATGACGGTGCGCAGCCCGACGGTCATCACGACCATGCAGACCGCGATGGCGGCGTACCCGTGCTCCACACCCCAGGCGAGGCCGGACAGAGCGCCGGCCAGGCAGGCCGCGCCCACCAGGCAGGCGACGCGGTGGCCGAACCTCTTTGCGAGCCATTCCGAGAGGGGAGTCGCGATGATCATGGTCACGATGATCGGCAGGTTCGCCAGGCCGGCCCGCACGGGACTCCACCCGTAGGCGTACTGGAAGTGGAGGATGAGTCCGAACATCACGCCGGCCATCGCGATGGACGTACCGACCTGGGCGATGGCCGCGCCACGGACGGTACCGCCGGAGAAGACCTTGAGGTCCAGCATGGGGGCCTTGCTGCGGCGCTCGTGCCACACGAACGCGAAGCCCGCGGCCACGGCGCCGAGGACCGACGCGAGCGTGGTGGCGGAGAGCCAGCCGTGCTCGACACCGCTGGTCAGCGCGTAGCAGGCCAGACCGATGGTGAGGACGCTCAAGGCGGCGCCCGGCAGGTCGAGCCGGTCCGCGGTGAGATCCTCGGGCCGGTCGGCGGCGACGCCGAGCCGCACGCCGATGGCGGCGATCAGCGCGATCGGCGCGTTGATGAGCAGGAGCCACTGCCAGCTCACGTGGGCGAGCGCGGTACCGCCCAGCAGCGGGCCGAGGACGAAACCGGACATCCCGACGACGATCATCAGGGTCATCGCGCGCATGCGCAGCGCCTGGTCGTCGAAGAGCCGGAAGACGAGCGAGTTGGTGATGGGCGCCATGGCCGCGGCGGCGACGCCGAGCCCGGCCCGCAGGGCGATGAGCTGCCCGCCGGAGTCGACGGCGATGACGCAGAGGCTCAGCAGGCCGAACGCGGCGAGGCCGACCAGCAGCACGCGTCGGCGTCCGAAGCGGTCGGCCATGGACCCCGCCGTCAGCAGGAGACCCCCGAAGGTCAGCGAATAGGCGCCGGTGACCCACTGCAGGGCAGTCGTGCCGCTGCCGAGGTCACGGCCGATCGTGGGCAGCGCGATCGACAGCAGGGTGTTGTCGACCATCTCCACGAAGAAGGCCAGGCAGAGCGCGGCCAGTGGGATCCACGCCGCGCGCAGCGACGGGTAGGTGCGGGTGCGGGCTATGGCGGGCTCGGTTGTCGTGGTCATGGCCAGCCTCCTCTCCGAGCGGCGTCGGTCACCGAACGACGCTCGATGTGGAACACGATTCGATGAACGAACATCGTTCGATGATGGAACGTCGTTCGACTATAGAACGCGGTTCGATGCCGTGCAAATTGTGATTGGATGGAGGGCATGACCGCCTCGCGAACCCGCCCCGCCGAAGCCCCCGCCCGCGGACGCAGGCGCGCTTCGCACTCCATGGAGGCCGTCCTCACCGCAGCCGTCGCCCTCCTGGACGAGGCCGGCGGATCGGCCCTGACCTTCCGGGCGCTGGCCGCCCGGCTCGGCACCGGTGTCGGCACCATCTACTGGTACGTCTCGAACAAGGACGAACTGCTCGACCGCGCCACCGACCACGCGATCGGGGAGATCCTGGCCGCCGTGGAAGACCAGCCCCTCAGCGACGACCCCATCGCCGACCTCCGCGCGATGGCCGTCACGCTGTTCGACGCGATGATCGACCGGCCCTGGCTGTCCGCGTACTTCATGCGCAACACCGACGTGCAGGGGCACTCGCTGCGGCTGTACGAGAAGCTCGGTGAGCAGACGCTCCGCCTGGACCTCACGCCCCGGCAGCGGTTCCACGCCGTTTCGGCGATCACGGGAGTCGTCGTCGGCACGGCCGCCGACCTGGGCATGGAAATCCCCCAGGAACTGCTCGACGGCGAAGTGGACCGCGACGTGTTCCTCGGCCGCTTCGCCGAGAAGTGGCGCTCACTGGACGCGACGGACTTCCCGTTCGTGCACCAGATCGTCGACGAGTTCGCCGGGCACGACGACCGCGACCAGTTCCTCGCCGCCCTGGACCTGACCCTGGCCGGCCTCCGCCTGCAAGCCGGGACGTGATCCGGGCGGCCCGCCGACGAACGGTCGGTCCGCGGACGCCGGCGGACAGGTACCCCCCTTGGTGAAGGCTGAGCTCGCTGTGTGGGCGTGTGTCGGCGTGTGGGCGTGCGTCGGCGTCCTGGTCAGCCGGCCGGCGAGAAGGCTGTGATCGCGTCGGCGAGGTCGACCGGTGCTTCCAGCGGGATCAGGTGACCCGTCCTCGCGATCACCGTGAAGTCGGCTTCGGAGAGGTAGGGAACCAGGTTGTCGCGGAGTACGCCGACGGGCTCGATGTTGTCGTTCTCTCCGGCGACGACGAGTGCGGGCACGCTGATCATGCGGGTGTGCTCGGTGATGTCCTCCGCGATGCCCCGCAGCGGCCACTCCGTGCGGGCGGCGTCGGCGCTGGAACGCGAGTCGGTCGCGATCTGCGACGTGACCGCGGCGGGGAGCTCGGTCGCGGTGAGGACGTTGTCCCGCGCGGCGGCGGCGGACTCATCGGAGTCGTAGGCGTGGGAGAGGGCTGCCTGGTACTCGGGTGTGATGTTCGCGGCGGGCTTCGCCGGGCCGGAAGCGACGAGGGCGATCCCTCGAAGACCGGCGGGCCGGGTCGCTGCGATCAGCTGTGCGACCTTGCCACCCATGGAATGACCGACGAGGACGTAGTCGGTGATGCCCGCGTCGGCGATCACGGCGAGCGTGTCGTCCGCGTACCGACGGAGCGTGTAGGGGCCGGGCAGGCTGCTCGAGCGGCTCCACCCGCGGAAGTCGACCGTGACGATGTCGCGCCCCGGAAGGCGGTCGACGACGAGGTCCCAAGTGCGGGCGGAACCGCCCCAGTAGTGCAGGAACACCAAGGTCGGGGCCGCCCCACGAAGGTGGTCGTAAGTGGGCAGAAGCGGCTGCTGTGTCGTGCTCATCGAAACTCCTCGATCGGTGTTCTGACGCCGTGTCGTCCCATTAATTGGACCTCTCCGACCCCCTCCGTGGCATGGGCGCGACTGGTCGCCCGGTGGTGGAAACTGGACACGTGAGCAAGATCCGGCAGATGACCTACCAGCCCGTCGGGAGCGGTGCCGCCGCTGTCGAGACGATCACGTTCGGCCGCCTCCGCGAGCTGAACGACGGCGGCACGCAGCGAGCTGACTTCCACGTCCTCGCCGTCGTTGATGCCGGGCACGGGTCGGTCGTCGTGGACTTCTCCGCGCACCCGCTTCGGGAGAGGTCCGCGGTGTGGATCGCTCCTGGCCGTGTGCACCGGTGGGATGACGTCGCCGACGTGGAGGGCCACGTCGTGCTGTTTGTCCCGACCGCACCGGTCACCCATGTCACCCGGGCTCTCGTCGCCTGCCCGGACCTGGTCGCGCAGTGGAAAATCCCTGCCGCCGACTGGCCGTTCGTCGACGCCGCGCGCAACCATCTCCTGCTCGAAGCATCCGTCCCACCCACGGACGCCTCGACGGAACTGCCGCAGATCCTGCTCTCCGCCCTCGTCGCCCGGCTCCGCCCGCCGCACGGCGAAGCGTGGTCGGCCAATCCGGTGTTTCGACTGTTCAGGGCCAGTGTCGAAGCGCACTTCCGGGAACACCACGACGCCGGTTTCTACGCCCGGACTCTGGGATATGCGCCCCGCACCCTCTCAAGAGCGGTGCAACAGGTCACCGGCCGCACCGCGAAGGCGTACATCGTCGATCGAGTGGTCCTGGAAGCCAAGCGGCTTCTCGCACACGAACGCCTGACTGCGGCCGGCTGCGCCAAGACACTCGGCTTCCCCGACGCGTCGAACTTCTCGGTGTTCTTCCGAAAGGCGACAGGCATGCGGCCGGGCGCGTGGCAGAAAACGGTGTCCGTCGAATGAGGGTGGCGCTCACGTGGCGTCATGCTCGCCCGTGACGATCTTGGAGCTGCGAGAGGCAGAGGCGCCTGCGTTCAAGTGGGGGCCGACTGGGGCCGGACGGCCCCGCGCTGATCAGCGGACTACATGAGGATGGACCTCGCCCGCTCGGCCCTGCCCCGGCGGCACCCGACGCCTGGTTCCCGACGGAATTCCCACCAGTACCCGAGGAATCGCGCATGAGTTACGTGTCAGACCGCACCGCCGCGCGGCAACCTGTTCAGCGAGCCGGTCGACACGCCACCGTCGATCTCCCCGGCGGGGCGGTGCGCCACCTTCTCGGCCACCCGGAGTCGGTGTTCGCGGCGCACCGAAAGGAGCTCCGTGGTCGCCGGTAGGCGGCACGGAGCTCCGGTCGAGAGGGGTTACTCGGTTGCCGTCAGGCCGGTGCGGAGCTTGGCGATGAGCTTGCTGATGAGGCGGGAGACGTGCATCTGGGAGCAGCCGAGTTCGGTGGCGATGTCGCTCTGGGTGTGCTCTTCGACGAAGCGGAGGTGGATGATGCGGCGCTCGCGTTCGTCGAGGTCGGCGATGAGGGGGGCGAGGGAGTGGAAGTTCTCGACGAGTTCGTAGCGGTCTTCGTCGATGCCGATGAAGTCGGCGAGCATGGTGTCGGACTCGTCGTCCTTGCCGGAGACGGCGGCGTCCAGGGAGACGCTGCTGTAGCCGTTGGAGGCCTTCTGTGCCTCGGTGACCTCGGAGGGGTCGAGTTGCATCAGTTCGGCCAGTTCGGCGGTCGAGGGGGAGCGGCCCAGGCGGGTGCGCAGTTCCTCGGTGGCCTTGGACAGTTCGATGCGGGCTTCCTGCAGCCGGCGGGGTACGTGGACGGCCCAGGAGGTGTCGCGGAAGAAGCGCTTGATCTCGCCGGTGATGTAGGGCACCGCGAAGGAGGTGAACTCGACTTCGCGGGTGAGTTCGAACCGGTCGATCGCCTTGATGAGGCCGATGGTGCCGACCTGGACGATGTCTTCCATCTCCTGCTGTCCGCGGTGCTTGAAGCGGGAGGCCGCGTACTGGACGAGGGAGAGGTTCATCTCGATCAGGCAGTTGCGGACGTAGCTGTACTCGCGCGTGCCCTCTTCGAGGTGGGTGAGGCGGTCGAAGAAGTGCCGACCGATCTCACGGGCATCCGTGGGGCGGACCGAGGAAGGGTCGGCGTAGGCGCGCTCGATCAGAGACTCCTCGACCGCCCCGGTCGTGGTCCGCCTCTGCTCGTCGACTGCCACGCTGCTCATGGTGTCCCGCCCCTTTCGTAGACCTGCTGTTCCTGCTGGCTCTGCTCGCTCGCTCTGCTCGCGCCGGTCCTGCTTTGTCCGCGCTTGCTCTGCTCGCGTGCTTGCGGTTACCCGAAGCTCGGGGAGCCATGCATCCTATGTGAGTTGCCCAGATCACAGTCCGGTAGAAGTGGGCGACGACGCCAGGGGCCCGGGCAGGGCCAGCACGGCGGTGATCGTCTTGCCGTCCGCCTCCACCTCGACGTCCAGGCGCGAACACAGGCGCTGGATCACCATCCAGCCGTGCCCGCCCGGCCTGCCCCGTTCGGCCTGCTGGCGTCGCGGCACCTCCCGGCTGGCGTCCGCCACCCGCAACTGCAGCTCCGCACCCTCTATGAAGACGCCGAAGCGGGTCACGCCGCCGGCGTGCAGGAGGGCGTTGGCCGCCAGCTCACTGGCCACGAGCAGCGCGTCGTCACGCAGGCGTTGCGCCTCGGGCCGCGGCAGCCCGCGGCACACCTCCACCAGCGCCGAGCGCACCGTGGACCGGGCATCCGCACAGCTGATCTCGTCTGTCGCCACTGATTCCACTGCCTCGGCTACACCCATCCCGGCATTGACCCTTTCCCCGCTCATGTTCGGTCACCGCTTTCGTTTCTTCGGTATTCCTCCGCCTGCCCGGCGGCGCGGGCTCCACGCCCCTCTCGGCCCCGCCCGCCTTGCCCGGGGAGGTTTCCCGCCCGGGGATACGTCCCGAACGGCCCGCTCCGCCCGCGGCCTTGGCCTACGATTTCTGGCACATACCCCGGTCACATGCTCCCAGACGTGTGGGAGGGTCTGGGCATGGTTTTCGACAGACAGAGCATCGACGTCACCCGACAGGACCGGGTCACCGTCGTCTGCTTCCGCAACGAGCTGGACCTCGAAGACACCACCGAGGCGACGCTCGCGTTGTCCCGTGCCCTCGCCGATGGGCCTACCGACGGGACGCTACTCGACCTGTCCGGCCTCACCTTCGCCGACAGCACCCAGCTCAACGTGATCCTGCGCGCCCACGGGGAGCACCTGAACGCTCAACGGCCCTTCGTTCTCGCCGGCCCCTACCACCCCGGTATCGCGCGGCTCTTCGAGGTCACCGGTGTCACCGACGTCCTGAACCTGGCCGACACCCGCGACGAGGGCATCCGGCGCGTCCGTCAGCTCCTCGAGGCCGGCAACGCCCCCGCACCGGCCTCCGACCAGAGGCACCCGCCGTCCGCCTCCATGTGAGCGCGCTGTACACGTAGATGGCCCTGCACACTTTGATGAAAGGGGTGGGCCCGCCGTTCGAGGCGGGCCCACCCCTTTCCCGTCACTGGCCTAGATTTTCGAGGTGCTTCGCTTCGGGGGACGCAGCAGGACGGCTGCCATGGCGGCTGTGGCGGCCAGACCGACGGAGGCGAGGGCCAGCACGGTGGTGAAGCCCCGGTCGTAGACCTGTCGTGCTGCACGCAGCAGCGCCTCCGCGGTGTGGGGCGGGAGGCCGGGAGCAACGTTCTCGGCGCCTGAGAACGATTGACCGGCTTCTGCTCGTTGATGGGGAGAGAGGCCTGGCACCTGGGGCAGACCGGTCCGGTACACGGCGGCAAGGACGGTGCCGAGGACGGCGACGCCGAGGCCGGCGCCCAGTTCGAAGGAGGTCTCCTGGATCGCGGCCGCCTCTCCGGAGCGCTCCGGCTGGGCGGCGCTCATGATGGAGTCGGCGCCGAGCGTCATCACGATGCCGGCGCCGTATCCCGCGCCGAGCAGTGGTGGGAGCAGCACGCCGTAGTGGTGTGTGTCGCCGGTGATGGCCATGACGGCGAGAGCGGTGGCGAAAAGGGTGAGTGCCGCGGTGAGCGCCCACCGGTTGCCCCATCGATGGGAGACCCAGGGCGCTGTGACGGCGCCGATGGCATTGGCGGCGGCCAGGGGCATCAGGGCGAGTCCGGCGCGCAAGGGTGTGTACTGACCTACTTGCTGGAGCCACTGGGTGAGGAAGAACAGCAGGGCGACGTATGAGCCGAAGCAGCCGATGACGCACAGGGTGGCGGTGGTGAAGCGTCGCTCGCGGAAGAGGGAGAAGTCCAGGAGCGGCTCGTCGATGCGTCGCTGGCGGCGTACGAAGCGGTGGAGCAGGATGCCGCCGATGATGGCCGTGATGACGATGAGCCAGTTCACCCCTGCGTGTTCGCCTGCCTGCTTGAGCGCATATACTAGGCAGGCCAGGCCTGTCACGGACAATGCCACGCTGGCCAGATCCCAACGGCGGGGAACGGGATTCCTGGACTCGGGGATGACTCGAGCACCGACGGCCAGGAGAACGACGATAATGGGGACGTTGATCAGGAACACCGCGCCCCAGCCCCACCGCGCGGTGACCAGACCGCCTACCAGCGGGCCGACGGTGGCACCGACGCTGTGGGCGGAAGTCCAGATCCCGATGGCGAGGGCGCGCTCACGGTCGTCGGTGAAAACGACTCTGATGATGGCGACCGTGGATGCCATGATCATGGCTGCGCCGATTCCGAGCGCAGACCTCGCCGCGATGAGTTGTGCCGTCGAGGTGGAGAAGGCCGCCGCCGCCGAGGCCATGCCGAAAACGGCGAATCCGCTGAGCACCATGCGGCGCCGACCGATGCGGTCGCCGAGGGTGCCGCAGGTCACGAGCATGGCCGCGAGCGTGAGCGAGTAGACGTCGACGATCCACAACAGCCCCGCGGGAGTGGGGTCGAGTTCCCGGCTCATGCTGGGTACGGCGACGTGCAGCACGGTGAGGTCGATGCCACACAGCAGCAGGCTTCCCGACACCACGGCCAGCACCAGCCACCGCCGCCCGGAGGAGGCGCCCGCAGGCCTCGCATGTTCCGTCGCCTCGGTTGTCTGCACCGGTGCAGGTGCCTCCTTGTTTGACATACGCTCACTTTCGGGGAGTACTGACACGAGCCACAAGTACGGTCTTTGTTGTCCCCTACGCACACTCCGTATACCGATAGAGGTCAGCAATGCGTTCCAGCACCGAGGGTGTCCCGGACCAGTGCGCGGTCGAGTTCGCCATGGAACTGCTCGGGGGCCGCTGGAAGCTGGCCATCCTCAAGCAGCTGGTCGCGCGCAGCCACCGCTTCGGGGAACTGAGGCGCGCCCTGCCCGGCGTCACCCCGCGCATGTTGACCCGCCAGCTGCGGGAGCTGGAAACCGACGGCCTGGTGATACGGACCGTGTATGCCGAGGTGCCGCCGCGGGTCGAGTACGCCCTCACCGAAATCGGGCACAGTCTGGACTCCATCACCGACGAGCTGGACAAGTGGGGCCGCTGGTACCGCGAGACGGTACGCCGCGATGCGGCGTCCGGCCTTCGCTCCCCGGCGTGACCAGGGGCGAAGGCCGGACAGGCCGGCATCACAGCGTCGTACGAACCTCGTCGTAGGCGAGTCGGGGTGCCCGTGGCCCCTCGTGCCCGGGCTCAGGCCGTCCGAGGTTGATCACGAGCAGTGCTGAAAGGCCACCGGCCGGGAAGAACTCCCGGTTGACGCCGTCCTCGTCGAAGCCGCTCATAGGCCCCGCGGCGAGACCGGCCGCCCGTACCCCGATGATGAAGTAGGCGGCCTGCAGAGCACCGTTGAACCGTGCGGACCTCTCCCGGGAGGGCAGATCCCCGGCGTACAGATCCGCGGCCCCGGGGAAAGCTGGGAACAGCTCAGGAAGCCTGCGATGGAATTCGGTGTCCACCGCAAGCAGTGCGGTCAGGGGCGCGCGCAGAGTTTTCTCCCGGTTCCCTCGTGAGAGATGACGGGCCAGCCGCATTCGGCTGTCCGACGAGCGGAGCAGAAGAAGTCTGAGGGGTTGCTGATTGAAAGCGGTCGGACCGTCGCGGATGAGGTCGTACACCGCGCGGACCGTTTCATCGTCGACTGGTTCACCCGTGAAGCGGTCCGCGCTGTGTGCCTGCCTGAACAGCTGGTCCTGAGCGCGAGTGTCCAAGACCAGCCGAGGTGCGGTGGGGATCTTCATCTGGTACCGGTCTCAGAATTCCGCGAGATTCTGCCGCAGAGTGTTGCCGGGTGTATACGCCGACCGGGTCAGGCCGCGGCGCTGCAGTGCGGGTACCAGGCCGTCGGTGATATCGGCGATCCAGCGCCGGTTCAGCCGCAGCACCGGAGTCGTCAGCATGAAGCCGTCGCCACCGACTTCCTCCATCGCTTCGCCCATTTTCTCGGCTACGTGGTCCGGCGTACCGATTAATTCCAGCGAGGAGACGAGTCCTCCGGCGCCGTCGATGACGAGTTCCCGCAAGGTCTTGCCGCTGCCCCATTGCTGCAGTTGATCCAAGGAGCCTTGTTCGCCGTTGGTCTCGAGGCGGTACGGCAGCGGCTTGTCGAGGTCGAACTTGGCGAAGTCGATCTCTGTGAGCGCGGATGTTTCGGCGAGGATGTCGTGGATGAACTGAGGGGAGGAGACCATCCGCTGGTACTTGTCCCTGGCGTCCTGTTCGGTTTCGCCGACGGTCGGCGTCACGCAGAACAGCACCTTGACTTCATCGGGATCGCGTCCTGCAGCTTCGGCGTGTTTGCGCACGTCGTCGCGGAACTGCTTCATGCCGGACACGCCATTGGCTATGGCAATGACGGAGTCCGCGTTGCGGGCCGCGAACCTTCTGCCCCGGGGGGAGGCGCCGGCCTGCACGAAGGCGGGCCGGTGTTGCGGGGAGGGCACGGTGTTCAGCGGGCCACGCACACTGAAGTGCTCACCTTTGAAGTGGATCGGCCGGACCTTGGTGTGGTCGGCGTAGATCCCGTTCTCCCGGTCGAGTACGACGGCATCTGCGTCCCAGGAGGCGAACAGTTGCCGCACCACGTCGACGTACTCGTCGGCCGCCGCGTAACGGACGTCGCGCGGTGGCAGCTCCTTCAGGCCGAAATTCTGGGCGGCCAGATTCTCGGCGCTGGTGACGATGTTCCAGCCGAACCGGCCACCGAGCATGCTGTCCAACGTCGAGGAGAGCCGCGCCGTGATGAATGGCGGGTACGCCATGGTCGACAGAGTGGCGACGATGCCCAGGTGAGAGGTGGCCAGCCCCATCGCGGTGGCGAGCGGGACCGGATCGTGCTTGGGCGCGACCATCCCCTGGCGTAGGGCCCGCTCGGAGGAACCACCGTAGCTCTCGGGGACCATGAGCTTGTCCTCGATGATCACGTAGTCGAAGCAGGCGCGTTCCAGGGCCTGGGCGACCTCCGTGTAGAACTTGCCGTCCCACGGGGAGCCGCCGGTGCCGAACGGGCCCTGCCAGTCATCGGGGGTGAAGTTGAAGATGAAGGAGAGATGGAACTGCCGCGTCATTGGTCTTTCCCTCCGGACTGTGCGGTGGATTGGCGCTCCGGTGCGGTTCGTCGGCGGTCGGGCTGCACCCATGCGAACAACAGCCCCTCACCCGCCCGCACCAGGGTTGTCGCCTCATCGACGACGTGGCGCAAGAGCTTCTCGCCAAGCGCGGCACTCGAACCTGACGTTGTTGAGAGAATGCCGTGGGTGGTGGTCTTCTCCACGTCGACAGGGTGGAGATAGATGCCCGCCCGGGGCGGTTGATCGTGATCCGGCCGCTGCTCGGTGACGAGGTCCGGACGCAGGTGGAGCATCAGGCTGGTCTCGGTGACCCCGGCGTGCTCGGCGTGCCAGCCGGGGAATCGGGGAATCTCTGCGTCGGTAAAGGTTTCACGCACCAAGCTCCACCAGCTGAACGCGAAGACCTCCGTTCTGTCCAGCAGGCCCTGCTCGCGTACCTGGTCCAGCGCCTCGAAGAGGAACGGCTCGTTCTCGTAATGGCCGTTGACCACGATGAGCCGGGTCATGGGGAGAGCAGCCAGGGAGCTGATGGTTTCTCGCAGAAAGCGGATCAGTGTCTCTCCGGTCACGTGCACGGTTCCGGGGAAGTTCATGCCGCCGCCGCTCTGCGGCAGCGACCGTGCACCGATGGCCTGCGCGGGGAGAGTGAGGGCACCCAGATCCCGCGCGATCTCGTCGGCGAATGCCTCTGCGAGCAGCAGGTCGACGGAGAGCGGCAGGTGCGGGCCGTGCTGCTCGATGGCTCCAATGGGCCAGATGACGGTACGTCCGCGTACAGCGTCGGTGACCTGGCTGCTGGTCAGGTCGGTGAGCCGAAGAACGTCCGACTGTGCGCTGCTCATATGGCGGCGCCCTCGGACTCACGGTCGGTCGGCACCGGAGGCTCACTTTGTGCGGCAGCCAGTGCCCGGCTCTCCGTCAGGATGCGGTTCAACGTCTGATACATGTCGGTGTGCAGGGCCGTGTAGACCTGGACCGCGTCGGCGCCGACGTTGAGGTAGTCGGCCACGTCGCGGCCGCTGGTGACGCCGCCGCACCCTAGGACGGGCAAGTCGATGCCACGCCGACGCAGTTGCCAGATGGCGGCCAGTACCAAAGGCTTGATGCCGGGGCCCGAGTAGCCGAAGACGCCGTTCAGTTCCAGGTCCCCGGTGGCAGGGGATATGGCAGCACCCGAGATCGTGTCGCTGATCGTGACGGCGTCGGCACCGCCGGCGATGGCGGCGCGCACCCGGTCCTGCATGCCCTCACCGATGGCCAGCTTGACCGACATCGGCAGGCTGGTGTTGTTGCGGGTTTCGGAGGTGTAGGCGTAGACCCGGTCGGGGTTGTCATCCTCCAAGCCGTCCTCTTCGTTGAGGCACGAGATGCCTAGTTCCAGTGCCCGGCAGCCGGCCCTCTCGACGTCTTTGGCCAGTGCGGCCAGTTCGGCCGGGGAGTCGGCATGGAGGGAGGCGATGACGGGGAGTTGGTCACCGGCGAACGAGCGCAGCACCTGAAGCCAGTGGTTGACCGGGCGCTTGGAGTAGGTGGTGCTGTTCAGCATGCCGACGGGTAATCGCAATATCCGCTCGTCCAGCCCCTGGGGCGGGTTGGGGTGGATGGTCTTGGTGACTACGGCTCCGGCTCCTTTTTCTATGAGTTTGCGGATGTTGCGTTCCTGGTCCGTCAGCAGTCCGGATCCCACGATCACCGGCGTAGTGATCGGCAGGTCCAGAATGGTCGTGTCGGGCACTGAGTGACTCCGTCCGGGGGCGTTATGGGAAGAGGGGGCTTCCTAGGCGACCAGACTCGCGCCGACGGCCTCGCGCTGCTGTTCGGTCGCGGCGAGCACGGCGTCGATGACACGACCCGGCTTCTCGGCGAACTCCTCGAAGTCGATGACCTGGACGAAGCCCACCTGGTGCAAACCCTTGAGGAGGTGGCTCGCGGAATCGGCGAACGGCTGCTTGGTGATCAGCACGATGGGGCGACCCATGGCCGTGGCCCAGCCGAGTTCGACGTGGGTGCCGTCCGTACGCCGCAGTATGCCGTCATCCAGAACGGGCAAGACGGGGACGAACACGTCGCACTTCTTCATCCACCGGAAGTCACGCACGGAAACCTGATCGGGTGTGAAGGCCGCGGTCTCGGCGCCGAACCTCTCGACGACGTGCGCCGAGAAGACGTTGCCGCCGTGCTCCTTGACTGTCCCGATCACCGTGGTGATGGCGGTCTCCAGGTCGTTGGCGAAACCGTTCTCCAGGATGGCGTGCTGGATCGGCCCGCCGACGAAGACATCGAGGCCTGCGAGAAGGCCCGCCTTCTGCGTAGGCGTCGCTTCCCTGGTGGTGGTCTCAGTCATGGCGTACTGGTCCTTTCAACGAAGGTGGAGGCCCACTGTCAATGGGCCGATCAAGGAGGGATGCCAAGGTGGCAGCCGCGTTTCCCGGCGTCAGCCAAGGGGCCGACGCGCACGCAGGCGTGTGGGCTGCTGTCATCCGGGTGGCAGAGTGTGTGGCGCGCCTCGGCCCTCGACGGCGGTGCCGAGAGCAGCACGAAGGCAGAAGGGGGTCAGCGGGAGGCGGCGATCCGCGCGTAGCGGCTGCGGTGGTACAGCAAGGGCTCTTGCGCGGCATTCGGCTCACCGAGTCGGCACACGTCGCCGACCACTAGGAGGTGGTCGCCGCCGTCGTGTTCGGTGTGCAGGCGGCAGTCGATCCAGGCGGCAGCGCCGACCAGATGAGGAGATCCGTCTGGTGAAGCGGCCCAATCGATCTCGCTGAACTTGTCACCGCCGGAACGAGCGAACCGCTCGCTGAGCTGGCGCTGGCTGTGCGCCAGCACGTTCACGCAGAAGCGCGCGCGCTCCCTGATGGTGGGCCAACTCGTCGAAGTGCGGCCGACCGACAGCACGATGCGCGGTGGATCGAGGGAGAGGGAGGAGAACGCCTGACAGGTGAACCCCACGGGCCCCTGCGGCCCCATGGCAGTGACCACCGTGACGCCGGAACAGAAGTTCCCCATAACCGAGCGGTATGCACTAGAGGTGACATGGGAGCGCACTGCTGTGGGGGTGCTCTCGCTTAACAAGGTCGGTCCTCTCGGCCTGGGCGGCCCACATGGTTACGGCGTATGCACTGTCCGTCACGACTGTGACGGAGCAACAGTCTGCACCAGGTGATCGATGGAGACAACACCCATATCTTTTTCGTTAAAGAACCTGCAATCATGCCTCCATGGAGACGGATTCAGACAGCCTTGAGCTGATTGATCAACGTATCGTGGCTGCCCTCCAGATCAGTCCGCGGGCAGGCGTCGCGGAGATGGGGCGCATCTTGGGCGAACACGAACGTTCGGTGGCGCGACGGGTACAGCGGCTCACCGCTGAGGGTGTCGTTCACTGCACGGCGGAGTACGACCTGTCACGGTGCGGGCTTGGCCGTACCGTGCAGGTCTACCTCAAGGCTCCCCGGGCCGGCCTGGAAGAGGTCGCCGGCGGATTGGCAAAGCACAGCGACGTGCTCAACATCGCCGCCGTCAGCGGGAGCGGTGGCCATCTGTGGTGCGAGGTCCTGATCCCTTCCCTGCCACTTCTGCATTCCCTGACAGCGGAGCGGATTTCGAGCCTCTACGACGTGGAGACACTCGGCCATCACATCACTTTGCGCTCCTTCAAGACCGAGGCGCAGTGGCACGCTCCCGTCCTGACCGAGGAAGAACAAACGCGCTTGCGGGCCAGTATGGCCCGGCCCCTGGCCGTGGCCGCAGGCACGTACGAACTAACGCCTACCGACGAACGCGTGGCCGCATCTCTGGTCAGCGACGCCCGCATCAGCCTGACCGACCTTGCCAAGCACCTGGACTTCTCCACTGCCACGGCCGGACGGCGTCTGGCCGCGCTGCTGGAGCGCCGAGTTCTTCGCCTGCACACGATCGTGGATCCCGCTCTGGTGGGCTACCCGGTCGAGGCCCGGATCTGGCTGAAGACCCACCCTGGAGAGACTGGCACGGTAGGCGAAGCCATGGCGGCCTGCCCCCGCGTGCGCCGCTGTGCCGCCATGACCGGACAGTACAACTTGCTGGTAGATGTGGCCCTCGAACACGAGGTCGGCTTGTACGACTTCCTCGTCCGCGAGCTGGGGCCGTTCCCCCAGATCCTCGGCATCGATACAGAGATCTTGACCCAAAGATACAAACGCGGACCAGTCGCCAGCTACGGAAACCGGTAGCACCGTAGGCCCGTTCCGCATCCATGCCGCAATTACGGAAGGCCTCTCTCAGTCGTGCATCTGAAGCCCGCCATCATCAAGCACATCTTCGTCACCGGGGGTGTCGCCTCTTCCCTCGGCAAGGGTCTGACTGCCTCCAGCCTGGGTGCGCTCCTCAAGGCGCGTGGCCTGCGCGTCACGATGCAGAAGCTCGACCCGTACCTGAACGTCGACCCGGGCACGATGAACCCCTTCCAGCACGGTGAGGTGTTCGTCACCAACGACGGCGCCGAGACCGACCTGGACATCGGCCACTACGAGCGCTTCCTCGACGTCGACCTGGACGGTTCGGCGAACGTGACGACCGGCCAGGTCTACTCGCAGGTGATCGCCAAGGAGCGGCGTGGCGAGTACCTGGGCGACACCGTCCAGGTCATTCCGCACATCACCAACGAGATCAAGCACCGTATCCGCCGCATGGCGACGGACGATGTCGACGTGGTCATCACGGAGGTCGGCGGGACCGTCGGCGACATCGAGTCGCTGCCGTTTCTGGAGACCGTCCGTCAGGTCCGTCACGAGGTCGGCCGGGACAACGTCTTCGTCGTGCACATCTCGCTGCTGCCCTACATCGGCCCCTCCGGCGAGCTGAAGACCAAGCCGACCCAGCACTCCGTCGCCGCGCTGCGCAACATCGGCATCCAGCCGGACGCCATCGTGCTGCGCGCCGACCGTGAGGTGCCGACCGCCATCAAGCGCAAGATCTCGCTGATGTGCGACGTCGACGAGGCCGCCGTGGTCGCCGCCATCGACGCCAAGTCGATCTACGACATCCCCAAGGTGCTGCACACCGAGGGCCTGGACGCCTACGTGGTCCGCAAGCTCGACCTGCCCTTCCGCGACGTGGACTGGACGCAGTGGGACGACCTGCTCGACCGGGTGCACAACCCGCAGCACGAGGTCACCGTCGCCCTGGTCGGCAAGTACATCGACCTGCCCGACGCCTACCTCTCGATCACCGAGGCGATGCGTGCCGGCGGCTTCGCCAACAAGGCCCGCGTCAAGGTCAAGTGGGTCACCTCCGACGACTGCAAGACGCAGGCGGGTGCCCACAAGCAGCTCGGTGACTGCGACGCCATCCTGATCCCCGGCGGCTTCGGCGAGCGCGGTGTCAACGGCAAGGTCGGCGCGATCCAGTACGCCCGCGAGAACAAGGTGCCGCTGCTCGGCATC
>NZ_JBVIYQ010000011.1:296640-345193 GCF_055592445.1 Streptomyces sp. NPDC041122 | reverse complement strand
TGTTTCTTTTTGTTCTTCGTTCTTGCGTTTCCGACTCTATCAGACTCTTTCGTGTCCGATTTCCTCGGCGCCTTTCCGGTTCCCGCTCCGGCCTTGCGGCTTTCGCGTTTCCCTTTCCGGCGGTTCCGACTTTATCAGAGATTCTGAGTCGGAATTCCCGCCCCCCTTCGGGCTGGTCCGGATCACGTTCAAGTGACTCGGGTTCCCTCGCAGGCGGAGCCGTAAACCTAACGGAGCGGGGCGCCTCGATGCAAATCGAGGCGCCCCGCTCCGGAGCTGGTGCGGTCGGGAGGGTCAGACCTCGACGACCACCGGCAGGATCATCGGGCGTCGGCGGTAGTTGTCCGAGACCCATTTGCCCAGCGTGCGGCGGATGAGTTGCTGCAGCTGGTGGGGCTCGACGACCCCGTCCTGCGCCGACTTCTCCAGGACCTCCTGGATCTTCGGGATGACGGTGGTGAACACCGCGTCGTCGATGCCGGAGCCGCGCGCCTGGACGTGCGGGCCTCCGGTGATCTTGCCGGTGCTGGAGTCCACGACGACGAAGACCGAGATGATGCCCTCGTCCCCGAGGATCTTGCGGTCCTTCAGGGCGGGCTCGCCGACATCGCCCACGGAGAGGCCGTCGACGTACACGTAACCCGCCTGGACCTTGCCGACGATCTTCGCCTTGCCCTCGACGAGGTCGACGACGACGCCGTCCTCGGCGATCACGATGCGATCGTGCGGGACGCCGGTGAGGGCGCCGAGCTCGGCGTTGGCGCGCAGGTGGCGCCATTCGCCGTGGACCGGCATCAGGTTCTTGGGCTTGCAGATGTTGTAGAAGTACAGCAGCTCACCGGCCGAGGCGTGGCCGGAGACGTGCACCTTGGCGTTGCCCTTGTGGACGACGTTCGCACCCCAGCGGGTCAGGCCGTTGATCACGCGGTAGACCGCGTTCTCGTTGCCGGGGATGAGGGACGACGCCAGGATCACCGTGTCGCCCTGGACGATGCGGATCTGGTGGTCGCGGTTGGCCATGCGGGAGAGCGCGGCCATGGGCTCGCCCTGCGAACCCGTGCAGACCAGGACGACCTCGCTGTCCGGCAGGTCGTCGAGCGTCTTGACGTCGACGACGAGGCCCGGGGGAACGCGGAGGTAGCCGAGGTCGCGGGCGATGCCCATGTTGCGGACCATCGAACGGCCGACGAAGGCGACTCTTCTGCCGTACTCGTGCGCGGCGTCCAGGATCTGCTGGATGCGGTGCACATGACTGGCGAAGCTCGCCACGATGATCCGCTTCTGGGCGCCGGCGAAGACGCCGCGGATCACGTTCGAGATGTCGCGCTCGGGCGGCACAAACCCCGGGACCTCGGCGTTCGTGGAGTCGGAGAGGAGGAGGTCGATGCCCTCCTCGCTCAGCCGTGCGAACGCGTGCAGGTCGGTGAGGCGGCCGTCCATCGGCAGCTGGTCCATCTTGAAGTCGCCGGTGGCGACGACCATGCCCGCGGGGGTTCGGATGGCGACGGCCAGGGCGTCCGGGATGGAGTGGTTGACCGCGACGAACTCGCAGTCGAACGGGCCGAGCGCCTCGCGGTCGCCCTCGACGACCTCCAGCGTGTACGGCCGGATGCGGTGCTCCTGCAGCTTCGCCTCGATCAGCGCGAGGGTCAGCTTGGAGCCGATCAGCGGGATGTCCGGCTTCTCGCGCAGGAGGTAGGGGACACCGCCGATGTGGTCCTCGTGGCCGTGCGTGAGCACGATGCCCTCGATGTCGTCGAGGCGGTCCCTGATGGACGTGAAGTCCGGCAGGATCAGGTCGATTCCGGGCTGCTCCTCCTCGGGGAAGAGCACTCCGCAGTCGACGATCAGCAGACGACCGTTGTACTCGAAGACGGTCATGTTGCGGCCGATCTCGCCGAGGCCGCCGAGCGGGGTGACCCGGAGGCCGCCCTTCGGGAGCTTCGGTGGGGCGCCGAGTTCAGGATGCGGATGACTCAAAAGACTCTCCTCACCACGCGCGCCACGTACCTCCTGGGCACGTGGCGCGCATGACGTTCGTGCATGAGCAGTTGTGTGTGGGGTGCGGGCGGCCGGCAGCTGGTGCCGCGCCCGCGTGTCTCGCTTATTCAGTTGTGAAGTCTGTGGTTACAGCTGTACCCCGCCGGCGGCGAGATCGATCTTGAGCTGGTGCGTCTCCTCGGGCGACAGCTCCACCATCGGCAGGCGCAGCGGACCCGCGGGGCGCCCCTGGAGGGCCAGCGCCGCCTTGGTCGTGATCACGCCCTGGGTGCGGAACATGCCGGTGAAGACGGGGAGCAGCTTCTGGTGGATCTCCGTGGCCTTCTGCACGTCGCCCGTGAGGTGTGCCTCCAGCATGGCGCGCAGCTCCGGGGTGACCACGTGGCCGACGACGGAGACGAAGCCGCACGCGCCGACGGACAGCAGCGGCAGGTTCAGCATGTCGTCGCCGGAGTACCAGGCCAGGTCCGAGCGGGCGATGGCCCAGCTGGCGCGGCCGAGGTCGCCCTTGGCGTCCTTGTTGGCGACGATCCGGGGGTGCTCGGCGAGGCGGACGATCGTCTCGGTGTTGATCGGTACGCCGCTGCGGCCGGGGATGTCGTAGAGCATGACCGGCAGCCCGGTGCTGTCGGCGATCGCGGTGAAGTGCCGGAACAGGCCCTCTTGCGGGGGCTTGTTGTAGTACGGCGTGACGGTCAGGAGGCCGTGGGCGCCGGCCTGCTCGGCGGCGCGGGCGAGCTTGAGGCTGTGGCGGGTGTCGTTGGTGCCGACGCCCGCGACGACGTGGGCACGGTCCCCTACGGCGTCCACTACGGCTCGTACGAGATCGTTTTTCTCCGCGTCACCGACGGTCGGGGACTCACCGGTGGTGCCGTTGATGACCAGGCCGTCATTGCCTGCGTCCACCAGGTGGGCGGCGAGCTGCTGCGCGCCGTCGAGGTCAAGTGCGCCGTCCGCCGTAAAGGGCGTGACCATGGCGGTGAGGACCCTCCCGAAGGGGGTCTGCGGAGTGGAGGTCGGAGCCATGGGTAACACGCTACTCGCTGCTCAGCGCGGGGTCGCCCCTCGGGGGATGTGTGCGGACCTGACAAGTGTGGAGCCCGGCACTGCCTGCTCGGGGGTTCAAGCAGTGCCGGGTCCGTTTGATCAGGCTAGATGAACTTCACGAAGTGCCGCAATACGGACACTTCACTCGGCCCATCCGCACATCAGTGCCTTACGGCGCCACACGTCCGTTCTTGTTGAAGGCCGCATGGGTGAGCGGCATCAGTTCGGCCCAGTGCTGCTCCATCTTCTCGCCGACCATCTCGATCTCCCGCTGCGGGAACGAGGGGACCTTGGCGAGCTCGTGCTGCGTGCGCAGGCCGAGGAAGTGCATCAGCGAACGGGCGTTGCACGTCGCGTACATCGAGGAGTAGAGGCCGACGGGGAGCACCGCGCGGGCGACCTCGCGGGCCACGCCGGCCGCGAGCATCTCCTGGTACGCCTCGTACGCCCGGCGGTAGGAGTCCTCCATGACGCGGCCGGTGAGCTCCTGCTGGGCCTGGCTGCCCTCGACGAAGACGTACTTGCCGGGGCGGCCCTCCTGGACCAGCTTGCGGGACTCGTCCGGGACGTAGAAAACGGGCTGGAGCTCCCTGTAGCGGCCGGATTCCTCGTTGTACGACCAGCCGACGCGGTGGCGCATGAACTCGCGGAACACGAAGATCGGGGCGCTGATGAAGAACGTCATCGAGTTGTGCTCGAAGGGGCTGCCGTGGCGGTCCCGCATCAGGTAGTTGATCAGGCCCTTGGAGCGCTCCGGGTCCTTCTGGAGCTCGTCGAGGGACTGCTCGCCCGCCGTGGAGACTCGGGCGGCCCACAGGACGTCGGAGTCGGTGGCGGCGTGCTTCACCAGCTCGACGGTGACCTCGCTGCGGAAGCTGGGCTTGAGGTCTTCGGTGGGGGTCTCGCTCACAGGCGGGGGTCCTTCCATGTGCATCTCTCGGGCGGCGCCCACTCTATGGCCCGGCACCGACAATCGGCCGTTCGGTGACCCGCCACGACATTGTTCGACTAATTTGCCGAAACAGGGCACCTTTTGGGCGTTTCGAGCGTCTGTCTAGACGAGAGAGTCCACAGAGCTCCACGGAGCTCCGTTCGAGACCCGTGAGGAGAAGCGCGCACCATGTTCCGCCGGCGAGAGCCCGTCCCGTTCGCCTTCATCGCCGAAGCCGAGAAGTTCCGCAGTAACGTCACTCCCCCGCCCCGAGAACGCGCGTCGGCCAGTCAGATCATGGGCCGCACGCTCATCGGCCTCACCGTGGTGGCCGGCCTCGTCGGATCCCTGCTCTTCGGGATGCCCGCCATGTCGGCCGATCAGTCGTCCGTGCACCACCAGCAGTCCGAGGCCTCGGACGGTCGCTGACCGGGGCGTGGGCCGTCGTCGGCCGGCCGTGACTCGTCCGGCCCCCCAAGGGTGGTAGCGGGAGAGACGGCTCGATAGCCTCACCGGGCACAGCCCCTGTGTGGATCGAGTGAGGATCAGCCCGTGCCCCTGCCCTTCCTGACCGCGGACCGCGCATTCGACGACGTGGCGGACGACGCCGCGCTGCCTTTCGACGACCGCGATCACTGGCGTCGGCCCTACCGCCCGGGTCCCTGGCGGGTCGGCGCCTCCGCGCTCCTGCTGCTGCTCGCCTCGTTCGTCCTCTTCGCCTCGGTGATCATCGTGTTCACCGGCTCCCTGGCAGGGGCCGCCGGCTGCGCGGCGCTCGCCGTGCTCGTCATCGCCACCGCCCTGCGCCTGCTGCGCATGGGTACCTGGGTGAGCGCCCACGGGCTGCGCAGGGTCGGCTTCCTGACGACGCAGACGGTGGCCTGGACCCAGGTCTCCGCCGTGCGGACCGCCCAGCAGCCGGTGCGCTGGCTCGGGCTGCCCCGGACGGTGCAGGGGCAGGCGCTCCTTCTCGTACGCCGTGGTCAGGAGCCGCAGGCCGCCGGGGCGCAGCTGCTGCTCACGGACCGGAACGCGGACTTCCTGGCGCGGCACGAGGCGTTCAACCGCGCGGCCGACTCCATCGAGGTGTGGGCCGACGAGTACCGGCCCACGGCCTGAGCCGGCCCCTCGCCTATACGTTCACCGGCCTGCCCGCGTGCAGGGCGATGGCCCGCTGCATAGCCTTCCGCGCGCGCGGGGTGTCCCGTGCGTCGTGGTAGGCCACGGCCAGCCGGAACCAGCAGCGCCAGTCGTCCGGCGCGTCCTCCGTCTCCGCCTTGCGGCGGGCGAAGACCTCGTCGGCCGAGTCGCGGTCGATGCGGCCGCCGGGCGTCCGCTTCAACTCGTCGACGGGCAGGCCGCCTTCGGCCTCCAGCTCGGCGGCGAGGCGGTTGGCGCGCTGGACGAACTGGGTGTTCTTCCAGAGGAACCAGACGCCGATGACCGGCAGGATCAGCACCGCGACACCGAAGGTGACGGTGAGGACCGTGCCGTGCTGGATGAGGAGCACGCCGCGGCTGCCGACCAGGACGAAGTAGACGACCAGGACGGCAGCCGTGACGGCGTAGGTGATCTTTGCGCGCATGTCTCTCAGCTCTGGGGTCGGCCCGGGGCTCTCGGATCAGCCGAGGTCCAGGAAGTGTTCCAGGCCGAACGTGAGCCCCGGGGTGCTCACCACGCGGCGCACGCCGAGCAGGATGCCCGGCATGAAGCTGCTGTGGTGCAGCGAGTCGTGGCGCACGGTCAGGGTCTCGCCCTCACCGCCGAGCAGGACCTCCTGGTGGGCCAGGAGACCGCGCAGGCGCACGGAGTGCACCGGCACCCCGTCGACGTCCGCGCCGCGGGCGCCGTCCAGGGCCGTCACCGTCGCGTCGGGCTGCGGGGCGCTGCCCGCCTCCCGGCGTGCCTCGGCGATGAGCTGGGCGGTGCGCGTGGCAGTGCCGCTGGGGGCGTCCGCCTTGTTCGGGTGGTGCAGCTCGACGACCTCGACGGACTCGAAGTACGGGGCCGCGATCTGCGCGAACTTCATCGTGAGGACGGCGCCGATGGAGAAGTTCGGGGCGATCAGGACGCCCGTCTCCGGGGACGCGTCCAGGGACGTGCGCAGCCGCGCGAGGCGCTCGTCGGTCCAGCCCGTCGTACCGACGACGGCGTGGATGCCGTTGCGTACGCAGAAGTCGAGGTTCTCCTCGACCGCGTCCGGGTTGGTCAGCTCGACGGCGACCTGGGCGCCGGACTCGGTCAGCGTCCCGAGCTCGTCGCCCCGGCCGAGTGCGGCGACCAGTTCCATGTCGTCGGCGGCCTCGACGGCCTTCGCGGCCTCGGAGCCGATCCGGCCCTTGGCGCCGATGACCGCCACGCGCAGCTTGCTCATGTCCTTCATTCCTTAAGGGAGTTGGGCCCTGTGGTGCCGGATCCTCGGCCGGCCTAGGCGACCGCTTCGTGGAGGCGGGCCGCCTGCTTGTCCTTCAGCGGGCCGATGGCCGAGAGGGACGGGCGGTGGCCGAGCACGTCACGGGCCACGTCGCGCACCTCGTCGGGGGTGACGGCGGAGATCCTGGCCAGCATGTCGTCGACCGACATGTGCTCGCCCCAGCAGAGCTCGCTCTTGCCGATGCGGTTCATCAGGGCGCCGGTGTCCTCCAGGCCGAGGACGGTGGAGCCCGCGAGCTGGCCGATGGCGCGGCCGATCTCGTCGTCCGTCAGTCCGTGCTCCGCGACGTGGTCGAGCTCGTCGCGGCAGATCTTCAGGACGTCGTGCACCTGGCTCGGGCGGCAGCCCGCGTACACGCCGAAGAGGCCGGTGTCGGCGAAGCCCGACGTGTACGAGTACACGCTGTAGGCCAGACCGCGCTTCTCCCGCACCTCCTGGAAGAGGCGGGACGACATGCCGCCGCCGAGCGCCGTGTTCAGCACGCCGAGGGCCCAGCGGCGCTCGTCGGTGCGGGCGAGGCCCGGCATGCCGAGGATGACGTGGGCCTGCTCGGTCTTGCGGTTGATGACCTCGACGCGGCCGGCGGTGCGCAGCGCGCGGGAGCCCTGGCGCGGGACCATCGGGGTGGCGTCGGTGCGCCGCAGGGCGCCGGCCTTCTCGAAGGCGGCGCGGACCTGGCGTACGACCTTGTTGTGGTCCACGTTGCCCGCGGCGGCGACGACGAGGTGGGTCGGGTCGTAGTGCTTCTTGTAGAAGCGGCGGATGCGGTCCGCGGTGAGGGCGTTGATCGTCTCCTCGGTGCCGAGCACCGGGCGGCCGAGGGGGGTGTCGCCGAGCATGGTGTGCGCGAACAGGTCGTGCACGCAGTCACCCGGGTCGTCCTCGGTCATCGCGATCTCTTCGAGGATGACGCCGCGCTCGGCGTCGACGTCCTCCTGGAGGATGAGGGAGCCCGTGAGCATGTCGCAGACGACGTCGATGGCGAGCGGCAGGTCGGTGTCGAGCACGCGCGCGTAGTAGCACGTGTACTCCTTCGCCGTGAAGGCGTTCATCTCGCCGCCGACCGCGTCGAGCGCGGCCGAGATGTCCAGGGCGCTGCGCTTCTTGGTGCCCTTGAAGAGGAGGTGCTCCAGGTAGTGCGTGGCGCCGTTCAGGGACGGGGTCTCGTCACGGGAACCGACGTTGGCCCAGATGCCGAAGGTCGCCGAGCGCACGGACGGCAGCGTCTCCGTGACCACGCGCAGGCCGCCGGGGAGGGTCGTCCTGCGGACGGTGCCGATGCCGTTCTCGCCCTTGATGAGGGTTTGGGTACGGGCGACGGCCCGCGCCTCCGAGGAGGTGCGGGCCGTCGTCGTGGTGCTACGCGACGTCACTTGTCGGTGTCGTCCTTCTTGTCGTCGTCCTCTTCACCCTCGATGACGGGGATGAGGGACAGCTTGCCGCGGGAGTCGATCTCGGCGATCTCGACCTGGACCTTCTGGCCCACGCCGACGACGTCCTCGACGTTCTCCACGCGCTTGCCGCCGGCGAGCTTGCGGATCTGCGAGATGTGCAGCAGACCGTCCTTGCCCGGCATGAGCGAGACGAACGCACCGAAGGTCGTCGTCTTCACGACGGTGCCCAGGTAGCGCTCGCCGACCTCCGGCATGGTCGGGTTGGCGATGCCGTTGATCGTGGCGCGGGCGGCCTCGGCCTGCGAGCCCTGGGCGGCACCGATGTAGATGGTGCCGTCGTCCTCGATCGTGATGTCGGCGCCGGTGTCCTCCTGGATCTGGTTGATCATCTTGCCCTTGGGGCCGATGACCTCACCGATCTTGTCCACCGGGATCTTGACGGTGATGATGCGCGGCGCGTTCGGGGACATCTCGTCCGGAACGTCGATCGCCTCGTTCATCACGTCGAGGATGTGCAGACGCGCGTCGCGGGCCTGCTTCAGCGCGGCGGCCAGGACCGAGGCGGGGATGCCGTCGAGCTTGGTGTCGAGCTGGAGCGCGGTCACGAACTGCTTCGTACCGGCGACCTTGAAGTCCATGTCACCGAACGCGTCCTCCGCACCGAGGATGTCGGTGAGGGCGACGTAGTGCGTGTCGCCGTCGATCTCCTCGGAGATCAGACCCATGGCGATACCGGCGACGGCGGCCTTCAGCGGCACACCGGCGTTCAGCAGCGACATCGTGGAGGCGCAGACCGAGCCCATGGACGTCGAGCCGTTGGAGCCGAGGGCCTCGGAGACCTGGCGGATCGCGTAGGGGAACTCCTCGCGCGAGGGGAGCACCGGCACGATGGCGCGCTCGGCGAGCGCGCCGTGGCCGATCTCACGGCGCTTGGGCGAACCCACGCGGCCGGTCTCGCCGACCGAGTACGGCGGGAAGTTGTAGTTGTGCATGTAGCGCTTGCGCGTCACCGGGGAGAGGGTGTCGAGCTGCTGCTCCATGCGGAGCATGTTCAGGGTGGTGACGCCCAGGATCTGGGTCTCGCCACGCTCGAACAGCGCCGAGCCGTGCACGCGCGGGATGGCCTCGACCTCGGCGGCGAGCGTACGGATGTCCGTGACGCCACGGCCGTCGATGCGGACCTTGTCCTTGATGACGCGCTCGCGGACCAGCTTCTTGGTCAGCGCGCGGTAGGCACCGGAGATCTCCTTCTCGCGGCCCTCGAACTTCGGGAGCAGCTTCTCGGAGGCGATCTCCTTGACGCGGTCGAGCTCGGCCTCGCGCTCCTGCTTGCCGGCGATGGTCAGCGCCTGGGCCAGCTCGGTCTTGACCGCGCCGGTCAGGGCCTCGAGGACGTCGTCCTCGTAGTCCAGGAAGACCGGGAACTCGCCGGTGGGCTTGGCGGCCTTGGCGGCGAGGTCGGACTGGGCCTTGCAGAGCGCCTTGATGAAGGGCTTCGCGGCCTCGAGACCGGCGGCGACGACCTCTTCGGTCGGGGCCTCGGCGCCGTCCTTCACCAGCTGGATGGTCTTCTCGGTGGCCTCGGCCTCGACCATCATGATCGCGACGTCGCCGTCCTCCAGGACGCGACCGGCGACGACCATGTCGAAGACGGCGTCCTCGAGCTCGGTGTGCGTCGGGAAGGCGACCCACTGGCCCTTGATGAGCGCCACACGCGTGCCGCCGATCGGGCCCGAGAAGGGCAGGCCGGCCAGCTGCGTGGAGCAGGAGGCGGCGTTGATCGCGACCACGTCGTACAGGTGGTCGGGGTTGAGCGCCATGATCGTCTCGACGATCTGGATCTCGTTGCGCAGGCCCTTCTTGAAGGAAGGACGCAGCGGGCGGTCGATCAGGCGGCAGGTCAGGACCGCGTCCTCGGAGGGACGGCCCTCACGACGGAAGAACGATCCGGGGATCTTGCCGGCGGCGTACTGCCGCTCCTCGACGTCCACCGTCAGCGGGAAGAAGTCGAGCTGGTCCTTGGGCCGCTTGGAAGCGGAGGTGGCCGACAGCACCATGGTGTCGTCGTCCAGGTACGCCACGGCGGAGCCGGCGGCCTGCTTGGCCAGGCGGCCCGTCTCGAAGCGGATGGTGCGGGTGCCGAACGTGCCGTTGTCGATGACGGCCTCGGCGTAGTGGGTCTCGTTCTCCACTGTTCTCCTACGTGTCTACGTTTCGTCTTCGCGCCTCCGGGCCCGTGTGGCCCGGGGGCGGCGTCCCGTCGGCCCTTGGCGGACCTCGTCCCGCGCGGAGCGGCCCTTGCCGGGCCGGTCCGGCGTGGACCGGGACTGGGTGGAGAAGCGCGCCGTGTGTGCGGGCCGGTCTTCGATCGAAGCACCCGGGATGTCCCGGGGGCCACTACCGAGGACCGGCGGCGGCTGGTGCGCCTCTCCCTCGTCGGGGTGGTGCTCGCTGTCCCCGTGGGCGTCCATATCCCTACCCACGAGAACGTGCGTGTGTCACCAGACTACAAAGCGTCGGCGACAGCGCGCATGTACAGCAAAGGGAGCGGTCCACTTTGCATGTACAGCAAAGGGAGCGGTCCACTTCGAGTGCCTCGAGTGGGAACCGCTCCCTTCACGACGTCTTACTTCGCGCCCGCCGCACCGCGGCGGATGCCCAGACGGTCAACCAGGGCACGGAAGCGCTGGATGTCCTTCTTGGCCAGGTACTGCAGCAGACGGCGGCGCTGACCGACCAGGATCAGCAGACCACGACGGCTGTGGTGGTCGTGCTTGTGGGTCTTGAGGTGCTCGGTCAGGTCCGAGATCCGGCGGGAGAGCAGCGCCACCTGGACCTCGGGGGAGCCGGTGTCGCCCTCCTTCTGGCCGAACTCGGTCATGATCTGCTTCTTCGTAGCGGCGTCGAGCGACACGCGTACTCCTCGTGATGTCTTCGAGTGCCTCCGAGTGCCCCTGGTCTACGTCTCAGGGGGGCTTCCGTGACTCGGGAGGCGGGGATGGGCCGCTGGGCGCTTCCTTCAGGCTCTCCGAGCGGAGGTCCGAGGGAGCGTAGACATGCGGCCGTTACACAGGTTACCAGTCTGAGGTCGATGCCTCGGCGGGGGTCGCCGTCACCCCGCGCGAGGCGGGCTCAGCCACTGCTGCGGTAGCCGTCCATCAGGGAGACCTTCGGGCCTTCGTCCTGCTCACCGCTGTTGCGCTCGACCTCCTTCGTGCCGAAGACCACGATTCCGTGCTCGTACACGATGTCGAAGTCGTCGGCGAACATGTCCATGCTCGGCCGGTCCGAGCTGTGGGGAAGGATGAGGAGCAGCCGCTCCTTCCCCGTCCCGGGGTCCAGGCGGACCATGGAGGAAAGGGCGGCTCCTGCGCTCTCCCGGTAGGCGATCACCTTGTCGCCGCTCATCCTGACGGGGTACATCGGACGGTCGGGCTTGGCGTCGTACGTGCGTACCGCCTTCCCTGTGGCCAGGTCGAAGGAGACGATCTCGTTGGGCTTCTTCTTGGAGAGGCCCGCTTCGAACATGTCACGAGGTTGGGTCGCCACGTAGAGCTGCCGTCGGCCGACCACGACCCCGCTGCACCGTTCGACCTCGGCGCTGAAGGTTTCCTCGCAGTTGTGGACGTACCGCCGGTCGGTCAGATTGATGGTCGCGCGGTGCCTGCCTCTGTCGTCCAGCGCGTGCAGGTACTGGACGGCCCCGTCCTCGCCGGTGGCGACGGCGATGACGGCGGGCGCCGAGGAGACCAGGTAGACGCTTCCGATCCCCTCGGCGACCCGGTACGTCCACTCGGTCCGGCCCGTACGCGCAGAGACCTTCTGGACCCGGAAGAGGG
This sequence comes from Streptomyces sp. NPDC041122, assembly GCF_055592445.1. Lineage (NCBI taxonomy): Bacteria > Bacillati > Actinomycetota > Actinomycetes > Kitasatosporales > Streptomycetaceae > Streptomyces > Streptomyces sp. NPDC041122. Next base: position 333,547 of record NZ_JBVIYQ010000011.1, on the reverse strand, counting down.
GATCGGCGGAGTCGCCGCACGACTGCAGCGCCAGCAGACCACGTCCTCCGGCATAGCCGACGTCGGTGCAGGTGCGGACCTTCACGTCGGACCAGAGGCGCTTCCCGGTCGTCATGTCGTACGCCGCCGAGCCCCTCCCCCAGTTGGCGACGACCGTGCCGCGGGTCATCGTCACGTTCACCTCCGACGAACCGCCGCCCGCCACGGGCAGCAGCTTCTCCCAGAGCTTCCTGCCGGTGTCGACGTCGAAGACGGCGAGGTGATCGCACGGCGTCCGGAGCCGCGGTCCCTTCTCGTCCTCGGCCTTCTTCGCCGCTCGTTCGCCGGGTACGGCGACGGCCGTCCTGCCGTCGAGGCTGACGTGCCGGGTGACGGCGCAGAGCGGGCCGGCGAAACGGATCTCCCACTGCTGCTCGGCGGTACCGATTTCCATGCCCCTGATGACGTTCGCGAAGCTCTTGGCGGCTATGGAGCCGGAGACCCAGGTCCCCTTCGTCGAGGCGCTCCGCCCCTCCTTCAGCTCCTCCGTCCACCCGACGGCAAGCTCGCCCTCAGGGGTCTTCGGGACCATCTCCACGGTCTCCCTGATCGCGTCGGGCGGCTGCTGAGCGGCGGACTCCCGCGTCGAGTCCTTCCCCTCGGCCAGACTCCACAGCGCCCAGCCGCCCGCGAACACCGCGGCGGTCAGGGCCAGGACCACGCCGAGGATCAGTACGGTGCGGCGCCTCTTGCGCGCACCGACGGCGAGCGTGGACTGGGTGTACGGGGAGGGGGACGGCGATGGCGGCGGGCCGAAGCTCACGCTGGCAGACCTTTCCTGAGGATGGCGGGGCGTCGGCGGAGAAAGGCGTCAGCTGGTCAGGGCCCGCGCCGAGGCGTACACGTCGAACACCGCGAGGGTCAGCGGCACGAGTGTGAGCAGGACGAAGGACTCCGCGATCTCCAGGAAGCGACCCCAGAAAGGCGTCACACCGGTGCGCGACGTGACCAGACCGATGCCGGTGACGAGGGCGGCCGCCGCCCCCACGCCGGCGACGAGCCAGATGGTGCGCAGATCGAGCGCCGCGCCGTCACCGGCCGACCCACCGGGCACGTCGAGGCACCGGCCGACGCCGAGCAGGACCAGGCCGACCAGGCCGGCGGCCAGGACGGTGGAGACTTGGGCGGTGTACCGGAACAGGTGCGCCCGCATCAGCATCGAGACGCCGGTGACAAGGGCCAGCAGTTGGCCCCAGCCGTTCCCGGAGAAGCCGAGCACCGCTGTCGAGCCGATCACCACGAGCGCGCAGCCACCGACGAGACCGACGAGGAGCTCGTGGCCCCGGCGGGCCTGTGCCTCGATGCGTTCGGCGTCGACGGGCTCCGGCCGAGCGGGTTCCTCCGCGTAGGTGCCGCGGGTGCCGTGCGGTACCTCGAAGCCGATGGGCAGGCGGGCGAACCGCATGGAGAGACCGGGCAGGAAGGCCAGGGCGCCCACGGCCAGCGGCGCGCACAGGGCGGCGGTCTCGACCGGCTCCAGTTGCCGGAGCGCCGCCACGAAGGTGGCGAGCAGGCCGACGGCGGAGGCGAAGGCGAAGGCCACGAAGGGAGCGTCGCTGCGTGGCGACACCAGGGTCATGATCACCGCCGCGGTCAGCACGGCGGCGCAGGCGAGCAGGAACTGCAGCCGTCCGACGCCTTGCCCGTCGGTGGCCGGCAGCAGCCCGGAGCCCGCCACCGCCATGTTGGGCAGGGCGCCGAGCCCGAGGGCGACGGCCGAGACGCGGTCGTCGTACACGCGTGCCCGCACACCGGCGAGGATGAGCAGCAGGACCCCGGCGACGGCTGCCAGGATGCCCGGCAGGCCGTGCATGTCGTGGCGGGCGTCGGCGGTCCAGGCCACGCAGGCCAGGAGGGCCGACAGTACGGTGCCGCCGGTGAGCCCGGCGGCTCGCGTCAGATCGCCGTTCCACAGCAGACGGTCGCGGGACACGGCGGACGCGACGACCTCGGACACGTCGTCGAAGACGGCGGGGGGCAACGACGCGGAGAAGGGGCGCAGCGTGAGGAGTTCGCCGTCGAGGATGCGCTGGGCGGCGAAGGACCGGGCGCTGTCGAGGACGGCGCCGTCGCGGCGTACGAGGTGGTAGCCGACCGGTGCGCCCTCGGCGGGGGTCTGCCGGGAGAGCCGCAGGATCTCGGGGTAGATGTCGGCAACGGGGATGTCGTCGGGCAGGGCCACATCGATGCGGCTGTCCGGCGCGACGATGGTGACCCGGCAGAAGCCGATGGCGGTGCCGGCGCCGGTTCCGTTCGCTGCCGGTCCACCGGTCGGGCTCGCGTGGCCGGGCCGCCCGGGCCCGGTGACCGTCCTGGACGCCGTCGTGCTCACCTGCTGCTCCCCCATGTTGTTGCCGGTCCTGTGTGTTGACGCCGGTCTGTTGCGTTGACGCCGGTCTCCGTTGTTGCTGCGGGTCCCGGGTGTTGCGCCGGCCCCGGATGTCGGTGCCGGGTCCTTCTCTGCCGACCGCGGTCAACTCCGGTGCGCGTGGTGCGGATGTGACGCCCGTACCTCTTCACCGACTGTGCGGCATGGTGCGGCGTGGCACAGCAAAACCGACCGACCTGGCTGGTTCCCGCACCCTATCCCGGGAGGTGACTGTCGGTGTCAGTAGGATCACACGGCGATCGCATCGCCCGTGCCCCGGGCGGCGAACGGAACGCCCGCCCCTACAAGGGAATTGGTTGCTCAGTGAGCCACATCGTCGTGAAGCGTCCGCCTCGAACGCTGCCGTCGCCGGTCCCCACCGAGGAAGTCGTGCTGCACCCCCCGCCCGAGCTGCCGCGGGGACAGCAGGAAGGCGCGATGATGCAGTTGCTGCCCATGCTCGGCATGGGCGGCTCCGTGGTGTTCTTCTTCATGCCGAGCGCGCACCCGTTCATGAAGGTCATGGGCATGGTGATGGTGGCGTCGACGGTGGCCATGTCCGTGGCCATGCTGATCCGCTACCGCCGGGGCAATCAGGGGCAGTTGGCGGATCTGCGGCGCGACTACCTCGGCTATCTCAAGCAGACCCGGCGAACCGCCGTCGCCACGGCACGGGCCCAACGCGACGCGCAGTACTACCTCCACCCCTCCCCCGAGCAGCTGTGGGCCCTGGTCGCCGAAGGCAGCCGGGTCTGGGAACGCCGCTCCGGGGACGAGGACTTCGGGCAGGTGCGCGTGGGCCTGGGACCGCAGGCGCTCGCCACTCCCCTGGTGCCGCCGCAGACCGCCCCGGTGGACGAGCTCGAGCCGCTCACCGCGGGTGCAATGCAGCGCTTCCTGGCCGCGCACAGCACGCTGGAAGACCTGCCCATGGCCATCTCGCTGCGCGCCTTCTACCACGTGACGATCAGCGGGGACCTCGAGACGGCACGGGGCACCGCGCGTGCGCTGACCGCCTCCCTCGCCTCGCTGCACTCCCCTCAGGACCTGGTGATCGCCGTCGGGGCGGGTTCGGCCGCCGCGCCCGCGTGGGAGTGGACCAAGTGGCTGCCGCACTGCCAGGCGCCGGGGGCCGCCGACGGCGCGGGCAGTCGTCGGCTCATCACCGGTGACCCGGCCGAGCTGGAGGACATGCTGGCCCTCCGGCTCCAGGGGCGTCCGCGATTCCACCCCGACGGGCCGGCGCTCCCGGACGAGCCGCACGTCGTCGTCGTACTCGACGGCCTGTCGCTGTCTCCTACCGCGGCGCTCGCCTCGGCCGAAGGACTGCAGGGCGTCACGGTGGTGGAGGTGGTGCCGGGCGAACTCGTCCGCGGACGGGGGGATGTGTCGCTCGCGGTGCGTCCGGACGCGCTGCGCATCGAGTCGAGCCACGGCCTGGTGTACGAAGGGACCCCGGACGTCCTTCCGTACGAGGGAGCCGAGGCGCTCGCCCGGCAACTCGCCCCGCTGCGCGTGCCGTCCGGTGGCGATGACGACGAACCGCTGCTGGCCAAGCTGGAGTTCACGGATCTGCTCAACCTCGGCGACGCCGACTCGGTCGACACGAGGCGGACCTGGCGCCCGCGTTCGCTCGCGGAACGGCTCCGGGTTCCCATCGGTGTCGGTGAGGACGGGCGCCCCGTGATGCTGGATCTCAAAGAGGCGGCGCAGGAGGGCATGGGGCCGCACGGCCTGTGCGTGGGAGCCACCGGTTCCGGCAAGTCGGAGCTGCTGCGCACCCTGGTGCTCGGCCTTGCCGTCACCCACTCCTCGGAGAGCCTGAACTTCGTCCTCGCCGACTTCAAGGGCGGGGCCACCTTCGCCGGCATGGCACAGATGCCGCACGTCGCCGCGGTCATCACCAACCTGGCGGACGACCTCACCCTCGTCGACCGCATGGGCGACTCCATCCGGGGCGAGCTCAACCGGCGCCAGGAACTCCTGCGGGACGCGGGCAACTACGCGAACATCCACGACTACGAGAAGGCACGGGCCGCGGGCGCCGCGCTGCAACCGATCCCGTCCTTGGTGCTGGTCATCGACGAGTTCAGCGAGCTGCTCACCGCGAAGCCCGATTTCATCGACATGTTCGTGCAGATCGGCCGCATCGGCCGGTCGCTCGGTGTGCATCTGCTGCTGGCCTCGCAGCGGCTGGAGGAGGGCCGGCTGCGCGGTCTGGAGACGTACCTGTCGTACCGCGTCGGGCTGCGCACCTTCTCCGCGGCCGAGTCGCGCGCCGCTCTGGGGGTGCCGGACGCGTACCACCTGCCGAACGTGCCGGGCTCCGGCTACCTGAAGTTCGGGACGGACGAGATGGTGCGCTTCAAGGCGGCGTACGTCTCCGGCGTGTACCGGTCGGGGTCGGGGCGGCCCGCCGCTTCGGGTGGCCGGCGCACCGTGGACCGCCGTCCGGTGCTGTTCACCGCGGCCGAGGTGCCGGTGCGGTACACGGCCGCGGCAGTGGTGCCCGAACCTCGCGCCGCCGCGGGGCAGGGCACCGACGACACGGACGACGCGCTCGCCGACACCGTCCTCGACGTGATCGTGCGCCGCCTGGAGGCGCAGGGCCCGGCCGCCCACCAGGTGTGGCTGCCGCCCCTGGACAGCCCGCCGTCCCTGGACACGCTGCTCACGGGGCTCACCGCCGTGGAAGGGCGGGGCCTCACGCAGCCCGGTTACGAGGGGGCGGGGCGTCTCGTCGTACCGCTGGGCCTGGTCGACAAGCCCTATGAGCAGCGCCGCGACCCCTTGTGGTGCGACTTCTCCGGGGCGGCCGGCCACATGCAGGTCGTCGGTGGGCCCCAGTCCGGGAAGTCCACCCTGTTGCGTTCGCTCATGTCGGCGTTCGCCCTCACCCACACTCCCTACGAAGTCCAGCTGTACGGACTCGACTTCGGCGGCGGCGGGATGGCCGCCGTCGCCGGGCTCCCCCACGTGGGCGGTGTCGCCTCGCGACTCGATCCCGAGCGGGTGCGGCGCACGGTCGCCGAGGTGTACGGCGTGCTGGCCCGGCGCGAGGAGTACTTCCGCACGGCGGGCATCGCGTCCATCGCCGACTTCCGCGCGCGCAGGGCGCGCGGCGAGATCGCGGTGACCGACCAGCCGTGGGGCGATGTCTTCCTGATCATCGACGGGTGGGGCAACTTCCGTACCGAGTACGAGGGTCTGGAGCCCGCCGTTCTCGACATCGCGGCACGAGGGCTCGGCTACGGCATCCACCTGATCCTCACCGCGTCACGGTCCATGGAGGTTCGAGCCAACCTCAAGGACCACCTCATGAACCGTCTCGAACTGCGGCTCGGCGACACGATGGACTCCGAGTTCGACCGCAAGGTCGCGGCCAACGTCCCCACCGGGGTGCCAGGGCGCGGTCAGACACCGCAGAAGCAGCACTTCATGGCGGCCGTCCCGCGCATGGACGGGCTGTCCTCCGACACGGACCTCGCCGAGGCCACGTCGGCCCTGGCCACCGAGGTCGCCCGCCACTGGACGGCACCGGGTGCTCCCGCCGTCCGGTTGCTGCCGCGAGAGCTGCCGGCCGGCGAGCTGCCGCCGGGCAACGTGTTCCCGGACCGGGGCCTCTCCTTCGCCCTCGACGAGAACGACCTCGGGCCCGTCTTCGTCGACTTCGAACAGGACCCGTTCTTCCTCGTCTTCGGGGAGAGCGAGTCCGGCAAGTCCAACCTGCTGCGGCTGCTCATCAAACGGCTGACCGAGCGCTACAGCGGCGACGTCTGCAAACTCTTCGTGGTCGACAACCGCCGCTCCCTGCTCGACGCCACACCGGCCTCTCACCTGGCCGAGTACATCCCCATGTCCAACGCCATGGACCACCACATGGCGGCCTTGGCCGACCTGGTCCAGCGGCGCACCCCGCCCGCGGACGTCACCGCGCGCCAGCTCCGCGAGCGCAGCTGGTGGCAGGGCCCGACGGTGTACGTCATCGTGGACGACTACGACCTGGTGTCCACGTCCAGCGGCAACCCGCTGGGAAGCCTCACCGAACTGCTCCCGTTCGCCCGTGACGTGGGCGTGCGCTTCATCATCGCCCGGTCGACCGCGGGTGCGGGGCGGGCGTCCTACGAGCCGTTCATGCAGCGCATGAAGGAGCTCGGGGCTCAGGGAGTGGTGTTGGCCGGCGATCCGGACGAGGGCGACATCCTGGGCGGGGTACGGCCTCGGCCCATGCCGGCGGGGCGAGGGATCTTCGTGTCCCGGAAGCGTGGGAAGCCGATGGTGCAGACCGGCTTGGTGGACGGAGGATTCTGACCGCTGCCGGCCGGCGGACGGAAAGGCTTTGATCGCTGCGACGCGAGGGAGGGCTCAGGGCCCGCGCGAGCCTTCCCAACCTCTGAACAGCGACGGAGCCCCACAAGTAGGGTGGACCCACAGCTCTTTCGTATGTCGTGAAGGGACCCTCCGCCATGACCGAAGCACCCGACGCCGCGGCGCAGGAAAAGGCTCGCAAGGAACGCGAGAAGGAGGAGCTCTACGCCCTCGACATCTCCGACGTCGAGTGGCACAGCGCACCGGGCACCGAGGAGCACGAGGAGCGGGTCGAGATCGCGTATCTCCCCGAGGGCGCCGTGGCGATGCGGTCTTCCCTGGACCCGGGGACGGTGCTCCGGTACACGGCGGCGGAGTGGCGGGCGTTCGTCCTGGGGGCACGCGACGGGGAGTTCGATCTGGAGCCGTCGGTGCGCAATGGCGGAGTCGCGGCGGCCGAGTGACGCGAAGCTGCGCGGCGCCCTCTTCATAAAGGCGAGGGTGGACACCTCCCGCGCGTGTCCACCCCACACCGTCCGCACCGAACCTTTGGCCCGAACTTACTGGAAGTAGCTGGCACCCTTCAGGTCGCCGCCCTTGTAGTCACCGCCGGCCTGTCCGACCTTGTGGCCGATGTCGACGAGCGCGCGGTGGATGGCCTCGACGTGCTTGTCCCACTGCCGCTGCTTTTCGACGTACGCCTTGTGGGCCTCGCCCTCCCATCCCTCGGCCACCTTGGCGACGGCCCGCTTGATGTCCGCGAGGTCCGCCTCCAACTGCTTGGCTTGGATGCCGAGTTCCGTGGTGATGTTGTCAAGGCCCGCATATTTGACCGCGAGTTCGCCCGAGTGCACGTTTGTCATGGTCTGCCCCGTCTCTGTAGTGGTGGGGAGTCTGTAGGTGGGGAGGTCGTCCCCCTACGACCTCAGTGCTCCAGCGCTTCAGTAGCTGCTGATCGCCGAGTGCTTGCCGCCGTACTGGACATCGATGCTGTCCATGGTCGACCGGACCTGGTCCTCAAGTCCGTCCGTGAGCTTCTCGTTGCCGCTGATGCCCTCGAGGAAGTCGACCAGAATGTTTCCGACCGCCTTCATGTGCTCGTTGATCTCGGTCTGCTTCTTGTCGAAGGCATGCGCGCCGATGCCCCGCCAGTTGCCCTCCATCATGTCGAGCGTGCCCTGGAGGCGCTTCAGCTGCTTCTGGACCGAGTCGTACTTGCCCACGATCTCCTTCTTCAGCAGCGCCACTTGCTCGTTGTTCAACTTCTGGCCGTCAGCCACGGCTGAACTCCCTTCATGAAATGTCAGTTGGAACGTGAAGCGGTGAAATGGGGGCGAGTGGTCGCGCCGTTCCGCGTTCAGGCGCGGCGTCGGGCCCGCATCGCGGCGAACGCTCCGCCGCCGATCGCCACGACGGCGGCGAGGCCGCCCAGGACCGGCCACAGCGTGTTGCTGCCGTCGTCGTCCGAGGTCCGCTCGGCGGCGAGGGCCTCTTTGTCTTCCGTGGCCGCGCTTTTGGCGGGTTCGGCGGGGCGCGGGGAGGCGGAGGCGGAGGCGGTAGGGGTGGCTCCTCCGTCACCCGAACCGGCGCCGGGGGTCTTCTTGTGGGTGATGGGGTCGATGTCCGGGGGCCCGGGCTTCCCCTCGCCCTTCACCACGTTGCGGGCCGGCCGGATGAGCCCATAGCCGAGATAGTCGCTGGGCTCGTCCTTCGGCCAGTCACGTCCCGCGGTGTCGATGAGGACGCGGAGGACCTGGTTGGCGGTCCAGTCGGGATGCTTGGACCAGACGAGGGCGGCGGAGGCGGAGGCGATGGCGGTGGCGGAACTGGTGCCGCCGCCTCCTTTGTCGCAGTAGGAGCGGAAGGTGGCATCGCACCAGTGCGGGATGTCGAGGCCGGGGGCGGCGAGGTCGACGTACTCGCCGAACTCGGAGAATTTGGCGACTTTCCCCGATCGATCTGCCGCGGAGACGCCCACGACTTCGGGGTATGCGGCCGGGTACCCGACGAAGTTCTTTGTCGTCGCGTCATTGCCGACAGCGGCGAACAGCAACTTACCCTTCGACGAGGCGTACTTCACTGCGGCCCTCTCGGCCCGGGACAGGAAGTCGCTGCCGAAGGACATATTGATGATCCGTGCGTCGCTGTCGGCCGCGGCTCGGATGGCAGCGGGGCTGTCACCCGTCTTCTTGCCCAGATCCTTCCCCGACGTGGTGCGGACGGGGATGATCTCGGCGCCAGGTGCCAAACCCTTGAGACCCCCGCCCCGACCGGACCCCGCGATCAGCTCAGCCATGGTCGTGCCGTGCCCCGCATAGTCGTCCTCGGCGTCACCCTCGACACCCGTGACGTCCGTGCCGGGCAGCACGCGCCCCTTCAAGGAAGGAGTCACTCTTACGCCTGAATCGACGACGGCAACCTTGACGCCTTCACCAGTGCTGACCTTCCACAGTTGCTCAGCACTCATCGCGTCCAAGTACCACTGTTTCGACTGGACATCGGCGCCTGACGCGGCCGGAGCCAGCCCCACCGACACCAAGGCCAACGCAGCGATCGCAGAGGCCACCGTGACAGCTCTTCGCCCATGGCCACTCACGAGCGGCGCCCTCCAAGCGTCTCGCCGGCTGAACCCTGCCTCCATGCCCTGCACGCCCTCGCTCACAATCAGTCGATCACTGGTGGTACTTGGCGCCGTTCTGCGGGCAGATGCGTCTCTTCGTCCTCCACCGCGTACTCAGCTCGTTCATTGCCCTCATCTCGGCCGGGACCTCGCCGGTTACCGATGGGACCACGTACGAGACCGACGCCACCGGTCGAAAATCCACGGACACGGCCCCCCGATCTGGTACCTCGGTCCTTCGGACTTCCGACAACACCTCCGCCGGAGCTTCCGCGCTGAGCAGTTCCGCCACCGGCCGCCCTGGAGTCACGCGAGCTCTCGGCGCCCACCACGGGACCACGTGGCACCCGGGGCCCGTTCGCACCAGAGACGGGACTCTGGGCAGGTTTGCCTCCCACGACGCCCCGCGTCTGTCCCGCTCCCGTGTTGGGCGGGACGCCCGGGCGCGATCCCGGGGTACCGAGCGTCCGCGGAGTCCCGCCGGTGACGCTGCGCCCCGGCGACGGCTGACCGGGCCCAGAGGGGTTGCCGGCGCTTCGCCCTGGGGCCATCGGCCCCGGACGTCCGTTCGCCGCGGAGGGGCCACGTCCAAGGCCTTCGTGCAGTCCTTTGGGCCCACCTCCCGTGCCTGTACGCCCTTGCGCCTGTGCCGGCGTCCGCAGCGGGCGCTTTACGTCTCCGCCGGGGCCAGGTGTTCGGAGAGCAGGGCCGTTGGTGGTCGGGGTGAATCGTCCTGCGCCCAGCGGAGGTGTGACGTCATGGGAAGCTGGGCCGGACGTCGGAGTGTGAGGTCCTGGCTGAGGACTCACCTCCCGTTGAGGCAAGGTGCCGACGCTGTCGATCTCCGTACCCACAGGTCGATCCGACGAGGCCATGGCGGTGGGCGATTCCCCGCGCGCCGGCGTGGGCAGGTTCGGCGAACCTGAGTCACCCGACCCCTTCCCGTCGCCGGGGGCCGAGGTTACTCCGTCCGACTCGTACGAGGACGTGGGCGGCAGAGCGCCGCCTCCGGACGCTGCAGACGGCGCCGGTACGCCCCCTTCCTCTCCTGGGGTTTCCCAAACTATCGGCGGCAGCCCGACGTCAGGCATCGCCGAGAACGTGGGCGGCTCCTGGCCGGCCATCCCCTCCTGCGACACCAGATAGAACGACGCCAACCGGTTCATCTGGTTGATCGCCTCTTGACGGTGCTTCTCCGCCTTGACCGCGGCGCCGTATTCCTCGTTGCCCTCGACCCGCTTCGGCGAGGGGATGTCCTCCACCGATTTCGGGTCGGCACGGTTGTCCCGAGGCGGCATGGAGGCACGCACGGACGACAACCCCGCACCGGCTGACTCCATATGGACGCTCGCCGCCGCAGCGAAGTCCGACAGCTTGTGCGTGTCCTTGACCAGATTCTTGCCCCACTTACGAAACGCTTCGCCCGCTTCACCCTCCCAGTCGACGCGGTCGATGTGTGCGCCGAGTTCCCTGGCAGCCGCGGCAATCGCGTTTCGCGCCCCCTGCAGTGCCTTGCCGGCGCTCTCCATGTCCTCGGGTCTGGCCTGATCGACCAGGTCGATCATGTCGTTGAGGCGATGTCCTTCGAATCCCACTAGGACCACCCCGCGTCGGACTTGTCGCTGCCGTGGCCGCCCTGCGCACCGGGCTTGCCGCCGCGTTCGCGGTCGCCCGACATCTCCTCGCGGCCAACCCTGGTCTGGATCGCCCAGAAACGCTGCCTCAGGTCGTCCTCGATGTTGTCGAAGCCGACGTCCGCCCCGTGCACGGCGATGCCCATCGCCTCGATCTGATCACCCAGCATCTTCGAGAGCGAGGTCAGCCGCTCATGGACCTGGTCGTACTGCGAGTACAGCCCGTCGGCCTCGGGAAACGCGGCGCCCGGCCCGCTGAAGGACGCGCGTGAGACCTTCTGTGCGCCAACCTTCGACGACCCGCCGGCCGATCCCTCGAACTCTGTGAGAAGCGTGTTGATGCGCTGCCGGAACGTCTTCAAAGCCTCCAACCCGCGCTTGACGTCAGCGCCTGACGACGGCGCAGCACCCCCGTGCCCGTCCGTAGGAAGCACTAGGCCTTCCCTCCCCGTTACCTGCCTGCCCCGACCCTCTCGTGATCGCGGTATGACTCAGTAGACACTCACCGTGCATGTGTCACTCTAGTCACAATGAGTACTCGCACCAACTGGCCCATTCGTCCCAGCAGTTGTGATTCAGACAAGAGTGAGGTGAGCCCGCACTTCCGATCAACCCATGCCCCCCCGAGCCGGGCATGGGTTAGTCCTCAGAGGCCCCGCGAGCAGCCACCGTCAACCGTGCAACATCTTCGCCCTCTCGTGGCGACTTGACGCCAGACACAGCTTCAGCCCCTCGGAGGCACCCGCGCAACACGCTCGCTACTCAACGCCTCTGAGTACTGATACTCAGTTTCTGACCGACAACTGCCGTTACCCTGACCGGCGTTTGGAAGCTGAAGGGGCGGCTGGCAACTAGTTACAGAGCCAGGCACGGGACACGTGAGAGAGGGAGACCGTCCATGGTGTGGGACGAGTGGGAGAGGCTTAAAGCCGATGCGGCTGAGCGCCAGTCAGTACCGATGGAGCTGAACCAAGCTCCATCCGACTCGGCTACAGGAGGTGGGAGCAATGCGGATGCCGGGACCCTTAGGCACACGAAGAACCCTTGGAGCCGTGCCGCAGGAACGGCCCACAGTCTTAGCACCAGTACCGCCCGAGCCAAAACGGATCTACGTTCCGGGCACGAGGGCGTCGCCGCAGCGTCAGAAGGGCTGACGAGCGCGAGCGCCTTGAAAACCGTTCTCACCTCATGGGAGAAGCGGCTGGCCTCCGTACGGGACGAATGCGATTCTCTGGAGCCCAAACTTCGCAAGGTCGCGAAGGTGTTGGGCGCGGTTGACGCCGCGGTCGGCGAAAAGGGAGATGCGATTGACCTGCCGGATCCGAGAAGGGAAAGGTAAGCCCCCGTGTTGACTTGGCAGAAACTAAGAGACCTGAAGTTGTCGGAGCTGGACAGTGCAGGAGATAGCTGGGCTGCCGTTTCCCGACACGCGGATGCCGCGCGCGCACAGGTGGAAGCAAGAATGTCGGGAGCCCTCTCCAAGACGCAGGAGAGCGAATCAGCGACTTCCGCTGTCCGTCGCCTCAAACGTCTTGAGAGGAACTATCACTACATCCAGACCGAAACCGGCCTCGTTCGTTCAACACTGCACGGCCTCTCACAGGAATTGAGTACACCTCAGCGAAAATTGCGGGATGCGTTGGACGATGCTGGAGCGGCAGCATATTCAGTGGGTGATGACGGCAGTATCACCTACCCTGCCGGCGGCGAGAACCCAATGACAGGCGACAAGCACCCCGGTGGAACGGCTGTGGGAAACAATGGCATGCTCACGCCCGGCAACAATGGGCTGTACTCCCCGAACGGCAAAGGGCTATTTCAACCTGGGACTGGCCCGAGCGCACCTGCGCTCCTCAAACCAAACCCTCATGCCGCGAAGGCCCAAGATATTGCCGACCGAATTTCTCACGCGCTCCGAGACGCGCAGGAAATCGATGATCGATACAGCTCGGCAATACAAAAACTCAAGGCTGGCCCCGGCTTGGTAGTTGATAGTAAGACCTGGACTAATGCAGCCGCTGATGCTGATGCAGTCAGAGGGGCAGCGAAGTATCTATTCGATGACATTCCTTACGACAAGTCACCCGTCGAGCGCAAGAGGTGGTGGGAGACGCTGACTCAGGAGCAGCGCGAGGAGTACATGGCGGTCTATCCTGACGAAATCGGCAATCTCGATGGAATTCCGTCAAACGTGCGGGACGAGGCAAACCGCGAGAATCTGCAACTTCTAATCGGTAAACTAGAAGGACAAGACGACGAAAAATCTCGCACACAGCTGGACGGCCTAAAGGAGATCAACCGACAGCTCAAAGAGGGCAGTCAACCACCGATGTTCCTGCTTGGCATCGGAGACGAAGGGAATGGACGCGCAATCGTCAGTTATGGAAATCCCGACATGGCACGAAACGTATCCGCCTACGTCCCGGGGCTTGGCACTGCTTTGGACACAGATTTCGCCAAGAACGATCTGAGGCGCGCTCGCGATACCGCTATTGGTGCGCAGGGGTACGACCCCTCTAGCGCTTCGATCGTCTGGCTAGGGTACGACGCTCCGCAACTCCCCGACAATGACAATTTCTTAGACAATGCCGCAGTCATGAGTTCAGAGCGGGCGGAGAAGGGGGCCCCCGCATACAACATGTTCATGTCCGGACTGGACGCAACCAATACCCATGATGATCCGCACCTCACCGCCATCGGACACTCGTACGGTTCTCGGACCGTCGGTGCTGCAACGCAAGAAGCAGGCGGCATCCCCGGCGCTGATGACATTGTCCTCGTGGGCAGTCCCGGCGTCGGTGTCGAACACGCCGAAGACCTCGGTGTCGGAAAGAACCATGTTTTTGTCGGGGCAGCGGAGAACGACCCGGTGTCACATCTCCCATCGAAGAAAGAAGCCGCCGTCGGTGCAGGCGCATTTTTCGCCGGAGGACCACTGGGCTCTTACGCATTTGGGGACATGGTCGATCAAGGTGATGATGACCTGTGGTTCGGAAAAGATCCAGCCAGTGAAGCTTTCGGTGCCAAGCGTTTCGCCGTCGATGACGGCCCCCGCCCGTTCATTGACGGAGACGGTCCAACCCCCGCCCACTCAAACTATTTCAACCCGGTGAAGGATCACGTGTCCGCAGACAATGTGGCACGAGTCGTATCAGGTCATTCAAGTGGGATCAAGGTGGAGCACTACCGATGAAGTACCGGATCGGGCTTGCCGTGGCAGCCGTATCGGCTTGCTTCCTATGCTTCACTGGATGCGGAAGTTCCAATGGCCAAGAGGGTAGCGCAAACAGGAAAGAGAAACATTCCATGAATATGCAAGAGGCTGCAGAGCATGCCGACTCAATGCTCGACGCCACATTGTCAGCCGTAAAGCCAAAACTCCAGTGGGCCCATGGGCCGACTACCTCAGGTAGCTGTGATGTGTCACGTAGGCGCACTATTATGACGATCATTTCCGAGGAGCGTCGGGGGAGCTTCTTGGGCGTCGTCGAGCGCTTCTGGGAAAGTCACGGCTACCGCATCACGGATGTAAATAGGAGCAAAGAGTTTCCGGCCATCTTCGCAAAAACATCAGATGGCTTCGGAATCAGTTTGACGATCGGAGGTCAAGGTCAGGCATTCTTTGAGGTTTCTACGCCGTGCGTCACGGAGTCGGAAGTCGCCGACTCAACCTCTAAGCCCGACGGCCCAAGTTACAAGGGCGTCTACCCCCTCCCCCGCCCCAATGTCCGGTCAGATTTTTGGTCTTCTAACAGCCCCGCACACTGAGGCGTCATGGGTCCGAACGTGCCCACCGTCGACCCTGGCCTCTCGGCGTCCGTCGGCGGCGTCGCCTTACGTCCCTAGCGGCTATACCCACACCCCCCAGACTCGCCACCACGATGGCAACCGACACAACGGCGTAAGTGGCCATACGGGTTGTTCGTTCTTCGGCGGTTTCGCCCATATGGAGCTCGGCGGGAGTTGGGGCTTCGACGCGGGTCACGCCTTCTCTCCGGGTGGGGGATACGAGGGGACGGTCGTCCTCGGTCAACGCGCGGATCGGGTCCGCCACGCCCCAGCCGACCAGGCGGTCGTGACCATCGACCGAGCGTTCCGCCGTCTGCTGGATCTGTGCCGTGATCTGCCTCGGCGTCCAGTCACGGTGCTTGGACTTGATGAGGGCCGCCAGCCCCGCGACGTACGGGGCCGCGAAACTCGTGCCGCTGTCCGCGCAATGGCCGCCGCCAGGCACCGTGGAGATCATGTCGACGCCCGGCGCCGCCACATCCACCCAGTCGCCGGACTGGGAGAAGGCGGCCCGCTCGTTGTTGCGGTCCGAGGCTGCCACCGCGAGCACGCCCTCGTAGGACGCGGGGTAGGTCTTCTTGATGTTGCCTCCCATGCCATCGTTCCCCGCTGAGGCGACGACGACCCGGTTGCGCCCGAGTGCTCTGTCCACCGCCCGCCTCAACTCCGGTGTGGGCTCTGCCGCGTTGGCCGTGTCCTGGGAGATGTTGATGACGTCCGCGCCGGCGTCGACCGCGTGGTCGATGGCCTTCGCGAGTGTCGCCGCCGTGCCGTGTCCCTCCGCGTCGTTCTGCGTGATCGGGATGATGGTGGCGTCCGGCGCGAGGCCCACGAAGCCGGTGCCCTTGGCGGGGCGTGCCGCGATGATGCCGGCGACGCGGCTGCCGTGACCGACCGTGTCCGTCGTGCCGTTCGCCTTGCCCCGCTCGATCTTCTCGCCCTTGTCGTTCTTGGCGGGGAGGAAGTTGCGGCCCCGGGACGCGTCCACCGCCGGCTTCAGCTGCGGGTTCTTGGTGTCCACCCCGGTGTCGATCACCGCCACGCGTACGCCCTTGCCCGTGGACTGATGCCACAGTTCGTTTAGGAGCACGCGTTGCAGGGACCACGGGCGGCCCTCGTACTTCTTGGACGGAAACGTGCACTGCCCCGACGACGAGGGGACGGCATGGGCAGGCGTCGGCGTCACCACGGCGGCCAGGATCAGGGTGGCCGCGGCCACGCCTGCCGCTCGACTCGAACCTCGACTCGAACCTCGACTCGAACGGCGTGCACGCGTGCCGGGAGCATGCGTCATGTCGGCGCCTCCCATGCCTCAGGAGCCCTGCGGCTGGCGTGCCGCCGCGGTCGAGAGCCGTGGCCCCGTGGGCAGGAACTGGGACCAGGCCGCGGGAATCGGAGACACCTTCGTGTCCGCGTACCCGAGGCGCGTCTGGGCCTGTTGTGCCTCCTGCTGTTGCTGTTTGCGCTGTTTCGCGGACGCGCCGATGCCCGCGTCGTCGGTCGCGCTGTCGCTGTTGGACTGCATCGCGTACCGCAGGCCCGTGTCGGTGACCAGGAAGACGCTTCCGGCCTTGGTCTCGGAGCCGAGGAACTGCCGGTAGAGCTGGCCCGAACCCGGGGTGACGTATGCGCTGGACGAACCCGTGGGGAGCGGGGCCGGGAAGTCGTTGCCGGCCCAAGTGCTGAGGGTGGTCCTGCCGTTGTCGGCATCGACGTCCCGCAGGACGTTGCACACGGTGTTGCGGCTGCCGCTCGTGGACGATGCCTCGTTCGCGGTCCTCGGCCTCTCCCGCGGCCACTTGTTCCCGGCTCCGAACTCCTCCGTGTCGGGGCTGAACGCCGCGGCACTCAGTTGCCGGGCCTTGCCGCCCTGTTCCAGAGCCTCCAGGTCGGGGCTGCTGAGAAGCAGTTTGGCCATGAAGTCCGAGATCGGGGCGATCCGCCCCCGGAGGACCACATACTGCTGGGCGCCTTCGCCGTCGGTGGCCTTGAGGATCATGCCGACCTTGCCGATGGCCTCGTCCTGCAGGCCCGGCACCTTCGCGTCACTGCCCGGGACCCCGTCGATCTCAGGGAAGGCGATCGCGCCTCGCGGCTGCAGGGTGTCGAGCCACTGTTTGGACACCTTCTGCGGTTCGCGACGGGAACCCACGAGGACACGCAGCAGGAGCTCGCGATCCTCCTTCTCCGAGACGCGGTACGCACCGCCGTGGGCGTCGACCACATAGCGGGTCTTGTCCGGGCCCACGACGTACAACAGCTCGCCGCCCCGCAGACGTTCACGGCCCTCGGCCCGGTGCCGGTCGCGCTCCCCGAAGACGAACGCCGCCTTCTGGATGCTGTTGCCACCCTCGACGGGGCGCTCACAGACTGCCCAGCGCTTGGCGGAGCCCGCCTCGGACGCCGAGGGGAGGCGGTCGGGGGCGTAGGGAATGCCGATGGTGGCGCCGTGCGGAATCGTGCCCTTGTCGAGCACGGATTCGTCGACGTTGATGACCTCGCCCTTGCCCGCGTCGAGGAGCAGCTTCGCCGAGGCCATGTTGAGGACCGGGTGCAGTTGGGGCTTGCCGCGGGTCTCCAGGACGACGTATCGGGTCGTCGAGTCGCTCGCGATGATCACGTGTTCCCTCGGCTTGTCCCACCCAGGTTTGGCGGCGGGCCGGAACATTCCCCACGCGCCGAAGACCGCCAGGACGATCACCGCGACGATGAGGCCGGGGACCACCGCACGCAGCGGGCGTGGAGCCCCCTCCTCCGAGCCGGAGGGCGAGGGCTGGATGAATGCGGCCAGCGTGCGGCGCTTCGCGAAGATGTACGCGTTGAGTTCGTCCCGCCGTGATGCCATGCGCGTCTGGTTCTCCCCGTGGGCGACTGGTGGCTGCTGCTCTTGCGGGCCGTGTGTGACCACGCCCGCGCTCTCCGTTGTCGTTCCGGGCCCCTACTATGCCTGTTGAGTAATCGCACGTGCGGTCTGGGTGAGGTGATCGGGTCTCCATCAACCTGCCTGTCACGGTGGTTCGGACGAGATTACGGGGGTTTGACTGGTGGGTTCCATGACCCGTACACGGGCAGGCAGAAGGCCGACGTCCAGTTCTCGTACGCCGGCGCGGACGGCCGTGAACAGCGCTCCGGGTACGTCAGGGGCGACCGGACCCGTGACCCTCCATCTGCGGGGCCCATCGGGCGAGTTGGGCTCGCCGGGCCTTCAGCGGATGGTCCTGCTGCAGGTCGCCATCGCCCTGCCGGTGGTGGGCTGGGTCGTCGATCCCCTGGCCGTCGGGCCGGCTGCCGCGGTCTCCGCGGCGTTGGTGCTGTTCGCCGTCGCGCGTCGCGGTGGTCGTCCCTTGCATGAATGGCTGGGCATCACACGGGCGTTGCGCGCGCGTCGGCGCGACGCCGCCGAGTTCTCGATGCCGCCGGGCACTGATCCGTCCTTCGCTCCGGCGGTCGAGTGCGACCCTGCCCTGCGTACGTACGCATACAGCGGCCGGGATCGTCGCGAGGTGGGGATGGTCGGCGACGGGACGTTCGTGACCGCGGTGTTGCAGGTGGAATCGGATGTCACGGCCTTGCGGGCCGACCGCGCGAGGCAGCCGCTGCCGGTGGGCCTGGTCCGGGACGCACTCGAAGTGGACGGTATCCGGCTCGAGTCGGCGCAGATCGTGTTGCACACGCAGCCCGCGCCCGCCTTGCATCTCCCCCAACAATCCCTGGCTGTCGGCAATTACGCGCCGCTCCAGGCCGCCACCGGCGCGCCCGCGGTACGGATCACCTGGGTCGCCCTCAAGCTCGATCCGGAGCTGTGCCCCGAGGCGGTGACGGCCCGCGGTGGCGGCCTGGCCGGGGCTCAGAAGTGTGTGGTGCGCGCCGCCGACCACCTCTCGAGCCGGCTCACGGGGGCCGGTTTCCACGTGCGTGTACTGAATGAGGAGGAAGTGGCCTCCGCCGTCGCGACCTCGGCCTGCGCCAACCCCCTGGTGACGGCTCAGGCCAACCGAACCGAGGTCCCGGAGCGCAGGACGGAGGAGTCCCCGCGCGCGTGGCGATGCGACAACCGGCGCCACACCACCTACTGGGTCAAACGCTGGCCGCAGTTGGGGGGATCCGGCGGGCCCGCGCTGCCGCAGCTCGTGGCGCTGCTCACCGCGGTTCCGGCCCTGACCACGACGTTCAGCCTTACCCTGGCACGCGGCGCGCGGCAGGAGATCGCCTTGCGCGGCCATGTGCGGGTGACGGGGCGCGGTGACGCCGAACTCGACTCCGCGAGAAGGGCTTTGGAGCAGTCCGCCCGGCAGGCCGGTACGGGGTTGGTGCGGCTGGATCGCGAACAGTTGCCGGGCATGCTGGCCACACTGCCGCTCGGAGGTGCTCGCTGATGTCCGTCCCCACCCCCTCAATGTCCGTCTCCATCCCCTCAGTCGCGGGGACCCCGGGCGATCAGGGCAGGGATTCGTTCGCCTCCGCCGTACGCGGCGGGTTCGGGCTGAGGGGGCCTCGCCACGGCAGACACGCGCTCTCCGTCGACCAGGTGGACGCGCTCACGTTGCCGATAGGGGACGACGGGGTCGTGATCGGCGCGGACGCCGAGGGACGGCTCGCGACGCTCGGGCTCAACCGCCCCACGCCGTACGACATCCTCTTCATCGGCGGGCTCTGGACAGCGCAAATCATCGCATTCCGCGCCGCCGCGACCGGGGCGCGGGTTGCTGTGGAGACCGGGCGGGCCGAGGCGTGGGGGCAGTTGGTGCGGGCGCTCGGGGTGGGGCCGAGTGGGATGGCCGTGTATGACGTGGGGCGGGTGCCGCCGTTGGGAGCTTCGGCGGGGAGTCCGGTGCTCGTGGTGCGGGACTGCGGGATGCGGCCGCCTCGGGGGCGGGTCGCGTCCGGGCCCTGGCAGTCGGTGCTCACGGTCCTGCCCTATCTGAGTCCCGTCGCGCCGAGGCTCATTCGGCAGGCGCGGCTCGTGGGGGTGCAGCGGGTGTCGCCGGACGAGGCGGCTCAGATCGGGCGGTCGCTCGGGTTGCCCGGTGGGGACGTCGGGTCGTTGCCGACGCTCGCCGACGGGGTGACGTTGTGGTGCGCCGATCGTGACCGGCAGTACGTGATGACGCAGGCCACCGATGCCGAGACCGGATTGTTGGGTACCGCTCGGCGGATGGACTGACCGCGCGGGGCGTGGGCAATTCGGGGCAGCCTGTCGGGTGTTGGGGTATTTGTCCGTCACGGTTTGATGTATGTGGATCGCTCCGGGGCGGGGAGTGACGCAATGGACAGCATCGGTGGGGTGGCCTGCCCTGCCGTGCCGGTGGTTTTGGTGATTAGGCTGGGACAGGGCGCGACGCCAGAACCCTTGAGCGGTTCGTGCGCGTCCCTCAACGGGGAGAGCCAGGCGGATCGGACGACAGGAACGGTCGCCCCCCACCACGGCACGAGGGTGCTCGACCACATCAGGAGGCATTGTGAACAGCGATCGGGACGAGATCCGCGGGGGCTGGGACTCACCCGTCGATGATCAGTCCGACGCGGAGTCCGCCGCCGAGACGACGGGCGAGTTCACCATCGACTACGCGCCGCCCGCCTGGTATACGCAGAACGCGTCGAATGTCTCCGGTGCGCCCAGCACCTCCGGTAGCTCCAGCACGTCGGGTACGTCCAGCACTTCCAGCACTTCCAGCACGCCGAGTGCGTCGGACTCCTCGGATGCTTCGGCCGTTTCGGGTGCATCGGTTGATGCGGATGCTTCGGCTGATACGGATGCGTCGTCCGGTACGGGTGCTTCGGCTGGTACGGATGCGTCGTCCGGTACGGATGCTTCGGACGGTACGGACGCTTCGGACGGCTCTGCGCCCGCCGGGGCCACCTCGCCCGTTTCCGTTCCGCCTCTTTCGGTTCCGTCCCTTTCCGTTCCGCCTGTCTCGGATCCGGCTGTCCCGGGACCGGCTGTCTCAGGTCCGGCTGTCGCGGGTCCCGTCGATGGGGAGCCGGTGGGTCCCGCGTCCGGGGCCTCCCCTTCTCAGCCGCCCGCCATGCCGTCCTTCTCGGCTCCTCCGCCTCCGCCCATGCCGGTTGCTCCTCCGACCGCCCCGGCTCCCTCCACGCCTTCCACCGGTGTTCCCGGCGGGGTGCCGAAGCTGCCGGTCGGGAGTGGGTTCCAGCCTGCCGCTCCGGATCCGGAGGAGGCGGCCGATGAGAGCTCCGACGGTTCTCAGGGGCCGGGCTCTCCCCTTCTGCCGTCCGCCGTTCCTCCGGCTGCCGCCGGTGGCGGGGCCGCCGACTGGAGTGGGGCTCTTGCCGGGCCTGCGGCGTCCGTTCACGTGACCGGTGTCGTTCCCAAGAACGAGGTCGACGACCTGGTCGAGAGCCGGGACGGCGGTGGCGCTGGTTCTGACATCGGCATCGACGACGGCGGTGATGACGGCAGCAGCGATGACGGTCGTGGTCGTGACGCTGCCGGTGGCGGGGATGAAGGTGCTGGGGCCGAGGCCGGGGCTGAGGATGCGAGTGGCTCCTCTGGCTCGTCCCTCTCTTCTGACGCTCCCGTCTCCTCCGTATCGCCCATCTCGTCCGCCTCCTCTGCCTCGTCCGTATCGCCCATCTCGCCTGTTGGCGAGAGCCTTGGTGGGGGTGATCTGGAGAGTGGCGCCACCATGCGGTTCTCCGCTCGCGCTCTCAAGCGGGAGATCGAGGAGCGGGCCGCCGCCTCCTCGGATGCCGAGAGCCGCCCTGATGCACCTGACGCAGACGCAGGTGCGGATGCAGACGTAGACGTAGACGTAGACGCCGTTGCAGACGGTGGTGCTCGTGCCGAGGGTGACGTGGCCGCCGCCGGTCGGGGCACGGGCGTGGGTGACTCCGAGCCCTCGGCCGACGTTCCTGCTCCTCGGGACTCCGCGCCCGCCGCCGATGACGACGTGCAGGACGCGGTGCCGGCTTCGTGGGCTCCGCCCGCGCCGCAGGGTGCGCTGCCGCCGTTGCCGCCCGCCTTCCAGCCCGCGGCGCCTGCCGCGGCGCCGCAGTGGCCCGCGCCCACACAGGCTCCGCCGACCGCTCAGCCCTCGGACGGCCCCGCGCCCGCCTCCCCCGCGCCGGTTCAGCCGCAGGCTCCGCAGCCGGCTCCGGGGACTTGGCCTGCGCCTTCCGCGCCGGTTGCTCCTGCTGCGGAGGGTCCGCAGAGCGGGTACGGGTTCCCGCAGGCCGGGGCCGCGCCCGCGCCTGTCGCCGGGCCCGGTGCGCCGTTCGCTCCCCATGCGCCCGCTCCTGCCGCCCATCCCGTGCCCCCGGCCCCGGCCGCTCCCGTCGTCCCCAACCCGCCTGCCCAGGGCACCGGGTACGGGTTCCCGCAGCAGCCGCCCGCTCCTCAGGGGCAGCCGTCGGCTCCGATGCCGCAGCCGGGTCAGCCGGTTCACCCCGCTCAGCCGGTGCAACAGCCGGATCAGCAGGCTCACGGGCAGCAGGCGCAGACCGCCGCGCCCTACCCTGCCGCCCAGGCCCCCGCTCCACAGCCCCCGGCACCCCAGGCGCCCCAGGCACCCCAGGCACCGGCTCCGATGCCTCAGCCTTCCGCGCCTCAGCCGCAGGCGCCCCAGCCGCAGACGCCCGTGCAGGGCCAGCCGCCCGTGCAGGGCCAGCCGCCCGTGCAGGGTCAGCCGCCCGTCCAGGCCGGTGGCTACGGGTTCCCCCAGCAGCCCGCCCAGCCACAGCCGCAGTCCCAGCCCCAACCCGCGCCCGAGCCCCAGCCGCAGGCCCCGCAGCCGGGGCCCGTCGACCCGCGTACCGGTGCCGCCTGGCCGCAGGCCGTCCGGCACGATCAGCGGGAGCGGACCAACCCGGGCGCCCCGCTCGGTTACACCGCCGCCGTCGAGCTCTCCTCCGACCGGCTGCTCCGCAACAACAAGCCCAAGGCCAAGAGCAGCCGGCCCGCGGGCGGCGGGTCGCGGTTCAAGCTCGGCGGCAAGAAGGAAGAGGCCGAGCGGCAGCGGAAGTTGGAGCTGATCCGGACTCCGGTGCTCTCCTGCTACCGCATCGCGGTCATCAGCCTCAAGGGCGGTGTGGGCAAGACGACCACCACCACCGCGCTGGGGTCGACGCTGGCCACCGAGCGGCAGGACAAGATCCTCGCCATCGACGCCAACCCCGACGCCGGTACGCTCGGCCGTCGTGTCCGGCGCGAGACCGGGGCCACCATTCGTGACCTCGTCCAGGCGATCCCGTACATCCACTCGTACATGGACATCCGGCGCTTCACGTCGCAGGCGCCGTCCGGGCTCGAGATCATCGCCAACGACGTCGACCCCGCGGTGTCGACCACGTTCAACGACGAGGACTACCGGCGCGCGATCGACGTGCTCGGGAAGCAGTACCCGATCATCCTGACCGACTCCGGTACGGGGCTGCTCTACAGCGCCATGCGGGGTGTGCTCGATCTCGCCGACCAGCTGATCATCATTTCGACGCCGTCCGTGGACGGGGCGAGCAGTGCGTCGACGACGCTGGACTGGCTGTCGGCCCATGGGTACGCGGATCTCGTCTCGCGGTCCATCACCGTCATCTCCGGTGTGCGGGAGACCGGGAAGATGATCAAGGTCGACGACATCGTGTCGCACTTCGAGACGCGGTGCCGGGGCGTCGTCGTCGTTCCGTTCGACGAGCACCTCGCCGCCGGTGCGGAGGTCGATCTCGACATGATGCGGCCGAAGGTGCGGGAGGCGTACTTCAATCTCTCGGCGATGGTCGCCGAGGACTTTGTGCGGGCTCAGCAGCAGCAGGGGTTGTGGACGTCGGACGGGAATCCGCCGCCGCACATGGCTCCGCCCATGCCGGGGCAGCAGGGACAGCCGGTGCAGCCGGGTCAGCCGTACGGGGGGCAGGTGCCGCCGGCTCAAGGGGCGGGGCAGGCGCCCTATCCCGGGCAGCCGCAGCCGCAGCCGCAGCCGCAGCCGTACGCTCCGCAGCCCGGACAGCCGGGGCAGCCCGGACAGCCGCCGCAGCACGGGCAGCAGCCCTACCCGCAGCAGGGGTGGCAGGCGCCTCCGCAGGCTCAGGGTCAGCCTCCTCAGGCTCAGCCTCAGCCTCCGGCTCAGCCGCAGTCCGAGCAGGCGCACCAGGCCGTGCAGCCCGGGGCCCCCTTCCAGCCGGGGGCGCCGTTCCAGCCGGGTGGGCCCCAGCAGGCCCCGCCGCCGCAGCAGTAACAGTTCCCGTCAGCTCATCAGTGGGCCCGCACCGATTCCCGGTGTGGGCCCACCGGCGTGTCCGCCCCGCCCACGCTCCCGGCACCGGGGGCTGTGCCCACCCGTTCCGCCGCGCGGAACGCCCGCCCACAGCGGGACGGATCCGGACCGACATAACACCGCCCCCTCCCAGGGAGCACCCGTCCACAGCGGAACGGAACCGGACCGACCATGCACCGCCCCCCTGGGTAGCACCCGCCCACAGCGGAACGGGGCGTGACAAGCCACCGCACCCTCCCAGGCAGCACCCGCCCACAGCAGGGCGGGACCTGGTGGCACCCGCCCACACCCGGCCCCGGTCCCACCAGGTCAAGTCCCCCCTCCCTCCTCCGTCACCCCCTCACCAGCCACGCTTCACTGGTCTTGACCAATGCGGATGAAATCACGGTCAACTCGTTATTTCCGCAGGCCACATGGGGTTCACCCGCCGTTGACGCGTGCAGACTGGCGCTGGTAAACACACATCCACCAGCTGACGTTCCTTGATCCACCAGCGTGCAACCGGCCATCCCTGTGCGAGCGATGACGCGAGGTCACCGACCCATGGACACACAAGATCAGCACGGCAGAGCAGCAGTTCCGAAGAGAGCGGTACCGTCCCGTCCCCGCGGCCGCCTGAGGCTCGCTCTCGCCGGTGGTATCGCCGCCCTCACCCTCACCGCCGGTCTCGCCACGCCGCTCAATCCGGCGCCGGACCAGGCGTCCGCCAGGGAGGGCGGGGGCAAGAGGGTCCTCACCGTCGCCGTGGCGCAGAGCGTCGACTCGCTCAGCCCGTTCCTCGCCCAGCGGCTGCTCAGCACCAGCCTGCACCGGCTGACGTACGAGTACCTGACGAACTACGACGCCAAGGACAACAAGGCGATCCCCGGCTTCGCCACCTCCTGGAAGCCCTCCGCCGACAAGCTGACCTGGACGTACACCATCCGGGAGAACTCCAAGTGGTCGGACGGGAAGCCCGCCACCGCCGAGGACGCGGCGTGGACGTTCAACAAGGTGATGTCCAAGGAGGGCACCGCCACCGCGAACTCCAACTTCGTCACCAACTTCAAGAAGGTGACCGCGCCCAGCCCGACCAAGCTGGTCATCGAGCTGAAGGAGCCGCAGGCCACGATGGCCGCGCTCGACGTGCCGATCGTCCCCAAGCACGTCTGGGAGAAGGTCGACGACATCTCGAAGTTCAACAACGACAAGATGCCCGTCGTCGGCAACGGGCCGTTCATCCTGACGGACTACAAGGTCGACCAGTTCGTGAAGTTGAAGGCGAACAAGAGCTTCTGGCGCGGTTCGGCCAAGTTCGACGAGCTCGTCTTCAAGACGTACAAGGACCAGGACGCCGCCGTCTCCGCCCTGAGGAAGGGCGAGGTGTCGTTCGTCGCCGGGCAGCCCGCGCTCACGCCCGCGCAGGCCGCGTCCTTGAAGAACGAGGACGACATCAAGGTCAACGAGGGGCCGGGGCGCCGCTTCTTCGCCCTCGCCACCAACCCGGGCGCCAGGACCAGGGACGGCAAGAAGTTCGGTGACGGGAATCCGGCCCTGCTCGACAAGCGGGTCCGGCAGGCGCTCTTCCTCTCCGTCGACCGCGAGGCGCTGGTCGACAAGGTGTTCCAGGGACACGCCGTCGAGGGCGCCGGCTACATTCCGCCGCGCTTCTCCACGTATGCCTGGAAGCCCTCCGCCGACCAGACGATGACGTACGACCCGAAGCGGGCCGCGCGGCTCCTCGACGAGGCCGGCTACAAGAAGAACGGGGACGGCGAGCGCGTCGGCAAGGACGGCAAGCCGCTGAACCTCCGCATCCTCTGCCACGCCACGGACCCCAACGACAAGGCTGTCGGCAAGTACCTGAAGGAGTGGTGGGCCGACCTCGGTATCGGGCTCAAGGTCAACTGCCTCGACGACGTGTCCGTGCCCTGGTACGCCGGTGAGTACGACCTCGCCTTCGACGGCTGGTCCGTCAACCCCGACCCCGACTTCGTGCTCGGCATCCACACCTGCGCCGCGCTGCCGGTGAAGGCCAAGGAGAGCGCCGCCACCGACAACTTCATCTGCGACAAGAAGTACGACGAGCTGTACGGCAAGCAGCTGGCCGAGTACGACCCCGCCAAACGGGCGGATCTCGTCAAGCAGATGCAGTCGTGGCTGTACGACTCGGGCTACATGAACGTCCTGGCGTATCCGAACGCCGTCGAGGCCTACCGCACCGACCAGATCAAGTCCATCACCACCATGCCGACGGCCGCCGGGAACATCTACGGCCAGGACGGATACTGGAGCTGGTGGTCGGCCGTCCCCGCGGATGGGAAGAGTTCCTCCAAGGACGGCAGCTCGACCGGTGTCATCATCGGTATCGCCGCTGCCGCGGTGGTGCTCGTGGGCGGCGGAGTCCTGTTCGCCCTGCGCCGCCGTTCGACCGCAGAGGACCGCGAGTAACGCATGACCGCTGACAGCAATCCCGCTCTGCTCGACACCGAGGGCCCGCTGGGCCCCGGGGCCGACGGCGACCCGGCGAAGGCCGGGCCGGCGTCGGCCCGCGGGCCGCGCGCCCGCAACACCCGCGCCTACCTCCTCTATGTGGCGGGCAAGCTCGGCGGCGCGATCGTGTCGCTGTTCGCCGTGCTCGTCACCAGCTTCTTCCTCTTCCGGCTCATCCCCGGCGACCCCGTCAAGCAGATGACGGGCGGCAAGCGTGTCTCGGCCGAGCAACTGGCCGCGATGCGCAAGGAGTTCGGCCTGGACAAGCCGGTCATGGCCCAGTTCTGGGACTACACCGGCAAGGTCCTGAGCGGCGACTTCGGCACGTCGTACCAGTTCCACGCCCCCGTGCTGGACAAGATCACCGACGCACTGCCCGCGACGCTGCTGCTCACCGGAACGGCGTACGTCCTCTACACGCTCATCGGCATCTGGCTGGGCACGTGTACCGCCTGGCGCAACGGCAAGCTCGGCGACCGCTTCAACACCGGGCTCGCCCTGACGCTGTACTCGGTGCCGTCGTTCTGGCTCGGCCTGCTCCTGATCATCACCTTCTCGGTGGGCATCGGGCCGATTCCCGGGATGTTCCCGACCGGTGGCCTGGAGTCCGGGGGCGAGACCGGCTTCGCGTACGTCCTCGACGTCGCGCACCACATGGTGCTCCCGGTCATCACCCTGGTCGCCGTCGGGTACGCGCAGACCCTGCTCGTCATGCGCTCCTCGCTCCTGGACGAGATGGGCAGCGACTATCTGACGACCGCGCGCGCCAAGGGGCTGCGGGACGATCTGGTACGGCGGCGGCACGCCGTCCCCAACGCCCTGCTGCCGACCGTGACGCTGATGTTCGTCAACCTCGGCACGGTGGTCGCCGGTGCGATCCTCGTCGAGACCGTCTTCTCCTGGCCGGGCCTCGGCGGGCTGTTCTACCAGGCACTGAGCGTGCCCGATCTGCCGCTGGTGCAGGGGCTGTTCTTCGTCTTCTCCGTCGCGGTGATCCTGATGAACACCCTGGCCGACGTGATCTATCCGCTGCTCGATCCCCGGGTGGGCCGATGACGACCGAATCCGCACCGACCACACCGACGACCCCGGCCACCCCGCCGGCCGCACCGGAGGCCAAGAGCGCCCGCTCGCTGGCCTGGACCCGGCGCCGGCACTCCGCCGTCCGCTTCTGGCGCGCGTACCGCACGCACCGCGCCGGACTCGTCGGCCTCGCCGTGCTCGTCGTGATCGCCCTCGCCGCGGTCCTCGCCCCGCTGCTCGTCGGCTCCGACGCGCAGAGCGTGACCGACGCGCCGGGGGATCCGATGGAGTCGCCGAGCGCGCGATTCCCGCTCGGCACCGATCAGTTCGGGCGCGACCTGCTGGGCCTGCTGGTGTGGGGCGCGCGCATGTCGCTGACCGTCGGGCTGCTCGCCGCCGTGCTCTCGGTGGCCATCGGCACGCTCGTCGGGATCACCGCCGGGCACTTCAAGGGCTGGTACGCCACCGTGATCATGCGGATCACCGACTGGTTCCTGGTGATGCCGACGCTGGTGCTCGCCATCGCGCTCGCCGCGGTGATGTCCGGCACGATCTGGACGATCATTCTGGCGATCGGCGTGACGACCTGGCCGACCACGGCGCGGCTGGTCCGCGCGCAGACGCTCGCGGTGGAGTCCCGCCCGTACATCGAGCGGGCCCAGGCCCTCGGCGGCGGCCACGGCCACATCATGACGCGGCACGTGCTGCCCAACGTCATGCCGCTGGTCCTCGCGCAGACCACACTGGTCATCTCCGGCGCCATCCTCACCGAGGCCACGCTCGCCTTCCTGGGCCTCGGCGACCCGACCAGCGTCTCGTGGGGCGGCCTGCTGCAGGACGCGCGCGAGGCGGGCGCGGTCAGCGCCGGGCACTGGTGGTACCTCGCGCCGCCCGGTCTGGCCATCGCCATCGTGGCGCTGGCGTTCACGCTGTGCGGTCGCGCCGTGGAATCCGTGCTCAACCCCAGGCTGGGGGCCACCCGTTGAAAGACGCCCGGAAGACCGACGTACGCGAGGACGGGGCGCCGGCCGTCGAGCGGCACCGCCTCCTCGACGTGCGGGACCTCGAAGTGACGTACGCGAACGGCGCCGCCGCCGTGCGCGGCGTGAACCTGCACGTCGACGCGGGCCACAAGCTCGGTGTCGCCGGCGAGTCAGGCTGCGGCAAGTCCACGCTGGCACTGGCCCTGCTGCGGCTCCTGCCGGCCGGCACCAAGGTGTCCGGTGAGATCCTGCTCGACGGCGAGGACGTCCTCACCATGAAGTGGGGCCAGGTCCGCGCGGTGCGCTGGGCGGGCGCCTCGATCGTCTTCCAGGGCGCGATGCACTCGCTGAACGCCGTGCACCGCATCGGCGACCAGATCGCCGAGCCGATCCTGCTGCACAAGAAGGCGACGCAGGCGGGCGCCCGGCAGAAGGCTGGCGAGCTCCTCGAACAGGTGGGGCTGCCCGCCGCCCGCGCGCAGGCGTATCCGCACGAACTGTCCGGCGGGCAGCGGCAGCGCGTGATGATCGCGATGGCGCTGGCCTGCGACCCCCGCCTGATCATCGCCGACGAGCCGACCACCGCGCTCGACGTGATGATCCAGGCCCAGATCCTGCGGCTGATCGAGCAGTTGGTCGGCGAGCAGGATCTCGGCCTGATGATGATCAGCCATGACCTCGCGGTGCTCTCCGACACCTGCGACCGGCTCGCGGTGATGTACGCGGGCCGCGTCGTCGAGGAGGGTCCGGCCACCGAGGTGTACGAGAACGCCCGCCACCCGTACGGCAGGGCGCTGTCGGCCGCCTTCCCGCGCATCGGCGACGCGGCGTCGCGGTTCGCCCCGCGCGGGCTGCCCGGCGACCCGCCCGACCCGTCCGACCTGCCGTCGGGGTGCACGTTCCACCTGCGGTGCCCGGTGGCCCTGGACTCCTGCGCCACGGAGGACCAGGTCCTGCGGGACGCGGGCCCGCACCACCGTGCGGCATGCGTCCACGCGGGCGCGCCGCTGCCCGCACAGCCCACGTCGGCGCCCCCGACGGCGGAGCGCACACCGTGACCGCGAGCCCTCCGGTCCCCCGGAGCCCCCGCCGCCTCCGGAGCCCCCGGCCCCCTGTGAAGAGGAACCGCGCATGACCGCACGACCGGACACGACCCGTACGGAGGCCGACGGCGGGCCGCTGCCCCTGCTGTCCGCCGCGGACCTGCACATCGCCTTCCCCGGCCGTCGCGGCGCGCCGACCGCACGGGCGGTGGACGGCGTCGACCTCGACATCAAGGGCGGCGAGATCGTCGCCCTCGTCGGCGAGTCGGGGTGCGGCAAGACGACGCTGGCCCGTTCGCTGCTGGGACTGGTGCCGCCGACATCGGGCAAGGTCACGTTCGGCGGCGAGCCCCTGAACTACTCGGGGCGCGCCCTGAAGGCGTACCGCAAGCGGGTGCAGCTGGTCCTTCAGGACCCGAGCGGCTCACTCAATCCCCGGCACACGGTGTACGACGCGGTGGCGGAGGGGCTGCGCATCCACGGGTACGCGGGTGACGAGCGGGCGGCGGTCGCGGGG
The DNA here is from genome assembly GCF_055592445.1 of Streptomyces sp. NPDC041122. Taxonomy (NCBI): domain Bacteria; kingdom Bacillati; phylum Actinomycetota; class Actinomycetes; order Kitasatosporales; family Streptomycetaceae; genus Streptomyces; species Streptomyces sp. NPDC041122. The sequence continues at coordinate 303,524 of NZ_JBVIYQ010000011.1, read as the reverse complement.
GCGCTCTCGCGGGCCGGGCTGCGGCCGCCGGAGCGGTTCTTCCTGCGCTACCCGCACGAGCTGTCCGGCGGCCAGCGCCAGCGCGTCGTCATCGCGGGCGCGCTGGTCCTGGAGCCCGAACTCATCGTCGCCGACGAGCCGGTGGCGTCCCTGGACGCGTCGGTACGGGGCGAGATCCTGGCCCTGATCCTTCGGCTCCGTGACGAACTGGGCCTCTCCGCGCTGGTGGTGACGCACGACCTGGGCCTGGCGTGGAACATCGCGGACCGGGTGGCGGTGATGTACCTGGGCCGGATCGTGGAGACGGGAACGGTGGAGGAGGTCCTGACGGCGCCTCAGCACCCCTACACGCAGGCGCTGCTGTCCGTCCTGCCGGAGGCGCCCGGCGACCCGGTCGTCCTCACCGGCGAGCCCCCGGACCCGTCCCGCATCCCGGGCGGCTGCCGCTTCCATGTGCGCTGCCAGGTGCTGGCCTCAGGCGAGGCGGAACGGTCGGGCGTGGCGGACCGCTGCCGCGGGGAGGACCTGCCGGTCCTGGCGGGGGGCGACGCGACGCAGGTGGCGTGCCATTGGGCGGGCTCTGGCGGGGCGCCATGACGGGCGGGGCGCCTTAGGAGTAGGGGGATCGGTCCGTCGGCGACTGCGGGCGCGCCGTGGTTGCTCGCGCAGTTCCCCGTGCCCCTGAAGCCGGGGCTGCGCCCGCTTCCCGACGACGCGAAAGGGGTGGGGGCGTCTGTCCGTCGGCGACTGCGGGCACGCCGTGGCCGCTCGCGCAGTTCCCCCGCGCCCCTGAAGCCGGGGCTGCGCCCCGCTCCCCAGGTCCCGGCCCCGCAGCGGCCAGCGGCGAGCGGCCCAGCGGGTTCAGGGGCGCGGGGAACTGCGCGACCAGGCCCCACCGGCCCGCAGCCACCAACGGCGAGCGGCCCAGTGGATTGAGGGGCGCGGGGAACTGCGCGACAAACCCCCACCGGCCCACCGCCGCCAACGGCGAGAAGAGCCCGCGGCGCGTGGGCCGAACCGTTCAACCGACGGGGGGCCGCACCCCGTCGACCAGCGCCCGACACCGCTTCACGTCATCCGCGATGGCGACCAACAGCGCGTCGACGGAGTCGAACTTCGCCTGCCCCCGCACGAAGGCGAGGAAGTCGACGGCGACATGCAGCCCGTACAGGTCGAGCCCGACGCGGTCGATCGCGTACGCCTCGACCGTCCGCTCCGTCCCGTCGAACTGCGGATTCGTGCCCACGGAGATCGCCGCCGGCATCGCCTCGCCGTCGGCGTGCAGCCACCCCGCGTAGACGCCGTCCGCGGGGATCGCGGTGTGCGGCAACGTCTCCACGTTGGCCGTGGGAAAGCCCAGCTCACGCCCCCGCTGCGCGCCCCGCACGACGACGCCCTCGACACGGTGCGGGCGCCCGAGGATCTCCGCCGCCCCCGTCATGTCGCCCTCGGCGATCAGACGCCGCGTCAGGGTGGACGAGAAGGGCTCACCGCCGCCGGCCTCGCCGCGGACGTACAGGTCCACGACGTCGACCTCGTAGTCGTACGTCCGCCCCTGCTCGGCCAGGAAGGCGACGTCGCCCGCGGCCTTGTGGCCGAAGCGGAAGTTGGGGCCCTCGACGACCACGCGCGCGTGCAGCTTGTCGACGAGGACCTTGACCACGAAGTCGGCGGGCGACAGCTTGGAGAACTCGGTGGTGAAGGGCAGGATCAGCAGCGCGTCCACACCCAGCTCGGCCATCAGCTCGGCGCGCCGGTGGTGCGGGGCGAGCAGCGGCGGGTGGCTGCCGGGGCGGACGACCTCGCTGGGGTGCGGGTCGAACGTGACGACGACCGCGGGCACGCCGAGCTCGCGGGCACGCTCCACCGCACGGCCGATGATGAGCTGGTGACCGCGGTGCACGCCGTCGTAGGAACCGATGGTGACGACGCTGCGCCCCCAGTCCTGGGGGATGTCCTCCAAGCCACGCCAGCGCTGCACTTCTTTGCTCCTCGCCGAACCCGTATACGTCACGTACGTCTGTACGTTCCCCTTGCCGATTGCGCAGGACTAAGACTGCCATGCCGAGGGGTCACGGCTCGCACCGGAGCAAGTGGCGGGGGTCACTCCCCGCGGATCCACCGGCCGATCCGCCGCACGGGGCCTGAGCGGGGACGCGGACGCCGCCCGCGAGCCCTTGCGCGAGTCCCTCGATGGTGCGGCCGGCGCTCGGGCCGACCAACGCGGCCCAGGCATCCGGGGCGGTGTCGAGCCAGCCGGTGACCCGCGCGGCGAAGCCGGGACGGTCGCGGGCCGCCTCGACCAGGCACCGGTCGAAGCGGGTGGCCCCCTCCGGGGTGCGGACGAGCGACTGCCCGATGCGGTGCACCCGCGCGCGGGTGCAGTCCTCGCCGTACTCCCCCGCGGCGCGCGCCACCGCCCGCAGGGCGCTCTCCAGGACGGCCGGGTCCCGCTCCTGGCCGAGCAGTACGTCGAACAGTTCGCCCCGCAGGGCGCGCGAGGCGGGGGCGCCGGCCGCGGCGAGCACGGGCGCGAGCGCGGCCCGCACCCGCGCGGGACGGCTGTGCAGCAGCCCGGTGACCAGCGGGAAGAGGACGGGACGTGCGGCGGGACCGTGGTCGAGCCGCCGGTCGATGTACGAGGCGGCCGGGCCGGCCGCCTCGGGACGGCTCGCCAGGAGGTCATGGACGAGGGTGGCCACGCGGTGGGCGAGGGCGGGCGTGGTCACGTCGGCGAGGGCACACAGGACGTCGTCGGCCACCGGCCCCGGCGCGTCGACCAGCCGGGCACGGAAGGCGTCGAGGACGGGCTCGGGGTGGGTGGGCAGCGCGGCGGCCGGGGCGGTCGCGGGCAGCAGGGGGTCGCCGGCGGCGAAGCGCGACAGGGCGTGGGGCAGGTGCCGGGAGCGGGTCCGCGGATCGTGTACGAGGAGCGCGAGGGCGGCGCCGTGCAGGGCGTCGTCGGCCCCGGCGAGCAACGCGAAGGCGGCGTGGCGCAGGAGGTCGCGGGCGGGCCCGTCGGCGGCGTACAGGGCGACCCGCGGCCCGTGCACGGCCGCCGCGCGTCGCAGCGCGGCCCGCTCGTCACGGGCCCACCGGGCAACGGCCCGGCAGACGGCGGAGGGCTCCTCCTCGACGAGCGCGGCCAGCAGTTCATCGGCGCGGACGGCGATGCGGGTGCGCGAGGGGGTAGGGGGATCGGTCAGGGGGCCGGTACGGGGATCGGCGCGCCCGGCACGGGGGGCGGCGCGGTCGACCGGGGCGTCCGCGCAGGTGGAGTCGCGTGCGTCGCCCGCTTCGGCGGCTTCGCCCGCTTCGCCCGAGCGGTCGGTGCGGACGCCGCCTGGGCCGCTCACGGCGTCGGTGTGGGCGGCGGCGGCAGGGGAGCCGGTACGGAGAGCTGCGCGGTCGCCCGGGGCGTCTGATGGGGCGTCGGCCGGGGTGCCCGTCCTCGCGTCGGCACGGTCGGCCACGGCTTCGGCGGGGGCGCCCGGGCCGTCCACGGCCTCGGCACGGCCGCCGGCGCTGTCGCGCAGCGGGTTGCCGCGGCCCGGCCGGCGCTCGGCGTGATCGGCCAGGGCATCCGCGAGGACCTCCGCCCGCGCCCCGCACGAACCGGGCGGGGTGTCGGCACGGACGGCCTGCGTACCGTCAGCCGAGACAGCAGCACCGGCGTCCACACGCTCCGCCCGGAAGCCGCCTTCCCCACCCTCGGCCAAGACACCGGCACCGGCCCCGGCACCGGCGTCGACGCGACCCGCCGAGAAGCCACCCTCCCCACCGCCGTTCAACACACCGGCACCGGCACCGGCGTCCACACGGCCCACCCGGACGCCACCTCCCACACCCTCGGCCGAGGCACGGGCACCGGCCCCCGCCTCCGCCTCCGCTCGCTCCGCCGGGACGCCGGCACGGCCGTCAGCGCCGACTGCCGATGCGCCCGAACCAGCCCCCGACGCCTCGGCACCACCACCCCTCCGGTCCCCCACGACACCGGCACCCTCACCCGACACCGCGCCGCAGGCGCCCTCGTCGGCACCGCCGTCGGCGTCCCCGCACGCGATCAGCGCCTCGATGAGGTGGTCGATGGCGCGGTGCCGATGCGTGTGGAGCAGTGCCTGGGCCGCGGAGGCCACCGTGGCGTGCGGCGCGGCCGCCAGCGGGCGCTCGTCGTCGAACCAGCGCACGAGGTGCGGTTGTACGGCAGTGGGGTCGGCGACCAGCAACTCCGCCACCGCGTCCAGGCACCGGCCCTCCGCCCCCGGCGGCCCGTCCCGCACCACGAGCCGCCGCAACAGCCCGAACCGGTCGGCCTCCCCCAGCGGCAGCCGCAACCAGAACGAGACCTCGAACTCCCCCCGCTCGGCGAGGGGTTCGAGCACCGCGAGGTAGGGCGAGGCGTCGGGCACCCGCAACAGCACCTCCCCCAGCAGCCGCGCGGCCCACCACGCGGCGTCCCCCGCCTCACCAGCCCCAGCCCCCGAGCCCCCGTCCTCCGCGAACTCCCCCAACGCGTCCGTCAGCTCCAGCAGGCGCGAGGCCAGCTCCGCGGCGCCCCGCTGGCGTCCCAGGAGCAGCAGGGCCTGGATCACCGGGCCGATGCGGTGCCGGGGCACCGGAAGCGGGCGCGGCGCCGTCGGCGCGGGGTCGCTCCGGCCCGGCGCCTCCGCGGGCCGCGCCACGGCACGGTGCCGGTGGACCAGGGACGTCAGCGCCCCGTCCACGTCCAGATGCATCCCCTGCAGCCAGTCAGCGGACTCCTCGTGCGCGAAGCGGTACCCCGTCCCGGCCGGCACGAGCAGGCCCTCCGTGAGCACCGCCGACGCCCACCCCGTACACCCGTGGAACTCCCTGCCGCTCCGCTCGCCCGCCGGTGCGCCCCATGGGAAGACCTCTTCGAACGCGGCCGTGTCCAGTCCCCCCTGCCCGGGTCCCAGACACCGCCGCGCCGCCTCGTGGACCTGCCCCGACACCACGGCGGCGAGCCGGCGCACCGCGTTCCCGCGCAGCCCGTTCGCCGCCGCGAGCCGTACCGCGATCCGCAGGCAGAGCAGGTCCAGATGGGCCCCGAAGATCTCCTCCCGGTCCGGTGTGCCCGGCGGCGGCGCGTCCGGCAGCGCCGCCCGCACCTCGCCGAGCAGCCGCAGCGCCAGCGGGTGCCGGGCGTCGGCGTCGGCCGGCGCACCCTCCGGGATGCCGTACCGCGCCCGGGCCCGGCGCGCCTGCGGCTCGGGCAGCCCGCCGAGACGTACACACCCGGGCAGCCCGGCCCCGTTCCCCGCGGCGTGCAGCGACCCCGCGGTGAAGTGCGCCCCGGCCTGCTCCCAGTACTCCGCCCGGCACGCCACCACGAGCCGCGCCCCCGTCTCCCGCAGCCAGCCCTCCGTGCCCTCGCTCCACCGCGCGAGGCGGTGCGCGAGCGCGGGCGGCATCTCCTCGGGGCCGTCGAGCAGCAGGAGCAGTGGCCGCCCCGCGTCCCGTACGAGCCGTGCCACCCGGTCCGCCGACACGTCCCCGAGGCCGTCCCCGGGCGCCTCACCGGCCGCTTCGAGGATCCGCCCGGCGCGGTCCAGGGCCCGCTCCACCGCGTCGGCCACGGACCCGTCCGTGCCGCACAGGTCGGCGCCGCGCAGCCACAGCGTGGGCGCGGGCGCGGCACCTCTGGCCCGCCGCCCGGCGAGCGCGGACAGCTCCGTGGTGCGCCCGGTTCCGGGGTCGCCGACCAGGCCGAGGACCCGCGCGGGCCCCTGCGTGAAGGCGGCGAACTCGCCCGCGCTGTCGGGCCGTTCGACCGGTTCGTGGAGCGGCGCCGGCGGACCGTCGCACCCCGACGACGTGGCCGTCAGGTGCAGCGCGCCCGCGAGGTTGAGGTCCCTGCCGTACGCGGGGACGGTCGCCGCGTTGCGCGCGAGGAGGTCGGCGAGCGGGCCCGTCGGGTCGGCGGCGGCCGCGTCCCGCAGCGTCGTCGCGTAGCCCGCGGGGCGGTGGGTGCACGGCTCCTGGCCGGGGGGTGCGGGCTCGGGGCTCTGGGGCAGCAGCGCCGTCCCTAGGACCGCCACGACGGCGCCGGAGGCGGCGTCCACCACCGGCCCGCCCGCGGCCCCGCCCCCGAGCCGCAGCGCGTCCGCGCCGTCCGTGCCGATGGCCAGCTCCAGGGCGGCGCCGACGAGATGGAAGCGGTCCGTCGCCGTGTACGTCACCGCCGCGGAGCCGAGGACCCGCGCCTCCCGCCAGCCGCACGCGTCGATCCGCACGTACGAACCCCTCGGCACGGAGTCCCGCACGGTGACGGGGAGCGGCCGCAGACCCAGCCCCTCGGTGCGGATCAGCGCGAGCCCGGCGCCGGGCAGTGCCACCACGTCGGCGGCGTGCACCACACAGGTGCGCTCGCCCGGCGCGTGCAGGACGACGCGGGCCAGTCCGTCGACCGTCTCGTGGCTGGTGATGATCGTGCCGTGCTCGTCGGCGGCGAATCCCGCGCCCCGCGGGCGCCCGGCGAGATCGTGCATCCGCACCACGGACCGGACGGGAGCCGGGACCGAGGGGCCGCCCGGGCCCCCTGTGTCCCCCGCGCCCCCGGACCGCGGGCCGCGTCCCGCCATGCTCGAACCTCCCCACCATGCCCCGTGCTTCCGACCGTAGGTCGGGGGTGATCAGTGGGAAAGATCGAGGCGTGAACGCGCCCCCTTGCGACCCCTCGGTTCACTCCGAGCGCCTGCCTGAAGGGGTGAATCGGCGTGTGCCGGTGGATACATCTCTCAGTGGGGGGATCGTGGGGGGGGGGGGACCGGGTCTCCCCCCCCCCCCAAACACCCCCCCCCAAAAAAAACCCCCCCCGGACCCCCCCCCCCGGTCCCCCCAAAAAGACCAAATCCTTTTCCTTT
>NZ_JBVIYQ010000011.1:167641-296630 GCF_055592445.1 Streptomyces sp. NPDC041122 | reverse complement strand
TCCCTTCTCCCTCTTTTATTCCTTGCGTTGTGTGGGTGGGGGGGGGGTGTGTTTTGTTTCGGGGGCTCCCTTTTTGGGGGGGGGGGGTGGGGGACGGCGCCTACTCCCCCCCCCCCCCCCACGACGACCGCTCCACGACGAAGAGGCCCCCTCGGGGCCCTATCCGCGGGTCACGCGAAGACGGCCAGGCTCTTGGCCTTGCCCCGCGACTCCTCCGCCAGGACCAGGAAGCGGCCCTCCGGGTCGAAGACGGCGACGGCGCCGGCGCCCGCGTACTCCTCGGGCATCTCGATGCGGACGCCGTTGAGCAGCAGCCGGCCGCGCTTGTCGTCCACGTCCCAGCGCGGGAAGGCCCGGCCCGCGGCCTCGGCCACCGGCATCACCGTCAGCTCCTCCTGGAGCTGGTCGAGGGTCTTCGCCGCGTCCAGCTTGTACGGGCCGACCCGGGTGCGCCGCAGCGCGGTCAGGTGGCCGCCCACCCCGAGGTCGGCGCCGAGGTCGCGGGCGAGCGCCCTGATGTACGTGCCGGATGAGCAGACGACCGAGACGACCAGGTCGAGGACGGGCGTGCCGTCCTCGGCGACGGCGTCGCGGACGTCGTACACCGTGAAGGCGGAGATCTTCACCGGCCGGGCCGGGATCTCGAACTCCTCGCCCTTGCGGGCGCGCGCGTACGACCGCTTGCCGTCGATCTTGATGGCGCTGACCTTCGACGGCACCTGCATGATGTCGCCGGAGAGCTTGGCGATGCCGGCGTCGACGGCCGCACGGGTGACCCCGGAGGCGTCGGCGGACGAGGTGATCTCGCCCTCGGCGTCGTCGGTGATCGTGTTCTGCCCGAGCCGGATGGTCCCCAGGTACTCCTTCTCGGTCAGCGCGAGGTGGCCGAGGAGCTTGGTGGCGCGCTCGACGCCGAGGACCAGGACGCCGGTCGCCATCGGGTCGAGGGTGCCCGCGTGGCCGACGCGGCGGGTCTTGGCGATCCCGCGCATCTTGGCCACCACGTCGTGCGAAGTGAAGCCGGACGGCTTGTCGACGATGACAAGGCCGTCCGGCGTGGTGGTGCTGCTCTTGCTCATGCTCGGGCGTCGCCGTCCGTCTCGTCGGCGTCGTCGTCCTCGGGCTTGCGGTACGGGTCCGCGCCGCCCGCGAACTCGGCGCCCGCGGAGACCTCCCGGACCTTCTCGTCGGACATCCGCGCCTTGTCGAGCAGGTCCTCGATGGCCCGCGCGTTGTCCGGCAGGGCGTCCGCGACGAAGGCCAGCGTCGGCGTGAACTTCACGCCCGCGGCCTGGCCGACCGCCGAGCGCAGGACGCCCTTGGCGCTCTCCAGGCCCGCGGCCGCCGCCGCGCGGTCCTCGTCGTCGCCGTAGACCGTGTAGAAGACCGTGGCCTCCCGCAGGTCACCGGTCACCCGGGTGTCCGTGATCGTCACGTGTGTTCCGAGCCGCGGGTCCTTGATCCCGCGCTGCAGCTTCTGGGCAACCACCTCTCGGATGAGGTCCGCCAGCCTTTTCGCCCGCGCGTTGTCGGCCACTGCTCCGTCTCCCTTATCCCCGGGCATTCCCTGGGCTTGTCTTGCTGTTCAATCATCGTCGCCGTGCAGCCGCCGCCGTACCGACAGCAGCTCCACTTCGGGCCGGGCGGCGACGAGGCGCTCGCACCGGTCCAGTACGTCCGTGAGATGGCTCCAGTCGCCGGACACCACGGCGAGGCCGATCTCGGCCCGCCGGTGCAGTTCCTGCCCGCCGACTTCCGCCGCGCTCACCGCGTACTTGCGCTGGAGCTCGGCGACGATCGGGCGGACGACGGAGCGTTTCTCCTTCAGCGAATGTACGTCGCCGAGGAGCAGATCGAAGGACAGAGTCCCCACATACATGTGTGTCCGGATGTCCCGCCGGTACGGGTTCGAGGCCCCGCCGACCACTTGGCGGGGACACCAGAACCGTACACGGAACGGCCGGGGCCGATCGACGGGATTTTCCCCGTCGACCGGCCCCGACACTGAACCGAGCGGATCAGATCAGCGAACTGATCAGCCGCGCGGCTTCTCGCGCATCTCGTACGTCGCGATGACGTCGTCGATCTTGATGTCGTTGAAGTTGCCGAGGTTGATACCGCCCTCGAACCCTTCGCGGATCTCGGTGACGTCGTCCTTGAAGCGGCGCAGACCCTCGATGTTGAGGCTCTCCGCGATGACCTTGCCATCGCGCAGCAGTCGGGCCTTGGTGTTGCGCTTGACCTCGCCGGAACGGATGAGGACACCCGCGATGTTGCCGAGCTTGGACGAGCGGAAGACCTCGCGGATCTCCGCGGTGCCGAGCTCGACCTCCTCGTACTCCGGCTTGAGCATGCCCTTGAGGGCCGCCTCGATCTCCTCGATGGCCTGGTAGATCACCGAGTAGTAGCGGACGTCGACGCCCTCGCGCTCCGCCATCTGCGCGGCACGGCCGGCCGCACGGACGTTGAAGCCGATGACGATGGCGTCGGAGCCCATCGCCAGGTCGATGTCGGACTCGGTGACCGCACCCACACCGCGGTGCAGGACGCGGATGTCCACCTCTTCGCCGACGTCGAGCTGGAGCAGCGAGGACTCGAGAGCCTCCACCGAACCGGACGCGTCGCCCTTGATGATGATGTTGAGGTCCTGCACGAGACCGGCCTTGAGCACCTGGTCCAGGTCCTCCAGCGACACCCTGCGGGTGCGCTTGGCGAACGCGGCGTTGCGCTCACGGGCGGCACGCTTCTCGGCGATCTGACGGGCCGTACGGTCCTCGTCGACGACCAGGAAGTTGTCGCCGGCGCCCGGGACGTTGGTGAGACCGAGCACGAGGACGGGAGTCGACGGGGTCGCCTCCTCGACGTTCTCGCCCTTGTCGTCCAGCATCGCGCGGACACGGCCGTAGGCGTCACCGGCGACCATCGTGTCGCCGACGCGGAGGGTACCGCGCTGGACGAGGACGGTCGCGACGGCGCCGCGGCCCTTGTCGAGGTGGGCCTCGATCGCGATGCCCTGCGCGTCCTGCTCCGGGTTGGCCCGCAGGTCGAGCGAGGCGTCCGCGGTCAGGACCACGGCCTCGAGCAGCTGCTCGATGTTGACGCCCTGGCGCGCGGAGATGTCGACGAACATCGTGTCGCCGCCGTACTCCTCGGCCACCAGACCGAACTCGGTGAGCTGACCGCGCACCTTGGTCGGGTCGGCACCCTCGACGTCGATCTTGTTGACCGCGACCACGATCGGCACGTCGGCCGCCTTGGCGTGGTTCAGCGCCTCGATCGTCTGCGGCATCACACCGTCGTTCGCCGCGACCACGAGGATCGCGATGTCGGTGGACTTCGCACCACGGGCACGCATGGCGGTGAACGCCTCGTGACCGGGGGTGTCGATGAAGGTGATGGCGCGCTCTTCGCCGTTCACCTCGGTCGCGACCTGGTAGGCACCGATGTGCTGGGTGATGCCACCGGCCTCGCCCGCGACGACGTTCGTCTTGCGGATCGCGTCGAGGAGGCGGGTCTTGCCGTGGTCGACGTGACCCATGACGGTCACGACCGGCGGACGGGAGACGAGCGCTTCCTCGCCGCCCTCGTCCTCGCCGAACTCGATGGAGAACGACTCGAGGAGCTCGCGGTCCTCCTCCTCCGGGCTGACGATCTCGAGGACGAAGTTCATCTCGTCCGCGAGGAGCTTCAGCGTCTCGTCGGAGACGGACTGCGTGGCGGTGACCATCTCGCCGAGGTTCATCATCACGCCGACCAGCGAAGCCGGGTTGGCGTTGATCTTCTCGGCGAAGTCGGTCAGCGAGGCACCGCGCGACAGGCGGACGGTCTGTCCGTTGCCGCGAGGCAGCATGACGCCGCCCACCGACGGGGCCTGCATGGCCTCGTACTCCTGGCGCCTCTGCCGCTTCGACTTGCGACCGCGACGGGCGGGCCCGCCGGGACGGCCGAACGCACCCTGCGTGCCACCACGGGCACCGGGACCACCGGGACGGCCACCGAAGCCGGGACGACCGCCGAAGCCGCCGCCACCACCGGGACGACCGGCACCGCCGCCACCCGGACCGCCGGGACGGCCGGCGAAGCCGCCGCCACCGCCACCACCGGGACGACCCGCGAAGCCGCCGCCACCGGGACGACCGCCACCGCCGCCGCCCGGACGACCGCCGCCACCGGGGCCACGGCCACCGCCGGGGCCACCGCCGGGACGCGGGCCCGCGGCGGGACGCTGCGGCATCATGCCGGGGTTCGGACGGTTACCGGCGGGACCGCCGCCGGGACGCGGAGCGCCGCCCTGCGGGCGGGGCATGCCGCCCGGGGTCGGACGGGCGCCGCCCTGACCCTGCGGACGGGGAGCGCCACCGGGGCCGCCCTGACCGCCCTGCGGGCGCGGGGCGCCGCCGGGGCCACCGGGGCCGCCGCCGGGACGCGGGGCACCACCCGGACGGGGCGCCTGCGGGCGCGCCATGCCGGTGGAGCCACCGGAGGTGAAGGGGTTGTTGCCCGGACGCGGACCCGCGGGACGGGCACCGCCCGGACGCGGGGCGCCACCCTGGCCGCCGGGGCGCGCAGCACCCTGACGGTCGCCGCGGTCACCACGGCCCTGGCCGCCGCCCTGACCCTGGCCCTGGCCGGGGGCCGGACGGCCACCGGGCTTCGGGGCACCCGGGCGAGCGCCCGGACGGGGGGTCTGCGCGGCCGCGGGGGCCGCCGGAGCAGCCGGGGCGGCGGGCGGAGCGGTGAACTCCGGGGCAGCCGGAGCCGGCGAGGCCGGCGCGGGCTTGGGGGCCGGCGGCTTCGGGCCGGGCGTCGGGCGCGGGCCCGGCGTGGCCGGAGAGGCCGGGTTCTCGGCCGCGGCGGGCTTGGGCGCCGGCGGCTTGGGCGCGGCCGGACCCGGACGGGCGGCCTGCGCGGAAGAGGGCGCCGACGGGGTCGCCGGCTTGGGGGCGGCCTGCTTGCGCGGCGCGCCGGGCTTGGCGGCGGACTTGCCGTTGCCGCCGCCCTGCTGGAATGCGTCAGTCAGTTTGCGTACCACGGGCGCCTCGATCGTCGAGGACGCCGAACGTACGAATTCACCGAGATCTTGGAGCTTGGCCATGACGACCTTGCTCTCTACTCCGAACTCCTTGGCGAGTTCGTATACCCGGACCTTAGCCACTTCGCTCCTTTTAGGTCCGGGTTACGCCGGACCGTCGCTACTTCATGGGCGTACTCATCGCGTGCTCATCGAGTGCTCATCGCAATCTCGACCTACTTCCAACTCGCGGAATACCAAGGCCACACGGGGTTCCGTGTGACCACGTCTTACGTTGCTGCCTGCTGGATCGTCTCGACCGCCCGGCGCACCGCATCGGTGCCGAGCGGACCCTGGGCTCGAAGGGCCCGTGGGAACGCCCGGCGGCGGATCGCCAGGTCCAGACAGACCAGGGCGGGGTGTACATAGGCACCCCGGCCGGGCAGCGTACCGCTTGGATCGGGGGCGCAGGCGCCCTCTTTCGCCACGATGCGCAGCAGTTCGCTCTTGGCCGCTCGCTCCCGGCACCCCACACAGGTGCGCTCAGGGCATGCGCGGGCATGCGTCCGGCCAGACACGCTTAAGTCTACCTCCCCGCACCGACCTCACCCCTTTGGGGCAAGAATCGAACGGCTACTCGCCACATACTGTCGTGATCACAGCGGTGGCCGCCCGGAATTTATTCCCGCGACCGCTCCGCCGCGGGTCCGCTACTGGTCGGCCGGCTGCTCGGTGTCGGGCCGGATGTCGATGCGCCAGCCCGTGAGCCGGGCGGCGAGGCGGGCGTTCTGCCCCTCCTTGCCGATGGCGAGCGACAGCTGGTAGTCCGGCACGGTCACCCGGGCCGAGCGCGCGGCGAGGTCGACGACCTCGACCTTGCTGACGCGGGCCGGGGAGAGCGCGTGGGCGACCATGTCGGCCGGGTCGTCCGACCAGTCGACGATGTCGATCTTCTCGCCGTTGAGCTCCGCCATCACGTTGCGCACGCGGCTGCCCATCGGGCCGATGCAGGCGCCCTTGGCGTTGAGCCCGGAGCGCGTCGAACGGACCGCGATCTTGGTGCGGTGGCCGGCCTCGCGGGCGATGGCCGAGATCTCGACGGAACCGTCGGCGATCTCCGGGACCTCCAGCGCGAAGAGCTTCTTGACCAGGTTCGGGTGCGTGCGCGACAGGGTCACGGACGGGCCGCGGACGCCCTTGGCCACCCGGACCACGTACGAGCGCAGGCGCAGCCCGTGCGGGTACTCCTCGCCCGGCACCTGCTCCTGGACGGGCAGGATGGCCTCGAGCTTGCCGATGTCGACCAGCACGTTCTTCGGGTCGCGGCCCTGCTGGACCACGCCGGTGACGATGTCGCCCTCGCGCCCGGCGTACTCGCCGAGCGTCACGTCGTCCTCGGCGTCGCGCAGGCGCTGCAGGATGACCTGCTTCGCCGTGGTCGCGGCGATGCGGCCGAAGTCGGACGGGGTGTCGTCGAACTCCTTGGCCTCCTGGCCCTCTTCGAGGTCGGCCGGGTCCTCCGTCGCCCACACCGTCACGTGGCCGCTGTCGCGGTCCAGCTTGACGCGGGCGCGCCGGAAGCTTCCCTCGGTGCGGTGGTAGGCGATGAGGAGGGCCGATTCGATCGCCTCGACGAGCAGGTCGAAGGAGATCTCCTTCTCCCTGACCAGACCCCGCAGGGCACTCATGTCGATGTCCACGACTACGCCTCCTCTTCCTTCTTGTCCTTGCGGTTGAACTCGACCTGCACACGCGCCTTGTCGATCTCGGAGAAGGCGAGGCGGCGCGAGGTGGCCTTGCGGCCCTTCACGCCGGGCACCTCGAGGTCGAGCCCCTCGTCGTCCACGGTGAGGATGCGGGCGGTCAGCTCGCCGCCCTCGGTCAGCTGGAACTTCACCAGGCGGTCCACGGCGCGCAGGTAGTGACGGCGCTCGGTCAGGGCTCGCTCGGCGCCGGGGGATCCGACCTCCAGGTCGTACTCCCCCTCGCCCATGGCGTCGCTCTCGTCGAGCTGCGCGGAGAGCAGACGGCTCACTTCCGCGATCTGGTCCAGGTCCACGCCGTCGTCGGAGTCGATGACGACTCTCAGCACTCGCTTGCGTCCGACCGAGGCCACTTCGATCTCTTCGAGATCCAGGTCCTGGGAGCTGACGAGCGGTTCCAGTAGTTGCCGCAGCCTCTCGCTCTGGGTGGTGCTCATCCGGGTGACTCCTCGGCCGCGTGTGCTGTTGTGGGTGCGTTGCAAGTCTGCGTGTCAGGTCAAAGGGTATCCGGTCCGAAGGGGTGTTGCCGCCCACCGGCGGGAGTCGGGCGCCGCTCCGGACCCGAGCCGCTCGCGGGCGACGGGGCGGTCCGAAGGTACGGTGATCACCGGGTCCGTGCCCACCGATCTCCCTTTCCGTTCTTTTCCGTTCGTTTCCACCACTTTCTCGCTCGCGCCTTTTGGCCTTCCTTCCGAGGACGTCTGCCGTGCCGTCGTATCTCACCGCCCCGCGGTCCCGCCCGGGCCCGCGCCGAAGGAGTCTGCTCACCGGGGCCGCCGGCGTCGCGTCGGCCGCGCTGCTCGCGGGCTGCACGGACTCCGCCGAATCCGCCGACGAGCGCCCGTCCGCCGTGCGACGGGTGCGCGCGAGGGCGGCGAGCGAGAGCCGGGAGCTGCTGCGGCACTACGACGCCGTCATCGCCGCGCACCCCTCGCTCGCCGGCCGGCTCGGGCCGCTGCGCGCCGAGGTGAAGCGGCACACGGAGGCCTTCGCCGACCACCCCGGCGACACCGCCACGGCCACCGCCTCCGGGTCGGCGTCCCCGTCCGCCTCCGCGCCCACGCCCGAGCCCGCCGTGTCCCAGGACCCCCACAAGGCGGTGCGCGCCCTCGCCGACGCCGAGCGCGAGCTGGCCGACCGCCGCGGCGACGCCCTCCTGGACGCCCCCGCCGAGCAGGGCAGGCTGCTCGCCTCGGTGGCCGCCGCGGGCGCGGCCCACGCGTATCTGCTGAACGAGACGGAGGGTGACAAGTGAGCGACGCCGACGCCTCGAAGGACGCGGAGCTGAAGGCCCTGCAGGCCGCACTCGGCGCCGAGCACGCCGCCGTCTACGGCTACGGCGTCGTCGGCGGCCGCATCGGTGACAAACGCAGGGACGAGGCGCGCACGGCGTACGACGCGCACCGCGCCCGGCGCGACGAGCTGCAGCGCGCGGTGCGCGACCTCGGCGGCGAGCCGCAGTCCGCGGACGCGGCGTACTCGCTGCCGTTCCCGGTGCCGGACTCCGCGGCGGCCGTACGGCTCGCCACGGAGCTGGAGGACCGGGTCGCGGGCGTCTACTCCGATCTCGTACGGGCCGCCTCGGGCGCCCGGCGGGGCAACGCGGCGCGGGCGCTGCGGGAGGCCGCGGTGCGGGCGGCGCGCTGGCGGGGCGGGAGCGTAGCCTTCCCTGGGCTCGCCGAGCGGTCGGCACCGTCGTCCGCGCCGGCCACGCCCAAGGCGTAACGCTCAAGGAAGGGAACGACTCGCGCATGGCTCTCGAACCGCCGCAGCGCCTCGTCACAGCACTCGGCGAGACGGTGCAGGACGGCGACGACTGGCTGGAGAGGCTGCCCGAGGCAGCCGAACGGGCCGTCGCTCTACGCGAGTTGACCGTCGAGCGGGTGCACGTGCCCGGTGGCCGCAGCAGCCTCGTCCTGATGGTGCGGCAGGCCGACGGCACATCCGCCGTGCTGAAGCTGGTGCCGCCCCGGTCCCGGCCGGAGAGCGAGCGGGCCGCGCTCGCCCACTGGAACGGGCTCGGCGTCGCGCGGCTGCTCGACCCCGAGTGCGCGGACGGGGCGCTACTCCTGGAGCGGCTGCACCGCGACGTATCGGTGCGCTCGCTGCCGGAGGCCAAGGCGCTGCTCGAGGCGGCGGGGACATTGCGGCGGCTGTGGGTCGCGCCGCCCGCCGGGCACCGCTTCGAGACGGTGGCCGAGCGCACCGGGCGGCAGGCCGAGGCCATGCGGGCCTTCGCCGGCGCGGAGCCGGAGGTCGCCCCGCTGGTCGACGCCGCGCTCACCGCGCGGGACGAGCTGCTCGTCGCGGCCGTGGAGCCGAAGCTGCTGCACGGCACGTTCCGGCAGAGCAAGGTGCTGGCCGGGGACCGGCTGCCGTGGCTGGCCGTGGGGCCCGACCCGGTGGTCGGCGACTGCGCCTTCGACCTGGCGCGGCTGGTGCGTGACCGGGTCGAGGACCTGATCGCGTCGCCGTCGGGCGCCTCGATCACCCGGCGGCGCGTGAAGAAGCTGGCCGAGTCCCTGGAGGTCGACCAGGAGCGGCTGCGCGGCTGGACCCTGTTCCGGGCCGTCGAGTCGGGCGTACGGGCCCTGCGGGTCGGGCGCCCCCAGGACGCGGAGCTGCTGCTGGAGTTCGCGGGCTGGCTGTAGCGGTACGGGAGAGGGCGCACCCCGCGATGCGGGGTGCGCCCTCGTCGTCTGTCCGGTCAGGCGGTGAGGCGCGCGACGGCCTCGTCGACCGTGAGCTCCTCGCGCTCGCCGGTGCGGCGGTCCTTCAGCTCCACTACGCCCTCGGCGGAGCGGCGGCCCGCGACCAGGATCTGCGGGACGCCGATCAGCTCGGCGTCGGTGAACTTCACGCCCGGGGAGACTCCGGCCCGGTCGTCGACCAGGACGCGCACGCCCGCGGCGCCCAGCTTCTCGGCGACGTCCAGGGCCAGCTCGGTCTGCAGGGCCTTGCCGGCGGCGACCACGTGGACGTCGGCGGGGGCGATCTCCTTGGGCCAGCACAGGCCCTTGTCGTCGGCGGTCTGCTCGGCGAGCGCCGCCACCGCGCGGGAGACGCCGATGCCGTACGAGCCCATGGTCACGCGGACCGGCTTGCCCTCCTTGCCGAGGACGTCGAGCTGGAAGGTGTCGGCGTACTTGCGGCCGAGCTGGAAGATGTGGCCGATCTCGATGGCACGGTCCAGCTTGAGGCCGGCGCCGCAGTTCGGGCACGGGTCGCCCGCTTCGACCACGACGACGTCGAGGTAGTCGTCGACCTCGAAGTCGCGGCCGCAGACCACGTTCTTGGCGTGCTTGTCCCGCTGGTTGGCGCCGGTGATCCAGGCGGTGCCGGGGGCGACGCGCGGGTCGGCGATGTAGCGGACCTTCGCCAGGCCCTGCGGGCCCACGTAGCCGCGGACCAGGTCGTCGCGGCCCTCGAAGTCCTCGGCGGTGACGAGCTCGACCTCGGCGGGGGCCAGGTGCTCGCCGAGCTTGCCGAGGTCGACCTCGCGGTCGCCGGGCACGCCGACGGCCACGATCTCGCCGTCCACCTTGACCAGGAGGTTCTTCAGGGTCGCGGAGGCCGGGACGCCGAGGTGCTCGGCGAGGGTCTCGATGGTCGGGGTGTCGGGGGTGTCCAGCTCCTCGACGGGGCCGTGCGCCGAGCCGTCGGCGGGCGCGAGCGCGAAGGTCACGGCCTCGGTGTTGGCGGCGTAGTCGCAGGACGGGCAGTCCACGAAGGTGTCCTCGCCGGCCGGGGCGGGGGCCAGGAACTCCTCGGAGGCGGAGCCGCCCATGGCGCCGGAGACGGCGGACACGATGCGGTAGTCGAGGCCGAGGCGTTCGAAGATCTTCTGGTACGCGGCGCGGTGCAGGGCGTACGCCTCGGCGAGGCCCTCGTCCGTGGTGTCGAAGGAGTACGAGTCCTTCATCTGGAACTCGCGGCCACGCAGCACGCCGGCGCGGGGGCGGGCCTCGTCGCGGTACTTCGTCTGGATCTGGTAGAGGATCACCGGCAGGTCCTTGTAGGACGAGCACTGGTCCTTGACGACCTGGGTGAAGATCTCCTCGTGGGTGGGGCCGAGGAGGTAGTCGGCGCCCTTGCGGTCCTTGAGGCGGAAGAGCAGGTCGCCGTACTCCTCGTAGCGGCCGGATGCCTCGTAGGGCTCCTTGGGCAGCAGGGCCGGCAGGAGGACCTCCTGGCCGCCGATGGCGTCCATCTCCTCGCGGACGACGCGGGCGATGTTCTCGTAGACCTTCTTGCCGAGCGGCAGCCAGGTCCAGATGCCCGCGGCGGTGCGGCGGACGTAGCCGGCCCGGACGAGCAGCTTGTGGTTGAGCGTCTCGGCGTCCGCCGGGTCGTCGCGCAGTGTCTTGACCATCAAACGGGACATGCGCTGGACCTGGGCCATGATTGTTTACTCCTGCTGCGTGAGGGTGATGCCCAGGAGGTTAGCCGGGGCCCCGGCGCGGGCGGAAATCGGTTGTCGCTCAGACCCGTCGCGGCAGCGGCAGCGGGGCGCCCATCACGGCGTACGGCTTGGCGGCGCTCGGGAAGAGCACGCGGCGGGCCAGGTCCGTGTAGCCGAGGGAGCGGTAGAGGCCGCGGGCGGGGCTCTCGACGTCGATGGCGGAGAGGATCGAGCGGGGTTCGGGGACGCCCTCGGTGATGGTGGTGATCAGCGCGCGGCCGATGCCCCGGTTCTGGTAGCCGGGGTGCACGTGCAGCTCGGTGATGACGAAGGAGTCGTCCAGCCAGTCGTCCAGGTCCCGGCCGCGCAGGTACGGCTCGACGACCGTGGACCACCAGTGGTGGCGGTCGTTGGGCATGCCGTAGACGAAGCCGACGAGACGGTTCTCGGCGGTGGTCGCGCCGAACGCGCGGGCCTGCGGATAGGTGACGTGGCGCAGGACGATCTGGCGCCGCACGGCCACTTCCTCGTCGCTGAGCCCGAAGGCGTGGGCCTGGACGCGCAGCGCGTCGTCCACGCGTGCGGCGAGGTCGAGGGGCCCGATCACGACGTCGTCTGTCATGAGAGCGACCCTACTTCGCGCGGGTCGCGATCAGAACAGGACGCCCATGTCGGATGAAGCAAGACGCTCCCCTCAGAACAGGACACTCATGAACGCCCCGACCTCCTGGAACCCCACCCTGCGGTAGGCCGCCCTGGCCGCGGTGTTGAAGTCGTTGACGTACAGGCTGGCGACCGGGGCGATGTCGGCGAGGGCGTAGCGCAGGACGGCGGCCATGCCGGGGGCGGCGAGGCCGCGGCCCCGGTACTCGGGGGCCACCCAGACACCCTGGATCTGGCAGGCCTGCGCGGTGGCCGCGCCGATCTCCGCCTTGAAGACGACCTTGCCGTCCCGGTCGATACGGGCGAAGGAGCGGCCGGAGCCGACGAGTTCGGCGACCCGGGCCTGATAGAGCAGCCCCCCGTCGCCGGCCAGCGGCGATACGCCCACCTCCTCGGTGAACATCGCCACGCAAGCCGGCATGATCGTCTCCATCTCGTCCTTGCGGACGCGACGGACGTACGGGTCGGGGGTGATGTCGTCCGGGAGCCGGTCGGTGACCATCAGGGGCTGCTGGGCGCGGACCTCGCGGGCGGGGCCCCAGGACGGTTCGAGCAGCCGCCACAGCTGGGCGGTGGCGGCCGCGGGCCCGACGATGGACGAGCAGCGGCGCCCGGCCCTGCGGGCACGGTCGGCGAAGCCGCGGATGGCTCGCGGAGTCGCGCAGATGGGGACGAGGTTGGCGCCCGCGTAGCAGAGGGAGGCGAGCATGCCGTCCTCGTACCAGCCCCACATCTCGCCGCCGAGGCGCCAGGGGTCGAGGCCCGCCACCTGGACACGGGCGGTCACGAAGGCGTTCGCGACCGGCTCGCGGTCGAGCACGGCGATCGCGGCGTCGAGGTCACTCGGTTCGAGGACCCGGGTGGTGGTCTGAGTCAACACGTGCGGGGGCCTCACCATACGGTCTGCTGATCTCCGCACTGTACCTGGCGGGGGCGCCTTGTGCGGGGGCGCCTTTTGCCGGTTGCCTCCACCCCGACGCGGGCGGCTCGCCCCGGGCCGGGGGCGGAGGTCTTTCGCCGCTGCGCGGCGGGGGCTGGCCCTGGGCCGCATCCCGGTGGGCGGGCGCCTTTCGCCGCTGCGCGGCCGGGGCTGCCTTCCGGCGGGGCGAGCGCTTGATCGCTGCGCGGCTGGGGCTTGCCCTCAGCTGCCTCTTCGTGGGGGCGGGCGCTTTTTCGCCGCTGCGCGGCGGGGTCTGCCCACCCGCCCACCCGTCTGCCCGGCGACGTCGCGTCGCTGGGTTGGGCGGGCGGGTGGGGAAACCGCCGCGGAGCGGCGGGCCGCGCGGGGGCGGTGCCGGACGACGGGGTGGTGTACCGGGCAACACACGCACCCCGTACCCCGTACCCCGCCGCCCCGAGCCCCCGTACCCCTCCCAGGCCCGCATACCCCCTGCCCCCGCCCCCCCACACACACAAAGCGCCCCGCGCCGCCGGTAACAGGCGGCGCGGGGCGAGGGAAGAGAGAGCGCGGGCGTCAGCCTGCGACGGAGATCGTCGGCTCGCCGGAGGCCACGCCGTCCTTCTCCATCTGCTCCGCGATCTTCATCGCCTCATCGATGAGCGTCTCCACGATCTTCGACTCGGGAACCGTCTTGATGACCTCGCCCTTGACGAAGATCTGGCCCTTGCCGTTGCCGGAGGCGACGCCGAGGTCGGCCTCGCGGGCCTCGCCCGGACCGTTCACGACGCAGCCCATGACGGCGACGCGCAGCGGGACCTCCATGCCGTCCAGGCCCGCGGTGACCTCTTCGGCGAGCTTGTAGACGTCGACCTGGGCGCGCCCGCAGGACGGGCAGGAGACGATCTCCAGGCGGCGCTGGCGGAGGTTGAGCGACTCCAGGATCTGGATGCCGACCTTGATCTCCTCGGCCGGCGGGGCCGAGAGGGAGACCCGGATGGTGTCGCCGATGCCCTCGGAGAGCAGCGCGCCGAACGCGACCGCCGACTTGATCGTGCCCTGGAAGGCGGGGCCCGCCTCGGTCACGCCGAGGTGCAGCGGGTAGTCGCAGGCCGCGGCGAGCTGGCGGTAGGCGTTGACCATGACGACCGGGTCGTTGTGCTTGACCGAGATCTTGATGTCGCGGAAGTCGTGCTCCTCGAAGAGGGACGCCTCCCACAGGGCCGACTCGACGAGCGCCTCGGGGGTCGCCTTGCCGTACTTCTTCAGGAGGCGCGCGTCGAGCGAGCCGGCGTTGACGCCGATGCGGATCGGCGTGCCCGCGTCCTTGGCGGCGCGCGCGATCTCCTTGACCTTGTCGTCGAACTGCTTGATGTTGCCGGGGTTCACCCGGACCGCCGCGCAGCCCGCGTCGATCGCCGCGAAGACGTACTTCGGCTGGAAGTGGATGTCGGCGATCACCGGGATCTGCGACTTCTTGGCGATGACCGGCAGCGCGTCGGCGTCGTCCTGCGTGGGGCAGGCGACGCGGACGATCTGACAGCCGGAGGCCGTCAGCTCCGCGATCTGCTGCAGCGTCGCCCCGATGTCGGACGTACGCGTCGTCGTCATCGACTGCACCGAGACCGGTGCGTCCCCGCCGACGGCCACCGTGCCGACCTGGATCTTGCGGCTGACCCTTCGGTCGGCGAGCTTGGTCGGAACGGACGGGATTCCGAGCGATACGGCTGTCATCTGGCGAGCATCCCCAAGAGTGTGGATCACAGAGGCGTGAGTCGAGGTCCCGAGATCGGCGGGCTCCAGGCTTCGAGATTACGGCACCCGGTCATGGCCGAACACATCCCGTCCCAAAGTCCACTCAATGGTGGGCGGCCCGTCACATAGTGTTTCGGGCCGCCGCAAACCTCTCGTAAGAGGACGCTTGCGCAGAAGCGTCCGGTTCCCTCAGGAGAGTCTCACCGGGTTCACCACGTCCGCGATGAGCACCAGGATCGTGAAGCAGATGAAGATGCCCGCGACCACGTACGCGACCGGCATCAGCTTGGCGACGTCGAACGGGCCCGGGTCGGGGCGGCGCAGCACCTTCGCGGCGTTGCGGCGCACGGACTCCCACAGGGCGCCCGCGATGTGGCCGCCGTCGAGCGGGAGCAGCGGCAGCATGTTGAACAGGAACAGGGAGAGGTTGAAGCCCGCGATGAGGAACAGCATCATCGCGATCTGGTTCTCCGGCGGGATGTCCAGCGTGAACACGTCACCGCCGACGCGGGCCGCTCCGACCACGCCCATCGGGGAGTCCTGCTTGCGCTCGCCGTCGCCGAACGCCGCGTTCCACAGGTCGGGGATCTTGGAGGGCAGGGCGACGATCGACTCGACGCCGTTCTCCATCATGTCGCCCATGCGGTCCACGGACTCGCCGAAGGACTGCTGGACGATGCCGGTGGCGGGCGTGAAGCCGAGGAACCCGGCGTACACGTACTTGCCCTCCACGTAGGCGCCGTCGCCATCCGTCTTGGTGACCTGGTTCTTGATCAGGTTCGCGTGCAGGTCGACCCGCTTGCCGTCGCGCTCGACCGTGAGGGTGGCCGGGCCGATGGTCTCGCGGATCTTCGTCTGGAGCGTGGACCAGTCGTCGACGGGCTTGCCCTGGAAGGCGACGATCTTGTCGGCCGGCTTCAGGCCCGCGGCCTTGGCGGGCGCGGCCTTGTCTCCCTTCTCACACTTGGTGCGGTTCTCGCTCTGCTGGATGACGCAGTCGGAGACCTTGCCGACCTGGGTGGTCTGGCTGCTGATGCCGAACGTCATCATCACGCCGAGGAAGATCGCGACGGCGAGGACGAGGTTCATGAAGGGGCCCGCGAACATCACGATCACGCGCTTCCACGGCTTGCGCGTGTAGAAGAGGCGGCTCTCGTCGCCGGGCTGGAGCTCCTCGAACGCCGCCGAGCGGGCGTCCTCGATCATGCCGCGCCAGGGCGACGTCGACCGTGCCTCTATGCGGCCGTCCGCGCCCGGCGGGAACATGCCGATCATGCGGATGTAGCCGCCGAGGGGGATGGCCTTGACGCCGTACTCGGTGTCGCCCTTCTTGCGCGAGAAGAGGGTCGGGCCGAAGCCGACCATGTACTGCGGCACCCGGATGCCGAACATCTTGGCGGTCGACAGGTGGCCCAGCTCGTGCCAGGCGATCGAGAAGAGCAGCCCGATCACGAAGACGACTATCCCGAGGATCATCATCAAGGTCGTCATGCACGAGCCTCCGCGGTCGTCTTGCCTGCCAGTTCACGCGCCCGGGCACGCGCCCAGGTCTCCGCTTCGAGGACGTCCGCGACGGTCAGGGAGGTTCCCGACCCGGCGGAGACCGGGGTGCCGTGTTCCTCCACGGTCCTCGTCACGGTCTCCATGATGCCGTTGAACGGCAGCGCGCCCTTCAGGAAGGCGTCCACGCACTCCTCGTTGGCGGCATTGAACACCGCCGGGGCCGTGCCCGCGAGCTCGCCGACGTGCCGGGCGAGGCCGACCGACGGGAACGCGTCGTTGTCGAGGGGGAAGAACTCCCAGCTCGACGCCTTCGTCCAGTCGAAGGCCGGGGCCGCGTCGGGGACCCTTTCGGGCCAGCCGATGCCGATGGCGATCGGGCCGCGCATGTCGGGCGGGGTCGCCTGCGCGAGGGTCGAGCCGTCGGTGAACTCGACCATGGAGTGCACGTACGACTGGGGGTGGACGACGACCTCGATGCGGTCGAAGGGGATGTCGTAGAGGAGGTGCGCCTCGATGACCTCCAGGCCCTTGTTGACCAGGGTCGCGGAGTTCACCGTGATGACCGGGCCCATCGCCCAGGTGGGGTGCGCCAGCGCGTCCTCGGGGGTGACGTGCGCGAGGTCGGCCTTGGTCCGTCCCCGGAAGGGGCCGCCGGACGCGGTGACGACGAGCCTGCGCACGTCCGCGCGGGTGCCGGCGGCCAGCGCCTGAAAGAGGGCCGCGTGCTCGGAGTCGACCGGGATGATCTGGCCGGGCTTCGCGAGGGCCTTCACCAGCGGGCCGCCGACGATCAGCGACTCCTTGTTGGCGAGCGCGAGAGTGCGGCCCGCCTCCAGGGCGGCGAGGGTGGGCGCGAGGCCGATGGAGCCGGTGATGCCGTTCAGGACCGTGTGGCACTCGGACGCGGCGAGCGTGGTCGCGGCGTCGGGTCCGGCCAGGATTTCGGGCAGCGGCTCCCCCGCGCCGTACTCCGCGCGCAGCGCCTCGCGCAGCGCCGGTACGACGTCCTCGCGGGCGACCGCGACGGTGCTGACCCGCAGCTGTCGTGCCTGCTCGGCGAGGAGGCCGACGCGGCCGCCCGCGGCGGAGAGCGCGGTGACGCGGAAGCGGTCGGGGTTGCGCCGGACGAGGTCGATGGCCTGGGTGCCGATCGATCCCGTGGAGCCGAGGATCACGATGTCCCGCGGTCCCTCTCCGTCCCCGAGGGTCACGGGGTCGAAGACGAGATGCGGGTCGGCGAGGGGGGATGGGCTGTCGCTCATCCCCCCATTGTGGCCGCAACACGCCTCCGCTCCGACAGGGCGTGCCCGGTTGGGGGCGCGCGGGGCGCTCGCGGAGGTCGTTCGTCCACACGGCGCGTACGTCGGAGACCCCCGCGAAAGCCCTGCCGGGGCACGGCGTGCCCCCCGGCGGGTGGCCGGTGCCGACCGGGGTCGCGGGCCGCTCACCCCTCCTTGATCACCCTGCGCACATCCGGGCGCGGCTTCTTCGGGAGCCTGGTGTCCGCGATCCACGGGCCCTCGCCGGACGGGTCGACGACGCCCTCCTCCAGCCAGGTGTACGTGCCCGAGAGGACGCCCTTGACCACGGTGCGGTCCAGTTCGTCGGTGTTGGTCCACAGGCGGTCGAAGAGCGCGTCGATCCGGATGCGGGACTGGCGGCAGAAGACGTCGGCCAGTTGGTAGGCCTCGCGGCCGTGGGCCTCGGTGGTGCGCAGGAGTTCGGCCCGTACGCACGCCGCGCTCATCGCGAAGAGTTCGGCGCCGATGTCGACGACGCGGCCGAGGAAGCCCTGCTTGGTCTCCATCTTCCCCTGCCAGCGGGACATGGCGTAGAAGGTGGAGCGGGCCAGCTTGCGGGCGCCGCGCTCGACGTAGCGCAGATGGCCGGAGAGGTCCGGGTGGCCGTCGGGGTGGAACTCGGCGTACGAGCGCGGGAGTTGGCCGGGGCCGGTGACCAGTTTGGGCAGCCAGCGGGCGTAGAAGCCGCCGGCCCGGGCGCCCGCCTTGGCCTTGTCGGACAGCGTCTTGTCCGGGTCGATGAGGTCGCCCGCGACCTTCAGGTGGGCGTCCACGGCCTCGCGGGCGATGAGCAGGTGCATGATCTCGGTGGAGCCCTCGAAGATGCGGTTGATGCGCAGGTCGCGCAGGATCTGTTCGGCGGGGACGGCGCGTTCGCCGCGGGCCGCGAGGGACTCCGCGGTCTCGAAGCCGCGTCCGCCGCGGATCTGGACGAGCTCGTCGGCCATCAGGCAGGCCATCTCGGAGCCGTACAGCTTGGCGAGGGCGGCCTCGATGCGGATGTCGTTGCGGTCCTCGTCGGCCATCTGGGAGGAGAGGTCGAGGACGGCCTCCAGGGCGAAGGTGGTCGCCGCGATGAAGGAGATCTTCTGGCCGACGGCCTCGTGGTACGCGACGGGCTTGCCCCACTGTTCGCGGGCGCCGGACCATTCGCGGGCGATCTTCAGGCACCACTTGCCGGCGCCGACGCACATCGCGGGCAGCGAGAGGCGCCCGGTGTTGAGGGTGGTGAGGGCGATCTTCAGGCCCGCGCCCTCCGGGCCGATGCGGTTCGCGGCCGGGACGCGGACCCGGTGGAAGCGGGTCACGCCGTTCTCCAGGCCGCGCAGGCCCATGAAGGCGTTGCGGTTCTCCACGGTGATGCCCTCGGAGGACGCCTCGACCACGAAGGCGGTGATGCCGCCCTTGTGCCCCTCGGACTTCGGGACGCGGGCCATGACGACGAGCAGGTCCGCGACGACGCCGTTGGTGGTCCACAGCTTCACGCCGTCCAGGACGTAGTGGTCGTCGCCGTCCGGGACGGCCGCCATGGCCATGCGGGCCGGGTCGGAGCCGACGTCCGGCTCGGTGAGCAGGAACGCGGTGATGTCGGTGCGGGCGCACCGGGGCAGGAAGGCGTCCTTCTGCTCCTGGGTGCCGAAGATCTTCAGGGGCTGCGGCACGCCGATGGACTGGTGCGCGGAGAGCAGTGCGCCGATGGCGGGGCTCGCGGAGCCGACGAGGGCGAGGGCCTTGTTGTAGTAGACCTGCGTGAGCCCGAGCCCGCCGTACTTCGTGTCGATCTTCATGCCGAGCGCGCCGAGCTCCTTGAGCCCGTTGATCACCTCGTCGGGGATCT
The DNA here is from genome assembly GCF_055592445.1 of Streptomyces sp. NPDC041122. Taxonomy (NCBI): domain Bacteria; kingdom Bacillati; phylum Actinomycetota; class Actinomycetes; order Kitasatosporales; family Streptomycetaceae; genus Streptomyces; species Streptomyces sp. NPDC041122. Next base: position 277,497 of record NZ_JBVIYQ010000011.1, on the reverse strand, counting down.
TCGCCTCGCGCTCGATGCGGGCCGCGTCGATCTTCGTCTCGCAGAAGTCGCGCAGCTTGGCGAGGAACTCCTCACCGCGCTGCGCGTCCTCGTCGGGCGGCATCGGGTGCGGGTGGATCAGGTCGAGCCGGAATCGGCCGAGGAAGAGTTCCTTGGCGAAGCTGGGCTTGCGCCAGTCCTGCTCACGGGCGGCCTCGGCGACCTGCCGGGCCTCGCGTTCGCTCACGGACGGTTGGGAGGTTGGTGCGGTCATGAGGAGCTCACCTCGCCGCGAAGTGGGGCCGCCGGGGCGCCTGCCCCGACCGTGCCCGGTCGGTTACTGACTGGTGCTACTGGATCGTTGGTACCCGATCCGCCCCGACCTCACCAGTCCTCGCGCAGCGTTCGGCGCAGAGGGCTCCCCGATCGGTGGGACGGGTCCCCGCGCACGAGAACGACCGGAGCCCCCGCACAGTGGGCTCCGGCCGTTGGTCTTCGGGGTGTTTACAGGGCGAGGCCCGTCAGGACCATCACGCGCTCGTAGGTGTAGTCGTCCATCGCGAAGCGGACGCCCTCGCGGCCCACTCCGGACTGCTTCACGCCGCCGTACGGCATCTGGTCGGCGCGGTAGGAGGGGGCGTCGCCGATGACCACGCCGCCGACCTCCAGGGCGCGGTGGGCGCGGAAGGCGGTCTGCAGGTCGTGGGTGAAGACGCCCGCCTGGAGGCCGTACTTGGAGTCGTTCACCGCGTCGAACGCCTCGGTCTCGCCCTCGACCTTCTTCAGGGTGAGGACCGGGCCGAAGACCTCCTCGCAGGAGATCGTGACGTCGGCCGGGACGTCGGCGAGGACGGTCGGCGCGTACGACGCGCCGACCCGCTCACCGCCGACGAGCAGGTTCGCGCCCGCCTTGACGGCCTCGTCGACCCAGGACTCCACACGCTTGGCGGCGTCCTCGCTGACCAGCGGGCCCACCTCGGTGGCCGGGTCGGACGGGTCGCCGGTGACCTGGGCCTCGACGGCCTTGACCACGCGCGGCACCAGCCGGTCGTACACCGCGGCGTCCGCGATGACCCGCTGCACGGAGATGCAGGACTGGCCGCCCTGGTAGTTGGAGAACGTCGCGATGCGCGAGGCCGCCCAGTCGAGGTCCTCGTCGGAGGCGTAGTCGGCGAGGACCACGGCCGCGCCGTTGCCGCCGAGCTCCAGCGTGCAGTGCTTGCGCGGCACCGAGTCCATGATCGCGTAACCGACCTTCTCGGAGCCGGTGAAGGAGATGACCGGCATCCGCTCGTCCTGGACGAGGGCGGGCATCTTGTCGTTGGCGACCGGCAGGATGCTCCACGCGCCGGCGGGCAGCTCGGTCTCGGCCAGCAGCTCGCCGATGATCAGGCCCGAGAGCGGGGTGGCCGGCGCCGGCTTCAGGATGATCGGCGCGCCGACGGCGATCGCCGGGGCGATCTTGTGCGCGCAGAGGTTCAGCGGGAAGTTGAACGGCGCGATGCCGAGGACGACGCCCTTGGGGAAGCGGCGGGTGAGGGCGAGACGGCCCTGGCCGCCCGCGTCGGTGTCCAGGCGCTGGGCCTCGCCGCCGTTGAAGCGGCGGGCCTCCTCCGCGGCGAACCGGAAGACGGAGACCGCGCGGCCGACCTCACCGCGGGCCCACTTGATCGGCTTGCCGTTCTCGGCGGAGATCAGCTGGGCGATCTCCTCGGTGCGCTCGACAAGCCGGTCGGAGACGTGGGCGAGGGCGGCGGCGCGGACGTGGGCCGGGGTCGCGGCGAACTCCTCGCGCACGGCGTACGCGGCGGCGACGGCCTCCTCGACCTGGGCGTCGGTCGGGACGGCGGCCTTGGCGACGAGCCGTCCGTCCCAGGGCGAGGTGACGTCGAGGGTGGTCTCGCCGGTGGTCTGGCGACCGGCGAGCCAGAAGGCGTGGATGGAAGTCATGTGGATTCCCGGCCCTTCCGCGGAGGTGTGTCTGGGGGTACGTCCCTCACCGTAGAGGCAGCCGGAGTCGCTGGCGTTTGTCCGACGCGGAGTACTGGCCGGGGGCCTCGCACCGGTTTGTACTTGTCCCGCGCCTGGGCGCTGGGGGCCTCGTGGGTCTGTCCCCCGGCCGCGGGCCCCGGGGGCTGAGCGCGCAGTTCCCCGCGCCCCTGACAGGGCTCCGATCCAGGCCCGCCGGGCAGACCCCGGCACCGGCGTGCACCCGGCCCGCGCCCCGCGCGGTCGGCGGGGTTCGGTCAGTCCGACCCCATCGACGTCGCCTTCAGCGAGAGCCACAGCTCCATGCGGACGTCCGGGTCGTCGAGGGAGCGGCCGAGGATCTCCTCGACCCGGCGCATGCGGTACCGCAGCGTGTGCCGGTGCACACCGAGGTCCGCCGCCGCCGCGTCCCACTGCCCGTGCCGCGAGAGCCACGCCCGCAGCGAGGCGACGAGGTCGCCGCGGCCGGTCGCGTCGTGCTCGTGCAGCGCCCGCAGCAGCCCGTCCGCGAAGGCCCGCACCGCGTCGTCCGCGAGCAGCGGCAGCACCGATCCCGCGGCCAGCTCCTCGTGCTCGACCAGCGCACGGCCGCGCCGCCGCGCGACGGACAGCGCCTGTTCGGCCTGTTTGTACGCGGTGGCCGCGGCGATCGGCCCGGCCGGCGCGGAGAGCCCCATCACCAGCTCGGCCTCCTCGCCGGAGGCGGCGGGCTCGCGCCCCGCGGCGCCGCGCCCCGCCTCCAGGGCCGCCGCGTACTCCGCGCAGGCCCGCACGCCCGAGCCGCCGTCCACCACGAGCAGCACCAGCCGTTGGCCGTACGGCACGACGAGCAGTGCCTCGCCGGAGCGCGCGGCCGCCGCCTCGACGACGTCGACGAGCGCGGCCAGCGGGTCGCCGCCGGCCGAGGCGTCGGCCACCGCGGCACGCACCGCCGCGGACGCGCTGCCGGGTCCGGCCTCCGCGGCGGCCCCCTCCCCCGACGCCGACGCGGCCTCGGCGCCCACCCGCACCCGCGCCGCCGAGGCCGACGCGACCTCCGCCACGATGAGCCGGAAGGGGGCGTCCAGGAGCCGGCCGTACAGATCCCCGGCGACGGTCCGCGCGTGGTCGGGTTCGCCCGCGAGCAGCATCCGCAGCACGGCCGCGCCGATCCGCTGCTCGGCGGCGTGCAGCGAGCGGGAGCGTTCCGTGGTGAGGGTGAGCAGGGCGATGGCGGAGTGCACCGCGTACCGCTCGGCGGTGCCGAGGGTCGAGGCCGTGCCGACGGCGAGCGCGGCGCGCGGTCTGCGTCCGGTGCCGAGCGAGTGCAGCTCCACGCGGTCCTCGGCGCCCGCGACGACGGAACTGGCGGGCGCCGGGCGCTCCCTGAGCCGTTCGACGTCGGCGGTGAGCCGGGCGGCCCGCCGGGTGGACCAGTCGGGGGCCGAGGCGACGACGGCGCCGGACGCGTCGTACAGCGCGGCCCACCCGTCGACCTGCCCGGCGAGGGCGAGCAGCAGCCCCTCGGGGCCCGCGCTCAGCGCCTGCTTGGTCAGTTCGCGCTGGGCGGCGAAGCCGGCCGTCACGGCGCGGTACTGCTCGGCGGCGATGGCGGCGGAGACGGCCTTGCTGATGGCGAGGAAGGGGGTGCGCCGGGGCACCTCGATGAGCGGCAGCTCCGCGTCGGTGGCCGCGTCGAGGAGGGCCTTGGGGATGTCCGGGTAGTGCACGCCGACGGCGAAGCCGAGCCCGACGACGCCGGCGCCCGCGAGCCGTTTCACGTAGCGCCGCATGGCCTCCGGATCCTCCGCGTCCAGCTTCAGCGCGGTGATCAGGAGCAGTTCGCCGCCCTCCATGTAGGGCACGGGGTCGGCGAGCTCACTGGCGTGCGCCCAGCGGACCGGGGCGTCCAGATGTCCCTCACCCGCGCGCACGGTCAGCTTGAGCGCGGAGTGGTGGACGAGCGAGGCGAGCGTGGGCGGCATGGGACCTTCAGGTCTGCGGCGGGCGGGGCGGGCGGGCGGTCCGGCCCCCGGGGGTGCGGGCGCCGGGGCGTGGTTCTTCGCGGTGTGGATCTTTTGGCCGGTCCGTATGAACGACCTGTGTCGATTCTGCCTCACCGTACGGTGCGCTCGGGACCGAACACCACGTACGTGACGATCCGGATGCCCGTCCGCCGCCGGACCCGCCGGGTCACCCCCGCCCCGCCGCCTCAGGCCCGCAGGTCCACGAGGAGCGGGGGCGCGTACTCCCCTCGTACGTCGGTCAGCGAGAGCACCGCGTGCCCCGGCGGCACCCCGTGCGCCAGCTCGGAGGCGGACCACCGCTCGCGCTCGACCTGGCGGACGGTGACGGCGCGGGCGGTCGGGGCGTTGCCGGTGATGACGCGGCGCAGGACGTGCACGGTCTTGCCCAGCGGGGTCTCGGCGATGATCTGCCGGTCGGTGACGTCGCGCGCCTCGGTCCACTCCTTGCCCCACACCTCCGCGAAGTCCTGCCCGTCCCACGGGGTGAGGCCGGACAGCGCCATGCGGCAGCCGATCGCGCCGAGCAGCGGAGTGCGCAGCGGGCGCGGTACGTCGTCGAGCGTACGCAGGGTCATGACGACGCCCGCGTTGGCGGACCGCAGGCGCTGGATGCGGCGTACGGCCTCGGGGGTGATGGTGCCGGACGCGTCGTCCAGGACGAGGCAGGCGAAGAGCGAGCGGTCCTCGCGCGCCGCGGCACTCGCCGTGAACTGGGCGAGGACGAGCCTGGCCAGGATCCGTGAGGCGTCCGCGTGGCCCCGTTCGGGCAGGTCGATGCGGACGCGCACGGGGTGGTCCAGGGCGCGCAGCGAGAACGGCGTGGTCTGGCCCGAGGTGTCGAAGAACGGGGCGAAGGCGGGGCGGTCGAGCAGCGCGATGCGGTCGGCGAGGACCGCGCCGGGGTCGCCGGGGTGACCCAACTGGCGTTCGCGGGCGTCGAGTTCGCGGATCATGCCGTCCTGCCCGGCCTGTTGCAGCGCCTTGCGCAGCGCGTCCAGGGGGGCGGGCGAGCCGTCGAGCAGGGCGCGCAGTTCCGGTACGGAGGGGAAGCGTCGGTGCACGGCCCGGTAGGGGCCGAGGAGCTGGGCGAGGCAGGTCGTGGAGCGGCGGCTGTCGCCGCTCGGGTGCGGGTCGACGAGGTCGCCCACGAGTGCCTCGGCGAGCACGGCGGCGGCCTCGTCCGGGTCGCTCGTGCCGCCGTACAGGTCGAGGTCGTACAGCGAGTCGGGCTGGCCGACCCGCACCACGACGTCGTAGTCCTCGGCGGGCCCGAGACCCGCGCCCGCCGCGCCCACGACCACCACGGCGGCCCGTCCCGCGAGGGCCCCCAGACAGAGCGACTCGGCGAGCGGCCAGACCACCCGGGCGGTCTTCCCGGAGCCACCGGGCCCGACGGCGAGCAGCGAGGTGCCGAGCAGGTCGGGTCCGAGCGCGAGCCCGGTGGACCGGTAGGCGTAGGGGTTACGGGGGTCGTCGACCGTCGTCCCGATCCGCACCTGCGCCGTGGCGAGGTCATGCCGCGCGGCGCGCTGCGGCAGGTCCCGGTCGCCCGAGGGGTGCATGCAGGCGCCGGCCCCGTCCCGGACGACCGCGTCGCTGAAGACGGCGAGCGGGCTGCGGCCGGCGCGCACGGAGCGCCAGGCGCGGGCGATCCGGGCGTGGTCCACGTCCCGCATCAGCCCGGCCCCGGCGTCGGCGGCGAGCCGGTCGGCGGCGGCCTCGGCACCCGCGGCCCGCAGCTGGGGCCAGCGGGCGGGGTCCTCCTCGGGGGCGGGCGGCGGCGGGGGCGCGTCGGGGCGCCGCAGCCGGGGGGCGACGAAGCGGCGCCACACCTCGGACCAGCGGCCGAGCCGGCCGACGCCGATCATGATGGCGACCACGATGACGGTGTAGTAGCCGTACCAGACGACGGCGTTGCCGATCCGGTCGCTCGTGTAGATCCAGGCGTCGGGCAGGAACAGTTCGAGCGGCAGCACCCACCAGCCGCCCAGGTAGCCGTTCCAGAGCAGGGACCACAGGAGCCAGCCGACGAGGAAGGCGATCAGCGCGCCGCTGAGCAGCTGCCGGGTCGGGATGACCTCGGGCTCCTGCTCGGGGCGTGGCCGGTGCGCGAACCGCCAGACGCCGGGCGGCGCGGCGGGCCGGGGCGCCCGCAGCCAGGCGAGGAAGGCGGCCCCGTCGGGCAGCGGCGCCGCCCCCGGGGCCTGCGCGGGCCGGGGCGGCAGCCCTGGTGACGGGGGACCGCCCCGCGGCGCCGCGGACCCGGGCGGAGGCGCCGCCGGGCGCGGCACCGGTGTGGCGTGAGTGCCGCGAGCGTCGTGCGTGCCGTCGGAGTCCATGCCCCTTGCCCCCTGACCAGCCGATCTGTCGTTTCGCGGGTCAATCTAGTGCCCCAGCAGGGGGAGTTCACCGTATACGCGCCCGGGCCTGCGGCGATCCGCGCCTGCGACGCCACCGACCGGACCCGGTGCCTGCCGCGGGTGCCTGCCCCCGGGTGTCCGCCTCGCGCGCCCGCGGAGCCGAACCGCTCGCTATGTCCACCACGGACAACCGCCGCGTCCGACGACTCCCCGATGGAGCATGCCCGCTCCCCGGCGCCGCCCCTAACCTGCGAAGAAAGCAGTGAAGCGTCCGTATCGCCGCCCCACCCCCCAGGAGCCCCCATGACCGCCCTTCCGCAGGAGCGCCGCGTCGTCACCGCCATCCCCGGCCCGAAGTCGCAGGAGCTGCAGGCCCGCCGTACCGCCGTGGTCGCCGGCGGCGTGGGCTCCGTGCTGCCCGTCTTCGCCGCGCGCGCGGGCGGCGGGATCATCGAGGACGTCGACGGCAACCGTCTGATCGACTTCGGCTCCGGCATCGCCGTGACCTCCGTCGGCGCCTCCGCCGAGGCCGTGGTGCGCCGGGCGTCCGCGCAGCTGGAGGAGTTCACCCACACCTGTTTCATGGTCACGCCGTACGAGGGCTACGTCGCCGTCGCCGAGGCGCTCGCGGAGCTCACGCCGGGTGACCACGAGAAGAAGTCCGCGCTGTTCAACTCCGGCGCCGAGGCCGTCGAGAACGCCGTCAAGATCGCCCGCGCGCACACCAAGCGCCAGGCCGTCGTCGTCTTCGACCACGGTTACCACGGCCGCACCAACCTGACGATGGCGCTGACCGCCAAGAACATGCCGTACAAGAACGGCTTCGGCCCGTTCGCCCCCGAGGTCTACCGCGTGCCGGTCGCCTACGGCTACCGCTGGCCGACCGGCGCCGAGAACGCCGGCCCCGAGGCCGCCAAGCAGGCCATCGACATGATCAACAAGCAGGTCGGCGCGGAGAACGTCGCCGCGATCATCATCGAGCCCGTGCTCGGCGAGGGCGGCTTCATCGAGCCGGCCAAGGGCTTCCTGCCGGACATCGTGAAGTTCGCGAACGACAACGGCATCGTCTTCGTCGCCGACGAGATCCAGTCCGGCTTCTGCCGCACCGGCCAGTGGTTCGCCTGTGAGGACGAGGGCATCGTCCCGGACCTGATCACCACCGCCAAGGGCATCGCGGGCGGTCTGCCGCTCGCCGCCGTCACCGGCCGCGCCGAGATCATGGACGCCGCGCACGCGGGCGGCCTCGGCGGCACCTACGGCGGCAACCCGGTGGCCTGCGCCGGCGCGCTCGGCGCCATCGAGACCATGAAGGAGCTCGACCTCAACGCCAAGGCGAAGCACATCGAGGCGACCATGAAGGCCCGCCTCTCCGCTATGGCCGAGAAGTTCGACGTCATCGGCGACATCCGCGGCCGCGGCGCCATGATCGCCATCGAGCTGGTCAAGGACCGCGCGACCAAGGAGCCCAACCCGGAGGCCACCGCCGCCCTGGCCAAGGCCTGCCACGCGGAGGGCCTGCTCGTGCTGACCTGCGGCACGTACGGCAACGTCCTGCGCTTCCTGCCCCCGCTGGTCATCGGCGACGACCTGCTGAACGAGGGCCTCGACATCATCGAGGGCGCCTTCGCGGGCGTCTGACGCCCGTGGCCGACCCGGCACCCGAGGCCCGTACGGATTCCGTACGGGCCTCCGTCGTGCGGTCACCGTGGCCCCGGTACCCGGTGTGAGCTGCGCGGATGCCGCCCGGTGGGGCGATCGGGGCCACGCGTGACCGTCGGGGCGTGTGAAGAAGGTGTGCGGGCCCCATGTCGGGTTGCCGTTCCCGCTGTCGGGCCGCGGCCGACCTGCCGTACGGTTTCCGCAGTTGAGAGGAACACCCCGCCCATGGGGGACCGTGGGCGGCGCCTCGGCGGAGCCTCCCCAGCCCCGCCCTGGTCGTGCCCTTGCGCACACACCCGGAGTCCTCGGATCCGGAGATCCTCACCGATCGGACGGCCGCCCGCCCCAAACCCCCCGGGGCGCGCGGACCCCGATCCGGAAGGCCGCCTCGGCGCCTCACCCGCCGGACCCGCGTCAGCAGGCCGGCGCGGACAGGCCGTGGCCGGTCGGCCACCGAAGGGCCGGCACACTCCCCCCCCTTGTGCCGGCCCTTCGGCGTGTCCGCCTGGTTCATCTGGTGCACCTGGTTCACCTGGTGCGCGGCGGGAACCTGCCGCCCCGGGCGTCGAGCGGGTTCCCCGAGCGTTTGACCGTCCGCAGCGTCACGCAGCGGTCCACGGTCCGCACGCCCTCCAGGCCGTCCTCGATCTGCGCCTCCAGGCGGGCGACCTCGGTCAGGTCCCGCATCAAGACGCAGACCACCAGGTTGTACGTGCCGATGGTGGAGAGCACCAGGCGCGCCTCGTCCAGGCGGGCAAGGCGCGCGGCGACCCCGGCCAGCCGCCCGGCGGGGACCTGGAGGAAGTACCAGGCCTGCACGGGCCGCCCGGCGAGCGCGCGCGAGACGTCCGTCCACAGCGCCACCCGGTGCCGGGCGAGCAGGCGGTGCACCACGTCGCGGGCCCGCCGCACGGGCACGCCGGTGCGGGCGGCGATCTCGGGGGCGGACGCGCGCCCGTCCTCGCGCAGGACGGCGAGCACCGCACGGTCCGGCGCGCTCAGCGGTCGTACGGCGGCCGGGCCGCGGGGGCCCGGGCCGGTGAACCGTTCGAGCTGGTCCGGGCCGAGCTCCCCGAGCCGCCAGTCGACCGCCTCCTTGACGAACGAGGTGATGAGCTGGGTGCGCACCGAGCGGACCTGCGGCAGGATGCCGAGCCGCCCGAGGACGTAGTCGGCGAGCGCCGCCTCGTCGGCCGCGCCCACCCCGAGCAGCAGGTCGCGCCCGCCCGACGCGACATCGATCGTGAGGCACTGCGGGTCGTCGACGAGCGTCCCGGCGACCTCCAGGGGGTGGCCCGCGCACTCCACCTCCACGACGGCCATCCGCCCCGGGCCCGGACCCGGTTCGTACGCCGTCACCCAGGCCAGGCCCGCGGCCCGCAGCCGGGCCCAGCGGCGCGCGGCGGTGACGGCGTCCACGCCGAGCACGGCGCCGACCTTGGCCCATGAGGCCCGCGGCTCGATCTGCAGGGCGTTGACGATGCGCCGGTCCAGGCCATCGACCCCGAACTCCGTTACGGGGCCGACGTCTTCGCCTGCCGTCGGCGCATCGGTGCTCACAACGCCCTGTATAACGCGCCTTCCTGCGGGGCGCAGATCATTTTCGTCCGGATCCTGCACCGCGCCCCGCGCCGCCCGGCGCCTGCACGAAGATCCCGGGGCGAGGCCGCCCCGCACGGCGGCCCTCCCAACTCGCTGACGGGGGAAGTCAGATGTCCATTCCGCACATGTCACGCCGCAGGTTCCTGCAGACGACGTCGGCGGCCGGCGCCGCGGCCACGACGGGCGCGCTCACCGGGACCACCGTCGCCCACGCGGCGCCCGCCACCGGCCCCGCCTTGGCCGGCACGAGAGCGACCGGCACCAGAGCGGCCGGCGCCGCCCTGCGCTTCACCGCGACCACCAACGGCGCCGCCTCACTGGCCGGTGACCGGCTGATCGCCGAGGTGCAGGGCGTGCTGTGGTCCCTGCCGCGCGCCGGGGGCGAGGCCGCGCCGATCACCCCGGCGGACCTGGAGCCGTCGCGTCCGGTGCACTCCCCGGACGGCCGGCTGATCGCCGTCTGCGCGTTCCGTACCGGCACCTTCCACATCTGGACGCTGAAGCCGGACGGTTCCGAGCTGACCCAGCGCACCGAAGGCCCGTGGGACGCCCGCGGCCCCGCCTGGTCGCCCGACGGCAAGCGGATCGCGTTCGCCTCCGAGCGCGGCGGCGACCCGGTGACGGGCGCCCCCTTCCGCATCTGGACGCTGGAGCTGGCCACCGGCGAGCTGACCCGGCTGACCGGCCTGCCGGACCAGGAGGGGCCCGCGCAGGACGGCGCGTGGGAGGACTTCGACCCCACCTGGTCGCCGGACGGCAGGCGGGTGCTGTTCGTCCGGGCCGCGCTCGAAGGAGGCGCGCTCGACGCCCGTACGATCGCCTCCGTGGCCGCCGACGGCAGCGGCCCCGTCACCGTGCAGCACACCGACACCGGCACCGCCCAGCTGTTCGCGCCCGCGCTCTCCCCGGACGGCACGCTCGCCTATCTGCGGTCGACGCCCGCGCCGAACGCCGGCTGCGCCCTCGTCGTGGCCGGTGAGCCGGTGGCGGTGGGCGGTGACATCGAGGCCGCGCCGCCCCGCTGGATCTCCGCCAAGGAGCTGCTCCTGACGGTGGACGGCCACTTCACCGTCGTACGCCCCGCGGACCCGGGAGACCGCGAGAAGATCCCCTTCACCGCGCCCCTGCCCGTCGACCGCCCGGGTTACCGGCTGAAGTCCTTCGACCTGGACGGCGCCGCCCGCCGGCCCGTGCGCGCCTACGACCTGCCGGTGCTCTCCCCCGACGGCAGACAGGTGGCCTTCACCGCCCTCAACTCCCTCTGGGTCGGCGAGATCTCGGGCGGCCGGGCGCCGCGCCGGGTCACCCGGGCCAAGGCGACCGGGTACCTCTACGCGGCCGCGTGGACGCCCGACGGCACGGCGCTGCTGTACTCCGACGACCGCGACGGCATGCCCGCCGTCCGCCGCCGGGAGCTCGCGGACGGCAAGGAGACGGTGATCGCCCCCGGCGGGCGCATCCAGGCGGCCCTCTCCCCCGACGGCCACCGCCTCGCCTGCTTCGACCTCGCCACCAACCTGCTGATCCGGGACCTGCGGAGCGGCGAGGAGAAGGTGCTGGCCACCAGCCCGCCCGGCGGCGAGCTGTCCGGCCGGCCCAGCTGGTCGCCGGACGGCCGGTACGTGGCGGTCAGCTTCCGCAACCGGATCAACCAGCGCTTCCGCGAGGGCCACAACCTCATCCGGGTGATCGACACCGCCGACGGCTCCGCCACCACCCACGCGGTGGCGCCGCACGCCTCCATCTCCGACCGCAACAGCAACGGCCCGGTCTGGTCGCCCGACGGCCGGCACATGGCCGTCGTCGTCGAGTCCGCGCTGTGGCTGCTGCCGGTGCGCGCCGACGGCACGCCCGACGGCGAGCCCCGCACCTTCCCCGCCGAGGCCGCCGACCACCCCACCTGGTCGGGCGACGGCCGCCACGTCCTCTACCTCTCGGCGGGCCGGCTGCGGCTGCGCACCGTCGCCGACGGGAGCGTCCGCACGGTCAGGGTGCCGCTCGACCACCGGCCCCCCGCGCCCGCGGACACCGTCATCCACGCCGGCCGCTTCTGGGACGGCAGCGGCGGCGACGACTCCGTGCGCGAGAACGTCGACATCACCCTGCGCGGCGGCCGCGTCGCCGCCGTCGGCCCGCACCGGCCGGGACGCGGCGCGGCCCGCCGCGTCGACGCCTCGGAGCAGACCGTGCTCCCCGGCCTGTGGGACGCGCACATGCATCCGCAGCCCGGTCTGTACGGCGGCAGGCAGGCCGCCCTGTTCCTGTCCTACGGCGTGACCAGCGCGATGTCGATGGGCGGCGCCGGTTACGAGGGCGCCCGGCTGCGCGAGGCCGTCGCCTCCGGTGAGATGGCCGGGCCCCGGCTCGTCACCGCGAGCGAGGTGCTCGACGGGAGCCGCATCGCCTGGGACAACCGCGTGCACGCCACCCGGGAGGGCCTGCGCCGGACCCTCTCCCGCGGCAAGGCCCTCGACTGGGACTTCGTCAAGACCTATGTGCGGGCCCCGGCCTGGGTGATGGAGGAGGCCGCGCGCTTCGCCCACGAGGAGATGGGCGTGCGCTGCGGCAGCCACAACCTCTCGCCCGGCATCCAGCTCGGCCAGGACCTGACGACCCATCTGCAGGCCACGCAGCGCGCCGAGTTCGGCCACGCGACCTCCATCGGCGAGTTCGCCTACCAGGACGTCACGGAGATCTACACCGCCACCGGCGACTTCCATCTGATCGCCACGCCCTTCTCGGCCGCTCCGCTGATCGGCGCGGCGCCCGCCCTCGCCGACGACGAGCGGGTCACCCGGCTGATGCCGCCCTGGGAGACCTTCCAGGTGCGGGACCTGGCGGCGCGGCCGCCCACCGACGCCCAACTGGCCACCCTGAACCGGGAGATCGACATCTACCGCCGCATCGCGGCGGCCGGCGGGCTGCTCGCCGTCGGCACGGACTCGCCGGGCATCCCCACCGGCCTGGGCGTCCACCTCGCCCTGCGCGCCCTGCGGCGCGGCGGCCTGTCGACGGCCGAGACGCTGCGCACGGCGACCCTCGCCCCCGCGCGGATCTTCGGTCTGGACCGCGACCTCGGCACGCTGGAGGTGGGCAAGCTCGCCGACCTGGCGGTCGTCGACGGGGACCCCTTCACCGACTTCGACACGCTGGTGCGGACGGTGTCGGTCATGCGGGGCGGCGTTCCGTACCGGGTGCGGGACCTCGTCTCCGCGGTTCCGGCGGTGGCGGTCGCGGCGCGCGACCGGAAGCACTGGGCGCGCACGGGCGAGAAGCTGCGGAACCGGTGCTGCGAGCACGGGCACTGAGTCCCCACCCCGGGGCGGGGCACGGCCACTGAGACCGGGCGCCGGGGCTGGGCACGCGGTCGGGCGGAGGTCGCCGCCGTGCGGCGCCGCGCGCCGCCCCGTCCCGCGCGCACCCCCGGGCGATCATCCCTGGAAGGCTGGGGGCCATGTCCGCATCCCCGTCCCCCGCCTCCCGGGGCGTACCCGCCCCGCCGGAGGGCCGGCCGCCCGCGCCGCGCCGCCCTGCCCTGGTCGTCTCCCTCTGCGCCCTCGCCTTCGCGCTGCTCACCTGGCAGGTCGTCGTCGGCGGGCCGCTGCTCCGCGCCGACGAACGCGCCGGGCGCGCCCTCGGCGCCAGCCGGCTCCCGGACCGCGCCGCGGAGCTCCTCGCCGATCTCGGCAACGCCATGGTGGCGGTGCCGGTCCTGGCCGCCGTCGCCGCGTACACCGCGTGGCGCGCGCGGCGCGGCGGCGCGTACCGCTGGTGGCTGCCCGCGACGGCCGCGCTCGCCGCCATGGCCGCGGTGCCGTTGTTCGTGGTCCCGCTGAAGGTGGTGGTCGCCCGCACGGGACCGCCCGGCATGGCGGGCGACGGCTACTTCCCCTCGGGGCACACGGCGACGGCCTCCGTCGCCTACGGTGCGGCGGCCCTGCTCCTGCTGCCGCTGCTCCGCGGCGCGTACGGCCGCCGCGAACTGCTCATCGGCTGCTGTCTGCTGAACGTCGCGGTCGGCTTCGGCCTGGTGCGCCGGGGGTACCACTGGCCGCTGGACGTCGCGGCCAGTTGGTTCCTCTCCGTGGCGCTGCTCCAGGTCATGCTGCTGGTGATCAGCCGAAGTACGCGTCGAAGTTCTTCGAGAACTCCCAGCCGTTGAAACGGTCCCAGTTGATCGACCAGGTCATCAGGCCGCGCAGGTCCGGCCAGGTGCCGTGGGTGCGGTACGCGCCGCAGGAGGCGCCCTTGGTCAGGCAGTCCAGGGCCTTGTCGACCTCCGCCGTGGAGACGTGGCCGTTGCCCGCGTTGACCGAGGCGGGCATGCCGATGGCGACCTTCTGCGGCGGCAGGGGCGGGAAGACGTTGTTCTTGTCGCCCGCCACCGGGAATCCGGTGAGCAGCATGTCGGTCATGGCGATGTGGAAGTCCGCGCCGCCCATGGAGTGGTACTGGCCGTCCAGGCCCATGATGGGGCCGGAGTTGTAGTCCTGGACGTGCAGCAGCGTGAGGTCGTCGCGCAGGGCGTGGATGACCGGGAGGTACGCGCCCGCCCGCGGGTCCTGGCCGCCCCACTTCCCGGTGCCGTAGAACTGGTACCCGAGCTGCACGAAGAACGTCTCGGGCGCCATGGTGAGCGTGAAGCCGGAGCCGTACTTCGCCTTGAGGGTCTTCACCGCGGAGATGAGGTTGACGATCGCCGGGGTCTTCGGGTGCTTGAAGTCCGTGTCGTCGGCGTTCAGGGAGAGCGAGTGGCCCTCGAAGTCGATGTCCAGGCCGTCGAGTCCGTACCGGTCGATGATCGCGGAGACGGACGAGACGAAGGTGTCGCGGGCCTGCGTCGTGGCGAGCCGCACCTGGCCGTTCTGGCCGCCGATGGAGATCAGCACCTTCTTGCCCGCCGCCTGCTTGGCCTTGACCGCGGCCTTGAACTCCGCCTCGGTCTCGACGTTCGGGCACTCGGACGCGGGACAGAGGGCGAAGCGGATGTCCCCCGAGGTCGCGGAGGTCGGCTCGCCGAAGGCGAGGTCGATGATGTCCCAGCTGTCGGGGGTGTCGGCGAGGCGGGTGTAGCCGGAGCCGTTGGCGAAGCTGGTGTGCAGATAGCCGACCAGGGCGTGGCCGGCGGGGGCGGCGGGCTGTTCGGGGGCGGCCGTCGCGCGGGTGGAGAGCAGGCCGGACGCGGTGAGCGCGCAGGCCGCGACGGCTACCGCGGCGAGGCGTCCGATGCGGCTTGCTCGGCGGGTGGGGGGCAACGAGGTGCGGTCCACAACTGCCTCCGGGCATGGGGGGATTGGAGGGCGGATCGCGCTCAACTTGGTCCAGACCAATCGAGTTGTCAAGATGTCCGACGCCTCACTCGTCGTTCTCCCCGTCCTCCCGGCCCCCTCGGCCCGTCCTGCCCTCCCGGGCCTCCCTGCCCTCCCAGCCCTGCCTGCCTTCGCGCGCCAGCCGCGCGGCCGCCTCGTGCATCGCGCGTTCGAGCAGCGCCGGATCCGTGAGCGTGCCGGAGCCGTCGGGCAGGACCAGCCAGCGCACGCCCCCCGCGGCCCGCCCGGGATAGGGCACGACGATCCAGGTGCCGTCGCCGGCGCCCCGTACGCCCGTGGCCAGCCAGCGGGACGCGGTGCCCGGCGGCACGAAGAAGCCCAGGCGTTCGTCACCGGGGCCCACGAGGACAGGGCCGGGCCGGTCCACGCAGCGGGTCAGCACGTCGAGCGTGGCGTAGCCGAGGCCGCCGGGCAGGATCAGCACGTCCCAGCGCCGTCCGGCCGGCAGCAGCGCGACCCCGAGGGGATGGCGCTCCCACTCCCAGCGGCAGGCCTCCGGGTCCGGCGCCACCGACACGAGCCATTCGAGGGCCGCCTTCATCCCGGGGCCACCGGCCCCACCTGAGCCACCGAACCCACTCGAGCCACCCGAGCCAGTCATGACAGAACCTCTCTCCTTCGCGGCAACGGTGCGCAACAGCGCGCGTCACAAGGGAGAGAGGTTCCGGGGCCGGGCATTACGCGGGTTCGGGCTACCAGTTGGTAGTGAAACGGGGCACGAGAGGCGGGCGGGGCGTGCGCCGGTCGATCACACCCCGCTCAGTGGCCCTTCGGCCACGCCACCCCTCGGGCCGTCGGCGCTCGGCCGACGGCACTCAGCTGTCGAAGCCGAGGCCCAGCTTGTCCATCGTCTTGAGCCAGAGGTTGCGCTTGCCGCCGTTGGCGTCGGACCGGGCGAGGGACCACTTGGTCAGGGCGACGCCGGTCCACGCGAAGGGCTCGGGCGGGAACGGCAGCGGCTTCGTGCGGACCATCTCCAGCTCCGTGCGCTCCGTGCGCTCGCCGGAGAGCAGGTCCAGCATGACGTCGGCGCCGAACCGGGTGGCCCCGACGCCGAGGCCCGTGTACCCGGCGGCGTAGGCGACGCGGCCCTGGCGGGCCGTGCCGAAGAACGCCGAGAAGCGCGAGCACGTGTCGATCGCGCCGCCCCACGCGTGCGTGAAGCGCACCCCCTCCAGCTGCGGGAAGCAGGTGAAGAAGTGCCCGGCCAGCTTCGCGTAGGTCTCGGGCCGGTCGTCGTACTCCGCCCGCACCTTCCCGCCGAACGGATAGATCGCGTCGTAACCGCCCCACAGGATGCGGTTGTCGGCGGAGAGCCGGAAGTAGTGGAACTGGTTCGCGCTGTCGCCGAGGCCCTGGCGGTTCTTCCAGCCGACGGCCGCCAGCTGCTCGTCGGTCAGCGGCTCGGTCATCAGCGCGTAGTCGTAGACCGGGACGGTGTACGGGCGCAGCCGCTTGACCAGCGAGGGGAAGATGTTCGTGGCGAGCACGACCTGGCGGGCGAAGACCCGTCCGTAGGGGGTGCGGACCGCCATCCCGGCGCCGGAGGAGGCCAGTTCGAGGGCGGGCGTGTGCTCGTACACGCGCACCCCCTGTGCCAGACAGGCCCGCTTCAGGCCCCACGCCAGCTTCGCCGGGTTGAGCATGGCGACGCCGTCGCGGTCCCAGAGGCCGCCGAGGAACGTCGGCGAGTCGACGTGCTCGCGCAGCGCGTCCGCGTCGAGCAGCTCGGAGCCGTCCGCCAGGCCGTGCTCGGCCATCTCCGCGTACATCTCGTGGAGTTCGGCCAGCTGGTGCGGCTCGGTGGCGACGTCGATCTCGCCGGTGCGCTCGAAGTCGCAGTCGATCGCGTATTGCTTGACGGCCGCCTCGATCGCGTCGAGGTTGCGGGCGCCGAGCTCCTCCAGCTTCGCGATCTCGCCGGGCCAGCGGGACAGGCCGTTGCCGATGCCGTGGGTGAGGGAGGCGGCGCAGAAGCCGCCGTTGCGGCCGGAGGCGGCCCAGCCGGCCTCTTTGCCCTCGACGAGGACGACGTCGCGGTGCGGGTCGCGCTCCTTGGCGATGAGCGCGGTCCACAGGCCGCTGTACCCGCCGCCGACGACGAGCAGGTCGCACCGCTCGTCGCCGGTGAGGGCGGGCTCGGGGGCCGGCCGGCCGGGGTCGTCGAGCCAGAAGGACACCGGCTTGGCGTCGGAAAGGGACTCGGTGAAACGGGTCATGGCACCAGGGGCCATGATTTCCACTCCTTCAGGGTGTTACCGGGACTGCTTGTTGCGGCGTTTGCCGATGAGCATTCCGGAGAGGACGAGCAGGACGGCGACGAGGAACATCGCCGTACCGATCACATTGATCTGAACGGGCGTGCCCCGCTGCGCTGATCCCCAGACGAACATGGGGAACGTCACAGTCGAGCCCGCGTTGAAATTCGTGATGATGAAGTCGTCGAAGGAGAGCGCGAAGGCGAGCAGCGCGCCCGCCGCGATGCCGGGCGCGGCGATCGGCAGCGTGACCCTGAGGAACGTCTGCACGGGACCGGCGTAGAGGTCCTGCGCGGCCTGTTCCAGGCGGGGGTCCATCGACATGACGCGCGCCTTGACGGCGGTCACCACGAAGCTGAGGCAGAACATGATGTGGGCGATGAGGACCGTCCAGAAGCCCAGCTGGGCGCCCATGTTGAGGAAGAGCGTGAGCAGCGAGGCGGCCATCACGACCTCGGGCATCGCCATCGGCAGGAAGATCAGGGAGTTCACCGTGCCGCGCGCCCGGAAGCGGTAGCGCACGAGGGCGAAGGCGATCATCGTGCCGAGCACGGTCGCGCCGATCGTCGCCCAGGTGGCGATCTGCAGGCTCAGCGAGAGCGAGCCGCACATGTCGGCGACACCGCACGGATTCTTCCAGGCGTCGAGCGAGAATTCCTGCCAGGAGTAATTGAAGCGCCCCTTCGGCTTGTTGAAGGAGAACACCGTCACGACGACATTGGGAAGCAGCAGATAAGCGAGCGTCAACAGGCCCGCCATGACGACGGCATTGCGTCGCAGCCAGCGGAAGAAGGCGGCCATCAGACGAGATCCTCCGTCCCGGACTTGCGGATGTAGAAGGTCACCATGAAGAGGATGGCGGCCATGAGGATGAAGGAGAGCGCGGCGGCCGTCGGATAGTCCAGGATGCGCAGGAACTGCGTCTGGATGACGTTGCCGACCATGCGTGTGTCGGTGGACCCGAGGAGGTCGGCGTTCACGTAGTCGCCCGCCGCCGGGATGAAGGTGAGCAGCGTCCCGGAGACGACGCCCGGCATGGAGAGCGGGAAGGTCACCTTGCGGAAGGTCGTGGCGGGCGTGGCGTACAGGTCGCCCGCGGCCTCGTGCAGCCGCCCGTCGATGCGCTCCAGCGAGGTGTAGAGCGGCAGGATCATGAACGGCAGGAAGTTGTACGTGAGGCCGCAGATCACCGCGAGCGGTGTGGCGAGGACCCGGTCGCCGGCCGTGACGCCCAGCCAGCTGGTGACGTCCAGGACGTGCAGCGAGTTGAGGGCGCCCACCACCGGGCCGCCGTCGGCGAGGATCGTCTTCCAGGCCAGCGTGCGGATGAGGAAGCTGGTGAAGAACGGCGCGATGACCAGGACGAGGATGATGTTGCGCCAGCGGCCCGCGCGGAACGCGATGAGGTAGGCGAGCGGATAGCCGAGCAGCAGGCACAGGACCGTGGCGGCGCCCGCGTAGAGCACCGAGCGCAGGAACTGCGGCCAGTAGTCGGTGAGGGCGTCCCAGTAGGTGGCGAAGTGCCAGGTGACCTTGAAGCCCTCTTCGAGCGAGCCGGTCTGCACGGAGGTCGACGCCTGGTAGACCAGCGGCAGCGCGAAGAAGACGATCAGCCAGAGGATGCCGGGGAGCAGCAGCCAGTAGGGGACGAGGCGGCCGCGCTTGCGGGGCTTGCGTGCGGGTGGCTCCTGTGGAGCGGGCGCCGTCGGCGGTGGTGCGTCGGTCACGGTGGTCATGCGGAGGTGTCCTCCTCGACCTTCTCGACGCCCGCCTGGACGTCCTGGGCGGCGTCCAGGCCGAAGGTGTGCGCGGGGTTCCAGTGCAGGACGACCTCGGCGCCGGGGGTGAGCCGGCCGTCACGCTCGACGTTCTGCGCGTACACCTCGAAGGAGGGGCAGAGCGGGCTGCGGACGACGTACTGGGTGGAGACGCCGATGAAGCTGGAGTCGGCGATGCGGCCGGTGATGCGGTTGCGGCCGTCGGGGATCTGCCCGGCGTCGTCGGCGTGGGTGAGGGAGATCTTCTCCGGGCGGATGCCGACGAGGACCTTCGCGCCGGTGGTGGTGGGGCCGGTACATCGGGCGGCGGGCAGCGTCAGCTTGCAGTCGCCCGCCTTGACGACGAGGTCGTCTCCGCTCGCCGCGGCGCCGCCCTGCACCTCCGCCTCGATGAAGTTGGAGGTGCCGAGGAAGTTGGCGACGAAGGTGGTGCGCGGGTTCTCGTACAGGTCGGCGGGGGCACCGAGCTGTTCGACCCGGCCGCCGTTCATCACGGCCACGGTGTCGGCCATCGTCATGGCCTCCTCCTGGTCGTGCGTGACGTGCACGAAGGTGATGCCGACCTCGGTCTGGATGCGCTTGAGCTCCAGCTGCATCTGGCGGCGCAGCTTCAGGTCGAGGGCGCCCAGCGGCTCGTCGAGGAGGAGCACCTTGGGGTGGTTGATGAGCGCGCGGGCGACGGCGACGCGCTGCTGCTGACCGCCGGAGAGCTGGTGCGGCTTCTTGCGGGCCTGCTCGCCGAGCTGGACGAGGTCGAGCATCTCGCCGACCTTGCCCTTGACCGACTTGATGCCGCGCCGGCGCAGGCCGAAGGCGACGTTCTCGAAGATGTCGAGGTGCGGGAAGAGCGCGTAGGACTGGAAGACGGTGTTCACCGGCCGCTTGTACGGCGGCAGCGCCGTGACGTCCTGGTCACCGAGGTGGACCGTCCCGGAGCTGGGCTCCTCCAGGCCCGCGATCATGCGGAGGGTGGTGGTCTTGCCGCAGCCGGAGGCGCCGAGCAGCGCGAAGAAGGAGCCCTGCGGCACGGTGAGGTCGAGCGGCTGCACGGCGGTGAAGGAGCCGTACGTCTTGCTGATCCCGTTGAGGCGGACATCGCCGCCGTGTTCTTGAGCAGTGGTCATGGTGGGTCCAGGGAGAGTCGAGGGGAGAGGGAGGGCTGCCCCGCAAGGGGCGCACAAGGGGCGCGGAGAACTGCGCGACAAGCCACGACGGGCCCGCAGACGAAGCCGACCTCAGCGCAGCCGCCTACGTTCCCGTCAGCTTCGCGAACTTCTCTTCATAGGCGGTCTCTTCCTTCGACGTCAGCGAGCGGAAGGCACGGGACTTCTCCTTCATCTCCTTGTCGGGGAGGATCAGCGGGTTCGCGGCGGCGTCCGGGTCGATCTTCGCGAGCGCGTCGCGCACCCCGTCCACCGGGCAGACGTAGTTGATGTAGGCCGCGAGGCGGGCCGCCGGTTCGGGCTCGTAGTAGTAGTCGATGAGCCGTTCGGCGTTGCGCTTGTGGCGCGCCTTGACGGGGACCAGCAGGTTGTCGGTGGACGTGACGTAGCCCCGGTCGGGGATGTGGAAGCCGATGTCGGGGTTGTCGGCCTGCAGTTGCACGATGTCACCGGCCCAGCCGAGGCAGGCGGCCATGTCGCCCTTGGCGAGGTCGGAGGTGTAGTCGTTGCCGGTGAAACGGCGGATCTGCTTCTTGTCGACGGCCTTCTGGAGGCGGGCGATGGCCGCGTCGAAGTCGTCGTCGGTGAAGTCCGCGGGATCCTTGCCCATGTCGATGAGGGTCATGCCGACGCTGTCGCGCATCTCCGAGAGGAACCCCACGCGCCCTTTCAGCTTCGGGTCGTCGAGCAGTTGGGAGACCGAGGTGATCTTCTTCCCGCCGGTCGCCTTCTTGTTGTACGCGATGACCGTGGAGATGCCCGTCCAGGGGTAGGAGTAGGCGCGTCCTGGGTCCCAGTCGGGGTCGCGGAACTGGGCGGAGAGGTTGCTGTACGCGTGCGGCAGGTTGGCCGGGTCCAGCTTCTGGACCCAGCCGAGGCGGATCAGCCGGGCCGCCAGCCAGTCGGTGACGCAGATGAGGTCGCGCCCGGTGTCCTGGCCCGCCGCGAGCTGCGGCTTCAGCTTCCCGAAGAACTCGACGTTGTCGTTGATGTCCTCGGTGTACTTGACGTCGATCCCGGTGCGCTCGGTGAACGCCGCCAGGGTGGGCCGCCGGTTCTTGTCCTTCTCGTCGACGTCCATGTACTCGGTCCAGTTGGAGAACGCGATCCGCTTCTCCCGGGCCGAGTGGTCCTCGGACGACACCTCGCCCTGGCTCTTGCCCGCCGCGGGGATCCCGCAGGCGCTCAGCGCCCCGAGTCCGCCGACGGCGAGCGCGCCGCCCGTGGAGGCGCGCAGCAGGGAGCGGCGGGTGAGGGCCGCCCTGCCGCTGGTGAGGCTGCGGTGCATGGCGGCCCGCTGGGCCGGGGAGAGGCGTTCGGGCTCGTACTGCTCCATGCGCGTGGTTGCCCTTTCGGGAAGGAGGCGGCCGCCGGTCACGCGGCCTGGGTCGACGTGGCTGCCTGACTACCGGTCCCCGAAGATCGTGCGGTGCCAGTCCTTGCGGACCACCGCGGTGTTGTCGAACATGACGTGCTTGACCTGCGTGTACTCCTCAAACGAGTACGCCGACATGTCCTTGCCGTAACCGGACGCCTTGTAACCGCCGTGCGGCATCTCGCTGAGGATCGGGATGTGGTCGTTGACCCAGACGCAGCCGGCCTTGATCTCGCGGGTGGCACGGTTGGCGCGGAAGACGTCCCGGCTCCAGGCGGAGGCGGCGAGGCCGTACGGGGTGTCGTTGGCGAGCCGGATGCCCTCGTCGTCGGAGTCGAAGGGCAGCACCACGAGCACCGGTCCGAAGATCTCGGACTGCACGATCTCGCTGTCCTGCGCGGCGTCGGCGATGAGGGTGGGCTTGTAGTACGCGCCGGGGTGCGTGAGCGCCTCGCCGCCGGTCACCACGCGCGCGTAGGAGCGGGCCCGGTCGACGAACCCGGCGACGCGGTCGCGGTGCGTGTGCGAGATGAGCGGCCCCATGTCGGTGCCCGGGTCGAACGGGTCGCCGAGCCGCACGGTCTCCATGAGGTCGGCGACGCCCTGCACGAAGGCGTCGTACAGCGGACGCTGCACGTACGCGCGCGTGGCGGCCGTGCAGTCCTGCCCGGAGTTGATGAGCGCGCCGGCGACGGCGCCGTGCACGGCGGCCTCCAGGTCGGCGTCGTCGAACACCACGAAGGGCGCCTTGCCGCCGAGCTCCAGGTGCAGCCGCTTGACGGTGGCGGTGGCGATCTCGGCGACGCGCTTGCCGACGCCGGTGGAGCCGGTGAAGGAGGTCATGGCGACGTCGGGGTGGCCCACGAGGTGCTCCCCGGCGTCCTTGCCCGCGCCCGAGACGATGTTGAGGACACCGTCGGGGATGCCGGCCTCGGTCGCGGCCTGCGCGAAGAGGAGCGAGGTGAAGGGGGTGAGCTCGGCGGGCTTCAGGACGATGGTGTTGCCCGCGGCGATGGCCGGCAGGACCTTCCAGGCGGCCATCTGGAGCGGGTAGTTCCAGGGCGCGATGGAGCCGACGACGCCGATGGGCTCGCGGCGCACGTAGGAGGTGTGGTCGCCGGTGTACTCGCCGGCCGACTGGCCCTGGAGATGGCGGGCCGCGCCCGCGAAGAAGGCGGCGTTGTCGACCGTCCCGGGGACGTCGAACTCACGGCTCAGCTTGATCGGCTTGCCGCACTGCACCGATTCGGCCTGCGCGAACTCCTCGGCGCGGTCGGCGAGCACGCCCGCGAAGCGGTGCAGGGCGTCGGAGCGCTCGCCCGGGGTGGCGCCCGCCCAGCCGGGGAAGGCCTCGGCGGCCGCGGCGACGGCGGCGTCCACGTCGTCTCTCCCGGCGAGCTCGTACGAGAGGACCTCGTCGCCGGTGGCGGGGTCGACGACGGCATGGGTACGACCCGAGGTTCCCTTGGTCAGCCGCCCGGCGATGTACTGCGCGCCGTCCGCGAAGTGGTCCTGCGCCTGGAAGTTGTGCATGACGCTCTCCTCCGCCGCCCTCCCCGTCCCGCGGGGGTCGGCGTAGCTCCAGATCGATTTGAGTGCCGATCCTGACAGAGCCGTGATAGCCCAACAAGTGATTCCGTTGTTGCCTTTTGGTTACGCGACGAATTCTGTCGGACCAGGTGTCGAGTCATCCCGGAAAACCCAGGACGGAGTGTCCGTGGTGCGTGCCAGACTCGCGTGCATGACGAAGACCGACGCGATCCGTTCGAAGGAGGCGCTGGTCCAGGCGGTGCGCGCCGGCGAGAAGGTGAAGTACCTGCACTTCTGGGGCCACACCCCGCGTCGAGACGGCACCCTGGGCGCGAGCTGTCTCAGCCAGTGGTGGCCGGCGCCGTTCACGGTGGACGGCGTGGCGTACGCGACGGCCGAGCACTGGATGATGGCCGCCAAGGCCCGCCTCTTCGGCGACGCGGACGCGGAGCGCGCGGCGCGCGCGGCCCGCACCCCCGCGGAGGCGAAGAAGGCGGGGCGGCTGGTGCGGGACTTCGACGAGGCGACCTGGGCGCGTGAGCGGTACGGGATCGTGGTCGAGGGCAGCGTCCACAAGTTCACGTCGGACCCGGCGCTCGGTGCGTTCCTGCGGGGGACGGGGAGCCGCGTCCTGGTCGAGGCGAGCCCCCTCGACCGCGTCTGGGGCGTGGGCCTGGCGGCGGACGACCCACGGATACCGGACCCGGCCCGCTGGCTCGGGCCGAACCTGCTCGGCTTCGCGCTGATGGAGGCGCGGGGGCGGCTCGGGTGACCGGAGCCTGATCCAGACGAAAGACCCTAGCGCCCCGCGACAGACGGGGCGGCGACGACCGGGGCCTCGGGGCGCGCCGCGTCCGAGTCCTCGTCCGGCACCACCAGAAGGATCACCAGGACGGCGACGCTCAGGACGATCCCCGCGGCCCCGCAGATGATGCCCGCGAGCGCCTGTCCCCCGTTCGTCGCCTCGCCGCGCCGCGCCTTCGCGCGCCCCACCGCGCCGAAGATCACCGCGAGGATGCCGACGACGATCGCCAGGGGCCACAGGCAGAAGCCGACCGCCGCGATGATCCCCAGGACGAGTCCGGCCACGCCCATGCCGTTCGCGGGCGCCATCGGCAGGGCGGGCCACCCGTACCCGGGCGCGCCGGGGGCTCCCTGGTAGCCGGGGTACCCCTGCTGACCCGGGTAGCCGTACCCCGGAGCGCCGCCGGGCGGCCCCGGATACCCGTACCCGTGCCCGTACTCATACCCGTACGGCATCCGGCCCGGTCCGTCCGGCGAGATCGGGGGCGGCGGCACGGGCTCGCCGGGCGTGGCGAAGGGGTTGCCGACGGGAGGCCCCGCGTGCGGGCCCGGCCCCTGAACCGGAGGGGGGTAAGCCCCCGGCATCGACGTGACCGTCCACTGGTCGTGCACGGACGCGGAACCACCGGCCGCACCCGACCCCCGACCCGGCGCCTTCGCATCGTCAGCCGGCGGCGCCCACGGATCCCGTCCTTCCGGCGCCCCCGCGCCGCCCTCGTTGTCGCCCTCGGAACCGGCGGACATCACGAGTCACCTCTTTCATCCGTTTTCCTACGCTCCGTCATGCTACGGCCCCTGCCTGCCCCGTCCGGCCCGCCGCCTACGATGATCCCGACCCATCGATCAGCCGATCAAGCCCGTTCCTGGGGAGGAAACCATGACCGACCAGCAGACCGCAGCCGCGCCCGCCACAGACCCGCACGCCTTCATCGAAGGCCTGCCCAAGGCGGAACTGCACGTGCACCACGTGGGATCGGCCTCCCCCCGCATCGTCTCCGAGCTCGCCGCCCGGCACCCCGACTCCGAGGTGCCGACCGACCCCGAGGCGCTCGCCGACTACTTCTCGTTCACGGACTTCGCGCACTTCGTCAAGGTGTACCTCTCCGTCGTGGACCTGATCCGTACCCCGGACGACGTCCGCCTGCTCACCTACGAGGTGGCCCGCGACATGGCGCGGCAGAACGTCCGCTACGCCGAGTTGACCATCACCCCGTACTCCTCCGTCCGCCGCGGCATCGACGACCGCGCCTTCATGGCCGCCATCGAGGACGCCCGCAAGGCCGCCGAGGCGGAGTTCGGCACCGTACTGCGCTGGTGCTTCGACATCCCCGGCGAGGCCGGGCTCGAATCGGCCGAGGAGACGGTGCGGCTCGCCACCACCGACGCGCTGCGCCCCGAGGGCCTGGTCTCCTTCGGGCTCGGCGGGCCCGAGATCGGCGTGCCGCGCCCGCAGTTCAAGCCGTACTTCGACCGTGCCATCGCGGCGGGCCTGCACTCCGTCCCGCACGCCGGCGAGACCACGGGGCCCGAGACGGTCTGGGACGCCCTCACCCACCTGCGCGCCGAGCGGATCGGGCACGGCACCACGTCCGCCCAGGACCCGAAGCTCCTCGCCCACCTGGCCGAGCACCGCATCCCGCTGGAGGTGTGCCCGACCTCGAACATCGCGACCCGCGCCGTGCGCACCCTCGACGAGCACCCGATCCGGCGGTTCGCCGAGGCCGGAGTGCTCGTGACGGTCAACTCCGACGACCCGCCCATGTTCGGCACCGACCTGAACAACGAGTACGCGGTCGCCGCCCGCCTCCTCGGTCTCGACGAGCGCGGCATCGCGGAGCTGGCGAAGAACGCCGTCGAGGCGTCCTTCCTCGACCCGGCCGGCAAGGCCAGGATCGCCGGGGAGATCGACACGTACACGCAGGCGTGGCTCGCCCGCTAGGAACAGCGGCACCACAATGGGCCCCATGCGCACCATGACTGCTGTGGCCCACCGAGGCGACCCCTATCGCGTCCGCGAGAACACCCTGCCCTCCCTGCGCTCCGCGCTCGACCGGGGCGCGGACGCGGTGGAGGTCGATGTCCGCCTGACCCGCGACGGCGTGCCCGTGCTGCTGCACGACGCGACGCTGGAGCGCCTGTGGGGGTACGCGCGGCCGCTCGCCGCGCTCTCCGCCGCCGAGGTCGACGGCCTGACCGAGGGCGGTGTGCCGACCCTGGTGGCGGCCCTCGCGGCGACCGCGGGGCACCGGCTCATGATCGATCTGCCGGGCGCGACGTACGAGGACGTCCGCACGGTCGTCGGCGTCGTCGCGGAGAGCGGCGCGGCGGACCGCGTGTACTACTGCGCGGGCGGACGGACGATGCTGGCCGTGCGCGAGGCGGAACCGGCCGCCGAGATCGCGCTGACCTGGACGACCCTCGCGCCGCCCCGCCCCGTCCTGCTGGACGCGGTGAAGCCGCGCTGGCTCAACTACCGCTTCCCGCTGGTCTCCCGCGACCTGGTCCGCCAGGTGCACCGGCAGGGCATGCTCGTCTCGGCGTGGACCCCGGACACCCGCCGCTCGATGCGGCGCCTGCTCGACGCGGGCGTCGACTCGGTCACCACCAACCGCGTCGACGTCCTGGCCGCCCTGCGCACTCCCTGAGACTTCGGGGTACCCGGGCCGGATGAGCGAGATTCTGGTGGGGACCTGTTCGTGGACGGACCGCGCGCTGGTGGCCGGCGGCTGGTATCCGCGGGGGCGCAAGGACGCGGAGGGCAGACTGCGGCACTACGCCGACCACTTCCCGGTGGTGGAGGCCGACTCGACGTACTACGCGCTCCCGCAGAGCCGCACCTGCCGGCTGTGGGCGGAGCGCACGCCGGACGGTTTCCGCTTCGACGTGAAGGCGTTCTCGCTGCTCACCGGCCATCCGACCCGGCAAACGGCGCTTCCGCCCGACCTGCGCGGCCTGCCGATGGGCCCCGAACTCCTCGACACCGTCTGGCACCGCTTCCGCGACGCCGTCGAACCGCTGCGCGCGGCGGACCGGCTCGGGACCCTGCTCTTCCAGTTCCCGCCGTGGTTCGCGCCGGGGCCCCGCGCGGAGAGCGCGCTCAAGGAGTGCGCGCGGCGCACGGCGGGCTGGCCGGTGGCGGTGGAGTTCCGCCACCCGGACTGGTGGCACGAGCGTCACCGGTCCCGTACGACGGCGCTCCTCACGGAGTCGGACATGTCGGCGGTGGCGGTCGACACGGTGCAGGGCCTGGCGCGCTCGATGCCCCCGGCGGCCCCGGTCACCTCCTCGCGCCACGCGGTGATCCGTTTCCACGGCCGCAGCGAGGCGTGGGGCACCGGCTCCAAGGAGGACAAGTTCCGCCACACTTACACGGAAGCCGAACTCACCGAGTGGCTCCCCCGCATCCGCGCGATGGCGGAGCGCGCGGACGAGGTCCACGTCCTGTTCAACAACTGCTGCGGGGACGCGGCGGTGCGGGCGGCGGAGACGATGAAGGGGCTGGTCGGGGGGCGGGTACGGGCGTAGGCCGGGGCGGCCTGGGGTCTTGTTCCCGGTCAACCGCGCCGGAAGAGACGGGAAGAGACGAGCGGGAAGAGAGGGGGGATCACGTGTCCGGCAGGGAGCCCACGTACGACTGGGAGAGCGGTGCGAGCCTGCTGCGCCTCGACGATCCCGCCGAGTGGGACGCCGCGTACGAGCGCGGCGCGCATCACCTCGGCACGGCCGTCATCGGCCTGGCCTTCAACTGCCCGCTCGCCGAGGCCTCGCCCCGCATCGTCCGTGCCCTGCGGCTGCCCGACCCGGGCCAGCGTGGCTTCGCGTTCACCGCGGCAGGCGCCGCGGCCCGCCTCAACGCCGAACTGACGCCCGAGCTGTACGCGGCGCTGCGCGCCGAGGGCCTCGGTGGCGTCGCCGATGACGCCATCAGGGACACGCTGACGTTCGTTCCGTTCCGCGCGTTGCCTCCGTGGTTCAAGAGGAGCCACGTGCGCGTCATGGTGACGGACAAGCTGGACGCCTGGCGGCTCAGCGCCACGTACGCCGCCCAGGACGCGTGGAGCGCCCTGCGCCGGCACCGCCCCTGACCGGCGCCTCCTGACCGGCGCCTCCTACAGCCCCACCAACGCATTCCACCGCTTCGCGAACTCCGTCCGCTCCTTCGACGTGATGTCCCGGGCGATGGCCAGGCGCCCCCGCATCGCGTCGTCCGGGAAGATCAGCGGGTCCTCCGCCAGCGCCGCGCGCTCCTTGTCCTTGGAGGAGGCGAGGATGTCGCGGGCGGCGGGGACCGGGCAGACGTAGTTGACCCAGGCCGCGAGCTCCGCCGCGACCTCCGGCTCGTAGTAGTAGTCGACGAGCTTCTCCGCGTTGCGCTTGTGGCGGGCCAGGTTGGGGATCATCAGGGACTCCGCCCACAGCTCCGCGCCCTCCTCGGGGACGACGAACGCGATGTCCGGGTCGTCCGCCTGCAGCTGGATCACGTCGCCGCTGTAGGCCTGGCAGGCCAGGACGTCGCCGCTGGAGAGGTCCTTGATGTAGTCGTTGCCGGTGAAGCGGCGGATGTGGTGGGAGTGCACCATCTTCTCGGCCTTGTCGCACATCCGGTGGAAGTCGTCCGCCGTCCACTTCGTGATGTCGACGCCGTCGCCCTGGAGCAGCAGCGCGAACGCCTCGTCCAGGCCGGAGAGGAGGGTGACCCGGCCCTTGAGGTCGTCCGCCCACAGGTCGGAGACGTGCTTGATCTCCCGGCCGACCTTGCGCTTGTTGTACGCGATGCCGGTGATGCCCGACTGCCACGGCACGGTGAACTTCCGGCCCGGGTCGAAGTGCGGTGAGCGCAGCAGCGGGTCCAGGTGCTCGGTGACGTTCCGCTGGCGTGTCCGGTCCATCTCCTGGACCCAGCCGAGCCGCACGAACCGTGCGCACATCCAGTCACTGATGACGATGAGGTCGCGGCCGGTCTCCTGGTGGTTCATCAGGGACGGGCTGATCTTGCCGAAGAACTCGTCGTTGTCGTTGATCTCCTCCGTGTAGCGGACGTCGATGCCGGTCCGTTTCTCGAAGGCGTCCAGCGAGGGGCGCTTGGTCTTGTTCTCGTCGTCGGTGTCGATGTACAGCGGCCAGTTGGCGAACGTCAGCTTCCCGTCGCGCGCCGAGCGGTCGCCCGCCGACCGGTCCCCCGGCGCGATGTACGCGGCGGGCACCCCGCACCCCGCGAGCGTACTGACGGCCGCCCCGCCGCCGAGGGCACGCAGCAGGGAACGGCGGGACACGGGGGAGGCTATGGGGCCGGGGTTCGCTCGCACCCCGGCAGCATGCGCCCGCGCGCGGGACACCCGCAATGGACGCAGCGTCGAGCCCCGCCGCCGGGAGCCGACACCTTGTCGATCGGACCCGGCCCCGACCCACCTCGGCGAGCCGCGGAAGGCTGCGCGGGCACGGGAGTTCGGCTTCGATCGCGGAAGTTCGGCGTCGAGGACGACCACACACGGCCGCCCCCACGTACCCGACGGTACGTGGGGGCGGTCGCGAGGTCACACCACGCGGGGGTGGAGGGCTCAGCCCTCGATGGACGTCATCACGTGCTTGATGCGCGTGTAGTCGTCGAACCCGTACGAGGAGAGGTCCTTGCCGTAACCGGACTTCTTGAAGCCGCCGTGCGGCATCTCGGCGACGAGGGGGATGTGGGTGTTGATCCACACGCAGCCGAAGTCCAGCACCTTGGACATCCGCATCGCGCGCGCGTGGTCCTTGGTCCACACCGAGGACGCGAGGGCGTACTCGACGCCGTTCGCGTACTCGACGGCCTGCGCCTCGTCCGTGAAGGACTGCACGGTGATGACGGGGCCGAAGACCTCGTTCTGGATGATCTCGTCGTCCTGCTTGAGGCCCGAGACGACGGTCGGCGCGTAGAAGTAGCCCTTCTCGCCGACGCGCTGGCCGCCCGCCTCGACCTTGGCGTGAGCCGGGAGACGGTCGATGAAGCCGGAGACCTGCTTGAGCTGGTTGGCATTGTTCAGCGGCCCGTACAGCACGTCCTCGTCGTCCGGCTGACCGGTCTTGGTGTCGGCGGCGGCCTTGGCGAGCGCCGTCACGAACTCGTCGTGGATGGACTCGTGGACGAGCACGCGCGTGGCGGCCGTACAGTCCTGGCCCGCGTTGAAGAAGCCCGCGACCGAGATGTCCTCGACGGCCTTGGCGATGTCGGTGTCCTCGAAGACCACGACCGGCGCCTTGCCGCCCAGCTCCAGGTGGACCCGCTTGAGGTCCTTGGAGGCGGACTCGGCGACCTGCATGCCGGCGCGCACGGAGCCGGTGATGGAGGCCATCGCGGGGGTGGGGTGCTCGACCATGGCGCGGCCGGTGTCGCGGTCGCCGGTGACGACGTTGAAGACGCCGGGCGGCACGATGGAGCCGATGATCTCGGCCATCAGGACGGTCGAGGCGGGCGTCGTGTCCGACGGCTTCAGGACGACCGTGTTGCCCGCGGCGAGCGCCGGGGCGAACTTCCAGACGCCCATCATCATGGGGTAGTTCCACGGCGCGACCTGCGCGCAGACACCGATCGGCTCACGGCGGATGATGGAGGTCAGCCCCTCCATGTACTCGCCGGCCGCGCGGCCTTCGAGCATCCGGGCCGCGCCCGCGAAGAAGCGGATCTGGTCGACCATGGGCGGGATCTCCTCGGACCGGGTGAGTCCGATCGGCTTGCCCGTGTTCTCGACCTCGGCCGCGATGAGCTCCTCGGCCCGCTCCTCGAACGCGTCGGCGATCTTGAGCAGGGCCTTCTGCCGCTCGGCGGGCGTCAGGTCGCGCCAGGCGGGGAACGCGTCGGCGGCGGCCTTCATGGCGGCGTCCACGTCGGCCTGACCCGACAGCGGCGCGGTGGCGTAGGCCTCGCCGGTCGCCGGATTGATGACCTCGGTGGTCCGTCCGTCGGCCGCGTCCCGGAATTCTCCGTTGATGTAGTTGCGCAGACGGCGCAGCTCGGTGGTCACTTCCGGCCCTCCAGTCAGATGTCCAGTGGATGAGACACCCACCCTAGTCGCTATACCGACGCTTTCAACATACCCAGCGGCCCAGAACTGCGGAATCCGTGATGATTGAAGACTCAGACAACGAATTTCATCGATCTGGCCTTGCGGAAGTGACGAGACGTCGTGCACAGTGAAGTTGTGGCCAGTCGCAGCGCAGACCCCAGCAGCCCCCGCGGCTCCCGCACCGGAAACCCGGGCGGAAGCGGCAATGGGAACGGCACTCCCCCCGTGGATGCCGTCTCTCTGGCGATCATCGAGCAGCTCCAGGAGGACGGGCGCCGCCCGTACGCCGCCATCGGCAAGGCCGTGGGCCTGTCGGAGGCGGCCGTGCGCCAGCGCGTCCAGAAGCTGCTCGACCAGGGCGTCATGCAGATCGTCGCCGTCACGGACCCGCTCACCGTGGGCTTCCGCAGGCAGGCGATGGTCGGCATCGACGTCGAGGGCGATGTGGACCCGGTCGCGGACGCCGTGGCCGCCATGCCGGAGGCCGAGTACGTGGTGATGACCGCGGGCTCGCACGACCTCCTCGTGGAGAT
This sequence comes from Streptomyces sp. NPDC041122, assembly GCF_055592445.1. Lineage (NCBI taxonomy): Bacteria > Bacillati > Actinomycetota > Actinomycetes > Kitasatosporales > Streptomycetaceae > Streptomyces > Streptomyces sp. NPDC041122. Next base: position 246,091 of record NZ_JBVIYQ010000011.1, on the reverse strand, counting down.
CGTCTGCGAAGACGACGACCACCTGCTCGAAGTCATCAACAAGCGCATCCGCGCCCTCCCCGGCGTGCGCTCCACCGAGAGCTTCGTCTACCTCAAGCTCAAGAAGCAGACCTATATGTGGGGAACCCGATAGCCGTGAGCAAGGACCTCAGCCAGACCGCCTACGACCACCTGTGGATGCACTTCACCCGCATGTCGTCGTACGAGAACGCGCCCGTCCCCACCATCGTGCGTGGCGAGGGCACCTACATCTTCGACGACAAGGGCAAGAAGTACCTGGACGGCCTGTCCGGCCTCTTCGTCGTCAACGCGGGCCACGGCCGCCACGAGCTCGCGGAGACCGCCTACAAGCAGGCCCAGGAGCTGGCCTTCTTCCCGGTGTGGAGCTACGCCCACCCGAAGGCCGTCGAGCTCGCCGAGCGCCTCGCGGACTACGCGCCGGGCGACCTCAACAAGGTCTTCTTCACCACCGGTGGCGGCGAGGCCGTCGAGACCGCGTGGAAGCTGGCGAAGCAGTACCACAAGCTCACCGGCAACCACACGAAGTACAAGGTCATCTCCCGCGCGGTCGCCTACCACGGCACCCCGCAGGGCGCCCTGTCCATCACCGGCCTGCCGGCCCTCAAGGCCCCCTTCGAGCCGCTGGTCCCCGGCGCGCACAAGGTGCCGAACACCAACATCTACCGCGCCCCGATCCACGGCGACGACCCCGAGGCCTTCGGCCGCTGGGCCGCCGACCAGATCGAGCAGGAGATCCTCTTCGAGGGCCCGGAGACGGTCGCCGCCGTCTTCCTGGAGCCGGTGCAGAACGCGGGCGGCTGCTTCCCGCCCCCGCCCGGCTACTTCCAGCGCGTGCGCGAGATCTGCGACAAGTACGACGTGCTGCTCGTCTCGGACGAGGTCATCTGCGCCTTCGGCCGGCTCGGCACGATGTTCGCCTGCGACAAGTTCGGCTACGTACCGGACATGATCACCTGCGCCAAGGGCATGACCTCGGGCTACTCCCCGATCGGCGCGTGCATCGTCTCCGACAAGATCGCCGAGCCGTTCTACAAGGGCGACAACACCTTCCTGCACGGCTACACCTTCGGCGGCCACCCCGTGTCGGCCGCGGTCGGCCTCGCCAACCTCGACATCTTCGAGAAGGAGGGCCTGAACCAGCACGTCCTGGACAACGAGGACGCGTTCTACCAGACCCTCCGTAAGCTGCTCGACCTGCCGATCGTCGGCGACGTCCGAGGCAACGGCTTCTTCTACGGCATCGAGCTGGTGAAGGACCGGGACACCAAGGAGTCCTTCAACGACGAGGAGACCGAGCGCGTCCTGTACGGCTTCCTCTCCAAGGCGCTCTACGACAACGGCCTGTACTGCCGTGCCGACGACCGCGGCGACCCGGTCGTCCAGCTCGCCCCGCCGCTGATCTCCACCCAGGAGACCTTCGACGAGATCGAGGGCGTGCTGCGGCAGGTCCTCACGGAGGCGTGGACCAAGCTCTGAGCCGCCAGGCACCGCTCGTCGCCGACCTGTGTTGTCGTGTGATCGAGTGATCAACACCGGCCCCGGGGGCGTCCGTTCGAGTGAGAACGGGCGCCCCCGGGCCGCGTCGTTTCCGGGCATGTCCGCCCGAATCCATAGCGTGCCCAGTGACCGATCGGCCCCGCCTTCGTTCCCCCGTACGGGGGAGTCGAGCTGATCTGAACCGAGGTGTACGCCATGGTGGCCCCGCCGGACAACGACGTGCTGTGGGCACGCGCACTGCACGTCACACACAACGGCTCCCCCGCCCTCACCGGCGTTTCGCTCGGTGTCCGCGAGGGCGAGATCCTCGCCGTCAACGGCCCGCGCGGCTGCGGCAAGACGACGCTCCTGCAGTGCCTGTCGGGCCAGCGGCTGCCCCAGCAGGGCGAGGTCTGGTTCAACAGCACCCCCGTCCACACGATGGGCGCGCTCGTGCGCGAACGGCTGCGCCGCGACCGCTTCGGCTGGATCGACCCCGAGCCGCAGCTCGTGCCCGAGCTCACCGCCTGGGAGAACGTCGCCCTGCCGCTGATGCTGCGCGGCGCGTCGCACCGGGTCTCCAAGCCCGCCGCCCTGGAGTGGCTCGAACGCCTCGACATCGGCGGGTGCGCCCGCAAGCGTCCGCACGCCCTGCTCCAGGCCGAGCGGCAGCGCGTCGCCATCGCCCGCGCCCTCGTCACCACGCCGGACGTGCTCTTCGCCGACGAGCCCACCGCGACGCTGCACCGCGCGGACCGTGCGCACGCGCTGCGCACGCTGACGACGGCGGCCCGCTCGCACGGCATCACCGTCGTCCTCGCCACGCACGACGCGGAGGTCGCCACCCTCGCCGACCGCACGGTCACCCTGCTCGACGGCCGCCGGGTCAACACGCTCCACCTGCCGGGGGCGGAGGGGCTCGCGGGCGTCGTACGGGGCCAGGACGCGGGCGGGACCAGGGACACGGCCACCGCGGCGGCGCCGGCTCCGGCGGGGGCCGGCGCGGCCGATGAGGGTAACGCGATCGCCGTGGGCGGCGGCGCCGAGGCGGGTGCGGATGCGGATGCCCGTGCCGGCGCGGATGTCGGTGCACGTGCGGATGCCGGGGCCGGGGCCGGTGCCGGTGCCGGTGCGGATGCCGTGCGGACGGCGGGTACGGCCCGTACGGGTGAGGCGCGCACGGCCAGTACGGGTGAGGCGCGCACGGCCAGTACAGGTACGGCGGGTGGCGACCACCCGGTCAGCGCCGCCACCGTGCGGGTCACGGACGACACCCCGGGCCCCACCTCCACGGCCCCCGCCCCCACCCCCGGCGCCGAAGCCACCACAGGCGCCACAGGCACCACCGACCCACCACCTGCCACCGGTGCCTCCGGACCGGCAGCCGCCGCCGTCCAGGCCCTCGGCGCCGCAGCCGCCACCGCCACCTCCGCCGCCCCGACGACGGAAGGTCGGGCCGCGTGCTCGCTCTCCGTCTAGCCCGCGGCGCCCACCCGCTCGTCCAGCTGCGGCGCCTCCTCGTGGCCGCCGCGTCCGCCGGCACCGGCTTCCTGCTGCTGTGCACCCTGGCGTACGCGATGGAGCACCCCGGAGCGGGGGCCGTCCTGCGGCTCGCCTGGTGCGTCGCGCCGATCGCCGCCACCGTGTACTTCGCCGTCGCCGTGGCCCGTACCGACCCCGCCACCCGGCCGCGCAGCGGACTCTCCGCGGTCGGCCTCGGCCCCGGCCGCCTGATGGTGCTCGCCGCGGTCTCCACCGCCGTCTCCTGCGTCCTCGGCTCGATGGTGGCGCTGCTCTTCTTCCTGCATCTGCGCGGCGACATCAGCGGTCTGCCCTTCGACGGGGCCGCGACCGACCTGCTCGCGGGCGGCCGCCCGCTGCCGCTCGCCGGGGCGCTCACCCTGCTCTCCCTCGTCCCGGTCGCCGCGTCGGTCGCCAGCGCCGTGGTGCTGCGGCCCCGGCCCGTCAAGGCCACCGGCGCGGAGGCGGGGACGGAGCCCGTCGGGGAACCGGACGCTCCGGCCCGGCCGCCGGGCGGCCTGCCCTGGGGGGTCGCGCTGCTCGCGGCGGGCCTCGCCGTCGAGACGTACGCGAGCCGCTCCGACGTCCGGCCGCGCACCGGGTTCCCCATGCCGGGCGGCGCCGACGGCAGTCCGGCCGGCGTCCTCGCCGGCTGGGCGCTGACCGCCCTCGGCCTCGTGCTGGCCGGCCCCGGCCTCACGTATCTCAGCGGACGGATCCTGCAGGCGGCACGCCCCGGCGCGCTGCGGCTGCTCGCCGGGCGCGTCCTGCAGGAGGAGGCGCGGCGCATCGGCCGGCCGCTCGGTGTGCTGTGCGCGGTGGCGTCCGGCGCGTACGCCTCGATCGTGCTGTACGCGGGGCCGAGCCCCGAGGTCGGGCCGCTCACCGCGCTCGGCGGGCTGCTCGTCGCGGGCTGCGCCGCGCTGACCCTCGCCACGTCCGCCGTCGAGGCACGGCAGTCCCGTACGCAGACGACGGACGCGCTGCTGCGGCTCGGGGCGCCGGCGACACTGCTGCGTGGCTCCGCGGCGCTCCGCGCGGGCGCGCTCGCCGCCGTGTTCGTCCCGTTGACCTGGATCATCGCGGAGTTGGCGGCGGTCCCGCTGGCCCGCTGACGGCCGGCGGACGGTGTCGCGGAGCTCCATGACAAGTCGTCGGAGAAAAGTGCGCGACCGGCGATGAGTTCCGCGTCGAACGGGTGTCTACCCCTCCGTAAGGCACACGCACTCACCGGGAGAGACACTCATGTACCAGCAGATGATCTTCGTGAACCTGGCCGTGGACGACGTCGCCGCGTCGAAGAAGTTCTTCACGGAGCTCGGGTACGCGATCAACCCGCAGTTCACGACCGACGAGTGCGCCTGTGTGGTGATCAGCGACACCATCATCGCGATGATGCTGAGCAAGGAGCACTACGCGAACTTCACGCAGAAGGAGATCGCGGACGCCACGAAGACCAGTGAGACGCTGCTCTGTCTGAGCGCCGAGAGCCGGGAGAAGGTCGACGAGCTCGTCGACGCGGCCGTCGCCGCGGGCGGCACGGCCGGCAAGGTCCAGGACTACGGCACGATGTACGGCCGCGCCTTCGACGACCTGGACGGCCACACCTGGGAGATCATGTGGATGGACCCCTCGCAGGTCCAGGGCTGAGCGAGCCCCCGGTGGGTGCCCCTGCTTAGCATGGGCGGATGCAGCCGACTCCCGAACACGCATCCGCCCCGCAACTCCCCGGCGGGGACCGTGAGATCGAGACCCTCGCCGAGTTCGACGACGTCTGCCGCCGCGGCGCCCTCGCGGGCTGCCGCGTCCAGGCCGTCGACCTGACGGAGCGCACCTCGGCGCTCCTCGCGGCGAACGTCGCGGGCGCCGTCTTCCTCGGCTGTCCGATGCGCGAGGACGCGGCGGCGAAGGTACGGGCCGGTGGCGCGCTCGTCTTCCCGCCGGTCCCCGGTCTGCCGTTCAACCCCTACCGCGGGCTCCTGTACTCCCCCGAGGACCTGTTCACCGGCCTCGCCGACGGGGGTTACGAGGCGACGCCGGACGCCCACGCGTACGCCTGGTTCCAGCGGACCAAGGCCGACGGTGACGTCTTCTCGTCGATGCTGCGCGCCATCCACGACGACTCCATCTCCGACGCCCTCGACGAACACCTCGTCGGCGCGCGGGTGGTGGGCGTCATGGGCGGCCACGCGATGGCCCGCGGCACGGACGCCTACGCGGAGGCGGCGCGGCTCGGCCGGGCGCTGGCCCGCACGGGGTTCACCGTCGCGACGGGCGGCGGTCCCGGCGCGATGGAGGCGGCGAACCTCGGCGCCTACGCGGCCGGCTTCGACGAGGCGATGCTGGACGAGTCCCTCGAACTCCTCGCCAAGGCGCCCTCGTTCACGCCCTCGGTCACCGACTGGGCGCGGGCGGCCTTCGCCGTCCGCGAGCGCTGGCCGGCCGGCGGCTCGTCGGTGGGCATCCCCACCTGGTTCTACGGCCACGAGCCGCCGAACGCGTTCGCCTCGCACCTGGGCAAGTACTTCGCCAACGCCACCCGCGAGGACGGGCTCCTGGCCCGCTCGAACGCGGGCGTCGTCTTTCTGCCGGGCGCGGCGGGCACGGTCCAGGAGGTCTTCGACAACGCGACCCCCAACTACTACGGGTCGCGCGGCGAACCCACCCCCATGGTCCTGGTCGACCGCACCCACTGGACCGAACACCTCCCGGTATGGCCCCTGTTGCGGTCACTGGCCGAGGACCGTCCGATGGCGTCACGGATCGCCCTGGTCGACCGAGTGGAGGACGCACCGGAGGCGCTGCGCGAACTGGGCGGATCAGCACCGGCGAACTGACGGACGACCCGGGCGCGGGGGCGGCCACGCAGGGCGAGACATCACCCGAAGGACGCCCGCTCCAGCCAGAAGTCCAGCAACTCCCGCTCCCCCAGCACCTCCACCAGACCGCTGTCCAGCGGCCGTCGGCGGTAGAAGGCGAGCAGCACCTCCGTGAGCGGGCCGCGCAGGGCCACGTCCGCCTTCGCGTGCCCGCGCCGCCAGGCGAAACCGTCTTCGCCGAACTCGATGAGCCACTCGGCGTCGAGGCCGTCGGGGGCATCGGTGGCGTGCAGGTGGATGCTGCGGCCCGCGCCCTTGAGTTCGGCCGCGCTGTCCTCCGGGTCGGTGCGCTGGGCGAGGGCGACGAGGTCCAGCCACTCGTCGATCGCGTCGGCCGCGACGTCCGGTTCGATCTCGTACGCCACCCCGGCGGTCAGCGCCGCGTCCGCGCGGTGGACGGCCAGCTCGTGCGTCATGCGCCGGGCCCAGAAACCGGCCCGGTGGTCACCGCTCCAGGACCAGACGGAGGCGTCGGGTCCTGCGGCGCGGAAGGTCTCGGCGCCGAGCTCGGCGGTCCGGGCCAGCCAGGCGTCGAGGGCGGCCGGGTCGTCACCCTCGGGGCCCCCGCACTCCGGGATGTCCTCCTCCGGGATGTCCCGCTCGGCGCGCGTCGCGACCAGCCGCTCGCTCCAGCGGACCGCGCCGCCGGTGTGCCGGGCGAGCTCCGCCAGCGTCCAGTCGGGGCAGGTCGGTACGGTGACCGAGAGGTCGGCTCCCTTCAGCGTGGCCCTCAAGAGGTCGATCTGCCGGGCGACTTCGTCGCAGTACCGCTCGTGACTCAGTGACGTCATGGGCGAACAGTAGATCGACTGCCGCGGGATGGCACCCGCATTTCGCGCCCGCATGACGCACCCGCGTGACCCACCCACATCACGCATCCGCCTGGCGGCCGCCGCCTCAGTCGAGCACCACCACGTCGTCCGCGTCGAACGCGACCCCCACCGTCTCTCCCACCTCCGGTGCCTGGCGCAGGGCGCACGCCGCCTCCAGGCGTGGGCCCTCCTTCGGCTGCAGTCGCACGGCGACGTGCGTGCCGCGGAACGTACGGGCCACCACCTCGCACCGCAGCCCCTCGCCGAGGGGGACGAGCCGCACCCCGGCAGGCCGCACCAGGATCGTGTGCCGTCCGGCGGGCGTCCCCGCCGGCACCGGGACCGCGCCCCACGCCGCGGCGGCGGACGCGCCGGTCACCGTCGCCTCGATGACGTTGTCGAAGCCGAGGAAGCGCGCCACGAACTCGTCCGCCGGATGCCGCCACACCTCCAGCGGTGTGCCGGACTGGGCGATGCGCCCCTCGCGCATGACGACGACGCGGTCGGCGAGCGCGAAGGCCTCGCCCTGGTCGTGCGTCACGGCGAGCACCGTCGTACCCAACTCGCCGAAGAGCTCCCGCAGTTCGACGACGAGACGCTCCCGCAGCGAGCGGTCGAGCTGGCCCAGCGGCTCGTCCAGCATCAGCAGCCGCGGCCGCGGGGCCAGCGCCCGCGCGAGCGCCACCCGCTGCTGCTCGCCGCCGGACAGCGAGGCCACCGCGCGGCGCTGCGCGTTCGGCAGGCCGACGAGCTCCAGCAACTCGGCGACCCGGCCGGCCTGTTCGCCCCGCGACGCACCGTGCATGCGCAGCCCGAAGGCGACGTTCCCCGCCACGTCGCGCTGCGGGAAGAGCTGGTGGTCCTGGAACATCAGGCCGACGCCCCGCTTGTGCGCGGGCACCCCGCGCTGGTCGCGCCCGGCGAGCAGCACCTGCCCCGCGTCGAGCCCCTGGAGCCCGGCCACCGCGCGCAGCAGCGTCGACTTCCCGCTGCCGCTCGGCCCCAGGACGCAGACGATCTCGTGCTCGGCGACATCGAGGTCCACGGCGTCGAGCGCGGCCCGCGCCCCGAAACGTACCGTCGCCTCCCGCAGCCCCAGTAGCGCGGACGAGGCGGAGTCCTGCTTCGAGACCTTCCCCGCGGCGGTCGCCATCAGAACTCCCCTGTCGTGCGCTCGGTCCGGACGCGTTCGAGGAGCAGCAGGGACACCGCGCACACCACCATGAGGATCGTCGAAAGGGCCATCGCCTGGCCGTAGTTGAGGTCGCCGGCCCGGCCGAGCAGCCGCGCCACCGCGACCGGCAGCGTCGGGTTGTCGGGCCGCGCGATGAAGACGGTCGCCCCGAACTCACCGAGGGAGACGGCGAAGGCGAACCCGGCGGCGATCAGCAGCGCCCGCCGCACCATCGGCAGGTCGACCTCCCGCCACGCCCGCAGCGGCGACGCCCCGAGCACGGCCGCGGCCTCCCGCAGCCGCCCGTCCACCGCGCGCAGCACGGGCAGCATGGTCCGTACGACGAAGGGCACGCCGACCAGGGCCTGCGCGAGCGGCACCAGGATCCAGCTGGCCCGCAGGTCGAGCGGCGGCTTGTCCAGGGTGATCAGGAAGCCGAAGCCCACGGTCACCGCGGAGACCCCGAGCGGCAGCATGAGCAGCGCGTCGAAGCCGCGCACGAGCCGCCCGGCGCGGCGGGTGAGGGCAGCGGCCGCGAGCCCTCCGATGACGACGGCGATGGCGGTGGCCACGACCGCGTACCGCAGGGAGTTCCCGATCGCCTCGATCGGCGGCACGAGGAAGGCGCCGCCGTCCGCCGAGGTCAGCTCCCGGTAGTAGGTGAATCCGTAGCCGTCGGGGCCGTCGAGGGAGCGCTGGATCAGCACCCCGAGCGGCAGCAGGATCAGCAGGGCGACCGTCGCCATGACGGCGCCGAGCAGCGTCCACTGTCCGGCGCCGCGCGGTCGGCGCGCCACCGTGGACGCGTCGACGAGCTTCAGCGCGCTCTCGCGCCGCCGCACCGTCCAGGCGTGGATCGCGAGGATCAGGCCCACCGCGACGAACTGCACGATGGTCAGGACGGCGGCCGTCGGCAGGTCGAGCAGTTGGGCGGTCTGCCGGTAGATCTCCACTTCGAGCGTCGAGTACGCGGGACCGCCGAGGATCTGCACGACGCCGAAGGAGGTGAAGGTGAAGAGGAAGACCATGAGCGCGGCGGCGGCCACCGCGGGGCCGAGCGCGGGCAGCGTCACGGTCCGCCACGCTCTCCAGCGCGAGGCGCCGAGCATCCGCGCGGCCTCCTCCTGGCGCGGGTCGAGCTGGGACCAGAGCCCGCCGACGGTGCGCACGACGACCGCGTAGTTGAAGAAGACGTGCGCGAGGAGGATCGCCCAGACCGTGGTGTCCAGCCGTAGCCCCCACAGCTCGTCGAAGAGCCCGCCCCGCCCGATCAGCGCGAGGAAGGCGGTCCCGACGACGACCGTGGGCAGCACGAACGGCACGGTGACGACCGCCCGCAGCACCTGTTTGCCGGGGAAGTCGAAGCGCGCGAAGACATACGCACCGGGGAGCGCGATCAGCAGCGTGAGCGCGGTCGAGGCGAGCGCCTGCCAGGTGGTGAACCACAGCACGTGCCGGATGTCGGACTGCCCGAGGACGTCCACGATCCGGCCGAATCGCCAGACGCCGTCGATGTGCAGCCCGCGCGCGACGATCGCCGTGACCGGGTAGGCGAAGAAGAGCGCGAAGAACGCGACGGGCAGGGCCATCAGGCCGAGCCGCGCCGCACTCCCCGGGCCGGGGCCCCCGCGGGCCTTCGCCTCGGCCGCTACTTCAGTACGAGCGAGGTCCACGACTTGATCCACGGCTCGCGGTTGTCGGCGATCTTCTTCGGATCCATGGTCTGCGGGTCGTCGACCGTCACGCCGTGCTCGGTGAAGAGCGCGGGCAGCTTCACGCCCTCGCGCACCGGGTTCACGAACATGTTCAGCGGCATGTCCTCCTGGAACTTCTGCCCCGCGAGGAAGTCCAGGAGCGCCTTGCCGCCCTTGGTGTTGCCGGCGTTGCTGAGCAGGCCCGCGTACTCCACCTGACGGAAGCAGGTGCCGGTCGCGACGCCGGTCGGGGCCTCCTTGGGCCGCGGCTTGCCGTAGAGCACCTCGACGGGCGGCGACGAGGCGTAGGAGACGACGAGCGGCCGGTCGCCCTTGGCCTTCTTGCCGCCGGCCGAACCGGAGAACTCCTCGTTGTAGGCCTGCTCCCAGCCGTCGACGACCTTGACGCCGTTGGCCTTGAGCTTCTTCCAGTAGCCCTCCCAGCCCTTGTCGCCGTACTTCGCGGCGGTGCCGAGCAGGAAGCCGAGGCCGGGCGAGGACGTCGAGGTGTTCTCGGTGACGAGCAGGTTCTTGTAGGCCGGCTTCGTCAGGTCCTCGAAGGACTTCGGCGGCGCCAGCTTCTTGTCGACGAAGTACTTCTTGTCGTAGTTCACGCAGATGTCGCCGCTGTCGACGGGCGTCACCCGGCTCCTGTCCCCGTCGGCCAGGAACTCCGGCTTGATCTTCTCCGCGCCCTTGACCCGGTACGACTGGAAGAGCCCGTTGTCGAGGGCCCGCGAGAGCAGCGTGTTGTCGACGCCGAAGAAGACGTCACCCTGCGGATTGTTCTTGGAGAGGATCGCCTTGTTCACGGCGGCGCCCGCGTCCCCGTCCTTGAGGACGTGGACCTTGTACCCCGAGCGCTTCTCGAAGTCCTTCAGCACACTCTTGGAGACGTTGAAGGAGTCATGACTGACGAGCGTCACGGTCTTGGAGCCGGACGCCCCCGAGCCGCCGTCGGAACTGCCGCACGCGGTGAGTGCGACGAGCCCGATGCCCACCGCCACCGCGGTGGACGTGACCTTCTTGGTGGTACTCACTGGATTTCCTCCTGGGTGACCAGGAAGAGACGCGGCCCCGCCCGCGGGCCGGGCGGCACGCGGGCAGGACGCTACAGCTTGAGTGATGCCCGAACTTCCTACCCAGAATGACCTGGGCGAGGTTCAGAGGGTCTGCGGCCCACCTGTCCAAGGTGCCGCACTCTCAGCGCTGTGGCGCTCCCCTGTCGGAATATGCAGATGTGTGTACGAGCCGTACGCCGGTCAGAGTACCTCGCGCCCGGTCTACCGCTCGGCGGCGGCGAGCTGTCCGCACGCGCCGTCGATCTCCTGGCCGCGGGTGTCCCGGATGGTGACCGGCACGCCATGGGCGGCGATGGCCTCCACGAACGCCTTCTCGTCCTCGGGCCGCGAGGCGGTCCACTTCGAGCCGGGCGTCGGGTTCAGCGGGATCAGGTTGACGTGCACCGGCTTGCCCTTGAGCATCCGGCCGAGCCGGTCACCACGCCATGCCTGGTCGTTGATGTCGCGGATCAGCGCGTACTCGATGGAGAGGCGGCGGCCCGACTTCGCGGCGTACTCCCAGCCGGCGTCGAGCACCTCGCGGACCTGCCATCGGGTGTTGACCGGGACGAGGGTGTCGCGCAGCTCGTCGTCCGGCGCGTGCAGCGAGATCGCCAGGCGGCACTTGAAGCCCTCGTCGGAGAACCGGTGGATGGCGGGCACGAGCCCCACCGTCGACACCGTGATCCCGCGCTGCGACAGGCCGAGGCCGTCGGGCTCCGGGTCGGTGAGCCGGCGGATGGCGCCGGTCACCCGGTTGTAGTTGGCCAGCGGCTCGCCCATGCCCATGAAGACGATGTTGGACAGCCGCGCGGGCCCGCCCGGGATCTCGCCGTCCCGCAGCGCCCGCATGCCGTCCACGATCTGGTGCACGATCTCGCCGGTCGACAGGTTCCGGTCCAGGCCGGCCTGGCCCGTGGCGCAGAACGGGCAGTTCATGCCGCAGCCCGCCTGGGAGCTGATGCACATGGTGACCCGGTCCGGGTAGCGCATCAGGACGGACTCCACGAGCGTCCCGTCGAAGAGCCGCCAGAGCGTCTTGCGGGTCGTGTCGTCGTCGCAGCTGATGTGCCGCACCACGGACATCAGATCGGGCAGCAGCGCCTCACGCAGCTTCTCGCGCGCGCCGGCGGGGATGTCGGTCCACTCGGCCGGGTCGTGCGCGTACCGCGAGAAGTAGTGCTGCGAGAGCTGCTTGGCGCGGAACGGCTTCTCGCCGGTGGCGGCGACGGCTTCCTTCCGCTCGGCGGGCGTGAGGTCGGCGAGGTGCCGCGGCGGCTTCTTGGCTCCGCGGGGCGCGACGAAGGTGAGTTCTCCGGGCTTAGGCATGGTCCTTCCAGTGTCGCAGACATACGAGGAGGGGCCCGCCGCCCTGTGGACAACGGACCCCTCACCCACGAACACGCAGGTCAGTCGGTGTGCGGCTCAGCCCGACCCGACAAAGAGAACGAGCAGCAGCCAGACCACCGGCGCCGTCGGAAGCAGCGAGTCCAGGCGGTCCATGATGCCGCCGTGGCCCGGCAGCAGCGTGCCCATGTCCTTGATGCCGAGGTCCCGCTTGATCATCGACTCGCCGAGGTCACCGAGCGTCGCGCTCGCCGCGACCGCGAAGCCGATCACCAGGCCCTGCCACCACGCGCCGTCGTCGACGAGGAACTGCAGGCAGAGCGCGCCCGCCGCCATCGCGAAGGTGACCGCGCCGACCAGGCCCTCACGGGTCTTGCCGGGGCTGATGCGCGGCGCCAGCTTGTGCTTGCCGAAGCGCCAGCCGATCGCGTACGCCCCGGTGTCGCTGACCACGGTCAGGAGCAGGAACGTCAGCACCCGGTACGGGCCGTCGTCGGCGGTGAGCATCAGCGCCACGAACGTCGCGAGGAACGGGACGTAGAACGCCGCGAAGACCCCCGCCGTGACGTCCTTCAGATAGCCCTCGGGCGGCTCGGTCATCCGCCAGACGAGGACCGCGAGCGCGGTGAGAGCCATCGCGACCCACGCACCCTCGGCCCCGCGCACGTATCCGGCGACGACCATCCCCGCGCCGCCCACCGCGAGCGGCACCAGCGGCGCCTTGATGCCCTTGCGCTCCTCGAGCCGCGAGGTGAGCTCCCAGAGGCCGACGACGACGGCCACCGCTATGACGCCGATGAAGACGGCCTTCACGACGAACAGCGACGCGATGATCACCGCGCCGAGTCCCACACCGACTCCTATGGCCGCCCCGAGGTCGCGGCCCGCGCTCTTCTTCTGCGGGGCGGCCGGGGCCGGCTGCGGCTGTGGTGCGCTGGGCATGGGCTCCTGCGAGGGCTCGTCACGGAACAGGGGGCCGCCCATCCGAGTGGCCCCCCGGCCGTCGTCCTGGTCCGAGCCGGTCACGGGTACGTCGGGCACGATGGGCATGGGCTGCGTCTCGGACGGAAACAGCGCGTCCTGCGCATCGTACGCGGGACCTGGCGGGGTCGCCCCCTGACCGGGTCCCTGGTCGGGCGGCCCCCAATACCCGGCTCTGGGCGGCGCCCCCCAGGAAGAGTCGTTCACGAATCGGTTCCCTGATTCCTCGGACTCGAGCCTCAGACTTCGAGCAGCTCGGCTTCCTTGTGCTTGAGCAGCTCGTCCACCTGCGTGACGTACTTCGCGGTGGTGTCGTCGAGCTCCTTCTCGCCGCGGCGGCCCTCGTCCTCGCCGATGTCGCCGTCCTTGATCGCCTTGTCGAGGGCCTCCTTGGCCTTGCGACGGATCGAACGGATCGAGATCTTGGAGTCCTCGGCCTTGGTCTTGGCGACCTTGATGAACTCCTTGCGGCGGTCCTGGGTCAGCTCCGGGAACGTCACCCGGATGATGTTCCCGTCGTTGCTCGGGTTGACGCCGAGGTCGGAGTCGCGGATCGCCTGCTCGATGTTGCGCAGCGCGCTCTTGTCGAACGGGGTCACCACGGCCATCCGCGGCTCGGGCACCGAGAACGAGGCCAGCTGGTTGATCGGCGTCAGCGCGCCGTAGTAGTCCGCCACGATCTTGTTGAACATCGCCGGGTGCGCACGGCCGGTGCGGATCGCGGCGAAGTCCTCCTTGGCGACCACGACGGCCTTCTCCATCTTCTCCTCGGCCTCGAGGAGGGTCTCTTCGATCACCACTTGCTCCTGCGTGTCTTGAGTAGGCCCGGCTAGCACGGGGCGGCCGGCTGCGTCGCGTCTCTTGCCTGCACGGTGTCCGACCGGCAGGGCTTTGTCCATCCCTCTCAAGTGACGTCTCGCGCCCGTCGCTTGAGGCAGGCCCAGGTCTCTGGGGTCAGGCCCGGCTTCCCTGGTCGCCCACGAGTGTGCCGATCTTCTCACCCTTGACGGCCCGGGCGATATTGCCCGTGGAGAGCAGCTCGAAGACCAGGATGGGCAGCTTGTTGTCCCGGCACAGCGTGATCGCGGTCATGTCGGCGACCTTGAGGTCGCGCGTGATGACCTCGCCGTAGCCGAGGGCGTCGAACTTCACCGCGTCGGGGTTGGCCTTGGGGTCGGAGTCATAGACGCCGTCCACGCCGTTCTTGCCCATGAGCAGCGCCTCGGCGCCGATCTCCAGGGCGCGCTGCGCGGCGGTGGTGTCGGTGGAGAAGTACGGCATGCCCATGCCCGCGCCGAAGATGACCACACGGCCCTTCTCCAGGTGGCGCACGGCACGCAGCGGGATGTACGGCTCCGCGACCTGGCCCATCGTGATGGCGGTCTGGACGCGGCAGTCGATGCCTTCCTTCTCCAGGAAGTCCTGCAGGGCGAGGCAGTTCATGACGGTGCCGAGCATGCCCATGTAGTCCGAACGGGCCCGGTCCATGCCGCGCTGCTGGAGCTCGGCGCCGCGGAAGAAGTTGCCGCCGCCGATGACGACGGCGACCTGCGCGCCGTCCCGTACGACGGCCGCGATCTCACGGGCGATGGCGTGCACCACGTCGGGATCGACCCCGAGGCCGCCTCCACCGGCGAACGCCTCGCCGGAGAGCTTCAGCAGGAAGCGTCCGGCAACTTTGTCGTCGTCACTCTTCGAGTCGGCCTTGGTGGTCATGTGGTTCTCGCTTCTCTTACTTGGCACACATGCGAAGAAGGCCACTGCCGGCGGGGTGTTCGCATCCCATGCTCGGCAGTGGCCTCCTCGTCAGATCCTGCGGTCGTACGTCGCGCACGAGGACCGTGCGCGGGCGACCGCTGTCGACCCTAGCGGGGTCTACCGTCGATCGCGGTACGGACTCAGATGCCGACCTTGATGCGCGAGAAGCGCTTCAGGGTGACACCGGCCTCGGCGAGAACCTTCTCGACCGACTTCTTGTTGTCCAGCGCGTACGGCTGACCGAGGAGGGTGGCCTCCTTGAAGAAGCCGTTGACGCGACCCTCGACGATCTTCGGGAGGGCGGCCTCGGGCTTGCCCTCGGCGCGCGTGGTCTCCTCGGCGACACGACGCTCCGACTCGACGACGTCCGCCGGGACGTCCTCGCGGGAGAGGTACTTCGGCGCGAAGGCGGCGATGTGCTGGGCGATGCCCTTGGCCACGTCGGCGTCGGCCTTGTCGAGCTCGACGAGGACACCGATCTGCGGGGGCAGGTCGGGCATCGTGCGGTGCATGTACGCGGAGACGTAGGCGCCGGAGAACTGCGCGAAGCGGTCCAGGACGATCTTCTCGCCGAGGTTGGCGTTGGCCTCGTCGACGTACGCCTGGACGGTCTTGCCGGCCTCGATCTCGGAGGCGAGCAGCGCCTCGAGGTCGGCCGGGGAGGTCTTGGCGATGTGGGCGGCGAGGTTGTTCGCGACGGCCTGGAACTTGTCGCCCTTGGCGACGAAGTCCGTCTCGCACTTCAGCTCGACGATGACACCGGAGGTGTTGTCGTCGGCGATGAGGGAGACCACGGCGCCGTTCTCGGCGGAGCGGCCCTCGCGCTTGGCGACGCCCTTCTGGCCCTTGATGCGGAGCGCCTCGACGGCCTTGTCGACGTCGCCCTCGGCCTCGTCGAGCGCCTTCTTGCAGTCCATCATGCCGGCGCCCGTGAGCTCACGGAGCTTCTTGACGTCAGCGGCGGTGTAGTTCGCCATGATCGAAATTTCTCTCTCGGAGTCTGAAAGATCTACGAAGGTCTACGGGTGAACGGCGGGGGCCGATCGGGCCCCCGCCGTCACTTACCGAACCTGAGGTCAGGCCTGCTCGGCGTCCGCGGCGGCGGGGGCCTCGGCCTGCTCGGCGTCGGCGGCCTTCTCCGTCTCGGCGGACTTCTGAACCTCGGCCTCGGCCTCGGCGGCCTTCGGCTCCTCGGCCTTGGCCTCCTCGGAGTCCGCCTTCTTCTCGCCCTCGAGCAGGTCGCGCTCCCACTCGGCCAGCGGCTCGCCCTGGGCCTTCTCGCCCGGCTTGGAGTCACCGGTGGCAACGCCGGAACGGGCGATGAGGCCCTCGGCGACGGCGTCGGCGATCACGCGGGTGAGCAGGGTGACGGAGCGGATCGCGTCGTCGTTGCCCGGGATCTTGTAGTCGACCTCGTCGGGGTCGCAGTTGGTGTCGAGGATGGCGACGACCGGGATGTTGAGCTTCCGGGCCTCACCGACCGCGATGTGCTCCTTCTTGGTGTCCACGATCCAGACGGCGCTGGGCACCTTCTGCATCTCGCGGATACCACCGAGGGTCTTCTCCAGCTTGGCCTTCTCGCGCGAGAGCACGAGAAGCTCCTTCTTGGTCAGACCGGAAGCGGCGACGTCCTCGAAGTCGATCTGCTCGAGCTCCTTGAGGCGCTGCAGACGCTTGTAGACGGTCGAGAAGTTGGTGAGCATGCCGCCCAGCCAGCGCTGGTTGACGTAAGGCATGCCGACGCGGGTGGCCTGCTCCGCGATGGCCTCCTGCGCCTGCTTCTTCGTGCCGACGAACATGACCGTGCCGCCGTGGGCGACGGTCTCCTTGACGAACTCGTAGGCGCGGTCGATGTACGACAGCGACTGGAGCAGGTCGATGATGTAGATGCCGTTGCGCTCCGTGAAGATGAAGCGCTTCATCTTCGGGTTCCAACGACGGGTCTGGTGACCGAAGTGGACGCCGCTTTCCAGCAGCTCCCGCATCGTGACGACGGCCATGGCCGTTCTCCTTGAGAATCTCGGTTGTGCCGCGTGTGCCGGACGGCACTCGCGCCTGACGCCCGCAGTGCGCCTTGCCCACGAGGGACCGAGGGGCGCTGACACCGGCTTTTTCATGGCCAGGTGGCGGGGCGTGCGAAGTCGACCCGGTGACCCGGATCGCCACCAGAAGTGTACGGGACCCACGGGGTGGCAGGTGACGCCGCCGTACGGTCGGCCGCCGCGCTGCCGCCCGGGAGCCCGCCCTGCCGCCCACGACCGGGTGACGGCGTTGTCCACAACCGCCCGGCCGTCCACAGATCCGGACCATGATCCCCACGGCGGAGCCGGGTGGAGGACGGTTCTCGCATGCGCCTGGAACTGTTGCTGCCCGCGCTGGCAGCCCTGCTCGCGACCGTCCTCACCCCGCGTGCGGCACCGCCCGTGCCCGCGCCGTCGGCCACCGTCTGGCCGGTCGGAACCCGCCCGCCGGTCGTCCGCGCCTGGGACCCGCCCGCGACGCCGTACGGCGCGGGCCACCGCGGCGTGGATCTCACCGCGCCACCGGGCGGTCCGGTACGGGCGGTGGCCGCGGGCCGGATCGCCTTCGCGGGGCGGGTGGCGGGCCGGGGTGTGGTCTCGGTGGAGCTGGACGGCACGGGCGACCCGCCGCTGCGCACGACGTACGAGCCGGTGCGGAGGTCGGCGTCGCTGAAGAAGGGAGCGCGGGTGGCGGCCGGCGAGGTGGTGGGCACCCTGGAGTTCCCGACGGGACACTGCCCGGGAAGCTGTCTGCACTGGGGCCTGCGCAGGGCAGGCACCTATCTGGACCCGCTGAGCCTGCTGTCCCCCCGACTGCGGCACCACGGCCCGTCCCGGCTGCTGCCGGTGCACACCGGCGGACGAGGCCTCAGCCCCGGACGCCCCGAAGAGCCATGGCCACGGCCGCCTCGGTGATGGCGGTGGGGTCCTCTGCGGCACCCAGCTCGATCCGCCGCACCGCGGCGTCCACGATCCCCTGCAGCAGCATCGCCGCCATCCGGGGCTGCTCGTGCCCCAGGCTCGCGAGCGCCTCGACGATCATCGCGATGAGCCCGCCGTGCGCGGCACGGATCTTCTCCCGGGCCCCCGCGTCGAGCTCGCTCGCGGAGATGGCGACCACGGCGCGGTGGCGCCGGTCCCCCACCAGGGCCAGCTGCCGCCGCACATACGCCTCGACCTTGCCCTCGGCCGACTCCGCGCGCTCCATCGCCGCCGACACCTCCGCCGCCCAGACGGGGAAGTCGACCTCACACAGCTCTTCCACCACGGCTGCCCGCGACCGGAAGTACTCGTACACGGACGACCGGGCCAGCCCGGTGCGCTCGGCGAGAGCGGGGAAGGTCAGCGCCTCCGTACCGCCTTCGGACAGCAGGGAACGCGCGGCGTCCAGCAGGGCGCCGCGCTGCATCGACCGGTGCTCGGCCACTGAGGCCGCTCGAATCCTTGGCACGGCTCCACCTTACGGACGGGGCGCCGCGCACGGGAGCCGCCACCGTGCGCGCACCGACCGGGGCAGGGACGATTCAGCGAGGTCAGCGTCCAAAACTCGCCAGCTTCGCCCGCAGCTGCAACACGGATTTCGTGTGGATCTGGCTCACCCGGCTCTCGGTCACCCCGAGGACGTTGCCGATCTCGGCGAGGGTGAGGCCCTCGTAGTAGTAGAGCGTGACGACGGTCTTCTCGCGCTCCGGCAGGGTGTTGATCGCCCGGGCCAGCAGCCGCCGCAGCTCCCGGTCCTCGGCCACCTCCACGGGGTTGTCAGCCGCGTGGTCCTCGAGCGTGTCCATCAGGCTGAGCCGGTCGCCGCCCTCGCCGCCGACGTGCAGCAGCTCCTCCAGGGCCACCACGTTCGCCAGCGACAACTGGCTGAAAACCGCGTGCAGTTCCTCCAGCGCGATGCCCATCTCCGCGGCGACCTCCCCCTCGGAGGGAGTACGCCGCAGCTGCGCCTCCAGGGTGGCGTAGGCCCGCTCCACGTTGCGCGCCTTCTGCCGTACGGACCGGGGGATCCAGTCGAGCGCCCGCAGTTCGTCGATCATCGCCCCGCGGATGCGGGTGATCGCGTACGTCTCGAACTTGATGGAGCGCTCGATGTCGAACTTCTCGATCGCGTCGATCAGCCCGAACACCCCGGACGAGACGAAGTCGGCCTGCTCCACGTTGGGCGGCAGACCCACGCTGACCCGCCCCGCCACGTACTTCACCAGCGGTGAGTAGTGCAGGATCAGCTGCTCCCGAAGCCGCCCGTCACCCGTCTCCTTGTACGAACGCCACAGCTCGTCCAGCGACGAGGGCGCGGGGGGCCGCTCCTGCTCGCCGCTACGGGCGGCGGGGGGAACCGCTGCCCGGTCGGACCCTGAGGTGTGCTGGGGCATTCGTCGCCTTGAGCCGTTCTGCCGTGAACTGGTGAGGTCGGGGGATCCCGTGCGGTCGCGCGGACCGGGGAGGTCGCGGGAACCGGTGGGGTCGCGGGGTTCGGGGAGGTCGCGCGAGCCGGTGGGGGCGCCGGTGTCGCTCGAGTCGGTGCGGTGGGGAGTGTGCGTGGGGTGAATGAGGTCGTCCGCCTGATTGCCTGTCCGTGCCGGAATCCTCGTGAGCGTAGCGTGACTGAACTGTCGCAGTGTGCGAAGAGTATGGGATCGCGCGTGCGCAGATACGTTCCGCTTGACGCCTCGGAGTGTGCGATCGATCGCTCAGCGTGACTGTCCCGGTCTATCAACTGCCTGATTTCCCAAGGTTGTCGGGGGTCATCCGTCCGGCGGAACACGCTCGGTCACGAACCCTCTTCGTCGGCCGACACGGGCGGATTCACCTGGCGTGTCAACTGCCAGCCGTCGCCGTGTCGTTCGACGAACCCCAACGACTGAAGCTCGTACAGCCGCCCGACCGCGTCATCCTCGGTGGTCGCGGCGCCGACCGCCACATCCCGTACCGCCACCCGACCCCGCGCGGGCAGCGCGGCCAGGACGCGCTGCACACCGGGACCGAGCAGGTCACGCGGCACGACGGGCCCTCGTCTGACCGGCGCCAGCTCCCCCATGTCGCCGACCAGCTCCACGACTTCGGCGGCGTCGGTCACCAGCACACCGTCACCCCGCAGCAGTTCATGCACCCCGGCCGACAGCCCGCTGGTCGCGGGCCCGGGCACCCCCATGGTGAAGCGCCCCAACTCCTGAGCGCTGCGCGCCGTGGCGAGCGCCCCGCTGCGGTACGCGGCCTCCACCACCACTGTCCCCCGGGTCAACGCCGCGATCACCCTGTTCCGCAGGATGAATCTGCTCGGCGTCGGATGCTCTCCCGGCGGCAACTCGCCGACGACCAGCCCCTGTTCCGCGATCCTGTCGATCAGTTCGGTGTGCCCGCGCGGATAGGCCCGGTCGACGCCGCAGGCGAGCACGGCCACAGTGGCACCGCCGGCCCCCAGCGCCCCACGGTGCGCGGCCCCGTCCACGCCGTACGCCCCGCCGGAGATCACGACCCAGCCGCGCTCCGCGAGCCCCGCGGCGAGCCCGGCCGCCATGTGCGCGCCGTACTGCGTACAGGCCCGCGCCCCCACGACGGCCACCGAACGCAGCCCCCACATCCGCAGCGACGGCCGCCCCCGCACCCAGAGCCCGACCGGCCGCGCGTCCCCCAGGTCGTCCAGGGTCGCCGGCCACTCCGCGTCCCCCGGGCAGACGAACCTCCCCCCGACATCCCGCACCGAAGCCAGGTCCCGCTCCGGCCGCGCCTTGGCCGCCCTCGCCCGTAACCCCTCCCACCGTCGCGCGCTCGCCCCCGGCAGCCGCTCGTCGGCACCGCCGAGCCGGCGCAGCACCTCTTCGGCCCCGACCTCGCGCAACCAGCGCCCACCGGTCGTGTCCCCCGGTTCCAGCACCCGCGTCAGCGCGATCCGGGCGAGCCGCTCCCCCTCCGACGGCTCACCCTTCATGTCGCCGCCCCGATCACCATCGGCACGCCGCGCGAGATGCCCGTCCGCAGTTGCAGGGCCAGGGCGACGTCCTGCGCGTCGGGCCGGTCGCGTCCCGCCAGGTCCGCGACGGTCCAGGCCACCCGCAGAACACGGTCCAGGCCGCGGGCGGTCAAGAAGCCCCGCTCCAGGTCCAGCTCGGCCGCGTCCATCGCGCCGGGAGCGGCGGGCCAGCGGGTGCGGAGCGCATGGCCGGGGACCTCGCTGTTGGTCCGCCAGCCCGTCCCGGCCAGCCGGGCCGCCGCCCTCTCCCGCGCGGCGCGCACCCGGTCGGCGACGGTCCGGGTGGACTCCCCGCGGGTGCCGTACCCGGCAAGCTCGGAGCGGGTGACGGCCTCCACCTCGACCTTCAGGTCGACGCGGTCGAGCAGCGGGCCCGAGAGGCGGGCCTGGTAGCGGCGGATGACGGCGGGCGGGCATTCGCAGCCGTCGCCCAGCAGGGTGTGCCTGCCGCACGGGCAGGGGTTGGCGGCGAGCACCATCAGGAACTTCGCGGGCAGCCGCACCACCCCCGCGCTCCGCGCGATCACCACGTGGCCCGCTTCGAGGGGCTGGCGCAGGGAGTCCAGGGTCTGGGTGCTGAATTCAGGAGCCTCGTCGAGAAAAAGCACTCCTCTGTGAGCGAGGGACACCGCTCCCGGCCGCGCGATTCCCTTGCCGCCGCCCACGAGGGACTGCATCGTCGCGGAGTGGTGCGGCGCGCAGTACGGCGCGACGTCCACCAGGGGCCTGCCCGGGGGCAGCATGCCGGCCACCGAGTGGACCGCGGTGACCTCCAGGGACTCCTCCCGGGTCAGCCGGGGCAGGACGGCGGGCAGCCGCTCCGCGAGCATCGTCTTGCCGGCTCCCGGTGGTCCTTGCAGGAAGAGGTGGTGCGCGCCTGCCGCGGCGACCTCGACGGCCGTCCGGGCCGAGGCCTGGCCGACGACGTCGGCGAGGTCCAGCGCGTGGGCGTCGTCGAAGGCCTCGCCCAGCCCTGTGCCGATACCGGTGCCGGGGACACAGAGTCCGGCGAGCATCGGATCCGGTCGCCCGGTCTGGTCCGGCTCCTCCTCCGGCACCGGCTCGTCGGTGAGCACCGCGATGAGCTGGCGCAGGCTGCGCACACCGAGGACGGAGACGCCGGGGACCAGCGCCGCCTCCGCGGCCGTGCACTCGGGGACGACCACCTGTTCGTACCCCGCGTCGGCCGCCGCGAGGACGGCCGGCAGCACTCCGCGGACCGGCCGCACCCGGCCGTCCAGACCGAGCTCCCCGATCATCACGATGTCGGCGAGGACCTTGGGGTCGATCCGCTCCGCGGCCCCGAGGACGGCGCAGGCGACCGCGAGGTCGAAGCCGCTGCCACCCTTCGGCACCGACGCGGGGCTGAGCCCGACCGTGAGCTTCTTCTGCGGCCATTCACCGCCCGAGTTGACCACGGCGGCCCTGACCCGGTCGCGGCTCTCGCTCAGGCTCTTGTCCGGCAGCCCGACCAGGGTGAACGCCGCGACACCTGGCTCCAGATCGGCCTGCACCTCGACGACGACGCCCTCGACGCCGACCAGGGCGACGGAACACGTACGCGCGAAGCCCATCTCAGGCCACCCCCCGCGCGTGCTCGACCACGGGGACCCCGCGCCGCGGGATCAGGACGCCGACCAAGTCGATGCGGACGCCGCCGGGCGGTGGGCCGCCGCGCTCCTCGATCCACCGCTCGGCGAGCCTGCGCAGCCGCTCGGCCTTGATCCGGCCCACGGCCGCCATCGGATGCTCGAACGGCACGGCGCCCGGCCCGGCCGCCCTGCGCGTCTTGACCTCGCAGACGACCAGGGCCTCGCCGTCCATGGCCACGATGTCGATCTCACCGGTTCTGCCCGCGCGCCAATTGCGCTCCAGAACCGTCATCCCCGACTCGACCAGCCGCCTCGCGGCCAGATCCTCGCCGTACCTGCCGATCGCTCCCCGTGCGTTCATGTCGGCACCACCTCCGGCACCCACCGTCACGCACCGGCCGATCCCTATTGGATCTTGGTGCACAACTCACCGGTTGTGGAAAACTCCGCCACCCCCGCGAGTGAAATCCCCCGCGCCCCGTCGGCCGGCTAGCTGCTCGGCAGCTCGAGATCGCTCTTGTTGAGCTCCTCGATGTTCACGTCCTTGAACGTGAGCACTCGCACCTGCTTGACGAACCGAGCGGGCCGGTACATGTCCCACACCCAGGCGTCCGCCATGGACACCTCGAAGAAGACCTCGCCCTGGACCGAGTGCACCTGCATCTCGTAGTCGTTGGTGAGGTAGAAACGCCGCTCGGTCTCGATCACGTATTTGAACAGACCGACGACATCGCGGTACTCCCGGTAGAGCTTCAGCTCCATCTCGGTCTCGTACTTCTCGAGGTCCTCGGCGCTCATGGCATGTTCCCCTTCAGCCGTGCGTCCCCCTATTGTGCGTCAGTCCCGCGAACCCCTACACGATTTCCGTGCCGAGGATCTCGGGCCGATCCGGGGGCCCCTCGTCGAGCAGTCTGCGAAGCAGCTCGGCGAGCCTGGTCGGGTACACCGTCTCATGAGCCTCGGTCAGTTCTCGGCACGTCCACCAACGAGCTCCGGCGACACTGCGCCTTTCCAGCTCCGTGAGGCCCTCGGCGACGGTCTCCGTCTGTGCCGTGCGCGCCCGGTAGTACCACTCGTCCTGGTCCCACCGCCGCCCCGCGAAGGGGAACGAGCAGACCCGCCGCCACAGGACGGGGCCGAGTTCGACCTCGGTGATCCCCGTCTCCTCCCGCAGCTCGCGCAGGGCCGCCTGCTCCCGCGTCTCGGCGCCCTCCAGACCGCCGCCGGGCGTGAACCACCAGTCGTCCGTCACGTCCCCGGGCTCGTGGCCGTGCAGCAACAGGACGCGGTCGTCCGGATCGAGCAGGACCACCCGCGCGACCCGGCGCAGCGGCCGCCCCGCCAGGGATGCCCCGGCCTCCCCGGGGAGCGCGGTCCTCCCGGCCGCCGCGTCCTCAGACGGCACCGGCGGTCTCCCGCGTGCGGTCCTTGCCGCGCCGGCGGCCCAGGACCTTGGCCACCGGTCCGTACGCCGCACCGCCCAGGACCAGCACCATGCCCGCCACGATCGCGCTCACCACCAGGGTCAGCGGGCCGGGCTCGGAGAGACCCCCCGGCATGTCCGCGAAGCCCTTGGGGCGCTCCAGCATGCCGAACTCGTCCATCGGCCAGGCCACCGCGTCGACCCGCGCCCGCACCGCGCTGCGCGGCACCGAGCCGTGCTGGGAGTCCTCCAGGTGCACGCTGGAGTCCAGGGACCCGCTGCGCTCGTCGCCGAGCAGGAACAGGTGGCCCTCGGGGACCGTGGTGGTGGGGATTCCGGTGGCGGCGGCACCCTGGCCCTCGGGGAGATACGGTTCTGCGATCTCCTTGCCGTTGACGGTCAGCTTGCCGTCCTTGCAGCAGGCCACCTTGTCGCCGCCTATGCCGACGACGCGCTTGACCATCGGCAGGTCGCCCCAGGTCTTCTGCTTGAAGACGACGACGTCACCGCGGCGCACGTCGTCACCGTCTATCCGCTGCGCGAGCACCCGGTCACCCGAGCCGATCGTCGGCGTCATGGAGCCCGTGGGGACGGTGTACGGCTGGTACTGGACGGCGCCCCAGGCGAAACCTCCGAGGAAGAGCACACAGCCGAGGGCCACGGCGACACCCGACAGCACGCTGCCGAGCCGTCCGTGGCCCTCTTCCGTACGACGTGTCCTGCTCATCCCAGTGCTCCCCCGTTGTGGAGACGACCCCGCCGCGTCGGTACGGACGGCGGAAGATCGGCGATCTGGGACGGCACCCTACCCGGCGGTACTGCCGTCAGAAACCCTCGCGTCGCGCGCGGCCGCCACCGTGAGCCGACGCCTGCGCCACAGCACCAGCGGGACGGCCCCGGCCAGTCCGAGCGCGGCCGGCGCCGCGCTGGAGAGCGCGTTGATGCCGGGCTGGTCGAAGGTGTCCGGCTTGGGCAGGGTCGCCCAGCGGGTGGGCGGCCAGGCGATCACGATGGCGCGGCCCACGACGTTGTCCACCGGGACGGCGCCGCCGCCGGGCTGGTTCTGGTGGTAGCGGGAGTCCAGGGAGTTCTGCCGGTGGTCACCCATGACCCAGATTTTGCCCTTGGGTACCGTCACCTTGAACTGGCCGCCCTGGTCGTCGACGCTGCAGGGGGTGTTGCCCGCGAAGACGTACGGCTCGTTCAGCGCCTTGCCGTTGACCTTCACCGGGCCGGTGCCCTTGCACTCCACGGTGTCGCCGCCGACGGCGATGACGCGCTTGATGAGGTCCTTCTCGTCGGCGGACGGCATCAGGCCGACCCAGCCGAGGACCCGCTGGACCGCGTTCGGATCCGGCGTGGGCTCGCCGTCCAGCCAGTGGCCGGGGTCCTTGAAGACGACGACCTCGCCGCGCTCGGGCTCGGAGCCGAACCACGGCGTCAGCTTGTCGACCAGGACGCGGTCGCCCTGCTGCAGCGTGTTCTGCATCGAGTCCGACGGGATCGAGAACGCCTGGACCAGGAAGGTCTTGATGACCAGTGCCAGGACCAGGGCGATACCGATGAGGAGCGGAAGCTCCTTCCAGAAGGAGCGGGGCTTCTTCTGCCGCTTGCCGTCCCGCTCGTCCGCCGCGCCGTCGCCGGCCGCGGCGTCATTCCCGGGGGTGGCACCGCCCTCTGCGGCCGCGACGCCCGGCTCGTCGGATCGCTCCGGCCGCTCCTCGGGCCCCTCGTGTCCGGATCGTGCGCCGACCGCCAAATCCCCCACATCCACTCCTCAGTCCGTGCCGCTGCCTGCCCCAGATGCGATGCAGGCCCACCACTCCCATAACGAGCGGGAGTTCCGCAGGGGTCGGGAGCCGGATCAATCCATATCGATCGCCGGGGGCCACCCTATGCGACGCACCTGTGACGGTGTCCGACGCCGTACGCGCGTCGGGTACCGACGCGTACGTCTCCGGCTCCTCCAGTTTGCGCCAGTGGCCGAAGGGCCAGGCGATGACCATCGCGCGCCCGACCACCTGGTCCTCGGAGACGGTGCCGTGGAACTTCTCGGTGCGGTGGAAACGGGAGTCGGCCGAGTCGCTGCGGTGGTCGCCCAGCATGAAGAGGCGGCCTTCGGGGACCTTCACCTCGAACGCGAAGGCCGACGGCTTGTCCCCGGGGTGGATGTACGGCTCGTCCAAGGGGACGCCGTTGACGGTGACCTTGCCGTTCTTGTCGCAACACTTGACGGTGTCACCACCGACGCCGACCACGCGCTTGATCAGGTCCCGTTCGCTGTCGGACGGCAGCAGACCGATCTGGGTCAGGCCCTCCTTGAGCTGCTTGACGACCACCGGGTCGTCCTTCTTCTTGCCCTGTTCCTCTTCGAGCCAGTTGCCGGGGTCCTTGAAGACGACGACGTCGCCGCGCTCCGGCTTCGAGCCGAACCACGGGGTGAGCTTGTCGACCAGGACCCGGTCGCCGATGCGGATCGTCTGCTCCATGGAGCCCGACGGGATCACGAAGGCCTGCACCAGGAAGGTCTTGAGGACCAGGGCTATCAGCAGCGCCACGCCTATGAGCAGCGGCACTTCCTTGATCGCCGAGCGTCGTCTGCGCCGCTTGACCTTCCGCGCGAGCTTGCGCCGGTCGGCACGGCCGGGCAGGACGGGTCCGTCGGTGGGCCTCGATCCGGTGGGCAGCCGGGTGTCCGCCCGGTGGCCGGAGGCGCGTGTCCGTCCGCGGTTACCCATGCGCGCCGCCCGGGTCCGGCACGCGCGCGTAGCTGTCGGGCCGCTCCAGGGAGGTCCAGTGGCCGATCGGCCAGGCGATCCAGTCGGCCCTGCCGATGACCTCGTCGACCGGGATCATGCCGCCGCCCGGCTCGCCGAGGTGGTCCCGGGAGTCCCGGGAGTCGCTGCGGTGGTCGCCGAGGAGGAAGAGACTGTCCTCGGGGACGACGACGTCGAAGGGCACCTGGGAGGGCGCGTTGCCGGGGTAGAGGTACGGCTCGTCGACGGGCTCGCCGTTCACCTTGATCCTCCCCCGATCGTCGCAGCAGACCACCCGGTCTCCCCCTGTGCCCACGACCCGCTTGATGTAGTCGGCGTCCCCGAAGTAGCCGTTCCCGTCGAAGACGACCGCGTCACCCCGCTGCGGCTCGGAACCGAAACGGTACGCCAACTTGTTGACGAGCACCCGGTCCCCGGAGCGGAAGGCGGGCTCCATCGAGCCGCTCGGAATCTGGAAGGGCTGCATCACGAAGGTGCCGACGAGGAGCAGGATGCCCACGCACAGCAGGAACGTCAGGGTGAGTCCGCCGCCCGGCAGCCGGTCGGTCAGCCACGCAAGAACGGAGCGCGACCGTTCCTCCGGCTCCTCGGCTGCCTCGGCGACGTGCGGGACGTCTCCGGAGCCGGAGGGTGGGGAGGAGCGGTCGCGCTCCGTGTGCTGTGCTTCGGTGTCCATCGGGGCCAGATGTTATCCGGCTCCGCTGTGGACCCGTGCGGGAGCTCAGCGCTCGCGCTTCTCCTTGATCTTCGCGGCCTTGCCGCGCAGCTCACGGAGGTAGTACAGCTTCGCGCGACGCACGTCACCGCGGGTGACGAGCTCGATCTTCTCGACGATCGGGGTGTGCACCGGGAAGGTGCGCTCCACGCCGACGGAGAAGGAGACCTTGCGGACCGTGAAGGTCTCGCGCACGCCGGCACCCTGGCGGCGGATGACTACGCCCTTGAACTGCTGCACACGGGAGCGGTTGCCCTCGATGACGCGGACGTGGACGTTGACGGTGTCACCCGGGCGGAACGCGGGGACGTCGCTGCGCAGCGACGCGCTGTCGACGGAGTCGAGCAGGTTAGCCATGATCGTCTGCTTTCTTCACTGATGCCACAGGTCATCAGCGGTACGGGGAGATGAGGATTCGGTAGCTGATCGCGTCGGGCGGGCGTCATTCCCCCTGTGGCAGGGGCGCACGCTGGACGTACAGCAGCGGCCTATTCTTCCATGGCCTCGGGGTCTCGCCCAAATCGGCCGTCCGGACCCGGCCGCCACCCCAGGATCGAGAGCATCTCGCGATCCTTCTTGTCGAAGGCCCCGGGGTCGCACCGCTCGATGAGGTCGGGCCTGTTGCGGACGGTGCGGCGCAGCGCCTCGTCCCGCCGCCAGCGCGCGATCTTGCCGTGGTGGCCGCTGAGCAGGACGTCGGGGATGCCGTGCCCGCGCCACTCGGGAGGCTTGGTGTAGACCGGCCCCTCCAGGAGGTTGGCCATGGCGCCGGGGGCGAAGGAGTCGTCCTGGTGGGACTCGGCGTTGCCCAGCACGCCGGGCAGCAGCCGGGCCACGGCCTCCGTGACGACGAGGACGGCGGCTTCCCCGCCCGCGAGGACGTAGTCGCCGATGGAGACCTCGTAGACGGGCATGCGGGTCGCGTACTCGTCGGTGACGCGGCGGTCGATGCCCTCGTAGCGCGCGGGCGTGAAGACCAGCCAGGGGCGCTCGGAGAGCTCCACGGCCAGTTCCTGGGTGAAGGGGCGGCCGCTGGGCGTGGGGACGACCAGTACGGGCCCGTGGGCCCCCGCCTCGTACCCCTCGGCGAGCACGTCGTCGAGGGCCGCGCCCCAGGGGTCGGTCTTCATGACCATGCCGGGGCCGCCGCCGTAGGGGGTGTCGTCGACCGTGTTGTGCCGGTCGTACGTCCACTCCCTGAGGTCGTGCACCCGGACGTCGAGCTGTCCGCGCGCGCGTGCCTTGCCCACGAGGGAGACGTTCAGCGGTTCCAGGTACTCCGGGAAGATCGTGACGACGTCCAGCCGCATTACGCCTCGTCCCGCGTGGAGGCGACCTCGGCGCGGTCGTCGATGAGCCCGGGCGGCGGGTCGATGACGGCCTTCTGCTCCTCCAGGTCGACCTCGACGACGATCTCCGCGACGAAGGGGACCATCACCTCGCTGCCGTCGGGCCGCTCCACGATGAAGAGGTCCTGGGAGGGCAGGTGCGAGATCTCGGTGATGCGGCCGACCTCGGTGCCGTCCGTGGTGACCACGTCGAGGTCCATGAGCTGGTGGTCGTAGAACTCGTCCTCTTCCTCGGGGAGTTCTTCGGGGTCCACCTCGGCGATCAGCAGGGTGTTGCGGAGCGCCTCGGCGCCGGTGCGGTCACGCACGCCCTCGAAGCGCAGCAGGAGGCGGCCGCTGTGCACCCGGCCGGTCTCGATGGTCAGCGGGCCGGTGGCGGCGGGGTCGGTGGCGAGGACGGCGCCCGGGCCGAGCCGCAGCTCCGGCTCGTCGGTGCGGACCTCGACGGTGACCTCGCCCTTGATGCCGTGGGCACGGCCGATACGGGCGACTACCAACTGCACTGCGTTTCTCCTCATCCAACGACTACGGGCCGGGGAAGGCCCTGGAGCCCTCCCCGGCCCGAGCCGGTGCTGCTGTGGTTCAGCGAACCTGGTCCACGTCGACGAGGTCGACGCGGACGCCGCGGCCACCGATGGCGCCCACGACCGTACGCAGGGCGCGCGCGGTGCGGCCGTTGCGACCGATCACCTTGCCGAGGTCGTCGGGGTGGACCCGGACCTCGAGTACGCGCCCGCGGCGCAGGTTGCGCGAGGCCACCTGCACGTCGTCGGGGTTGTCGACGATGCCCTTCACGAGGTGCTCGAGAGCCTCCTCGAGCATGCTCAGGCCTCGGCGGACTCGGTGGACGCGGCTTCGGCCTCGTCCGCCTTCTTGTCCGACTTCTTGGCCTTCTGGGTGATGGCTTCGCCCTTGGCGTCGTCGCCCTCGAGACCCTTGGTGAAGGCCTCGAACGCGGCGCGCTTGTCCTTGGGCTCGGCGACCTTCAGCGGCGCCGGGGCGGGCAGGCCCTTGTGCTTCTGCCAGTCACCGGTGAGCTTCAGGATGGCCATGACCGGCTCGGTCGGCTGGGCGCCGACGGACAGCCAGTACTGGGCACGCTCCGAGTTGACCTCGATGCGCGAGGGGTTCTGCACCGGGTGGTACAGGCCGATCTCCTCGATGGCCCGGCCGTCACGGCGGGTACGGGAGTCGGCGACGACGATGCGGTAGTGAGGCGAACGGATCTTGCCCAGACGCTTCAGCTTGATCTTGACTGCCACGGGAGTGGTGTCTCCTGGTCTTGACGTGGGTGGGCACAACAGTGATGCCGCGTGGGGTTGCGGTACTCGAGTGCCCGATGGACGCGTCAGCCGGAGGAGAGAGGGGTCCTGTGCGACTGTCGAGTACAGCTAGCCATTGTGCCATACGTCGGCGGGGCGCCCGAACCCGGTCCGGACGCCCCGAGCCTGCTCAGCCCACGCCCACACCGACCACGTCGGGGATGCGGAACGGCTTGCCGCAGCCGCCGCACATGATCGGCGCCTGCGCGAGCACCGACGGGACCACGCGGACGTTGCGCCCGCAGTCGCAGACCGCCTTCACGCGCACGCCGCCCCCGGAGGAGCCGTGCCGTGCGGCCGGCCCACGGAAGCTGCGCGCGGTGTCCGCCGTCGTCGCCGCGGTGTGTGCCTTCAGCGCGCGCTGGAGGCGTTCGATCGTCGGGCGGTAGCGCTTCTTGGCCTCGGGGTTGAGCGTGACCAGCGAGAAGCCGCTGCTGGGATGCGGTTCCTCGGGGTGGTCCAGGCCCAGCTCCTCGGCGATCGAGAGGAATCTGCGGTTGTGGTATCGGCCGGCACGTGAGGTGTCGCGTACGCCGCGCGAGGCGGCGATGCCATGGACTGCTTCGTGCAGCAGTCGCTCGAAGGAGAGCTCGGCGCCACAGGCGGACGACGACTCTCCGATCAGGGATTCGGGCGCGGCAAGGTCGGGCAGCTCGGGGTGGTGCCGCTGAATGTCGGCCCACGCCTGTGCCAGCTCTGCGGCGAGAACAGGTGGTGTCGTGCTCACGTCGTGACAACGAGCCGAGTGCCCTCGGGGTTCCATTCCGGGGCATCCCAAATAATTTGCA
This sequence comes from Streptomyces sp. NPDC041122, assembly GCF_055592445.1. Taxonomy (NCBI): domain Bacteria; kingdom Bacillati; phylum Actinomycetota; class Actinomycetes; order Kitasatosporales; family Streptomycetaceae; genus Streptomyces; species Streptomyces sp. NPDC041122. The sequence continues at coordinate 215,407 of NZ_JBVIYQ010000011.1, read as the reverse complement.
CGTACCCGTCAGTTGCCGTTGATGCGTCAAGACGAGGGCGGGTGCGCTGATCTGCGGAGAAGCCTCACAGCTCACACCAAGCCGGTACGTAGTGGCGCGTACGCCCCAGCGCGTAGGTCATGTCCTCACGCCGGGGCGCATGGTGCGCGGACGGGCGGACGGTCCGGGGGTGTGCGCCGGACGCGGCGCCGCGTCCCTCAGTAGGAGCGGGCCACGAGAGCGACGTTACCCGGGGCGTCGTCGGCCTCCGGCACCGCCCCGTCCGCGGCGACCAGACACCGTACGGTGACGGCGTGCTCGGCCAGCCTGGCCTCGCCTTCCTCACCCAGCGCGGCCCACGGCAGCCGCGCCCAGCCGCCGGCGGCGGTGGCCTCCACCGCCTCCTCGACGGTGCCGACGTCCGCCGTACGGGACTCGCGGCGGGCCCTGGCCTGGCTCAGGAGCAGCGCCTGGTCCTCCTCGAGGAAGGTGGGCAGCAGGCCGGCGAGGGCGTCCAGGGCGACCGGCTGCTTGTCCTGGCCGGGGATGCGGCGGGCCAGCACGGCGGTGCCGTGCTCCAGGTCGCGCGGGCCGACCTCGACGCGTACGGGAACGCCCTTGAGCTCCCAGTCCACGACCCGCCGCCCGAAGGGGACGTCGACGCGGTCGTCGACCTGGACGCGGACGCCCGCGGCCGTCAGCCTCCGGCCGATCTCGTGGACCTCGGCGAGCACCGCGTCGTCGCCCTTCACCGCGATGACGACCACCTGGACGGGCGCGAGCCGGGGCGGCACGCGCAGGCCGCTGTCGTCGCCGTGCATCATCACCAGGGCGCCGACCATCCGCGTCGTACTGCCCCAGGAGGTCTGCCAGACCAGCTCCTGGCTGCCCTCCCTGGAGAGGTACCGGATATCGAAGGCGCGGGCGAAGTTCTGCCCGAGCTCGTGGCTGGTGCCGAGCTGGAGGGCCTTGCCGTCGCCCATCATGCCTTCGAGGGTGAGGGTGTTGACGGCGCCGGCGAAGCGCTCCTTGGCGGTCTTGCGGCCCAGTACGAAGTCCATGGCGAGGACGTCGCGCATGAAGTCGCCGTAGACGTCGCGGTGGATGCGGGCGGCGAAGTCGCGGGCCTCCTCGTACGTCGCGTGGGCGGTGTGGCCCTCCTGCCACAGGAACTCCGACGTGCGCAGGAACAGGCGCGGGCGCATCTCCCAGCGGACCACGTTGGCCCACTGGTTGATCAGCAGCGGCAGGTCGCGGTAGCTCTGCACCCACTTGGAGAAGTACTCGTTGACGATCGTCTCCGAGGTGGGACGGATGACGACCGGTTCCTCCAGCTCCTTGCCGCCGCCGTGGGTGACGACGGCGAGCTCCGGGGCGAAGCCCTCGACGTGCTCCGCCTCCTTCGTCAGGTACGACTGCGGGATGAGGAGGGGGAAGTACGCGTTCTGGGTACCCGTCGCCTTGATGCGGGCGTCCATGTCCTGCTGCATCCGCTCCCACAGGCCGTACCCATACGGTCGGATCACCATGGTGCCGCGCACCGGCCCGTTGTCGGCCAGCTCGGCCTTGTGGATCAGGTCCTGGTACCAGCGCGGAAAATCGTCCGCCCGGGGCGTGAGCACGGGTGTCTTGGGCATGGCGCGCATGGTAGGGGCGGGCCTCGCGGGAGGGGGAACCCTTTTCCTCCACAGGGGCGCACGACGGTGGCACGCAAGCATTGGCACACAACCCCACACAACCCCTGGACTCCACGACGGATGCGGAGTTCTCTGGCATACGGGGGGAGTGCGAGCGCACTGCACGGGGGCGGATGAACCGTTGGATTCCGGCACGGCACTTAACTCTCGTTGGATTGGGGCGCTTTCGATGACACCAACACTCGTGCAGACGCACCTCCCCCACGCGGGCACAGCGCCCCGTGTGGACCGGTGTGCACGCGCGCGTGACTGGGCGGAGATCCAGGAACGGATGCTGGTCCCGCTCTATGAAGCGGTGTACGAACGGCTCGAAGTAGGCACAGGGTCCCGGCTGCTCAGCCTCGGCTGCGGCTCCGGACTCGCCCTGCTGATGGCGGCCTCGCGCGGGGCCGGGGTCACCGGCGTCGACCCGGCGCAGCCCGAACGGCTCGCTCTCGCGCGCGAACGCCTGCTGTCGGACACCGCGGAGGACGCACGCGCGCGCGCCGACGCCCGCCTGGTCGAAGGAGGTCCCGCGAACGCGGCGGACTCGGAGCTGCCCACGTACAACCTCGTCACCGCCTTCCAGCCGATCGGGTGCACGGCCGGTGACTCCGAAGGGCTGTCCGACCTCCTGGAGGCGGCGGCGCCGCTCGCCGGGCACGGCAGCCCGGTGGTGCTCGTCGGCTGGGGGCCGCCGGAGCGCTGTGCGACGTCCTCCGTGCTGCGGGTGGCGACGAAGCTCGCCGACCCCCTGCGGAGCACCGGCAGCTGGCGTCCCGCGCTCCGGGACGACCTGGAGGAGGTGGCCCACCGGGCCGGGCTCAGGCCGGACGGTTCGGGCCGGGTGGCCTGTCCCTTCGGGTACGCGGACGTGGCGAGCGCGGCGCGCGGGCTGCTGTCGACGGGGCTGTTCGACGCGGCGATACGCGCGACGGACCAGGCGCAGGTCGACAAGGAGCTGACGGAGGCGCTCCATCCGCATCGGCGCGGGGACGGGACCGTCTGGATGCCGAACATCTTCCGCTACCTGATCGCCCGCGTCCTTTAGAACCCCGCCCAAGGCCGTCGGGCCCAGCCCCGTCCGGGCGTCAGCCGTCCTGCTTGGCCATCCGCGTGATGCCCGCCACCCGGTACGCCTGCGCCTCCTCCAGGGTCTCGTTCTCCAGCAAGGCCGCCGCCAGCGCGTCCAGTTGGTCCCGGTGTTCGCGCAGTTGCCGGCAGGCGCTCTCGTAGCACTCGTCGACGATCCGCCGCATCTCGCCGTCGATGGTGTCGAGGGTGCCGGGGGCGGCCGCGAGCCCGTACGCCTGCTGGGCGTCGCTCGGCAGGGCGGAGAGGCGGCCGACGAGCTCGCTCATCCCCCAGCGGCCGACCATGCCGCGGGCGATGTTGGTGACCTGCTCCAGGTCGTTCTCGGCGCCGGTGGTGATGACTCCGTAGACGACGTGTTCGGCGGCCATGCCCCCTAGGGCGCCGATGATGCGACCGCGGAGGTACTCCTCGGTGTAGGCGTACTTGTCGGAGTCCGGGGTGGAGAGCGTGACGCCGAGCGCGCGCCCGCGCGGGACGATGGTGATCTTGCGGACCGGGTCGGCGCCGGGCTGCAACATGCCGAGCAGGGCGTGGCCGCTCTCGTGGTACGCGGTGCGCCTGCGCTCGTCCTGCGGCATCACGAGCGGCCGCTCGGCGCCGAGCTGCACCTTCTCCATGGCCTCGGAGAGGTCGGACTGGGTGACGGCGTGCTGCTTGCGCTTGACGGCCACGAGGGCGGCCTCGTTGGCGAGGTTGGCGAGTTCCGCGCCGGTCATGCCCGGTGTCGTACGGGCGACCTGGGCGAGGTCGACGTCGTCGGCCAGGGGGATGGACCGCGTGTGGATCTTGAGGATGGCCTCGCGGCCGCCGCGGTCGGGCGGCGAGACGTTGACGACGCGGTCGAAGCGGCCGGGCCGGGTGAGGGCGGGGTCGAGGACGTCGGCGCGGTTGGTGGCGGCGAGCACGATGACGCCTTCCACGCCGGAGAAGCCGTCCATCTCGGTGAGGATCTGGTTCAGCGTCTGCTCGCGCTCGTCGTGGCCGCCCATGCCGCTGCCGCCGCCGCGGGCGCGCCCGATGGTGTCGATCTCGTCGATGAAGACGATCGACGGCGCGACCTTGCGGGCCTCGGCGAAGAGTTCCCGTACGCGCGAGGCGCCCACGCCCACGATCATTTCGATGAACTCCGAGGCGGAGGCCGAGAAGAAGGGCACGCCGGCCTCGCCCGCGACGGCGCGCGCGAGCAGCGTCTTGCCGGTGCCGGGCGGGCCCGCGAGCAGCACGCCGCGAGGCATCTTGGCGCCCATCCTGCGATAGGCGTCGGGGTTCTTCAGGAAGTCGACGACGTCGTTGAGCTCACCCTCGACCTCGTCGATGCCCGCCACGTCCTCGAAGGTGGTCCGCCGGCCACCCGGTTCCAGTTCGACCGGCTTGGGCGGCGTCTTGCGCCCGAGCATGCCGCCGGCGCCGCCCATTCCGGCGCGCATCCGCCGGGCGATGAAGATCCACAGCACCACGAGCAGCAGCATCGGGGCGAGTGAGATGAGCAGGTTGGAGAGGAAGCTGCGCTCCTGCACCACGGGTTCGGCGGTGACCGTGACCTTGTGCTCGGTCAGGTCGTCCCAGAGCTTGTCGTCGGCGAAGGCGGGCCGCTGGGTGGTGAACTTGGTGTACTTCCCCGAGTCGCCGTCCGGCTTGGGCTGCTCCTTCTTGAGCTGCCCCTGGATCGCGTCGCCCTTGGAGTAGATCTTGGTGACGTTGCCGGCGTCGACCTGCTTGCTGAACTCCGTGTACGAGATCGTCGGCTCGTCCCCGTCGTTGAAGAAGGACAGGACGAGGTTGGCGATGAGGTAGACGATCAGCGCCGTCAGGATGAGGCTTCCCCAGCCGCCCGGCATCTTCTTCCTCGGCGGCGGAGTGGGGGCGGGCGGCGGCGCGCCCTCGGATCGCCACGGCCGGTCGGGCGTCCGGCGCGGCGGCACGGGGTTGCTCATATCCGGACGTTACGTCAGAAGTACGGCAGGGGCACCCGCTGCTCCCGGCGGCAGAACGCCGCGGGGCGTCCCTCCCGGAGGGACGCCCCACACCCGTACGACACGACGGTTCCCGCGCACCGGCGGGACCCACGGACCGGTCTCAGCCCATGAACTTCTTGAACTCGTCCGGCAGCTCGAAGTCCTTGCCGGGCTGTCCGCCGGGGAGGCCGAAGGCGCCGCCGGCCTGAGCCGCCTGCTCGCGCCGGGCGGCCTCCTCCTGCTCCTCCTGCTTGCGCTTCATCGGGTTGCCCGACTTCCGCTTGCCCTTGGCCTGCTTCTGCTTCTTCTTCTGCTTGCCGGGGCCGCCGCCCATGCCCGGCAGCCCGGGCATACCCGGCATGCCGCCGCCCTGGGCCATGCGGGACATCATCTTGCGGGCCTCGAAGAACCGCTCCACGAGGTTCTTCACGGCGCTGACGTCGACGCCGGAGCCCTTGGCGATACGGGCGCGGCGCGAGCCGTTGAGGATCGTCGGCTCCTGACGCTCGGCGGGCGTCATCGACTTGATGATGGCGGCGGTACGGTCCACGTCCCGCTCGTCCAGATTGTTGATCTGATCCTTGATCTGCCCCATGCCGGGCATCATGCCGAGCAGCTTGCTGATGCTGCCCATCTTCCTGACCTGCTCCATCTGGGCCAGGAAGTCGTCGAGCGTGAAGTCCTGCCCCTTCTTGGAGGCGAGCTTCGAGGCCATCTTCTCGGCCTCTTGCTGCGAGAAGGTCTGCTCGGCCTTCTCGATCAGCGTGAGCATGTCGCCCATGCCGAGGATGCGGGACGCCATGCGGTCCGGGTGGAACGCGTCGAACTCGTCCAGCTTCTCGCCGTTCGAGGCGAACATGATCTGGCGCCCGGTGACCTGCGCGATCGACAGCGCGGCACCACCGCGGGCGTCACCGTCGAGCTTGGAGAGCACGACGCCGTCGAAGCCGACGCCGTCCCGGAAGGCCTCGGCCGTGTTGACCGCGTCCTGACCGATCATGGCGTCGACGACGAAGAGGACCTCGTCCGGGCTGACGGCGTCGCGGATGTCCGCGGCCTGCCGCATCAGCTCCTGGTCGATGCCGAGGCGGCCCGCGGTGTCGACGATGACCACGTCGTACTGCTTGGTCTTGGCGAACTCGATCGAGTCCTTGGCCACCTGGACCGGGTCACCGACGCCGTTGCCCGGCTGGGGCGCGTAGACGCCGACGCCGGCGCGCTCCGCGACGACGCTCAGCTGGTTGACGGCGTTGGGGCGCTGGAGGTCGCAGGCGACGAGCAGCGGCGCGTGGCCCTGCGCCTTCAGCCAGAGGCCGAGCTTGCCCGCGAGGGTCGTCTTACCGGCACCCTGCAGACCCGCCAGCATGATGACGGTCGGGCCGGTCTTGGCGAACCGCAGGCGTCGGGTCTCACCGCCGAGGATACCGATGAGCTCCTCGTTGACGATCTTGATGACCTGCTGGGCGGGGTTGAGGGCCTGGGAGACCTCGGCACCGGCCGCGCGCTCCTTGACCTGCTTGATGAAGGCGCGGACGACGGGCAGGGCGACGTCCGCCTCGAGCAGGGCGATGCGGATCTCGCGGGCCGTGGCGTCGATGTCCGCCTCGGACAGGCGGCCCTTGCCCCGGAGGTTCTTGAATGTCGCTGCGAGGCGGTCGGAGAGAGTATCGAACACGGCGGTCGCGAATCCTCGGGTCGGGGAAAAGGGGACAGGTCGCCTTCCAGAGTATCGGTCGCCCACGGGTGCCCGGGGCTGTGGGCGGACTTGTCCGTCCCTCGGGCTTCCCGGTCTCCCCTCTACGGTCACGACAGCCCCGCCGGTGCGCGGTGGACACCTCCTGCCCACCCCGCGACGCGGGGGCGTCCCCCGAGGCGTGCGACCCCCTCCTAAGACGCCCCCGCCGGCCCCCGCAACGCCCCCTCCACCTCCCTCGCCACACCCGCGGCCCGCTCCCCCGCCAGCGGCGCCCCGTCCACCCCCGTCACATAGAACGCGTCCACCGCGTTCGCCCCCAGCGTCGACACATGCGCACTGCGCACCCGCACCCCCGCCGCCTCCAGCGCCCGCCCGATCCGGTGCAGCAGCCCCGGCACGTCCCGGGCCCGCACCTCGATCACCGTCGCCGAGCGCGACCCCGCCCGCGCCACCGTCACCCGCGCCGGCGGCGCCACCGTCCCGCGCCGGCGCGGGTACGCCGCCTCCCGTTCCGCCAGCCGCGCCTCGATGTCCAGCGCCCCGTCCAGCGCCCGCGCCAGATCCGCCCGCAACCGCGTCACCTGCGGCAGCGACCCGTACTCCGCCGCGACCCGCCAGCTCAGCAGCAGGACCGACTCCGCGCCGGCGGACGCACCCGACGGCAACGGCACCCCCACCTCCCGCAACTCCGCCGCCCGTACCGTCAGCCGGTGCACCGCCAGCACCCCGGCCACCGCCGCCAGCACACCCGGCTGATCCCGCACGGCGACCGTCAGCTCCGCACCGAGCGGCTCGGCCCCCGCGCCGCCCTCGGCCTGCGCTTCCCCGCCCTCCGCCCGCAGCCCCACCACGGGACCGCTGGTCCGGAAGGCCTCCACCACCAGCCGCTCCTGCTCCGCGGTCGGCGCCGCCTCCTCCCGCTCCGGCTCCACCGGCGCGTCCCCGCTCAGCGCCCCCGCCACCCGCTCGACCAGATCCGCGACCAGCGAACCCCGCCACGCCGACCAGGCCGCCGGCCCGGTGGCCAGCGCGTCCGCCTCGGTCAGCGCGTGCAGCAGCTCCAGCGTCCCGACGGAGCCCACCGCCTCGGCCACGCCGCGTACCGTCGCCGGATCGTCGAGGTCGCGCCGGGTCGCCGTCTCCACCAGGAGGAGATGGTGCCGGACCAGACACGCGACGACCGCCACATCGCCCGCGTCGAAGCCGATCCGCGCCGCGACGTCCCGCGCGATGACCTCCCCGGCCACGGAGTGGTCCCCGGGCCACCCCTTCCCGATGTCGTGCAGCAGCGCGGCCACGAGCAGCAGGTCGGGCCGCCCCACCCGCCGGGTGAGGTCGGCGGCCCGTACCGCCGTCTCCACGAGGTGGCGGTCGACCGTCCACGTGTGGACGGCGTTGCGCTGCGGACGGCACCGCACCCGCTCCCAGTCCGGCAGCATCCGCGTGATCAGCCCCTCGGCCTCCAGCGCCTCCCACACCTCGACGGTCGGCCGCCCCGCGCCCAGTAGTGTCACGAGCTGCTCGCGCGCCTCCGCGGGCCACGGCGTGGGCAGCGGCCGCGTCGTGGCGGCCAGCCGGCGCACGGCGTGCAGGGACAGCGGGAGGCCGGCCTGCGCGGCGGCCGCGGCGGCCCGCAGCGGCAGGACGGGGTCCCGCTCGGGTCGGGCCGCCCGGGCGAGCACCGCCTCGCCTTCCTGCTCGACGACCCCTTCGGCCAGCGGGGACCTCTCGGCGCCGGCGTCGCCCCCGCGCCGTACGCCTGCCCCGGTCCGGCCGCCGAGCATGGCCCGCAGCCGCGGCCGCCCGGCCCGCGCCCGCAGCACGCGCCCGACCTCACGCCAGGTGACGTCACCGGCGTACGCGACGACGCGCGCCGCCTCGTACACCTGCCGCAGCAGGGTGTCGGCGTCGAGCAGCCCCAGTCCGGCGGCGACCTGGTCCTGCTCCTGGAGGGCGAGCCGGTCGGTGGCCCGGCCGGTCGCCAGGTGCAGCGCGTCCCGCACGTCGAGGAGCTGCCCGCGGGCGTCGGCGAGACCCTCGCGGGGCGCGTCGGCGAGCCAGGAGGCGGCGACGGCCCGCAGCGCGGTGGCGTCGCGCAGTCCGCCCCTGGCCTCCTTGAGGTCGGGTTCGAGGAGATGGCTCAACTCGCCCTGCCGCTCGGCCCGTTCCTCGCACAGTTCGCGCAGCTCGGGCAGGCGACGCACCGCCTGGTCGCGCCAGTCGGCGAACACGTCCGTGCGCAGCGCGGCGGTCAGCGCCGGGTCCCCGGCGACGTGGCGGGCGTCGAGGAGCCCGAGGTGCACCTTGAGGTCCTCGCCCGCGGTCTTCCTGGCCTCCGCGGGCGTCCGCACGGAGTGGTCGAGGGCGATGCCGAGGTCCCAGACGGGGTACCAGAGGCGGTCGGCGAGCGCCGCGACCTCCGCGCCGTCCGCCGTGCCGTCGTGCAGCAGGAGCAGGTCGAGGTCGCTGCGCGGCGACAGTTCGCTCCGTCCGTAACCGCCCACCGCGACGAGCGCGGCGCCCCGCGGTGCGCCCGCGGGGGCGCCGGCCGAGAAGAGCCCGGCCAGCCACTCGTCGGTGAGGTCGGCGAGCGCGGCACGGCGCGGCGGCCCGGACCGCGACTCCTCGTGGAGGAGCCGCAGCCGGGCCGCCGCGTAGCCGCCGGATCCGGAGTCCTCCGGTGTCGTCTCGGTCGATGCGTCCACACTCGTCACCCAGCAGCTCCCGTTCGGTCCCGCACAGTTCCGTTCCGTCCCGCCCCGCCCCGCCCCCCGGTTTCGTTCCGCGCGCCGCCCTCACCGGCGCCCGTGCCTCACAGCGCGTCGGGGCCGCGCTCCCCCGTGCGCACCCGGACGGCCGTGTCGACCGGCACGCTCCACACCTTGCCGTCCCCGATCTTCCCCGTACGGGCGGACTTCACCACGACCTCCAGGAGCTGTTCGGCGTCGTCGTCGCCGACGAGGACCTCGATACGGATCTTCGGCACGAGGTCGACGGTGTACTCGGCCCCCCGGTAGACCTCGGTGTGTCCGCGCTGCCGTCCGTAGCCGCTGGCCTCGGTGACGGTCAGGCCGTGGACGCCGAAGGCCTGCAGCGCCTCCTTGATCTCGTCGAGCCGGTGCGGCTTGACCACCGCGGTGATGAGCTTCATGCGTCCACCTTCTTGTTCGTGTGGCCCTGAGCCTGGGTTCCCGTGCCGCCGAGGCCGCCGGCGCCGTCCGTGAGCGGGGCGGGCACCGCCGTACGCCCGACCGTTCCGCCGCCCGCCCCGCCGAAGTCGTAGGCGGTCTCGGCGTGTTCGACCTGGTCGATGCCGGTGACCTCGTCGTCCTCGGCGACCCGCATCCCGAGCGTCCTGTCGATGAGGAGGGCGAGCAGCGCGGAGGCGACCAGGGAGTACGCGAGGACGGCGCCGACCCCCGCGAGCTGCTTCCACAGCTGGTCGAGGCCGCCCCCGTAGAAGAGGCCCTGCGCCTTCGACTGCCCGCCGCCGGTGGCGAAGAAGCCGACGAGGACGGATCCGACGACGCCGCCGACCAGGTGGACGCCGACGACGTCGAGCGAGTCGTCGTACCCGAACCGGAACTTGAGCCCGACGGCCATGGCGCACAGCAGGCCGGCGACGGCCCCGATCGCGATGGCGCCGAGCGGCGAGCAGGAGCCGCCGGACGGGGTGATGGCGACGAGCCCGGCGACGGCGCCGGAGGCGGCGCCCAGCGTGGTGCACGCGCCGTGCCGGAGCTTTTCGTAGCCGAGCCAGGCGAGCATGGCGGCGGCGGTGGCGACCTGCGTGTTGACGAACATGAGCGCGCCCACGCCGTCGTCGTTGCCCAGCCACGAGCCGGCGTTGAAGCCGAACCAGCCGAACCACAGCAGGGCCGCGCCGAGCATCACGAGCGGCAGTGAGTGCGGCCGCATCGGGTCCTTCTTGAAGCCGACGCGCTTGCCGATGACGAGGATCACGCCGAGCGCCGCGGCACCGGCGTTGATGTGCACGGCCGTGCCGCCCGCGAAGTCGATGACGCCGAGCTCGAAGGCCCAGCCGCCCGCGCCCCACACCCAGTGCGCGACGGGGAAGTACACGACGGTGGCCCACAGGGCGATGAACAGCGCCCAGGCCGAGAACTTCACGCGGTCCGCGAGGGCGCCGCTGATCAGCGCCGGGGTGATGACCGCGAACATCAGCTGGAAGACGGCGAAGACGTAGACGGGGATGGTGTAGCCGTCCCAGAGCTGGTTGATGCCGAGGCCGCTGAGCCCCACGTAGTCGCCGTCCCAGCCGACGAGGCCGCCGTGGTCGGTGCCGAACGCGGCGGAGAAGCCGTAGAGCACCCAGAGAAGGGTGACGATCCCCAGGCTGATGAAGCTCATCATCAGCATGTTCAGGGTGCTCTTGACGCGGACCATGCCTCCGTAGAAGAAGGCGAGTCCCGGCGTCATGAGCATCACCAGGGCGGAGCAGATGAGCATGAACCCGGTGTTGGCGGCAGACAGCTCGGGGGCGTCTGCGGCGATCGTGATGCCTGGGGGCATCGGCGTCTCCTCGTCGTCGTATGCGGCCCGTGCGGGCGAGGCGGGTGCGGAGCCGAGGGGCCCCCGCTCGGGGAGCGCGGGGCTGTGGGCCGGTCGTGGGCCAGACATTGGCGCAGCGCCGTTTCGGCGGGCGCCCCTCGGTGTTTCGCCGCAGTGACGAAGAGGTCGTGCGTGTTACGCGGTCATGAACTGCCGGGTCGCGGCGGGTGCGGATGCCGCCCCGGTGGGGCGCACGAGAACCGGCCGCGGCGGCCATCCGGATGACCTGGCATGGGGGAGCCGAGTCGGGCTGTTCGGGATGGTCCTGCCGCGGCCGGGGCCGGTCGTGCCGGTGGTCAGCCCGCCTCCGCGGTCTCCGGCATCTCGATGGCGAGCCGTTCGGTGATCTCCACGACCTCGGCGACGTCCCCGAAGTCCCGGACGGCCGTGTCGACGGTCTTGCGCAGGCGGGTGTTGACCCGCTCGGACCGCACCTTCTTGGCGATGTCGAGGGCCTGTCCGGCGAGGACCGTGCTCTGCTCGGGCTCGCGCTGGAGCAGGTGCACGGTGGCCATGCCGATGAGGTTCAGCGCGTACGAACGCTGGTGCTCGGCGTCGCGCTCGAAGAGCTCCACCGCGCGGTCCATGACGGGTTCGGCGAGCGAGGCGTAGGTCGGGCTGCGGCCCGCCACGTAGGCCAGGTCGCGGTAGGAGTGGGCGTTCTCGCCGTTCAGCTCGGCCTCGGAGAAGAAGCGGATCCAGTCCGGCTCGGGGCCGCCGAAGTCCTCGGCGTCGGCGAAGGAGTCCTCGGCCATCCGCACGGCCCGTTTGCACTTGCCGGGCTGGCCCATGCTGGCGTAGGCCCGGGCCTCCATCGCATACAGCATGGCCTGGGTGCGCGGGCTGGCGCAGTCCCGGCTGCCGTACTGCGCGAGGTGGACGAGTTCGAGCGCGTCGTCGGGCCGGCCGAGGTGGATCATCTGGCGGCTCATGCTGGAGAGGATGTACGACCCGAGGGGCTTCTCGCCGGCTTCCTTCGCGGCGTGCAGGGCGAGGACGAAGTACTTCTGGGCGGTGGGCTGGAGGCCCACGTCGTAGCTCATCCACCCGGCCAGCTCGGCCAGTTCGCCCGCGACCTTGAACAGGCGCCGGGAGGTGGACTCGGGCTGGGGCTCCTGCAGCAGGTCCGTCACCTCGTGCAGTTGCCCGACGACGGCCTTGCGCCGGAGCCCTCCCCCGCACTGGGCGTCCCACTGGCGGAACATCACCGTGGTGGACTCGAGCAGGTCGAGCTCGGGCTTGGAGAGCCGGGACGTGCGGCGCTGGGCGGATCCGGGGTCGGCCTCCGGCGGCGGCGCGGTGGACTGCGGGGGGACCAGCCAGCGCTGCATCGGCTCGATGAGGGCGGGTCCCGCGGAGAGCGCGAGCGAGGTGCCGAGGAAGCCCCGCCGGGCGAGCATCAGGTCGCTGCGCGAGAACTCGCTGATGAGCGCGACCGTCTGCGGTCCGGTCCAGGGCAGGTCGACGCCGGAGGAGGCGGGGGTGCGGTGCGCGGCGCGCAGGCCCAGGTCCTCGACGGCGACGACGCAGCCGAACCGCTCGGAGAACAGCTCGGAGAGGATGCGGGGAATCGGCTCGCGCGGATTCTCGCCGTCCAGCCAGCGGCGCACCCGTGAGGTGTCCGTGGAAATGTGGTGCGCGCCCAACTGCCGCGCTCTGCGGTTCACTTGGCGCGCCAGCTCGCCCTTCGACCAGCCGCTGCGCACGAACCACGACGTGAGCATCTCGTTCGGGCGCTTCTCAGCGTTCGCGCCGCCTCCGCCGTTGCCGCCCACTGGAACGCCCCCATCCCTCAAGCCACTTGTGCGTTGTCCACGCCAAGCCCTAACAGAATGCCGCGTCCTGCGGCGGTCCGTCCGGAGAATGTCACCCGTCGAACAGGAAACCGACTTGCCTCCGGCATACCCACGAGTGCTCGAACTCCCAGGGCCATGTACCGAAAGTAATCCTACGATCACCCCTCCCGCGAGGGCGATCCCGGAAACGCCACCATTCGCCACCCCTTCGAATGAACTCCCGGGCCGCCACAAGCGATTCACTTGACATAGGACGAACGAAAGTGGGCGCAGCGGAGCGCACCGGGGCGCATGACGCCGGTCGCACCACCCGTGAATCCACCGAGCGCCGTCTTCAGAAGTGTGGGCCACGATCCGATTCCGTCACGTAACCACGACGCGCTCGACCCGTTGGAGGGGGCATGGGCTTCACGATCGGCGGCATCCGGGGAACCGACCGGCCCCGGACCGGATCACGGCGGCGCGGCCGCGCCTCGGAGTGCATCTCGGTGGCGGAGTACACCGGGCTGTGGGGCTGGGACGTGGTGCCCGGCGCCCGGGCCCTGGACGGCGCCTGCTCGTGCGGTGACGCCGACTGCGCCACGCCCGGCGCCCATCCGCTGGCCTTCGCCCCGGAGGTCCCCGCCGGGGCCACGCTCGACGCGGTGGCCGATGCCTGGGCGGAGTTCCCCGGTGCCGCCGTGCTGCTGCCGGTCGGGCGCGCGTTCGACGTGATCGAGGTGGCGGAAGCGGCGGGGCGGCGCGCCCTGGTCCGCCTGGAGCGGATGGGGCTCCCCCTCGGGCCGGTGGCGGTCACTCCGGACGGCCGGGCGCAGTTCTTCGTCGCGCCGGGCGCCGCGGCCGAACTCCCCCAGCTGCTCTACCGGATGGGCTGGGACGACGCCGCCCTCGACCTGCGCGGCCTGGGCCCCGGCACGCACATCACGGCGCCGCCGTCCGACCGCGGCGGCCTCGGCCCGGTCCGCTGGCTCCGCTCCCCCGCGCTGGACACGGCGACGAACCCGCCCCAGGCCCGGCTCGTGCTGGGCACCCTGGCGTACTGGGCGCACCGCTCGCCGGCCTAGCCCGCGCGCCCGCTTGGCGCGCGCCGTAGAGGCCGTACACCTCGGGACCGCGAAGGGCCCCCTCGCACCTGCACCGTGCGAGGGGGCCCTTTGCCTACTGTGCGCGTCCGTACCGCGTCCGTACCGCTTCCGTACCGCGTCCGTACGCCGTGGGCGGCAGGCGAAGCCCCGCCCCCGAGGGGTGCGTCAGTCCCCGATGAGCGCGTCGACGAACGCCTCCGGCTCGAACGGCGCCAGGTCGTCCGCGCCCTCGCCGAGACCCACCAGCTTGACCGGCACGCCCAGCTCCCGCTGGACGGCGACGACGATGCCGCCCTTGGCGGTGCCGTCCAGCTTCGTCAGGACGATGCCGGTGATGTCGACGACCTCGGCGAAGACCCGCGCCTGCACCAGGCCGTTCTGCCCGGTGGTGGCGTCGAGGACGAGCAGTACCTCGTCCAGCGGGGCGTGCTTCTCGACGACCCGCTTGACCTTGCCGAGCTCGTCCATGAGGCCGGTCTTGGTGTGCAGCCGGCCCGCGGTGTCGATGAGGACGACGTCCGCGCCGTCCGCGATGCCCTCCTTGACCGCGTCGAAGGCGATCGACGCGGGGTCGCCGCCCTCGGGGCCGCGGACCGTGCGGGCGCCGACGCGCTCGCCCCAGGTCTGCAACTGGTCGGCGGCGGCGGCGCGGAAGGTGTCGGCGGCGCCGAGGACGACCGAGCGGCCGTCGGCGACGAGGACGCGCGCGAGCTTGCCGGTGGTGGTGGTCTTGCCGGTGCCGTTGACCCCGACGACCATCACGATGCCCGGCGTCTCCAGGCCGGACTCGGTCTTCACGGTGCGGTCGAGGTCCGCGCCGACGAGCGTCAGGAGCTCCTCGCGGAGCAGGGTGCGCAGCTCGTCCGGCGTGCGGGTGCCGAGCACGCGGACGCGCTCGCGCAGCCGCTCGACGAGCTCCTGGGTGGGCGCGACGCCGACGTCCGCGGTCAGCAGCGTGTCCTCGATCTCCTCCCAGGTGTCCTCGTCGAGGTGCTCGCGGGACAGCAGCGTGAGCAGTCCCTTGCCGAGCGCGTTCTGCGAGCGGGAGAGCCGGGTGCGCAGCCGGACCATGCGGCCGGCGGCGGGCTCGGGGGTCTCGATCTCCGGCGCGGCCGGCTCCTCGACGACGACCGGGGCCGTGGCCGACGGCTCGACGAGCGGGAGTTCCACCTCCTCGATCGTGCGGCGCGGTTCGTCGCGCGGCGTCTCGGCCTCTTCGCCGACCTTCGGTTCGGCGGGAGGGGCGGTGATGGTGGGCGCGGTGGACGGGGACTTCGGAGGCAGCTGCTTCTTCTTGCGGCTGCCGATCACGAGCCCGCCGAGCGCGCCGAGCACGACCACGGCGATGACTACAGCAAGGATGACGATTTCCATAACCCGTCCAGTATCGGCCATGAAAGGCGGGGATTCGCAGAAGTGCGGACCGTGACGAGGCGCGCACGGCGGCGCGGCGCCGGGGCGGCCCGCCGCACCTTCGACCCCCTACCCCTTCGGCCCCGCTCCACACGGCGGTACGAGCGGGCCGGGGGCTCCACGAGGCGCCGCCGGCGGACGGCTCGCTCAGGTGTCGAAGCGGTCGCGCGCGCCCTCGATGTGACCGAGGTGACGGTGGGTCCAGTCACAGATGACGTCGACCGCGGCGAGCAGCCCCCGGCCCGGCCCGGTGAGGGTGTACTCCACCTTCGGCGGCACGGTGGGGTACACCTTCCGGTCGACCAGGCCGTTGCGCTCCAGCATGCGCAGGTTCTGGGTGAGCATCTTGTGGCTGACGCCCTCGACCTCGTCGCGCAGTTCGCTGAAGCGCAGGGTGCGCGCGCCGAGCGCCTCGATGATCAGCAGCGCCCATTTGTTGGCGACGTCCGAGAAGATCTCCCGCGCCAGCGAGTCCGCGCGCCGCAGGTCGGCGTCCTCGGGCAGGCCCTTGAGGTGTTGCTTGGTCACCATGGGATTCCTCGGTCGTCGACAGGGCGTTCTCGCAGGTCGCCCGTCACTCTCCAGCAGTTCCCGGGTAACCACAAGAGAGTGTCCGCCCCACCCCGGCCGACCTCGCAAAAGCAGCCCTTTTCGTGCCTTCCTCCAAAGAACATATGCCCAACGAGGGCACTACTCGGACTAAAGTACGATGGAGGTCTCCGCATCAACGCGCGTAGAGTCCATCGCGATCACCCCCACCGACGGACCGCAGCGTTGCGATCCGAGCGAGAGGCACGGACCCACCCCCATGAGCAGCACCACCGCCGAAACCGAAGGCGCCCTCGAGACGCGCGGCCTCGAGCCCGTACCGGACGCCGAGCGCACGGGCCGTACCCGTGAGCTCTTCCCCACCTGGGTAGCGGCCAACATCAGCGTTCTGCTGCTCACCATGGGTGCGGGCCTGATCGTCTCCAACGGCCTGAACATCTGGCAGGTCCTCGTCGTCGCGCTCGTCTCGCCCCTGCTGAGCTACGGCATGGTCGGCCTGATCTCCATCGCCGGCAAGCGCGGCGGCTCCCCGGGCATGACGCTCTCCCGCGCGGTCTTCGGCCAGCGCGGCAACCTCTTCCCGGGCGCGCTGATCTGGGTCGCCCGCTGGGGCTGGGAGACGATCAACGCGGTGACCGGCGCGTACGCGATCATCACGGTCCTGAACATCTGCTTCGGCGTGGAGTCGAGCACCTGGCTGACCGTGGTCACCCTGATCGGGTTCGTCAGCTGCACCTTCCTGATCAGTGGCCTCGGCCGCAAGATCCTGCACATCTGCAGCACCTGGTCGACGTACGCCTTCGGCGCGTTCAGCGTGCTCGTACTGGTCTACCTGATCGCCGAGACCGACTGGTCCGCCGTCTTCGACAAGCCCGCGGGCTCGACCGCGATGATGGTCGCGGGCGTCGGCACGATCGCCGCCGGCGGCATCAGCTGGGTCCCCACCGGCCCCGACTTCACCCGCTACCTCCCGCGCAACGCCTCGAACAAGCCGCTCATCGGCCACGCCATCGGCGGCGCCGGCATCGTCGTCGTCCCGATGGTCCTGATGGGCGCGGTCATGGCGGTCTCCGACCCGAAGCTCTCCTCGGCGCAGGACCCGGTCTCCTTCCTCGGCGCACTGCTGCCGATGTGGATCGCGGTGCCGTACCTGCTGATGGCGCTCATCGGCATGCTGCTGATCAACTCGATGTCGATGTACTCCGCGGGCTTCACCGCCATGACGCTCGGCATCAAGGTCCCGCGCGCGTGGGCGGTCAGCGTGAACGCGGTCATCAGCCTGATCTTCGGCTACATCCTGATGAACGTGGCGACGAGCTTCATGGGCTCGTTCATCTCCTTCCTCACCCTGCTCGCGGTCGCCTTCTCCGCCTGGATCGGCGTCTTCGGCATCGACATGCTGCGCCGCAAGACGTACGACGGCGAGGCCCTGATGGACACCAAGCGCACCAGCGCCTACTGGTACAAGGCCGGCTTCGCCTGGCAGGCCATGACGGCGTGGGCGATCGCCCTGGTGGCCGGCCTGCTCTTCACCAAGGTCGACTGGTTCAGCGGCCCGCTCGCCACGTCCTGGATCGGCCGCCACGGGCTCGGCTGGCTGACCACGATCGTCATCGCCGCCGCGTTGTACGCGCTCCTGCCGAAGACCCCGCTGGTCGAGCGGGACGCCGCGGCCGGCACCGGCGAGGGCGACACCGAGCTGGTCTCCGCCTGACCCGCACCCCGCCGGGCCCGGACCGGCCCCACCCCGGTCGATCCGACTCCCGTACGAGGCTACCCATCTGACGCAACGTCAACTAACGTCCCCCTTCGCCGCAGCCCGCGCACGGTGAAGGGGGACGTTCTCATGCCCACCACAGTCGTACGGTTCAACCTCGTCGATCCCGCGGCCACACCCGCCTCCCTGAGCGAGCGCTACCGGGCCGCCCTGGAGATGGCCGCCTACGCCGACGACCGCGGCATCTCCACCGTCCAGACCGAGGAGCACCACGGCGCCCCGAACAACTGGATCTCCTCGCCGTTCACCTTCGCGGGCGCCGTCTTCGGCGCGACCCGGCGCATTGCGGTGACGGTGTCGGCGGTGATCGGCCCGCTGCACGACCCGCTCCGGCTCGCCGAGGACATCGCCGTCCTCGACCTGCTGAGCGCGGGACGCCTGGTCACGGTCGCGGGGATCGGCTACCGGCCCGAGGAGTACGAGCAGGCGGGGGTCGACTGGAAGCGCCGCGGACAGCTGCAGGACGAGCTCCTGGAGACCCTGTTGCGGGCCTGGACGGGCGAGCCCTTCGACTTCCGCGGCCGGACGGTGCGGGTCACGCCGCGCCCCTTCACCCAGCCGCACCCGCTGCTCCTGGTCGGCGGCTCGTCGAAGGCGGCGGCCCGCCGCGCGGCCCGGCTCGGCCTGCCGTTCTTCCCGAGCGCGCACCTGCCCGAGCTGGAGGCGTACTACACCGCGCAGCTCGCGGAGCACGGCACCGAGGGCTGGACGATGATGCCCGCCGCCGAGACCCCGCTCCTGCACATCGCCGACGACCCCGACCGCACCTGGGCCGAACACGGTGAACACTTCCTGCACGAGGCGCGTACGTACGCCTCCTGGCAGTCCAAGGACATCCGCTCGGCGGTGAGGTCGGCGGCCACGACGGTGGACGAGCTGCGCGCCGAGGGCGTCTACCGCATCCTGACGCCCGACGCGTGCGTGGCGTACGCACAGAACGGCGCGAGCAGCCTGGTCCTGCATCCGCTCTCCGGCGGGATGCCCGTCGACGAGGGCTGGCGCAGCCTGCACCACTTCTGCGAAAACGTACTGCCCCGGCTCAAGGACAAGTGAGAACTCACGGGTCCGTCAGCCGGGGCAGCTTCCTGAAGAGGAGGGGGCAGCGGGGGTTTAGCCCATCTCCTCCAGGGCCTTGCCCTTCGTCTCCTTGACGAACTTCATGACGAAGGGGATCGAGATGGCGGCGAAGGCGCCGTAGATGATGTACGAGCCGGTCAGCGACCACTCGGACATGCTCGGGAAGGTCTTGGTGATCGCGAAGTTGGCGAGCCACTGCGCGGAGGCGGCCACACCGAGCGCGGCGGCGCGGATCCGGTTGGGGAAGATCTCGCCGAGCAGCACCCAGACGACCACGCCCCAGGACAGGGCGAAGAAGAGCACGAAGGCGTTGGCGGCGATGATCGCGGTCAGGCCCTGAGCGTTCGGCAGCGAGACGTTGTCACCGGAGCCGGTCTTGTACGAGAAGGCCCAGGCCATGGTGAACAGGGCGGCCGCCATGCCCGCGGAGCCGATGATCGCCAGCGGCTTGCGGCCGATGCGGTCGACGAAGATCATCGCGATGACCGTGCCGATGATGTTCACGATCGACGTCTCGAACGAGTACAGGAACGAGCTGGACGGGTCCTTGCCGATCGACTGCCACAGCTGGTTCGAGTAGTAGAAGATCACGTTGATGCCGACGAGCTGCTGGAAGACCGAGAGCCCGATGCCGATCCAGACGATCGGCAGGAAGCCGACCTTGCCGAGCAGGTCCCTGAACGACGGCTTGTGCTCGCGGTGCAGGCCCCGCTCGATCTCGTCGACGCGGGCGTCCAGGTCGATGGTGGTGCCCTCGACCTCGCCCAGCACCTTCTTGGCCTCGGAGTGCCGTCCGGCCGAGATCAGGAAGCGCGGCGACTCGGGGATGATGAAGGACAGCAGCCCGTAGATGAGGGCCGGGATGACCATGACGCCGAGCATCCACTGCCAGGCCTCCAGGCCGCCCAGCTTGCCGCGCTGGTCGCCGTCGGCCATGTTCAGGATGCCCCAGTTGACCAGCTGGGAGACGGCGATGCCGATGACGATGGCGGCCTGCTGGAACGAGGCGAGCCGGCCGCGGTAGGCGGGCGGCGCGACCTCGGCGATGTAGGCCGGACCGATCACCGAGGCCATGCCGATGCCGATGCCGCCGATGAGGCGCCACACGGTGAGGTCCCAGGCCGCGAAGGGCAGCGAGGAGCCGATGGCACTGGCCGCGAAGAGGACGGCGGCGATCTGCATGCAGCGGATGCGGCCGATGCGGTCGGCGATGCGTCCGGCCACCGCGGCACCGACGGCGCAGCCGAGCAGCGCGGTCGCGATGATCCAGCCGAGCATGTTGGCGTTGACGTCGAAGCGGTGCTGGATCGCGACGGTCGCGCCGTTGATCACCGAACTGTCGTAACCGAAGAGGAAGCCACCCATCGCGGCTGCCGCCGTAATGAAGATGACATGTCCCAGATGGTCCGGGTGGGCCTCTCTGGCTCCGGACTGAGGCGCCTGCGATGTGCTGGTCACGTGTACTCCTCGGGCCACCGGCAGCGTTGCCGGGGGTGGGGGCGAGCTCTTCAAGTGGCGCACAACTTCACGCCGCCCACCACCTGAAGGTAAAAGCAACGTTGCAGAGACTATGCCTTCAAGTTTCGAAGTCAATAGGGGGACTGCTGTGAATTTGAGGGCACTCTGAGGCTTCGCTCGTTCAAGTATTGAAGTGATCAAGAAAGCCCGACCGGCGGCGCGAACGCTTCCGACGGCGGCACGCGCGCGCCTACCGCAGGCGCTGGCTGATCACCTTCGAGACGCCGTCGCCCTGCATCGAGACCCCGTACAGCGCGTCGGCGACCTCCATCGTGCGCTTCTGGTGCGTGATCACGATGAGCTGCGAGGCCTCCTGCAGCTCCTGCATGATGCGGATCAGCCGCTGCAGGTTGGTGTCGTCGAGCGCCGCCTCGACCTCGTCCATCACGTAGAACGGGCTGGGCCGCGCCTTGAAGATCGACACGAGCAGCGCCACGGCCGTCAGCGACCGCTCGCCGCCGGAGAGCAGGGAGAGCCGCTTGACCTTCTTGCCGGGCGGCCTGGCCTCGACGTCCACGCCGGTGGTCAGCATGTTGGCGGGGTCGGTCAGGATCAGCCGCCCCTCGCCGCCGGGGAAGAGCCGGGAGAAGACGCCCTCGAACTCGCGGGCCGTGTCGTGGTACGCCTCGGTGAAGACCTGCTCGACCCGTTCGTCGACCTCCTTCACCACCTGGAGGAGGTCGGTCCGGGTCTTCTTCAGGTCTTCGAGCTGCTCGCTCAGGAACTTGTGGCGTTCCTCCAGCGCCGCGAACTCCTCAAGAGCCAGCGGGTTCACCTTTCCGAGCTGCTGATACGCCCGTTCGGCTGACCTGAGCCGCTTCTCCTGCTCGGCGCGGACGAACGGCACCGGCCTGTTGCGCGGGTCGTCGGGGTCGTCGGGCCGCTCGTCGCCCTCGGCGGCGGGCGGGGGCGGCACGAGCTGATCCGGGCCGTAGTCGGCCACGAGCCCCGCCGGTTCCACACCGAGCTCCTCCAGTGCCTTGGCCTCCAGCTGCTCGATCCGCAGCCGCTTCTCGGCACCTAGTACCTCGCCGCGGTGAACTGAATCAGTCAATTTGTCGAGCTCGCCCTTGAGGTCCCTGCCCCGGCCGCGCTCAGCGACCAGATCCCGCTCCCGTACCTCCTTGGCCCGCTCGGCCGCGGTCCGCTCCGTATCGGCCCGTACGAGGGAGACCTCGACGTGCGCGAGCAGCTGCCGCCCGCCGGACGCGACGGCCTCGGCGACCGCGGCCTCGTGGCGCAGCCGCGCCCTGCGCTGCTCGGCACGCGCGCGTGCCTCGCGTTCGGCGCGCGCGGCGCGGTCCAGGGAGTCCGCGCGGCCGGCCAGCGCCTTCACCCGCTCCTCGTGGGTGCGTGCCTGGAGCCGGGCCTCCATCTCGGTCTGCCGCGCGTTGGCCCCGTCGGCGGCGAGCCGGTCGCGTACGGAGGTGTCGGGCTCCTCCTCTTCTCCGGCGGGGGACGCCTCCTCGGCGACGGCGAGCCGCTCGGCGAGCTCCTCGGCCTCCTCGACGGCCCGGTCCAGCGCGTCCTGCGCCCGGCCCGCGGCCGCGGTGCTGCGCTCGGCCTCCCCGGCGGCACCCCGCGCCTGCCCGGCGAGCCGCCCCAACTGCTGGGCGACGGACGACTTCTCCCGGTCGGCGGCCCTGCGCCGCTCCCCCAACTCCTCGACGAGCGCGGCACATTCCTTGCGCCGCTCCCCCGCACCCTGCTGCGCCGCTGCCAACTCATCGCACTGCGCCGCGAGTTGCTCCAGCTCCGCGGCGGCCTCGTCGACGGACGCCTGCACTTCGAGCAGACTCGGCGCGCCCGCGGAGCCGCCTTGGGCGAAGTGCGCCCCGAGCAGGTCCCCTTCGGCGGTGACGGCCGTCAACTCCGGGTGCGCGTAGACCAGATCCTCGGCGTCCTCCAGCGAGCCGACGGCGACGATCCCGCGCAGCAGCCGCCGCACGGCGGGCATCAGCTCCTCGGGGCCGCGCACGAGATCGGCGACGTGCGGCGGCCCGTCGGAACGCGGCGGCCGTACGTCGTCGGGGGCGCCGCCCAGCAACAGTGCCGCCCGGCCCGCGTCCTGTTTGCGCAGCAGCCGGATGGCCTCGGCGGCGGTGCTCGGACCGCTCACCGCGACGGCGTCGGCGCAGGCGCCGAGCGCGGCCGCGACCGGCACCTCGTAACCGGGCGCCACGGTGAGCAGCCCCGCGGCGGGCCCGAGCACCCCGGTGAGCTGCTCCTTGGCGGCGATCAACGCGCCGGTGCCGTCCTTGCGCCGCAGTCCGAGCGCGAGGGCGTCGTGCCGGGCGGCGACCGCGGCCCGCTTGCGTTCGGCGGCGGTCGCCGCCTCGCGCGCCGCGGTGAGCGCGGCCTCGGCCTCGGCGAGGTCCCGCTTCGCCGCGTCGTGCCGCTCGCCGAGCTCCGCGTCGTCCGCGTCGAGCCCGTCGACCTCGGCCTTCAGCTGCTCGTACTCCTCCTGGGCGGCGACGGCGCGCTCGGCGGCCTCGTCCCGCGCCAGGGCGAGCCGGTCGATCTCGGCGCGGGCGGACGCCGCCCGCGAACGGGCCGCGTTGACCTGCCCGTGCAGCCGGGCGAGCCCTTCGCGCCGGTCGGCGATGGCCCGCGCCACGTCCTTGAGCCGGCGCTCCTCGACCGCCAGCTGCCGTTCGAGTTCGGCGCGGTGGGCGACGGTGTCGTCCAGGGCGTGCTCGGCGGCCTCCAGCGCGGCTTCGAGCTCGGCCTCCTGCTCGCGGATCCGGGCGGCCTCGCGCTCCATGTCCTCCGGGTCGCGCCCGCGCCGCTCCTCGGGAGGCGCGGCGGTGGCGCTCTTGACCCGGGCGTCGGCCAGCGAGACGGTGCCGCGCACCCGCTCGGCGAGCTGGGAGAGTTCGTACCAGGTCTGCTGGGCGCGCTGGAGCCGCGGGGTGAGGCGGCGCACCTCCTCCTCCAACTGCGCCTCGCGGTGCAGGGCGGCCTTCAGCTCGGCCTCGGCGCCCTCCTTGCGCTCCTTGAGCGCGGCCTCGTCGGCGACCTCCGCGTTCAGCGCGTCCCGCAGCGTCACGAGGTCGTCGGCGAGCAGTCGCAGCCGGACGTCGCGCAGGTCGGCCTGGATGACGGCGGCCCGGCGGGCGACGGCGGCCTGCCGGCCCAGCGGCTTGAGCTGGCGGCGCAGTTCGTCGGTGAGGTCCTGCACGCGCGCGAGGTTGGCCTGCATCGCGTCGAGCTTGCGGAGCGCCTTCTCCTTGCGCTTGCGGTGCTTGAGGACGCCCGCGGCCTCCT
Source organism: Streptomyces sp. NPDC041122 (assembly GCF_055592445.1). Taxonomy (NCBI): domain Bacteria; kingdom Bacillati; phylum Actinomycetota; class Actinomycetes; order Kitasatosporales; family Streptomycetaceae; genus Streptomyces; species Streptomyces sp. NPDC041122. Next base: position 191,952 of record NZ_JBVIYQ010000011.1, on the reverse strand, counting down.
CGATGAACGCGCGCCGCCCCATCGGGTCGGCGTGCAGCACGCCGTCGAGCTGGCCCTGCCCGACGATGACGTGCATCTCGCGGCCGATGCCGGAGTCGGAGAGCAGTTCCTGGATGTCCAGGAGGCGGCAGGTGTCGCCGTTGATCTGGTACTCGCTGCCGCCGTTGCGGAACATGATCCGCGTGATGGTGACCTCGGCGTACTCGATGGGCAGGGCGCCGTCGGAGTTGTCGATGGTGAGGGACACCTCGGCGCGGCCGAGCGGGGGCCGCCCGGTGGTGCCGGCGAAGATGACGTCCTCCATCTTGCCGCCGCGCAGCGACTTGGCGCCCTGCTCGCCCATGACCCAGCTGAGCGCGTCCACGACGTTGGACTTGCCGGAACCGTTGGGACCGACGACGCAGGTGATGCCCGGTTCGAACTTCAGCGTCGTGGCCGACGCGAAGGATTTGAAACCGCGCAGGGTCAGGGCCTTGAGGTGCACGCCGTCGGACTCTACCTTTCACTGGCCGTTTCACCCATGAAGGTGCAGGGCACATCAGACGGTAAAGGAAGCGGCGTGACGTTCGGGGGAGCAAAGAAAGAAGGGACGCCGTAGCGTCCCTTGCAGATCTTGGAACAAGCGGCTGTCACGGACAGCCTGGTCCGAATTGCTCAGCAGGGCCGCATCAGCAGGGTCGTACAAGCTCCGAGGCCCTGTGATGTCGTGATCGATAGGGGTCAGGTGAGCGCAGGCTCCGCCTGGGGTACGTCGATGCTCTCCAGGAGCGATTCGTGAGAAGCGGCAGCCGCGAGCGCGTCATTCTCCGCCTGGATCCGAACGAGCTCGGATTCCAGGTCCTGGACGCGCTGCTGGAGCCGTCGCATCTCGGCGAGGAGTCGCGGGTCGCTGCCGCCGACGTAACCGAGAAGCGCCTTTGCCATGATGGATGGTCCTCCACAATGAGTGACCGACCGAAGCGGTGGTGGGTCGTGAGGGAATCGCACCCGCGGTGCTTGGCACTCATTGTTCTGCTGGTCGTGCTGGCCGTTCTCACATGCCAAACAGCTAAGGTGCGCGGGGCTTCCAGAGTCTCACCAAAAAGTTTGACGGTCAACACGATCACGCCCCGTATTGGCGGGCGACCCGGGGGCGCGCGGCCCCGGAACGGGCGGCGCTGCTTCTCCTGCGGGGCCCTGGGGGCGTGGAGATCATCCTTACCTGCGGAGCCTGCCACGACAAGGCGTTCTTGGCAACCACCAGGCTTTTTCTGCCCCAGGCAGTTGCCCGCGACACTGCTCCCGCCCCGTGGCGGCTCCGTCCCCGCGCGTCCGTCCGGGTCACCTCACCGGATGGCGAAGGTCTCGTATATGCCACGTGGTGTGTCCCAGATCTCGGTGACTCCGTCGACCCGCCCGGGTGTGTCGCCCTCGCGGAGCCAGTCGAGCAGCTTCTGGCAGCCGGCCCGGGGGCCTTCGGCGACGACCTGGACGCGGCCGTCCTCCAGATTGAGAGCAAAACCACTCAGGCCGCCGATCTCGAGCGCCTTGGCCCGCGTGAACCAGCGGAATCCCACGGCCTGCACGCGTCCGCGCACCCAGGCGGTGAGTCGTACGTCTTCGTTCATGGGTGCACGCTAACCGGCCAATTGCACAGTGAGCACTTCGTCCCCATGCGCCATCGCGTACAGTCCCGACTCGATGAGCCTCACTCATATGGGTGAGTCGCACGTTGATCGTAAAGGACGAAAGGCCAGGAGATGGGTCGCCACCGACGCTCCGGCGCTGGGCAGGCCGCCGCAGGACCGGCCGCCACCACCCCGGAGAACCACCCGGGGACGGTGTCGCACCGCCGCAAGGGCCGCGCCTCCACCCCGGTCCGCGCGGGCCTGCTCGGGGTCTCCGCCGCCGTCGCGATGGGTGCCGTCGCGGTCGCCGCGGGCGTGCTCCCGGGCGGTGACACCTTCCAGCTGGGCGGCGGTGGCGACTCCGGCAAGGTGCGCTCCGCGGCCGCGCCGACCGAGGTGGACGGCCAGGGCGGGCGTAGCAGTGACGCCGGGCGCGCCGAGCCCTCGCCGAGCCGTGACACCGAGCGCTCCCCCGCGCCGAAGCCGACGCCGACACCGTCCAAGGCCGATCCGAAGCCGTCGAAGACGCCCTCCGAGAAGCCGTCGTCCCCGGCCCCGAAGCCGAAGGCCCCCGAGAAGTCGGCGCCGGCCCCCGCCCGTACGCCGGAGGAGAAGCCGCAGGCTCCCTCGGCGAGCGCGCCCTCCTCGGCGGGCTCCGACGAGGCCAAGGCCGAGGCCGAAGTGATCACCCTGGTCAACCAGGAGCGGGCCAAGGCCGGCTGCCGGCCGGTGGAGGCGGACGACCGGCTCGCGGATCTGGCCGGGGACTTCAGCGCGGACATGGCCGCGCGGGACTTCTTCGACCACACCGACCCGGACGGCGCGACGCCGTGGGACCGCGCCGAGAAGGCCGGCATCTCCAACCTGGGCGGGGAGAACATCGCCCGCGGGCAGGCCGACGCCCGGGCCGTCATGGACTCCTGGATGAACAGCGCCGGCCACCGCGCCAACATCCTCAACTGCGACTACAAGACCATCGGCGTCGGCGCGCACTTCGCGCCGGGCGGCCCGTGGTGGACGCAGGACTTCGGCTTCTGATCCACGGCCTCGTGTCCCGGCCGGGGCTGCGCTAACTATTCGAAAGCGCTGCGCGCCCGTAAGGTGGCGGTATGGCAGACCCCTCCGACCTGGCGTACGACGTGTTCTCCCGGCAGTGCCCCTCGCGCGGCACGCTGGAGCACGTCACCGGACGCTGGGGAGCACTCACCCTCGGCGCGCTGCACGACAGCACGTTCCGCTTCAACGAACTGCGCCGCCGCGTCGACGGCGTCAGCGAGAAGATGCTCTCCCAGACCCTGCACGCGCTGGAGCGCGACGGGCTGGTGCACCGCGACGCACGCCCGACCAACCCGCCGCACGTGGAGTACCGCCTCACCCCGCTGGGCCGCGAGATCGCCGAGCGGCTCCTGGCCCTGATCCACTGCGTGGAGGGCCGGCAGGACGAGGTGCTCGCGGCCCGTGAGCGTTACGACGAGGCGCGCGGCGGCCGCTGACAGCGCGGGCAGAAGTAGCTGGACCGGTTCATCCAGGGGCGGCGGCGCATCGCGGTGCCGCAGCGGCGGCACGGCTCGTCCTCCCGGCCGTAGGCGTCCAGCGACCGGTCGAAGTAGCCGGACTCGCCGTTCACGTTGACGTAGAGGCTGTCGAAGCTGGTGCCGCCGACGGCGAGCGCCGCGTTCATCACGTCCCGTACGTGGCCGAGGAGTTCGGCCGTGCGCGGCCGGGTGAAGGTGCCGGTGGGCCGCTCGTAGTGCAGCCGCGACCGCCAAAGGGCCTCGTCCGCGTAGATGTTGCCGACGCCGCTGATCAACGACTGGTCGAGCAGGGCCCGTTTGATCGTCGTACGCCGGGCGCGCAGCGCACGGTGGAAGGCGTCGTCGTCGAACGCCTCGTCCAGCGGGTCGCGGGCGATGTGCGCGATGACGTCCGGGAGCCCGTCGGCGGTGTTGTCGTGCAGCGAGAGCCCGCCGAAGGTGCGCTGATCGACGAAGCGGAGCTCGGTGCCCTGTGCGTCCGCGAACCGCATCCGGATCCGCAAGTGCTTCTCGTCCGGGGCCTCTTGGGGCTGGACCAAGAGCTGGCCGCTCATGCCCAGATGGGCCAGGACCGACTGCGCGGAGTCGGCGAGCGGCAGCCACAGATACTTGCCGCGCCGCTGCGCGAGCCCCATCCGGTGCCCGGTCAGCCGGGCTGCGAAGTCCTCGCCGCCGGCCACGTGCCGCCGTACCGCACGGGCATGCAGCACCTGCACCTCACCGATGAGCCGACCGCTGACCCAGCGCTCCAGACCGCGCCGGACAACTTCGACTTCGGGCAGCTCGGGCATGGTCCGCTCCGGGGGACGCAGGGGAAGGGCAGGCCGGCCCCGGGGGGCCGGGCGTTCGGGAAAGCACAGTGCCGGCCACCCCCGTGAAGAGGGCGGCCGGCACCGAAGGATGGGCGGCCGTCAGACCGAGGGGGTGTCGGCGATCCCCTCGGACTGTGCGGCAGCGGCGGCCTCGGCCGCCTTGATCCGCTCGTCCGCGGCGGCACGGATGGCGCGCCACGCGGACTCAGCGGCCTGCTGCTCCGCTTCCTTCTTGCTGCGGCCGGTGCCGGTGCCGTACGAGACGCCTCCGACGCGGGCGGCAGCAGTAAAGGTCTTCTCGTGGTCGGGGCCGCTCTCCGTGACGAGGTACTCGGGCACGCCGAGGCTCTCGGTCGCGGTGAGCTCCTGCAGACTGGTCTTCCAGTCCAGGCCCGCGCCCAGGTTCGAGGACTTTTCGATCAGCGGGTCGAAGAGCCGGTGCACCAGCTCACCCGCCGCGTCCAGACCCTGGTCCAGATAGACCGCGCCGATCACCGCTTCAAGGGTGTCGGCGAGGATGGATGCCTTGTCCCGGCCACCCGTGCCCTCTTCGCCCCGGCCGAGCCGGATGAAGGAGCCGAGTTCGAGGCCGCGACTGACCTCCGCCAGCGCACGCGAATTGACCACCGCGGCCCGCAACTTGGCCAGCTGGCCTTCGGGCAGGTCGGGGTGGGTGCGGTAGAGCGTGTCCGTGACGACGAGACCGAGCACCGAGTCCCCGAGGAACTCGAGCCGCTCGTTCGTCGGCAGACCGCCGTTCTCGTACGCGTACGAACGGTGGGTCAGCGCGCGCACCAGAAGGGCGGACTCGAGCTTGTACCCGAGCCGCCCTTCCAGAAGCGTGTGGGACGAGGCCGTTGTCTCCGCCAATTTCTTGGCGTCTTCCGCCTTCTTGGGGCTAGACACGGTGCCTCTCACCAGCCGCTCAGACCTCGAGGACCTGGCGCTTGTTGTAGGTGCCGCAGCTCGGGCACGCGATGTGCTGCTGCTTGGGCTCCTGGCAACGCTCACACGAAACCAGGGTGGGGACCGCAGCCTTCCACTGCGACCGGCGGTGGCGCGTGTTGCTGCGCGACATCTTCCGCTTCGGAACAGCCACGGCTACTTCTCCTGCTTCTCGTCGACGCCCGCTTCCGCTTCGGCGCCGCTCATCTCGTCCTTCTCGCCGTCCTGGATGGTGCCAGCGAGTCCCTGCAAAGCCGCCCAACGGATGTCGACGGCGTCATGGTGGTGGTCCGGGTCGTCCGCGAGCCGCACCCCGCACTGGGAGCACAGGCCCGGACAGTCGTCCTGGCACACCGGCTGCATCGGCAGTGCGAGCACCACCGCATCACGCAGCACGGGCTCGAGGTCGAACATGCCGTCCTCGAGGTAGAGCCTGTCCTCGTCCTCTGGGGATTCCCCGGCGTCGTCGGCCGGTTCCGCGGTGCGGCCCCGGTCGTCGGCGTCAGGGTACGAGAACATCTCCTGGAAGTCCGCGTCGAGCTCCAGCTCGAGCGGCTCCAGACACCTTACGCACTCCCCCTCGGCCGATGCACGGGCGGTGCCTGTGACAAGCACCCCTTCCATGACCGACTCGAGGCGGATCTCCAGCTGGACCGGGGCGCCCTGCGGCACTCCGATGACCCCTTCGATACCGAGGGCGCTCGGCGGGCCGGGCGCCTCGATCTCACGGGTCAGCCGCTGCATGGCACCAGGACGCCGCCCCAGCTCGTGTGTGTCGAACACGAGGGGGTTTCGGTGGTCGAGGCGCGTGCTCAGGGCTTCTCCTGCTGTCGAATCCGGGAAGTTCAAAGGGGGGCCGCCACACCGATGCCGCAACATGCCGCTCGGGTGGGCAGCCGGGATCGCGGACGTATGCGCGACCGAAGAGCCAGGATACTTGACCTTCCGCTCTCGGCCCAATCCGGCCGGGAGGCACCCCTGACGTGCGCTATCGCCCTTGCTCGTACGCCCGCAGCTGCTCGGCGCTGATCATGGTGGTGTCGAAGAGGCTGGTCTCGTCGAGCACGGCCGGCTGCGGCTGCGGCTGCCCGTGGTGCTGCCCGCTCTGGTGCGGGTCCTGGTGCGGATCCTGGTGCTGGGCGTGCTGCGGCTGCTGGTCGTAGCCCTGCTGCGGATAGCCGTACTGGTCGTGCTGCTGCTGGTAGCCGTACGGGTCCTGCTGGCCGTACGGCTGCTGGTACGCGTACTGGTCCTGGTACCCGTAGGGGTCGGGCTGCTGCTGCGGGGGCGCGTAGGGCTGCTGGGCCGGGACCGGCGGGGCCTGCGCGGGCTGCTGCGGTACGGGCTCCGCGGCGGGCGCGGGTCCCGCGAGGTCCGCGAGGTACTCGGCGTCGGTGGTGTGGCCCTGGGCGGTGGCGGCGTCGCCCAGGGTGCCGAGCTCGTCGGCGGGGGCCCGGCCGTGCAGGGTCTGGCGGCCGCGGCCGACGGCCTCCAGGGTCTTGGCGAGGACCGCCTCGAAGGCGCCGAGCTTGGCGTCCACGTACGCGTCGGCGTTGCGGCGCAGCGTCTCGGGGTCGTGGCTGCGCTCGGGGGCGTCCTCGTCCTCGTAGCCGTTCTCGTCCAGGCCGGGGCCGGCGCCGAGCAGCTTCTCGCGGCCGCGGCCCACCGAGCCGAGGGTCTTGGTGAGGACGACCTCGAAGTTGGCGAGCTTGCCGTCCACGTAGTCGTCGGCCTCGCCGCGGACCTCCTCGGCGGCCTGGCGGGCCTCGGCGAGGATGCGGTCGGCCTCGCCCTGGGAGCGGCGGGCGACCTCCGTGTCGGAGATCAGGGAGCCGCGTTCGGCGTGCGCGGTCTCGATGATCCGCTCCGCCTCCTGGCGGGCCTGCTCGACCAGCTGTTCGCGGCCGCCGATGAGCTCCTGGGCCTGCGCCAGGGACCCCGGCAGGGCCTGGCGCACCTCTTCGAGCATCGAGAGCAGATCGGCGCGGTTGACCACGCACGAGGCCGACATGGGCATGGACCGGGCGCTGCCGACCGCCTGCACGATCTCGTCGATCTTCTTCTGCACGTCCACCGTGTGCTCGCCACTCTCTACAGCTGGTTGGGAGACGGACGGGACGACTGTAAGGCCAGCGGGTGCCCGCCCGACACCGGGTGACGGGCCGTCAGTGGATCGGCGTGCGCGTCACTTCTTGCCCAGGCGTTCGACCAGGGCCTCGTGCACGACCGGCGGCAGCAGGTGGGCGACGTCGCCGCCCCATGCCGCGACCTCCTTCACCAGCGAGGAGGAGAGGAAGCTGTAAGTGGGGTTGGTCGGCACGAAGAGGGTCTCGACGCCCGAGAGGCCGTTGTTCATCTGGGCCATCTGGAGCTCGTAGTCGAAGTCGCTGACCGCGCGCAGACCCTTGACGATGGCCGGGATGTCACGCTGCTTGCAGAAGTCGACGAGCAGGCCGTGGAAGGCCTCCACCTCGACGTTGCCGAAGTCGGCGGTGACCTCGCGGATCAGCTCGATCCGCTCGTCGATCTCGAAGAGGCCCTTCTTCGACTGGTTGATCATCACCGCGACGTGCACCACGTCGTACAGCTTGGAGGCGCGGGCGATGATGTCGAGGTGTCCATTGGTGATGGGGTCGAAAGACCCCGGACATACGGCGCGGCGCAACGTGAGTCCCTCGCTCTCCGGTCCGGTCATGGCGCGACGCTTGGGTCGTCGCACGTAGAGGCGGCGCGACCGTACCAAAACGTCCCCTCGCCGTAGCGACGGGACCTGAGGGGTTCGAAACCCTCCGGCCAGCCGAATTCCCCGCCTCTTGTACTGCGTTCAACGGTGACGAGCGCGTCGTCCGTGAGCCAGCCCCCCGAGCGGAGTGTGAGCAGGATCTCCCGAAGATCGTCGTCGCCGACGGCGTACGGCGGATCGAGGAAGACCAGGTCGTACGGGGTGGCGGGGGCCCCTCCCTGGATGATCTGGGCGGCTTTGCCCGCCCGGACCTCGGCGCCGGGCAGACCGACCGCCTGCACGTTCTCCCTGATGGTGCGCGCCGCCCTGGCGTCCGCCTCGACGAGCAGGGTGTGCGCGGCGCCGCGGGAGAGCGCCTCCAGGCCGACGGCTCCGGAGCCCGCGTAGAGGTCCAGGACGCGGGTCCCGTCGAGCGTGCCCTGGAGGGCCTGCCAGGTGGAGAAGAGGCCCTCGCGCGCGCGGTCGGACGTGGGGCGGGTGCCGTTGCCCGGCGGGACGGTCAGGCGGCGTCCGCCGGCGGCGCCGGCGATCACGCGGGTCATCTGGTTCCTTTGGCTGGACGGTGGTCATTCCACGATATGGCGTACGGCGGCGTCAGCCCTTGTCGAGGTACTGCTCGCGCTCCGCGTCGAGCAGGGCGTCCAGGGCGGTGCGCAGGGCCGGCAGGCGCTCCAGCTCGGGGTCGTCGGCGACCACGGCGACCGCTTCTTCGCGGGCGGCGGCGATGATCTCCTCGTCCTCGATGACGGCGAGCATGCGCAGGCTGGAGCGGACGCCGGACTGGGCCTGCCCGAGTACGTCGCCCTCGCGGCGCTGCTCCAGGTCGATGCGGGAGAGCTCGAAGCCGTCGAGGGTGGCGGCGACGGCGCCGAGGCGGGCGCGGGCCGGGCTCGCCTCGGGCATGTCGGTGACCAGGAGGCAGAGGCCGGGGGCGGAACCGCGGCCGACGCGGCCGCGGAGCTGGTGCAGCTGGGAGACGCCGAAGCGGTCGGCGTCCATGATCACCATGGCGGTGGCGTTCGGTACGTTCACCCCCACCTCGATGACCGTCGTCGCGACCAGGACCTGGGTCTCCCCGGCGGCGAAGCGGCGCATCACCGCGTCCTTGTCGTCGGGCTGCATGCGCCCGTGCAGGACCTCCACCTCCAGGCCCCGCAGGGGGCCGTGCGCGAGCTGCTCGGCGACGTCCAGCACGGCGAGCGGGGGCCGCTTCTCCGCGGTGGCCTCCTCCTCGGCCTTGTCCTCGGCCGACTTCTTCTTGCCCGCGCTCTTGCCCGCGCCGGACTTCTTGGGCTCGTCCTCCCCGTCGCCGATGCGCGGGCAGACCACGTACGCCTGGTGGCCCTTCTCCACCTCCTCGCGCACGCGCTCCCACGCGCGGGCGAGGAAGTGCGGCTTGTCCTGGGCGGGGACGACGTGGCTGGCGATGGGTGAGCGGCCCGCCGGGAGCTGGTCGAGGACCGAGGTCTCCAGGTCGCCGAAGACGGTCATCGCGACCGTGCGCGGGATGGGGGTGGCCGTCATGACCAGGAGGTGCGGCGGCTGTTTGCCCTTGCCGCGCAGGGCGTCGCGCTGCTCGACGCCGAAGCGGTGCTGTTCGTCGACGACGACCAGGCCGAGGTCGTGGAACTGCACCTTGTCCTCGATCAGGGCGTGGGTGCCGATGACGATGCCGGCCTCGCCGGTGACCAGGTCGAGCAGGGCCTGGCGGCGGGCGGCGACGCCCATGGAGCCGGTGAGCAGCGTGACCTTGGTGGCCTGCTCGGCGCCGCCCAGCATGCCGCCCTGGGCGAGCTCGCCCATCATCTCCACGATGGAGCGGTGGTGTTGCTGGGCGAGGACCTCGGTGGGCGCGAGCATGGCGGCCTGCCCGCCCGCGTCGACCACGGCGAGCATGGCGCGCAGGGCCACCATCGTCTTGCCCGATCCGACCTCGCCCTGGAGGAGGCGGTGCATCGGGTGTTCGGTCGCGAGGTCGTCGAAGATCTCCTGGGAGACCTTCTGCTGGCCCTCGGTGAGGGTGAACGGCAGCTTGGCGTCGAAGGCCTTGAGGAGGCCGTCCTCCTTGGGCCTGCGGGCCACGGCGGGCAGTTGCGCGTCCGCGTACCGCCGCCGGGCGAGGGCGACCTGGAGGACGAAGGCCTCGTCCCACTTCAGCCGGTCGCGGGAGGCGGCGATGTCGGCCTTCGAGTGCGGCCGGTGGATCTTGAGCAGGGCCTCGGTGAGCGGGATGAGGCCGCGGCCGTCGCGCAGGGCGGGCGGCAGCGGGTCCGCGGCCTCCTGGGCGCTGGGCAGCACCATGTCGACGGACTTGGCGATCTTCCAGGACTCCAGCTTGGCGGTGGCCGGGTAGATCGGCAGCAGGGCGCCGGCCCAGGAGCCGACGGCCTCGCCCACCTCGTCGCCCTCGGCGCGCAGCAGTTCGTACGCCGGGTGGGCCAGCTGCATCTTGCGGTTGAAGACCGACACCTTGCCGGCGAACATCGCCCGGGTGCCGGGCAGCAGGTCCTTGTGCGGCTTGTGGATGCCGCGGCCGAAGAAGACGAGCTGGAGCTGGCCGCTGCCGTCGGTGATGCTGACTTCCAGGCGCTGGCCCCGGCCGCCGTTGAACTTCAGGATGCGTGCGCTCGCGACCTGGGCGACCACCGTGACGTGCTCGTCCAGCGGGAGGTCGGCGAGGCGGGTGAGCTCGCCGCGCTCCGCGTACCGCCGGGGGTAGTGGTGCAGGAGGTCGCCGACCGTGTGCAGGCCGAGGTGCTCGGCCATCACCTTCGCGGTGGCGGGACCGACCACTTTCTTCAGGGGTTCTTCGAGCGCGGGCACGAGATCCATTGCACACCACGCCACTGACAATCCGTGTGACGTCCCCCGGATCCGCGCCCGGCACGGGTCCGGCACGGGTCCCGCGGCGGCCGGTCCGGGCGCTACTCGACGCCGATCAGCATCAGCTGGGACTGGCGGCCGCCGCGGTAGACGACGGTGTCGACGGCCAGGTACGTCTCGCGCACGTGCTTCTCCAGGTGCTCGGCGACGGCGTCGGGCACGGAGTCGCCGAGGACCAGCGTGACCATCTCGCCGCCCGCGGACAGCATCCGGTCGAGGACGGAGGCCGCGGTGCGGGCCGCCTCGGAGCCGATCACGGCGACGTCGCCGTCGATCAGGCCGAGCACGTCGCCGGCCTGGCAGATGCCCGCCATGGTCCAGGACTGCCGCTCGGCGACGGCCAGTTCGCCGTACCGGGTCGCGCCAGCCGCCGACGTCATGGCGACGACGTCCTCGTCGAAGCGCCGGTCCGGTTCGTGCACGGCGAGCGCCGCGATGCCCTGGACCGCGGAGCGGGTGGGGATCAGCGCGACCCGTACGCCCTCCGTGCGGGCCTGTTCCGCGGCGGCGGCCGCGGTGTGGCGCAGCTCGGCGTCGTTCGGCAGCAGGACGACCTCGCGTGCGTGCGCCCGCCGGATCGCTTCCACGAGCTCGCCGCTGGCGGGCGGCTCCCCCGCGCGCGCGTGCACAGTGGTCGCACCGGCCTCGCCATAGAGCTCGACGAGGCCCTCTCCGGGTACGACGGCGACGATGCCCCGCTGTGTGCGCTCCCGGGGCGGCTGCGCGGTGGTGTGGGCGTCGCCCACCCCGAAGTGGGTGATCCGGATCCGGTGCGGGCGGCCCGCCTCCACGCCCGCCTCGACGGCCGCTCCCGCGTCGTCGACATGGACGTGGACGTTCCAGAGGCCGTCGCCGCCGACCACGACGAGCGAGTCGCCGAGCCGGTCGAGGCGGGCCCGCAGCCGGGTCACGGCGGCGTCGTCGGCTTCCAGGAGGTAGATCACCTCGAAGGCGGGGCCGCCGGTGTCGCCGGACGGTTCGTCGCACTCGACGGCTTCCGCGTCCGCGGAGGTGGGTTCGACGGCTTCGGCGCGTGCGGGCGGGGCGGCTTCCACGCGCGTGTGCCTGGCGGCTTCCGCGCGGGTGTGCGTTTCGCTCCTGCGGGTCACCGTCTCGCCCGAGAGGGCGGCCACGAGCGCGCCGAGGACCGCCACGAGCCCCCGGCCGCCTGCGTCCACGACCCCGGCGCGGCCGAGCACCGCGAGCTGCCCGGGCGTCGCGTCCAGAGCCGCGCGGGCCCCCTCGTACGCCGCCCGGGCCACCACCTCGCAGTCGTCGGCACCGGCACCGGCACCGTCGGTGGTGGCGGCGGTGGCCGCGTCGGCCGCGGCGGTAGCCACCGTCAGGACCGTGCCCTCCACGGGGTGGGCGACCGCCTGGTAGGCGGATTCGGCGGCCCGGCGCAGCGCGCGCTCCAGGACCCGGCCGTCGGCGTGATCTCCCTCACCCCCGGCCCGGGGCCGGCCGTCCGGATCACCCTCGGCTCCACCGATGACCTGCGCCATCCCGCGCAGCAGCTGCGACAGGATGGTCCCGGAGTTGCCCCGGGCCCCCAGGAGCGCCCCGTGCGCCATCGCGCGCACCGTCTCGGCGAGCGAGGGCAGGGCGGGTTCGTGGCCCGTGAACGCCGCGTCGACCGCCTGTGAGGCGGATTCCACGGTCAGGTAGAGGTTCGTCCCGGTGTCCCCGTCGGCGACCGGGTAGACGTTGATGGCGTCGATCTCCTCGCGGGCCCTGCCGAGGGCGTCCAGAGCCAGTCGGGACCAGGCGCGCACCGCGACCGCGTCGAGGTTCTGCGGCACCTGTTCGCCTCCTTGACCATCCGGAATGGACGCAGCGTAGACCCCGGGTGAACACGGGCTCCGGGGCGGGGGCCGGGCCGTCCGTGGTAGTTTCGTTCTATCGAAGCAGTCGTTGTATGCTGCTCCGGTTGCCCGATACACATCGGGCCATTCCTCCTGGCAACGCCACTCCGATCATTGCACTGATCCCGGCATGCCGGGATTAACCGTAAGTGCATCTGAAGTCTTTGGAGTGACCCGTGGCTGCCAACTGCGACGTCTGCGGCAAGGGGCCGGGCTTCGGCAACAACATCTCGCACTCGCACCGCCGTACGCCCCGTCGCTGGAACCCGAACATCCAGCGTGTGCGTGCCGTGGTGAGCGGGACGCCGAAGCGCCTCAACGCCTGCACCTCGTGCATCAAGGCCGGCAAGGTCTCGCGCTGACGTCAGCGCGGCCACCTAGCTGGTTGCTGAAAGAGCCGGTCCCCCTAGGGGGGCCGGCTCTTTCGTCTGCCCGTACGCGCGGACCGGGCCCCGGCCGCCGTGCTGCCAGAATCTGACGGATGCGCTTCGGCATCCTCGGCCCGCTCGACGTCCGCGCCCCGGACGGCACCCCGCTGGACCCGGGCGGGCCGCGCCCCCGCGCGCTCCTCACCCTGCTGCTCCTGGACGCGGGCCGCGCCGTCTCCGTACGGCGGCTGACCGACGGGCTCTACGGCGACGAGCCGCCCGCCGGCGCCGCGAACGCGCTGCAGTCCCAGATCTCCCGGCTGCGGCGGCGGCTCGGCCTCGCCATCGAGGCCGCGCCCGGCGGCTACCGCCTCGCCGTCTCCCCCGGCGCCGTGGACCTGCACCGCTTCGAGCGCCTGGCCCGCGCGGGACGCGAGGCGCTGGACGCCGGGGACCCCGCGCGGGCCGCCGCTCTGCTGCGGGAGGCGCTCGGGCTGTGGCGCGGGCCCGCTCTCGTGGATCTGCCGGAGGCCGGGCCCCTCCTCGTCCGCCTCGACGAGCTGCGCCTCGCGGCCGTGCAGGACCGCGTCGAGGCGGAGCTGGCGCTGGGCGGCGGCGCCGAGCTGGTGCCGGAGGTGCGCGGGCTGCTCGCCCGGCATCCGCTCAGCGAGCGGCTCCACGGGCAGCTGATGCGGGCGCTGCACGCGGGCGGGCGGCCCGCGGAGGCGCTCACCGCGTACGAGGAGGCGCGGCACGCCCTCGCGGACGCGCTCGGCACCGATCCCTCCCCGGAGCTCGCCGCGCTCCACCTGGAGCTGCTGAGGGGCCGCGAACCGGCCAGGCAGCGGGGTGTGCCCGCGCAGCTGACGCGGTTCGTCGGGCGTGAGGGGGCGCTCGCGCGGATCGGCGCGCTGCTGTCCGAGGAGCGCCTGGTCACGCTCACGGGTCCCGGCGGCGCGGGCAAGACGCGGTTCGCCGTCGAGGTGGCCCGGCCGCTGTTGGACGTCTGCTTCGTGGAGCTGGCGCCGCTCGCCGACGGCTCCCGGGTGGCGCACGCGGTCCTCGCCGCCCTGGGCGTGCGCGACGGCTTCCACCCGCACGGCGTCGACGCCACGGAGCGGCTGCTGTCCGCGCTGCGCGACCGGGAGCTGCTGCTCGTCCTGGACAACTGCGAGCACCTCGTGGACGACGCCGCCCAGGTCACCGGGCTGCTGCTCGCCGCCTGCCCGCGGGTGCGGGTCCTCGCCACCGGCCGGGAAGGGCTCGGGATCACCGGTGAGGTGCTGTGGCCGGTGCCGCCGCTGGCCGCCGGGCCCGCCGCCCGGCTCTTCGCGGACCGGGCGGCCGCCGTACGGCCCGACCGGGCGCTCCCTCGGGACGCGCACGCCCGGCGGCTGACCGAGGAGATCTGCGCGGCGCTCGACGGGTTGCCGCTCGCCATCGAGCTGGCCGCCGCCCGGCTGCGCACCCTCACCCTGGACGAGCTCGCGGCCCGCATCGGCGACCGTTTCCGGCTGCTCTCGCGCGGGGACCGCACCAAGGCGCCCCGGCACCGCACGCTGCACGCGGTCGTGGAGTGGAGCTGGGAGCTGCTCGACGCCGAGGAGCGGGAGCTCGCCCGGCGGCTGACCGTCTTCTCCGGAGGGGCCACCTCCGACGCCGTCGAGGCGGTCTGCGGGGTCCGGCGCCCGGAGGACCTGCTCGCCTCCCTCACGGAGAAGTCGTTCCTCGACGTGGTCGAGGGACGCTACGCCATGCTGCGGACCATCCACGCGTACTGCGCCCGCCAGCTCGCCGACGCGGGCGAGGAGGACCGGCTGCGGGACGCGCACGCCGCGTACTTCCTGCGCCTGGCCGAGCGGGCCGAGCCGCGGCTGCGCGGCGGCGGGCAGCTGCCCTGGCTGGCCCGGCTCAACACCGAGCAGCCGAACCAGGACGCCGCGCTGCGCCATCTGACCCGCGCGGCACCGCACGACGGGCTGCGCCTGATGGCCGCGCTCTCCTGGTTCTGGCGGCTGCGCGGGCGGTACGGGGAGCGGACCGCGCTCGCCGTCGAGTTGCTGGCGGCGGTGGGCCCCGAACCGCCGGACGGCCTCTTCGAGGAGTACCTGCTCTGCCTGATCAACACCGTCGCGGGGGACGGCGCCGACCCGGCCGAACCCGCCCGCGTCGCCCGCGCGGACGGCCTGCTCGGCACGCTCGTACGGCCGCTGCGGCTGCCCGTCCTGGTAGTGCTCTGGTCCATCGCCGGCGGTCCCGCGCGGGCCATGCGGGACCAGATGCGGGCCCAGGTCGGCGCGGACCCGTGGGGGACGGCCCTCCTGGACCTCGGGCTCGGGTTCCAGGAGCTGTTCGCGGGCCGCGCGGACGCGGCCGAGGCGGCCTTCGCGCGTGCCCTCGCCGGTTTCCGGACGACGGGTGACCGCTGGGGCATGGCCAACTGCCTGGATCCGCTCGGCATGTTCGCCGACTGGCGGGGCGACCGGGCGCGGGCCCTGGAGCTGCTCGACGAAGGTCTCGTCCACGTACGGGAGTTGGCGGCGCCCGAGGAGACCGCGGACCTGCTGCACCGGCGCGCCACGGTCCTGCTGCACGGGGGTGACCTGGAGGCGGCGGCGGCCCACTACACGCGCTCCGCCTCCCTCGCGCGTGCCGTCGGCATCCCCGACAAGGTGGCGACCGCGCGGCGCGGGCTCGGCGACGTGGCCCGGCTCTCCGGTGACACGGCACGCGCGCGCGTGCACTACGACGCGGCTCTTCAGGCGTGCGCCGCCAACTGGTTCAGCCGCGCGGAGCGGGTGCGGATCCTGATCGGCCTCGGCCGCGCCGCGCTCGCCGAGTCCCGCGCGCGGGAAGCCGCCGACCGGTTCGAGCAGGCCCGCGGTTCGGCCTTCGGCGCCGACGTACGGGCATCGGGCGGCGGCGCCCGTGTGTCGGACAGCGGTGAACTGGCGGAGGTGGCCGAGGCGTTGGCGTCGTCGGCCGTGGCCGCGGATCCGGAGGAGGCCGCCCGGCTCCTGGGCGCCGCCCACGGACTGCGCGGCCTCCTGATCGCCGGCGACCCCGACGTCGTACCCGTGGAGGAGGCGGCCCGCGCACGGCTCTCCCCCGCGGCGTACGCAGAGGCCTACGAGCAGGGGCGGACCCTGCGGGCGGCGGCGGTCAGCGAACGGTAGGCGTACGGTAAGCGGCCGCCCCGAAGCTCCCGGCATGACAGAACGCATGCCGGACAGCACGGCACATCGCATGAGGGGCAGCACAGCGCCTCACCCGACACCCCGCACGGCGCCCGCGCCCACCACCCCGGACCGCCCCCTCGCCCACCTGGCCGTCCTGGTCTCCGGCGCCGGCGTCGCGGGACCCGCGCTCGCCCTGTGGCTGGCCCGGTACGGAGCCCGCGTCACCGTCGTCGAGAAGGCGCCCGCCCTGCGCGAGGGCGGCTTCGCCGTCGACTTCCGGGGCGCGACGCACCGCACCGTGCTGCGCCGCACCGGCATCTGGGACGAGGTGCACCGGCGCCAGACACACATGGGCCGCCAGACGGTGGTCGCGGCCGACGACCGGGACCGGGTGGACCTGCCCGCGTTCTTCATGAGCGGCGACGTGGAGATCCTCCGCGGCGACCTCTCCCGGATCCTGTACGAGCGCACCCGCGCCGACGTGGAGTACGTCTTCGCGGACTCCGTCGCCTCGCTGACCGAGGACTCCGAAGGCGTCGACGTAACCTTCGAGCAGGGCGCGCCCCGCCGTTTCGACCTCGTCGTCGGCGCCGACGGACTGCACTCCCGCACCCGCCGCCTGGTCTTCGGCGACGAGTCGCGGTACCTGCGCCACCTCGGCCACTACGTGGCGGCCTTCGGCATCCCCAATTACCTCGGCCTCGACCGCACCGCCCGCATCTACACCGAGCCCGGCCGCAGCATGATGATCAACAACTACGGCGGCGACCCCACCAGGGCGGGCGTCGTCCTCGTCTTCGGCTCCGACCGCGACGACCACCACCGGCACGGCACCGCCCGGCGCAAGGAGATCCTCGCGGAGCGCTTCGCCGGTCTGGCGTGGAAGCATGCCGCCACGGCCCTGGCGGGCCTGGAGAGCGCCGCGGACCTGTACTTCGACGCCATCGCGCAGATCCACGTCGACCGGCTCTCACAGGGCCGTGTGGCGCTGCTCGGCGACGCCGGGTACGGCGCCACGATGGGCGGCATCGGGACCGGCACCGCCCTGGTGTCCGCGTACGTCCTGGCCGGCGAGCTCGCGGCCGCGGGCGGCGACCACCGGGCCGGGTTCGCCGCGTACGAGGCGGAGATCCGCGCCTACGCCAGGAACTGCCAGAAGTCCTCGGACCGCGTCGGCCCCTTCCTCGCCCCGCCGACCGGGCGGAAGATCCGCAGCCGTGACCGGGCGTACCGTCTGCTCGGCTCCCGCCCGCTGGCCGGCCTCTTCAAGAGGCTGACGGACCGGGCGGCGAGCGGCCTCACGCTCAAGGACTACGGCTGAGCGAACCGCCACCCGTGGTCCACGGGCCCGATCCCGGCGCCGAGTGCGAACCCGGCGGCGATCGCCCCGGTGACGTACTCCTTGGCGGCCGCCACCGCCTCCGGGACGTCCTGTCCCTTGGCGAGCTGCGCGGCGACGGCGCTGGCGAGGGTGCAGCCCGTGCCGTGCGTGTGGCGGTTGTCGTGGCGCGGCGCGCGCAGCACGTGCTCCTCGGAGCCGTCGGTGAGCAGGTCCACGGCGTCGCCGCGCAGATGGCCGCCCTTGATGAGCACCCACCGGGGGCCGTACGCGAGGACGGCGTCCGCCGCGCGTCGCAGCCCGTCCTCCGATTCGACCTCGATGCCGGTGAGTTGGGCCACCTCGTCGAGGTTGGGCGTGGCGACGGTGGCGACCGGCAGCAGCCGGGTGCGCAGGGAGTCCAGCGCGGACGCCGCGAGCAGCGAGTCGCCGTGCTTGGAGACGCCGACGGGGTCGACGACCGTCGGCGCGTCCGTGCCCGCGAGCAAGTCCGCGACCGTCTCGACCAGTTCCGCCGAGGCGAGCATGCCGGTCTTCACGGCCTGGACGCCGATGTCGTCGACGACGCTGCGGTACTGCGCCCGCACCGCCTCCGCCGGAAGCTCCCAGAAGCCCTGGACGCCTTGGGAGTTCTGTGCGGTCACGGCGGTGACGACGCTCATGCCGTGCGTCCCCAGGGCGAGCATCGTCTTCAGGTCGGCCTGGATGCCGGCGCCGCCGCCGGAGTCGGACCCGGCGACGGTCAGGACCCGCGGCGGCGCGCTCACTCCGCGTCCCCGTTGTCCCCGAAGTGGTCCCAGCCCTTGCTGGTCCAGGGGGCGCCGTCCACGGTCACCTGGGGCAGCGCCGAGGGGTTGAGCACCTCGCCGATGACCTTCCAGCGGGCGGGCAGCTTCACGTCCGGCGGGAACGTCGCCACGATCGCGTGGTCCTCGCCGCCGTTGAGCACCCACTGCAGCGGGTCGACGCCGACGGCCTGCCCGATGTCGTTCATCTGCGAGGGCACGTCGACATCTCCCGAGCGGATGTCGATGCGCACCTTGCTGGACTCGGCGATGTGCCCGAGGTCGGCGATCAGGCCGTCGCTGACGTCCGTCATGGAGGTCGCGCCGAGGCCGGCCGCCGCGGGGCCCGCGTGGTACGGCGGCTCGGGCCTGCGATGGGCCTCCACGAAGGCGCGCGGCGAGCGGAAGCCGCGGGAGAGCACCGCGTGTCCGGCGGCGGACCAGCCGAGCCAGCCGGTCACGGCGACGACGTCGCCGGGCTGGGCGCCCGCGCGGGTGACCGGTTCGTGGTTGCGCAGATCGCCGAGGGCGGTGATCGCGACGGTGATGGTGTCGCCCCGTACGACGTCACCGCCGACCACGGCGGCGCCCGCGACCTGGCACTCGTCCCTGAGGCCGTCCATCAGCTCGGTGGGCCAGCTCGCGGGGAGTTCGGCGGGGACGACCAGGCCGAGCAGCAGCGCGGTCGGCACGGCGCCCATGGCCGCGATGTCGGCGAGGTTCTGCGCGGCGGCCTTGCGGCCCACGTCGTACGCGGTGGACCAGTCGCGGCGGAAGTGCCGCCCCTCCAGGAGGATGTCGGTGCTCGCCACGACCCTGCGGTCCGGAGCGGACACGACCGCGGCGTCATCCCCCGGGCCGAGCCGTACGGCCGGAGTGGAGGTGAGCCGCGAGGTGAGCTCCCTGATGAGCCCGAACTCCCCCAACTCGCCCACGGATCCCTTCACCGAGTCTCACCATGCCCTTTCGCGCTGCGCGGCCCCCGGTCGCGAGCCGTGTCTGTCGTCGGTACGGTCGATATGACCGTCCGCTTCTCTTTTTCGTCCACCACGATGTGCGCGCCACAGGTCCCCCGGGTCTCCCCGCGACGAGCGGCGACGCGGTACCGTGGCGTCCCTTCTCCCCACATGATCCTCGTGGCCGCCCTGGAGGTTCCGTGGTACAGGCGTACATCCTGATCCAGACAGAGGTCGGCAAGGCGTCGACCGTCGCCGAGCTGATCGGCAAGATCGCTGGAGTGATCCAGGCCGAGGACGTGACCGGACCCTACGATGTCATCGTGCGCGCCCAGGCGGACACGGTGGACGAACTCGGCCGCATGGTGGTCGCCAGGGTCCAGCAAGTGGACGGCATCACCCGAACCCTGACCTGCCCGGTCGTGCACTTGTAGCCCCCGTCTACCCTGGCCCGGTGAACATCCCCCGTCGCCGGCGCCGCCTCCTCATGGGAACGTCCGCTCTCGCGCTGTTGATCACGACAGCCTGCTCCTCTACGGACGACGGGGCGTCGGTGGCGGTTCCTTCCCCGGACGCGAAGACCGCCGGACTCTGCCGGGATCTGCACGAACACCTTCCGCGGGAAGTCGACGGGCTGGAGCGCACCGATCCGGCGCCGACGTCGGACCTGACCGCCGGGTGGGGAGACCCGGCGATCATACTGCGCTGCGGTGTGCCGCGGCCCCCGGAGATGATCGACCCCGACTACGCCGCGCAGAACAGCGTGAAGGTGAACGGCGTCGCCTGGCTCCTGCAGAAGCGCGACGACGGCTCCTACACCTTCACCACCGGGGCACGGCTCGCTTACGTGGAGGTGACGCTGCCCGAGGAGCGGGCCGGGGACGGCCTCGGCCCGCTCACGGACTTCGCCGCCCCCGTCAGGAGGACGATCCCCACTGGGATCGCCTAGAGCCTCCCGGGCCCGCGCTAGCGCAGCCCCGTGGAGCGGTTCAGGGCCGACTGGATGAGCCGGTCCACCAGCTCCGCGTAGCCGACGCCGCTCTTCTCCCACATCTGCGGGTACATCGAGATGGGCGTGAAGCCCGGCATCGTGTTGATCTCGTTGATCACGAACCGGCCGTCCTCGGTGAGGAAGAAGTCCGCGCGCACCAGGCCCTCGCAGGACGCCGCCTCGAACGCCTCGACCGCGAGCCGCTGGATCTCGGCGGTCTCCTCGGGCGTCAGCGGCGCCGGCACGATGCCGGGCGTCGAGTCGATGTACTTGGCCTCGAAGTCGTAGTAGTCGTGCGTCTGCACCGGCGGGATCTCGGCCGGGACGCTCGCCCGCGGGCCGTCCTCGAACTCCAGGACGCCGCACTCGATCTCGCGGCCGCGCAGCAGCGCCTCGACGAGGATCTTGGGGTCGTGGCGCTGCGCCTCGGCGATCGCCTCGTCCAGGCCGTCGAAGGAGTCGACCTTCGTGATGCCGATCGAGGAGCCCGCGCGCGCGGGCTTGATGAACAGCGGCCAGCCGTGCTCACCGGCGAAGTCGGCGATGCGCTGCCGCGCGCCCGCCTCGTCCTGGCGCCACTCGCGGGGGCGGATCACCAGGTACGGGCCGACGTTCAGCCCGAAGGAGGCGAACACCCGCTTCATGTAGTCCTTGTCCTGGCCGACGGCCGAGGCGAGGACACCGGAGCCCACATAGGGCACTCCGGAGAGTTCGAGCAGCCCCTGGAGGGTGCCGTCCTCTCCGTAGGGGCCGTGCAGCATCGGGAAGACGACGTCGACCTCGCCGAGCGCCTTGGGCACGGAGCCCGGCTCGCTGTAGACGACCTCGCGGTTGCCGGGGTCGACCGGCAGGACGACGCCGCCCTCCACGGAGTCGGCGAGTTCGGTGACGTTCGGCATCCTGCGGTCGGCGATGGCCATCCGCTCGGGCTCGTCGGCCGTCAGCGCCCAACGGCCGTCCGTGGTGATGCCGATCGGCAGGACGTCGTACTTGGTGCGGTCGATGGCGCCGAGGATGGCGCCGGCCGTGACGACGGAGATGCCGTGCTCCGAGCTGCGGCCGCCGAACACGACGGCCACGCGCGGCTTGCGGAGCGGCTGCCCAGAGCTCGGCTCGGGGCGCGGCTCAGGGCTCTGGGGGAGGTTCTCGCTGCTCATATCGCGTTGAGGGTACCCGCTGGCCCGTGCGGAGTCAGGCCTGGCGTCAGCGGCGTTCGGGCTTGGCGCTGCGCGACATGAGGTCCTTGAGGGCGACCACGGGGGGCGTGCCCTCGTGCACGATGCCGACGACCGTCTCCGTGATCGGCATGTCGACGCCGTGCCTGCGGGCCAGATCCAGCACGGACTGGCAGGACTTGACGCCCTCGGCGGTCTGCTTGGTGACCGCGATGGTCTCCTGCAGGGTCATGCCCTTGCCGAGGTTGGTGCCGAAGGTGTGGTTGCGCGACAGCGGCGACGAACAGGTCGCCACCAGGTCGCCCAGCCCCGCGAGTCCGGAGAACGTCAGCGGGTCGGCGCCCATGGCGAGCCCGAGCCGGGTGGTCTCGGCGAGGCCGCGGGTGATGAGCGAGCCCTTGGCGTTGTCGCCGAGGCCCATGCCGTCCGCGATGCCGACGGCGAGGCCGATGACGTTCTTGACCGCCCCGCCGAGCTCGCAGCCCACCACGTCGGTGTTGGTGTACGGGCGGAAGTACGGCGTGTGGCAGGCCGTCTGAAGGCGCCGGGCGATGGCCTCGTCCCGGCAGGCCACCACGGCGGCGGCGGGCTGCCGTGCGGCGATCTCGCGGGCGAGGTTGGGCCCGGTGACGACGGCGACGCGGTCCGCGGCGACCTTGGTGACGTCCTCGATCACTTCGCTCATCCGCATCGCGGAGCCCAGTTCGACGCCCTTCATGAGGGAGACGAGCACGGTTCGCGGGGTCAGCAGCGGCGCCCATGCGGCGAGGTTCCCGCGCAGCGTCTGCGAGGGCACGGCGAGCACCGTGAAGTCGGCGTCCGCGGCGGCCTCCGCGGGGTCGGTGGTCGCCCGCAGGTTCTCGGGGAGCGCGACGCCGGGGAGGTAGTCCGGGTTGGTCCGCGTGGAGTTGACTGCGTCGACGAGTTCGGCGCGGCGGCCCCACAGGGTGACGTCGCAGCCCGCGTCGGCGAGCACCATGCCGAAGGCCGTACCCCAGGAGCCCGTTCCGAAGACGGCGGCCTTCACGCGGCCCGCCGAGTTCACGGGGTTCGTCACTTGCTGTCCTCCGGGGTGCTCTCTGGGGTGCTCTCTGCCGTGCCCTGCGCGGCGCTGCGGGCGGCTGCCTTGCGTCGCTGTTCCCGCCGCGCCCTGCGGGGGTCGTACGGCGTCTCGGGGGCCTTCTCGCCCCGGACCTCCTCCAGGAGTTCGGTGATCGCGGCCATGATGGCCTCGGTCACCTCGCGCAGCACCTCGGCCGTCGGCTCCTTGCCGTAGAAGCGCGACAGGTCGACGGGCGGGCCCGCCTTCACCTGGAGGGTCTTGCGCGGGAAGAAGGAGGGCTTCTTGCTGTACGGCGCGAGCGCGAGGTTGGCGCCCCACTGGGCGACGGGGATCACCGGGCACTGGGTCTTCAGGGCGACCCGCGCGGCCCCGGACTTGGCCGTCATCGGCCACATGTCGGGGTCCCTGGTGAGGGTGCCCTCGGGGTAGAAGGCGACGCACTCGCCGCGCTCGATGGCGTCGACCGCGGCACGGAAGGCGTCGAGCGCGTTCGTGGTCTCGCGGTAGACCGGGATCTGGCCCGTGCCCTTCATGACCTTGGCGACGAAACCGCCCTTGAAAAGGCCGTCCTTTGCCAGGAAACGCGGCACTCGTCCGGTGTTGTACTGGAAGTGCGCGTACGAGAACGGGTCGATATGGGAGTTGTGATTGACCGCGGTGATGAATCCACCATCAGCAGGAATGTGCTCCATTCCTCGCCAGTCCCGCTTGAACAGAACCACCAGCGGCGGTTTTGCAATCACCGCCGCAAGGCGGTACCAGAAGCCGATTCTGCGGCGGGACACGCGGACACCTTCCTCCATGAGCCTGTTCGGCCGCACAAGTGTCGCCCCAGGCTGCCGGTCTGTCGAGAACACCGTACGCCCACCCGACTTCCGCCACCGCTCCTGTGTGCGGACCCCGCGCACCACCCCCTCCCCGCTCCCCCGCGTCCCGGCCCCTCAGCAGGTCACAATGGGCGCGACGCGAAGGACGGAGCGCCCGTGCAGTGGACCCTGGTCATCCCCCTGAAACCGCTGGCGCGCGCCAAGAGCAGGCTCGCCGCCGCCTCCGGTGAGGGGCTGCGCCCCGGCCTGGCCCTGGCGTTCGCGCAGGACACCGTGGCCGCGGTGCTCGCGTGCCCGGCGGTGCGGGATGTGGCGGTCGTCACGGACGACGCCCTCGCGCGCCGCGAGCTGGTGGCGCTGGGCGCCCGCGTCGTCCCCGACGCCCCCGGTGGCGGCCTCAACGCCGCTCTGGCCCACGGCGCGGCCCTGGTGCGCGCCGAACGCCCCGAGGCTCCCGTCGCGGCCCTGAACGCCGATCTGCCGGCCCTGCGCCCGCCGGAATTGGCGCGTGCCCTCGACGAGGCCGCCGCATTTCCCCGCGCATTCATGCCGGATGCCGCGGGAATCGGCACGACGCTGCTGTGCGCGAAGGCCGGAACGGAATTGCGCCCCGCGTTCGGTACGGCCTCACGGGCCCGGCACGCGGCGTCCGGAGCGGTGGAACTCCGACTCGCCGGAGTCGATTCCGTACGGCAGGACGTGGACACCGGCGAGGACCTGCGGGCCGCCTTCGCGCTCGGCGTGGGGCCGCGCACCGCGGCGGCCGCGGCCCGGCTGCTCATCGCGGACTGAGTACGCTGCTCCCCATGCAGGCCACCGCGTACACGTACGACTCCGAGACCCGCAGCGGCAGCGTGCTGCTCGACGACGGCACCCCCGTGCCCTTCGGGGCGCCCGCGTTCGACGCGGGCGGGCTGCGGCTGCTGCGGCCGGGCCAGCGCGTGCGCATCGAGGTCGACGGCGAGGGCGAGGCGCGCCGCATCACCCTGGTGACCCTGCAGACGTTCTAGGACCGGCGGAACCGGCCGGGAAAGCCGGGACAGCCGGGAAGGCGGGGACACACGACGCGGGCCGGGCTCCCCCGTGGGAGTCCGGCCCGGCGCGTGAGTGCCCTCGTGCCCCTACTTCTTGCGGGCCGTGGCCTTCTTGGCGGTCGTCTTGCGCGCCGTCGACTTCTTGGCGGGCGCCTTCTTGGCGGTGGCCTTCTTGGCCGGCGCGGTCTTCTTGGCCGTGGCCTT
>NZ_JBVIYQ010000011.1:0-167543 GCF_055592445.1 Streptomyces sp. NPDC041122 | reverse complement strand
TTCTTCGCCGTGGGGGTGGCCTTCTTGGCGGTGGTCTTCTTCGCCGTCGCCTTCTTGGCCGTCGCCGTGGTCTTCGCGGCCGACTTCTTGGCGGTGCTCTTCTTGGCGGCCGCCTTCTTCGCCGTGGGGGTGGCCTTCTTGGCGGTGGTCTTCTTCGCCGTCGCCTTCTTGGCCGTCGCCGTGGTCTTCGCGGCCGACTTCTTGGCGGTGGCCTTCTTGGCCGCGGCCTTCTTGACGGTCGCCGAAGCGCCGCCGGTCAGGCTGCCCTTGGGCGCCTTCTTGACCGCGACGTCGTTCTTCGGGAGCTTCTTCGAGCCGCTGACCAGGTCCTTGAAGCCCTGACCGGCGCGGAAGCGCGGAACCGAGGTCTTCTTGACCCGCACGCGCTCACCGGTCTGCGGGTTGCGGGCGTAACGGGCCGGGCGGTCGACCTTCTCGAACGAGCCGAAACCGGTGACCGAAACCCGGTCACCGCTGACGACGGCACGGACGATGGCGTCCAGGACCGCGTCCACGGCGTCGGCGGCCTGCTGACGGCCACCCACCTTGTCGGCAATCGCTTCTACGAGCTGCGCCTTGTTCACGTCTTCCCCTTCGGAGACATTGCCGGGAGCGAAATACTCCGGCTTTTTCGCACGTTAGGCAGATATATACCGCAAATCAAACACGAAACGGGCTAATCACCCTTGTGCCGCAACGGAGTGGCCCATCTCGGAGTTCCTCGAAGGCCCGTTGAGGCTGCGGATCAGGTGTCTTGGGGGAATCGGCCCTCGTCCGCTTCGTCGAGAGTCACCATCAATCGCTCCAGACGCCTTGCCGCATCGGCGAGATCGTGTTTGGCCGCGGCCGTAATGACCAGCAGCTTCCGGGTCAGCGCCATCCGTACGCCCTCCGGGACTTGCAGTGCGCGCACCCTTGCGTGCGCTTCCTTCAGTTGGTCCGCGACGAGCCCGTAGAGCTCGAGTTGGCTGTCACGTCCCATGCACCGATTGTGCCATCTGGGGCGAGTTGTCGCCTCCGCAGGGGGTAACTGCCGCCGTCCGCAGCCGTTCCGAGGGTACCCCGTCCCGCCGAGTACAAGGGGATTTCCGGCCTCTTCTTCCGTGTCCGACAAGGGAGTTGAGACCACCCGTTCAGGTCAGCGGGGCCGGCCGGGGGCCACACACAGATGTACCCCCAACCGTCCACGATTGGGGGTACGTCAGGGTGTTGCGGGGGTGTTCCGCGCTGTCAGACCCGCACGGTCCGCGGCTTGTACGCGGGGCGCTCCGCCTCGTACGCGGCGATGTCCGGCTCGTTCTGCAGGGTGATGCTGATGTCGTCCAGGCCGTTCAGGAGCCGCCAGCGGGCGTTCTCGTCGAGCTCGAAGTCGGCGGTGACGCCCTCCGCGCGGACTTGGCGATCCCGCAGGTCAACCGTGATCTCGGCCTGCGGATCGCGCTCCGTCAGCTCCCACAGGGCGTCCACGACCGGCTGGTCGAGCACCACGGTGAGCAGGCCGTTCTTCAGCGAGTTGCCGCGGAAGATGTCGGCGAAGCGGGAGGAGATGACCGCCTTGAAGCCGAAGTTCTGCAGCGCCCACACGGCGTGCTCGCGGGAGGAGCCGGTGCCGAAGTCGGGGCCCGCGACCAGGACCGTGGAGCCCTGGCGCTCGGGGCGGTTGAGGACGAACTCGGGGTCCTTGCGCCAGGCCTCGAAGAGCCCGTCCTCGAAGCCGTCCCTGGTGACCTTCTTCAGCCAGTGGGCGGGGATGATCTGGTCGGTGTCGACGTTGCTGCGGCGCAGCGGAACGGCCCGGCCGGTGTGCGTGGTGAATGCTTCCATGGGTCTCAGACTCCGGCGGTGACGGGGGCGTCGGACAGGTCGGCGGGCGAGGACAGGTGGCCGGTGACCGCGGTGGCGGCGGCGACCTGCGGGGAGACCAGGTGGGTGCGCCCGCCCTTGCCCTGCCTGCCCTCGAAGTTGCGGTTCGACGTGGAGGCCGAGCGCTCGCCGGGCGCGAGTTGGTCGGGGTTCATGCCCAGACACATCGAGCAGCCCGCGTGCCGCCATTCGGCCCCCGCGGCGGTGAAGACCTTGTCCAGGCCCTCCTCCACGGCCTGCAGGGCGACCCGGACCGAGCCGGGGACGACCAGCATCCGTACGCCGTCGGCGACTTTGCGGCCCTCGACGATGGAGGCCGCCGCCCGCAGGTCCTCGATGCGGCCGTTGGTGCAGGAACCTACGAAGACGGTGTCGACCTTGATGTCCCGCAGCGGCTGCCCGGCGGTCAACCCCATGTATTCCAGGGCCTTTTCGGCGGCGAAGCGCTCCGAAGCGTCTTCGTACGAAGCGGGATCGGGGACGTGGGCCGAAAGCGGCGCTCCCTGGCCCGGGTTGGTGCCCCAGGTGACGAACGGGGCCAGCGAGGCGGCGTCGATGTAGACCTCGGCGTCGAAGACCGCGTCGTCATCGGTCTTCAGGGTCTCCCAGTACGCCACCGCGGCGTCCCAGTCCTCGCCCTGCGGGGCGTGGGCGCGGCCCTTGATGTAGTCGAAGGTGGTCGCGTCCGGGGCGATCATCCCGGCGCGGGCGCCCGCCTCGATGGACATGTTGCAGATGGTCATGCGGGCCTCCATCGAGAGCTTCTCGATGGCCGAGCCGCGGTACTCCAGGACGTAGCCCTGGCCGCCGCCGGTGCCGATCTGCGCGATGATCGCGAGGATCAGGTCCTTGGCCGTGACGCCGTCCGGCAGTTCGCCGTCGACGGTGATGGCCATGGTCTTGGGGCGGGCCATCGGCAGCGTCTGGGTGGCCAGGACGTGCTCCACCTGGGAGGTGCCGATGCCGAACGCCAGCGCGCCGAAGGCGCCGTGGGTGGAGGTGTGCGAGTCGCCGCAGACCACCGTGGTGCCGGGCTGGGTCAGTCCCAGCTGCGGTCCCACCACGTGGACGACGCCCTGCTCGACGTCGCCCAGCGGGTGCAGGCGCACGCCGAAGTCGGCGCAGTTCTTGCGCAGCGTCTCCAGCTGGACGCGCGAGACCGGGTCGGCGATGGGCTTGTCGATGTCGAGGGTCGGGGTGTTGTGATCCTCGGTCGCGATGGTGAGGTCGACCCGCCGTACCGGGCGGCCGGCCTGGCGGAGGCCGTCGAAGGCCTGCGGGCTGGTCACCTCGTGCAGCAGGTGCAGATCGATGAAGAGGAGGTCGGGCTCGCCCTCGGCGCGCCGGACGACGTGGTCGTCCCAGACCTTCTCCGCCAGTGTCCTACCCATCGCTTTCCCTCCGACCGGCCGGTTCGCCGGCTCAACTAGAGAATGTGGTGGCCGACGCGCGTACCCCTCGTACCGCACGTGGACCGCCGATCCGTTGGTCCGCGGATCGCCCCTACAGAGTGGCGGGTATCGCAGAAATTTGAACTTGCGTTTCACAGAGTGAGACGCGAGTATCGACGCATGGACAACTCTAGCGGCGTCGGCGTTCTGGACAAGGCGGCCCTTGTCTTGAGCGCCCTGGAGTCCGGTCCGGCCACCCTCGCGGGCTTGGTCGCGGCCACCGGGCTCGCACGACCCACGGCCCACCGACTGGCCGTGGCACTGGAACACCACCGGATAGTGGCCCGGGACATGCAGGGCCGTTTCATCCTCGGCCCCCGTCTCGCGGAGCTCGCGGCGGCGGCGGGCGAGGACCGCCTGCTCGCCACGGCGGGCCCGGTCCTCACGCATCTGCGCGACGTCACGGGCGAGAGCGCGCAGCTCTACCGCCGCCAGGGCGACATGCGCATCTGCGTGGCCGCGGCGGAGCGTCTCTCGGGCCTCCGGGACACCGTCCCGGTCGGCTCGACGCTCACCATGAAGGCGGGTTCGTCGGCGCAGATCCTGATGGCCTGGGAGGAGCCGGAGCGGCTGCACCGCGGCCTCCAGGGCGCCCGGTTCACCGCGACCGCCCTCTCCGGCGTGCGGCGCCGGGGCTGGGCCCAGTCGATCGGCGAGCGCGAGCCGGGCGTCGCGTCCGTGTCCGCGCCCGTGCGGGGCCCCTCCAACCGCGTGGTCGCCGCCGTCTCGGTCTCCGGACCGATCGAGCGCCTGACCCGCCACCCCGGCCGCATGCACGCCCAGGCGGTCATCGACGCCGCCGGGCGCCTCTCCGAAGCCCTGCGCCGCACCGGCGGCTGATCCCCCGGCGCCAGAAACGCCGGCCCGTACACAGCTCAGCGCCGGAAGGAACCGCCTCAACGCCGCGGCGGTCCCTTCCGGCGCTTTTCTCGTACCCCGGGTCCCGCCTCAGGCCGCCTTCAGGCGGTCCGCCGCCCGGTCCCCGCGACGCCCGACCGGTACGACACCGGCGGCCTCGCCCAGACCGAACCGCGGCATGTTCACGTACACCGCCTCATGGGCGCCGGCCGGCACGACGAACGTCTCGTGCCAGAAGCCGACCTTGCCCCTGCCCTCCTTCAGGCGGCGATTGAAGGCCGCCCAGGCGGGCCGGTGCGTCCGGTCCGGGGCCACCGAGTAGGCCAGCAGCTTCTCCTGGGACTCCCAGTACTGGACCACATACAACAGGCGCGCCCCGCCGAACAGGAGCCGGTAGCCCAGCATTCCGCTCTCCCGGTCCCGCGACAGCTCCTTGAGCATGCGGGGCATCGCGAGGAAGACGGGCCACCAGCTGCGGACGGCGCGGAAGGAGTTGATGCGCATCCCGATGTGGAAGACGACCACGCCGCCCTCCGCCGCGTCGGTCATGCGCCCTTCGATCGGCTTGCCGCTCATGACGGTTCCCCCTTGATGAAGCCTCGGCCGAACTTTGGATAGTTCCGCTATCCATGTTTGGATAGTGCCACTCTCCAAAGAGGAGCGCAAGAGGAGGCACGTACCGATGAGACTGGCGGAACTGAGCCGGCGCAGCGGGGTCGCCACGGCCACGATCAAGTACTACCTGCGCGAGGGGCTGCTCCCGCCGGGCCACCGTGTGACGGCGACGCAGGCCGAGTACGACGACAACCATCTGCGGCGGCTCCGGCTGGTGCGGGCGCTGGTCCAGGTGGGCCGGGTGCCGATCGCGTCGGCGCGCGAGGTGCTCACCGCGCTGGAGGACGACTCGCTGGACCACAACTCCCGCCTGGGGACGGCGGTATGGGCCCTGCCGCACGGCCCGGAGTCCACCGAGCCGGACGCCTCCGAGGAGCAGGCGCGCCGGACGGTGGACGCCCTGCTGGAGCAGCTCGGCTGGAAGGGCGCACGGGAGTACGGGGCGCAGGCGCCGGCCTATCGGATGCTGGTGACCGCGGTGGGCACCCTGGCGCGGCTCGGATACCCGTGCGGCGTGGCGGACTTGGCGCCGTACGCGCGCGCGGGCCGTCAACTGGCCGTCGCCGACCTGGACTTGATCGAGCGGTACGAGTCGCCGGACGAGCAGTTGGAGGCGGCGGTCGCGCTCACCGTGCTGTACGAACCGGTCCTGCTGAGCCTGCGCCGCATGTCCCAGGCCGAGGAGTCCGGCCGGCGCTACGGGCGGCATGCGCCCGGGGAATAACGAGAGGGCCCTCCCTGACGGGAAGGCCCTCTGTCGTTTCTTGTACCCCCGACCGGATTCGAACCGGCGCTACCGCCTTGAGAGGGCGGCGTGCTAGGCCGCTACACAACGGGGGCAAGGATCTTGCGTATTCACTTGATCCAGCTGGGCTACCAGGACTCGAACCTAAACTAACGGAACCAGAAACCGTCGTGCTGCCAATTACACCATAGCCCAATGTGGTCTAGACCAGGTCCAGTACCAACCGTACCCCCGACCGGATTCGAACCGGCGCTACCGCCTTGAGAGGGCGGCGTGCTAGGCCGCTACACAACGGGGGCCCTAGCGATCCTGCATCAGGGACAGTGGGTGCGACCCGATCTGTCCCCGCGGGAAGGATCTGTACCCCCGACCGGATTCGAACCGGCGCTACTGCCTTGAGAGGGCAGCGTGCTAGGCCGCTACACAACGGGGGCTTTGCGGATGCTGTGTCCGTGAACGAACACCCGCGATTGCAGATGAGCTCTGCGAGCTGGCCTACCAGGACTCGAACCTAGACTAACGGAACCAGAAACCGTCGTGCTGCCAATTACACCATAGGCCATCAAAGCGCAACCCCCGGTGGGGGTTTTGTTTGACTTGCGTCTCCCGGCCGGACCTTTCGGCCCTCTCGGGCGGCGCAGGAAGAACATTACCCGAAGGTGGACGGCGCTCCAAAACGGGTATCCGCACGCAGCAGCGCGGGCAGCTCACAGAGGCGCGTGATGCGGTGCACGCCCGACGGGCCCTCCCCCGCCGCGCCGTTGCGGTCGAGCCAGATCCCGACCAGACCGGCGTCCCGGGCGCCCCGCGCGTCGATCTCCGGCTGGTCCCCGACGTAGGCGATCTCGGCGGGCTCCAGGCCCAGCGTCGTGCAGACCGCGTGGAAGGCCTCCGCGGCGGGTTTGGAGAAGCCCAGGTCGGCGGCGCACAGGACCGCCTCGAAGTGGCCGCGGATGCCGAGGATCGTCAGCTTGCGGTCCTGGACGACCAGCGCGGAGTTGGAGAGCACCGCCTGGCGGTAGTCACCGGCGAGCGCCCGCAGGGTCGCCTCGGTGTCGGGGAAGAGCGACCAGGCCGCTTCGTAGTGCCCGACATAGCGGGTGAACCAGGCGTCGGCGTCGGGGTCGGAGAGCGCCGGGGCGTCGAGGAAGTCCCGTACGCGGTCGCGGCGCTGCTGCTCGAAGGCGACCTCACCCGCGCCGAAGCGGGCCCAGTGGCGCTGGGTGAGCCGCCGCCAGAGCTCCAGTGCGCGCTCCGCGGACTCGTACCGCTCCAGGAGCCCTTCGGCGGCGAGGTGCGCCTGCATGCCCGCGGTGTCGGCGCGCGCGTAGTCGAAGATCGTGTCATCGATGTCCCAGACCACGGCTTTGATCGGCATGTCTTCGACGGTATGCGAAAGGACCCGGAAGCCCCAGGGGGCTTCCGGGTCCTTCGTGGGCGCCGGGGGTCAGGCGGTGAGCTTCGCCAGGGCCGCGTCGATGCGGGTCAGCGTCTTGTCCTTGCCCAGGATCTCCAGGGACTCGAAGAGGGGCAGGCCGACCGTGCGGCCGGTGACGGCGACGCGGACCGGGGCCTGGGCCTTGCCGAGCTTCAGACCGTGCTCCTCACCGGCGGCCAGGACGGCCTCCTTGAGGGACTCCGGGGAGCTCCAGTCGGCCGCCTCCAGCTTGGCGCGGGCCGTGCGCAGGAGGGCGTCGGAGCCCTCCTTCATGGCCTTCGCCCAGCTGGCCTCGTCGAAGACCGGCTCCGGCAGGAACAGGAAGTCGACGTTGTCGGTGATCTCGGAGAGGACCTTGAGGCGGGTCTGCGCGTGCGGCGCGATGGCCTGCCAGGCCGCCTCGTCGAAGTCCTCGGGCGCCCAGTTGGCGTGCGGGGCCCGCAGCCAGGGCTCGCAGGCCTCGGCGAACGTCTTCACGTCCAGCATGCGGATGTGGTCGGCGTTGATCGCCTCGGCCTTCTTCAGGTCGAAGCGGGCGGGGTTGGGGTTCACGTCCGCCACGTCGAACTTCGCCACCATGTCGGAGATGGAGAAGACGTCCTGGTCCGCGGAGAAGGACCAGCCGAGCAGGGACAGGTAGTTCAGCAGGCCCTCGGGCAGGAAGCCGCGCTCGCGGTAGAGGTTCAGGGACGCCTGCGGGTCGCGCTTGGAGAGCTTCTTGTTGCCCTCGCCCATCACGTACGGCAGGTGGCCGAACTCGGGGATCGTGGTCGCGATGCCCAGCTCGATCAGCGCCTTGTAGAGGGCGATCTGGCGGGGCGTGGAGGAGAGCAGGTCCTCGCCGCG
Organism: Streptomyces sp. NPDC041122; assembly: GCF_055592445.1. Lineage (NCBI taxonomy): Bacteria > Bacillati > Actinomycetota > Actinomycetes > Kitasatosporales > Streptomycetaceae > Streptomyces > Streptomyces sp. NPDC041122. The sequence goes on along the minus strand of NZ_JBVIYQ010000011.1, from coordinate 159,727 downwards.
CAGGACGTGGGTGATCTCCATCAGGGCGTCGTCGACCGGGTTGACCAGCGTGTACAGCGGGGCGCCGTTCGCGCGGACGATGCCGTAGTCCGTGACGTTCTCCGGCTGGACAGTGATCTCGCCGCGGACCAGGTCGGTGAAGGTGGTGGCCTCGTCGGGCATCCGGAAGCGGACGATGTGGCTGCGGCCCTCGGCCTCGTACGCCCGCACCTGCTCGTCGGTGAGGTCGCGGCAGTGGCCGTCGTAGCCGGACGGCTTGCCGGCGGCGCGGGCGGCCTCGCGGCGGGCGTCCAGCTCCTCGGTCGTGCAGTAGCAGGGGTAGGCGTGGCCGGCTTCGAGGAGCCTGGCCGCGACGTCCTTGTAGGTCTCCATGCGCTGCGACTGCCGGTACGGCGCGTGCGGGCCGCCGACCTCGGGGCCCTCGTCCCAGTCGAAGCCCAGCCAGCGCATCGAGTCGAGGAGCTGCTGGTACGACTCCTCCGAGTCGCGGGCCGCGTCGGTGTCCTCGATGCGGAAGACCAGGGTGCCCTCGTTGTGCCGGGCGTAGGCCCAGTTGAAGAGGGCGGTGCGGACCAGGCCCACATGGGGGTTGCCGGTCGGCGAGGGACAGAACCGTACGCGTACGGGGGTCGCGTTAGCCACGCTTGATCACCTTGTTGGTGAGAGTGCCGATGCCTTCGATGGTGACGGCGACCTCGTCGCCGTCGTGGAGGGGCCCGACGCCGGCCGGGGTGCCCGTGAGGATGACGTCGCCGGGGAGCAGCGTCATGGCCTCGGAGATGTGCGCGATCAGGTCCTCGACGGAGCGGACCATCTCGGCCGTGCGGCCCAGCTGGCGCTGTTCGCCGTTGACCGTGCACTGGATGGTGAGGTCGGAGGGGTCGAGCTCCGTCTCCACCCAGGGGCCGAGCGGGCAGGAGCTGTCGAAGCCCTTGGCCCTGGCCCACTGGTTCTCGCGGCGCTGGACGTCGCGCGCGGTGACGTCGTTGGCGCAGGTGTAGCCGAGGACGACCTCGCGGGCGCGCTCGCGCGGGACGTCCCGGCACATCCGGCCGATGACCACGGCCAGCTCCGCCTCGTGGTGCAGCTCCTGCGAGAACGAGGGGTAGGTGACGGTGTCGCCGGGGCCGATCACCGAGGTGGACGGCTTGAAGAAGGCGACCGGGATGTCGGGGACCTCGTTGCCGAGTTCCGCGGCGTGGTCCGCGTAGTTGCGGCCGATGCCCACGATCTTGTTCGGGAGCACCGGCGGCAGCAGGCGCACCTTGCTCAGCGGGACCTTCGTGCCGGACAGCTCGAAGTCGGCGTACGGGATGCCCTTGATGATGTCGAGGACGAGCTCGCCCTCTTTGCCGGGGGTGCTCTCCCCCTCGACTACGCCGTAGCCGACATTGCCGTCGATGGAGAACCTGGCGATGCGCACGCTCTAGCCTCTTGGGGTGGTTGCGGTATGACGCTCCAGGCTAACGCGGGGGCCTGCGGCCTGCTGACGACGTCGCTTCGGTGGGCCCGCGCCTTCACCGGTACCCCCGCCCTCGGCTCGGCCCGTCGCCGCTTCGCGGCTCGTCCGCAAACGCCGGACGGGCTGCGTCGTCCCCTTGCCTCAGACCGCGGACGCGGCGGCCTCTTCCGGGACCGTCATCAGGATCGTGCGCTTGGGGTTGGCCGTCTGGGTCGGGAGCTCGGCGGCGTGGTCCGGCTGGGCCGGGGCGGCCTGGAAGTCGTCCGCGTCCGTGAGATGCGCGAGCGTGGTGCGGCGCGGGTTGGCTATGTTGCGGAACATCGTGGACTTGACCGTCTTCATCTGCTGTTCGGACCTCGTCGGTTGGGGCGCCCGTGGCGGACGCGATTGTCGGATGCGCCATCCCTGTAAAGCGTCAGGCTAAACATCCAATTCCCGGCGAAAGTCCGGAAGACGCCATGATCTTCGTGTGAGTTTGCTCACGAGTGAGCCGACAAATGGGTCAATTCCGGCCCAGGGTCAGCCAGTTGGAAACGGACATTGCGCCACTGAAGGCACCATTCCGCTCCTGATCATGAAGACTGGGACACCCCCCACCGGTAGAAGCTTTGTGGGCATGAGTCCGTTTTCTACTAGATCACTTTCTACGTCTCGTGACCCCGCACTCACACCCAGTCACGTAGGTCGTGGCGCGACACACGGGCCTTGTTGGAGATCCGGCACTGTGCTGGAATTCCCGGGACCGCCGCGGGATCGAACCGGCGCGCAGGGGCGCAACGCAGCGCCGAGTGGCGGCGGGAAGGGGGAGCAGCGCCGGTCACTCACGACCACCCATGGGGCGCTCGCCGCCCCACGACGCCGACACCGTCCCGCCGTTATCCGGCAGGACGCCTGGTCCAGAGGTTGCGACGCTAGTGCAGGGACGTTTCAAGAGGGATGGCAAGGGGTCTCCCCAGGCCGACCACGGCCGAGGGAGTGCTCCGGCGGAGCCGGAGCGCGGCTCCTCGCCCCAGCACGCCCAGAGCCCCGCACCGGGTACGCCCGGCGACAGCGGTCCCGGCGCCACGCGCCAGGGAGCCACGGGCAGCGGCGCGGCGGCCGCCCCCGCCAAGGGCAAGGGTTCGGCCGGCGCCAAGAAGCCCACCGGCCCCGGCTCGCGAATAGCCCTGCGCAACTGGCGCATCTCCACGCGCCTGGTGTCGCTGCTCGCGCTCCCCGTGATCACGGCGACCTCCCTCGGCGCGCTCCGCATCAACTCGTCCATGGACGAGATCCAGCAGCTCGACAACATGAAGCTGCTGACCGAGATGACCAAGCAGGCCACCGAGCTGGCCGCGGCGCTCCAGGAGGAGCGCGACAAGTCGGCGGGCCCCCTCGCCCACGGCGCGGACGCCTCCGACTACACGGTCAAGGGCGCACGCGAGAAGACCGACCGCGTCTACCGCAACTTCCTGCAGGGCACCCAGGACCTCAACGACACCGACGGCGAGAAGGGCCTCCTCGGCGTCCGGCACAGTGCGGTCCAGATCACCCAGCAGCTCCAGGGCATCAACGACGTCCGCAAGAAGGCCTTCGGCGAGGGCACGACCTCGCAGACCGTCGAGGCCTACAGCAAGCTCGTCGAGCAGCTCCTCGACCTGTCGCAGGACATGGCGCAGGCGACGAGCAACCCGGACATGATCCAGCGCACGCGTTCGCTGGCCGCCTTCTCCTCGGCCAAGGAGTACGCGTCCGTACAGCGCGCGATCATCGCCGCGGCGCTGCCGGCGAATGACAGCCAGTACGGCAAGATCTCCGAGACCGACCGCACCTTCGGCCTCAGCGCCAACGAGGGCGAGCGCTCCGAGCTGCAGACGTTCAGCAAGATCTACGCGGGCAACGCCGGTGAGCTGACCGCTCCCATCGACGGCGGCAACCCGGCGATCAAGGCCGCCAACGAGTACGCCAAGCGCGTCCTCGAGCAGGAAGGCGGCATCAAGCTCCAGGACAAGCGGTCCTACAAGGACTGGATCGACGCCGACACCACCAAGATCGACGCGATGTCCAAGATCGAGCTGACGCTGCTCGGCGAGATGGAGCAGAAGGCCCGCGAGCTGCGCAACGAGTCGGAGCAGTCGGCCATCCTCAACGGTGCGCTGATCCTGCTCGTGCTCGGTGTCTCGCTCGTCGGCGCCTTCGTCGTCGCCCGGTCCATGATCCGCTCGCTGCGCCGGCTGCAGGACACCGCGACCAAGGTCGCCCAGGACCGTCTGCCGGAGCTCGTCAAGCAGCTCTCGGAGTCGGACCCGCAGGACGTCGACACCTCCGTGGAGTCGGTCGGTGTGCACTCCCGGGACGAGATCGGCCAGGTGGCCGCGGCCTTCGACGACGTGCACCGCGAGGCCGTCCGCCTCGCCGCCGAGCAGGCCCTTCTGCGGGGCAACGTCAACGCGATGTTCACCAACCTCTCGCGCCGCTCCCAGGGCCTCATCCAGCGCCAGCTCTCGCTCATCTCCGAGCTGGAGTCGCGCGAGGCCGACCCGGACCAGCTGTCCTCGCTCTTCAAGCTCGACCACCTCGCGACCCGCATGCGCCGTAACGGCGAGAACCTCCTCGTCCTCGCCGGTGAGGAGCCGGGCCGCCGCTGGACCCGGCCCGTCCCGCTGGTCGACGTGTTGCGTGCCGCCGCGTCCGAGGTGGAGCAGTACGAGCGCATCGAGCTCTCCTCGGTCCCCGCGACCGAGGTCGCCGGACGCGTCGTCAACGACCTCGTGCACCTCCTCGCCGAGCTGCTGGAGAACGCCACCTCGTTCTCCTCGCCGCAGACCAAGGTCAAGGTCACCGGTCACGCGCTGCCCGACGGGCGCGTGCTGATCGAGATCCACGACACCGGCATCGGCCTGTCGCCCGAGGACCTCGCGGCGATCAACGAGCGGCTCGCGTCGCCGCCCACCGTGGACGTCTCCGTCTCCCGCCGCATGGGTCTGTTCGTGGTCGGCCGCCTCTCGCAGCGCCACGGCATCCGCATCCAGCTCCGTCCGTCCGACTCCGGCGGCACGACCGCGCTGGTCATGCTGCCCGTCGACGTCGCCCAGGGCGGCAAGAAGCCGGGCAAGCCCGGTGCGCCCACCTCGACCGGTGGCCCCGCCGCGGCGCAGGCCGCCGCCGGTGCCGCCGCCGCGCGCCGCGGTGCCGGCGCGGGCAACGGCAACGCCGGGCTCACCGGCGGTCCCGGCCGCGGTGGTCCCGCGCTCGGCGGAGGCCCCGGCGCGTCCGGTGGCCCGGGGCTGCTCGGCGCCGGTGCGCCCCGCCAGCAGGTCGCGGGCTCGGGCCCGCGGGCCGCGCTGCCCTCCCGGGACACGGGTCAGGGACAGGGCCAGGCGCAGGGTCCCGGCCAGGGTCAGCGTCCGCCGCTCGCCCCGCAGGGGGGTCAGCCGCAGGCGCCGCAGCGCGGCCGTGGCGGCAACGCGCCGCAGCCTCCGGTCCCCCAGCAGCGTACGAACGCGATGAACCCGCCCGCGGACTCCGGTGACCAGGGCCGCAGGCCCCAGCTGCCGCCCCGCGGCACTCCGCGTGCCGAGCTGCCCGGCGGCAACCCGCAGCCGCGCGTGCCCAGCTGGAGCGACGAGAACGCGCAGCCGCAGGTCTCGCGCGAGCCCTTCGACACCCCGCGCGGGCACGAGGAGCCCGAGACCACCGGCCAGTACGAGCTGCCCACCGGCGACGACCGGCAGGGTCCCGGCTCCACCGCCGAGTTCCCGCGCCCGGACTTCGACGCGCCGCCGCCCGGCACGCAGTCGCCCCAGGACAACGGCTCCACCGGCCAGTTCGTCCGCTCGGACGTCTTCGGCGGCCAGAGCGCCCCGGCCGGTCCGCACCAGGACCAGCCGCAGCACCGTCCCGGGCCGAACACCCCGCAGGGCAGGCCGCAGAACCCGCAGCAGCACCAGGCGGGCGGCCCCGCGCAGCACGGCAACCGGGAGATGCCCGACTACACGGTGCCGCGTCCGCCGGCCCCGCGCCGCGGCCAGGGCGACCCCCAGCAGGGTCTCCCCCAGCAGCCGCAGTCGCCCGGGCAGCAGCAGCCGGGCCGGGGTCTGCCGCAGCGCGACCAGCAGGCGCCGCAGATGCCGGCGCGGTCCTCGCAGCCGCAGCAGCCCGCCGAGCCCGAGCCGCTGCCCCCCGCGGGCCCCGGCGACGGGCGTACGCCGCTGTTCGACACGCTGGAGACCAACTGGTTCCAGCAGCAGCAGAACCAGCAGGCCGCCCCGCAGGCCCCGCAGCAGCAGGCCCCGCAGGAGGAGCAGCGCAACCACCGCGCCGCCCCGCACGGGCAGCACGGCAGGCAGGCCCCCGAGGCCGCGCCGCGCCAGGCTCCCGAGCAGGCCCGCCACCAGGCTCCCGAGCCGCCGCAGCGCCCGCTCCCCTCGCGCCCCCAGCGCCAGGACCAGGGCGGCGCCCCCGCGCCGGCCGGTGCCAACGGCGCCACCAACGGCGGTGGCGCGCCCGGCAACTGGCGCTCCTCCCCCAACGACGAGCTGGGCCGTCAGGCCGAGCGGGTCCGCCAGCCCTCCGCGGGCGGCGTCACCACATCCGGACTGCCGCGCCGCGTCCCGCGGGCCAACCTGGTCGCGGGCACGGCACAGCAACAGCAGGACAGCACAGGTCCGCAGGTCTCGCGCGCCCCCGAAGAGGTGCGCGGCCGGCTGACGAATCTCCGTCGGGGTATCCAGCAGGGGCGCCAGGCCGGCTCCGGCCAGACCGGCAGTTTCCCTCGCCCCACTCACCAGCAGGAGCGTTAGTTGAGTCCGATGAGCCAGGCGGCACAGAATCTGAACTGGTTGATCACCAACTTCGTGGACAACACCCCCGGGGTGTCCCACACGGTCGTGGTCTCCGCCGACGGCCTCCTTCTGGCCATGTCCGAGGGGTTCCCGCGCGACCGGGCCGACCAGCTCGCCGCGGTCGCCTCCGGGCTGACCTCGCTGACCGCGGGCGCCTCCCGGATCTTCGAGGGCGGCACCGTCACCCAGACCGTGGTGGAGATGGAGCGGGGGTTCCTCTTCATCATGTCCGTCTCCGACGGCTCGTCCCTCGCGGTGCTCGCGCACCCCGAGTGCGACATCGGCCTGGTCGGGTACGAGATGGCCCTCCTCGTCGACCGCGCGGGCGCCGTCCTCACCCCGGACCTCCGCGCCGAGCTGCAGGGCAGCCTGCTCCACTAGCCCCGAGCACGCTCCGAAGCCTTACCCCTTCGGCCGCCCCACCGACCGAACGTACTGACCAACCGTCCGGCCGCCACACTGCCCCCACCGGCTCTGTCAGACGGCACACGCAGATGACCTGCTGTCCCGCCCGGAGGATCCATGACCCCGCCCACCGCCTCTCACAACCCGTACGGCGACGCCTCGTACGGAATGGAGGGCGACCAGCCGCTGGTGCGTCCGTACGCGATGACCGGCGGCCGGACCCGGCCCCGCTACCAGCTCGCCATCGAGGCGCTGGTGAGCACCACGGCCGACCCGGCCCAGCTGATGGGGCTGCTCCCCGAGCACCAGCGGATCTGCCACCTGTGCCGCGAGGTCAAGTCGGTGGCCGAGGTCTCGGCCCTGCTGTCGATGCCGCTCGGGGTGGCCCGGATCCTGGTGGCGGACCTGGCCGAGGCCGGGCTCGTCGCCATCCACCAGCCCGGCGGCGACGAGAACGCCGGCGGCCAGCCTGACGTGACACTGCTCGAAAGGGTGCTCAGTGGACTTCGCAAGCTCTAGCGACACGAGCTCGGACGCCGTCCGTTCCACCACCTCCGCGAAGATCGTGGTGGCGGGTGGCTTCGGCGTGGGCAAGACCACGTTCGTCGGGGCGGTCTCCGAGATCAACCCGCTGCGCACCGAGGCCGTCATGACGTCCGCGTCCGCGGGCATCGACGACCTGACCCACACCGGAGACAAGACCACCACAACGGTGGCCATGGACTTCGGCCGCATCACCCTGGACCAGGACCTGATCCTGTACCTCTTCGGTACGCCGGGTCAGGACCGTTTCTGGTTCATGTGGGACGACCTCGTGCGCGGCGCGATCGGCGCGGTCGTGCTCGTGGACACCCGCCGTCTCGCCGACTGCTTCCCGGCCGTCGACTACTTCGAGAACTCCGGGCTGCCCTTCGTCATCGCCCTCAACGGCTTCGACGGCCACCAGCCGTACACGCCCGAGGAAGTGCGCGAGGCGCTGCAGATCGGGGACGGCACTCCGATCATCACGACCGACGCGCGACACCGTGCGGACGCAAAGAGCGGCTTGATCACCCTGGTCGAGCACGCACTGATGGCACGCCTCAAGTAAGCAGGTCAGTACGGCAGTTGCCGTAGTCCGACCGGAGCGATCTGTGTCCTTTGACACGGCCGCTCGCCATGTTCATAACGTTTCGACAGAGAATTGCCCGGTGGCCGCCACGCGTCGCGGTCACCTGGTGCCGCTGTGCTCACAAGAGCCCCGCCTTTTGGCGGGGCTCGCTCTTTATGACCGATTTATCTGAGGCTTACACCACGTGGGACGCTCACTTCCCACTGTTTGGAAGAGCAGCCCCTGACGTGCTGGAATGCGCTGAACTGCCCAGTAGCACGGGCCTTGGAGACGACAGCGGCACGATGTGAGTGCCGCCGCCGAGAGGTTGTTGGTCGAGTGAGGCGAAGCAAGCCGAGCCCCGCGGCATCCCCCACGGGGGACACCCGGGGCAACTTCACCCCGCCGCCGCGCACAGCGGCGTCCCCCGCCGACATGGCCGCCGCGCCAGGAAACGAGCCCCCGGTCGCCTCCGGTGGACGGCTGTCCCCCCGCAACTGGCGTGTGCCGACCCGGCTGAACGCGATCCTGCTCATCCCCGTGCTCGTCGGCCTGGTCATGGGCGGCTTCCAGGTGAAGGGCTCCATCGACACCTGGAGCGAGGCCCAGGACGCCGAGAACACCGCCCGTCTGGTGCGGGCGTCGCTGAACTACGGCAACCGTCTCGTCGAGGAGCGCGACCTCTCCGCCGCCCCGCTGCTGAGCGGAAAGCGGAACGATCCGACCGTCATCAAGGCGCGCAAGGCCACCGACCGGGCCGCCGCCGAGTTCAGGTCCGCCGCCTCGAACATGCCCGACAAGGAAGGCCTCAACCGCCGCCTGGAGGGATTCCGCAAGGTCGAGCCGAAGCTCGGACCGCTGCGCCAGGCCGCGTACACCACCAAGCTTCCCGGCGTGCAGACCGAAGAGGGCTACGTCGCCATCCAGCACCCGCTGATGGAGTTCGCCAACGAACTCGGTCTGGGCACCGGAAACATCACCAGCTACGGCCGGACCGTCTACGCGATCTCGCTCTCCAAGGCCGCGCTCTCGCTGGAGCGGTCCATCGGCACCCATCTGCTGGTCAAGCCGGGCCCCGGCACCGGTTCGCTGACGCTGCAGCGCACCTCCCTCTCCTCGTACGCCTACCTCGAGCGCATCGCCATCGAGGAGTACACCGGCGGCGGCACCCCGCAGGACGTCGCCAAGCTGGAGGCCGCCAAGAAGGAGCTGACGGCCGCCGGCGAGAAGCAGGCCAAGGAGGCCGCCGCCGAGGCCAAGGCGCAGGGCAAGACCTTCGTCCCGCCGCCCTCGCAGGAGAAGATGGTCGCGGCCCTCGCCACCCTGCAGAGCACCCAGCCGAGCGCCCGCGTGGTGCTCGCCGGCAAGGGCGTCACGCGGCAGGCCTGGTGGGCCACCACCTCCGCCAAGTTCGACGCGTACCGCACCATCGAGTCGGACCTCGCCGACAAGGCGGTGGACGAGGCGTCCGACATCGCGGCCAACGCGCAGCGCAACGCCTACATCACCGGCGCCATCGTGGTCCTCGCGCTGCTCGCCGCGTTCATCCTGGCCGGGCTCATGGCCCGGCAGATGTCCAAGGCGATGCGCCAGCTGCGCACGGCCGCGTTCGGCATCGCCGAGCAGCGCCTGCCGATGCTGGTCGACCAGCTGTCGCGGACCGACCCGGGCCGGGTCGACACCCGGGTGCAGCCCATCCCGATCAACACCACGGACGAGATCGGCGAGGTCGCCCGCGCCTTCGACCAGGTGCACCGCGAGGCCGTCCGGCTCGCCGCCGAACAGGCGCTGCTCCGCGGCAACATCAACGCGATCTTCACCAACCTCTCGCGCCGCAACCAGTCGCTGATCGAGGGCCAGCTGACCCTCATCACCGACCTGGAGAACAACGAGGCCGACCCGGACCAGCTGGAGAGCCTCTTCCGCCTGGACCACCTGGCGACCCGTATGCGCCGCAACGGCGAGAACCTCCTGGTCCTCTCCGGCGAGGAGCCGGGCCGCCGCTGGGACCAGCCGGTCCCGCTGGTCGACGTGTTGCGCGCCGCCTCCTCCGAGGTGGAGCAGTACGAGCGCATCGAGCTGTCGGGCGTCCCGGAGGCCGAGATCCACGGCCTGGCCGTGACCGACCTCGTGCACCTGCTCGCCGAGCTCCTGGAGAACGCCACCACGTTCTCCTCGCCGCAGACCAAGGTCCGCGTCACCGCGACCCGGCTGCCCGACGGCCGCGTCATGGTCGAGATCCACGACAAGGGCATCGGCCTCACCGCCGAGGACTTCGCGGACATCAACCACAAGCTGGCCAACCCGCCGACCGTGGACGCCGCGATCTCCCAGCGCATGGGTCTGTTCGTGGTCGGCCGGCTCTCCGACCGGCACGGCATCCGCGTCCAGCTGCGCCCCTCGGGCGAGCAGGCGGGCACGACCTCGCTGGTCATGCTGCCGGACGCGATCACCCACGGTGGCGGTGGCGACCACGCCCCTCACGACAACGAGTTCACCGTCTCCTCGATCATCCCGGAGCAGCAGGCCCTGGAGGCCGAGCCGCTGCGCACCGCCGCGGAGCTCGGCTTCGACGACAGCCGCTACCACGGCGACGGCGCCGAGACGCAGGCGGAGCTCGACCCGGTCGGCCGCTCCCTGATGCGTGAGGAGCGCCGCGCGGCCCTGGAGGCACAGGCCCAGCAGCCCGGCGGCCACCGTCCGCTCTTCCGCGACGAGGTGGAGCCGGGGCAGCAGTCCCAGCAGGGCGGCGGTTACCAGCAGCCGGACGGCTACCAGCAGCAGGCCCCGGGCTACGACCAGCAGCAGGCTCCCGGCTACGACGAGCAGCAGCAGGGCGGGTACGACCAGGGGCAGGGGTACGCCGACGATCCGTACGCCACGGGCCAGTACGCCACCGGTCAGTACGCCGAGGACGGCTACCGCGAGGAGCAGTACCGGCCGGCCGAGCAGTACTACCCGGAGCAGGCGTCCCCGGACAGCTACCAGGACGGTTCCCAGGACCCCCAGATCTCCTATCCGGAGCGGTCCCGCCAGGACGACTGGCCCGGCAACGACGGCTATCAGCCCGAGTACGGCCAGGAAGCGGAATCTGCTGCACCGGGCCACGCGGCCGACGCCGAACGCGTAGGCTTCGACCGGCCGGGACCGACTCCCTCCGTGGTCCACGAGACGACCGACGCGGGCCTTCCCCGCCGGGGCTCCGCCGCCGCGAACGGGAACGGAAGCTCCCCCGCCGCGGGCGAGGGCCCGGGCGACTGGCGCTCGTCCAACGACGAGCGCTGGCAGCGCGCCGAGCGCCTCAAGGAGCCGAAGGCGGGCGGGGTCACCTCGTCCGGGCTCCCGCGGCGGGTGCCCAAGGCCAACCTGGTCGAGGGCACCGCGGAACAGACCCCACAGGGCGGCCCCCAGGTCTCCCGCGACCCCGAGGACGTACGGGGCAGGCTGAGCAACCTGCGCCGTGGTGTCCAGCGGGGACGCACCGCAGGCAGTGACACGAATGGCCAGGGCTTCAGCCCTGATAGCACCTACAACCAGGAGCGTTAGTGTGAGCCCGATGAGCCAGGCGGCACAGAACCTGAACTGGTTGATCACCAACTTCGTGGACAACACCCCCGGGGTGTCCCACACAGTGGTGGTCTCCGCCGACGGACTCCTTCTGGCGATGTCCGAAGGCTTCCCCCGCGACCGCGCCGACCAGCTCGCGGCCGTCGCCTCGGGTCTGACCTCGCTGACCGCCGGGGCCTCCCGGATCTTCGAGGGCGGCTCCGTGACCCAGACCGTTGTGGAGATGGAGCGAGGATTTCTCTTCATCATGTCCATTTCCGACGGTTCCTCGCTCGCCGTTCTCGCCCACCCGGATGCGGACATCGGTCTCGTCGGGTACGAAATGGCACTTCTTGTCGATCGCGCGGGCACGGTCCTCACGCCGGACCTGCGCGCGGAGCTCCAGGGGAGCCTTCTCAACTGACAGACGGACGGTGCGTTTTCGTGTCCCGGCCCCGTAAGGTTTCGGGACGCGGCTCCACAGTGATGGTGCCCGGCACAGTTGGAGGAGGAAGCAACGTGGCAACACCCCCAGACGGTTCGTCATCGGCGAACTGGTCCCCTGGTCACGGCCAGGGCGGCCAGCACGGCGGCGGTCCGAACAGGTACAACTTCCCCTCCACGCCGAGCCACCGCCGCCAGCCGTACGCGCAGCCCCAGCAGCCCGGGCCGCGCCCCTACGAGCAGGGCAACCCGGCGCACGCGCCGCGCATCCAGCCCGTGCAACCCCAGCGACGCGCCCCCGAGCCGGCGCCCGCGGGGTCGGCGAACAACCCCCTGGTGCGCCCGTACGCCATGACGGGCGGCCGCACCAGGCCCCGCTACCAGCTCGCCATCGAGGCGCTGGTGCACACCACCGCACAACCGCACCAGTTGCAGGGCCAGTTGCCCGAGCATCAGCGCATCTGCAACCTGTGCCGCGAGATCAAGTCAGTCGCCGAGATCTCGGCGCTGCTCTCCATCCCCCTCGGCGTCGCCCGGATCCTCGTAGCCGACCTGGCGGAGGCCGGACTTGTCGCCATCCATCAGCCCGGCGGCGACGAGACCGCCGGCGGCCAGCCAGACGTGACACTGCTCGAAAGGGTGCTCAGTGGACTTCGCAAGCTCTAGCGGCGGAGCAACAGCCCGCTCCACCACCAGCGCGAAAATCGTGGTGGCGGGCGGCTTCGGCGTGGGCAAGACCACGTTCGTCGGGGCGGTCTCTGAGATCAACCCGCTGCGCACCGAGGCCGTCATGACGTCCGCGTCCGCGGGCATCGACGACCTGACCCACACCGGAGACAAGACCACCACGACGGTGGCCATGGACTTCGGCCGCATCACCCTGGACCAGGACCTGATCCTGTACCTCTTCGGTACGCCGGGTCAGGACCGTTTCTGGTTCATGTGGGACGACTTGGTCCGTGGCGCGATCGGCGCGGTCGTCCTGGTCGACACGAGGCGGCTCGCCGACTGCTTCCCCGCCGTCGACTACTTCGAGAACTCCGGGCTGCCCTTCGTCATCGCCCTCAACGGCTTCGACGGCCACCAGCCGTACACGCCCGACGAGGTGCGCGAGGCGCTGCAGATCGGCCCGGACACCCCGATCATCACGACCGACGCGCGCCACCGCGCGGACGCGAAGAGCGCGCTGATCACGCTGGTCGAGCACGCGCTGATGGCACGGCTGCGGTAGCGCTCCGCCCCTTTTGCCTGCCTGTACGCGGATGTGGGCCCGCACGCCGTGGCGTGCGGGCCCCTGTCATGTCCCGCGGTAGTGGTCGAACTGGGTCACGCCCTGGTAGCCGTAGCTCTCGGGGTGCAGTTCGTGCAGGGCGACACCGCCCCGGGCGAGCGGGCCGAGGAGCTCCGTCAGGAACGCGGCGGCCCCGGCGATGAAGGCCGCCTTCTCCGCCGCACTGTTCGTGCCCGCGGTGATGCTGACCTCCAGGTGCACATCGCGGACGCCGTCCGCGAGGGGTTTTCCGGCCACGTAACAGCGGTCGGCGGGGACGAGGTCGAGGTGGACGACGGTCCGCGCGGCCGACTTGCCGAGCGCGGTGACCGCGAGGCGGGTCAGCCCCTCGGCGAGGTCGCGCCGGGTGTCGGCGGGCAGGTCGGGGTCGGTGACGGTGGCCCTGATGTGCGGCATGGCTCTCCTGCGGTGCGTCGCTCGGTCCGCCCGGTCCGGCGGCCCGGAGCAACTCTCGCCCCGCCGGGCATCCTTGATCCAACACGAGACCGTCATGGAGGGATGAGCCAGCCTCATGACCGTGAACTTTCCGCAGCTCAGAGCGTTTCTGGCGGTGGTCGACGCGGGTGGCTTCAGCGCGGCCGCCGCCGAACTGGGCGTGACGCAGTCGGCGGTGTCGCACGCCGTGGCCTCCCTCGAACGCGAGCTGGCGGGGCCGCTCCTGGTCCGGTCGGCCCCGGTGCGGACGACCGCGCTCGGCGAGCGGATCCTGCCGCACGCGCGCGGCGCGCTGTCGGCCGTCCGCTCCGTCGAGCGGATCGCCGCGGCCGCCGCCGACACCCTGACCGGCACGGTGCGGCTTGCCGCCACCCCGACGGTCGGCCGGGGCCTGCTGCCCGCCCTGCTGCGGTACTGGCGGGAGAGCACGCCCCAGGTGACGGTGCGGGTCTTCGAGGGCGAGAGCGCCGAGATCGCCGCGTGGCTGGAGAACGGCACGGCCGACGCCGCCGTCCTGGTCGACCCGCCGCCGGGCCCCGGCACCCTGCTCGCGGTCGACGGCTACCGCGCCCTGCTCCCCCGCGACCATCCGCTGGCGGGCGAGCCGGCCGTGGACATCCGCGAGCTGGAGGACGACGACTTCCTGGTCGCGCCGGGCGGCTGCGAGGAGCGCGTCCGCGCGCTCCACGACCGGGCGGGCCTCGCACTGGCCCCGGCCCACCGGGTCAGGGACCTCGCGACCCTCATCGGCATGGTCCGGTCCGGTCTGGGGGTGAGCGTCCTGACGGAGGCCGCCCGCCCCCTCGTACCGTCCGATCTGACGCTGATACCGGTGACGCCGCACGCCGCGCGCCGTCTGGTGCTCGCCGGGCCGCGCGGCCGCCCCTGGCACCCGGCGGTCCGGCCGCTGGCGGAGTCGGCCGCCGCGCGCCCGGCCCCGTGACGCGCCGAGGCCCCGCCTCCCTACGCGGGAAGCGGGGCCTCGGCGAAGCGGCGGGTGTCAGCCCTGCCAGCTGTGCGGGGCGCGGAAGCCGGGGCTGCGCTCCAGGCGGCGCCAGCCGGCCTTGTCGCGGCCGCGGCGGGCGGGGGCGGCCGGCTGGGCGGCGGCGCGCGCCAGCAGGATCGCGGTGATGGCCGCGACCTCCTCGGGCTCGGCGTGGCCCTTCTCGACGCGGATGTCGGGGGTGGTCATCTGCAGCGTTCTCCTTGTGGGCACCTGCGTGGGTTACTGCGGTGGCGGACGCCGGACCGTCGCTACTGCGGGGGGTTGCCGTGCTTGCGCGAGGGCAGGTCGGCGTGCTTGTTGCGGAGCATCGCGAGCGACTTCACGAGGACCTCGCGGGTCTCCGCCGGGTCGATGACGTCGTCGACCAGGCCGCGCTCGGCGGCGTAGTACGGGTGCATCAGCTCGGCCTTGTACTCCTTGACCATGCGGGCCCGCATCGCCTCGGGGTCCTCGGCCGCGGCGATCTGCCGGCGGAAGATCACGTTGGCGGCGCCCTCGGCACCCATGACCGCGATCTCGTTGGTCGGCCAGGCGAACGTGAGGTCGGCGCCGATGGACTGGCTGTCCATGACGATGTAGGCGCCGCCGTAGGCCTTGCGCAGGATCAGCGAGATCCGCGGGACCGTGGCGTTGCAGTACGCGTACAGCAGCTTCGCGCCGTGCCGGATGATGCCGCCGTGCTCCTGGTCGACACCGGGCAGGAAGCCCGGGACGTCGAGGAGCGTGACGATCGGGATATTGAAAGCATCGCACATCTGCACGAAACGGGCGGCTTTTTCGGAGGCCTCGATGTCGAGGACACCGGCCAGCGCCTGCGGCTGGTTGGCGACGATGCCGACGACCTTGCCGTCCAGGCGGGCCAGGGCGCAGATGATGTTGCGCGCCCAGCGCTCGTGGACCTCCAGGAAGTCGCCGTCGTCGACGAGCTCCTCGATGACCTTGGCCATGTCGTACGGCCGGTTGCCGTCCGCGGGGACCAGGTCGAGCAGGACGTCGGAGCGGCGCTCCACCGGGTCCTCCGACTCGTGCGCCGGCGGGTTCTCCCGGTTGTTGGAGGGGAGCATCGAGATCAGGTAGCGGACCTCGGCGAGGCAGGTCTCCTCGTCGTCGTAGGCGAAGTGGCACACGCCCGAGGTCTCCGCGTGCACGTCGGCGCCGCCCAGGCCGTTCTGGGTGATCTCCTCGCCGGTCACCGCGCGGACCACGTCGGGTCCGGTGATGAACATCTGCGAGGTGTCGCGGACCATGAACACGAAGTCGGTCAGCGCCGGCGAGTAGGCCGCGCCGCCCGCGCACGGGCCGAGCATGACCGAGATCTGCGGGATGACGCCCGAGGCCTTGGTGTTGCGCTGGAAGATGCCGCCGTAGCCGGCGAGCGCCGAGACGCCCTCCTGGATACGGGCGCCCGCGCCGTCGTTGAGCGAGACCAGCGGGGCACCGGCCGCGATGGCCATGTCCATGATCTTGTGGATCTTGGTGGCGTGCGCCTCGCCGAGGGCACCGCCGAAGATCCGGAAGTCGTGCGCGTAGACGAAGACCGTGCGGCCCTCCACCGTGCCCCAGCCGGTGATGACACCGTCGGTGTACGGCTTCTTGGCCTCCAGGCCGAAGCCGGTGGCCCGGTGCCGGCGCAACTGCTCGACCTCGTTGAACGAGTCCGGGTCGAGGAGCAGTTCGATCCGCTCGCGCGCCGTCAGCTTGCCCTTGGCGTGCTGCGCCTCGGTCGCCTTCTCGCTCGGCCCGCGCAGCGCCTCGGCACGGATCTCGTGCAGTTCGGCCACGCGGCCGCGCGAGTCGGTGGGCTCGCCCCCAGGCGAAGCGGTCTCGTCCAAAACGGTCATGTAGCGACCTTACGGAGCGCCCCCGGGGAAACGGACCGTCGACTCCTCACAGTCTCCGGGCCGTTTTCCTGGCACCCCCGGACAGAAGAGGGCCGCCGTACTGAAGAAGT
Source organism: Streptomyces sp. NPDC041122 (assembly GCF_055592445.1). Lineage (NCBI taxonomy): Bacteria > Bacillati > Actinomycetota > Actinomycetes > Kitasatosporales > Streptomycetaceae > Streptomyces > Streptomyces sp. NPDC041122. Next base: position 143,274 of record NZ_JBVIYQ010000011.1, on the reverse strand, counting down.
GACGGCTCAGCCCCTCCGTCGCTGTAGGGGTTCCACAAAAGAACCCCTACGGGGGCGGTCCCGCGCTGTTCCGGGGCACCCGGGATTCACCTGAGAGTCACCTCACATCGGTGGCCGGCACACGCGGTTCCCGGGGTGACGCGGATCCGCAGCGACCCGCCGGTGGCGAGGACCTCTACTCCGGGGTCCTCGGCCACCACCCGGGAGACGCGCCGGTTCCAGGTGAATTCGAGCGATTCTCCGGTGCGCGGGGGCTCGCTCACCACCACCGTGGCCCGCCCGCCCCGCCGCCGGATCAGCACGCTCGCGGGGGCGGTGACCCGCAGCGGCCCCGCCGCGCCGGCCCGCCAGAAGTTGGCCGCGATCAGGCCGAGCGAGTCGACGGCGACGGCCTGCGCCTCGGCGGAATTGGCGAGGACCGACAACCAGCGCCGGTCGGCCGCCCGGGCCGCGAGGGCGCGGCGCGAGGCCCCGGGCATGAGGAGATAGGCGTACGTGGCGTCGGCGGGGTCGGTGCCGTGGTCGAGCCAGAGGGTCTGCCAGCGCCGGGTCCGCCGCTCGGTGGAACTGGTGGTGTTGATGTCGGACCAGGCGCCGGTGCGGTCCTCGCGCAGGCTGTGCAGCCCGCTCGCGCCGCCGGGGAAGACCCAGCCGCCGTGCCCTTCGAGGTGCGCCCAGCGGGGGTGCGCGCGGTCGTCGAGGGTGAAGCCGGCGTCGCCGGCCTCGCCCAGGTTGCGGTTGTCGACGACCGTCTCGACGGCCGCCCCGTCGTTCGCGGTGATCCCGGCGCCGAGGCAGATCACGGCGTCGGCGGCGCAGAACCAGGACTTGCGGGCCGTCAGCGTGGAGCCGAGCCCCCTGAGGTGCTGCCCGATCGCCGCGAACTCGCCGTCCGTCGCCCCGCCCACCCAGGTCACGGCGGGCCGGGCCGCGCCCCACTCTCCGCCCGCCCTGTCCGGGAGCCGCTTGGTGGAAACGGTCGTGCCGGGCAGCCGGTAGGGGTCGACGGTCGGCCAGAACCAGTCGGTGTACTGGTCGCTGGGCTCCCCCGCGGCCCACCAGGAGAGCATGCCGGCGCCGGTGTGCCAGCCGCGCGGGTTCTCGCCGTTGCCGCACTCGTAGTAGGCGATGCGCTCCGAGGCCATCGAGAGCTGCGCCGTGAAGCCGGGGCGCCGGTGCACGGCCCGGTCCATGGCGGCGAACAGCCGGTGCTCCACCGGCTCCGGCGCCGCCCGCACACCGGAGTCCGCGACCGCGTGCAGCCGCGCCAGGTCGGCGACCCCGAACTGCCGGGCGGCGAGGATCGGGGCGACGGTGTCCCGCTCGATCCAGCCCTTGACGCGGCCGTGCCAGCGCTCCCGCTCGGCGGCGCTCGCCCCGCCCGCGAGCAGGGCGATCGCGGCGATCAGTCCCTGGCCGTGAAAGTGGTCGCTGCGCATGATCTTGCGGTCGTCGCTCTTCAGGTAACCGCGGCTGACGGCACGGCCGTTGACGCCGTCCATCACCAGACCGTCGAGGATCAGCGGGGCGTACGCCCGCTCCACGCTGTCGAGGATGATCTGCTTCCCGGGGTCGGTGACGGCCCAGGTCGACCCGGCGAGCAGCGCGAAGAGCCGGCCGAGGCCGTCGAGCATCACCTGGCCGTACGTTCCCGAGTACGCGATCCAGGTGTGCTGGACGAACGAGCCGTCCGGGTAGAGGCCGTCGCCCTTGGTGACGTACGGGAAGACCGGCGAGAGCGCGTCCCGGGCGAGGGCGACCTTGGCCGGGGACCTGCCGAGGATGCCGCGCAAGGCGACGGAGCGGCACAGGTCGACGCGGTTGGCGCCGGTCGACGTGCCGGTGTAGGCGCCGAGTTCGGAGTCGGGGATGAAGTGGTCGACGGCGGCACAGGCCTTGGCCCTGCGCTCCGCACCGAGCTCGTCGTGCAGCGCCGCCACGATGTCCATGAGCAGCCGCGGGCTGCCGATCTGCCACTCCCACCAGTTGCCGTAGCGGGTGGTGGCGGGGTGGTAGACGGTGGCCTCCAGGTGGTCGACGCCGCGCAGCACGTCGGCGAGGAGCCCGGCGTCGCCCGTCGAGCCGGTGCCTGCACAGACGTACGCCTGGGTCATCGTCCACAGCCTGCTGTAGCTCAGGGTGATGCCGGCGGGTGGGTCGAACGGGGCGTCGGGCCACAGGGATCCGGCGGCCGGGGCCATCGCCGCGCGGGCGGCGCGGGCGAGGTCGCCGGTCTCCTTCAGGCGGGTGGCGTACGGCTCGGTGGCGGGGTCGTAGCCGGTGCCGAGGGAGATCTCCAGCCAGCGCCGCCGCAGGACGGTGAACTCGTCGTCCCCTTCGGCGGCGTGCGCCGGGGCCGGCAGGGTCAGCGGAGCGGCGGTACCGGCCGCAGTGAAAGCGGTTGCGGCGAGAAAGGTGCGGCGGGTCGGGGTCATGCGACAGGGGTGTACCAGCCTGGAGAAAGCGCTGTCTATACCTCTGACACCGCGTCTCCCGAAGGGAACCACGAAGAACCGTGCGACCGGCGGCGGCCGGTCGCACGGTTCGCGGACTCCGGCGCACGGCGGAGTACCGGGGGCTCCTACCTCTTGGCGCCCCGGCGGAAGAGCGCACGCGCCCACAGGAAACCGAGGACGGCGATCGCGACACCCCAACCCACCGCGAGCGGACCGAACTTGCCGATCTCCGTACCGGTCAGCAGGCCGCGCAGGGTCTCGGTGAAGGCGGTGTACGGCTGCCACTCGGCGAAGTGGTGCAGCCAGCCCGGCATCGAGTCGAGCGGCACGAACACGCTGCTGAGGAAGGGCAGCAGGAAGGAGAAGGGCAGGGCGGCGCTGCTGGCCGCCTCCGGAGCCTTCACCAGCTGCCCGAGCGCGACCGCGAGCCAGGTGAGGGCCAGCGACATGAGCGCCAGGAGCCCGAGGGCCGCGGCCCACTCGACGGGTCCGGCCCCGGAGCGGAAGCCCACGAGGAGGGCGACCCCGATGACCAGGACGACGCTGAGCATGATCTGGATGACGGCGCCGACCGCGCGGCCGGTGAGGATCGAGGAGCCGCTGATCGGCATCGTACGGAAGCGGGCCACGATGCCCTCGGTCATGTCCATGCTGACGCCGACCGCGGTGGGCAGCACGCCGGCGCCGACGGCCATCAGCAGGATGCCGGGGACGAGGTAGGAGAGGTAGTCGTCGGACGATCCGGCGCCCATGCCGGCCGACATCGTGCCGCCGAAGACATAGGTGAAGAGCAGCAGCATGGCGATGGGCATGCTCACCAGGCTGATCGTCATGGCCGGGTAACGGCGGGCGTGCATGAGGTTGCGCCGCAGCATGGTCCGGGAGTTGCGCAGCGCGGAGGTCGGCGCGGGGCCGGAGCCGTCGGACCGCGGGATGTCCGTGGCGGCAGGGGTGGTGGTCACGGTGCTCATCGGGTCGTCGCTTTCTCGTGGTCGGGGCGGCCGGTCGGGCGCGCGTCGTCGGGGCGGCCGGTCACGGCGAAGAAGACGTCGTCGAGGTCGGGGGTCTCGACGCCGAGTCCCTCGACCTCGATACCGGCGGCGTCGACCTGGTCGAGCACCGCCTTCACGGACTTGAGGCCGCCGTCGCCGGGGACGTGGAGGGTCAGGGCGTCCTCGTCGGCGGTCCCGGTGCCGAGCAGCCGCGCCGCGTCCTTGAGGCCGTCGAGGCCGGCGAAGCGCAGCTGGACGTGGCCGCCGGGGACGAGGCGCTTGAGCTCGGCGGGCGTGCCCTGGGCGACCAGCCTGCCGCCGTTCAGCACCGCGATGCGGTCGGCGAGTTGGTCGGCCTCGTCCAGGTACTGCGTGGTGAGGAAGATGGTGACGCCGTCGGCGACGAGGCCGCGCACGATCTCCCACATGGTGTGCCGGCTGCGCGGGTCGAGGCCGACGGTCGGCTCGTCGAGGAAGATGATGCGCGGGCCGCCGACCAGGGTCATCGCGATGTCGAGGCGGCGCCGCATGCCGCCGGAGTACGTCGACGCGGGCCTCCCCGCCGCCTCGACGAGGTCGAACCGCGTCAGGAGGTCGGCGGCGAGCCGCCGGGCGGGGCGCCGGCCGAAGCCGTACAGGTCGGCGATGAGGCGCAGGTTCTCCTCGCCGGTCAGGAGGTTGTCGACCGCGGAGAACTGGCCGGTGACGCCGATCGCGGCGCGCACCTTCCCGGGCTCGCGGACCAGGTCGTGCCCCGCGATCCGGACCTCCCCCGCGTCGGGGCGGATCAGGGTCGACAGGATCTGTACGGCGGTGGTCTTGCCGGCGCCGTTGGGGCCGAGCAGGGAGAAGACGGTTCCCCGGGGGATGTCGAGGTCGATGCCGTCGAGGACGGTCTTCTCGCCGAAGGACTTGCGCAGACCGGTGGCGGTGATCGCGGCCGGGGGCGACTGCGGCCGCGACCGCGTCGGCGTGGGGCGGGGCGTGGACATGTCGTTCCTTTCAGGGGGCGGACGGCCGGTCAGGGGCAGCCTCGATATCGGACACCAGTTCGAGTCGGTTCCGGGTCGGCTGCCCGTGGCAGCGAAGGAAGGGAAGGAAGCGTGTGCGTGCCGCAGGGGAAAGCGAGCCGAGCGGGCGGCGGGCAGGGAGGGGCCGTATGCGGCGGGTGGAGGGGACGCGGTATGCGGTGCGCGGATGCGGTGCGCGGTCTGCGGTTGGCACATCACGGCGGCCGGGTCGACGCTCGGCGCGCGGGGGGGGCTCCACAGGTGGCGGGCTGGGGTCACCTCAGCCCGCAGGCAAGGCCACGGGTGGTACGGGCGGTTCGGGCGGGCGGAGCCTCGGAGCGCGCACGCCCCCGCGGGCCCACCGGTGTCACGGCCCGGGACAGGACGCCGCGGCCCGGGCCGGGCGGCCGTCCGCGGATCAGGCGCGGTGGACCGTGATGTCGCCGAAGCCCGAGCGGGCCCGCAGCCTGAGGGTGTCGGTGGCGTCGGCGGGCGCCTGCGAGGTGCCCGACTCCTCCAGTGACTGACGGACCACGCCGCCCCCGGTCCGTACGTCGAGCCAGGCGGCCGAGCCCTCGCGGATGCCGACCTCGATCTTGCCGGCGGCCGTCTCCAACTCGCTGGTGCCGCGCACCAGTTCGCCGACCTGGATGGAGCCGCACGCGGTCTTCACGCAGACGTCGGCGGCCGCGCGGTCGAGGGTGACGGAGCCGTTGGACGTCTTCGCCGTGATGGCGCCCTCGACGTCGCCGAGCACGACGGCGCCGTTGGAGTTCTTGGCGACGACCTCGCCCCGGATCTCGCCCAGCCGGATCTCGCCGGAACCGGTGGAGGCGTGGGCCGCCCCGTCCGCGTACCCGATCAGTACGTCACCGAAGCCGGTGGTGGCCCTGACCCCGGCGGCCCGCTCGACCCGCACGTCACCGGCGGAGGTCTTGAACTCGCTCTCGCCGAGCCCGCCTTCGGCGGTGATGTGCGCCATGGTGGCCGTGGCCCGCACCTCGGATCCGGCCGGCAGCGCGATGTCCACCTCGACGGACGATCCCTTGCCGAACAGGGAGCGCTCCTTGGGTCCCTTGACCAGCAGCTTGCCGTGGGAGTACTCGACGCGGGTGCGCTCGGCCGCCCTGACGTCCGCGTCGCGGGACGCGCTGCTGGGGCGTACGTCGACGACGGTGTCCGTGCGGTCCCCGGCCACGATCCGGAGGGATCCGACCTCGATCGTGACCGTGGCGGTGATGGGCTTCGGGGTGTCGAAAGAAGGCATGGCTGTCCCGTCCTGGGAGCTCGTCGAGCCGCGGAGGCTCGGTTGATGGAGGTGGGCGGCGGTGCGTGCGGTGCCGTGCGGGCCGATCGACGCGCGGGCCGGGCGGAGCCGCGTCAGCGCACCCAGCCGGTGAAGCGGTTGTCGGGGCTCCACGACCCGCCGTGGCCGGACTTCGCCTCCGCCCGGCCGTCGGGCCGCTCGAGGGCCCCGGAGACCGCGCGGACGAGCCAGGCGTTGACCGAGAGGCCGTCCCGGTTCGCGGCCTCCTCCACGCGGGACTTCACGTGCGCGGGCAACCGGAGGTTGATCCGGGCGGTCCCCCCGTCCTCCGCGGCCTCGGGCGCGGCGGGCGGCGGGGGCGGCACCTGCTGGGCCCGCATGAGGGCCGCGTACTCGGCCTGGGCGTCGAACGCCTCGGCCGCGGGCGGCGGCGTCACCACGAACTCGGGGTCGATCCCGCGCAGCCGTACGTCGACCGATCCGGGCGCGAGATCGACGGTGATCTCGTCCGCGGCGGCGGAGAGCGCGTTCAGCAGGGTGAGCCGGGCGGCCGACTCCAGCGGGGCGGTGAGGCGCTCGGCCAGCGCACGGGCCTCGTCCCCGCCGGCTGCGGCGGCCACCGCGAGCTCTTGGCGGAGCTGGTCGACGTACTGCGTGAGGTTCATGACGCCATAGTGGCACCACATTGGCGCCATGACAACCACCAATGTCGCCAGGGGCCGCCGACGCCGGCGACTTCAGCCCTCTTTCCGCAGCTCACAGCACGTGACTCACCTTTTGACGCCACGATGGCACCACCTTCCCGACCCATGACGCCACGCGCGCACCAACCGCCCACCCGCGCGGCGCCCCCTTCGGGTGACCACAGAAGACACGCCGCGCTAGAGGTTGAACATTGAACTGAATCGCGCTACATTCAATCTCGTTGAACTTTCAACAGCAGCTCCCACCGGAGCTCGTCCCCAAGGAGCACGTCATGGGTCTCTTCGGCCGCAAGAACGACACCGACACCGTCACCGCCGTCCCCTCCACCACCGCCCCCGCCGCGGTCGCCCCGGAGCTCGCCGCGCTGACCGGTGACTACACGATCGACCCCGCGCACTCGACGATCGGCTTCGTCGCGCGGCACGCCATGGTCACCAACGTGAAGGGCTCTTTCCTCGACTTCACCGGTGCCCTGCACCTGGACGGCACGGACCCGTCCCGTTCGACGGCGACCATCGACGTGGCGATGCAGAGCATCGACACGGGCAACGCCGACCGCGACGGACACCTGAAGAGCGCGGACTTCTTCAAGACCGACGAGTTCCCGGAGATGACCTTCCGCTCCACCAAGGCGGAGGCCCTGGGCGGCGACGACTACCGCGTCACCGGCGACCTGACGATCCTGGGCACCACGAAGCCGCTCTCCATCGACCTGGAGTTCAACGGCTCGGCCAAGGACCCGTTCGGCAACGAGCGCGTCGGCTTCGAGGGCAAGGCGGAGATCCTGCGCTCGGAGTGGGGCCTCACCTGGAACGCCGCGCTGGAGACCGGCGGCGTACTCGTCTCCGACAAGATCAAGCTGAACTTCGACATCTCGGCGATCAAGGCCGGCGCCTGAACCTGCCGGCGCGCGCTACGGTTTCGCCGTGCCCGAGTTCATCCAGCAACTGCCCGCTCTCCTGGGCGTGGTCATCGGTGCGGTCGGCTCCTACGTGGCCATCACGCGGGGCGACCGCATCCGGTTCCGCCGCGAGCAGGCGGCACGCTGGGAGGAGCGGCGGCTCGCCGTCTACAGCGAGTACGCCCGGGTCCTGAAGCAGACCGTCAGCCTCACCTACCGGGTCGCCGCCCACCTCGGCAACGACCCGCACCCGCACCCCCTCTCGCCCGACGAGGCGGTGCCGCACTTCACCCAGGCCGCCGAGGCGCGCGACCCCGCCGGGGAGGCGCTGCTCATGCTCGGCGCGCCGGACGTGGTCGACGGGGGCCGGGCATGGGTCCTGACGGTGATCGCGATGGAGCACTTCCTGCGCGAGGACACCCACGACCCCGAGGCGTGGGCGGCCCTCCTCGCACAGCAGCGGGCCGCGCGCGCGGCGTACTACGCGGCGGTCCGGCGGGACTTGGCACTGCCTCCGGGACACCCGGGCCAGTGGCCGGTGACGCCCCCGCCCGCGACACGGCCGCCCGCCCCCTCCGGAGGTCCGTGAACACCCGCGCCACCCGCCTCCACCCCCTCGCTCACCGCCCGTTCAGCGTGTGCCCCAGGATCGCCTCGACCAGCGGCCCGTGCACCGCGGGCGGCAGCGAGTGGCCCATGCCCGCGATCTCCACGAGCCGTGCGCCCGCGATGACTTGGGCGAGGTGCTGGGGGTGCGGGAGCGGGAAGACGGGCTCCGCGGTGGCGGAGACGACGAGCGTGGGCACCCGGGTCCGGGCGAGCTCCGCGGTGCGCAGCATCCCCGAGTCGTCGGCCCGGCCGTGCGCGGCGGAGTCCAGATAGCTGCCCGCGTGGGCGATGATGCCGCGCTCCAGTTCCCTGAAGTACACGGCGTCGAACGGGAGTTGGCCGCCGCTCAGCCGCCGCCAGTGCTCGACGCGGCGGTCCAGTTCGGCCTCGGGGCCGTGGTCCTCGACCGGCTGCGACCACATCTGCAGGATCTCCGGTGCGATGCCGGGGAGCTCCGCGACGGGCACGGAGGTGCCGTCCGGCCGCACGTACGGCGTCTCGCTCAGCGCGCACGTACCCATCAGGGTCGCGCTCAGCACCCGCTCGGGCCGGTCGGCGAGCACCAGTTGGGTGAGCATGCCGCCCAGGGAGAGGCCGACGAGGTGGGCGCGCTCGACCCCCAGGGCGTCCAAAACCGTCACCGCGTCGCGCGCCAGGTCGGTGACGGCGTAGGGGTGCTCGTCGAAGGACCGGGTCGAGCGGCCGGTGTCGCGGTGGTCGTACCGGATGACGTGGTGATGGGCGGCGAGCGCGTCCACCAGCGGCTCGGGCCAGCCGAGCCCGGAGGCCTGGGCCCCCATGACGAGCAGCAGGGCGGGGGCGTCGGGTGCTCCCCGGCGCTCGGTCCACAGCCGCACACCGGGTGCGACCTCGACGTACTGCTCCTGAACCTGTTCCGGCACGCTACGGCCCTCCACGACCCGACGATTAGAGACGGAACGTATCGTCTCGCATCCTCGGTGTGCGGTCAAGCGGTCCAGCCCGCTTGGAGCCGCCCCCGCCCAGAACCGGACCCGCCCCGCCCCGCCTAGAACCCGCCCCCGCCGCCGAAGTCCCCGCCCCCGCCGAAGTCGCCCCCGCCACCGAAGTCGCCGCCGCCACCGAAGTCCCCGGGGTCGAAGTCGGCGCCGGAGAAGTCGCCGCCGTCGTAGCCGCCGCCGAAGTCGCCGTACCCGGAGCCGTAGTCCGCCGCGTAGGCGGGGGACGACATCATGCCGCCGAGCATGGTGCCGACCAGCAGGCCCGGCAGCAGGCCGCCGCCGAAGTAGCCGCCCGCCCAGGGGCCGTAGGCCGGGCCCGCCTCCCAGTAGGGCCGACGCTCACCGGACTCCGTGACCACGTGGCGGGCCGCCGGGTCCTCGCCGTCCGCCAGCCGCGCCGCGTCCGCCGCGCAGACCGGGACCGAGCGCTCGGGACCGCCCGGCGGCGCCCAGGCCGCGTCCTCGACCGAGGGCCCGTGCCGCGGGTCGAAGAAGCAGGGCGCGCGCCGCTCGGGCAGCTCGCGGCCCTCGCGCCGGGCGGCGAGCAGGGCCAGCGAGAAGCGCCCGTCCTCCAGGGACTGGGTGACGGCGCGGACGTCCTCGGGGCGGGTCGCCGCGGCCATGTGCGACTTCGCCTTCTCGTACGCGTCGAGCGCGCGCTCGTAGTCCGCGCGCATCGCGTCGTCCGCGCCCGCCTCCGCGGGGTGGAAGTCGAGCCGGTCCAGCTCCTCGCCGAACGCGGTGATGTCCTCGTCGACGACGACGGACAGCTTGTTCAGCGCCTCGCGTTGGCTCTCCTCGTGCCGCCGCTTCTTGCGGCGGATCACGGCGTACGCACCGCCCGCCCCGGCGACGACGACCACGCCGACACCGATCAGGGCGCCCGTCGACACCCCGTTGTCCGCGCCGCCGCCCCAGGACCGCGGGGCCTTGCCGCCCGCCTGCACCAGGGCCTGGCGGACGAAGTGGTCCAGCTGGGTCGCGGTGTCCTCGCCCTGGACGAGGGAGACGAGGTTGTTGACGGCGTTGCCCGTCAGCACCGACCGGTCGGCCTTCGCGTCGAAGCCGCCGCCGAGCCGGACCGCGTACAGGCCGGTCACCCCGGTCTCGGCGCGCAGCCGCGGGAAGATGTCCTGCTGCGGGAAGTCGTCCGGGAGCACCGCGACGAAGACCGGCTTGTCCGCCTTCTTGATCCGCTCGGCGAGCGCGTCGGCCTGCTCGCCGGAGAACTGGTCCGAGGCCGCGGGGTCCACGTACACGGGACTCTTCTTCCAGGCGTCGGCCACCACCGACGCGCTGGAGGCGTTCGGCGCCCCGGTGGCCGCCGGCGCCCCGGGTGCCGCCGTGAAGGTCACGGCCCCCAGGGCGAGCAGCAGCCCCGAAAGTCCGACAGTGATCCGCTTCGCCCGATTCCTCATACTTCGAACGTAACCCAGTGGGGACACGGACGGAGGTTCGAGCCGGGGTTACTCGACCGGCTCGACGCCGGCCCGCAGCAGGCCGTAGGTGTAGGCGTCCTCCAGGGCGCCCCACGAGGCGGCGATGACGTTCTCCGCGACGCCGACGGTCGACCACTCGCCGACGCCGTCGGTCGTGGAGATCAGGACGCGCGTGGTGGAGGACGTGCCGTGCTTGCCCTCCAGGATGCGGACCTTGTAGTCGACGAGCTCCAACTTGGCGAGCTGCGGGTAGATCCGCTCCAGGCCGACCCGCAGCGCCCGGTCGAGGGCGTTGACGGGGCCGTTGCCCTCGGCCGTGGCGACGATGCGCTCGCCCTTGGCCCACAGCTTCACGGTGGCCTCGTTGGCGTGCGTGCCGTCGGGGCGGTCCTCGACGATGGCCCGCCAGGACTCCACCCGGAAGTAGCGCCGCGCGCGGCCCTCGGCCTCCTCACGGAGCAGCAGTTCGAAGGAGGCGTCGGCCGCCTCGTACGTGTACCCCTGGAGCTCGCGCTCCTTGACCCGCTCCACGACGCGGCCGATCAGCTCGCGGTCGTTGCCGAGGTCGACGCCGAGCTCCTTGCCCTTGAGCTCGATGGAGGCGCGGCCCGCCATGTCGGAGACGAGCATCCGGATGCGGTTGCCGACGAGGTCGGGGTCGATGTGCTGGTACAGGTCCGGGTCGACCTTGATCGCGGAGGCGTGCAGGCCCGCCTTGTGCGCGAAGGCGGAGACGCCGACGTAGGGCTGGTGGGTCGACGGGGTCAGGTTCACGACCTCGGCGATGGCGTGCGAGACCCGGGTCATCTCCCGCAGCGAGCCCTCGGGAAGGACCTGCTTGCCGTACTTGAGCTCCAGGGCGGCGACGACGGGGAAGAGGTTGGCGTTGCCGACCCGCTCGCCGTAGCCGTTGGCGGTGCACTGCACATGGGTGGCGCCCGCGTCCACGGCGGCGAGGGTGTTGGCGACGGCGCAGCCGGTGTCGTCCTGGGCGTGGATGCCGAGCCGGGCGCCGGTGTCGGCGGCCACGGTGGCGACGACCGCCTGGACCTGGGCGGGGAGCATGCCGCCGTTGGTGTCGCAGAGCACGACGACGTCGGCGCCGGCCTCGGCGGCGGCCCGTACGACGGACTTGGCGTACTCGGGGTTGGCGCGGTAGCCGTCGAAGAAGTGCTCGCAGTCGACGAAGACGCGGCGCCCCTGGGCGACCAGGTGGGAGACGGTGTCGCGGACCATCGCGACGTTCTCGTCGAGGGTGGTGCGCAGGGCAAGTTCGACGTGCCGGTCGTGGGACTTGGCGACGAGCGTGATGACGGGGGCGCCGGACGCGAGGAGGGCGGCCACCTGCGGGTCGTCGGCCGCCCTGGCGCCGGCGCGGCGGGTGGCTCCGAAGGCGACGAGCTGGGCGTGCCGGAAGGTGATCTCCTGCTGGGCCCGCGCGAAGAACTCGGTGTCGCGCGGGTTGGCGCCGGGCCAGCCGCCCTCGATGAAGCCCACGCCGAAGTCGTCCAGGTGCCGCGCGATGGTCAGCTTGTCCGCGACGGTGAGGTTGATGCCCTCGCGCTGCGCGCCGTCGCGCAGGGTGGTGTCGAAGACGTGGAAGGAATCGTCGGGAACGCTGGTGTCCGTCATGCTGATCTGGCTCCTGTGTCGGATCTCGGTCTACCGGAATGACCGGCTCCACCACCCCCAATGATCCCTCGCGCTCCGTGTCCGGCTGCAGTTGGGCCGGGAAACGAAAAAACCCCTCGCGGGTGCGAGAGGTCTGCGCGCGGGTCGAGGCGACGGTGTCCGCCCGTACGTGATGGGTACGAGGCGGTCACTGCGGACCGGCGCGCCTGCTGCCAATAATCATGGCGAACGAGAGCACGAGGGCAGCTTGCCACGGTTCGGCTTCGCGCGGGACGCCGTCTCACGATGCGGGCGCCGCCGCCCGGTCGCGCTCGCGGCGCCCCGCCGCGCCGTCAGGCCGTGCCGGTCGCGAGCGCCCCGTCCAGGAACTCCCGTACGTGCGCGATGACGTGCTCGCGGCCCGTCCCCCGCAGCCCGATCGCCACATGGATGGAGAACCCGTCGAGCAGCGCCCGGAGCCGGGCGGCGAAGCGGTCGGGGTCGACGGCCCCGAACTCCCCGCGCGAGACGCCCTCGGCGAGCAGCGCCACCAGGTCGCGGTGCCAGGCGCCCTCGATCGCGGCCTGCCGGTCGCGGCCGTCCTCGTCGGCGTTCAGGGAGCGGTTCCAGACCTCCAGCCAGAGCGTCCAGTGCGGGTCGCCCGCCGCGTCCGGGACGTACAGCTCGACGTAGGCGTCGAGGCGGGCGCGCGCCGTGCCGGGGCGGGCCAGGAGCCGGCCGCGCTCGGCGCCGAGCCGCCCCTCGCTCCACTCCAGGGTGCGCAGGAGCAGCTCGTCCTTGGTGCGGAAGTAGTAGAGGAGGTGCCCGGAGCTCATGCCGACCTCGCGGCCGAGCGCGGCCATGGTCAGCTTCTCCAGGCCGCGCTCGGCGATCATCTCCATCGCGACGGTCAGTACGTCCTCACGCGGTGGGGCGTTCTTCCGCGCGCGGACTTGACCGGCCATGTTCCCGCTCCTTGCTCACACCTTCGGCTGCTGCTGGGTGATGCAGTGGATGCCACCACCCCCGGCAAAGATCGTACGGGCGTCGACGAGCGTCACCGTACGGCCGGGGAAGAGACCGCGGAAGATGCCCGCCGCGATCTCGTCGTTCGGGTCGCCGAAGGCGCACAGGACGACGCCGCCGTTGCACAGGTAGTGGTTGATGTACGAGTAGTCGACCCAGCCCTCGTCGTCCTTGAGGACGGTCGGAGCGGGCACCTCGACGATCCTCAGGGTGCGGCCGCGGGCGTCCGTCTGCCCCTTCAGGGCCGCGACGACCTCCTGGCTGACCTCGAAGTCGGGGTGGGAGGGGTCGCGCTGGGCGTGCACGAGGACCACGCCGGGCGCGGCGAAGGCGGCGACGATGTCGACGTGGCCGAGGGTGCCGTAGCCGTGGCCGGGGTAGTCAGCGGTGAGCCCGCGCGGCAGCCAGATCGCCTTGGTGGTGCCGAGGTGGGCGTGGATCTCCGCCTCGACCTGCTCCCTGGTCCAGCCGGGGTTGCGCTCGGGACCGAGCTGGACGGTGTCGGTGAGCAGGACGGTGCCCTCGCCGTCGACGTGGATGCCGCCGCCCTCGTTCACCAGTTTCGAGGCGTACGTGGCGGCTCCGGCCAGGTCGGCCACGTACGCGCCGATCTTGGAGTCGTGGTCCCAGCGCGCCCACTCCTGGGCGCCCCAGCCGTTGAACGTCCAGTCGACGGCGGCCAGCCGGCCCTTGCCGTCGGTGAGGAACGTCGGCCCGATGTCCCGCATCCAGGCGTCGTCGAGCTCGCGCTCCACCACCTCGATGTCCGGGCCGAGGAGCTCGGTGGCGTACGCGGACTGGGCGGGGCCGCAGACCACGGTGACCGGCTCGAAGCGGCGTACGGCGCGGGCCACGTTGGCCCAGGCGAGGCGGGACTCGTCCAGGCCCGCGGGGTCGTCGAAGGTGGGGTTGGGGCACGGCCACGCCATCCAGGTGCGCTCGTGCGGGGACCACTCGGCGGGCATGCGGAAGCCGTCGGCGGCTGCGGTCATGACGTACACCCTTAAAGGAAGTAGAGGCGGTTGAGGGAGACGGAGTCGGCGGGCTCGGAGCGGACCGGGTCGCCGTCGAGGGTGACCAGGCCGGTGCGCTGGTTCACGTCGACCGCGCCGGTGCGGGAGTTCAGGCGCAGGTCTGCCGGGCCGATGCCGCGGGTGCCCCGGACGGCGACGCGGCGCCTGCGGGTGGGCATCGTGTCGTTGCCCTGGTCGAGGGCGGCCTGGGCGACGAAGGCCACGGAGATGTCCGCGGGCACCGCGCCGTGGCCGCCGAACAGCGGGCCGAGGACGAGGGGTTCGCAGGTGTCGGTGGCAGCGTTCGGGTCGCCGGTGACGCCGAAGGCGGGGAAGCCGGCCTTCAGGACCAGCTGCGGCTTGGCACCGAAGTACTCCGGGCGCCACAGCACGATGTCGGCGAGCTTGCCGACCTCCAGGGAGCCGACCTCGTGGGCGAGGCCGTGCGCGAGGGCGGGGTTGATGGTCAGCTTGGCCATGTAGCGAAGCACGCGCGCGTTGTCGTCGTGCGCGCCGTCGCCCTCCATCGGGCCGAGCTCGGCCTTCATCTTCCCGGCCATCGCGAAGGTGCGGCGGACGGTCTCGCCGGCCCGGCCCATGCCCTGCGCGTCGGACGAGGTGATGCCGATGGCGCCCAGGTCGTGCAGGACGTCCTCGGCGCCCATCGTGCCGGCGCGGATGCGGTCGCGGGCCATCGCGGCGTCGCCCGGCAGATCGGTCTTCAGGTCGTGGACGGAGACGATCATGCCGTAGTGCTCGGCGACCGCGTCCCGGCCGAAGGGCAGGGTCGGGTTGGTCGAGGAGCCGATGACGTTCGGTACGCCCGCCATCTTCAGGACGTTCGGCACGTGACCGCCGCCGCAGCCCTCGATGTGGAAGGCGTGGATGGTGCGCCCGTCGAGGACCTTCAGGGTGTCCTCGACCGACAGGCACTCGTTCAGCCCGTCGCTGTGCAGGGCGACTTGGACGTCGTGCTCCTCGGCGACGCGCAGCGCGGTGTCCAGCGCGCGGGTGTGCGCGCCCATGTCCTCGTGCACCTTGAACCCGGAGGCCCCGCCCTCGGCGAGCGCCTCGATCAGCGGCGCGTCGTGCGAGGAGGAGCCGCGCCCGAGGAAGCCGATGTTGACCGGCCACGCGTCGAAGGCGTTGAAGGCGTGGCGCAGCGCCCAGGGGGAGTTGACGCCGACGCCCCAGACCGGCCCGAACTCCTGGCCGATGACGGTGGTCACGCCGGAGGCGAGGGAGGCCTCCATGATGCGCGGCGAGAGCAGGTGGACGTGGGTGTCCACGGAGCCCGCGGTGGCGATGAGCCCCTCCCCCGACACGATGGACGTGCCGGTGCCGACCACCACGTCGACGCCGTCCAGGGTGTCGGGGTTGCCGGCCCGCCCGATCGCGTGGATGCGGCCTTCCCGGATGCCGATGGACACCTTGCGGATGCCCTGCACGGCGTCGATGACGACGACGTTGCTGATGACGACGTCGCAGGTCTCGCGGACGGCTGCGGCCTTCAGGTGCAGTCCGTCGCGGGCCGTCTTGCCGAACCCGGCGAGGAACTCGTCGCCGTACTTCTGGGCGTCGGACTCGACCCGGATCGTCAGGCCGGAGTCGCCGAGCCGGACGTGGTCGCCGGCGCGGGGGCCGTGGGTGGACGCGTACTCATGCGGGGTGAGGCGGCGCGGTTCGGCGGCGTGGCCTCCGGGGCGGCTCATCGTTCGGCCTCCTGCTCGGTCGGGTGCGGTACGCCGAGGTAGCCGCAGGCGGCGGCGCGGCGCAGGGCTTCTTCGCGGGCGCCCGGCGCGTCCAGCGGGCCGTCGACGAGTCCGGCGAAGCCGATGGCGATCCGCTCGCCGCCGATCGGCAGCAGCCCGACGTCGGCGCTCTCGCCGGGCCCGAAGCGGACGGAGGACCCGGCGGGGACGGCGAGGCGCAGCCCGTAGGCCGCGGCGCGGTCGAAGTCGAGCCGGGGGTTGGCCTCGAAGAAGTGGAAGTGCGAGGTCACCGAGACGGGCACGGTCGCGGTGTTGTGCACGGTCAGGGTCACGGTGGCCGTGGTGTCCTCGTGCTGCGGGCCGGGCAGCAGCGCGCCGGGCGCCTCGTCGCCGAGTCCGCCGCCGCCGATCGGGTCGGCCACCACCGCGAGCCGGGACCCGTCGTCGAAGACCGCCTCCACGTGCACCTCGGTCACCACGTCCGCGACCCCGGGGAGCACGTCGTCGGGGCCGAGGACCGCGCGGGCCCGCTCGATGGCCTCGGCGAGCCGGACGCCGTCGCGGGCGGCCTCGCAGACGGTGTCGGCGATCAGCGCGGTCGCCTCGGGGACGTTCAGTCTGAGGCCGCGTGCCTTGCGCGACCTGGCGAGCTCGGCGGCCCCGAAGAGCAGCAGCCGGTCGCGTTCGGTGGGCGTGAGTCGCACGCGCCGTACCTCCCTGTTGCACGTTTAGAGCAACACTCTAACGACGAAATCCGCATGCGGGAACCATTGACGTCAAGGGGTTTTACGCGTCACATTGAGCGCTGCTCTAACGTGCGACGTGCGACACGTGGAGGCAACCGATCGGGACCAGCGAGCGTCAGGGGCACCCTCATGCCGATAGAACAGCGCGGAGTCGACACCATCCCGGACGGGGAGCGCACCAGCGGTCCCCGCGATCTCGTGTCGATCCTCATCGGCTCCAACCTCTGCCTGGGGGTGATCATCTTCGGCTGGCTGCCGGTGTCGTTCGGCCTCGGCTGGTGGCAGTCGGTCGGCGCGGTGGTGGCGGGGACGGTGCTCGGCACGGCGCTGACCGCGCCGCTCGCGCTGGTCTCGCTGCGCACCGGGACGAACCTCTCGACCTCCTCCGGCGCCCAGTTCGGGGTGCGCGGCCGGCTGGTCGGCTCGGTCGTGGGGCTGCTGCTCTCGCTCGGCTACACCGCGCTGACCATCTGGATCGGCGGTGACGTGATGGTGGACACGCTGCACCGCCTGCTCGGCCTGCCGGCCGGCGGACTCACCTACTCCGTGATCTACGCGCTGCTCGCGGCGGCCACCGTCGCCGGGGCCGTCTACGGCTACCGGGTGCTGCTGCGGCTCTCCCGCATCCTCGCCGTCGGCATGACGGCCCTGCTGGTCCTCGGCGTCATCGCCTACGCCCCCGACTTCACCACCTCCGCGCTGCCCGGCGCGGGCGGTTACGCGCTCGGCTCGTTCTGGCCGACCTGGCTCCTCGCCCTGGTCGCGGCGGGCCTCTCCGGTCCGATCGCCTTCATCACCCTGCTCGGCGACTACACCCGCTACGTCTCACCGGCCCGGCACAGCTCCCGCAAGGTGCTCGGCGCGGCCTGGCTCGGTCTGATCGCCGGGCTGCTCGTCCCGCAGCTCTTCGGCACCTTCACCGCGTACGCGGCCCGGGCCGCCCTGGAGTACGCGGGCGGGCTCGTCGACGCGTCGCCCGGCTGGTACCTGGTGCCGCTGCTGCTCGCCGCGTCCGCCGGATCGGTCGGCAACGCGGGTCTGATGCTCTACTCGATGGGGCTCGACCTCGACGCGATCCTGCCGCGCGCGTCCCGTGCCCGCGCCACGTACACCGTCGCCGGCGTCGCCACCGTGTGTGTCTTCGTCGGGCACTTCGCCTGGGAGGCGCAGGACGCGATGACGTCCTTCGTGCTGCTGCTGACCGCCATCGGCACGCCGTGGGCGGTCATCACCCTGATCGGGTTCGCGCGCTGTCGCGGGCAGTACGACGCGGAGGCCCTCCAGGTCTTCAACCGGCGCTCCCGGGGCGGCGTCTACTGGTACCGCGCCGGCTGGAACGTCCGCGCGACGGCCGCGTGGGCGCTGGGCGCGGCGGTGGGGCTGCTCGCGGTCTCGCTGCCGTCGTACGAGGGTCCGCTGCTGCGCCTGACCGGCGGGGTCGACTGCAGTTTCCTGCTGTCGGGGGTGGTGGGCGGGGTGGCCTACGCGGCACTGACGGCACGGGACCGCGGGCCGGCGGGCGCCGGGGCCTCCCTGGAGGCGGCGGCGGGGGCGGCTCCGGCAGGGGTGGCTGCGGCGGGGGCGACTGCGGCGGGGGCGGCTCCGGCTGACGCCTCGGTGGATCACGTGGTGTGAGTGTCCGGTCGGCGGGGGCGTGCGTCTGCGCCTGGGGTTCGGTTGTGGGTGCGGGGCCGCGGGGGTATGTGCGTACTCGCCATCCCTGCGGCGCCGCCTCGCGGACAATGTTGCTAGAGCGTGCTCGGTGCTCCGTGCGCACATACCCCCACGTCCCCTCCCGAGCGTGTGCGGGTGCGGCCCGGTGGGGCCTGCGAGCCGCGCCGCCCCCTGACGGCGAAGCCGTTCAGGGGCGCGGGGAACTGCGCACCTGCGGCCCGGTGCGGGCCTGTGAGTCGCGGCACCCCCTGACGGCGAAGCCGCTCAGGGGCGCGGGGAACTGCGCGACCAGCCACGACGGACCCGCAGCCGACAGGCGCACGAGAAACCCCGCACCTGCGGCCCCGTGCGGGCCTGTGAGGCGCGGCGGAGCCGTTAAGGGGCGCGGGGAACTGCGCGACCAGCCACGACGGACCCGCAGCCGACAGGCGCACGAGAAACCCCGCACCTGCGGCCCGGTGCGGGCCTGCGAGCCGCGCCGCCCCCTGGCGGCGGAGCCGTTAAGGGGCGCGGGGAACTGCGCGACCAGCCACGACGGACCCGCAGCCGACAGGGGCGCGGGGAACTGCGCGGCAGGCCGGTTACGGCAGGCCCGCGGCCGGGGGACGGGAAAGGCCCCGCTCCTCCGGCGGAACCGGAGGCGCGGGGCCACGCCCAAGAGGTTCAAGCCCTCAGCCGAGATCGTGCATCCAGCCGTGCCGGTCCTCCACCGTGCCCCGCTGGATGTCCAGCAGGGTCTCGCGGAGCCGCATCGTGACCTCGCCCGGCTCGCCACCGCTCTGCTGCCACTCGCCGCCGTTGCACTTGACCGTGCCGACGGGGGTGATGACCGCGGCGGTCCCGCAGGCGAAGACCTCGGTGAGCGTGCCGTTCTCGGAGTCGGTCTTCCACTGCTCGATGGAGACGCGGCCCTCCTCCGACGCGTAGCCGAGGTCACGGGCGACCGACAGGAGCGAGTCGCGGGTGACGCCGGCCAGCAGGGAGCCGGTGAGGGTGGGGGTGATGATCTTGTCCCCGTACACGAAGTACAGGTTCATGCCGCCCAGTTCCTCGACCCACTTGTGCTCGACGGCGTCGAGGTAGGCGACCTGGTCGCAGCCCTTGGTGGCCGCCTCCGCCTGCGCGAGCAGCGACGCGGCGTAGTTGCCGCCGGTCTTGGCGTCGCCCACGCCGCCGGGGACGGCGCGCACGCGGTCCTCGGAGAGCCAGATCGAGACGGGCTTGACGCCACCGGGGAAGTAGGCGCCGGCGGGCGAGGCGATGACGACGAAGAGGTACTCGTTGGCGGGCTTCACGCCCAGGCCGACCTCGGTGGCGATCATGAAGGGGCGCAGGTAGAGGGAGTCCTCGCTGCCGTGCTCCGGCACCCACGCCTTGTCCTGGCGGACCAGCAGGTCGCACGCCTCGATGAACGTCTCGACCGGCAGCTCCGGCATGGCGAGGCGGCGCGCGGAGGACTGGAAGCGGCGGGCGTTGGCGTCGGGGCGGAAGGTCGCCACCGTGCCGTCGGGCTGCCGGTAGGCCTTCAGGCCCTCGAAGATCTCCTGGGCGTAGTGCAGGACGTTCGTCGCCGGGTCGAGCGCCAGCGGGCCGTACGGCACCAGCTGGCCGTCGTGCCAGCCGCGGCCCTCCGTCCACTTGATCGTCACCATGTGATCGGTGAAGTGGCGGCCGAACCCGGGGTTCGCCAGGATCGCCTCGCGCTCGGCGGTGGCCAGCGGCGTCGAGGAGGGCTTCAGCTCGATGGTCGGCGTCGTCGTCATGAGTCCTACGTCCTTCACGTGTGATGGTGACGGACCGCGCTCCCGTCCGTACGCCCAGTACTAGGACGTCCGAGTTTCCCCGCTGCTGTCACGGCCCCTCGTTCGATTATCGCCCGTGGGGTCCCGCAGGAGGAAACGGCGTGGTCGCGGTCCGAGGGTCGATAGTGACACCTGGGAGCGGATACGAGAAGCCGCCGGGCGTCTTGCGCGACCCGGCGGCTTCTGTCTGACGTTCGAACTGCCGGGTGTCAGCCCGCCACGCGTACGGCGAGCGCGTCGCCGATCTGCTCGGTGCTGCGCACCGTGTCGCCGCGCTCGGCGAGGTCCGCGGCGACCGCGTCCTCGATGCGGACGGCCTCCGCCTCGTACCCGAGGTGGCGCAGCAGGAGTCCGACGGAGAGGACCGTCGCCGTGGGGTCGGCCTTGCCCTGGCCTGCGATGTCCGGCGCCGAGCCGTGCACCGGCTCGAACATGGACGGGAACTCCCGGCTCGGGTTGATGTTCCCGGAGGCCGCGACGCCGATGCCGCCGGAGACGGCCGCGGCGAGGTCGGTGACGATGTCGCCGAAGAGGTTGTCGGTGACGATCACGTCGAAGCGGGCCGGGTCGGTGACGAGGTAGATCGTCGCGGCGTCGACGTGGATGTAGTCGGTGGTGACCTCGGGGAACTCCTCGGCCACCTTGTTGAAGGTGTTCGTCCAGAGGTGTCCGGCGTAGGTCAGCACGTTGTTCTTGTGGACCAGCGTCAGCTTCTTGCGCGGGCGGGCCTGGGCCCGCGCGAAGGCGTCGCGGACCACGCGCTCCACGCCGAAGGCGGTGTTGACCGAGACCTCGGTGGCGACCTCGTGCGGGGTGCCGGTGCGGATGGTGCCGCCGTTGCCCGTGTACGGGCCTTCGGTGCCCTCGCGCACGACGACGAAGTCGATCTCCGGCTGTCCCGCGAGCGGGGTCGCGACACCCGGGAGCAGCTTCGACGGCCGCAGGTTGACGTGGTGGTCGAAGAGGAAGCGGAGCTTCAGCAGAAAGCCGCGCTCCAGGACGCCGGACGGCACCGAGGGGTCGCCGATCGCGCCGAGGAGGATCGCGTCGTGCTGCTGGAGAGCGGCCGCGTCGGCGTCGGTGAGGGTCTCACCCGTGGCGTGGTACCGCTTGGCGCCGAAGTCGAATTCCTCCGTCTCCAGCTTCACGTCCTGCGGAAGGACGGCATTGAGGACCTTGAGCCCCTGGGCCACGACCTCTGGGCCGATGCCGTCTCCGGGGATGACTGCGAGATTGATGCTGCGACTGGCCGACATGCCGGCAGCCTACTCGCCGTCCCACGGGATGACATGCTCCGTCCGGCATGTGGACAGCGCGGATGCCCCGTCGGGAGCGCTCCGGAGGGTTTCGGCCGATCGGCGCGCGCGCCCGTGCGGTGGGTCGTACGGGCGCCATCGGCCCGACACCCCGTCTTCACCCGAGCGTGGGCGAGGAGTTGGGGTTCCCTGGGAACTTTCCCGGCATGGACACACCCGACGTCGGTATCCCGGAACGGCTCGCGGCCCGTATGAGCATGCCCGAGCAGCACGCGTATCTGCGCGGGAAGCTCTCCCGCCGCCGGGTGCTCGCCGGTTCGTTCGCGGCGGCCGGGGCGGCGGGCGGCGCGGGGCTGCTCGCGGGCAGTTCGGGCACCGCGAGCGGCGCGGGCTCCCCCGTGGCGGCGTCGGTCACCGCGCCCCGCACGCCGGTGCGCGTCGACGGCCGGCACGTGGCGCCCTTCGGGCGGCATCTCGCCTTCGGCGCCGACCCGAGGACGCAGATGCGGATCTCCTGGCAGGTGCCGCTCGCGGTGCGGTCGCCGTACGTACGGGTGGGCACGCGGCCCTGGGAGCTGGGCCGGAAGATCGAGGCGGAGGTGCGCGACCTGCACACGCCGTCGCTCTCGAAGAAGCTGCCGGCGGTCGAGCAGTACTACCTGCACGCCGCGCTCGACGGCCTCACGCCCGGCACCACGTACTACTACGGCGTCGGCCACGACGGCTTCGACCCGGCGGCGCCGGAGCGGACGGCCACGGTCGGCTCGTTCAGGACCGCGCCCGCGCGGCCGGAGAACTTCGTCTTCACCGCCTTCGGCGACCAGGGCGTCAGCGCGCACGCCCTCGCCAACGACCAGCTGATCCTGGGCCAGAACCCGGCCTTCCATCTGCACGCGGGCGACCTCTGCTACGCGGACACCACCGGGCACGGCAAGGAGACGGACACCTACGACGCGCGCGTGTGGGACACCTTCCTCGCGCAGACCGAGTCGGTGGCGCGGCAGGTGCCGTGGATGGTGACCACCGGCAACCACGACATGGAGGCGTGGTACTCGCCGAACGGGTACGGCGGGCAGTACGCCCGCTGGTCGCTGCCCGGGAACGGCTTCGACCCGAAGCTCGCGCCGGGCGTCTACTCCTTCCGGTACGGGAACGTCGGGGTCGTCGCGCTCGACGCCAACGACGTCTCGTACGAGATACCCGCCAACCGCGGTTACACGGACGGCCGGCAGACCGCCTGGCTCGGCCGGCGGCTGCGGGAGCTGCGCACGGATCCGGCCGTGGACTTCGTGGTGGTCTTCTTCCACCACTGCGCCTACTCGACGTCGACGCACGCCTCCGACGGCGGGGTGCGCGACGCGTGGCTGGAGCTGTTCACCCGGTACCAGGTGGACCTGGTGGTGAACGGCCACAACCACGTCTACGAACGCACCGACGCCATCAGGGACGGCGAGGTCGGCAGGCCCGTGCCGGTCGGCGCGTCGACCGATCCGACGCGCGACGGCATCGTGTACGTCACCGCGGGCGGCGCGGGCAAGGACCTGTACGGCTTCGGTCCCGGGGTGAAGGACAGCTACGAGGGCCACGTCCACGATCACGACCATGTCGCGACCTTCCACTGGACGAGGTCCCGGCGGCCCGACCCGGACACCGTGGAGTGGTCACGGGTGCGCTACACCGGCCATTCGTTCCTCGCGGTGGAGGTGACGGCCGGGGCCCACCCAAAACTCTCGGTCTCCGCGCTCGCCGGGACCGGCGAACGCATCGACCATTTCGAGGTGGTCCGCGCGGGTCAGTGACCCGTCTCGCCGCCGTTGTCCCTGCGGTCGAGGGCGCGCTGGAGGGCGGCGGCGGCGTTCTTGCGCTCGGAATCGGTGGTGCGGGAGACGTGACGGACTCGGCGGGCGGTCGTCTCGGCCATGGGAGATCCACTCCTTGAGGGAAGGGTGCGTTTCGAGACTCCCCCACTGCGTGCGGCGTGGGGGCACCCCCAACGAGGCGGGGAGCAACGGAGCGGCAGGGTTCGCCTGCGCGAGGCTCCGGCTCACGGCCGCCATTCGCTTGATCGAGCGAGGCGTTCGGCTTCTACCAAGCTAAGGGAGGACGGAGCGTCTGTCTCCACGATTACTCGGACTTCCTACTATCTGAGACGGAGGCCACCCGGGGCGGGGGCGGGCGTCTCACCAGACGCGTCAGTAGACGTCCCCGTCCCGCCAGTCGATGAGGAACTCGTGTGCCGGGTCGAGGTCCGCGCCCCAGAGGAGCGGCGGCTCCTCCTCCGGCAGGTGGACGACACCGGAGGGGCCGAGCGCGCCGACCGCGCCCGTCCACTCCCGCCAGCCGCGCCCGAGGTAGAGCCGCGACCCCTCGTCGGAAGCGGAGAGCGCGCCCAGTTCGTACGCCCTGTCGATGACGCGCTCCAGGGCGCCCATCACCTGGCCGCCCAGCCCCTGCCGCTGCCGGTCGGGGCGGACGGCGACCGCTTCGACGTATCCGATGCGCCAGGAACGGCCGGCGTGCAAGACCCGGCGCTGGACCACCGCGCCGTGCGCGACGAGGGCGCCGGTCCCGTCGTGGATCAGGGCGTGCATGCCGCCGAGGCCGTGCTCCCAGTCGTGGTCGCCGAAGTCCCCGTCGAAGGCCTCGTCCATCAGCTCGCGCGCGGCGCGCAGTTCGGCCGGCGACAGATCGCTGGTGTGGGCGGTGCGCAGGGGATTCACGGTGCCGTGCGAGGAGTTCACGTCCTCACCGTACTCAGCCCGCAGCTGAGTACGCACCCCGATTCGCCCGGGCCCGGGCGGCGGCAGAGTCGGTGCCATGAACGGTCTCTACGCCCTCAAGCCCTGGTACGCGGAGAAGTTGTCCGGCGTGCGGGCCGCGCTCGTCCGGCGCGCGGTGTCACCGGACGCCCTCACGCTGGCGGGCGTGGTCTGTGCGGCGGGCGCCGCCGCCGCGCTGGCCCTGCTGCCCTTCGGCTGGTCGGCGCCGCCGGTCGCCGTGCTGCTCGCCGCCCGCCTCGCCTTCGCCAACCTCGACGGCGCGCTGGCCCGGGACACGGGCCGTACGACCCGCAGGGGCGCGCTGCTCAACGAACTGGGCGACCGGGCGGCCGACTTGGCCGTCCTCGCGGGCTTCCTGCCGCTGGCCCCGCTGTGGCTGGTGGCGACGGCGGGCCTGGCGGCGACGTTGCCGTCCTGGGTGTCCCTCGCGGGCGCGGCGGCGGGAGCGGGGCGCCTGAACGGCGGTCCGGTCGGCAAGACGGAGCGCTGCGCACTGGTCGTGCTGGCGGCGGCGTCGGGCTGGAGCACACCCGTCCTCGCGACGGTGGCGGCAGGCTCCGCACTGACGGCGTGCCTGCGACTGGCACGGCTGTGGCGGGAGTTGGGCGCGGGCGCGTCCGTCGAGGCCGCGGCGCCGGGCGGTGCGCGATGAGCGCGGCGGTCCTCGCGGGGGAGGCGGCGGGGCGCGCCCTGCCGGTGGTGGCCGGTGTGCTGGGCGCGGGCGGGGTCGCCGTCGCGGCACTGCCCTGCCGGGTGCGGATGCGGGCGGAGCTGCGCAGGCGGTGGCGGACCTGGGCCCTGTCCGCGCCGCTCTTCCTCGGGGCGTTCTTCCTGGGGCGGGCCGGGGCGTTCGCGCTGGCGGCCGGGCTCGGGGTGGTCGCGGCCGGCGAGTACGCCCGCATGGCGGGGCTGCCCCGGGGCGAGCGCGCGGTGCTCGGGGCGGCGGCCGTGGCGGTGCCCGGCGTCGCGTGGGCCGCGCCCGGCGCCCTCGGGCTGCGGGCGGCCTGTCTGCTCCTGGTCGTCGCCGCCGCGGTCGCGCTCCTCTCCGGTGACACGGAGACCGGCTTCTCGCGCACGTGCCGCACGCTCTTCGGACTCCTGTGGATCCCGGTCCCGCTGAGCGGACTCGTGCTGCTCGGCGACACGGCCGTGGCGGTGGGCGTCGCGGTGGCGTTCGGTGACGTGGGCGCGTGGTGCGGCGGTACGGCGCTCGGCCGCCGTGGGCCGCTGTCCCGCGCGCTGTCACCCCTGTCACCCCACAAGACCTGGGCAGGGGTCGTCGGGGCCGCCGTCGCGACGGGCGCCGCGCTGGCTGCCCTCGGCGCGTTCTCCCTCCTCCTGTGGGCGGCGGTCCTGGTCGGCGGCGTCCTCGGCGACCTCCTGGAGTCGATGGTCAAGCGGGAGGCGGGCGTGAAGGACGCGGGCAGTTGGCTGCCGGGCTTCGGCGGACTCCTCGACCGGATCGACTCGCTGCTGGTGGCGTTGTTGCTGACGATGGCGGTGACACTGTGAATACGAGGACGTCAAGTCCCGGAGCAATGGCGTCCGTTGAGCGGGCTGGCAAACCCCGGCCCTCCCTCGCCGCCGCCCTCCGCCGCGCCCTGTGGTGGACCCTGCTCACCCTCACCGGCGGCGTGGAACGGCGCGGACGGCTCCCGCGCGGCGGCTGCGTGGTCGTCGCCAACCACTCCTCCCACGCCGACACCGCGGCGCTGCTCGCAGCGCTGGACGCCCGCCACTGCCCCGCGATCGGCGCCGCCGCCGACTACTGGTTCGCCTCGCCGTGGCGACGACGGATCTGCAGCCGTCTGGCCGCGGGCTTCCCCGTGCGCCGCACCGGCGGCGGCCTGGACGACCTGCTGTCCCGCACCGCCGAGCTGCGGGCGGGCCGCGCCGTGGTCCTCTTCCCCGAAGGCACCCGCGCGCGCCACGGCGAGCTCGGCTCCTTCCACCGCGGTGCCCTCGTCCTCGCGGAGCACGCGCGCGTGCCGGTCGTTCCGGTGGCCATCGCGGGTACGGACCGGCTGCTGCCCAAGCACGGCAGGCTCCGCCCCGCCCTGGTGCGCGTCGCCATCGGCGCCCCGCTGCCCGCGTCGGCCACCCCGGAGGAGGCCCGCGAGGCGGTGGCCGCGCTGCACCGGCGTACCACCGGCGAACCCCTCGCCGACTCCCGCGCGCGCAAGCGGGTCGCCGCGGTCGCCGGATCCCGCGCGGGCCTCGCGCTCGGTTTCGCGTGGGCCTGCGCGGAGGCGCTCAGCTGGCCGCTGATGCCGGAGCTGTTCCTCGCCGTGGCGTGTGCGGCGGTCCCGCGCCGCGCCCTGAAGCTGTCTCTCGCGGCGCTCGGCGGCAGCCTCGCCGGCGGCCTCCTCGCCCTCCACTTGGCGGCCGCCGGCGTGCAGTTGCCGCAGCCGCTCACCACGGACCGGATGCGGTCGGAGGTACGGCACGAGCTCTCCGCCGAGTCGGCGGCCGCCGTCCGCCACCAGCCCTGGAACGGCATCCCCTTCAAGGTGTACGCACGCGAGGCCGGCCGCGCCGACGTCGCGCCGTCCGCCTGGCTGGCCCGCTCGGCGCTCTCCCGGGGCTCCCGCACCCTCACCGTGGGGCTCGCGTGCGGCGCGTCCGGGTTCCTCGCGCACCGGCTGCGGCGGCTCTACGGGCTGTATCTGGCGCTGCTCGCGGGCGGATTCGCCGCCGGGCTCTCGCTCATCGTGGCGGGGTGGAGCTGATCGGGCCGTTCCGGCCGGCCCAGGGGCCGGAACAGGTCTGCACCATGGCGCGCGGGCCGCCTCCCGACGCAGAATCTGACCATGTCTGAGACCGCGCAGCAAGGACCGTGGACCCCCGTCCACGGCGAGCCCTACCGCTCCGTCCCGTACCGGCCCGCGCGCATGCCCGAGCGCCAATCCCTCGCGCAGGCAGCCGAGTTGCGGGAGCGGATGGACGAACGGCGGACCGTGCGCCAGTTCGCCCCGGACCCGGTGCCCACCCAGGTGGTCCGCGACGCCATCGCCTGCGCCGCGACGGCGCCGTCCGGCGCGCACCAGCAGCCGTGGACGTTCGTCCTCGTCCAGGACCCCGAGATACGCCGCCGCATCCGGGAGGCCGCCGAGCACGAGGAGCAGATCTCCTACGACGGCCGGCTCGGCGAGGAGTGGCTCGCGGCCCTGCGCCCCCTCGGCACGGACGAGGTGAAGCCGCACCTCACCGACGCCCCCGCGCTGATCGTCGTCTTCCAGCAGCGCTACTGGCTGGGTGAGGACGGCACCAAGCACAAGCACTACTACGTCGACGAGTCGGTCGGCATCGCGGTGGGGATGCTGCTCTCCGCGCTGCACCTGTCCGGCCTGGCCGCGCTGATCCACACGCCGAGCCCGATGCGGTTCCTGCGGGAGGTGCTGGGCCGCCCGGAGAACGAGAAGGCGTTCGCGGTGATCCCGGTGGGCTACCCGGCGCCGGACTGCCGGGTCCCCGACCTCGTGCGCAAGTCGCTCGATCAGGTGCTCGTGGAGGTCTGAGCGGCGACCAGCACGTCCGTCAGCGCCGGGTAGTCGGTGTAGCCCTCG
This sequence comes from Streptomyces sp. NPDC041122, assembly GCF_055592445.1. Taxonomy (NCBI): domain Bacteria; kingdom Bacillati; phylum Actinomycetota; class Actinomycetes; order Kitasatosporales; family Streptomycetaceae; genus Streptomyces; species Streptomyces sp. NPDC041122. The sequence goes on along the minus strand of NZ_JBVIYQ010000011.1, from coordinate 115,729 downwards.
GCGCCGTGCGTGTACAGGTGGGCCTCGTCGATCTCCTGGAGGGGCGCGCCCACCGCGAGGCGCTCGGGCAGGTCGGGGTTGGAGATGAACGCCCGCCCGTACGAGACGAGGTCGGCGAGGCCCGACGCGAGCACCGCCTCGCCCGCCTCCCTCGTCGTCGGCTCGCCGTTCTCGCCGACGTTGCCGATGAGCAGGCCGTGCCAGTGGGGGCGCAGGTCGGCGAGGGCCGGGTAGCGGTCGTTGTCGGTGAGGTGGAGGTAGGCGAGGCCGAGGCCGTCGATCTCGTCGAGCAGCGCGCGGTAGACGGGTCCCGGGTCGGCCTCCGCCATGCCGAACTGCGGATTGCCGGGCGAGAGGCGCAGGCCGAGCCGTTCGGCGCCGATGGCGTCGGCGGTGGCGCGGACGACCTCGACGGCGAAGCGGATGCGGTCGGCGATGGATCCCCTGCCGTACGCGTCGTCGCGGAGGTTGGTGTTGTCCGCGAGGAACTGGTGGATCAAGTAGCTGTTGGCGCCGTGCAGTTCGACCCCGTCGAAACCGGCGGCGACGGCGTTGCGGGCGGCGTCCGCGAAGTCCTGGACGGCCGTGCGGATGTCGTCGGGGGTCATCTCGCGCGGGGCGACGTAGTCGGGCTTGGTGCCGTCCGGGCCGTGCGCGTGGCCGGGCGGGGTCACCGCGGAGGGGGCGAGGGGCAGGTCGCCGTCGATGCGGGCCAGCGGGTGACCGTTGCGGCCGCCGTGCATCAGCTGGGCGTAGATCCGGCCGCCCGCGGCGTGCACCGCGTCGGTGACGCGCCGCCAGCCCTTGATGTGCGCGATCGTCTGGAGCCCCGGGTAGCGCCAGCCGCTCTGGCCCCGGCTGCTGGGCCAGATGCCCTCGGTGACGATGAGGCCCGCGCTCGCGCGCTGGGCGTAGTGGTCGGCGACGACGGGCAGCGGGGTGCCGTCCTCGGCGGCGCGGGCGCGGGTCATGGGGGCCATGACGACGCGGTTGGCGAGGAGGCCGAGGGGGCCTGCGGAATACGGGGCGAGAAGCGTTGTGTTCGTCATGCCGGAAAGGTAGAACCTGACACCGGTGTGAATTTCAAGCGCGGAGGTCGCGGGCATGAGGATCGGCGAGCTGGCGAAGCGTACCGCTGTGAGCGAGCGGTCCCTGCGCTACTACGAGCAGCAGGGCCTGCTGTACGCGGACCGGACGCCGGGCGGCCACCGCGACTACCCGGAGGCCGCGGTCGACCGGGTCGTGCACATCCAGGAGCTGTTCGCGGCGGGCCTGTGCAGCAGCAAGATCGTCCAACTGCTCCCGTGCATGCGGGACAAGGACGGAGGTCCGTCCGAGAAGGCGACGCCGTGGCTGGTCGACGAGCTGACCGAGGAGCGCGCGAGGATCGACCGCCAGGTGGCGGACCTGCTGCGGGCCAGGGACGTGCTGGACGAGGTGATCACCGCGGCGTCGGCCGACAGCCGGTGAACTCCCGAGGGCGAAGACGGACTTCCCGCCCGGCCGGACTGGACCACGTGCCCGTGCGGGCAAGCCCTGTCGCCCGTACGGGCACGTCTTCCGCCGGGACGGGCAAGCCGTCCGCCCGAACAGACGGGCCCCCGGCCCGAGCCCGCGGCCGGCCCTCCCGTCCCGGGAGGCGCCCCCGGTACGGTCGGGATCATGACCTCGACTCCCTCCCGCAGAACGCTCCTGGGAGCCGCCGCCGCGGCCCCCGCGCTCCTCTCGGTCTCCGGCGCCGCCCGCGCGGCGGGCGCACCGGCCGCCGGCCCCGGCGCCACCTCCCCCGATGTGCACCGCCGCCTGCGCGACCTCGAAAAGGGCTACCCCGGCCGTATCGGCGTCCACGCGCTGCACACCGGCACCGGCGCCACTGTCGGCTACCGCGCTCATGAACTCTTCGCCCTCGCCTCGACGTTCAAGGTGCTGGCCGGTGCGGCCGTCCTGCGCAGGGCGCGCGAGCAGGAGCCGGGCCTGCTCGACGTCCTGGTCCGCTACGGACCCGACGACCTCGTCGAGTACTCGCCGCGCGCCGAAATGCACCTCGCGACCGGCATGACCGTACGGGAGCTGTGCGACGCGGCCATCACCTACAGCGACAACAGCGCCGCCAACCTGGTGCTGCGGCGGATCGGCGGCCCGTCCGGCATCACCGGGTTCGCGCGCTCCCTCGGCGACTCCCGCACCCGCCTCGACCGGTGGGAGACCGACCTGAACACCAACATCCCCGGCGACCGCCGGGACACGACGACGCCCGCCGCGATGACAGCGAACCTGCACAAGCTCGTCGTCGGCGACGCCCTCCACCCGCTCGACCGCGGCCAGTTGACCCGGTGGCTCGTGGAGAACACCACCGGCGACAAGCGGATCCGCGCGGGCCTGCCGAAGGGCTGGCGGGCCGGCGACAAGACCGGCTCGCCCGCGTACGGCGGCGTCAACGACGTCGCGGTGGCCTGGCCGCCCAAGGGCGCGCCCCTGGTGATCTCCGTCTACACGACCCGCCTCGACCCGGACACCCCGGGCGAGGACCGGATCGCCGAGGACATCACCCGGACCGTCGTGGACGCACTCATCTGACCCCGGAGACGACACCGCCTCCGACCGGGGTGGGGCCCAGGTCGGAGGCGGGGTTCAGGAGCGGGCCGCAGGGGCCCGGGGCGGGCGTCAGCCCATGTGCGGGTAGCCGTACTCGGTCGGCGGGACCAGCGTCTCCTTGATGGCGCGGGTCAGCGTCCAGCGCTGGAGGTTCTGCGGGGCGCCGGCCTTGTCGTTGGTGCCGGAGCCGCGGCCACCGCCGAAGGGCTGCTGGCCGACGACGGCGCCGGTCGACTTGTCGTTGATGTAGAAGTTGCCCGCGGCGTAGCGGAGCTTCTCCATCGTGGCCGCGGCGGCCGCGCGGTCGCCCGCGATGACCGAGCCGGTGAGCGCGTAGTCGGAGACCGACTCCATCTGGGCCAGCATCTCGTCGTACTTGTCGTCCTCGTAGACGTGCACGGCGAGGAACGGGCCGAAGTACTCGGTGGTGAAGACCTCGTTGGCCGGGTCGGTGCACTCGACGACGGTCGGGCGCACGAAGTAGCCGACCGAGTCGTCGTACGTGCCGCCGGCGACGATCGTGCAGGTGTCGTCGGACTTGGCGCGGTCGATGGCCGCCTTGTTCTTGGCGAACGCGCGCTCGTCGATGACGGCGCCGATGAAGTTCGACAGGTCGGTGACGTCACCCATCTTGATGCCGTCGACCTCGGCCGCGAACTCCTCCTTGAACCCGTCGTTCCAGATGGACGCCGGGACGTAGGCGCGCGAGGTGGCCGAGCACTTCTGGCCCTGGAACTCGAAGGAGCCGCGGGTCAGCGCGGTCTTCAGGATCGCGCGGTCGGCGCTCGGGTGCGCGACGACGAAGTCCTTGCCGCCCGTCTCGCCGACGAGGCGGGGGTAGGTGCGGTACTTCGTGATGTTCTCGCCGACCGTCTTCCACAGGTGCTGGAAGGTCGGGGTGGAGCCGGTGAAGTGGATGCCGGCCAGGTCGCGGTGGTTCAGGGCGACCTCGGAGACGGCGATGCCGTCACCGGTGACGAGGTTGATGACGCCCTTGGGCAGCCCGGCCTCCTCCAGGAGCTGCATGAGCAGCACGGCGGCGTGGGTCTGCGTCGGGGACGGCTTCCACACGACCACGTTGCCCATCAGGGCCGGGGCGGTGGGGAGGTTGCCCGCGATGGCGGTGAAGTTGAACGGCGTGATCGCGTAGACGAAGCCCTCGAGCGGGCGGTGGTCCAGACGGTTCCAGACGCCGGTCGCGTTGGCCGGGGGCTGCTCGGCGAGCAGGTCACGGGCGTACTTGACGTTGAAGCGCCAGAAGTCGACGAGCTCGCACGGGGTGTCGATCTCGGCCTGCTGGGCGGTCTTGGACTGGCCGAGCATCGTGGAGGCGGCCAGGGTCTCGCGCCAGGTGGTGGAGAGCAGCTCGGCGGCGCGCAGGATGATCGCGGCGCGGTCGTCGAACGACATGGCGCGCCACGCCGGGGCGGCGGCCAGGGCGGCGTCGATCGCGTCCTGGGCGTCCTGCTGAGTGGCGCCGCGGCCGGTGCCGATGACGGACTTGTGGTTGTGCGGCTGCACGACCTGGAAGGGCTCGCCGCCCCCGAGACGCTTCACGCCGCCGATGGTCATCGGCAGCTCGATCGGGTTCTCGGCCAGCTCCTTGAGCTTGGTCTCGAGGCGGGCGCGCTCCGGGGAGCCGGGCGCGTAGCCGTGCACCGGCTCGTTGACCGGCGCGGGGACCTGGGTCACAGCGTCCATGAGTTCCGTATCTCCTTAAGGGGGGTCGGGGGAAGGGAGCTCAGCCCTTGGTGAGGATGGAGCGGCCGAAGAAGAGCAGGTTCGCCGGCTTCTCCGCGAGACGGCGCATGAAGTAGCCGTACCAGTCGGTGCCGTAGGCGGTGTACACGCGCATCCGGTGGCCTTCGGCGGCGAGCCTCAGGTGCTCGTCGCCGCGGATGCCGTACAGCATCTGGAATTCGTACTCGTCCAGTTTGCGCCCGGCGCGGCGCGCGAGCTCCTGGGCGATGGCGATGAGGCGCGGGTCGTGGGACCCGATCATCGGGTATCCCTCGCCCTCCATCAGGATGCGCAGGATACGGACGTACGCCTTGTCGATCTCGGCCTTGTCCTGGTACGCGACCTCGGCGGGCTCTTTGTAGGCCCCCTTCACGATACGCACGCGGCTGCCGTTGCCGGCAAGGCGGCGGGCGTCGGCCTCGGTGCGGAACAGGTAGGCCTGGATGACGCAGCCGGTCTGCGGGAAGTCCTTCCGCAGCTCGTCGTGGATGGCGAACATCGAGTCGAGGGTGGTGTGGTCCTCGGCGTCCAGGGTGACCGTGGTGCCGATGGCGGCGGCGGCCTCGACGACGGGGCGCACGTTGGCGAGGGCCAGCTCGTGGCCGCCCTCCAGCGCCTGGCCGAACATCGACAGCTTCACCGACATCTCGGCCTTGGTGCCGAGGCCGAGGTCCTTCAGGCGGTCGATGAGCGCCAGGTAGGCGTCGCGGGCGTCGTGCGACTGCTCGACGGTGGTGATGTCCTCACCCACGACGTCGAGGGTGACCTCCAGGCCCTTGTCGGCGGCGTCCGCGATGATCGGGACCACCTGGTCGACGCTCTCACCGGCGATGAACCGGGCCACGACCTGCTTGGTGCCGGGAGCCGCCGAGACGAAACGGCGCATCTTGTCGCTGCGTGACGCGGCGAGAATCACGGGACCCAGCACGGGGCACCTCCACGGGTGTACGAAAACGGATGCCTTACCGGCATAGCCCTGTATAGGGAGAATGCGCCGGTACGGCACGGAGAACCACCGTGAAATCTAGGGATCACGCCCGCCGCGAGCCATCGACACCTGTCACGCATCCGTGCCCTGGATCTCAGACAGATGTCTGAAGAAAACCGGGGGCTGCGGGAGAATGGGGTGGTGAAGGGTGACTACCAAGAACTGGTCGACGAGATCTCGGCGCTGCTCGGCGCCCCGGCGACCCTGGAGAACCGCGATTTCGAGCTGATCGCGTTCGGCGCGCACGACGGCGGCGGCGACGGCGACAGCGGCTTCGACGCGTCCGTCCTGGACCCGGTGCGGACCCGTTCGATCCTGACCCGCCGGTCCACGGCCGAGGTCCGCTCCTGGTTCGAGAGCTTCGGCATCACCCGCGCGACGACGCCCGTCCGCATCCCGCCCACCCCGGAGGCGGGCGTCTACCGGGGGCGCGTCTGCCTCCCCGTACGCCATCGGGGGTTCGCCCTCGGATACGTGTGGCTGCTCGACGACGACCCGGGCCCGAGCGAGCACCAGCTGGCCGCCGCCATGGAGGTGGCCACCCGGATCGGCGCGCTGCTGGCCGACGAGGCGCAGGCGGGCGCCGACCTGACCCGGGAGTTCCGGGCGGTCCTGACGGCCGAGCGGGGCTGGCAGCGGGACATGGCGGTGGCCGCCCTGCGCACGGCGCTCGGCGCGCGGGGCGACGGCCTGCACGCGGTGGTGTGCGTGGCGCCGTGGCGCTCGGCGGACCCGGACGACGCCCCCGCTGCCCGTACGGTGCCGGGCGCGGCGGCGGTCTGCACGGTGCCGTGGGGCACGACCGCGCAGTCGCTCGCGGCCCTGGTCCGGCTGCGCTCGGCCGACGCGCTCTCCCCCGCGCACACGGCGGCGACCCGCCTCCTCGACGCGGCGCCGGGCGCCGCGGCGGGCATCGCGGGGGCCCGGCAGGGTCTGGAGGACCTGGGGGCGGCGTGGTGGGAGGCGTCGGGGGCGGCGCGCGCGGCGCTGGCGGAGCGGCGGTTCGCGCCGGTGGCGCAGTGGTCGGACGTGGGCCCCTACCGCCTGCTGACCGCGCTGCCCCCGGAGGCGGCGCACGACCCGGTGGCCCGGCAGCTCCTGGGCCCGGCCCACCGTGAACTGGCGCGCACCGCCGAGGTGTTCCTCGACTGCGCGGGTCAGGCGGGCCGCGCGGCGGCGGAGCTGGGCATCCACCGCCAGACCCTCTACTACCGCCTCTCGCGCGTGGAACAGCTCACCGGCCTGGACCTGGACGACGGCGAGGACCGGCTGCTCCTGCACATGGTGCTGAAGTCGTCGCGACTGTAAGGCCGTTCAGGCTGCACACGAAGGCGGACCGACGGCGCCGGCGCTACCCGGGCGCGGACGTCACCGCATGTGACAGCGCGTCGAGGGTCACGCCCACGACGGCCCGGAGCCGCGCCGGGCTCGCCCCTGCCCTGCTCATGACGGCGAGGGACTGGTTCACGGCGGCCACATGCTCGGCGAAGGCGTCGGCGTCGCGGTCGGCCAGCCGGCCCGCCTTCAGGGCGGCGCGCAGCCGCGCGCGCTGGAAGCCCAGCGCCTCCTTGGCGCGGGCAGCGACGCGTTCGCTCAGCACCGGGACGGCCATGACCGACTGGGCGATCAGGCAGCCGTCCGGCAGTGCGGAGTCGGCGATACGGGCGAGGGTGACGTCGAAGAACGCGCGGACGGCCGCCGAAGGGTCCGGGGCCGCACCCGACAGGGCGGCGTCGTACTTCTCGCCGTAGCGCGCGGCGTAGCGATCCAGGCAGCGCAGGAAGAGCGCGTCCTTGCCGCCGAGCGAGGAGTAGATGGAGCTGCGGTTCAGACCGGTCGCCCGGGACAGGTCGTCCAGCGAGGTGTCGGCGTAGCCCGCCCGCCAGAACTGGACCATCGCGGCGTCCAGCGCGGTGTCCATGTCGAACTGCTTCTTGCCTGCCACGTGGCACTTCCTTGCCGGTGTGTCGGTGTCCGTGTCGTGCCCACGCAGTCCGCGCGGCGCCCCGCCATCCTATCTTGAACCGATCAGTTCAAGATGTGTTAGCGTCCGAGCCCCGAGCCCCCACCACCGCTGGAGGTCCTCGTGACCAACCCCACCCCCGAACTGCCCCTGCACCACGTGGCAGGGTTCGCGCACCGCTGGGTCGACGCCGACGGCGTCCGCCTGCACGCCGTCGAGGGCGGCAGGACGACCGGCCCCGCCGTCGTCCTGCTCGCCGGATTCCCGCAGACCTGGTGGGCCTGGCGCAAGGTCATGCCCGCCCTCGCCGGCCGGTTCCGCGTCATCGCCCTCGACCTGCCGGGCCAGGGCCACTCCGAGCGCCCGGAGCGCGGCTACGACACGCACACGGTCGCCGCGCACGTCCGCGCCGCCCTGCGAGCCCTGGAGGTGTCGGCCTACTGGCTGGCCGCCCACGACGTCGGCGCCTGGGTGGCGTTCTCGCTCGCCCTGACCCACGAGGACCGACCGCGCGAGCCCGGCCTGCGCGGGGTCGCCCTGCTCGACGCCGGGATCCCCGGCATCACCCTCCCCGAGGCGATCCCCACCGACCCCGACCGGGCGTGGAAGACCTGGCACTTCGCGTTCCACCTGGTGCCCGACCTGCCCGAGACGCTGCTCGCCGGCCGCGAACGGGAGTACGTGGCCTGGCTCCTGCGGATGAAGTCCCTCTCCCCCGACACCTTCGAGGACGCCGAGATCGACTATTACGCGGCGGCCCTCGCGGCCGACGGCGGCCTCCGCGCCTCCCTCGCCTACTACCGTGCGGCCGCCGAGTCGGCGCGCGGGAACCACGAGGCGCTGGGGCGGCGGCACCTGACCGTGCCCGTCCTCGGGATCTCCGGCAGCCACGGCTCCATCCCGGACATGGCGGCCTCCCTCGACCCGTGGGCCGACCGCACCACGGGAGTCGTCGTGCCGGACGCCGGCCACTTCCTCCCCGACGAACAGCCCGAAGCGGTCGCCGCGGCCCTGGCCGACTTCATCCGCGACGGCGCCTGACGTCGCGAACACCCGCCCGGACGGTCACACCTGCGTAACCGCGGCCGCTTCCATGATCACCAGCGGGTACCGTCTCTCCCGTCCGAACACTCGTCCCCCCACACACGGGAGAACAACACCTCATGAAACTCCGGAAGTTGGCCCCCGCGGTCGCCGTCTCCGCCCTCGCGCTCGTCGGCTCCACCCTCACCTTCGGCGGCAGCGCCGTCGCCGCGACGAAGCCGGACTGCAGCCGCGGCATGTCCAATGTCGTCGCCAAGGAAGCGGTGAAGCTGCGCACCAGCCCGAAGACGAACGCCACCGCGGTCGGCCAGTGGAACAAGGGCAAGAAGGGCTTCCTCTGCCACGACGGCCACAAGTTCACGGGCCAGACGTACAAGAAGTGCGGCAAGACGAGCAACAAGTGGGTGTACGCGGCGCCCTACGACAGCAACAAGAAGGGCTACGTCCCCGTCACCTGCACCAACTGGTCGTAACACCTCCGGTCGCCGCCTGCTCGACGGTCCCGTTCGCCGGGGCCGTCTCCGGATGAGTGAGGCCGGGAGTGCGGCGACCCGCGCGGTCGCACCGAAGGCGGGCCCCTACCGCCCGTCCGCCGCCGGGCGCGATCCGTCCCGCTCCATCACCCGCCGCAGCCCCTCGGTCAACTGCTCCGCCGTGGTCGCCGAGTCCGGGTCGAAGAGCCACTGGACCATCAGGCCGTTGAGCAGCGTCGTGTAGAGCCGGCCCTCCGTGTCCACCACGTCCGCGGGGAGCCTGCTCTCCTCGATACCGGTGAACATGGCCGTGAGCCCGCTCCGGCCCTCCTCCTGCGCCTCGATCAGCAACTTGCGGATGCCTGCCAGGCGTTCGCCCTGGGTGACGACCTCCAGCGTCATCATCCAGATGGGGCGGGACTCGGGGACCGAGCGGATGATGCCGGCCCAGACGTCCCGGAAGCGCTCCAGGCCGCCCACCTCCTCCGCGCCTGCCTCCGCGCCCGCCCCCGCCGCCTCCCGCTCGGCCCGCGCCTTCTCGTAGTCGTCGCCCATCGGCTCGACCAGCGCGATGAACGCCTGCGCGAGCAGCGCGTCCTTCGACCCGTAGTGGTAACCGATGGAGCCGAGGTTCGTCCCGGACTCCTTCACGATGTCGCGGGCCGTGGTGCGCACGAACCCCTTCTCCAGCAGGCAGCGCTTCGCGCCTTCGAGCAGATCTTCGCGGTGTCCCATGCCACCCACCCTAGTACCGCCGTCTTACACGACTGATTTATACGCTCGTACTAGACAGGCGTTTAAGACGTCCGTACAGTCCCTGTCATGCAGACGAACTCCCGCGCCACCCACAAGGAATGGACCGCACTCGCCGTCCTGATGCTTCCGCTGCTCCTGGTCTCGATGGACGTCTCCGTCCTCTACTTCGCCGTCCCGCAGATCAATGCCGACCTGCGGCCCAGCGGCACCCAGCAGCTGTGGATCTTCGACATCTACGCGTTCGTCCTCGCCGGACTGCTGATGACGATGGGCTCGCTCGGCGACCGCATCGGCCGCCGCAAGCTCCTCATGTTCGGCGCCGCGGCCTTCGGGACCGCCTCGCTCGTCGCCGCCTACGCCGACAGCGCCGAGACCCTGATCGCCGCCCGCGCGGTCCTCGGCATCGGCGGCGCCACCCTGATGCCGTCCACGCTCGCCCTGGTGCGCACCCTGTTCCGCGACCCCGCTCAGCGCGCGAAGGCGATCGGCATGTGGCAGGGCGTGATGGTCGCCGGCATCGCGCTCGGCTCGGTGCTGTGCGGTGTGCTCGTCGCCCACTTCTGGTGGGGCTCGGTCTTCCTGGTCAACCTGCCCGCGATGGTCCTGCTCCTGGTCCTCGCGCCCGTCCTCATCCCGGAGTCCAGGGACCCCGAGCCCGGCCGGTTCGACCTGCTGAGCGTGCCGCTCTCGATGGCCGCCGTGCTGCCGGTGGTGTGGGGGCTCAAGGAGATGCCGGTCGAGGGCGTCGAGGTTCCGTACGTCGCGTCCGTGGCCGTCGGGCTCGTCTTCGCCGCCCTCTTCGTCCACCGCCAGCGCACCGCCCGCTCGCCGATGATCCCGCCGGACCTCTTCCGCGGCCACGGCCGTGCCTTCGGCTCCGCCGTCTCCCTGAACCTCATCTCCTCGCTGGCGATGATGGGTTCGGCCTACTTCACCACGCAGTACCTGCAGTCGGTGCTCGGCAACAGCGCCATGGAGGCCGCCCTGTGGGCGCTGCTCCCGTCGGTCCTCATCGGTGCCGCCGCACCCGTCGCCACGGCACTCGTCCAGCGCGGCGTGAACCGCGCCCACGTCGTCGCCACCGGCTTCGTCCTCTCCGCCGCCGGCTTCGGCCTGCTCACCCTCACCGGCACCGACTCCCTGTGGCTGGTCCTGGCCGGCGCGGGAGTCCTCGCCTGCGGTGCGGTGATCATCGGATCCCAGCTGACCGACCTGGCGCTCGGCGCGGCCCCCGCGGAGAAGGCGGGCACGGCCTCCTCACTCCTGGAGACCGGCCAGGAGTTCGGCGGGGCGATGGGCATGGCGCTGCTCGGCTCCATCGGCAACGCGGTCTACCGGAACCGGCTCCCCGACACGGTCCCCGCCGAGGCCCACGAGACGCTCGGCGGCGCGGTGGCGGTCGCACAGCGGCTGCCGGCCCACGCGGCGGACGCCCTGCTGACCGCGTCCCGCACCGCCTTCACCGACGGCCTGCACGTCGCGGCGCTGACGGGCATGGTGGTGCTGCTCGCGGCGGCGGCCCTGGCGGCGGTGACGCTGCGGGGGGTGCGGGTCAGGGTGGAGAGCCCCGAGGTGACCGAGATGGCCGAGGCCGAGCAGGTACCGGCGTAAGTACCCGCACGCACAAGCGCCGGGCGGGCTGGATATCCAGCCCGCCCGGCGCTCGGGTATTTCACGCCCGTCCGGCGCTCAGGTATGCAAGCCCGTCCGGCGTTCGAGGACGACCTCGGCGGAGCCGGTGACCGACCCCGCCCAAGGCTCCCGAGCCCTAGTCCGTGAGGTTCACCGCGCGCGCGGACTCCGCGCCGATCTCCTCGGCCAGTTCGTTCAGGACCGGCTGCGGCACCGTGTCGTCGACGGTCAGGACGGCCAGCGCCTCGCCGCCCACGTCGGCGCGGGCGACCTGCATGCCGGCGATGTTGATGCCCGCCTCGCCGAGGACGCGGCCGACGGTGCCGACGACGCCCGGACGGTCGGCGTAGCGCAGGACGACCATGTGGTCGGCGAGCGCCAGGTCCACGTCGTACTCGCCGATGGAGACGATCTTCTGGAGGTGCTTGGGTCCGGCCAGCGTGCCGGAGACCGCGATCTCCTCGCCGTCGGAGAGCGTGCCGCGCACGGTGACCACGTTGCGGTGGTCCGGCGACTCGGAGCTGGTGGTGAGGCGGACCTCGACGCCGCGCTCCTGCGCGAACAGCGGGGCGTTCACATAGCTCACGGTCTCGTCGACGACGTCCTCGAACACGCCCTTCAGCGCGGAGAGTTCGAGCACCTTCACGTCGTGCTGGGTGATCTCGCCGTACACCTCGACGTCGAGGCGGGCCGCGACCTCGCCCGCGAGGGCGGTGAAGATGCGGCCGAGCTTCTCGGCGAGCGGCAGGCCGGGACGGACGTCCTCGGCGATGACGCCGCCCTGCACGTTGACCGCGTCCGGCACGAGCTCACCGGCGAGGGCGAGGCGCACCGACTTGGCGACGGCGATGCCGGCCTTCTCCTGCGCCTCGTCGGTGGAGGCGCCGAGGTGGGGGGTGCAGACGACCTGGTCGAACTGGAAGAGCGGGGAGTCCGTGCAGGGCTCCTTCGCGTACACGTCCAGACCGGCGCCGGCGACGCGGCCTTCCTTGAGGGCGGAGTGCAGCGCCTCCTCGTCGACGATGCCGCCGCGCGCGGCGTTGACGATGCGGACGGTCGGCTTGACCTTGTGCAGCGCGTCGTCGCCGATAAGGCCGAGGGTCTCGGGGGTCTTGGGCAGGTGGACCGTGATGAAGTCCGAGACCTCGAGCAGCTCGTCGAGGGAGAGCACCTTCACGCCCATCTGGGCGGCGCGCGCGGGCTGCACGTACGGGTCGTAGGCCACGACCTTCATGCCGAAGGCGCTCATGCGCTGGGCGACGAGGGCGCCGATGCGGCCGAGGCCGACGACGCCGAGGGTCTTCTCGGCGAGCTCGACACCGGTGTACTTGGAGCGCTTCCACTCGCCGTTCTTCAGGGCGGTGTTGGCCTGCGGGATGTTGCGCGCGGTGGCCAGGAGCAGGCCGCAGGCCAGCTCGGCGGCGGTGACGATGTTCGACGTCGGGGCGTTGACGACCATCACGCCGGCCTTGGTGGCGGCGGACACGTCGACGTTGTCCAGGCCCACGCCCGCGCGGGCGACGACCTTCAGCTTCTTGGCGGCGGCGATGGCCTCGGCGTCGACCTTGGTCGCGGAGCGGACCAGGATCGCGTCGACGCCGGCGATCGCGGGCAGCAGCTCGGCGCGGTCCGCGCCGTTGCACTGGCGGATCTCGAAGTCCGGGCCCAGGGCGTCGACGGTGGCGGGCGACAGCTCTTCAGCGATGAGTACGACGGGTTTGCCGGTGGCAGCAGTGCTCACGTGAGTCCTCACAAGTCCATTGCGGACGGCCGTCCCGACGGCCGCAGGCGGTGGAGGGTGCTAGCCGCGTGGAAGACGCACGACGCTGTGGGCCCGACGCGAATGTTGAACAGAAGTGTAGTGGCGGGAAGCAGATCTTCTTACGCCTCGGCGGAAGGATCACCCGTCCGTGGCTGGACACCCTGGACAAAGGATCAGCCCAGCCGGCCTCAGCCCCTCCGGCGTTTGAGGAGCGGGGTCCGGGGCGGCGCCCCGTGGCGTCGGCCCCGGACCCGGGCAGCACTCAGTCCTCGTCGTTGACCCAGGACATGAGCTTGCGCAGCTCCTTGCCCGTGGTCTCCAGGAGGTGGTTCTCGTCCTGGGTCTTGTACTCGTTGTACTTCTTCAGACCGCCGTGGTACTCGTCCATCCACTGCTTGGCGAACGTGCCGTCCTGGATCTCGGCGAGGACCTTCTTCATCTCGGCCTTGGTGGCGTCCGTGATGATCCGCGGGCCGGTGATGTAGTCGCCCCACTCCGCGGTCTCGGAGACGGACCAGCGCATCTTCTCCAGGCCGCCCTCGTACATGAGGTCCACGATCAGCTTCAGCTCGTGGAGGCACTCGAAGTACGCGATCTCCGGCTGGTAGCCCGCCTCGGTCAGCGTCTCGAAGCCCGCCTTGACCAGCGCGGCGGTGCCGCCGCAGAGCACGGCCTGCTCGCCGAACAGGTCGGTCTCGGTCTCCTCGGTGAAGGTCGTCTTGATGACGCCCGCACGCGTGCCGCCGATGCCCTTGGCGTACGAGAGCGCCAGCTGGAAGCCGTTGCCCGTGGCGTCCTGCTCGACGGCCGCGATACACGGAACGCCGCGGCCCTCCTCGTACTGGCGGCGGACCAGGTGGCCCGGGCCCTTCGGGGCGACCATGCAGACGTCGACGCCCTCGGGGGCCTTGATGAAGCCGAAGCGGATGTTCAGGCCGTGGCCGAAGAACAGCGCGTCGCCGTCCTTGAGGTTGTCCTTGATGGACTCCTCGTAGACCTGGGCCTGGATCGGGTCCGGCACCAGGATCATGATGACGTCGGCCTCGGCCGCCGCCTCGGAGGGGGTGACCACGCGCAGGCCCTGCTCCTCGGCCTTGGCCTTGGACTTGGAGCCCTCGTGCAGACCGACGCGGACGTCGACACCCGAGTCACGGAGCGACAGCGCGTGGGCGTGGCCCTGGCTGCCGTAACCGATGACCGCGACCTTGCGGCCCTGGATGATGGACAGGTCGGCGTCGGCGTCGTAGAACAGCTCGGCCACTGGGAATCTCCTATGTGTGCTGGTGTTGCGTCCCACCGTACGGCGGGCGGGGGAAGGGAAGGTTTCAGGTCTCGCCATGCGGGCGGGCGCGGTGGCCCGTTCCGGCCGGTCAGGCCGAGCGGTCGAGCGCCCGCAGGCTGCGGTCGGTGATGGAGCGGGAGCCGCGGCCGATCGCGATGGTGCCGGACTGGACGAGCTCCTTGATGCCGAAGGGCTCCAGCATCTTGAGCATGGCCTCCAGCTTGTCGCTGCTGCCGGTGGCCTCGATGGTGACGGCCTCAGGGGAGACGTCCACGGTCTTGGCGCGGAAGAGCTGGACGATCTCGACGATCTGGGAGCGCGTCTCGTTGTCGGCGCGGACCTTCGCGAGGACGAGCTCGCGGGCGACGGCCGCGCCCGGCTCCAGTTCGACGATCTTCAGGACGTTGACGAGCTTGTTGAGCTGCTTCGTGACCTGTTCGAGCGGCAGGTCCTCGACGTTCACCACGATGGTGATGCGGGAGATGTCGGGGTGCTCGGTGACGCCCACGGCGAGGGAGTCGATGTTGAAGCCGCGGCGCGAGAACAGGGCGGCGATCCGGGCGAGGATGCCGGGGGTGTTCTCGACCAGGACGGAGAGCGTGTGCTTGGTGGACATGACTCGTGGTCTCTCTTTCGCTCTCGGTCTCAGTCGTCTTCGTTGTCGCCGAAGTCGGGGCGGACGCCCCGGGCGGCCATGACCTCGTCGTTCGAGGTGCCGGCGGCGACCATCGGCCACACCTGGGCGTCCTCGTGGACGATGAAGTCGACCACGACGGGCCGGTCGTTGATGGCGTTGGCCTCGGCGATGACCTTGTCGAGGTCCTCGGGGCGCTCGCACCGCAGCGCCACACACCCCATGGCCTCCGACAGCTTCACGAAGTCCGGGACGCGGGTGCCCTTGTTGGGGCCGACGGCCTCGGGACCGCTGTGCAGGACGGTGTTGGAGTAGCGCTGGTTGTAGAAGAGCGTCTGCCACTGGCGGACCATCCCGAGGGCGCCGTTGTTGATGATGGCGACCTTGATCGGGATGTTGTTCAGGGCGCAGGTGGTGAGCTCCTGGTTGGTCATCTGGAAGCAGCCGTCGCCGTCGACCGCCCACACCGCGCGGTCGGGCATACCGGCCTTGGCGCCCATCGCGGCGGGGACCGCGTAGCCCATCGTCCCGGCGCCGCCGGAGTTGAGCCAGGTGGCGGGCTTCTCGTACTGGATGAAGTGCGCGGCCCACATCTGGTGCTGGCCGACGCCCGCCGCGAAGATCGTGCCCTCGGGGGCGAGTTGACCGATCCGCTCGATGACGTGCTGCGGGGAGAGCGAGCCGTCGTCGGGCTGCGTGTACCCCAGCGGGTAGGTCTCGCGCCAGCGGTTGAGGTCGGACCACCAGGCGGTGTAGTCGCCGGTGTGGCCCTCGGTGTGCTCGGCCTGGACGGCCTGCACGAGGTCGGCGATGACCTCGCGGGCGTCACCGACGATCGGCACGTCGGCGGCGCGGTTCTTGCCGATCTCGGCCGGGTCGATGTCGGCGTGGACGATCTTCGCGTACGGGGCGAAGCTGTCCAGCTTGCCGGTGACGCGGTCGTCGAAACGGGCTCCGAGGGCGACGATCAGGTCGGCCTTCTGCAGCGCGGTGACGGCGGTGACCGCACCGTGCATGCCCGGCATTCCCACGTGCAGCGGGTGGCTGTCGGGGAATGCGCCGAGCGCCATCAGGGTGGTGGTGACGGGCGCTCCGGTGAGCTCTGCCAGGACCTTCAGCTCGGCGGTGGCCTGTGCCTTGATGACGCCGCCTCCGACGTACAGGACCGGGCGCCTGGCCGCCGTGATGAGCTTGGCGGCCTCGCGGATCTGCTTGGCGTGCGGCTTAGTCACCGGACGGTAGCCGGGCAGGTCCTGCTGCGGCGGCCAGGAGAAGGTCGTCCGCGCCTGGAGCGCGTCCTTGGCGATGTCCACGAGGACCGGGCCCGGGCGTCCCGTCGAGGCGATGTGGAAGGCCTCGGCGATGGTGCGCGGGATGTCCTCGGCCTTGGTGACCAGGAAGTTGTGCTTGGTGATCGGCATCGTGATGCCGACGATGTCCGCCTCCTGGAAGGCGTCCGTACCGATGGCCTTGGAGGCCACCTGGCCGGTGATCGCGACCATCGGGACGGAGTCCATGTGGGCGTCGGCGATCGGCGTGACCAGGTTGGTGGCGCCGGGGCCGCTCGTCGCCATGCAGACGCCGACCTTGCCGGTGGCCTGCGCGTACCCGGTGGCCGCGTGCCCCGCACCCTGCTCGTGGCGGACCAGGACGTGGCGCACCCGGGTGGAGTCCATCATCGGGTCGTACGCCGGGAGGATGGCTCCGCCGGGAATGCCGAACACCGTGTCGGCCCCGACTTCCTCGAGAGAACGAATCAGGGACTGCGCACCCGTGACGTGCTCGACGGGGGCGGGCTGCTGTCCTGAGGTTCGGGGCCGCGGCTGCGGATGGTGGGCCCCGGTGGCCTGCTCGGTCATCGGCATTCTCTTCTCGAAGCTGAGGGTTTTTGCGGGGGTTTTGCGGGGGTTTGGCAGGTGCCAGTGCAACAAAAAACCCCTCGTGCCGTGAGGCAAGCGAGGGGAGCGCGCCGGGTGCGGTCGCGGGGACTCCGGTGTTCGGACCGGTCAGTCCCAGCTTCAGCCGACGCGCTTTCCAAGTACGAGAATTCGGGTGCGCATGGCATTGACCCTCCCCCCGGCACGCAGTGCCTGTCAAGTAGGTGGGACGGGGGTCTCATCATGTGAACGGGCGTAGGCCGCGGCACCGCCCGTGTACACCGCCTGCGGACCGCCGTACGTCGCCGCGGGGGCGCCCGTAAAGACACCGGAGGCGCTGCCCGCGTACGGTCCCGTGAGCCCGCCCGCGAGGACCGGCTCGGCCGGACCGCGCGGCACCGGGTACTCCCCTAGACGGAGCGCGCGGCGCAGCCGGTACTCGTCGAGCGGGCCGGCGAACGCCGCCCCCTGGCCGTGCGTGCACCCCATCGCGCGGAGCGCGGCCACCTGCTCCGGCTCGTCGACGCCGTCGGCCACGGAGATCAGCCCCAGGTCCCCCGCGATGCGCAGCAGCCCGGAAGTGATCTTGTGCAGCCTGGCGGACTCGACGACGCCCTCGACCAGACCCCGGTCCAGCTTCAGGATGTCGACGGGGAGCCGGCGCAGCGCGGTGATCGCCGCGTAGCCGCTGCCGAAGCCGTCGAGCGCGATGCGCACACCGAGCCTGCGCAGGGCCGCGAGACGCCGCTCCAGCTCGTCCAGGGAGACCCGGGGGTCGCTGCCGGTGAGCTCGATGATGAGCGCGCCGGAGGGCAGGCCGTGCCGGGTCAGAAGCGCCTCGATGGAGCCCATCGGCAGCGAGCGGTCGACGAGCCTGCGGGCGCTCATCCGGACGGCGACGGGCACCGCGTGGCCGGCCCTGCCGCGCTCGGCGGCCTGCTCCACTGCCTCCTCGAACATCCAGCGGCCGAGCTCGGCCGCGCGGGCGGCGCTCTCCTTGCCCTCCCTGCCGTCCCGGGTCTCCGAGACCCGGAGGAACTCGGCGGGCGTGAAGAGGATGCCCTGCGCCGAGCGCCAGCGGGCCTGCGCCGCGACCGCCGTGATCCGGCCGTCGTCGAGGCCGACCACGGGCTGGTGGAGCAGCGCGAACTCGCCGTCGTGCAGCGCGGCGCGCAGCCGGGTGGCGAGCTCCGCCTTGCGGACGACGTCGGCCTGCATCTGCGGTGCGTACAGCTCGACACGGCCCTTGCCCGCGGCCTTCGCGCGGTACATCGCCAGGTCGGCGTTGCGCAGCAACTCCCCCGCTCCGATGCCCGGTTCGGCGAACGCGACACCGATGGAGGCCGCCACGCGCACGTCGTTGCCGTCGATGACGTAGGGCTGGGAGAGGGTGATTCTCAGCCGGTCGGCCAGCTCGTAGATGTGCTGCTCCCTGGCGGCCTGGTCCCTGGTCCCGTCGCCGACGATGAGGGCCGCGAACTCATCGCCGCCGAGCCGGGAGGCGGTGTCGCCCGAACGCACCGCCTCCTGAAGTCTGCGCGCCGCCTGGATGAGGAGCTCGTCACCGGCCTGGTGCCCGATGGTGTCGTTGACGGCCTTGAAGCCGTCGAGGTCGATGAAGAGCACGGCCGTGCCGCGGTCGGTCACTCTGCGGCCGGTCAGGGCCTGGCCGACGCGCCGGGTGAACAGGGCGCGGTTGGGCAGGTCGGTGAGTGGGTCGTGCTCGGCGTTGTGCTGCAACTGCGCCTGGAGTCTGACCCGTTCGGTGACGTCCCTGCTGTTGAAGATGAGACCGCCGTGGTGGCGGTTGACGGTGGACTCCACGTTCAGCCACTCGCCGTCGCCGGACTTGAAGCGGCACTCGATGCGGGTGGTGGACTCCTCCGCGGGGTCGGCGGCGAGGAACCTGCGGATCTCGTGGACGACCCGGCCGATGTCCTCGGGGTGCATGAGCGTGGCCAGTTCGGAGCCGACGAGGTCGTCCGCCTCGCGGCCGTAGACCCCCTCGGCGGCCGGGCTCACGTACCGCAGGATGCCGTTCGGCGCGGCGATCATGATGACGTCGCTGGAGCCCTGGACCAGGGACCTGAAGTGGTTCTCCTTCTGGGCCAGTTCCTGGGTCAGCGTGATGTTGTCCATGAGCATGATGCCCTGGCGCACGACGAGGGCGAGCACCACGGCGCCGCCGGTGAAGAGCACCACGCGGTCGACGCTCTGGCCACTGAGCGCGTTGTAGAGGATTCCCAACGTGCAGACGGCGGCGGCCAGATACGGGGTGAGGGCGGCGAGGGAGCCCGCGATCGGGCGGGGCGCCGCGGGCCGCGGTTCCTCCGGCTCGCTGTCGTACGGCACGTGCGCCGAGTCCGAACCGTGCGCCCCGCGCGCGTGCCAGGGTGCGGCCCAGGGGGCGTACGCGAGGAGCAGCGAGCCCGCGAACCAGCCGGCGTCCAGGATCCGGCCGGACTGGTAGGTGTCCTTCAGCAGCGGGGTGCTGAAGAGCGCGTCGCACATCACCGTCAGGGCGAGCGCGCCGATCGCGGTGTTCACCGGGGCGCGCTGGGCGGCCGAGCGCCTGAAGTGCAGCGCGAGCACCACGCTGACCAGTGCGATGTCGAGGAGGGGGTAGGCGAGGGCGAGCGCGCCCTGCAGGACGCCCTGGCCCTCGAACCTCGCGGCACGGGCGAGGGCCAGGCTCCAGGAGAGGGTGAGGAGCGAGCCCCCGATGAGCCAGGCGTCGAGACCGAGGCAGATCCAACCCGCCCTGGTCACCGGGCGCTTGGCGAGCACGAGCAGGCCGATGATGGCGGGCGGGGCGAAGCAGACGAAGAACACGTCGGCGAGGCTGAGCGCCGGCACCTCCGCGTCGAGCACGACCTCGTACCACCCCCAGACCGCGTTGCCGCACGCCGCCATCGCGGAGGAGAGCGCGAAGAGCAGCCACGCGGGACGAAAGCGGCTGTGCCGGGTGCGGGCGTACCGGAAGCAGGAGATCGCGGCGGCCCCGGCGGCCACACTCAGCCCGAAGTCGCCCATGATCCGTGCCAGTTGGTGCGAGCCCCAGCCGAGCGCGGAGCCCGTGGCGTACGCACCGCAGATCAGCAGGAGCGCCAGCTGGGAGGCCGGGCCGCGGCCGCCGGGCAGCGCGCGCCGGGCCGACGGCGGCCGCCGCGACAGGGCCGCCACGCCTGCGTCGAGGACGGCGGTGGAGGCCACCCGGCCGCTCACCGGGCCGCCTTGGTCCGTGCCGCTCCCGTGTCCGTCCGGCCCGTGCGCCGGCCGGGCCGGCACGGGCGCTGGTGGGTACGGCGTCGGCCGCTCGCGCGGCTCCCGACTCGCCTGCGTCGGCGGGCCGGTGCGCGCCAGAGGCGTCGGCTGCGCTCCCGCCGCGTCGGATCTTTCGCCCATAGGCCGTGCATCGCCCGTCGCCCCCCTCGCAGTTCTGACGTCTCGTCCCCGCGCCGAACGGTTCACGGCGCATCCCCAATCGGGACGATACACCAGACTCGTCACTCAGGGACATAGCTGCTCTACGCTCCGTGACTGCTGGCGAAGAAGCGGACACGCGGTGCACGCGGACAGGTGCGGAGCGTGCGCGAATCGCTCTCGGGTGATCAACTGCCCGTGGTCAGCACGATGTTGTCGAGCGGCTTCCCGGCCGCGTACGCACTCAGCTGCGCGGCCAGCAGCCGCTTGGCGCGCGGCTCGAAGGCGGAGGTGGAGCCTCCGACGTGCGGGCTGATGAGCACTCCCGGAACGTGCCACAAGGGATGACCGGCGGGCAGCGGTTCCGGGTCGGTCACGTCGAGGGCGGCCGTGATCCGCCCCGACTCCAGTTCGGTCATGAGCGCTTTGGTGTCGACCACGGGTCCGCGGGCGACGTTCACGAGCAGGGCGCCGTCCTTCATGCGGGCCAGGAAGTCGGCTCCCACCAGCCCGCGCGTGGCCTCGGTGAGGGGGGTCGAGAGGATGACGACGTCCGCGTCGGGCAGCAGCGACGGCAGTTCGGTGAGCGGGTGCACGGGGCCGCGCTCCGTGGTGCGGGCGGAGCGCGCGACGCGCGCCACCCGCGCGCACTCGAAGGGGGCGAGCCGGTCCTCGATGGCGGCGCCGATCGATCCGTGGCCCACGATGAGCACCGACCGGTCGGCGAGCGCCGGATAGAACCCCGACCGCCACTCCTCCTGCCGCTGCCCCTCGACGAAGCGCGGGACGCCCCGCAGGGAGGCGAGGATCAGGGTGAGCGCGAGCTCGGCGGTGCTCGCCTCGTGCACACCGCGGGCGTTGCACAAGCGCACACCGGGGGCGAGGAGCGGGATCCCGGGCTGTACGTGGTCGATGCCCGCGGTGAGGGTCTGTACGACGCGTACCGACGTCATCGCGGACAGCGGGCGTACGGCGGTCTCCGAGGTCTTCATATAGGGCACCACGTAGAAGGCGCAGTCGGCCGGGTCCGCGGGGAACTCCGGACCGCCTTCCCAGAATCGGTAGGTGAAGCCGGCTCCGGAGGCCTCGGGCAGCCCCGGGATCTCGTGCGCTTCGTACGGAAGCCATACGTCTGTCGTCATGGCTGGAGGCTAATGCGCGCCGCTCGCGCACCGCCCGCGGGGAGGCAGCGCCCGGGGCCGGGGCGGCAGCGGTTAGTTTTGATGATCTCCGGACGAGGAGTGGGAGGGTACGGCCAGGTGGAGCGCAGGACGATCGGCGCGGGGGCGCTCGAAGTGGGCGCCGTCGGACTCGGCTGCATGCCGATGAGCTGGGCGTACACCGGCTCGCGGCAGCGGGGCGACGCGTCGCTGCGCACCGTGCACGCGGCCCTGGACGCGGCGGGCACCGCGGGGCGCGGGGTGACGCTGCTCGACACGGCGGACATGTACGGGCCCTTCACCAACGAGCTGCTGCTCGGCCGGGTGCTCAAGGAGCGGCGCGCGGAGGCGTTCGTGTCGACGAAGTGCGGGCTGCTCGTCGGCGAGCAGCACATCGTCGCCAACGGCCGCCCCGGCTACGTGAAACGGGCCTGCGACGCGTCGCTGCGGCGGTTGCAGACCGACAGCATCGACCTGTACCAGCTGCACCGCCCGGATCCCGAGGTGCCGATAGAGGAGACCTGGGGCGCGATGGCCGAGCTGGTCGCCGCGGGGAAGGTGCGGGCGCTCGGCCTGTGCGCGATGGGGGCGCGTTCGCACCGGCGTGCGGCGCCGGGCCGGCCGGGTCCCGGCCTGCACGACGGAACGGTCCGGCAGTTGGAGCGGATCCAGCAGGTCTTCCCGGTCAGCGCGGTGGAGGCGGAACTGTCGGTGTGGTCGCCGGAGGCGTTGGAGACACTGCTGCCGTGGTGCGCGGCGCGCGGGGTCGGGGTGCTCGCGGCGATGCCGCTGGGGAACGGTTTCCTCACCGGGACGCTGACGCCGGGCCAGGGGTTCGAACCGGACGACCTGCGGGCCCGTCACCCCCGCTTCACCGCCGAGATGATGGCGGCCAACCAGCCGCTGGTGGTGGGGCTGCGCCGGGTGGCGGAGCGGCACGGGGCGACACCGGCGCAGGTCGCGCTGGCCTGGGTCCTCGCGCAGGGCCCGCACGTGGTGCCGATACCCGGGGCCAAGCGGGAGCGCTGGGCGGTGGAGAACGCGGCCGCGGCGGCGGTGCGGCTGACGGAGGCGGACCTGGCGGAGATCGCCGCGCTGCCGGCGGCGCTGGGGTCGTGGGACTGAGCCGCCGAGTCACCGAGCGTCCCGCCGTGGTGGCCCGATGTCGTGGCGGGAGAACGGGAACCCGCGGGGCGCGAGCGGTGTATGAACAGGAGAAGCGCTGCGTCGAAGGGATCCTGATCGTGCATCGATCTGCTGTTACGGCCGTGCTGGCCGCCGCCCTCGTGTTCGCGGCCGGGTGTTCGTCGGGTGACGACGAGCCGGACCACCGCGGGAGCCCGCCCGGGCGGGAGGGATCCAGTCCGCCCCCCACCGGCAGGGCGGGCGCCGACGCCCCGCCGGAGAAGGGCTCCGCGAAGGTCACCCGCACCCTCACCACGGACCTCAAGTCCCCCTGGGGCCTCGCGCCGCTGCCCGGCGGCGACCTGCTGGTGTCCTCGCGGGACGAGGGGACGATCACCCGGATCGACGGGAAGACGGGCGAGAAGAAGAAGGTCGGCTCGGTGCCCGGCGTCGCCCCCGGCGGCGAGGGCGGCCTGCTGGGCCTCGCGCTCTCCCCGGCCTACGCGTCGGACCACCTGGTGTACGCGTACTTCACGACGGAGTCCGACAACCGCATCGCCCGCATGCTGTACGACGAGAAGAAGCCCTCCGGCGAGCAGCTCGGCGCGCCCGACACGGTCTTCAAGGGCATCCCCAAGGGCATGATCCACAACGGCGGCCGGATCGCGTTCGGCCCGGACAAGATGCTGTACGCGGGCGCGGGTGAGACCGGCGAGACCGGCCTCGCACAGGACAAGAAGTCGCTGGGCGGGAAGATCCTCCGCCTCACCCCGGACGGCGACCCGGCCCCCGGCAATCCCTTCGGCGACTCCCCCGTCTATTCGTACGGACACCGCAATGTGCAGGGCCTGGCCTGGGACGAGCAGAAGCGGCTGTGGGCCTCGGAGTTCGGCCAGGACACCTGGGACGAGCTGAACGAGATCAAGGCCGGCGGCAACTACGGCTGGCCCGAGGCCGAGGGCAAGGCGGGCGAGAAGGGCTTCCGCGATCCGGTGGCCCAGTGGAAGACCTCGGAGGCCTCACCGAGCGGCATCGCCTACGCGGAGGGTTCCGTCTGGCTGGCGGGTCTGCGCGGCGAACGGCTGTGGCGCGTCCCGGTACGGGGCGTGCGGGGGGAGCCGGAGCCGCAGGACTTCCTGAAGGGCGAGCACGGGCGGCTGCGCGCGGCGGTGGCCGCGGGCGGCGACAAGCTCTGGGTGGTCACCAACGAGACCGACTCGCGGGGGACGCCGGAGAAGGGGGACGACAAGATCCTGGAGGTGGAGGTGAAGTAGCGGTCGGTCAGCTGTCGGGGTCGTCGGACCGGCCGCTGGGCGAGCGCTTGTCGGTGGCCGAGGGCTCGTCGGTGGCCGAGGGGTCGTCGGGCCGCGGGGACGGGACGGGCGGGCGTACGACCACCTTGCCCGAGGTCAGGTCTATCGGCCCGCGCCCCGGGTCGCCGTCGGCGAGGTCGACGCGGGTCAGCTCAAACCGCTTCTGCTCGTCGTCCGTGTGCTTGCGCCCCGGCGCGAACAGGGCCTCGATCGCGTTGAACACTGCGCCTCCCAGGAGCCGGGTCTCTGCCGTCCAGCGTAAGCGAGTCGGCCCGCAACCGGCCGGGGCCGGGAAGGCGCAGGTCAGCGGCGGCCACGGCCGCCCGAGGGGACGGGCGGCCGAGGGAGGGGCGCGCGTCAGTGCGGGGCGGGCTCCCCGGCCGTCGGGAAGAGCCGGAGCCGGTGGGCGAGTGCGGCGGCCTCGCCGCGGCCGGTGACGGACAGCTTGGCCAGGATGTTGGAGACGTGGACGCTCGCCGTCTTCGGGGAGATGAAGAGCTCCTCGGCGATCTGGCGGTTGCTGCGGCCCACCGCCACCAGGCGCAGCACGTCCCGCTCCCGGCTGGTCAGACCCAGCGCCTCGGCCGGGTCGGCGGGAGTGGCGGGCGCACGCGTGGCCTCGGCGGGGTTGAGGGTGAGGCGGGCGCGCTGGGCGAGGCCGGTGACGGAGTCGGAGAGCGGCCGGGCGCCGAGCCGGTCGGCCACCTCTCCGGCGAGGCGGAGCAGGTGGGCGGCCCGTTCGCGGTCGGTGGTGTCCGGGGCGAGGAGGGACTCGGCCAGGCGCAGGCGGGCGAGGGCGAGGTCGTGGGGGCGGTCGAGGGGGGTGAGGGCGGCGACGACGGCGCACCAGTCGTCGGGGCCGTCACGGCCTTCGGCACGCAGCAGTTCGGCGCGGGTCCACTCGTCGTAGACCCGCCAGAGCGGGATGGGGGTGGCGAGGGTCTTGGCGGCGGCGCGGATGCGTCTCACGGCGGCGGGACGGCCTGCCTCGGCGGCGGGCAGGCCACGGGTGTCGGCTTCCATGGCGGCGGCGGCGAGGAGCAGGGGCCAGCCGTATCGCTGGGTGCCCACCGGGAAGCCGGTGGCGAGGGCGCGTTCGACCTCGGCGCGGCCGTCCAGGATGCGGCCCTCGCCGGCGGCGATGCCGACGGCGATGCGGATGAGCGGGAGGATGTACTGGGGCTGCGGGTCGTGGCTGCCGTAGTGGTGGTGGGCCGACTGGATGTGGCGGGTGGCGGCGGCGTAGTCGCCGCGGAAGAGCGCCAGGCGGGCGGAGCACATCTCGGCGGTGCCGCGGGGCTTGGCGCTCTGTGCGCGGCGCTGGGTCCGGGCGGCGGCTTCGGCGCACTCGTCCCAGCGGCCGACGGAGAGCAGCGACTCGGCGGCGTTGGCCCAGACCCAGCCCTCGGTGTCCACCAGGCCGTACTTCCGGCAGAACTCGATGCCCTCCATGGCGACGCGGACGGCCTCGGCGGAGCGGCCGACGCCCTCCAGGGCGGAGGGCAGGTTGATGTGGGCCCGGCTCAGGTCGGTGACCAGGGCGTCCGCGATGACGCGCTCTCTGACCTCGTACATCTCGGCGAGGCCGGCCTCGGGGTCGCCGGCTTCGATGAGGAGGTTGCCGCGGGTGAGGCGGGCGTTGAGTTCGATGGAGTCGGCCTTGACCATGCGGGCGTACTCCACGGCCCGTTCGGCGGCGGCCAGGGTCTCCGGGCCCGGGTCGTGGAGCATGCCCCAGGAGGCGCGGTGGACGAGCACGTCCGCGTGCACCTCGGAGGGCGGCAGGCCGCGCATCAGCTCCTGGGCCTTGGCGATCTCCGTCCAGCCGTCGCCGCGGCCGAGGGTGGAGACGAGGCGGGAGCGGGACACCCAGAACCAGGCGGAGCGCAGGGGGTCCTTCTCCTCCTCCAGGAGGCGCAGGGCGCGCTTGGTGATCTTCAGGGCGCGCTCGCGTTCGCCGCAGAGGCGGCCGGCGACGGTGGCCTCGGCCATCAGGTCCAGGTACTGCAGCGGGGTGGCCGGGTCGCAGCCGCAGGCCGGGTAGCCCTCGACGAAGTCGGCGGGGCGCAGGGCGTCGCGGACGGCTTCGGGGGCGTCGTCCCACAGCTCCATCGCCCGTTCGAGCAGGCCCAGTTGTTCGGCGTAGGCGTGCCGGTGGCGGGCCTCGACGGAGGCGACGAGCACGGCGGGCAGCGCCTTGGCGGCGTCGTGGGCGTGGTACCAGTAGGCGGCGAGGCGGGCGGCGCGCTGGTCGGCGGAGACCAGGGCCGGCTCGGCCTCCAGGGCTTGGGCGAAGCGGCGGTTGATGCGGGAGCGTTCGCCGGGCAGCAGGTCGTCGCTGACGGCCTCGCGGACCAGGGAGTGCCGGAAGCGATAGCCGTCGCCGTCCGGCGAGGCGTGCAGGATGTTGGCGCCGACGGCGGCCCGCAGCGCCTCGATGAGGTCGTCCTCGCCGAGCCCGGCGACCTCGGCGAGCAGGGCGTACTCGACGGTGGAGCCGCCCTCGGCGACGATGCGCGCCACCCGCTGGGTGTCCTCGGGCAGTTCCTCGACCCGGACCAGGAGGAGGTCGCGCAGGGAGTCCGTCAGGCTCGCGCAGCTGCTGCCGTGGGAGGCGACGGCGAGCTCCTCGACGAAGAAGGCGTTGCCGTCGGAGCGGGCGAATATGTCGTCGACCAGGCCGGGTTCGGGTTCGGCCTCGAGTATCCCGGCCATCTGGCGGGCGACCTCGTCCCTGCTGAAGCGGCCCAGTTCGACGCGGCGCACGGTGCGCAGCCGGTCGAGTTCGGCGAGCAGGGGGCGCAGCGGGTGGCGGCGGTGGATGTCGTCGGCGCGGTAGGTGGCGAGCAGGACCAGGCGTCCGCCGCGCAGGGTGCGGAAGAGGTAGGCGAGGAGGTGGCGGGTCGAGGCGTCGGCCCAGTGCAGGTCCTCCAGGACCACGACGACGGTGCGGTCCTGGGAGAGGCGTTCCAGGAGGCGGGCGGTGAGTTCGAAGAGCCGGGCCATGCCCTGTTCGTCGGATCCGCCGCCGGAGGCGTGGCCCTGGATGTGCGGGGCGGGCGCGGCCAGTTCGGGCAGCAGCCTGGCGAGCTCTTCCTCCTGGCCCTCGGCGGCGGCGGCCAGTTCGCCGGGGAGCCGGCGGCGCAGCGCGCGCAGCGCGGTGGAGAAGGGTGCGAAGGGCAGGCCGTCGGCGCCGATCTCGACGCAGCCGCCGAGCGCGACGACGGCGCCCTGCCGCTCGGCGGCGGCGGTGAACTCCTCGACGAGGCGGGTCTTGCCGACGCCCGCCTCCCCGCCGAGCAGCAGCGCCTGCGGCTCGCCCGGGCCGGAGCCCCCGGCTCCTTCGAGCGGGGTGCCCGTGGCGCGGGCGAGCGCTTCGTTCAGTACGCCCAGTTCATCGGCGCGGCCGACGAACACGGGGCTGACAGACCTGGTCTCCACAGCGGCGAGCATCGCACAGCGTGCCGACCGTGCGGCACCCGATATCCGAGGAGCGGACACCGGGGCGACCGGTCCCGTCATGTCAGGCGGCCCGCGTGAAGCGGACCTTGCGGAACCGGAGCGTCGTGCTCACCCGCCCCTCCGCCTCGTGGCGGGCCGATCGGCGCTCGGCGGCGCGGACCTTGCGGGCCTCGCCTACCTGGCGCTGCCGGTCGGCCACCCGGGCCAGCTCGGCGGCGCGCATCTGGTGCATCTCGTACTCGAACATCTCGTACCCCTTGGGTCGTGGTCGGTATCGCCGGTGTCGTTCTCTGCGATGTCTCCACTTTCGTTTCCCAGGGGGGTCCGCCACATCGGGCGGCTGCCGCATCTCCGGACCGCCGGGGTCCTTAGACGCGACGAGGGGCGGGGCGGGGGCCTTAGCCCCTGCCCCGCCCCTGCCTTAGGCGCGGGCGCGGACGGCTCAGGAAGGTGCGGACGGCAGTCCGAGCAGCAGGTCGCTGTACTTGGCGACGGCGAGGATCAGCCCGATCACGCCGAGCGCGACACCCGCCCACGCCACGGACTTGATCCACGGCGCCTGCCCCTTGCCGGGGGCGCCGAAGGCGGGCCTGACCAGGACCACGAATCCGACGATCAGCGCGGAGACCGCGAAGATGCCGGCGATCAGCGCGGTGGCCTGCCAGGAGTCGCCGTACATGGCCTGGAGCTGGTCGGAGACGCTCGCGGACTGCTTGGTCTCCAGCTGGCCCATGATGTTCGAGCGGGCCCCGGCGATGGTGCCGAGCCAGCCGCCGGAGAGGCCGATCACGCCGAGCGCGGCGGAGACGACGGCCGCGGCGCCCTGCCCGACTCCGGTGGACCGGGCGGCCGGGACGGTCGTCCTGTACGCGTCGTCGGCCTCCGCGGCGTCCTCGTCCACCTCGCCGTCGGCGTGGGGGGCGGCGTCGGCCGGCTCGCCGGACTTCGTGACGTCCGCCTTCGGCGCCTCGGTCTTCGGTTCCGACGTGTCGGTACCGGTCACTTCCTCGGTCTGGTCGGCGTCCTCGGCTCCGGTGGCGGCCTTGATCCCGGTCGCGTCGTCTGTCTTGGTACCCATGCTGCGCACCGTACGGACGGAGTCTGAGAGCTCTCTTAACGAGCGCCGGCCGCGGGCCCCGAGCCGTCCCGTGCCGCCCGCCACTCCGGGGCGAGGACGGACCAGACCTCCATGTCGTGCCGTATCCCCTGCCAGGGGAAGCTCTCGCGCAGCACGCCGTCCAGGGTGAAGCCGAGGCGTGCGGCGGCGGCCTTGCTGCGTTCGTTGCGCGAGGAGACCAGCCACTCCACGCGGTGCATGCCGCGCTCGTCCACGGCCCAGTCGATGAGGATCTTCGAGGCCTTGTTGACCAGTCCACGGCCGGCGGCCGACGGCTCCAGCCAGACGCCGACCTCACAGCCGTCCACGCTCGGGTCGAAGACCCGGAAGAAGACGCCGCCGACGAGCGTGCCGTCCAGCCAGATGCCGTGGAAGCGGCCGGTGTCGGCGGCCTGCCGGTCGGCGCGCGACTGCAGGAAGGTCCGCGCCGATTCGAGGTCCCGCACGGTGGTGGTGAAGGGCACCCACGGCCCCGCGTACTCCCGCGCCCGCTCGACGTGTTCGAGGAACTCCTGTGCCTGCCACGGCTCGATCGGCCGCAGCTCAGCGCCCTCGCCCAGCGATATCGCGAACATCGTGCTCCCTCTCCCCGTGCGTGCCGTCGGCCACGGCACACTGTCCGGGGATCCTCGCACGGGCGCCGCGCGGGTTCGAACGGCATTCGGGCGGCTCGATGCTGATGCGCGGCAGGAGGCGGTCGAGGCGGCGCGGCAGCCACCAGTTGGCGCCGCCGAGCAGATGCATCAGCGCGGGCACCAGCAGGGTGCGCAGGACGAAGGCGTCGAGCGCGACGGCCGCGGCGAGCGCGATGCCGAACATCGCGATGACCCGGTCGCCGCTGAGCACGAAGGCGAGGAAGACCGACATCATGATGACGGCGGCGGAGTTGATGACCCGGCCGGTCTCGGCGAGCCCGACGCGCACGGCGCGGCGGTTGTCGCCGGTCTCCAGCCACTCCTCGTACATCCGGCCGACCAGGAAGACCTGGTAGTCCATGGAGAGCCCGAAGAGGACGGACACCATGATCACGGGGAGGAAGGGCTCGATGGGGCCCGCCCTGCCGAGGCCGAGCAGCTCGCTCCCCCAGCCCCACTGGAAGATCGCGACGACGACGCCGAACGCGGAGGCGACCGCGGCGACGTTCATCACGGCGGCCTTGAGCGGGATGCCGAGGGACCGGAAGGCGAGCAGGAGCAGTACGCAGCCGAGTCCGATGACCACGCCCACGAAGAGCGGCAGCTTGCCGACGATGATCTCCGCGAAGTCGTCGTAGCTCGCGGTGACCCCGCCGACGTGCAGGTCGAGGGAGCTGCCCGCCTCGGCCCGGGGCAGCACGTCCTCGCGCAGCCGGTCGACGAGTCGGCTGGTCGCCTCGGACTGCGGGGCCGAGTCGGGGACCACGGTGAGCAGGGCCGTGCGGCCGGCGTCGTCGTACGTCACCGGGCTGACGGAGGCGACGCCGGGCGTGGACCTCAGCGTCGTCACGAGGTCGTCGACGGCGACCCGGTCGCCGGCTCCGTAGACCTCGCCGACCAGGGTCAGCGGCCCGTTCACGCCGGGCCCGAATCCGTCGGCGATGAGGTCGTACGCCTGCCGGGTGGTGGCCTTGGCCGGATTGTTGCCCTGGTCGGACGTGCCCAGGTGGAGGGCGAGGGCGGGCAGCGCGAGCACGGCCATGACGAGGACGGCGAGGCCGCCGAGGAGGCGGGGCCGGCGCTCCACGAAGGCGGCCCAGCGGGCGGCGAACCCGGTCGGCAGCTCCGGTTCGGGCCCGTGCGCGGCCAGTCTGCGGCGCTCGCGCCGGCTGAGGGCGCGCGGTCCGATCCAGGAGAGCAGCGCGGGCAGCAGGGTCACGGAGGCGGCGACGGTGAGGACGACGGTCAGCGAGGCGGCGATGGCGACGCCGTTCAGGAAGCCGAGCCGCAGGATGAGCATGCCGAGCAGGGCGATGCAGACGGTGGCGCCCGCGAAGACGACCGCGCGGCCGGTGGTGGCGACGGCACGCTCGGCGGCGACGGCCACGGGCAGGCCGCGTTTGAGGCCCTTGCGGTGCCGGGTCACGATGAACAGGGCGTAGTCGATGCCGACGCCGAGCCCGATCAGGGTGCCGAGCATCGGGGCGAAGTCCGCGACGGTCATCAGATGGCCGAGCAGCACGATGCCCGCGTACGCGGTGCCGACGGAGACCAGCGCGGTGGCGATGGGCAGCGCGGCCGCGGCGAGCGAGCCGAAGGCGAGGAAGAGGACGACGGCGGCGACGGCCACCCCGACGACCTCGGCGAGCTGGGCGCTCCTGGTCTCGGTGAGCCCGACGGCGGTGCCGCCGAGTTCGACCTGGAGGTGGTCGGATGCGGCCGCCTCGGCGGTGTCGACGACGGCCCGGGCGTCGGCCTCGGTGATGTCGTCGGCCTGTTCGCGGAAGGTGACGGTGGCGTACGCGGTGCGGCCGTCCGCGCTGATCCGCCCGGCGGCCCCGTCCGCGTAGGGGCCGGTCACCGAGGCCACGGCGGGCAGGCCGGAGATCTCCCGCAGCGCGTCCGTCATCGTCTGTTCGACGTCGGCGGCGCGGACGGAGGTGCCGGGCCCGGTGTGCCAGACGACGGTGTCGCTGTCGCCGCCGATGCCGTGGAAGTTGTCGTTCAGGAGCTGGGCGGCGCGGCCCGACTCGGTGCCCGGCACCTCGTAGTCGTTGGAGTACGCCGACCCGGCGACCGCCGCGGCCGAGGCGGTGGCGCCCAGGGCGAGGAGCCACAGCAGGACGACGACGAGGCGGCGCCTGACGCACCACCGGGCGAGTGCTGCCACGGACGGACTCCCTGGGTAACGTGTGGATCTTCACCGGGAGCAGCCGTCGACCAACTGGGGCCCGCAAAAGAACGCATGAGTGGCGACATGTGCGCCGGAGTCACTTTGACAGCGCTAGAAGATCATTTGTCGCTTTCGTGGCCATACTCACAAGCGCACAAGACACCCAGGGGCCCAGGAAGGGCACTCCAGCCGCGCGAGGCGGACGGAGCCGGACGGCCCGGCTCCGCGCACCCCGCGTGCCGCGCGGGACTCAGCCCGAGACGCTCGCGCGTCCGTTCTCGATGTGGCCCATGAGGCGCCGCCGGAACGCCGGGTCGCCGTCCGCGGTCACCTCGACGTCGTACCAGCCGTGCTCGTCGGCGGTGTGCCAGGCCACGGTGCGGCTGCTGCCCGCCCTGACCCGCACGGTCCGCGTCCGCGACCGGACGTCCGCCCCGTCCACGTAGCCGAGCGGCTCGACCGTGAAGACGAGGGTGTGCCGGCCGCGGTTGGCGAGGGTGAGGTGGATCTCGCGGTGGGTGATCGCGGAACTGAGCCGCGCTCCCCCGCCCTTGCCACCGGCCACTCCCTTGCCGCCCGCCGCCTCCTTGACGCCGGCGAACTCGCGCCGGAAGCCGTTCGGCCCGGTGACGGTGAAGGCGTAACTGTCGCCGGGCACCGGCACGGTCCAGGCGCCCTTGCGCACGACGTCCTGGTGCTGCGGCAGGGGGAACTCACCCGCGTACGGGTAGAGCGCGAAGTGGGCGCTGGAACTGCCGCCGTTGCGCAGCCGCACGGTGAGCGTGCCGTCCTCGCCGGGCCGGGCGTCCGCGTCGGGCTGGTAGGGCAGCGGACGCGCGCGGCGGGTGCCGGGCTCCTGGACCGGCATGGACTGCTGCAGCGGCGGCTGCGGGGCCCAGCGGCCGCTGAACTCCGGAATGGCGCCCGGCTGTTCGAGGTCGGGGCGGCGGTGGCCGCGCCGGAAGTCGAAGGCGCCGGTGAGGTCGCCGGTGACCTTGCGGCGCCAGGCGCTGATGTTGGGCTCCCGCACGCCGGTCCACTTCTCCAGGAAGCGCACCACGGAGGTGTGGTCGAAGACCTCGGAGCAGACGTAGCCGCCGACGGTCCACGGCGAGACGACGAGCATCGGCACCCGCACGCCGAGCCCGGTCGGCCTGCCCTCCCAGCGCTCCTCCCGCTCCTCGGGGCTGTCGCCGCCGGGCACGGGCGGCGGGACGTGGTCGAAGAAGCCGTCGTTCTCGTCGTAGTTGATGAAGACGGCGGTGCGCCGCCAGACCTCCGGGTGGGAGGCGAGGGCGTCGAGCACCTTGTAGACGATGGTCGCGCTGTGAACGGGCGAGGAGACGCTCGGGTGCTCGGAGTCCTGGGCGGAGGGCACCAGATAGGTGACCTTCGCGAGTCTGCCGCCGGCCACGTCCGCGGCGAACTTCTCGGCGAGCTCGCCGGTGGGCACGCGCCGCAGCCCGCGTTCGAAGAGGGAGCGCTCGTGCCGGTCGAGCGTGCCGACGCCCTCCTCCAGGGTGGCGAGGAGCGCGGCGCGCGCGGTCTCGTTCTCGGCGTCGCGCACCTTGGCGTAGAAGGCCTCCATGTAGGTGAGGCCCGTCTTGGCCAGGACCTTGCGGGCGATGGCCTTGAAGGTGGTGAAGAACTCGATCTGGTTGTCGGTGAAGTTCTCCCACTCGGTGTACGTGCGCCAGCTCACGCCCGCCTTCTCCAGGCGCTCGGCGTACGTGCCCCAGCCGTAGCCGGGGTGGGTGCCCTCGTCGTACGCGTCGTTGCCGACGGCCCGCCTGCCGTTCGCCTCGTACCCCGTCCTGCCGCTCCAGAGGTGGTTGCGGTTGGGGCTGGTGGAGCTGTGGATGGAGGAGTGGTAGGCGTCGCAGACGGTGAAGGTGTCGGCGAGTTCGTAGTGCAGCGGGATGTCCTCGCGCGTGTAGTACGCCATGGTGGCCGCCGTCTTGGCGCTGACCCAGCCGTCCATCCAGCCGTCGTGCCAGGCCTTGGCGCCGCCGCCCCAGGAGTGGTCGAGCGCGCCGATGTACTGGAGGTCCTTCTTCTGCGTCTCGGCGGCCTGCCGGACGGGGAAGGGCAGGATGGCGCGCAGGGCGCCGGGCTGCTCGAACACCGGCTTGCCGCCCGGGAGCCGGACGGCGTTGCGGTCGCCGAAACCGCGTACGCCGCGCAGCGAGCCGAAGTAGTGGTCGAAGGACCGGTTCTCCTGCATCAGGATCACCACGTGCTCGATCTTGTCGAGGCCGCCCCCGCGCGGCGGCTCGTGCGCGAGCGCCTCCTGCAGCGACGGCGGCAGGAAGGAGCCGGCGGCGGCGACGCCGAGCGCGCCGCCCCCGATCGCCATCAGGCGTCTGCGCGAAATCTCCGGAGTCACGTGGGACCTCCCAGTTGTCCTGGCCGACATCCAATGGTTCTCTGCTGATCCATTGACCTGTACGGCGGGGACGCTAGTGACGCCCGGTTTCCCTGTGAAGACCGCGGGACGAAGTCGGGGTGAACGTCCAAAAGGTCTCGGCCCGGGGGACGTTGGGAGTACGCGAAAGGGGGCGGCGCACCCGTCGGATGCGCCGCCCCCTTCGTCCCGGGGAAGAGACCGTCAGCCCTCGCTGACGCCCAGCTTCTCCAGGATCAGTTCCTTCACGCGGGCCGCGTCGGCCTGGCCGCGGGTGGCCTTCATGACCGCGCCGACCAGGGCGCCGGCGGCCGCGACCTTGCCGCCGCGGATCTTGTCCGCGACGCCCGGGTTGCCGGCGATGGCCTCGTCGACGGCGGCCGTCAGCGCGCCCTCGTCCGAGACGACCTTCAGGCCGCGCTTGTCGACGACCTCGTCCGGCGTGCCCTCGCCCTTCAGGACACCCTCGATGACCTGGCGGGCCAGCTTGTCGTTGAGGTCGCCCGAGGAGACGAGCTCGGTCACCCGGGCGACGTGCGCCGGGGTGATGGCGAGCTCGTCGAGCGCCGCGCCCGACTCGTTGGCGTGGCGGGACAGTTCGCCCATCCACCACTTGCGGGCCGACGCCGCGTCGGCGCCCGCCTCGATGGTGGCGACGATCGGCTCGACCGCGCCCGCGTTGAGGATCGACTGCATGTCGTGCTCGCTGATCCCCCACTCCTCACGGAGGCGGTTGCGGCGCACGCGCGGCATCTCGGGCAGGCCGGCCCGCAGCTTCTCGACCCACGCGCGGGCCGGGGCGACGGGGACGAGGTCGGGCTCCGGGAAGTACCGGTAGTCCTCGGCGTTGTCCTTGATGCGGCCGGGGGTGGTGGAGCCGTCCTCCTCGTGGAAGTGCCGGGTCTCCTGCACGATGGTGCCGCCGGAGCCCAGGACCGCCGCGTGGCGCTGGATCTCGAAGCGCGCCGCGCGCTCCACGGACCGCAGCGAGTTGACGTTCTTCGTCTCGCTGCGGGTGCCGAACTCCTTCTGCCCCTTGGGGCGCAGCGACAGGTTCACGTCGCAGCGCATCTGGCCCTTGTCCATCCGGGCCTCGGAGACGCCGAGCGCCTTGATGAGCTCGCGCAGCTCGGCGACGTAGGCCTTGGCGACCTCGGGGGCCCGCTCGCCCGCGCCCTCGATCGGCTTGGTGACGATCTCGATGAGCGGGATGCCGGCGCGGTTGTAGTCGAGCAGGGAGTGCGAGGCGCCGTGGATGCGGCCCGTCGCGCCACCGACGTGCGTCGACTTGCCGGTGTCCTCCTCCATGTGGGCGCGCTCGATCTCCACGCGGAAGATCTCGCCGTCCTCCAGCTGGACGTCCAGATAGCCGTTGAAGGCGATCGGCTCGTCGTACTGCGAGGTCTGGAAGTTCTTCGGCATGTCCGGATAGAAGTAGTTCTTCCGGGCGAACCGGCACCACTCGGCGATCTCGCAGTTCAGCGCGAGGCCGATCTTGATCGCGGACTCCACGCCGATCTCGTTGACGACCGGCAGCGCGCCGGGCAGGCCGAGACAGGTCGGGCAGGTCTGGCTGTTCGCGTCCTGCTTGAGCGTGGTCGAGCAGCCGCAGAACATCTTGGTCTTGGTGCCGAGCTCGACATGGACCTCGAGGCCCATGACGGGGTCGTACGTCGCGAGGGCATCCTCGTACGACACCAGGTCAGAAGTGACAGTCACGGTGAAACTTTCCCTCTCAGCCCAGCAGGACGTCGTCGTCGCCCAGCTTCTTCAGCTCGCGGTAGAGCAGAGCGAGGCCGGTGACGATGGCGGCGGCGGAGACAGCGGCGTCGATGAGTCGGAGCGTGTCGTGTTCCTTGCGGGCCATCCGGGCCTGCTTGACCACGGAGATCGCGCCGAAGGCGGTCGTGCCCATCGACAGGTACGCGCCGGGCTTTGACTTCTTGAAACCCTTGGCCTTGGCAGTCATGGGGCTCATAGTGACGGTGCCTCCTCAAGCAGCGGGTGACCCCACTTTTCCACGAAGGCGGCCTCGACGGCAGCACCGACCTTGTACAGCCGGTCGTCCTTCATGGCGGGGGCGATGATCTGCAGTCCGACGGGCAGGCCGTCCTCCGGCGCGAGGCCGCAGGGCAGCGACATGGCGGAGTTGCCCGCCAGGTTGGTCGGGATGGTGCACAGGTCCGCGAGGTACATCGCCATCGGGTCGTCGGCGCGCTCGCCGATCGGGAAGGCGGTGGTCGGCGTCGTCGGCGAGACGATCACGTCGACCTGCTCGAAGGCGGCCTCGAACTCGCGGGTGATGAGCGTGCGGACCTTCTGGGCGCTTCCGTAGTACGCGTCGTAGTAGCCGGAGCTCAGGGCGTACGTGCCCAGGATGACGCGGCGCTTGACCTCGTCGCCGAAGCCGGCCTCGCGGGTCAGCGCGGTGACGTCCTCGGCGGAGCGGGTGCCGTCGTCGCCGACGCGCAGGCCGTAGCGCATGGCGTCGAAGCGGGCCAGGTTGGAGGAGCACTCCGACGGCGCGATCAGGTAGTACGCGGAGAGCGCCAGGTCGAACGTCGGGCAGTCCAGCTCGACGATCTCGGCGCCGAGCTCCTTGAGCAGTTCGACCGACTCGTCGAACCGCTGGACGACGCCGGCCTGGTAGCCCTCGCCGCGGAACTGCTTGACGACGCCGACGCGCATGCCCGCCACGGAGCCGTTGCGCGCGGCCTCGACGACCGGCGGGACCGGGGCGTCGATGGAGGTCGAGTCGAGCTCGTCGTGGCCGGCGATGACCTCGTGCAGCAGCGCGGCGTCCAGGACCGTACGGGCGCAGGGCCCGCCCTGGTCGAGCGAGCTGGAGAAGGCCACCATGCCGTAGCGGGAGACGCCGCCGTAGGTGGGCTTGACGCCGACCGTGCCGGTGACGGCCGCGGGCTGGCGGATGGAGCCGCCGGTGTCGGTGCCGATGGCCAGCGGGCTCTCGTACGCGGCGAGGGCGGCGGAGGAGCCACCGCCGGAGCCGCCGGGGATGCGGGTGAGGTCCCAGGGGTTGCCGGTGGGGCCGTACGCGCTGTTCTCGGTGGAGGACCCCATGGCGAACTCGTCCATGTTGGTCTTGCCGAGGATGACGACGTCGGCGGCCTTCAGGCGCTTGGTGACGGTCGCGTCGTACGGCGGGATCCAGCCCTCGAGGATCTTCGAGCCGACGGTGGTCGGCACGCCCTCGGTGGTGAAGATGTCCTTGAGCGCGAGCGGGACGCCGGCCAGCGGGCCGAGCTTCTCGCCCCTGGCGCGCTTGTCGTCGACGGCGCGGGCCTGCGCGAGGGCGCCCTCGCGGTCGACGTGCAGGAAGGCGTGCACCTTCTCGTCGACGGCCTCGATACGGGCCAGGTGGGCCTCGGTGACCTCGACGGCCGTGAGCTCGCCGGAGGCGATCCTCGACGCGATGTCGGCGGCAGTGAGCTTGATGATGTCCGTCATGTTCTTAGTCCTCCCCCAGGATCTGCGGCACCTTGAAACGCTGCTGCTCCTGGGCCGGGGCGCCCGAGAGCGCCTGCTCGGGGGTGAGCGACGGACGGACCTCGTCCGCGCGCATGACGTTCGTCAGCGGCAGCGGGTGCGAGGTCGGCGGTACGTCTTGGTCGGCGACCTCCGAGACGCGGGCGACCGCGCCGATGATGTCGTCGAGCTGTCCGGC
This sequence comes from Streptomyces sp. NPDC041122, assembly GCF_055592445.1. Lineage (NCBI taxonomy): Bacteria > Bacillati > Actinomycetota > Actinomycetes > Kitasatosporales > Streptomycetaceae > Streptomyces > Streptomyces sp. NPDC041122. The sequence goes on along the minus strand of NZ_JBVIYQ010000011.1, from coordinate 78,486 downwards.
GAAGTGGTCGAGCTCCTCGGCCTTCAGCTCCAGACGTGCAAGGCGGGCGAGGTGGGCGACCTCCTCGCGCGTGATGCCAGGCATGCGGCGATCCTCAGGGGTGGTGAGTGTGTGGGTTATGGCCCCAATCCTATGGGGCGGCGCGGGGTGCCCGTTAAACGGTTTCCTCCCCGCCGCTTCCCGAGGGGGCCTACTGCACCACGTGACCCGAGGACTGGCCCACGTCCGAGCCCTCCGCGGAGGCCGCCGCCGCCTCCGCCGCGACGTCGGCCGGGCGGCGCCAGCCGCGCGAACCGCGCGCCCGCAGCCACGCCGTCGCCTCCTCCGCGGGCATCGCCGCCGCGACCAGCCAGCCCTGCACCGCGTCACAGCCGAGGTCCCGCAGCCGCTCCCACGTCTCGTCGTCCTCCACGCCCTCGGCGACGACGAGCAGTCCGAGCGAGTGGGCGAGGTCCACGGTGCAGCGCACGATCTCGGCGTCTTCGTTGTCGACGGCGAGGCGGGCCACGAAGGACCGGTCGATCTTCAGCTCGCTGACCGGGAGCCGACGCAGATGGACCAGCGAGGAGTACCCCGTGCCGAAGTCGTCGAGGGACATCTTGACCCCGTGCCCGGTGAGCCCGGCCAGCGTGTCCGCGGCCCGCTGCGGGTCCTCCAGGAGCACGTGTTCGGTTATCTCCAGCTGCAGCGCGCCCGCGGGGACCCCGTGCCGGGCCAGCCGGGCCGCGACCGCTCCGGCGAAGCCGGGGGTGTGCACGTCGCGCGGCGAGACATTGACGGCGACGGGCACCTTCAGCCCCTGCGCCTGCCACTTGGCGACCTGGCCGAGCGCGGTCTCCAGGACGTACTCCGTCAGGTGCGGCATGAGGCCGGAGGACTCGGCGATGGCGATGAACTCGTCGGGCGGCACCTTGCCGCGCTCGGGGTGCACCCAGCGCACCAGCGCCTCCAGGCCGGCCACCTTGCCGTCGAAGCGGACCTTGGGCTGGTAGTGCAGCTCGACGTCGCCGGCGTCCAGGGCGCGGCGCAGGTCGCCCAGGAGACCGAGCCGGTCGGGGGTGTTGGAGTCCCGCTTGGACTCGTACACCTCGACGCCGGTGCGGTCCCGCTTCGCCTGGTACATCGCGACGTCCGCCCGCCGGAGCAGCCCCTCCGCGTCGAGCGCGTGGTCGGGGAAGACCGCGAGGCCCGCGCTGGCCTCCAGGACGAGGGTCAGGCCGTCCAGGTCGAGCGGGGAGCCGAGCGCGGCGACCAGGCGGCGCGCCACGCGGGTGGCCGACGTGGTGGAGTCGGCGACCGGGAGTAAGACGGCGAACTCGTCGCCGCCGAGGCGGGCGGCCTCCGCGCCGCGGGGCAGCGCGACCCGCAGCCGGTCCGCTATCTGCAGCAGCAGCCGGTCCCCCGCGAGGTGGCCGAGGGTGTCGTTCACCGACCGGAAGCGGTCCATGTCGATCAGCAGGAGGGCGGCCCGCGCCCCGATCCGCTCGGCGTCGTCCAGGGCCGTCCAGGTGCGCTCCAGGAGCCACTGGCGGTTGGGCAGTCCGGTGAGCGGGTCCCGCAGCTGCTCCTCGGCCCGCGCGCGGGCGATCCAGAGGGTGGAGTCGAGCGCGACCAGCGGGATGGCGAAGAGGGGCAGCAGGATCGGCAGGGAGATCGCCACGACGCAGATCAGCGGGGCGATGCCGAGCAGCGCGATGCCGAGGAGCCCCTGGCGGACCAGCGCGGTGCGGGTGACGGTCGGCAGGGCGCCGGTGCGGGGCGCGTGGACGTACCAGAGCAGGACGCGGGTGACGGCGAGGTAGGCGACGGCGACCAGGGCCACTTGGGGGGCGGTGTAGAGGTCCCAGGTGTCGGGCAGCCAGGGGGACTCGGCGCTCGGTGACGTGCCGAAGGCGGCCAGGGCGAGCGCTCCCGCGCCGATGCCGAGGATGTCGACCGCGCCGTGCAGCACGCCCTGGCGGCGGCGGTGCCGGCGGGCGACGCCGACCAGGACGACGACGGTGAGGCTGACCATGCCGGCGGGCACCCAGCCGTAGAGCAGCAGGACGGCGACGGTGAGCGCGCCGCCGGAGCCGGTGCCGCCCCACCAGCGGTCGCGGCCGAGGGCGACCAGGTGGCCGACGATGAAGCCGGTGAGGATGGCGAGGGACCAGCCCGCTGAGCCGGTGGGGAACAGCGCGTGGCGGCCCGTGAAGGCCTGGAAGAAGCCGGTGCCGAGCAGCACCGCGGCGGCCGTGATGATCGCGACGGGCAGCAGCGGCCAGGGCTCGCGGACGTCCTGGGCGGCGGGGCCGAGTCCGCCCGGGGTGGTCGCGGGGTTGTCCGCGGGGGCGCGCGCGCCGGAGATCCAGGCCCGCTCACGGGGTTCGACGGCGGTGCTCAGCGTGCCGGACCCACAGCCGCCGACGGCTGTCGACGCGGGGTGCGGGCCGGTGGCCGGTGCTGTCCGGCGGCCGCGCAACCAGGCGCCCGGCGCGCGCCACAGGCGCGCGCGCAGCCGTGAGTCCGGGGCGGCGCTCTCGGTCGGTTCCATTCCCGTCCCTCTCACAGCCGGCGGTGCCCACGCCACGCGGACCCGGCCCGGAGTCGGCCGCGTCCCCTCGTACTTCCCCGGTTCCTCGCGAGCAAGGAGACGCGCTGCTCCCGAACTCGCGCCGAGCGGGGATGCCCCCTTCCTCGCTCTTGATGAGCAGGAGATACCCCGTTCGCAGCGGGGCACGGCAGGCGCACACCTCAACAGTAGGCCGCAGAAGGCTTCCACGGGCAGCGGTCGACTACGGTTGCCCGAATGCGACCCGGCCACCCGTATGCATCTGGTATGCGCTGAACGGGTGGCCTTCAACCGCTACTCCTCGGTCGGAAGCGCGACTTCCGTTGCCGCGTCCGGTCCTTGTTCGAGCAGGACGACGAAACCGTCCTCGTCGAGAACCGGAACCTTCACCTGCATGGCCTTGTCGTATTTGGATCCGGGGTTGTCACCGACGACCACGAACGAGGTCTTCTTGGAAACGGAACCAGTCACCTTTGCGCCACGGGACTGCAGCGCCTCTTTCGCGCCATCCCGTGTGTAGTGCTCGAGGGTTCCGGTGACGACCACCGTGAGGCCTTCGAGCGGACGCGGACCCTCGTCCTCGCCGCTCGACTCCTCTTCCGTGCGCACTCCGGCAGCCCGCCACTTGCGCAGGATCTCCCGGTGCCACTCCTCGGCGAACCACTGTTTGAGTGAGGCCGCGATGGTCGGGCCGACGCCCTCCACCACGGCCAGCTCCTCCTCGGTGGCCTGTTCGATGCGGTCGATGGAACGGAACTCGCGGGCCAGCGCCTCGGCGGCCACCGGGCCGACGTGCCGGATCGAGAGGCCCGTGAGGATCCGGGCGAGCGGCCGGTCCTTGGCCGCCGCGATGTTCTCCAGCATGGCGAGGGTGTTCTTCTTCGCCTCGCCCTTCTGGTTGGCGAAGAAGGTGACGACCTTCTCCTCGCCGGTCTTGGGGTCGCGCTTGGGCAGACCGGAGTCCTGGTCGAGGACGTACGACTTGATGGGGAGCAGCTCCTCGACCTTGAGGTCGAAGATGTCGCCCTCGTCGCGGATCGGCGGCTCGGCGGGCTCCAGGGGGCGGGTCAGGGCGGCCGCAGCGACGTATCCGAAGTTCTCGATGTCCAGGGACTTGCGGCCCGCGAGGTAGAAGAGGCGCTCGCGCAACTGGGCGGGGCACGTCTGGGCGTTGGGGCAGCGGAGGTCGATGTCGGCCTCCTTCATGGGCCGCAGCGCCGTGCCGCACTCGGGGCACTCGGCGGGCATCACGAACGCGCGCTCGGTGCCGTCCCGCAGGTCCACGACCGGGCCGAGGATCTCCGGGATGACGTCGCCGGCCTTGCGCAGCACGACCGTGTCGCCGATGAAGACGCCCTTCTTCTTCACCACGTCCTGGTTGTGCAGGGTCGCGAACTCGACCTCGGAGCCGGCCACGGTGACCGGCTCGACCTGCGCGTACGGCGTGACGCGGCCGGTGCGGCCGACGCCGACGCGGATGTTGATGAGCTTGGTGTTGACCTCCTCCGGCGCGTACTTCCAGGCGATGGCCCAGCGCGGGGCGCGCGAGGTCGAGCCGAGCCGGCCCTGGAGCGGGATCTCGTCGAGCTTGACGACGACACCGTCGATCTCGTGCTCCACGGAGTGGCGGTTCTCGCCGAAGTACGCGATGAAGTCCCGCACGCCGTCGAGGCCGTCGACGACCTTGTTGTGCTTGGCGGTGGGCAGGCCCCACTCGTGCAGCAGCTCGTAGGCATGGCTGAGGCAGTCGATGTCGAAGCCCTCGCGGGCGCCGATGCCGTGCACCACCATGTGCAGCGGGCGGGTCGCGGTGACGCGCGGGTCCTTCTGGCGCAGTGAACCGGCCGCGGCGTTGCGCGGGTTGGCGAAGGGCTTGTCGCCCGCCTCGACCAGGCGGGCGTTGAGCTCCTCGAACTTCTCCATGGGGAAGAAGACCTCGCCGCGGATCTCGACGAGGGCCGGGACGCGGTCGCCCTCGAGGCGCTGGGGGATGTCGGCGATGGTGCGGACGTTCGGCGTGATGTCCTCGCCGGTGCGGCCGTCGCCGCGGGTGGCGGCGCGGGTCAGTTTGCCGTCCTCGTACGTGAGGTTGACCGCGAGGCCGTCGACCTTCAGCTCGCACAGCAGGTGGAAGTCCGGCGAGCCGACCTCCTTGGCGACGCGGTCGGCCCAGGCGGCCAGCTCCGCGTCGTCGAAGGCGTTGTCCAGCGAGAGCATGCGCTCCCGGTGCTCGACCGCCGTGAACTCCGTCTCGTAGGAACCGGAGACCTTCTGGGTGGGCGAGTCCGGGGTGCGCAGCTCCGGGTGCTTCTCCTCCAGCGCTTCGAGGGAACGCAGGAGTTCGTCGAACTCGGCGTCGCTGACGACCGGTTGGTCCTTCACGTAGTACCGGAAGCGGTGCTCCTCGATCTGTTCGGCCAGCTGGGCATGCCGGTCCCGTGCCTCGGCGGGCACAGAGCCTTGCTGTTCGACAGCCACCGTTTCGTCCTCCCGTTACGTCATACCCAATTACTCAGGGTTGTCTGCGAGCGATCTCGCCGCCTTGACGCAGTGGGCGAGCGCCGCGCGTGCGTACGCGGGAGAAGCGCCCGCGAGACCGCACGACGGGGTGAGCGTGACCGACTCCGCGAGTGATCCCGGATTCAGCCCCAGCCTGCGCCACAACGTCCTGACACCCATGACGCTACCGGCAGGGTCTGACAATCCGCCGTCCACGCCCGGCACGACACCGGCGAAGAGCCGCGTGCCCCCCTCGACCGCCTCGCCGATCACTTCGTCGTCACGCTCGGTGAGGAGCGCGAAGTCGAACGAGACCGCGTCGGCGCCGGCCCGGCGCAGCAGCGCGAAGGGCACGTCCGGCGCGCAGGAGTGGACGACCGCGGGCCCCTCGCCGCGCACGTCCAGGACGTCGCGCAGGGTGCTCTCGACGAGCTGGCGGTCCACGGCGCGGTGCGTGCGGTACTCGCTGGCGGTCTTGATCTGTCCGCGCAGTACGGCGACGAGCGAGGGCTCGTCGAGCTGGAGCACCACCTGGGCGCCGGGCACCCTGCGGCGCACGTCCGCGAGGTGGGCGCGCAGCCCCTCGGTGAGGGATCCGGCGAGGTCGCGGCAGGCGCCGGGGTCGGAGAGCGCGGCCTCGCCGTTCCTGAGCTCCAGGGCGGCGGCCAGCGTCCACGGGCCGACGGCCTGGATCTTGAGCGGTCCCTGGTACCCCTGGGTGAACTCCTCCAGGGCGTCGAGGTCTTCGCCGAGCCAGGCTCTGGCCCGCCGGGTGTCCCGCCCCGGCCGGTCGCCGATCCGCCAGCCGCTGGGCTCCACGCGCGCGTACAGGTCGACGAGCAGGCCCGCGGTGCGGCCGATCATGTCGGCGCCGGGCCCGCGCGCGGGCAGCTCCGGGAGGTACGGCATGCCCTGCTCGGGCCCCTCGAAGCTGCCGGTCACGGTCTTCGCGGCCTCCCGGGCGTCGCCGCCGGGCATCGACCCGATCCCGGTGGCCGGGACCGGGGTGCAGGTGTCGCTCATCGTCCGGGCCGCACCGTCAGGTCGTTGACCTCCGCGTCGCGCGGCAGGTCCAGGGCCATGACGATCGTCGTGGCGACCGACTCGGGGTCGATCCAGCGGGCCGCGTCGTACTCCTTGCCCTCCTGCTGGTGCACCTTGACCTGCATGGCGCTCGCCGTGCGCCCGGGGTAGACGGAGGTGACCCGGACGCCGTTGCCGTGCTCCTCGTGGCGCAGCGAGTCGGCGAGGGCCTTCAGGCCGTGCTTGGAGGCCGCGTACGCCGACCACTCGGGGCCGGCGTTCAGGCCCGCGCCGGAGTTGACGAAGACCACGTGCCCCTGGGCGAGCCGGAGTTGGGGCAGGAAGTGGCGGGTGAGTTCGGCGGGGGCGATGAGGTTGACGTTGAGCTGGTGACGCCAGGTCTTGGGGGTGAGTTCGCCGACCGGGCCGAGGTCGACGACGCCCGCGATGTGCAGCAGGGAGTCCACGCGCTCGGGCAGCGACTGGTGCCCGAAGGCCCAGGAGAGCTTGTCGGGGTCGGAGAGGTCGCCGACGAGGGTGCCGGCGCCGGGGAACTCGGCGGCGAGCTCCTTGGCGCGGCCCGCGTCCCGCGCGTGCAGTACGAGGTCGTCGCCGCGTGCGTGGAGGCGGCGGGCGACCGCCGCGCCGATGCCGGAGCCCGCCCCGGTGATCACATGTGTTGCCATACCGGCCATGCTCGCATCACTGGGTGCCGGTGGATTCTTCCAGGTAGGCCAGCGCGCCGACGGGCTCCTCGGCGAAGAAGACCAGGTCGGTCAGCGGAAGGGGCAGGAAACCCTCGTCCTCCATGCGGCGGAACTGCTCCTTCAGGCCGTCGTAGAAGCCCTCCGAGTTCAGCAGGACCACCGGCTTGGTGTGCTTGCCGTGCTTCTTCAGCTCCAGGATCTCGGTGGCCTCGTCGAGCGTGCCGGTGCCGCCCACCATGATCACGATCGCGTCGGCCTTCGCCAGGAGCAGCGCCTTGCGCTCGGCGAGGTCGCGGGCGATCACCATCTCGTGGGGCGCGGTGACGGCCCTGGCCTTGGCGGCGAGGAAGTCCACGGAGACCCCGACGAGGCCGCCGCCCGCCGCGTCGACGCCGTCGGCCACGACCTTCATCAGGCCGCTCTCGGAGCCGCCCCACACCAGGGTGTGGCCGCCCTTGCCGAGCAGTTCGGCGAATTCACGGGCCGGGCGGGTGTAGCGGTCGTCGAGGTCGGCGGCGGAGAGGAAGACGCAGATGTTCATGCCGCCACGGTACGTTCCGGTGCTGAGGGCACTCGCAGAGCACACGTCGAGGAGGGCACGTCATGGCCGAAGGACACCGGATCACCGTCGAGCGGGGCACGGACCACGTGCGCGTGGAGCACGACGGGCAGGTCGTCGCCGAGAGCCGGCGGCCGCTGCTGCTGAGCGAGACGGGCTACCCGGTGCGTCACTACCTCCCTCCGGAGGACGTCCGCACCGACCTGCTGACCCCGTCGAAGACCACCACGTACTGCCCGTTCAAGGGAACGGCCTCCTACTGGTCGCTGCCGGACGCCCCCGACGCCGTATGGGCGTACCCGGAGCCGAAGGCGGCCGTGGCCGCGATCAAGGACCACTTCTGCTTCTACGCGGCGGAGGTCACGAAGCAGCCGTGAACGTCCGCCGGTAGGCGACCGGCGAGACGCCGAGCACCGCGCGCATGTGCTGGCGCAGGGAGTTGCCGGTGCCGAAGCCGGCCCGGTGGGCGACGACGTCCACGGGCAGGTCGCTGGACTCCAGGAGCTGGCGAGCCAGCTCGATCCGCTGGGCGGTCAGCCACCGTCCCGGGGACATGCCGACCTCCTCCTGGAAGCGCCGGGTGAAGGTCCGCAGGCTCATCCGCGCGTGGGCGGCCAGTTCGCCCAGGGACAGCGGCTCCTGGAGCCTTTCCAGCGCCCACGCGCGCGTGGCGGCCGTCGTGGCGAGGGTCGGCTCGGGGACGGGCCGCTCGATGTACTGCGCCTGCCCGCCGTCGCGCCAGGGCGGTACGACGCAGACGCGCGCCACGTGGTTGGCGACGGCCGCGCCGTGGTCGCGCCGCACGAGGTGCAGGCAGAGGTCGATGCCGGCCGCGACGCCCGCCGCGGTCAGCACGTCGCCGTCGTCCACGAAGAGGACGTCCGCGTCGACGTTGATCCTCGGGAAGGAGCGCTGGAAGTCCTCGGCGACGTGCCAGTGGGTCGTCGCGGGGCGGCCGTCGAGGGCGCCGGTGGCGGCCAGCACGTACGAGGCGTTGCAGAAGGACACGATCCGGGTGCCGGGCCTGATCCGCGCCAGGGCGTCGGTCACGCCCGCCGGCAGCTCGCCGCCCGCCATGCCCCGGTCGAAACTGCGGGTGGGTGTGATCACCACGGTGTCCGCCGTCTCCAGGACCTCGGGCCCGTGCTCGGCCGTCACCGTGAACCCGGAGTCCGTACGCACCGGGCGTCCGTCCACCGTGCAGACGACGACGTCGTAGAGCGGCTCCGCGCGGTCGTTCAGCGCGTTGCCGAAGACGCGGGACGGGATGCCCAGCTCGAAGGCGTACGCGCCGTCCAGGGCGATGACGGCCACCCGGTGCGCGCCGTCACGGTCGCCGAGACCATTGAGATTCATGGCCGAATCCTGTCACATGATGGCCAAACTGCCAGCACCGCAGGGGCCCGCACCGCCGCACTCTTGGTCCCACCAGCCCTTTCAGCGCTACAGAAAGCTCAGGACCATGAAGATGCGTGCCGTCAGCCCCCGCGCCTGGGGCGCCCCCGAGAACCTCGTCCCCGTGGAGGTGGACCGTCCCGAGCCCGGCCTCACCGAGATCCTGGTCCGGGTGCACGCGGCGGGCGTCAACCCCGTCGACTGGAAGACCCGCGCGGAGGGCACCTTCGGCACCTGGGGGGACACTCCGATCCTCGGGTACGACGTCTCGGGCGTCGTGGAGGAGGTCGGCCCCGGCGTGACCCTGTACCGGCCCGGTGACGCGGTGTTCGGCATGCCCCGCTTCCCCGAACAGACGGGCGGGTACGCCGAGTTCGTCGCGGCGCCCGCGCGCCGCTTCGCCCCCAAGCCGCGGGGCATCGACCACGTGCGGGCCGCCGCGCTGCCCCTCGCGGCCCTCACCGCCTGGCAGGGCCTGGTCGAGACGGCCGGGCTCCGGGCCGGGCAGCGGGTGCTGATCCACGCAGCCGCCGGCGGCGTGGGCCACCTCGCCGTGCAGATCGCCAAGGCGCACGGCGCGTACGTGATCGGCACCGCGCGGGAGGAGAAGCACGCCTTCCTGCGCGGGCTCGGCGCGGACGAGGTCATCGACTACACGCGCGTGGACTTCACCGAGGCGGTACGCGATGTCGACATCGTCCTGGACGGCGTGGGCGGCGCGTACGGCGCCCGTTCCCTGGAGGTCATCCGCCCCGGCGGCCACCTGGTGACGCTGCCGGACCCCGGCGGCCTGCCGGACGCGGCCCGCGCGCGGGAGCTCGGCGTGCACACGGGGTGGACGATCGTCGAGCCGGACCGCGCGGGACTCCTGGAGATCGCCCGCCTGGTCGACGAGGGCAGGCTGCGCGTCGAGATCGACACGGTGCTGCCCCTGGAAGAGGCGGCCAAGGCCCACGCGCACGGTGAACAGGGCCGCACCCAGGGCAAGATCGTCCTCCAGGTCGCGGAAGCGGGAGCCTGAGGCACGCCCCCGAGGGCCGCGCTCCGCCCTACACCCCCGCCGTCACCCGCTCCGTCGTCGCGATCGTCGCCGAGCCCACCACGCGCGTGCCGTCGTACAGCACGATCGCCTGGCCGGGGGCGACACCGCGCACGGGCTCGTCGAAGGAGACCCGCAGCTCTCCTCCGACGAGCTCGGCGGTCACCTCCGTCTCGCCGCCGTGCGCCCGCAGCTGCGCCGTGTACGTGCCCGGCCCGGTGGGGGCGAGGCCGCACCAGCGGGGCTTGACCGCGGTCAGTCCGGTCACGTCAAGGGCGGCGGCCGGGCCGACCGTCACGGTGTTGTCCACCGGGGAGATGTCCAGGACGTAGCGCGGCTTGCCGTCCGGGGCGGGGGTGCCGATGCGCAGGCCCTTGCGCTGGCCGATGGTGTAGCCGTACGCCCCCTCGTGGGTGCCGAGGACCGCCCCGGACTCGTCCACGATGTCGCCCTCGGCCTTGCCGAGGCGGGCGGCGAGGAAGCCCTGGGTGTCACCGTCGGCGATGAAGCAGATGTCGTGGCTGTCGGGCTTCTTGGCCACGGCGAGCCCGCGGCGCTCGGCCTCCGCGCGGATCTCCTCCTTGGTGGTGACCGTGTCGCCCAGGGGGAACATCGCGTGGGCGAGCTGGCGGTCGTCCAGGACCCCGAGGACGTAGCTCTGGTCCTTGGCCATGTCGGAGGCGCGGTGCAGCTCGCGCGAGCCGTCCTCGTGGACGATGACCTTGGCGTAGTGGCCGGTGACGACCGCGTCGAAGCCGAGGGCGAGGGCCTTGTCGAGCAGCGCGGCGAACTTGATCTTCTCGTTGCAGCGCAGGCACGGGTTGGGCGTGCGGCCCGCCTCGTACTCGGCGACGAAGTCCTCCACCACGTCCTCACGGAACCGCTCGGCGAGGTCCCACACGTAGAACGGGATGCCGATGACGTCCGCGGCGCGGCGGGCGTCGCGCGAGTCCTCGATGGTGCAGCAGCCCCGCGCGCCGGTGCGGAACGACTGCGGGTTCGCCGAGAGCGCGAGGTGCACTCCCGTCACGTCGTGCCCGGCCTCGGCGGCGCGGGCGGCGGCGACGGCGGAGTCGACGCCGCCGGACATGGCGGCGAGGACACGGAGGGGGCGCTGGGCACGCTGCGGGGTCTCGGTCAAAGTCATAGCCCGTACAGGGTACGGGGCGACGGGAACCGGACGCCCCCGAGTAAGCGTTGACGATCACATGGGGGAAGAAACCGAGGGTGCGGGCAAGGGGCCGGGGCGGCGCGGCATCGACCGGCGCACCCTGCTGATCGGCGGCGCGGCGGCGGCCGCGGGCTCGGCGCTCCTCGCCAGGGACGAGCTGGGGCGGCTGTGGTGGCGGCTGCCCGGCGTGGTCAAGCGGCGCGAGGAGGGCGAGGTGGACGCCCCGGGCGTGCAGTGGGTCGCGGCGTCGGACTACAACTGGCGGCGCGCGGACCGCCCCGACGACTACCCGATCGACCGGGTCGTCATCCACGTCGTCCAGGGTGGGTACGCCACGGCGCTGCGCGTCTTCAAGGACCCCTCGCACGGCGCCGCCGCGCACTACGTGGTGCGCAAGGACGGGCACATAGCGCAGATGATCCGCGAGCTGGACGTGGCCTTCCACGCGGGCAACAAGAGCTGGAACGAACGCAGCATCGGCATCGAGCACGAGGGCTTCGTCGACAAGAAGTCCTCGTTCACCGACACGATGTACGAGGCGTCGGCGCGGCTCACCGCCGGGATATGCAAGCGCTACGACTTCCCGGTGGACCGGAAGCACATCGTCGGCCATGCGGAGGTGCCGGGCACGGACCACACGGACCCGGGGCCGTACTGGGACTGGGACCGGTACATGCGGCTGGTGCGCGAGGCCCGGGAGAAGCTGGACCGGCCCGCGAGGAAGCCGAGCCCCGCCACGCCCTAGCTCAGCCCCGCCGACCGCGCCCGCTCCACCGCCGGGCCGATCGCCGCCGCCACCGCGTCGACGTCCGTCTTGGTCGAGGTGTGGCCGAGCGAGAAGCGCAGGGTGCCGCGGGCCAGGTCGGGGTCGGTGCCGGTGGCGAGCAGGACATGGCTGGGCTGGGCGATGCCCGCCGTGCACGCGGATCCGGTGGAGCACTCGATGCCCTGCGCGTCCAGGAGCAGCAGGAGCGAGTCGCCCTCGCAGCCGGGGAAGGTGAAGTGCGCGTTGGCGGGGAGCCGGCCGCCGGGCGCCGGGTCGCCGCCGAGGATCGCCTCGGGGACCGCCGAGCGGACCGCGGCCACCAGGTCGTCACGGAGCGCGCCGACCTCGGCGGCGAACCGCTCGCGGTGCGCCACGGCATGCTCGCCCGCGACGGCGAACGCGGCGATGGCGGGCACGTCCAGCGTCCCGGAGCGCACCTGCCGCTCCTGGCCGCCGCCGTGCAGCACCGGTACGGGGCTGTACTCACGGCCGAGCAGCAGCGCGCCGATGCCGTACGGGCCGCCGATCTTGTGGCCGGAAACGGTCATCGCGGCGAGCCCCGAGGCGCCGAAGTCGACGGGGATCTGGCCGTAGGCCTGCACGGCGTCGGCGTGCAGCGGGACACCGAACTCCCGTGCCACCTCGGCGAGTTCGCGGATCGGCATGATGGTGCCGATCTCGTTGTTGGCCCACATGACGGTGGCCAGGGCGACGTCGTCGGGGGCGCGCTCGATGGCCTCGCGCAGCGCGTCGGGGTGCACGCGGCCGTGCCGGTCGACCGGCAGGTACTCGACGGTGGCGCCCTCGTGTTCGCCCAGCCAGTGCACGGCGTCGAGGACGGCGTGGTGTTCGACGGGGCTGGCGAGCACGCGGGTGCGGGCGGGGTCGGCGTCGCGCCGGGCCCAGTACAGGCCCTTCACGGCGAGGTTGTCCGCCTCGGTGCCCCCCGAGGTGAAGACGGTCTCGCTGGGGCGCGCGCCGAGCGACTCGGCGAGCGACTCGCGGGCCTCCTCGACGGTGCGTCGCGCCCGCCTCCCCGCCGCGTGCAGCGAGGAGGCGTTGCCGGTGACGGCGATCTGGGCGGTCAACGCCGCGATCGCCTCCGGGAGCATCGGAGTGGTCGCTGCGTGGTCGAGGTAGGCCATGGTGCGCACGATTCTACGAGCCGTGCGGTGCCCCGTGCCCCGGCGGTATCAGCCTGCGAGACCCCAGGACACGGTGTTGTCCATCGAGACGAGGACGGCGAGCACGACGAGGTCGGCGACACCGAGCCCGAGACCGAGCAGCGCGCGGCCCCGGCGGGCGGTGCCGCGCCACAGCGCGATGCCCGCGAGGACGATCGCGACGGGCCCGAGGAAGACGTTGAGGACGAGCAGTCCGAGCAGGCCGAGGACGAAGGAGGCGACGGCCATGCCGTCGGTGTCCCGGCGGCCGGTCGGGCGGACCCGGGCCTGCCCGGCCGCGCCGTCCGCGCCGGTAGCGCCGTGCGCGCCGCGCCGGCGGTCTACGTCCTCCGTGTGGTCCGTGTGGTCCGTGCGGTCCGTGCGGTCCGTGCGGTCCGTGCGGTCCGTGCGTTCGGCGGTGAGTGCCATGGTGCGACTCCTGAGCGGTGGAGGTGTCGTACGAGAGCGGGCGGGAGGTGCGCGCGGGCGGGGTCAGCGGTGGTGACGCGTGTGCCGCTCGCGCAGGGCGAAGACCATGAGCCAGACGCCGATGACGGCCGCGGCCACGAGGCTGACCGGGAGCGGGGCGTGGGCCACGGAACCCATGGCGACACCCAGCAGCAGGAGGGCGGCGACAAGGAAGAGCATGGAAATCCCTCTCTCGGTTCGGTGAACGATTGTGGTTACAGTTGTTCACTGACTTAGAGAGTACTCCCTCTCCGGCTTTCAAAACTCGGAGAACAGTTGTTAACTGCATGGCATGAGTCACACCCTCGGCACCCGGCAGGCCCAGAAGCAGAAGACCCGGCAGGCCCTCCTCGAAGCGGCGCTCCAGCTGCTGGAGGAGCAGAGCCTCAGCAGCCTGGGCCTGCGCGAGGTCACCCGCGCCGTGGGCGTCGCCCCCACCGCCTTCTACCGGCACTTCCGCGACACCGCCGACCTGGGCGTGGCCCTGGTCGACGACACCCTCGGCAGCCTGCACGGCACCCTCACCGCGATGCTGGCGTCGGAGACCGGCGACAGCGAGCAACGCATCGCGGGCACGGTCGAGTTGATAGCCGGATACGTGCACGCCCACCCCGCCCACGTCCGCTTCATCGCCCGTGAACGGCACGGCGGCGTCCGGGCGGTACGGGACGCGATCGGCGCCCAACTCGACCTGTTCGCACGGGAGGTGGCGCAGCAGTTCGCGGCCGAGCAGCCCACCTCGCGGTGGACCGAGGACGATCTGCTGATGCTGGCCGGAATGTACGTGGACCACATGGTGATGACCGCGTCGGCGTTCCTGGACGCGGGACCCGGCACCCCGGAGGAGGCCCGGGTCGCCGACGTGGCCCGCCGACAGCTCCGCCTGGTGGGCCTCGGCCGCCTGCACTGGCACGACGAGACCTGACACCGGCCGCCCCCCTCGACTCCCCCGTAAGGAGCTATTAGCCTTACGGTCATGACGGCTGCCCAAGTGTGCGACCCCTGGTCCCTCGACCACGCCTTCACCAGCGCCTCCGGCACCGTCCGCTGGGCCGCCCTGGGCCCCGCCGACGCCCCGCCCGTCGTCCTCGTCCACGGCACACCGTTCTCGTCGTACGTGTGGCGCGCGGTGGCCCGCGCGCTCTCCCGCGAACACCGCGTGTACGTCTGGGACCTGCCGGGATACGGCGCCTCGGAGATGCGGGCCGGACAGGACGTGACGCTCGCGGCGCAGGCGCGGGTGCTCGCCGAGCTCGTCGGCCACTGGGGCCTGGACCGGCCGGCCGTGGTCGCCCACGACTTCGGCGGCTGCGTCGCGCTGCGGGCGCACCTGCTGCACGGCGCGGGCTACGCACGCCTCGCGCTCGTCGACCCGGTGGCGCTCGCCCCCTGGGGCTCGCCCACGTACCGGCTGCTCGGCGCGCACGCCGGGATCTTCGGGCAGCTGCCGCCGCCGCTGCACCGGGCGCTGGTGCGCGAGTACGTGTCCTCGGCGAGCCACCGCGGGCTCGCTCCCGCGGTGCTCGACCGGCTGGTGGCGCCCTGGTGCACCGAGGAGGGCAGGCCCGCCTTCTACCGGCAGATCGAGCAGAACGACCAGCGGTACACCGACGAGATCCAGGGCCGGTACGGGGAGTTGGAGCTGCCGGTGCTGATCTGCTGGGGCGCCGAGGACACCTGGATCCCGGTGGCGCGCGGCCACGAGCTGGCCGCGGCGGTCCCCGGCGCCGAGCTGCGGGTGATCGAGGGCGCCGGACACCTCGTACAGGAGGACGCCCCGGCCGAACTCACCGGCGAGCTGGCCCGCTTCCTCCGGACGAGTCCCTAGCCCAGCCGCACCCGGGCCAGCTGGCGGGACTGGGCCACCAGACGGTCCTGACTGTCCCAGACCTCGGCGTCCTCCTCCAGGAAGCCGCCGGCGAGGTTGCGGGTGGTGATGGCGACGCGCAGCGGGCCGGGGGCCGGGCGGTGGCGGACGTGGACCGTCAGCTCGACGGTCGGGACCCAGCCGGTGAGCCCCATCTCGAAGGCGGTCGGCGGCAGCGCGTCGACGGTGAGCAGCAGCGACAGCGGGTCCGCGGGGCGGCCGTCCGCGAGGCCGAACCAGCCCCGCATCTCGCCCTTGCCGGACGGCGCCCCGAGCGCCCAGCCGAGCGTGGCCGGGTCGAGCTTGAGGAAGAGGCGGTCGGCGATGGCCGAACTGCCGGGCACCGGGCGGTGGTCGGGAGCGTCTTGTGCGCCGAAGCACTGGTCGAGCGGCGGGACGGCGGGCGGCTGCGCGGTGGTGCGGACGTCGTCGGGCAGCGCGTCGAGGTCGCCGTACGAGGCGAGGACGCGGATCCGCTCCACCTCGCGGCCCTCCTCGTCGTACTGGAGGAGCGAGGCCTGGCCGGTGGAGAGGGAACGGCCGGCGCGCACCACGTCGGTGCGGACCACGGCGGGGCCGGGGGCGGACGCCGTGAGGTAGTGCGCGGAGACGGTGAAGGGGTCGGCGTGCGGGAGGGCGTCCGCGAGCGCGCGGCCGATCACGGCGAGGAGATAGCCGCCGTTGACGGCGTTGATGATGGTCCAGCCCGCGGAGAGCTCGGTGTCGTAGACCCCCGGCTCCCGGCGGGTGAGCGCGGTGTCACGGTCGAACTCGCTGTCGCCGATGGTCGCGTGCGCCGTTGCCGGGTGGGAGGACACCGCCGCCTCCGATGCTGCCGTTGCCATGCCAGCAACGTACAACAGGAAACTACTGAGCGGTAGCTTTTTCTATGGCGTCTCCTCCGCCTCCGCCTCCACCGCGGTGGACCGGCGGTTCCAGGCGCGCGGGGCCCGCCAGTGGTAGTGCAGCGCGAGCAGCCGCAGGACGAACGCGGTCACGGCGGCGAAGCCGCTGGTGAAGGCCGTGAGGGCCTCGAACTCGATGCACAGGGCGACCATCGTGGCGCCCACGATGGCGGGCACGGCGTACAGGTCGCGATCCCAGCGGACCAGCGAGGGCACCTCGTTGGCGACGATGTCGCGCAGCACGCCGCCGCCCACCGCGGTCATCAGGCCGAGGGCGGCCGACGCGGTGAGGCCGAGGCCGTAGTCGTACGCCTTGGTCGTGCCCGAGACGCAGAACAGGCCGAGCCCGGCCGCGTCGAAGACGTTCACGGCGAGCTGGGTGCGCTCCACCTCCGGGTGCAGGAAGAAGACGAGCGCGGCCGCGAACAGCGGGGTGATGAAGTAGCCGAGGTCGGTGAAGGCGGCCGGCGGCACCGCCCCGATGACCAGGTCGCGGAAGAGTCCCCCGCCCAGCGCGGTGACCTCGGCGAGCACGGCGATGCCGAAGACGTCGAAGTTCTTGCGCACGGCGAGCAGCGCGCCGGAGATCGCGAAGACGAAGATCCCCACGATGTCGAGCGAGTGCTGGACGGAGGGGGTGAACAGATCCTGGAGCACGCGCCATTCTTACCCGCCCGCGGCGCGGCACCGGCGCCGCCGTCACCCGGAGTTGAGACTTTCCCGTCCCAGTGGCCCGTACGCCGGGAGCTGGGGGCGGAAAAGTCCCAACAAGGACTTCAATGGGAAAGTTGAAGGAGGTGGTTCCGGAGCGGCCGGACCGTCGGCGGAGGGAGTGCGGGAGATGAAGTTCGTGCTGGAGGTCGACCTGGGTGAGGCGGCCTTCGAGGGGAAGGCCGCCGACGAGCTGGGCCGGATCCTGCGGTACTGGGGCGGCAACCTGCGGCACTACGCGCTGGAGCCCGGCGCCGGCGAGGCCGTGTACGACTCGGGCTACCGCGAGGTCGGCGGCTGGCGGATCACCGCGCGGGAAGCGCCGGCTTCCCCTTCGTGAACAGCCAGGTGCGGAAGAGCCCGTCGAGCTGTTCGCCCGAGATCTTCTCGGCGAGGCGGACGAAGTCGGCGGTGCTCGCGTCGCCGTACCGGTGCTCCTTGACCCAGGTGCGCAGGAGCCCGAAGAAGTCCTTGTCGCCGATGCGCTCCCTGAGGACCTGCAGGGTCATCGCGCCGCGCTGGTAGACGGCCGAGGCGAACATCGTGTCGCGCTGCGGGTCGCCCACGACGGTCTGCCAGAACGCGGAGTCGGCGGGGCGGGAGTCGTAGGCGGCCCGGAAGGCGTCGTGCGCCGAGCCGCGCCCCTTGTGCTCGCCCCACAGCCAGGGCCCGTACGTCGCGAAGCCCTCGTTGAGCCAGATGTCCTTCCACCGGGTGGGCGAGACGGCGTCGCCGAACCACTGGTGGGTGAGCTCGTGCACGATCGTGCCCTCCGAGCGCACCGCCGAGTAGATCGGCTTGGTCTGGGTCTCCAGGGAGAAGCCCGCCTGCGGCATGTCGTCGACGATCGCGCCGGTCTCCTCGAAGGGGTACGGGCCGAAGACCTCGGACCAGTGGTCGGTGACCTCGGCCGTGATGCCGTACACGTCGACGTCGCCGGCGGGCAGTGTCGGGTCGGTCGCCACGTAGATGGGCGTGCCGCCCGGGGTCTTCCCGGTCCGCACGTCGAACTTCCCGATGGTGGCGGTCGCGAGGTAGGTCGCCATCGGCTTGGTCGAGCGCCAGTGCGCGACACGCTGCCCGCCCTTGCCGTAGGTGCCCACCAGGCGGCCGTTGGAGACCGAGGTGAGGCCCTTGGGCGCCGTGATGCGGATGTCGAAGGCGGCCTTGTCGGAGGGGTGGTCGCTGGACGGGAACCAGGTGGACGCGGCGTTGGGCTCGCAGGCGACGAAGACGCCGTCGGCCGTCTTCATCCAGCCGTAGTCGGAGCCGAAGACGATGGGGCCGGTGAGCGGTTCGGGTACGCCGCCGTAGGTGACCGTCACCGTGAAGGTCCTGTTCTTGCGCAGGGCCTCGCGCGGCGTGATGCGGATCTCGTCGCCCGCGCGGCTGAACCGGGCGCGTCTGCCGTCCACTTCGATCCGGGTGACCGTCAGCTTCTGCAGGTCCAGGTCGAAGGAGGACAGGTCCTCGGTGGCGCGCGCGGTGATCGTGGTGCGGCCGTCGAGGCGGTCGGTGCCGGGGTCGTACGCGACGTCGAGACCGTAATGGCGTACGTCGAAGCCGCCGTTGCCGAGCTGCGGGAAGTACGGGTCGCCGATGCCGTCGGCGCCGGGGTGGGGCGCGGGGGCGGCGGCGATCAGACAGAACGAGAGCGCCGCGGTGGCGAGCGCGCCCAGACGTGCCGAACGGGAGAGTGCCATGAGTCTTCCCTTCGAACGCGTTCCGATGGGGTGTCCGTGGCCGTGGCGACGGACACGCAGACTCTGCACTCTCCCGCTGGGGCATGTACATGACCTGGGGCGCGTACTTCGCCCGGGTCAACTTGCCCTATGACTCAGTCGACTTCTGGCCCTCGTCCTTCGCGGCGTCGGCCCCGGGAGCCTCGGTCTTCGTGACGGCGGGCTCCGCCTTCGCGGGCTCCGCCTTCGCGGACTCCGCCTTCGCGGGCCCCTCCGCCGACTTCGGCGCCACCGTCACCACCTCGATCGCCTCCTTGGCGGCCGAGAGCAACTCGGTGTCCTCGGGCGCCTGGTCCGCGGCGTTCTCCGGGTGGTGGCAGGCCACCTGGTGCCCGGTGGCGAGCGCGGTCAGCGGCGGCTCCTTCGTCCGGCAGATCTCCGTCGCCTTCCAGCACCGCGTGTGGAAACGGCAGCCGGTGGGCGGGTCGATCGGCGAGGGGACGTCGCCGCGGAGCAGGATGCGGTCGCTCTTGACGCCGCGCCGCCTGGGGTCGGGCACCGGCACCGCGGAGAGCAGCGCCTTGGTGTACGGGTGCATCGGCGTGGAGTAGAGGTCCTTGCGGTCCGCCAGCTCCACGATCTTGCCGAGGTACATCACCGCGATGCGGTCCGAGACGTGCCGGATGACCGACAGGTCGTGCGCGATGATCACGTACGTGAGGCCGAGCTCGTCCTGCAGGTCGTCCAGGAGGTTGACCACCTGGGCCTGGATGGACACGTCGAGCGCGGAGACCGGCTCGTCCGCCACGACCAGCTTGGGCCGCAGGGCGAGCGCCCGCGCGATGCCGATGCGCTGGCGCTGGCCGCCGGAGAACTCGTGCGGATAGCGGTTGTAGTGCTCAGGGTTGAGCCCGACGCGCTCCAGCATCTCCTGCACGGTCTTCTTCACGCCGCCCTCGGGCTTGACGCCCTGGAGCTGGAAGGGCGCGCCGACGATGGTGCCGATGGTGTGCCGGGGGTTCAGCGACGAGTACGGGTCCTGGAAGATCATCTGGACGTCGCGGCGCAGCGGACGCATCCGCCCGGTGTTCAGATGCGTGATGTCCGTGCCCTCGAACTCCACGCGGCCGCCGGTCGGTTCGAGCAGCCGGGTGATCAGCCGGCCCATCGTCGACTTGCCGCAGCCGGACTCGCCGACCACGCCGAGCGTCTCACCGGGGCGTACGTCGAAGGAGAGCCCGTCGACCGCCTGCACGGCCGCCACCTGGCGCTGGAGCAGCCCCTTCTTGATGGGGAAGTGCTTCACCAGGCCGTCGACCTTGAGCAGCGGCTCGGGCGAGCTCTTCGTCTGCGCCGGGATCGTCATCTCCTGGCCCTTCACGTCATCGTTCACAGCTTCGGCGCAATCTCTTCGGTCCAGATCCGGGTGCGCTCGTCCTGCGACATGTGGCAGGCCGAGTAGTGCCCCTCGGCCACGAGCCGCAGCTCCGGACGCTCGCGCCGGGTGATCTGGTCCTTGGGGATGTCCGCGTAGGGGCAGCGCGGGTTGAAGGCGCAGCCGCTCGGCAGGTTGATCAGGCTGGGCGGGGAGCCCTTGACCGGGATGAGCCGTTCGGTCTCCTCGCGGTCGATGCGCGGCATCGAGCCCAGCAGGCCCCAGGTGTAGGGGTGCTGGGGCTCGTAGAAGACCCGCTCCGCGGTGCCGCGCTCGACGCACCGGCCGCCGTACATGACCAGGAGCTCGTCGGCCATCTCGGCGACGACGCCCAGGTCGTGCGTGATCATGATGACGGCGGAGCCGAACTCCTTCTGCAGATCCCGGATGAGGTCGAGGATCTGCGCCTGGACGGTCACGTCCAGGGCGGTGGTCGGCTCGTCCGCGATGAGCAGCTCGGGGTTGTTCACCAGCGCCATGGCGATCATCGCGCGCTGGCGCATGCCGCCGGAGAACTCGTGCGGGTAGGAGTCCACCCGCTTGTCCGGCTGCGGGATGCCCACGCGGTCGAGCATCTCGATGGCGCGCCGGCGGGCGGTCTTCTTGTCGACGTCGTTGTGGACCCGGTACGCCTCGGTGATCTGCTTGCCGATGGAGTAGTACGGGTGCAGCGCGGAGAGCGGATCCTGGAAGATCATCGCCATCTCGCGCCCGCGCAGCTTGCGCACCTCGTCCGCGGGGGCGCCGAGCAGCTCCTTGCCGTCCAGCCAGATCTCGCCGGAGATCCGCGCCTTGCGGGCGCCGTACTGGCCGGCGGTGTGCAGGCCGAGGATGCCGAGCGAGGTCACCGACTTGCCGGAGCCGGACTCGCCCACGATGCCGAGGGTCTTGCCCTTCTCCAGCTGGAAGCTGAGCCCGTCGACGGACTTGACCACGCCGTCGTCGGTCGGGAAGTGCACCTTGAGGTCGCGCACCTCGAGGAAGGCGGAGGGAGCGGCCGTGTCGGCGACGGGCTCGCCCACCGCGGCTCCGCTCTTGGACAGTTCGGTCATCCCAGCCTCACTCGCGGGTCGATGACGGCGTACATAAGGTCGACGACGAGGTTGGCCACGGCGATCGCGAGCGCCGCGCACAGGGTCACGCCGAGAATCACGGGCAGGTCCTTGCTGCTGATGGCCCTGACCGCTTCGAGGCCGAGCCCCGGCAGGTTGAACGTGGACTCGGTGAGCACGGCGCCGCCCATCAGCACGCCGAGGTCGAGTCCGAAGACGGTGAGGATCGGCGTCATCGCGGAGCGCAGCGCGTGCCTGCGGATGACGGTGGCCTCGCCGAGCCCCTTGGCCCGGGCGGTGCGGATGTAGTCCTCGCCGAGCACCTCCAGCATGGTGGCGCGGGTGAGGCGGGCGTACATCGCGGCGTTGAGGAAGGCGAGCACGATCCACGGCAGGATCAGCGTCTGGAGCCAGACCCCCGCCGAGTCGTCGGTACTGAGGCTGTCCGCGATCTTCACCCAGCCGAGGTTGTGGACGAAGATGCCCATCGCGATCATGCCGGTGAAGAAGACGGGGAGCGAGACGCCGCCGAGGGCGACGGTCATCGCGGAGCGGTCCCAGATGGAGCCCCGCTTGAGCGCGGAGACGACACCGGTGGCGACACCCGCGGCGAGCCACAGGACGCAGGCGCCCGCGGCGAGCGCGCCGGTGACGGGCAGCGCGTCCTTGAGGGTCTCCCAGACGGGCGCCTCGGTGCGGAAGGAGTAGCCGAAGCAGGGCGCCGGGCAGTGCGTGACGTCACTGCCGTTGACGTAGTCCCGGCCCATCGGGATGCCCTTGATGAACTCCCAGAACTGGACGAGCAGCGGGTCGTCGAGACCCAGTTTGGTCCGGATGCCTTCGATCTGCTCGGCTCCGGTGGCCTTGCCGGCGAAGAGGACGGCGATGTCCTGTCCCGCCCACTTGGGCAGCATGAAGAAGACGGTGAAGGTCGCGAGCAGTACGACCAGCACCATGATGATTACGGCGATCAGGCGCCGGATGAGATAAGCAAGCACTGTGCGCGGCCCGGCGGTGGCCGGAGCCCCCTTGTGAGGAGCTCCGGCCACCGCCCGGGGCCATCACCTGCCCTTCGGACTGGCGGGATGCGGCGGCGGTGGAACGATCAACTGCGGTTGCCCGGGCGGGTGTTACTTCTTGACGCCGAGCGAGGCGTAGTCGTAACGGCCGTTGTAGCCGTCGGACATGTAGGCGTTGGTCAGCCGCGACCCGCGCCAGGTGATGTTCTTCTCGTAGAGGAAGGGCATCCAGTCGGCCTGGTCGAGGATCTTCTTGTCGAGCTTCTTGTAGACCTCGCCGGCCTCGGCCGGGTCGGTCTTCGAGATGGCCTCGTCGAAGAGGGCGTCGACCTTCTTGTCCTTGATCTGCGACTCGTTGTAGTTGCCGGTCGGGTTCAGGAAGCGGCTGTCGAACAGCGGCTGCGCGTAGCCCTGGCCGGACGGGAAGTCCGGGCCCCAGCCGCTCATCGTCATGCCGTAGCCGCGCTTCTTCACGACGGACGGCGAGCCGGTGATGCTGGAGGTGTCGGCACCGTCGAGGGAGTCGACCTGGACGTTGATGTTGACCTTCTTCAGCGCCTCCTGCAGCGCCTCGGCCGCGTCGACCTCACCCGGGTTGTTGCTGCGGGCGGTGAGCTTGGTGGTGAAGCCGCCGGGCTTGCCGCACTGCTTCAGCTCGTCCTTGGCCTTGGCGGCGTCCGGCTTGCCCTTGCGCGCGAGGACGCCGTACGGGTCGTACTTGCTGTAGCCCGGGATCGCCACGGGGAAGGTGCTGTTGGCGATGTCACCGGCCGCGACCTTGCCGCCGCGGGTCTGCTGCAGGCTCGCGAAGTCGGTCGCGTAGAACACGGCCTTGCGGCAGTGCGCGTTGTCGAACGGCTTGGCGTTGTGGATCAGCGCGACGTAGCGCACGAAGGACGTGTGCATGTTGTCGACGTTGCCGCGGTGGTCGGTGACGGCGCTGACACGGCCGGACTGGGTCATGCCCGTGCCGTTGATGTCGACGTCGAAGTCACCCTCCATCAGCTTCTTGTCGTTCTCCTCCTGGTTGGCGGAGATCGTCACGTCGATGACGTCGGGCAGGGCCGCGCGGATCGGGTCCGAGGACTTCTTCCACTTGTCGTTGCGGACCAGCACGATCTTCTTGTTGGACTTGTACTCCTTGAACTTGTACGGGCCCGAGGAGAACGGTCGCTGGGTGTACTTGGCCTTGGTGTCCTTGGCCTCCTTCACCGGCGAGCCGGTGGGCATGGCCAGGAACTGCTCGAAGTCGCCGTTGCGCTTGGGCAGTTTGAAGATGATCGTCTGGTCGTCGGGGGTCTCGATCGCGTCGAGGCCGCCCTTGTCCTTGTAGGGGCCCTTGTACTTGCCCTTGGGGTCGAGCGTCTGGCGGATGTAGCCCGGACCACCGGTGATGGTGTCCGTCGCCCAGGTGCGCTCGATGCCGTACTTGATGTCCTTGGAGGTCAGCTTGGAGCCGTCCTCCCAGGTCAGGCCATCACGCAGCTTGTACGTGTAGGTCTTGCCGTCGTCGGAGATCTTCGCGGTGGAGGTGGCGAGGTCCGGGACCAGCTTCGTGCCCGCCTTGCCCGGCTTGGTGTCGTAGGTCACCAGCTGCCGGGTGTAGAAGCGCATGAAGTCCCACGTCATGCCGTAGTAGGCACGCTGGGGGTCGGCGGAGTCGAGGTCCTGCTTGCCGACCATCTTCAGCGTGCCCCCCTTCTTCTTGGAAGGGTTGGCGATCTTGTTCAGCGCCGCGTTGTAGCCGGCACCCTTCGAGTCGCTGTCGCCACCGTCACCGCCGCCGCACGCCGTGGTGGTCACCAGCGCCGCGACGACGAGGGCCGCACCGCTGGTGAGCCGTCGTTTCGTGGAACCTGTGGGCATTTTCTCGTAACCTCCGAGATCGCGGTCCCTGGCCTAGTGCTGCCGGAGAACCATGGTTAAAGCCACCTGACATGCGGCAGGGGCAAGCCAATTGGGACCTTCTAGCGCGTCCCCTTCGGGTCGAGCGCGTCACGCAGCCCGTCGCCGAAGAGGTTGAAGGCCAGCACGGTGATGAAGATCGTGACGCCCGGGAAGACCATGAACATCGGGTCGTGCTCGTACGTCTTGAGCGCGTCGCGCAGCATGCCGCCCCAGGAGGCCGTCGGCGGCTTGACGCCGGCGCCGAGGAAGCTGAGGGCTGCCTCCGTGAGGATGTTGGTCGGGATCATCAGCGTCGCGTAGACGGTGATGGGCGCGACCAGGTTGGGCAGCAGTTCGCGGAAGAGGATGTGGCGCTTGCCGCCGCCGAGGCTGCGGGCCGCCTCCACGTACTCGCGCTCACGGAGCGAGAGGGTCTGGCCGCGGACGATGCGGCCGACGTACGGCCAGCCGAAGAAGCCGATGACCATCACGAGGATCGCGACGCGGACGCTGGTCCCCTCCAGACCGAGCAGGTCGTCGGGGAGGACGGAGACGAGGGAGATGATGAAGAGCAGCTGCGGGAACGAGAGCAGCACGTCCATCACGCGGCTGATCAGCGCGTCGACCCAGCCGCCGAAGTAGCCGGCGATGATCCCGAAGAGGGTGCCGAGGGCGACCGCGACGATGGCCGCGAGGAAGGCCACCAGGAGCGAGATCCGCGCACCGTAGACGATGCGGCTGAAGACGTCGCGGCCCTTGTTGGGCTCGACGCCGAAGAGGAAGTCGCCGCTCACGCCGCCGAGCGAGCCGGTGGGCAGACCGGTCAGCTCGTCCAGCTTGTCCTGGTGGAAGTCGTTGGGCGGGTGGCCAAGCAGGCTCACGATCAGAGGCGCGAAGACGGCGACGAGCACCAGGACCAGCACCGTGATGCCGCCGGCCAGGGCGACCTTGTCCCGCTTCAGGCGGTTCCAGGCGATCTGCTTGAGGGACCGCCCCTCGACCTTCTTCACCCCTGCATCAACTGCGGGGGCGACGTCCTCGGTCGGATCCGCGTCCGCAGGTGTGTCATGCAATGGTGCCGTCATCGTGGCAGGGACCCCTCTCAACCGGTGGTGACCGGCCCGCACTTGCCGCTGTAGCGACGTGATCAGTCCGTCGTACACATGGGGGCGAAGGCCCCTTGGAGCGGGAGTCTTCATCCACGTCGCGATCTGTTACCAGACTTGACGGGGAAAGGATGCGCAACCGTGATGCTGATCGAGGTGTTCCGTTATCCGGACGCCAGTGAACGAGGGGCGAACACGGGGCAGTTGGGGCGCAAGCCGTCACGCCCACCCATAGGGCCCCACCAGCACTACAACGGACATCGCGGCCGTCGGCGCTGCTCAGCGACGCCGACGGCCGCCGGCCGGTGGCGCTAGTACTGCGCCGGGTAGCCGTAACCGCCGGCCGGCGCCGGTGCGGGCTGTGCCTCGCGGTCGTAGAAGGGGCGGGCGTTGGCGCGGAGCCACATCGTGACCGGGTCGTCCTCGTCGGACATCGCGACCGTCGAGACCGGCAGGCCCTCGGGGACGGCGGGGATGGACTGCTGCATCATCGTCCGCACGGCGTCGACGGACGGCGGAGAGGTGTCGTACACGTCGAGGCCGATGGCCAGATACGGCGCCCCGAGCGCGGGCTGCACCCAGGCGCGGCGCAGCGAGCGGACCACCGGGGTGCGGTGCGCGTTCTGCGTCAGGAGCGCGTAGAACTGCGGGATCTCGATGCTCGGTTCGGTGAGCCGGAGGGGTCCCGCGGGCAGCAGGTCGAGGCCGGTGGCGATACGGCGCAGATCCAGCCACGGGATGCCGACACCGCCGCCCGGCGCGTGCGGATTGAGCCAGAGGCCGTAGTGGTCGGGGTAGAGGGTGCGGGCGATGTCGGTGCCGCGCACCACCTCGTAACTGCGGTTCCAGCCACTGGCGGAGAGCTCCTGGGCGGAGGTCACACAGGGGGCGTAGCCGAGGCCTTCGACCTCCATGTTCCCGTACTGGGCGTCGGGGGATCCGGCCTGGCCGTGCCAGAGCAGCATCCACACCTGGTCGGCGGCGAGGGCGCGAAGCAGCGCCTCGTAGGCGTCGTAGCGCCCCGGGGTCACCTGGTGCAGCAGCTGCTCGACCTTCCCCGGAGCCCGCGACTCCGCTCGAGCAGGGGAGGCCCCATCGTCCGCGGCCGTGCCCGACGCACTCACCCGTAACCGCCCCTTCGCTTCGCACCCGACTGCCCGACAACTGACCGAGAACCCCGCCGTCCGGGCACGGATGCGCCCCGACCGGGTCATGGAACCAGCTTAAGCGGCGATCCCGGCGCGGACTTGACGTACGACACCTCGGGTCCCGTCGTACGGGGCCCCCGGCCCCGGCCCGCCGCTCCCGGCGCGCCGCCCGGCCTCAGCCGGCGCGCCGGTAGAAGGGCCGCACCCGGGCCCGCAGCCAGTCCCCCACCGGGTCCTGCGCCACGTCGAGCAGCACGAGGTTCACCGCCCACGGGAGGGGGACCTGTCCGAGGGCGCGGCCGAGCGCCTCCATGGGCAGGTCGCGGGCGTTGCCCTCCCAGGTGGCGAGTTCGACGCCGACGAAGAGCGTCGGGTCGTCGGTCTCGACGTTCGCCAGGCAGCGGCGGGCGGTGAGCACGACCCCGCTCGCCTCGAACTCGCGGCCCGCGGCGGCCAGGAAGTCCACCGGCTCCTCCTGCCAGTCCGGCTCGTAGAGCCGCACGCGGCCGCCGGTGGCGGGTCCGTCCAGTGCGGAGCGGCCGGTCCTGCAGAGCTCGGCGACGGCGGCCGGCGGCAGCGGGGCGCCGACGGTGCCGTCGGGGTTCAGCGCGATGCCCAGCTGCGGGGGCAGGCCGCGGGCGAACTCCACGGCGGGCGCCACCGTGCGGCCCATGCGGTCGGCGGCGGCGCCGAGCGCCTGGCGGAACTGCTGCTCGGAGGTGAAGACCGGGACGTACGCCTGGCCGTCGATCTCCAGGGTCGGCAGGTCGAGGGTGCCGCTGTCGGGGCCGCCGCCGTACGGCAGCGGGATCCATATCTGGCTGCGGCCAAGGACCTCCACGATCCGGCCGCCCGCCGATTCCGCGGCGCCGAGGGAGGCCGCGAGGACCTCCTCCAGTTCGTTGCCCGGCCATCCCGCGTACGGATGGGCGTATGCCTGCGCCGGAAAGTCCATCTGTCCAACCCCTGCTCGCGACCGCTCTGCCTGCGGCTCGAACCCTAACGCCGGGCGGGTCGGCCGTCGAAGGCGATCCCCCGCAGGACCTGGGCCGCCGCCCGGTCCAGGAGCACCGCGGAGCCGCAGCCGCGCGGCAGGTCGCCGCGCTCGGCGGCGCCGAGGAGCCGGCCGACCGTCCTGCGGTGGCGTGCGAAGGCGTACCGGGAGACGCCGCGGCCGCGCTCGCGCTGGCCCGCGAGCGCGGTGTCCACCGGCACGTCGAGCAACAGCAGGTGCAGGGCGGCGCCGCGCCGGACCGCCTCGCGGGCGAGCCAGCGGCGCACCCACGGCTGGGTGCCGCAGTCGTGCACCACGACGCTCGCCCCGGAGCGCAGGGTGCGGCGCAGCCCGGCGTAGTGCGCGAGGCGGACCAGGGGGCGGTAGAGCACGTACGGGAGCAGGCGCGGCATGCGGCCGGCCCAGCGGTCGCGGGTGTCCTGGGAGTCGACGCGGGGGCCGGTGACGGCCTGCCGCATGAGGGTCGACTTGCCCCCGCCGGGCAGCCCGGAGACGACGACCAGGTCGCCCGCGCCGAAGGTGAGGCGGTGCGGGCTGTGGCCGGAGCGCCGGCGCAGGTCGCGGACGACGGCCACGGGAAGCGGGCCGCAGCTCTCGGAGGCCGGGGCGGCGACCTGCTTGGGCAGCGCCACCCCCGTGGTCGTGGCGAAGACACCTGTCCTGCTGCGCACCGTGATCGGCCTCCCCATAGCGGTCACGTACTGCTTCCCCGTCAAGTGTAAAGAGAAGGTAATGCGGCACAACCGTGCTCGGGCCGCGCGATCCGCGGCCGGTCACGGGTCCCCCCGGACAGGGTCGCGTGCAATGATGTGCCCGCCAACTCCATACCGGCCGTTTGAATCCGCGCGGGAGAGTCTCCGGGACCAGCAGACGCTGTGCCGCCCGGGGCGCCGAAGGAGCAAGTCCCTCCCTTGAATCTCTCAGGCCCCGTACCGCGCGGGCGAGGCACATCTGAAAAGCGGGCCGCCCCGGCGGTCCCACCCAAGGTGCAAGCCGTGCGTCCCGCATCGCGGGACGCTCCCGGCGAACCTCTCAGGTTCCGATGACAGATGGGGAGGATCGACCTCGCCCGTCATGCCCTGGGAGTTCCCTTCATGAGCACTGCCCCCCGTCTGACCGCCCTCGACGCCGTGCATCGGACGCTCGGCGCGACCATGACCGACTTCGCGGGCTGGGACATGCCGCTGCGGTACGCCAGCGAGCGCGACGAGCACAACGCCGTACGCACCAAGGCCGGTCTCTTCGACCTCTCCCACATGGGCGAGATCACCGTCACCGGCGCCGAGGCCGTCGACTTCCTGAACTTCGCGCTGGTCGGCAACATCGGCTCGGTCGGCGTCGGCCGCGCCCGCTACACCATGATCGTCGCCGAGGACGGCGGCATCCTGGACGACCTGATCGTCTACCGCCTCGGCGAGACCGAGTACATGGTGGTCGCCAACGCCTCCAACGCGCAGGTCGTGCTCGACGCGCTGACCGCCCGCGCCGACGGCTTCGACGCCGAGGTCCGCGACGACCGGGACGCGTACGCGCTGCTCGCCGTCCAGGGCCCGGAGTCCTCCGGCATCCTGAAGCAGCTCACCGACGCCGACCTGGACGGTCTGAAGTACTACGCGGGCCTGCCGGGCACCGTCGCGGGTGTGCCCGCGCTGATCGCCCGCACCGGCTACACCGGCGAGGACGGCTTCGAGCTCTTCGTCTCCCCCGGCGACGCGGAGAAGCTGTGGGGCGCGCTGCTGGAGGCGGGCACGCCGGCCGGCCTGGTCCCGGCCGGCCTCTCCTGCCGCGACACGCTGCGCCTGGAGGCGGGCATGCCGCTGTACGGGCATGAGCTGACCGCCGGCCTGACGCCGTTCGACGCGGGCCTCGGCCGGGTCGTGAAGTTCGAGAAGACCTGGCAGAGCGAGAACGCCGGGGACTTCGTGGGCCGCGCCGCCCTCGCGGCCGCCGCCGAGCGCGCCGAGACCGCGCCGCCGCGCAAGCTCGTCGGCCTGGTCGCCGAGGGCCGCCGGGTGCCGCGCGCCGGTTTCCCGGTGGTCGCCGACGGCAAGGTGATCGGCGAGGTCACCTCGGGCGCCCCGTCCCCGACGCTGGGCAAGCCGATCGCCATGGCGTACGTCGACGCCGAGCACGCCGCCCCGGGCACCCAGGGCGTCGGCGTGGACATCCGCGGCACCCACGAGCCGTACGAGGTCGTGGCCCTGCCGTTCTACAAGCGCCAGAAGTGATGCCCCGGGGGGCGGTACGGCACCCGGTGCCGTACGTGACCCCCCGCACACCGTCCCCGTTCCGCAGCACCCACCCGCGTACAGGAGAATTCAGGTCATGAGCAACCCCCAGCAGCTGCGTTACAGCAAGGAGCACGAGTGGCTGTCGGCCGCCGAGGAGGGCGTGTCGACGATCGGCATCACGGAGCACGCCGCGAACGCGCTCGGTGACGTCGTCTTCGTGCAGCTTCCGGAGGTCGGCGACACGGTGACCGCGGGCGAGACCTGCGGTGAGCTGGAGTCGACCAAGTCGGTCAGCGACCTCTACTCCCCGGTGAACGGCGAGGTCGTCGCCGCCAACCAGGACGTGGTCGACGACCCCTCGCTGGTCAACTCCGCCCCGTTCGAGGGCGGTTGGCTGTTCAAGGTGCGCATCACGGACGAGCCGGGCGACCTGCTCTCCGCCGATGAGTACACCGCCTTCGCCGCCGGCTGACCCACACCGTTAGGGATCGCGTGATGTCGCTTCTCAACACCCCCCTCCACGAGCTGGACCCGGACGTCGCCGCCGCCGTCGACGCCGAGCTCCACCGCCAGCAGTCCACCCTGGAAATGATCGCCTCGGAGAACTTCGCTCCGGTCGCCGTCATGGAGGCCCAGGGCACCGTCCTCACCAACAAGTACGCCGAGGGCTACCCCGGCCGCCGTTACTACGGCGGCTGTGAGCACGTCGACGTGACCGAGCGACTCGCGATCGAGCGGGTCAAGGACCTGTTCGGCGCCGAGTACGCCAACGTCCAGCCGCACTCCGGCGCCTCCGCCAACCAGGCCGCCCTGTTCGCCATCGCCCAGCCCGGCGACACGATCCTCGGCCTGGACCTCGCGCACGGCGGGCACCTCACCCACGGCATGCGCCTGAACTTCTCCGGCAAGCAGTTCAACGTGGTCGCCTACCACGTGGACGAGGCCGGCCTGGTCGACATGGCCGAGGTCGAGCGCCTGGCCAAGGAGAACAGCCCGAAGGTGATCATCGCGGGCTGGTCCGCCTACCCGCGTCAGCTGGACTTCGCCGAGTTCCGCCGCATCGCCGACGAGGTCGGCGCCAAGCTGTGGGTCGACATGGCGCACTTCGCCGGGCTCGTCGCCGCCGGACTGCACCCCAACCCGGTGCCGTACGCCGACGTGGTCACCTCCACCACGCACAAGACGCTCGGCGGCCCGCGCGGCGGCATCATCCTCGCCCGCGACAAGGAGTTCGCGAAGAAGCTGAACTCCGCGGTCTTCCCCGGCTTCCAGGGCGGCCCGCTGGAGCACGTGATCGCCGCCAAGGCCGTCTCCTTCAAGGTCGCCGCATCGGACGACTTCAAGGAGCGCCAGCAGCGCACCCTGGACGGCGCCCGCATCCTGGCCGAGCGCCTGGTGCAGGACGACGCCAAGGCCGCCGGCGTCGGCGTGGCCTCCGGCGGCACGGACGTGCACCTGGTCCTGGTCGACCTGCGCGACTCCGAGCTCGACGGCCAGCAGGCCGAGGACCGCCTCCACGAGGTCGGCATCACGGTCAACCGCAACGCCGTCCCGAACGACCCGCGCCCCCCGATGGTCACCTCGGGCCTGCGGATCGGCACGCCGGCGCTCGCGACGCGCGGCTTCCAGGAGGAGGACTTCCGGGAGGTCGCCGACATCATCGCCGAGGCCCTCAAGCCGGGCTTCGACGCGGACGCCCTGAAGGCCCGCGTCACCGCACTGGCCGACAAGCACCCGCTGTACCCCGGCCTGGGCTGAGTTTCGTACCCTTTTGTTCGTACGCTTTTGTTCGTACGTACGAAACGTCGGGGCACCCCGCACACTGGACAGTGAGCGGGGTGCCCCGCACCACGTGACCCGCTCGTGGTCCCGCAGTTCCGCACCGCCTTGTACTTCTGCTCCACCCCGGCAGACAACGGCGTCTACCAACCACCCTTGGAGTTTCCCGTGGCCATCTCGGTCTTCGACCTGTTCTCGATCGGCATCGGCCCGTCCAGCTCCCACACGGTCGGTCCGATGCGCGCCGCCCGGATGTTCGCCGGGCGCCTCAAGAACGAGGGCCTCATGGCCCACACCGCCGCGATACGGGCCGAGCTGTACGGCTCGCTCGGCGCGACCGGCCACGGCCACGGCACCCCCAAGGCCGTCCTGCTCGGCCTGGAGGGCGAGTCGCCGCGCACGGTGAACGTGGAGAGCGCCGACGACCGCGTGGACGAGATCAAGAGCAGCGGCCGCATCAACCTGCTCGGCGTGCACGAGATCGACTTCGACTTCGACGAGGACCTGGTCCTGCACCGCCGCAAGGCCCTGCCGTACCACGCCAACGGCATGACGATCTTCGCGTACGACCGTGAGGGCGCCCTCGTCCTGGAGAAGACGTACTACTCCGTGGGCGGCGGCTTCGTGGTCGACGAGGACGCCGTCGAGGGCGCCAACCCGATCGTGCCGGACGACACCGTCCTCAAGCACCCCTTCCGCACCGGCGACGAGCTGCTGCGCCGCGCCGAGGAGACCGGCCTGTCCATCTCCGCGCTGATGCTGGAGAACGAGAAGGCCTGGCGCACGGAGGAGGAGATCCGCGAGGGGCTCCTGGACATCTGGCGCGTGATGCAGGCCTGCGTGTCCCGCGGCATGTCCCGCGAGGGCATCCTGCCCGGCGGCCTGAAGGTCCGCCGCCGCGCCGCCAACTCCGCCCGCCAGCTGCGCGCCGAGGGCGACCCGCAGGCCCGCGCGATGGAGTGGATCACCCTCTACGCGATGGCCGTGAACGAGGAGAACGCCGCGGGCGGCCGCGTCGTGACCGCCCCGACGAACGGCGCCGCGGGCATCATCCCCGCGGTCCTGCACTACTACATGAACTTCGTCCCGGGCGCCGACGAGGAGGGCGTGGTCCGCTTCCTGCTCGCGGCCGGCGCCATCGGCATGCTCTTCAAGGAGAACGCCTCGATCTCCGGCGCCGAGGTCGGCTGCCAGGGCGAGGTCGGCTCCGCCTGCTCGATGGCGGCGGGCGCCCTCGCCGAGGTGATGGGCGGCTCCCCCTCCAAGGTGGAGAACGCCGCCGAGATCGGCATGGAGCACAACCTCGGCCTGACCTGCGACCCGGTCGGCGGCCTCGTGCAGATCCCGTGCATCGAGCGCAACGGCATGGCGGCCGTGAAGGCCGTGACCGCCGCGAAGATGGCGCTGCGCGGCGACGGCTCGCACAAGGTCTCCCTCGACAAGGTCATCAAGACCATGAAGGAGACCGGCGCCGACATGAGCGTCAAGTACAAGGAGACGGCGCGGGGCGGCCTCGCGGTCAACATCATCGAGTGCTGACCCCGGTGCGGGTCCGCCCCTCGGTGCGCGTCAGCAGGTCGCGCCGGGGCGGACCCGTTTCCGTTCGATGAGGTAGGCGTCGACGGCGTCCGAGACACAGCGGCCGCCGCGCCCGTAGGCGGTGTGGCCGACGTCGTCGTACGTCAGGAGCATGCCGCCCGGGAACTGCCCGGCCAGGCTCTCGGCCTCCTCGTACGGGGTGGCCGGGTCGCCCGTGGTGCCGATGACCAGGACCGGCGCCACCCCGTCGGCCCGGACCCGGTGCGGGTGTCCCGCGCCGGGCCCCGTGGGCCAGTCCTTGCAGGTCAGCTCGTCGAGCACGCTCGTCGTCCCATAACTGCCCGCCGTCTTCTCGGCGGCGCCGAGGGCCTTCCAGTACGGCGCCTCCGTGCGCGGGTGGGGCACGTCGAGGCAGCTGACGGCGACGATGGCGTCGTCGTCGTTCTCGGCGGCGGCCCGGGAACGGGGGCGGTGCGTACGGCGGGACTCCGTGGCCGGGGAGTCCGACTCGGCCATGCGGGCGAGCCGCGTCCCGTCGCCGTCGTCCGCCGCCTCCAGCGCCCGCGACAGCTCCTCCCAGTCGTCCTCCGGGCTGTACATCGTGGCCGTGACGACGTCGAGCACCGTCCGGGCGTCGACCTCGTGCAACTCCTCGTCGGTGACCGGCAGCGGCGCGCGGGCCGCCCGCGCGTACACCCCGTCGAGCAGCGCCGCTATCTCCGCCGGGGTCGAGCCGGGGCAGCTGTCGCCCGCGATGTCGGCGCAGTACTCCGCGTAGTCGTCGACCGCCCTGCGGAACCCGGCACCCTGGCTCAGCGCGCGCTGCCGCCAGTCCAGGGCGGGGTCCACGGCGCCGTCCAGGGCCAGGGCACGGACCCGGTGCGGGAACTGCTCGGCGTACGACGTGCCGAGGCTCGTGCCGTACGACCAGCCGAGATAGGTCAGCCTGCGGTCGCCGAGCGCGGCGCGCAGGACGTCCAGGTCGCGGGCCGCGTCCACGGTGCCGACGTGCGGCAGGACGGCGCGGCTGCCCCGCACGCAGGCTGCGGCCTGCCCGTCGGCTTCGGCCACCGCGCGGGCGCGGTCGGCCGGGGTGCGGGGGGTGAGGGGCTCGGGGCCCTCGCCCTCGTCGGTCTCCTCCTCGTCCGTCTCCGCGCACGAGACCGCGGGGACGCTGCCGCCGACGCCGCGCGGGTCGAAGGAGACGATGTCGAAGCGGGCGCGGAGCCGCGCGGTGAACGCCTCGCCGCCGTCCGCCTTCAGGTCGCTCACGCCGGAGGCGCCCGGTCCGCCCGGGTTGTAGACGAGCGAGCCGATGCGCCGGTCCGGGTCGGCCGTCTGCGCCTTCACCACCGGCAGCACGAAGGTCTTGCCGTCGTCAGGGCGGGCGTAGTCCCGAGGGACGGTGAGGCGGGCGCAGCGCAGGTCGCCGCAGCTCTTCCAGGCCAGCCGCTGCCCGTAGAACCGCTGGAGCTCGGGGCGCGGGGCCGTCTTTCCGTCGTCCGGGGCGGCCTCACCCGGCGCGGTGCAGCCGGTGAGTGCGGCGGCGGTGAGGGCGGACAGGGCGAGGGCGAGCGGGCGGCCTGCGTCCCGCCAAGACCGGCGGCGGGGGTGGACGGGGTTCAACGGGTCGCTCCCAGGTTCGATGTGCTCGCCCTGGGAAGACGGGTACGGCCGCCGTCCCGCTCCACCGCCCGGCGACCAATCCCCGCGAGGGGCACGCGCCGGGGCTCCCGCTACCCTGACCCCCGTCAGTAGTGCACGAAGAAGGGGTGGATCCGGTGGCGGACATCGAGGAAGCGCGCAAGACGTTCGAGCAGTTCGACGCGGACGGCGACGGCTTCATCACGGCAGCCGAGTGGAAGAGCGCCATGGCCAGGATGGGCGACTTCTACCAGACCGAGGCGGTGGCCGAAGCCGTGATCGGCTCGAAGGACACCAACGCGGACAAGCGCCTCTCCTTCGACGAGTTCTGGGCGAGCCTGAACAAGTAGGTCCGGCGGACGACAAGGGCCCGGCGCACGATGGCGCGCCGGGCCCTTCGCCGTACCCGCCCGCTCCCCCGCCGGGGCGCGTCAGCGGCTGGTGCGCACGCTCCACCGCCCGTCCCTGCGCTCCAGCCGGACGGGGTGGTCGAAGCACGTGCCGACCTGGTCGCCCGTCAGCACCTCGTCGACGGTCCCGGAGGCGAGGGCGCGCCCGTCGCGCAGCAGCAGCGCGTGCGTGGTGCCCGCGGGCAGCTCCTCCAGGTGGTGCGTGACCAGCACGGTGGCGAGCTCCGGGTGGGCCTCGCGCAGGGTGTCGAGGCTGTCGAGGAGGCGTTCGCGCCCGGCGAGGTCCAGGCCGGTGGCCGGCTCGTCGAGCAGGACCAGGCGCGGGCTCGGCATCAGCGACCGCGCGATGAGCGTGCGGGCCCGCTCGCCCTGGGACAGCGTGGGCCAGCGGTCTTCGGACCGGTGGGCGAGGCCGAGCAGGGCGATGAGCCGGTCGGCCTGCTCCTCCTGCCCGGGGGTGGGCCGCCACCGCGGCACCGTCGCGATGCTGTTGGTGAGGCCGGTGAGGACCACCTCGCGGACCGGCAGCGGCGAGCGCAGCGGATGGCGCGGGTTCACATGGCCCACGTAGGCCCGCAGCTCGCGCAGGTCGACGGTGCCGAGGCGGCGGCCGAGCACCTCGACCGTGCCGCGCGTGGGGTGGGTGACGGCGCCGCAGAGGCCGAGCAGGGTCGACTTGCCCGCGCCGTTCGCGCCGAGCAGCGCCCAGTGCTCGCCGGGGCGGACGGTGAAGGTGACGTCCTCCAGGATGGGCCGCCCGTCACGGACGACGGTGACGCGGTCGGCGTGCAGGAGGGGGGCGGCCGGGTCGCCGCCGGGCGGGATGGCGGTCATCGGCCGGCATCCGCCCGGTTCACCGCGGCGAGGACGGCCTGCACCGAGGCGGTCAGGATCGAGGTGTCCAGGCCCGCGCCCCAGCGGTCGACGTCGCCGACCCGGCACCGTACGTACGCGACCGCCTCGCTGCCGTCGCCCTCGCGCACGGCGTGCTCGGCGTAGTCCAGGATGCCGACGGTGATCCCGGCGGCGGCCAGGGCGTCGACGAAGGCGGACAGCGGGCCGTTGCCCACGCCCTCGAAGTCCCCGGCCCGCTCCCCCACCCGCAGGGTGCAGACGAAGCGGTGGGCGCCGCCCGGGGCCCGGTCGGTGGTCCAGGAGCTCAGGCCCACCTCGCCGTCCCGGCCCGGCACGACGTACGTCGCCAGGAACAGCTCGTACAGCTCCTTCGCCGTCGCCTCCCGGCCGCTGTCGTCGGTGGCCTCCTGCACCACGCGCGAGAAGTCGGGGCGCAGGGACGGCGGCAGGTCGAGACCGTGCCGCGTCTGCAGCAGATACGCCATGCCGCCCTTGCCCGACTGGGAGTTGACGCGGATGACGGCCTCGTAGCTGCGGCCGATGTCCGCCGGGTCGATCGGCAGATACGGCACCTCCCACGGCGCCTCACGCTCCGGGACACCCAACTCGGCCGCCCGCCGGGCATGTTGGGCGAAGCCCTTGCTGATGGCGTCCTGATGGGTGCCGGAGAACGCGGTGTGCACGAGGTCCCCCGCGTAGGGGTGGCGGGGGTGCACGGGCAGCCGGTTGCAGTGCTCGACGACCTCGCGCACGGTGTCGATGTCGGAGAAGTCGACCATGGGGTCGACGCCCTGGGCGTACAGGTTCAGGGCGAGCGTCACCAGGTCGACGTTGCCCGTCCGCTCACCGTTGCCGAACAGACAGCCCTCGACGCGCTGGGCGCCCGCCAGGACGGCGAGCTCGGCGCAGGCGACGCCGGTGCCGCGGTCGTTGTGCGGGTGGACGGAGAGGACGACGGAGTCGCGGCGGGCGAGGTGGCGGTGCATGTACTCGATCTGGTCGGCGTACACGTTCGGGCTGGCGATCTCGACGGTGGCCGGCAGGTTGTGCGTCACGGGCCGGTCGGGGCTCGCGTCCCACAGCTCGGTCAGCCCGTCGCAGACCTCCAGGACGTAGTCGGGCTCGGTGAGGTTGAACGTCTCCGGCGCGAACTGGAACCTGATGTCGGCGTGCGGCCGCTCGTCGGCGAGCCGCGCCATGTGCGCCGCGGCCTCCCGGGCCACGGCGCGCACCTCGGCCCTCGACCGGCCGAGCACGGTGTCGCGCCAGACGGGCGAGGTGGGGATGTACAGGTGCACGACGGCGCGCGGCAGCCCGTCGATCGACGCGAAGGTGCGGTCGATCAGTTCGGACCTGGCGGGGGTGAAGACGACGACGGTCACGTCCTCGGGCAGCTCGCCGCGCGCGGCCCGCCCGGCCAGGTCCCGCACGAAGTCGAAGTCGGTCCTGCTGGCCGAGGGGTAGCCGACCTCGATCTCCTTGAACCCCATCGAGACCAGCAGGTCGAAGAAGCGGCGCTTGCGCTCGGTGTCCATCGGTTCGGCCAGCGCCTGATTGCCGTCGCGCAGATCGACGGGCACCCACAGGGGGGCGCGCTCGAACCGGGCGTCCGGCCAACTCCGCCGCGCGCCGGGGACGGTGACCCGATCCTGGTAGGGGCGGTAGCGGTGGTGCGGCATGGGGCCGGGGCGCTGCGGATTCCAGTCGTACGTGGGGCCGGGGACGCCGTCGACGGGGGTGCCGGGGCCGGGGATGCCGGGGGCGGTGACGGGGTTCATGCGGGGTTCTCCTGCTCCTGAGCTCGGTCGGCGGACCGGCAGCACGGCACCCCGCGGCGGGGTGCCGGTCGCTTCAGGCCCCGCCGCGGCAGCCGAGAAGAAGGAGACCGCGGAAGATCATGGGGCTACACTAGCCACACATCAGCTCCTCAGACAAGTACTCCTCAGACAAGTTCGGCCCGTACCCCGACGCCGTACTCCCGCCCGAAAGGCCCAAGGCCCACCCCATGCCGCTCGGCTCCGTACGCCCCAGCCCCCTCGTCGAACAGGCCACCGCCCGGCTCCGCGAGCAGATCACCGACGGCACCTGGCCGGTCGGCACCAGGCTGCCCGGCGAGACGACCCTCGCCCAGGAACTCGGCGTGGGCCGCTCCACCCTCCGCGAGGCCCTGCGCGCGCTCGCCGGCGCGGGCCTCGTGCGGTCCCGGCAGGGCGCCGGGGTCTTCGTGATCGCGACGGAGCCGGTCGCGGACTGGCCGGCCCGGCTGCGGCGCGCGGCGGTCGCCGACGTGTACGAGGTGCGCATGCTGGTGGAGGTCCAGGCGGCGCGGCTCGCGGCGTTGCGCCGCACCGACGAGGACCTCGCGGCGATGCGGGCCGCGCTCGACGGCCGCAGGGCAGCCGCCGCCGGGGCCGACCCCGCGTTCGTGGACGCCGACATCGCCCTGCACGCGGCGGTCGTGGCGGCGGCGCACAACCCCGTGCTCACCGACCTCTTCGCGGAGTTCGCACCCGCCCTGCGCACCGGCCTGGTCGACCTGCTCGAACTCACCGACGTACGGGCCGAGGAGGCGAACCACGGGGACGCCGCGCACGCCGCCCTGGTGGCCGCCGTCGAGGCGAGGGACGCGGAACGGGCGGCCCGGGTGGCCCAGGAGGAACTCGACGCCACACTCACCCTGTTGCGCGCCCGCGCTTAGGCCCGCCCGCCAGATGCCGCACGAGACCCGGCCCCGGCACGACCGGTGTGGCCCGTGAGGTGCGTGGGGCCGCCCGTGACCCGCGCTGGGGGTGATCGTTGGCAGGCCATGACGAACAACACCAAGCGCGTCCTCGCCGCCGTCGCCCTCGCGGGTGCCGCCCTGTCCTTCTCCGGTGCGGCCCAGGCGCAGGAGAGCCATTCGCAGAGCAACCCCGTGCCGGTGGGCGACGTGGCCAACGACGGCGTCGACGTCGTCGCCGGCCTCGTCCCCGTCGTCGAGAAGCAGACCAAGGACCTGATGGCCAGCGTCAACAAGTAGGCACAGCACCCCGGGACGCCGGCGACCCGAGAACCCCGCCCCGATCGCCGGCGCCCGCCCGGAATACCCCGGCCATTCCGGAGGTTGCCTCCGTTAAGACAGCGGAACTCCGGAAGGTCAGGTCAGTCATGAAGATCGGCATCATCGGCGCGGGCAACATCGGCGGCAACCTCACCCGTCGCCTCACCGCCCTCGGCCACGACGTGTCCGTCGCCAACTCCCGCGGCCCGCACACCCTCACCGCCCTCGCCGACGAGACCGGCGCGAAGCCCGTCACCGCCGCCGAGGCGGCGAACGGCGCGCAGGTCGTCGTCGTGACGGTCCCGCTCAAGGCCGTGCCCGACCTGCCCGCGGGGTTCCTCGACGGCGCGGCCGACGGCGTCGCCGTCATCGACACCGGCAACTACTACCCGCAGCAGCGCGACGGGAGGATCGCCGAGATCGAGGAGGGGCTGACCGAGAGCCGCTGGACCGAGCGGCAGATCGGTCACTCCGTGATCAAGGCGTTCAACGGCACCTACGCCCAGGACATCCGCGACAAGCCGCTCCCCCAGGGCGCCCCGGGCCGTGTCGCCCTGCCCGTCTCCGGTGACGACGAGGCCGCGAAGAAGGTCGTCCGTGACCTCATCGACGAGCTCGGCTTCGACACCGTCGACAACGGCGGCCAGGACGACTCCTGGCGTCAGCAGCCCGGAACCCCCGTGTACGGCCACACCGGCGGCGTGGACGAGATCCGCGCGGCGCTGGACGCCGCGTCGCGGGAGCGCACCGCGGAGTGGCGCGCCTGAGCCACCCGGCCGGGGACGTCAGAGCGTGGCCCAGTCCCGCATCACGGCCTCGCTCGCGAACGCGGCCACGTCCTTGTCCAGCGGCGTCGACGTGTACTGATGGATCGTCCACTTCGCCTGAATGCGCGGCTTGCCCGCCGTCACGTAGTCGGCGATCCACAGTCCGTCGCCCGCGTAGGACGTGGTGTCCCGGTTCAACCAGAAGTCGCGGTTGCAGTAGAGCAGGACCCGGTTTTGGGGGCGCAGCCGCTTCACCTCGCGGATGAAGCGGTCCTTCTCCGCGTTGCTGGCGCGCGTCCCGTCCCCGGTCGTCTCCCAGTCGACCGCCAGCAGGTCGCCGGCCTTCTCCGGCGCCTTGCTCACGAAGTACTCCGCCTGGGCGGTGATGTTCCCCGGCCACAGGAAGTGGTAGAAGCCGGCCACGCACCCGCCGTCGCGGGCGAGCTTCGTCTGGGCGGCCAGTTTCGGATTGATGTACGAACGGCCCTCCGTCGCCTTGATGAAGACGAAGGAGAGGCCGTCCGTGTCGAAGGTCGACTGGTGCGAGCTCACGTCGATGCCACGGATCACGGGCGCCTCCAGGGGGTGGGGGGAAGGCAGGAGGCCTGAACTTCCTGGACTTCCTGAACTGCCCGTTTGGTGCCCGTTGTCGGCCGCGGTGAACCGTCAACCATCAATCGTTCAACGGAAGATCCCGGTGTGCCCGAGCGAGTAGCGGCCCGGCTGGGGGTAGACGGCGAGGCCGTGCGGTCCGTCGCCGACCGGGATGCGGGCCAGCTGGACGCCGGTGCGGGTGTCGATGGCGTACACCTCGGAGTCGTAGCGCCCGGACAGCCAGAGCGTGTTGCCGTCCGCCGAGACGCCGCCCATGTCGGGGCTGCCGCCCTGCGGGAGCTTCCACTTCTTGGTGAGCTTGTTCTTGGTGAAGTCGAAGACGGAGATGGTGCCCTCGCCGCGGTTGGAGATGAACATCTCCTTGGAGTCGCGGCTCACGTACAGGCCGTGGCAGCCCTTGCCGGTGGGCAGCAGCTTCGGCTTGGTGAACTTCTTGCCGTCCAGGACCCACACGCCGTGCGCCATCATGTCGGCGACGTAGAAGGTCTTGCCGTCCGGCGACAGCTTCACGTCCTGCGGCATCGCGCCCTTGAACGGGATCTTCTGCTGGCCGACGACCTCCATCTTCTCGGTGTCGACCTTCAGCAGCTCGCCGGAGAACTCGCAGGAGACGATGAAGTAGCGGCCGTCCATGGAGAAGTCGGCGTGGTTGACGCCCGCGCAGGTCACCGGGACGGTCTTGACCCGGTTCATGGTCTTGGGGTCGCGGAAGACGAGCTCGCGGTCCATGGACGCCATCACGATGGCGTGCTTGCCGTTCGGCGTGAAGTAGAGGTTGTAGGGGTCGGAGACCTCGACCGTGCGGCCCTCCTTGCCGGTGACGGGATTGATCGCGGTGAGGCTGTCGCCGAGGTCGTTGTTGACCCACAGCGTCTTCATGTCCCAGGAGGGGACGACGTGCTGGGGCTGGTTGCCGACCTTGATGGTCTTGACGACCTCGTACTTCTCGGGGTCGATGACCGAGACCGTGTTGGAGTTGGTGTTGGGCACGTAGACCCGGTTCAGGAACTTCTTCGTCACGGGCTGCAGGGCGTTCGGCCGGTCGGCGGCATAGACGTCCTTCGGGTCGAGGACGGGCGGCATGCCGGGCAGGCCGGGGGCCGTCTTCGGCTTGGCGGGCTTGCGCACCCCCTCGGTGCCGAGGGCCTCGTCGGCGTGCTGGTCGCCGCCGCAGCCGGCGAGGACGGCGAGCGCGGCGCCGGCGGCGAGCACGGCCGCGGTGCGCTTGGTGAGGTTGTGTTTCTGGGACATCAGGTCAGCAGCTCCGTGGTCGTGACCGCGCGCAGGCCGCGGCGTTCCAGTTCTTTCAGGACGGCGGGGAGCGCGGCGACCGTGTCCGCGTACCCGAAGTGCAGGCTGACGACGGACCCCGCGCGGATCTCGCCCGCGATCGTGCGGGTGACGGCCGGGGCGCCCGGCGAGGTGAAGTCCAGGGAGTCGACGTCGTAGGAGAGGACGTGCGGGTAGCCCGCGCGGTGGGCGAGGCGTTCGACGAGGGGGGTCGCCGTGGGGGTGCGCGAGGGGCGGAACCAGGTGCCGATGGAGCCGGTGAGGCGGCGCAGCCGGTCCGCGCAGCCGGTGATCTCGGCGTAGGCGTCGGCCTCCGGCATGTCGTTGATGCCGAGGTGGTGGAGGGTGTGGTTGCCCAGGTCGTGGCCGCCGTCCAGGATGCGCCGTGCCATGTCCGGGTGGGCGTCGAGCCAGCTGCCGACGGCGAGCACGGTGACCTTGGCGCCCGCCTTCTCCGCCTCGGTGAGCACCGCCTTCGCGATGGCCGGGTCGCCCTGGCCGTGGAAGGTGAGCGCGACCTGGGGGCGGGTGCGGGGGCCGTGGGTGATCTGGGCGGGCAGGCCGGGAAAGCGGCGCGGCGCGGGGGCCGCGGGGGCGGGGCGGCGGGCCTTGCCCGGTGGGCCGGGCGACTCGGGTGCGGGCGGTCGGTCGGGGGCGGGGGCGGGGCCGGTCGCGGCGCACCCGGTGGTGAGCGCGCCCGCGGCGAGTAGGCCGGCGCCCGCGCACAGGGCTCTGCGGCGGTCGGTCTCGATCACCCGCCCATTTAATGGGAAAAACAGGCGAAAGATGCTTATTGCCCGCTTCGGGGTGGTGACGGGTCGGCACCCAGGGGCCGCGGCCGGTCGCCAGGGCCTTGCGTATCGCCTGTCACAGCCGCCGCTTAACCAGCGTTTACCAGGCAGGTGTCCCATCTCACCAAGGATTCACCTCTAAACTGTCATGGTTTGCCCGCTTATCGATGGACATGCCGCTTTGGATCGTCGACGCCCGTCTGCCATAGTCGGGGACACGACCCCCATTGACCCGGGCTCAGGTCGTCCCGGCGGCCGTGGATCACACCCCGATCTCCACGCCGCTTCACGAAGGCCCCCTCGCGCCGAACACGGCCGCCGGGGGCTTTCGCGTATCCGGACCGCGTCCGTCAGCGGTCGGCGACCCTCATCTCGAACCATGTCGTCTTGCCGCGCGGCAGCAGGTCCACGCCCCACCGGTCGGACAGCTTGTCGACGAGGAACAGGCCGCGGCCGCTCAGGTCCATCTCGTGGACCGGCATCAGGCAGGGCAGCCCGCGCGAGGGGTCGCGGACCTCCACGCGGACCCAGCCGCGCCGCCGCTGCATGCGCAGGCCGAAGATCCGGGCGCCGGTGTGCCGCACGGCGTTCCCGACGAGTTCGGAGACGAGGAGGACGACGTCCTCGGTGAGCTTCGGGGAGAGGCCCCAGTGGCGGAGGACGACGACCTGGGCGAGGCGGCGCGCGATGGCCGCGGACTCCGGGCGCGAGGGGAGCGGCACCTCCGCGTCCGTGGGGTTGCCGAACAACTCGAGCGCCTTGAGCGCGTGTTCGTCCTCCACCGCCGGCGACCACCGGGCCGCGGTCGCACCGCCCCGCCGCCGCGGCCGTTCATAACCCTCCAGCCCCGCCATGCCCCCATCATGGCCGCCCGAGGCGCCGCGCGGGGCCGTTCCGGCGGAATAAGCCCCCCGGAACCAACCATTCCGGGGGGCCGTGTTGACATATGCCACTGGCAGGGAAGCGCTGCGGAATCGACCCTGACCTGCGATGACCACCCGTCTACGCATGATCGCGGGGGGCCCGGGAGCGCGGATGCCCAAGGATCCGTCAAGCCGCTCACAATCCGCCCCTTCGAGGGACACGCCGGCCCGCCCGCCGCCCCCTTGGCGTCAACTGAGCCTGGATCAAGGCCAGTTCAGATGAACTTCGCCTTGCCCGGACCCTCCTCGACGAAGCTGCGCATGCCCCGCTCGCGGTCCTCGGTCGCGAACAGGCCCGCGAACCATGTGCGTTCGATGGCCAGGCCGGTGTCGATGTCGGTCTCCAGGCCGGCGTCGACGGACTCCTTGGCGGCGCGCAGCGCGATGGCCGGGCCCCGGGCGAGCCGCGCGGCCCAGGCGTGCGCCTGCTCGTACACCTCGGCGGCGGGGACGACGCGGTCGACGAGGCCCATGGTCAGCGCCTCGTCGGCCTTCACGTGGCGGCCGGTGAAGATGAGGTCCTTGGCCTTGGACGGGCCGATCAGACGGGCCAGGCGCTGGGTGCCGCCCGCGCCGGGGATGACGCCGAGCAGGATCTCCGGCTGGCCGAGCTTGGCGTTGTCCGCGGCGATCCGGAAGTCGGCGCAGAGCGCCAGCTCGCAACCGCCGCCGAGCGCATAGCCGTTGACGGCGGCGACGACCGGCTTGGGGATGCGGGCCACGGCGGTGAACGACTCCTGCAGGGCCCCGGAGCGCACGACCATGGCCGCGTGGTCCATGGCCTGCATCTCCTTGATGTCCGCGCCGGCCGCGAACACCTTCTCGCCGCCGTGGATGACCACCGCGCGTACGTCGTCGCGGCGGGTCGCCTCTTCGGCGAGCTCCTTGAGGCGGTCCTGGGTGGCGATGTCCAGGGCGTTCATCGGGGGGCGGTCGAGTCGGATCGTGCCGACGCCTTCGGCGACTTCGAGGTGTGCAGTCATGACAGGCACGTTAGCGGGGGTTAACGCCGAAAGGCCCGGTGCACTTGGTCACAGTGCGCCGGGCCGTGCGTGGAGCGGTGGCGGGACTAGGCCTTCCACTGCTCCCAGGACATGTTCCAGCCGTTCAGGCCGTTGTCGGGCTGGATCGTTTTGTCCGCGGAGTTCTTCACGACGACCACGTCACCGATCATCGACTTCTCGAAGAACCAGCCGGCGGGCGTCTTCTTGCTGTAGCCGCCGCGCACGTCGCTCAGGCCGATGCAGCCGTGGCTGGCGTTGGTGTTGCCGAAGGCGCCGCCCGACCAGTAGTTGCCGTGGAGGAACGTGCCGGAGGTGGAGAGCCGCATGGCGTGCGGGACGTCCTTGATGTCGTACTCGCCGCCGAAGCCGACGGTCTCGCCGTTCATCCGGGTCACCTGCAGCTTCTCGCTGATGACCATCTCGCCGTTGTACGTGGTGGTGCCGGGGGCGCCCGCGGTGATCGGGATCTTCTTGATCTGCTTGCCGTCGCGGACG
This sequence comes from Streptomyces sp. NPDC041122, assembly GCF_055592445.1. NCBI lineage: Bacteria > Bacillati > Actinomycetota > Actinomycetes > Kitasatosporales > Streptomycetaceae > Streptomyces > Streptomyces sp. NPDC041122. Next base: position 33,935 of record NZ_JBVIYQ010000011.1, on the reverse strand, counting down.
ACCTTCATCTGGTGCGTCTTGGCGTCGACGGTGGAGACCTGGCTGCGGCCGATCGTGAAGTTCAGGGTCTTGGCCTGCTTGCCGTAGACGCCGGGGCGGCCCTCGACGCCGTCGAGGTTGAGCTTGACGGTGACCTTGGTACCGGACTTCCAGTACTTCTCCGGGCGGAAGTCCAGGCGGTCGTTGCCGAACCAGTGGCCCTCGACGGGCACGGACGGCTCGGTCTTGATCTCGATGGCCTTCTCGACGGCTTCCGGGTCGGTGATGCCGCGGGTGAAGTTGACCGAGAACGGCATGCCGACGCCGACCGTGGAGCCGTCCTCCGGGTTGAACTGGCCGATGAAGGTGTTCTTCGGGGTCAGCGTGGTGAAGGCGGTGTCCTTGGCGGACGCGCGGCCGTCGGCGTCCTTGGCCACCGCGTGGACCTTGTACTTCGTGGCGGAGGCGAGGTGGTGCGCGGGCTTCCACGCGGTGCCGCCCGCCGTGATCCTGCCGGGGACCGGGTTGCCCTTGCTGTCCTCGACCTTCACCTCGGAGAGCTTGCCCTTCGCGGCGCCTATCTTCAGGGCGCCGCTGGTGGCCACCGAGTCCGCGCCGTCCTTGGGGGCTATCGTCACGACGGCCGCGGAGGGGGCGTTCTTGTCCGCCTCGCCCTTGCCGTCACCCTCGCCGCCCGAGTCCGAGCCGCCCCCGCATGCCGCGACGAACAGCAGCGTCGCCCCCGACACCACTGCCGTCAGTCCCCTGGCGCCCCGTCGCCGCGCGCGCACCCGCGCACCCACCGACGCCCCCGATATCGGTCGCCCGTTCACGATTGTCGTCTCCCCTCGCCGGGCCCGATCCGAGCCCGCACCCCAGTGCACCTGCGCGTTTAGGACACGCGCAAGCGCTAGACAATCACACGGTTCCCGGCGTCGGCGCCCCGCCAATGTCACCGTTCCGTTCCAACTGCCCCTGGGGTGCGGGCGGATCATGATCACTCGGTGACACCCGGCCGGACACCCGGGGATCACCTCACGACCACCCGGCGGTTCAGCCGTTCTTCACCCAGTCCTTCCACTCCATGTTCCAGCCGCCGAGGCCGTTGTCAGGAGCGACTTTCCTGTCATTGCTGTTGACCACCTCGACGACGTCCCCGATCAGACTCCGGTCGAAGAACCAGCCGGCGGGCGTCTTCGAGCTGCCGCCCTTCACGTCGCGCAGGCCCACACAGCCGTGGCTGACGTTGGTGTTGCCGGGAGCGTCCGGCGACCAGTAGTTGCCGTGCAGGAAGGTGCCGGAGGTCGTCAGGCGCATCGCGTGCGGGACGTCGGGGATGTCGTACTCGCCGCCGAAGCCGACGGTACGGCTGTTCATCCGGGTCACCTCCAGCATCTCCGTGACGACCATCTTCCCGTTGTACGTGGTGGTCTTGGGGGCGCCCGCGGTGATCGGCACGGTGGAGACCAGCTCGCCGTCCCTGCGGACCTCCATGGTGTGTTCGGCGGCGTCCACCAGGGACACCTGCTGGCGGCCGACGGTGAACGAGAAGCTCTTGTCCTGGAGGCCGTAGATCCCGGGGGCGGCCTCGACGTCGCGCAGCCGGAGGCCGACGGTCACCTTGGTGCCGGGCTTCCAGTACTTCTCCGGGCGGAAGTCGACGCGGCTCTTGCCGAACCAGTGCGGGCGGATCTCCACGTCCGGGTGCGCGGTGACGCGGATGGCGCGCTGGACGGCGTCGCGGTTCTCGATCTCCCGGTTGAACTCCAGGGAGACGATCATGCCGGTGCCGACCGTCGCGCGGTTCTCCGGCGCGACGTAGCCGATGAAGCGCTCGTCGGGGACGAGCGTGCGGAAGGTGGTGTGCCGGGCCGAGCGGCGGCCGTGACCGTCCAGGGCGACGGCGTCTACCTCGTAGGTGGAGGCCAGGGTGAGCGGTCCGTCGTCGACGGGGCGCCAGGTCAGGCCGTCCTCGTCGATGCGGCCCGGCACGTCGAACTCCTGCGCGTCCTGCGTCCGGACGACCTTCACCGACTCCAGACGGCCGTCGGGGACCTTGACCTCGATGCGTTCCTCCGGCTTGATCCCCTTGCTGTCGTCACCGGGCGACACCCGGATCGCGTCCGCGGGCGAGCGCGGCTTCCCCATGAATCCCTCGGGCCCGTCGGCGGAGCAGCCGGACGCCCCGGCCAGCAGGCCCGCCCATGTCACCGCCGCGGCCAGCGCGGCCCCTGCGCGCCGTGCGCGCCTCGCAACCTGTCTCACGTGGGTCCCAACGACCGTCCCCCTGCCGGGGAAACGTGAGTGCGACGCGCGCGGTGGGCAGAACAGTGGTGAGGACGACGTAGGGGGGAGCCGCGGCCGGGACGCCGCACGCCCTTCTTCGCGCGTCGGCCGACGGAGCCGCGGGAGGCGAGCAGGTGTCGAGCGCACCCGAGCAAGAGGCAGCGCAGCCCGAGCAAGAGGCAGCGCAGAAGGCACGGACGGCGGGGCGCGGCACGACCGGGCGGCCCGCCCCGACGGTGAACGGCAGGGGCCGGGCCGCGTCCCGTGCCGCGCCGAGCCGCCCGGTCTGGCCGGGCGCGCCGACTCCGCTGGGCGCCCGCTTCCGGGTCGGTCCCGACGGCGTCGCGGGCACCAACTTCGCGCTGTGGGCGGGCGGCGCGGAGGCGGTCGAGCTGTGTCTGTTCGACACGGAGGGGTCCCGGACCGTCGAGACGCGCTGCCGTCTCACCGAGCTGACGCACGGGATCTGGCACGGCTTCGTGCCGGGCGTGCGCCCCGGGCAGCGGTACGGCTACCGGGTGCACGGCCGCTGGGACCCCTGGACGGGCGCCCGCTGGAACCCGGCGAAGCTGCTCCTCGATCCGTACGCCCGCGCGGTGGACGGCGGTCCGGGCAACGACTACGGCCGGCTGCCCGCCGAGGTGTACGGGCACGTGCGCGACTGGCCCCAGCAGCATGTGGCGGACACCGTCCGCGACGAGCGGGACTCGGCGCCTCACGTGCCCAAGGGCGTGGTGGTGCACGACGACGCGCCGGACGACGAGTGGGCGGACGACCGGCGGCCCAAGACACCGTGGGCGGACTCCGTCATCTACGAACTGCACGTGCGCGGCTTCACCAAGCTGCATCCGGGAGTCCCCGAGCAACTGCGCGGTACGTACGCGGGGTTGGCGCATCCGGCGGCGCTGGAGCACCTCGTACGGCTCGGCGTGACGGCGGTGGAACTGCTGCCCGTGCACCAGTTCGCGCACGAGGACCATCTGCTGCGCCGGGGCCTGCGCAACTACTGGGGCTACAACTCGGTCGGCTACTTCGCCCCGCACGCGGCGTACGCGGCGTCCGGCACCAGGGGTGAGCAGGTCGGCGAGTTCAAGCGGATGGTGCGGGCGCTGCACGAGGCGGGCATCGAGGTCATCCTCGACGTGGTCTACAACCACACCGCGGAGGCCGGTGAGCTCGGTCCGATGCTCTCCCTGAAGGGCATCGACAACCGCGGCTACTACCGGTTGCAGCCGGGCGACGCGCGGCGGTACGCGGACTACACGGGCTGCGGGAACACCTTGCAGGTCGTCCAGCCGCACGTGCTGCGGCTGATCACCGACTCGCTGCGGTACTGGGTGACCGAGATGGGGGTGGACGGGTTCCGCTTCGACCTCGCGGCGGCGCTCGCGCGCTCCTTCCACGACGTCGACATGCTCTCGCCGTTCCTCGCGGTGATCGCGCAGGATCCGGTGCTGCGGCGCGTGAAGCTGATCGCGGAGCCGTGGGACGTGGGCTCGGGCGGCTATCAGGTGGGGGCGTTCCCGCCGCTGTGGACGGAGTGGAACGACCGCTACCGGGGCGCGGTGCGGGACTTCTGGCGGGGCGCGCTGCCGGACGTACGGGATCTGGGGTACCGGCTCTCGGGGTCGAGCGACCTGTACGCGTGGGGCGGGCGGCGGCCGTACGCGTCGGTGAACTTCGTGACGGCGCACGACGGGTTCACCCTGCGGGACCTGGTCAGTTACGAGCGCAAGCACAACGAGGCCAACGGCGAGGGCAACCGGGACGGCTCCGACGACAACCGGGCCTGGAACTGCGGGACCGAGGGCGAGACCGACGACGAGGACGTCACGGCGCTGCGCCGCCGGCAGCTGCGCAACCTGATGACGACGCTGCTGCTCTCCACCGGGGTGCCGATGCTGGTCGCGGGCGACGAGATGGGCCGCACCCAGCGGGGCTCCAACAACGCCTACTGCCAGGACAACGAGATCAGCTGGGTCGACTGGGGGCTCCGGGAGGAGCCGGGGTGGCGGGAGCTGTGTGCGCTGACGGCGCGCCTCATCGAGCTGCGACACCGTCACCCGGTGCTGCGCAGACGGGCGTTCTTCTCCGGGCGGGCCCACTCGGCGGACGGGCTGCGCGATCTGGCGTGGTTCACGGCGGGCGGTACGGAGATGACGGAGGCCGACTGGTACGCACCCACGGCGACGCTTGGCATGTATCTGTCGGGACGGGACATACCCGGCCGTGACGCGCGGGGCGCGCCCGTCGTCGACGACAGCTTCCTCGCGGTCCTGCACGCGGCGGAGCGGCCGTCGGCGTTCGTGCTGCCCGGTCCGCCGTGGGCCGGGGCCTACGAGGTGGTCGTGGACACCTCGGCGGAGGAGCAGGCGGCGGCGCCGGGGGCGGTGCACCGGGCGGGCGCGGTGCTGACGGTGGAGGGGAGGTCGGTGGTGCTGCTGCGGGTGCTCGACGGGTTGGGGTGATCTCCGTCCGCGCCCGCCGCCCGTACCGATGGCCCTGCGATGATCACTTCTGGTCCGGACCAGAGTCTTGCCCCGGCCCGGGGGTGGCTCCAAGCTCACGTCATGGACCTGGAGTTGCGGCACCTGAGGACGATCCGGGCGATCGCCGACGCGGGCAGCCTGACGAAGGCGGCCACCGCGCTCGGGCTCGCCCAGCCGGCGCTGAGCACGCAGTTGAAGCGGATCGAGCGCACGCTCGGCGGTGAGCTCTTCGAGCGCGGGCGGCACGGCGTACGGGCCACCGCGCTCGGCGAGTTCGTGCTGGCGCGGGCCAGGGTGGTGCTGCCCGCGGTGAGCGATCTGCGCGAGGAGGCGCAGCGGTTCGCGCAGGCCTGGCAGGTCGGTGCGGGGTTCCGGCTCGGCGGCATCCACGGGCCGCTGCTCGGCGCCCTCGTGGACCGGCTCGCGGCCGCGTATCCCGGGGCGTCGGTGACGACGCACACCTCGTGGTCGGAGCGGGAGATCGCGGCCCGTACAGCGGCGGGGCGGCTCGACTTCGCGCTGGTCGGCACGTGCGGGGCGAGCGCGCCGCCGGAGAGCGAGCTCCTGGTGTGGCGCGAGGTGGCCCGGGACCCGGTCTTCGTGATGCTGCCCACCGGCCACCCGCTGGCCGGCCGCCCGGAGATCGACCTCGCGCTGCTCGCGGACGAGGCGTGGACGGACGTGCCGGGCGACGGCTGCTTCGCGGACTGCTTCTCCGCGGCGTGCGCGCGGGCGGGGTTCACGCCGGCGTGCGTGTACGAGACGGACGTCGCCTCGTGCGTGCATCTGGTGCAGGTGGGGCGGGCGGTGGGGCTGTGCCGGGCGACGTTCCCGCCGACGCCGGGCCTGGTGACCAGACCGCTGGCGGGGGCGCCGCTGTACTGGCGCCATCTGCTGGGCTGGCACCCGGCGGCGCCGGCCCACGACACCGCGGCGGCGGTCTTCGCGCAGGCGCGGGCCGCCCACGCGGAGGCGGCGGCCCGCAGCGAGAGCTACACGGCCTGGCTCTCCGCGCCGTCGGCTCCACCGGGGTGAGGGGGCGCGTTCGGCTCAGCCGGGGGTGAGGGGTGTTCGGCCCCGTGGTCCCGGCCCCGTAGGTCGAAGTCGGCTGCGCGGGCTCCTGGAGGGGCTTCCATAACGTCGGTACCGGGGGTGAACCGACAGCTGATGGGCGGCAGTTGAGCGTTCTACGGTGTGGGGCGATCCCCGCTCGTCCCCGGTTCCCCGAGGAGACCTCGTATGCTCCCCACCCATCACCGCCGCGTCACGGCCGCGTGTGCCGCGGCGGTCGCGGCCGGCGCGCTGGTCCTCGCCGGGCTTCCCGGATCCGCGTCTGCCTCCGCCGCCGCCTCCTCCTCCGCGCAAGGAGACCCCGTACCCTCCTCCCCCGCCGCGACCGCCGCCGTCGGCTCGACCTCTCCCCAGGCCCTGCGGGCCATGCGGCGCGATCTCGGCCTCACGGCGGCGCAGGCCGAGGCCCGGCTGGTCCACGAGGCCGAGGCCGGCGCCGTCGCGGGAGCCCTGCGGAACGCGCTCGGCCGTGACTTCGCGGGCGCCTGGGTGCACGGTGCGACCTCCGCGCGGCTCACCGTGGCCACCACCGACGCCGCCGACGTCCCCGCGATCGAGGCGCGGGGCGCCGAGGCGAAGGTGGTCGACCATTCCACCGCCCAACTGGACGCGGCACAGGCCCGGTTGGACCGGGCAGCGGGCCGGACGGCGGCGCGCGACGTGCCCGTCCGGTACGTCGACGTGCGCGCCAACGCGGTCGTGGTGCGGGCCGTGCGGGCCGCCGCGGCGGACTCCCTCGTCGCCGCGGCGGGCGTGGACCCCTCCCTCGTACGCGTCGAGCGGACCAAGGAGCGGCCGCGACCGCTGTACGACCTGGTGGGCGGCGAGGCGTACTACATGGGCGGGGGCCGCTGCTCCATCGGCTTCCCGGTCACCAAGGGCGCCCAGCAGGGCTTCGCCACGGCGGGCCACTGCGGGCGCGCGGGCACCGCGACCAGCGGCTACAACCAGGTGGCCCAGGGCACGTTCCAGGCGTCCGTCTTCCCCGGTCTGGACATGGCCTGGGTCGCCACCAACGCCCAGTGGACCGCCACCCCGTACGTGAAGGGCCAGGGCGGCCAGCGGGTCGGCGTCGGGGGCTCCACGCAGTCCCCGGTGGGTGCGTCGGTCTGCCGGTCCGGCTCCACGACGGGGTGGCACTGCGGCACGATCCAGCAGCACAACACCAGTGTCACCTACCCCGAGGGCACCATCAACGGCGTCACGCGGACCTCGGTCTGCGCGGAGCCCGGCGACTCGGGCGGCTCCTTCATCTCCGGGAGCCAGGCGCAGGGCGTCACATCGGGCGGCTCGGGCAACTGCTCCAGCGGCGGCACGACGTTCTACCAGCCGATCAATCCGCTGCTCCAGCAGTTCGGCCTGACCCTGAAGACCACGGGCGGCGGGGACCCCGGCCCCGGTGACCCCGAGCCGGGCGGCAGCTGGGCGGCCGGCAAGGTCTACGCGCCGGGCGACTCGGTCACCTACGGCGGGTCGACGTACCGCTGCCTCCAGGGGCACCAGGCGCAGCCGGGATGGGAGCCGCCCCACACGCCCGCGTTGTGGGAGGCCGTCTGACCGGTTCGTCCGTGGGCCGCGGGGGCGGCTGTCGCTGGGCGCGCGGTTCCCCGCACCCAGCGACAGCCCCCCCCCCTCAGCCCAGGATTCCCCTGCTGTACGCCGTGGCCACCGCAGCCGCCCGGTCCTTGACGCCCAACTTGCCGTAGATGTGGGTGAGATGCGTCTTGACCGTGGCCTCGCTGATGAAGAGCTCCGCCGCGATCGCGCGGTTCGACGTGCCCTTGGCGACGAGCACGAGCACCTCCCTCTCGCGGGTGCTCAGCGGTTCGTTGCCGGGGGCGCGCACGCGTGAGACGAGCCGGGAGGCGACCGCGGGCGAGAGGACCGTGCGACCCTCGGCGGCGGCGCGGACGGCGGTGAACAGCTCCTCGCGCGGGGCGTCCTTGAGCAGGTATCCCGTCGCGCCCGCCTCGATCGCGGGGAGCGTGTCGGAGTCCGTGTCGTACGTGGTGAGGACCAGGACGCGGGAGCGGGCGCCGCGCCGGGTGAGCTCGGTGATCGCGTCGACGCCGTTGCCGCCGGGCATGCGCAGGTCCATCAGGACCACGTCCGGGTCGAGTTCGCCGGCCAGGGCCACCGCCTCCACGCCGTTCGACGCCTCGCCGAGGACCTCGAAGCCGGGGGCGGAGAGGAACATGCCGCGCAGGCCGTCGCGGACGACGGGGTGGTCGTCGACGAGGAGGAGAGTGATCACTTCAGTGCTCATGGCGCACCAACGGTACGCGAGCCGAGACCGCCGTACCGCCGCCGGGCTCCGACTCCACGGTGAGCGAACCGGCGACGCGTTCGGCGCGGGCCCGCATCCCGTCGAGGCCGAATCCGCCGGTGCCGGTGCGCACCGCCGTGGCGAGCGGGTCGAAGCCGCGGCCGTCGTCGCGGACGTCGAGGCTGACCTCGTCGCCCATGAAGGACAGGGTCACCCCGAGGCGGCCCGCGTCGGCGTGCCGGGCGGCGTTGGACAGCGCCTCCTGGACGATGCGCAGGAGCGTCGCCTCGATCTCGTCGTGCAGGTCCTCGGCGGTGCCGGTGACGGTGAACTCGGCGCGGACGCCGGTGCGGTCCGCCCACTCGGCGACGGTCTTCTTGAGTGCCTCGGGCAGCCGGTCGTCCGCGAGCGGCGCCGGCGAGAGGTTGTGCACGGAGCGGCGGGCCTCGCCCAGGCTGTGCCGGGCGAGGTCGGCGGCGCGGCCGAGGTGCTCGCGGGCCAGCGCCTTGTTCCCGGTGTCGTCGGCGCCCGCCACGACCTGGAGCTGGGCGATGATGCCGGTCAGGCCCTGTGCGATGGTGTCGTGGATCTCGGCGGCGAGCCTGCGCCGCTCGTCGGCGACGCCCGCCTCGCGGGCCTGCACGAGGAGTTGGGCGTGCAGGGCGGCGTTCTCGTCCATCGCCTGCTGCAGCGCGGTGTTGGTGCGTTCCAGTTCGGTGATGGTGACGGCCTGGACGCGGGCCCGCTCGTCCTCCTGGGCGGCGAGGTGGGCGAAGACGGAGAGCAGCGCGACGTTCACCGCGAGCAGTCCGCCGAAGACGCCCCAGCCGAGGCCGTTGGCCGGCGGCAGCCCGCCGGACTGGGAGCCCGCCATGGTGACGGCGGTGGCGAAGAGGCCGGGCTTGACCAGGCGCGGCGGCAGCAGCCGTTCGGCGCCGAAGTAGCCGACGACGGCGTAGAACGCGAAGAACGGGTTGAGCCAGGTCAGCGCGAAGGCGATGGCCCAGCGCAGCGCGTAGTAGAGGGTGCCCGCGGTCGAGGGGCCGGGCCGGGAGCGGGCCAGCACGCCCCATCCCGCCTGGAGCGCGGCACCGGCGCCGGTCAGGGCGCCGGCCACGTACCACTCGGTGCGGCCCATGCCGACGACACCGCTGGTGGCGACCGACATGAGGACGCCGAAGCCCAGCAGGACGTAGGGGCCCCACCGGTGGAAGGTGCCCCAGCGCTGTTCGACGGTGATCATGGCGGCCGTCGTGTTCGTGCTCACCGGTCCAGTGTCGTCCACCCCGGCGACCTCGGTGCCCCCGGCGGACCACACCGGAGGGCTCACTCCCATCGGAACCAGCGGGCGGCCCCGGCCGACAGGGCCACGGTCCACAGCGCGAGGACGCCCAGGTGGAGCCAGCCGGGCCAGTCGCCGGCCGCGGCTTCGTTGAGGGCCTGGGACGCGGCGCCGAGCGGGGTGACCTCCACGATGCGGCGCAGTACGTCGGGCATCGCCTGGACCGGCAGCCACACGCCCGCGCTGAACATCATCGGGAAGAAGACGGCGGAGCCGATGGCGGTCGCGGCCTTCGTGGTGCGGGCGAGCGCCGAGACCAGGGCGCCCAGGGCGAGCCCGCACGAGATGGCCAGGAGCAGCGCGAGAGCGTAGCCGAAGGCCTGGCGCGGCAGGGTCACGTCGAAGGCGAGCCGGCCCACGGTCAGGGAGAGCAGCGCCGAGACGAGGGCGGCCGTGCCGTAGAGGCCCATCTGGGTGCCGAGGACGGCGGCGGGGCGCACCGGCGTGGTGGACATCCGGCGCAGGATGCCGCGCTCGCGGTAGCCGGTGACGAGCGGCGGCATGGCCTGCAGCCCCGCCATGATCAGCGGCAGGATCACCGTCACCGGCACGTACGCGTCGATCGTCCGGAGGCCGCCGAGCGCGTCGCTGGTCTCCCGGAAGGACGGGATGGAGCCGAGGACCACCAGGAGGACGGTGGGGAACACCATGATCCAGAAGATGGCCGCCGGTTCGCGGCGGAAGAGGCGCAGCTCGGCCCTCAGGACGGCGCGGGACGCCCGGCGCCGCTCGTTCCGGTCGGTGGGCAGGACTGCGGCGGCGCTCATGCCGTTGCTCCCGTCAGGTCGAGGAAGGCGTCGTCCAACGTGGCGTCGGCGACCCGGAGTTGGTGGGCGGTGATGTGGTGCCGGGCGAGCAGCGTGATGGCGGCGTCGACGGTCTCGTCGGTGCCGTTCAGGGTGTAGCGGCCGTCGCGGTGCTCGACGGAGGTGAGAGCGGGCAGCGCCGCGAGCACGCGCTCGTCCAGCGGCGCGGACGGGGTGAACGACATGACCGTGGAGCTCGCGGCCCGGCTGATCAGGCCCGCCGGGGTGTCGAGGGCGGCCACCCGGCCCTTGTCGATGACGGCGACGCGGTCGCAGAGGCGCTGGGCCTCCTCCATGAAGTGGGTGACGAGCAGGACGGTGACGCCGCCGGCGCGCACCTCCTCGATGAGCTCCCAGGTGTCGCGGCGGGCGCGCGGGTCGAGGCCGGTGGTCAGCTCGTCGAGGACGACGACCTTCGGGTTGCCGATCAGCGCGAGCGCGATGAACAGGCGCTGTTTCTGGCCGCCGGAGAGCTTGCCGAAGCGGCTGTCCAGCTTGTCGGTCAGCCGCAGCCGCTCGGCCAGCGGCCCCCAGTCGGCGGGGTTCGGGTAGAACGCGGCGTACAGCTCCAGGGCCTCGCGCACGGTGAGCTTCGCCTGGAGCTCGCTCTCCTGGAGCTGCGCGCCGAGGATGCGGGTGAGCCGCTCGTGGTCGGCGACCGGGTCGAGCCCGGCGACGCGGACGGAGCCGGCGTCGGGGACACGCAGGCCCTCGACGCACTCGACGGTGGTGGTCTTGCCCGCGCCGTTGGGGCCGAGGATGCCGAAGATCTCGCCCTCCTCGACGGCGAAGGAGACGCCGTCGACGACGGGGCGGCCGCCGTAGGCCTTCTTGAGTCCGTGCACTTCGATGAGGGGCATGTGTCGAGAATGGCTGGTGGGCGGGGGTGCGCACATCGGCCGACCCGCTCGAAGGCGCATCAGCCGATCGGTTGATGGCGGGGTACGACCAGGGGGCGCGGGCCGCCACGGGGGCCGGTACGCGGGCCGGTACGGGGCCGCGGTCCGAGGACCAGCGCCGTACCGCCTACGGTCCAAAACTCGGTGGGTTCTGTCAGTGGCGATCCGTAGGCTCGCTCCTGATGCCGAATTCAGCTGCCACCACCGGGGAACGGTCGACCGTACGGACACTCCTGCGGCTCTGGCCGTACGTCCGGCCGGTCCGAACACGCCTGATCACAGCGGCGATTGTCGCGATCATCGCCTCCTGCACCGGGCTCGTCTTCCCTCTCGTCCTCAAGTGGATGGTGGACGGCCCGGTGGCGGACCGGGACACGGGAGGGGTGTGGCTGGGCGCTCTCCTGCTGCTCCTGCTCGGCGTCGCGGAGGCGCTGCTCTTCGGGCTGCGGCGGTGGCTGATCGCCCGGCCCCTCGCGGGCGTCGAGGCCGCGATGCGCGCGGACCTCTACCGCCATCTGCAGCGGCTCCCGGTGGCCTTCCACGACCGGTGGGCGTCGGGGCAGTTGCTCTCGCGCGGCACGACGGATCTGATGCTGCTGCGCATGTTCCTCGCCTTCCCGCTGACGTTCCTGCTGGTCAACGGCGCGACCATCCTGGTCGGCGTGGTCATCCTGCTCGGGCAGGACTTCACCCTCGGCCTGGTGCTGCTCACGCCCGTGGTGCCGATGGTGATCGCCCTCGCGTACTACGAGGGGCGGTACACCGTGGCGGCGCGGCGCGCGCAGGACCAGGTCGGCGATCTGACGACGGTCGTCGAGGAGAGCGTGCTCGGCATCCGCATCATCAAGGGCTTCGGCCGCCACCGCAGCCAGGCGCGGGCCTTTCGCGAGCTGTCGCGCACGCTGCGCGGCACCGAGCTGGTCAAGGCCCGGATCCTGGCCGCGATCTACGCCGTGATCATGGCGCTGCCGGAGGCGGCGATCGGGGCGGCGCTGGTGCTCGGCACGGTGCGGGTCGCGGACGGCGGCCTGTCGGCGGGCACGCTGGTCGCCTTCCTGTCGACGGCGCTCGCGCTGCGCTGGCCGGTGGAGTCGATCGGCTTCCTGCTCGCGATGAGCCAGGAGTCGGCGACGGCCACGGAGCGGTACTTCGAGGTGATGGACGCGGAGCCGGAGGACGCGGGAGGTGCGGTGGGTGCGGGTGCGGCGGGTGCGGCACCTGCCGAGGTCACGTCGTCGGAGGGCACGCCGTCGGAGGGCTCGGGCGGCGGTGCGGGCGGGGCGGGTGCCGGTGCCGGCGACAAGGCCGCCGGTACGGAAGGCGGAGCCGGTGCCGGCGGCGCAGGCGTCGAGACCAGTGCCGGTGGCGGACTGCGGTTCGAAGGCGTGGAGTTCCGGTATCCCGACGCCGACCCGGACGCCCCCGCCGTCCTCGCCCGCATCGACCTGCACGTGCGCCACGGCGAGACCATGGCCCTGGTCGGCGCGACCGGCAGCGGCAAGACGACGCTCACCGCGCTGGTGCCGCGGCTGCACGAGGCGACCGATGGCCGCATCACGCTCGACGGCGAGGACATCACGGCGATGGACCGCGAACGGCTGCGCTCGCTCGTCGCCGTCGCCTTCGAGGAGCCGACCCTGTTCTCGGCGACGGTCGGGGAGAACGTCCTGATGGGCGCGGACGAGCGCGCGGGCGACACGGAGCTGCGCCGCGCCCTCGACGTGGCGCAGGCCGACTTCGCGCACGCGCTCCCGCAGGGCACCGGCACCCAGGTCGGCGAGCAGGGCCTGAGCCTCTCCGGCGGCCAGCGCCAACGGCTCGCGCTGGCCCGCGCGGTGGTGGGCCGCCCCCGCTTCCTGGTCCTCGACGACCCGCTGTCCGCGCTCGACGTCCACACCGAGGCGCTGGTGGAGGCGGCGCTGCGGCGGGTCCTCGCGGACACGACCGCGCTGGTCGTCGCCCACCGCCCCTCCACGGTGCTGCTCGCCGACCGGGTCGCGCTGCTGTCCGGCGGGCGCGTCGCCGCCGTCGGCACGCATCAGCACCTGCTGCGGGAGAACGCGGAGTACGCCTGGCTGATGTCGGGGGCGGACACCGCAGCCGAGGGCACCGCCGACCCCGAGCCCGGCCCCGTCACCCCCGACCCCCACCGCCCCGCCGAGGAGGCTGCCCGATGACCTCGTCGACATCCGTACGGGAGAAACCGCTCGACCCGGAGGAACCGGAGGAGTCCGGCCGCCCCGCACCGCCCGGGCCGCCCGAGGGCTCCCCCGCCCCCGGCGACCCCTTCGACCGCGACGAGCTGCCCGCGCCGCCCGGCGCCACCCGCGCCCTGCTGCGCTCGCTGCTCTCGCCGCTGCGCGGCCGCGTCACGCTCGCCGCCGTACTGCTCCTCCTCCAGCAGGCCGTGGTGCAGGCGGGTCCGCTGCTCGTCGCGTACGCCATCGACCGCGGCGTGCCCGCCGTGCGCGCCGACGACTACGGCCCGCTGATCGCCGTCGGCGTCGGCTACCTGTGCTGCGCGGCCGCGTCCGGCGCGCTCCAGTACGCGTTCATCGTCGCCTCCGCGCGCGTCAACCAGGACGTCCTGCTCGACCTGCGCGGCCGCATCTTCCGGCACGCGCAGGCGCTCAGCGTCGACTTCCACGAGCGGTACACCTCGGGGCGGCTCATCTCCCGCTCCACCACCGACGTCGAGTCGCTGCGCGAACTGCTCAGCGAGGGCCTGCAGGAGCTCATCACCGTCCTGCTCTCCTTCGTCTACATCTCGGCGATGCTGCTCTGGCTCGACCTGGGCCTCGGCGCGGTGGCGGTGGCTTCCTTCGTGCCGCTCTACCTCCTCGTACGCCTCTACCAGCGGCGCGCGGGAGCGATGTTCCGCAACCGCTCGACCGCCATCGCCGCCGTCATCGTGAAGTTCGCGGAGACGATGAACGGCATCCGGCCGGTACGGGCGTTCCGCAGGGAGCGGGCCAACGACGCCGAGTTCGGGGAGCTCAACCGCCGCCACGAGCGGACCAACGGCAACGCCATGCTGGAGATGGCCCGCTATGTGGTCGGCTCGCGGCTCGTCGCCAACACCGCCGTCGCCGCGATCGTGCTGTGGGGCGCCCAGCGGGTGGCGGACGGCGGGCTCGCGCTCGGCGTGCTCGCCGCCGCGGTGCTCTACCTGCGGCGCCTGTACGACCCGATCGACCGGCTCGGCATGTTCCTCAACTCCTACCAGTCGGCTGCCGCCTCCCTGGAGAAGATCGCGGGCCTGCTCGCCCAGAGGCCCACCGTGCCCGAGCCGCCCGCGTCCCGCGCGCGCCCGCTGCCCGTCCTGGAGTCCGACCACCCGGGACGCGAGGTCCGGTTCGACGGGGTGCGGTTCGCCTACCGCACGGGCGGCGAGGTGCTGCCCCGCTTCGACCTGACGCTGCCCGCCGGGCAGACCGTGGCCGTGGTCGGCTCCACCGGCGCGGGCAAGTCCACGCTGGCCAAGCTGCTCGCCCGCTTCTACGACCCGACCGAGGGCCGGGTCCTCCTGGACGGCGTCGACCTGCGCGAGCTCGCGGGCACGGAGCTGCGGCGCGGGGTCGTGATGGTGACCCAAGAGGCGTTCCTGTTCTCCGGGACGGTCGCGGAGAACATCGCGATCGGCCGCCCGGACGCCACCCGCGAGGAGGTCGAGCGCGCCGCGAAGGCCATCGGCGCCCACGACTTCATCGCCTCGCTCCCGGACGGGTACGACACGGACGTGCGCAAGCGGGGCGGCCGGATCTCGGCGGGCCAGCGGCAGTTGGTGGCGTTCGCGCGGGCACTGCTGGCCGACCCGGCGGTGCTGATCCTCGACGAGGCGACGAGTTCGCTGGACATCCCGGGCGAGCGGGCGGTGCAGCGCGCGATGCACACGGTGCTGCGCGGTCGCACGGCCGTGGTGATCGCCCACCGCCTCTCCACGGTGGAGATCGCCGACCGCGTCCTCGTCATGGAACACGGCCGCGTCGTGGAGGACGGCAGCCCCGGCGAACTCATCGCGGGTACCGGGGCGTTCGCCGACCTGCACCGGGCGTGGCGGGACAGCGTGGTGGGGTGAGGGCGGGATGTCCCGTATGCGATCCGGAAGCGGATGACTCTCACCACGTACGGAGAACCGGCAGAGGCAACCAAGAACCGCACGAGAACGGGGAGTTGAGTGACTTCATGACGGAGACGAAGACAGGGCCCCACACAGGGACCCACACCGGCGCGGGCCCCGGACTACGGGACGTCCTCACCATCCCCGCGCTCTACCAGGGCTACCCGGGCGTCGCCTACGGCGGTTACGTCGCGGGACTGCTCGCCGAACGCGCGGCGGCCGGCACCGTACGGATCGACTTCCGGGCGGCGACGCCGGTCGACGCGCCGCTCCACCTGGCCGGACTCGACGCAGGCGGCGCCCGGTTGACGGACGCGTCCGGCACCCTACTCGCGACCGCGACCCCTGCCCCGGAGCTCGCCGCGACCGCCGCGCCGCCCTCGCCGACCCTGGCGGAGGCGACGGCGGCCTCCGAGGCGTTCCGCAGCGCCGGGCTGGTGGGCCGCGCCGAGGACGGAACGCCCCTGGACTGCTTCGGCTGCGGCCACCGGACGCCGGACCGCGGCCTGCGCCAGCACTGCACGCGGGTGCCGGGCCGGGAGATCGTGGCGGCGGCCTGGACACCCCACCCCGCGTTCGCGGACGACCGAGGGCTGCGGCCCGAGATGCTCTGGGCGACCCTGGACTGCGCGACGGCGTGGGCCGGGATCCACCTCGGCGAGCTGCCGGCCGGCGCGCTCACGGCCTCCCTGACGGCGACCCTGCTGCGCCCGGCGGCGACGGGCGAGGACCACATCACCTTCGCCTGGCCGACGGCCAGGTCGGGCCGCAAACACACGATGGGCGTGGCGGTGGCCACGGCGGCGGGCGAACTGTGCGCGGTGGGCGAGGCGTTGTGGATCGCACCGCGGAGCCCGCGGGAGGAGGAGCCGGCCGGGGCGTGAGGCGCCACGGCCGGGACGTTCCGGGCCGAAACGCCCGCGCCGTGCCGCAGCGCCCGCACGCCACAGGAGTGGACCACCGGCGAAATACAGCCACATGCGGCCCCTCATCGTGCCGCACACCGGCTTTCGAACAGCGGGCGCAGGCCCGGCCCGGGGGGCGTCACACGGTCGACTCCGGGCCCGCGCCGGCCCTCCCGCCGGGCCGCCCGGCCCCCGGCACGGAACCCCCGCGCGCCCCGTACGCGCCACCGCGCCAGGGGCCGACGGGACGGCGCTTTCCGTACCCACCGGTACGCACCTCGCCCGGCGCCGGACCGCTCACCAGGCCACGGACGCCATGCCGTGCGCCCCCGCCACCCGGGACGGAGATCGCCGCGCCCGGGGTCAACCGGAATGCCCCACCGCCACTCCGTGACCGCCGCCCGCCCTCCGGGCCCGACACCGGTCGGCGGGCCCGCTCGGCCGAACTCCGCATACCGAACGCGTCCCACCGGCCAACGGACTGATTCCGGCCAACTCTTGATGCGCTCCTGACAGACACACGGCTCTGGTGCCACTCTTCCCCTCGACCGCCGCACGGCTTTCAACAAGGCGACGGTTCCTCTTCACGCAATACCCGTTGTGCACCGCCCAGTTCTGCGTTCCGCCTTGCTCTGCCCGGACGGCGACCCAGCCGTCCGGTAGTTCTGGCCGCGCAACCCCGCGGCCGCGCAGAAGGAGTCCGTGTTGAGAAACACCTCCCACAGACCCACCTCCCACAGCCGTTCGGTCCGCACCCGTGCGACCGCCGCCGGCGCCCTCTCCGCAGTCGCCGCTCTGCTCGCGGTGGCCGTGCAGGCGGGTCCCGCCTCCGCCGACGGCCCGAAGGCGGACGCCCCCAAGGCCTCCGCCCAGAAGCTCGGCAAGGTCGACCCCGGCGCGCTGGCCGCCAAGCTCACCCCCGCCCAGCGCGCGGAACTCCTCCGCGACGCCAACGCCACCAAGGCGGACACCGCCAAGGACCTGGGCCTCGGCGCCAAGGAGAAGCTCGTCGTCCGCGACGTCACCAAGGACCGTGACGGCACGGTCCACACCCGCTACGAGCGCACCTACGGCGGCCTGCCCGTCCTCGGCGGCGACCTGGTCGTCGACACCGCGAAGTCGGGGAAGACCGAGGGCGTCACCAAGGCCGCGAAGGCGCAGCTCAAGGGCGTCGACATGAGCGCCGACGTGAAGGCGTCGGCCGCCGAGAAGCAGGCGCTCGGCGCCGCGAAGGCGGCGGGCTCGAAGAAGGCCGACGCGGACCGGGCGCCCCGCAAGGTCATCTGGATGGCCGACGGCAAGCCGGTCCTCGCCTACGAGACGGTCGTCGGCGGCCTGCAGCACGACGGCACGCCGAACCAGCTGCACGTCATCACGGACGCCGCCACCGGCAAGAAGCTCTTCCAGTGGCAGGGCATCGAGAACGGCACGGGCAACACGCAGTACAGCGGTCAGGTCACCGTGGGCAGCGCCCAGTCGGGGTCGAACTACACCCTCACCGACAACGGGCGCGGCGGCCACAAGACGTACAACCTGAACCACGGCACCTCCGGCACCGGCACCCTCTTCACGGGCCCGGACGACATCTGGGGCAACGGCCAGCCCTCGAACGTCGAGACCGCCGGCGCCGACGCCGCCTACGGCGCCCAGCTCACCTGGGACTACTACAAGAACGTGCACGGCCGCTCCGGCATCCGCGGTGACGGCGTCGGCGCGTACTCCCGGGTGCACTACGGCAACAACTACGTCAACGCCTTCTGGGACGACAGCTGCTTCTGCATGACGTACGGCGACGGCTCGGGCAACGCGGCCCCGCTGACGTCCATCGACGTGGCGGCCCACGAGATGACGCACGGCGTGACGTCGGCGACCGGCAACATGACGTACAGCGGTGAGTCCGGCGGCCTGAACGAGGGCACCTCGGACATCTTCGCGGCGGCCGTGGAGTTCAACGCCAACAACCCGCAGGACGTGGGTGACTACCTCGTCGGCGAGAAGATCGACATCAACGGCGACGGCACCCCGCTGCGCTACATGGACAAGCCGAGCAAGGACGGCGCGTCCAAGGACTCGTGGTACTCCGGCATCGGCAACGTCGACGTGCACTACTCGTCGGGTGTCGCCAACCACTTCTACTACCTGCTGAGCGAGGGCAGCGGCGCCAAGGTCATCAACGGCGTCTCCTACAACTCGCCCACCTCGGACGGGCTGCCGGTGACCGGCATCGGCCGGGACAAGGCGTCGCTGATCTGGTTCAAGGCGCTCACCACCAAGTTCACCAGCACGACCAACTACGCCGCGGCGCGCACCGGTACGCTCGCCGCCGCCGGTGAGCTGTACGGCACCACCAGCGCCGAGTACAACGCCGTGGCGAACGCCTGGGCCGGCGTGAACGTCGGCGGCCGTCCCGGCGGCGACCCGGGCGGCGGCACGTCCTTCGAGAACACCACGGACGTCAGCATCCCGGACAACGGTGCCGCGGTCACCTCGACGGTCAACGTCACCGGCCGCACCGGCAACGCGCCGAGCGCCCTGAAGGTCGGCGTGGACATCGTGCACACCTGGCGCGGTGACCTGAAGATCGACCTGCTGGCCCCCGACGGGACGGTCTACCCGCTGAAGGGCACCAGCGCCTCGGACTCCGCGGACAACGTCAAGGAGACCTACACGGTCAACGCCTCCTCGGAGGTGGCCAACGGCGCCTGGAAGCTGCGCGTCCAGGACAAGGCCGCGCAGGACACCGGCTACATCAACAGCTGGAAGGTCACCTTCCCGTAAACCGGAAGCTCACTCTCCGGTAAACCGGCCGGAAGGCACCGCAAGGTTCCCTTCGCAAACGGCCCGGAGGGGCGCCCCACCCGTGAACAGCGGGCGGGGCGTCCCTCCCGCGCACCACGAGCACGACGAACGCCGCCGCCCCGGGTTGATCAACTCCCCGGGGCGGCGCGCTCGTTCACAGGGCATTTCCGTTCACACCCTGTTCGCATTACGTATGTTGACCATCGCTCAACGGACGATTTCCGGCCAACATCAGCTCAAGGGCTGACATGTACCTGGCTCGAATGACACTCTTCCCTCGCACGACACAAGAACCACACCCGCACCGCATCTTTCATGCCCGGGTAGTTCCCCAACACCACCCGGGCCCCCCACAGAAGGAGCCTGCGTGACCCCCCACATATCCCGTAAGCGTTCGACCCTGGCCATCGCGACCGCCGTCGCGGCCGGCGCGCTGCTCACCGCAGGACTGACCACCGGCGCCTCCGCCCAGCCGGCCGCGCCGTCCGGCGCCCCCGCCGCCCTCTCCACCTCGGCCAAGGCGGGCCTGCTCAAGGACGCGAACGCCGAGAAGGCCGCCACCGCCGAGAAGATCGGCCTGGGCGCCAAGGAGAACCTCGTCGTCCGCGATGTCGTCAAGGACCGCGACGGCACCGTCCACACCCGCTACGAGCGCACCTACGACGGCCTGCCCGTCCTCGGCGGCGACCTCGTCGTGCACACCGCCAAGAGCGGCGAGGTGAAGGGCGTCACCAAGGCCACCAAGGCGTCCGTGAAGGTCGCCTCCACCGACGCCAAGGTCGCCAAGGGCACCGCGGCCAAGTCCGCCGAGTCCACGGCCGCCGAGGCGAAGACCGCCAAGGCCGACGCGCAGTCGCCGCGCAAGGTGATCTGGGCCGCCACCGGCAAGCCGGTCCTCGCCTACGAGACGGTCGTCACCGGGGTGCAGAAGGACGGCACGCCCAGCAGACTGCACGTCATCACCGACGCCGTGACCGGCAAGAAGCTGTTCGAGCACCAGGCCGTCGAGAACGGCACGGGCAACAGCCAGTACAGCGGCAAGGTCGAGATCGGCTCCAAGAAGGGCGGCAGCGGCTTCGAGCTGACCGACGACAGCCGCGGCGGCCACTCCACGTTCAACCTGGAGAACGGCGAGAGCGGCGAGGGCAAGCTCTTCACCGACGACGACGACACGTGGGGCACCGGCAAGCCGGACGACCCGCAGACCGCCGCCGTCGACGCCGCCTACGGCGCCCAGGTCACCTGGGACTACTACAAGAACGTGCACGGCCGTGAGGGCATCAAGGGCGACGGCAAGGGAGCCACCTCGCGCGTCCACTACGGCGACAGCTACGTCAACGCCTTCTGGGACGACAGCTGCTTCTGCATGACGTACGGCGACGGCGAGGGCAACAAGAAGCCCCTCACCTCCATCGACGTCGCCGCCCACGAGATGTCGCACGGCGTCACCTCGGCCACCGGCAACATGGAGTACTCCGGCGAGTCCGGCGGCCTGAACGAGGCCACCTCCGACATCTTCGGCAGCTCCGTCGAGTTCAACGCCAAGAGCCCCGAGGACATCGGCGACTACCTCATCGGCGAAGAGATCGACATCAACGGCGACGGCTCCCCGCTGCGCTACATGGACAAGCCCTCCAAGGACGGCCAGTCCCTGGACAGCTGGAGCGCGGACGCGGGCAACGTCGACGTCCACTACTCCTCGGGCATCGCCAACCACTTCTTCTACCTGCTGTCCGAGGGCAGCGGCGCGAAGGAGATCAACGGCGTCCAGTACGACTCCCCGACCGCCGACGGCTCCAAGGTCGAGGGCATCGGCCGCGACAAGGCCGAGAAGATCTGGTTCAAGGCCCTGACGACGTACTTCACGTCGACGACCGACTACAAGGCGGCCCGTGAGGGCACGCTGAAGGCGGCGACGGACCTGTACGGGGCGGACTCGGCCGAGGCCAAGGCCGTGGGCGCGGCCTGGACGGGCGTCGCGGTCAAGTAACGACGCGCGACCGGCGGCATCCGGGGGTCCTTCCTCCCCCGGGTGCCGCCTTTCTCGTTCACTCCGCCCTGAGCTCGCGGCTGCCCGCCCGGTTCTTCGCGATGTTCCGCGTCTTCTTGGTCCGGGCCGACTCGGCCACCACGGCGAGCACCTCCGGTGACGTCGAGAACTCGGCGAGGTGGCGCTGCATCCAGTCGGTGACCTCGGCCAACTCGTCCGGGGTCGGGACGTGGCCGTCCTTGACGGTGAGCCAGAACAGCCAGTCCTGGATGCGGCGGCGGATGAACGCGCGGCCCCCCTCGGCCTCGAACCGGTCGATCTCCGGCAGCAACTCGTCCGACCACTGCCGGAACTCGGCAGGCCCGCTCACCTCGCGCGCCATCGCGTCCACGAGGGCGACCACCGCCGTCCTGGCCCCCATGACGTCGGGGTCGCGCAGGATCGCGGCCACGATCGCCCGGTCCCGGTCCCGGTCCCGGTCCCGGTTCCGCGAGGCGGCGAGCACCGAGACCACGCGGAGGTACGCGGCCGTCCGGGCGTGGTCGTCCGCGACGATCTCGTCGACGTCCACGTCCTCGATGCCGGCCTCCGCCAGCAGCGCGGCCACGTCGGAGTGCAATGTCATCGCTTCATCCCTTGCAGGGTTTCTTGGCGGTCTCGCGCTGCTCCCGTTCGGCCCGCTCCTCCGCCTGGTTTCGCCGACCGAGCTTCCTGACGGCCTTCCGGATCTCCGGCTTGTAATGCTCCACCGCCTGCTGCTGTTTGCGCGACAACTCCGGTTGTCCGTCGATGGGTTTGCCGTTCGGCCCGATCCTGACCTCGCGCCCGCCGCCACCGGTGACGTGCGCGTGCGCCGGCTTGTCGACGTCGTACTCGTGCACGACGATGTGCACGCCGTTCTTGCTGACGTCGAGGAGCGACAGGCCGAGAGGGTCGGCCCACATGAACGGGTTGGGGACGTAGCTGTGCGGCGCGAAGCCGCCGTTGAGGCCGATCGGGTCCGCGGTGAGGTAGCGGGCGGTCTCCGGGTCGTAGTGCCGGAAGTGGTTGTAGTGCAGCCCCGTCTCGGGGTCGTGGTACTGGCCGGGGAAACGCAGCGGTGTGCAGGCGGTGGCGCCCCGGTTCCAGACCGTGGTGCCCCACAGGGTGGTCCTGGTGCGCCAGGCGATGGCGCCGTTCTCGTCGAGGAGCTCGGTCGGGGTGCCGACGAGGTCGGTGACGATGGCGTAGAAGCGCGCGTCCACCTCCTCGTCGGTGAGGTGTTTGCGCTCCGTCTGGGCCAGGGGACGCAGACCGTCGTGGTCCCAGGTGAGGGTCACTGATTCCGGGGCGCCCGGAGCGTGGCTCGTCTGTTCGCAGAGGGTCGTGCCGTCCCAGGTGAAGTCGACCTGTTCCGCCACCCCGTCCTTGGTCACGCGCTGCTTGGACGTGCGGCGGCCGAGGGGGTCGTAGAGGTAGCGCCACCGGGTGCCGTCGGGGGTCACCACGGACGTGAGGCGGTCTTCCGCGTCCCAGGCGTAGTGCCAGGTGTCGGGCGTGCGGGACAGGCGGGTCTTCCGGCGCAGGGTGACGCGGCCCGCCGTGTCGTAGGCGTAGCGGACGCCGCCGGCCGCGGTGACGCGGGTGCCGGTGTAGGTGCGGGCGCCGGTCGCCTCGTGGCCCGGCATGGAGGCCGGCCAGGAGGCGTGGGTCTGGTTGCCCGCCTCGTCGTAGGCATAGCTCTCCGTCCAGCCCGCCGCGTGGACGGCCGTGACGCGGCCCACCGCGTCCAGGTCGAAGCGCCGCTCGCCGCCCAGCCGGTCCGCCACGCCGGTCAGATGGTTGTCCGCGCGGTAGGTGTAGGCGCGGTGCTGGACGTGCGTGCCGCCCGGGCCCGTCAGGTCCTGTCGCGCCAGACGGCCCACGGCGTCGTACACGTTCGACAGGCGCAGGGCCGCGCCGACCGTGCGGGTGAGCTCCCGGCCCGCGCGGTCGTACGTGAACGCCATCCGCACCCCGCACGTGGTCAGCCCGGTGCGGTTGCCCGCCGCGTCGTACGTCCCGGTGCTCGTCGCGCCGGACGGTGTGGTGCGGCCGGTGCGCCGGCCCAGGGCGTCGTAGGTGTAGGTCAGGGTGCGGCCGTCGACCGTCTCGGAGAGGAGACGGCCCGACGCGTCCCGCTCCAGGGTCAGCGTGACGTCCGGGTTCGCCGCCCGGACGAGGCGGCCCGTCGCGTCGTAGGCGTAGTGCGTGGTCCCGGCGCCCGCCACGTGCTTCGTGACGGTGCGGCCCAGCGCGTCCCGCTCGAAGGTGATCTCGTCCCCCGCGGGCGTCGTACGGCTCACCAGCCGGCCCGCCGCGTCCAGGGCGTACGTCAGGGCGCGGCCGTCGAAGTCCGTCTCCGCCACCATCCGGCCGGCCGGGTCGTACTCGTAACTCCAGGTCAGGCCCTGCGGGTTGGTGACCTGGCGGAGCTGGAACTGGGTGTCGTGGTGGAACTCGTGGCGGACGCCGTCGGGGTCCGTGCGGGCCGCGATCAGGTCGAAGTGGGTGTACTCGTACGTCGAGGTCGCGCCCGTCGCGTCCGTGTGCGAGACGCAGTTGCCCTCGCCGTCGTACGTCCACGACTGCGTCGAGCCGTCCGCCTCCGTGCGTCGCGACGGGTTGCCCTCCACCGTCCACTCCAGGCGCGTGAGCGCACCCGTCGGGTCCGTGACCGTGACCACGCGGCCGAAGGCGTCGCGGTCGTAGCGGGTGACCGCGCCCGTCGGGTCGGTGACCCGCAGCGGCAGGCCCGCCGCGTCGCAGCGCTGTCCGGTGGTGTGGCCGAGGGGGTCCGTGACGGTGGCCACGGCTCCGGTGGCGTCGTGGGTGAAGCGGTACGTCAGGCCGTCGGGGCCGGTCATGCCGGTGCAGTTGCCGCGCTCGTCCCACGTCTGGCGCAGGACGGCGCCGTCCGCGCCGACGATCTCGATCGGCAGGTGGAGGTCGTTGTACGCCGCGCTGGTGCGGGTGCCGTCCGGCAGACGTATCTCCGTCAGGTCGCCCCGCTCGTCCCAGGTGTTCTCGGTCCGGTGCCCCAGCTCGTCGGTGCGGACGAGCAGGTTGTTCCAGTCGTCCCACTCGGTGTGGACCGTGCCGCCCAGCGGGTCCGTCTCGGAGGTGAGCTGGCTGAGGTCGTTGTAGCGGTAGACGGTGGTCCGGCCGAGGGCGTCGGTGTAGCGGGTCTCCCGCTCGCCGGGGCGGTACTCGATGGTGCAGGCCAGGTGGCCCGCGGTGCTCTCGCCGCGGACGCAGCGGTCCTCGGCGTCGTAACGGAAGCGGTACCAGGTGCCGTTGCTGTCGGTCCAGGACGTGATGCGGGCCTCGTCGTCGTAGTCGAGCCGCAGCCGCGGCCCCGCCGAGTCGTGGATCTCGGCCAGATTGCCGACCTCGTCGTACCCGTACGCGGCGACCAGCGTGCCGCTGAGGGCGTCCTCGGCGCCCGCGCCGGGGGTGAGCAGGCGCAGCGCGGTGACGCGGTGGTCGTCGGTGTCGACCTTCAGGTGGTAGCCGCCGGTGTGGCGTATCGCCGTGGGCGTGCCGGTGGCGTCGTGGTCGATGTCGACGCGGTTGCCGTTGCGGTCGGTGATGGCGCGCAGCGGCAGGCACCGTTCCGTGGCGCCCATTTCCGGCGTGTCGGGCGGGGTGGACGGGAAGTGGCGGACGTGACCGGCGTGCGGGTCGCTGACCGTGACCGTGCCCGCGGCGTCGACGTGCAGCGGCCAGCGGGGGCCGTGCGCGGGCAGCACCGGATCGCCGCCGGGCCCGGGGTGGGGGTAGGACAGCAACTGGCCGTCCTCGGTGAGGTAGACGAGGCCCTGGTCGTCGATCTCGACCCGTTCGTCCAGCGTCGAGGCCCACGAGTCGCCGTACCAGTGGCCCCAGCGGTAGGTGGACAGGTGCGTGCGCCGCAGGGCGAGCGGGAGCAGGCCCGGCAGTTCGACGTCGGCCCGCTCCATGAGCATCTCGCCGGAGACCATGTCGATGGGGTCGCCGTTCTTGCAGCGGCCCTTGCTCGACTTGGCCTTGCGCGCCATCTTCTTCAGTCCGCCGGCGAGGGCCTTGCGGACTCCCCCGGAGCGCAGTCCGCGGGCGGCGGCCTTCAGGCCCTTGGCCGCTCTGGCGACGGTGGTGAGGCCCTTGCCGCCGGGGATGCAGTCCATCGCCGCGAACGCCACGTCCATCAACGTGGCCTGGCCTTTCGCGTATTTGCTCAAGGTGTCCGCGAGGACGATCGCACCGGCCACGATGACGATCGCCGCGAGGATCGGTCCGCCGACGATCATCGCGATGACGCCGACGACCGCCACGACGACCTTGCAGACGGCGACGATGGTGTCCCAGTTGTCGGTGACCCAGTCGCCGACCTCCTCCCACCAGTGCCGGTTCCGGATGCCCGCGTCGGAGGCCTCGTCGATCTTCTTCTTCGCAGTCCCGGCCGCCTCCTGGCGCATCTTGCGCGCGTCCTCGGCCATCTTCTTCGCCGCGTCCAGCGCGCTCTTGGCCGAGTCCACGTCACCCTGGGCGGACTTCTGCGCCTTCTCCGCGGAGGTGGCGTTACGGGTGGCGGCCTTGACCTTGTCCGGGTCGGGCTCGGGCACGTCCTTGCCGCCACCGGAGTCCTTGTCGTCCTTGTACTTGTCGGCTTCCTTGCCGGCCCTCTCCACCCACGAATCGGCCGACGACAGGCGGGACTTGGCGGAGGACAGGTCCGCCTGCGCCTCGCGGCCCTTGGCCAGCGCCTTGTCCGCGAGGGACTGGGCGCGCTCCAGCTCCGGCCAGTACGCGGCCAGCGCGTCCCCGGCCATCGAGTAGCTCTTCTTGAGCTTCTTCAGCTTCTCCGGGGCGTCCTCGAACTTCTCCGTGAACGCGTCCGCCGTCTTGCCCGCCCACTTGAGGATCGCGTCCTCGCCCGCCATCCCCTTGATGTCCCGCAGCACCCGGCCGACGTCGTCGGAGAAGTCGTGGAGATTTTTGGCCAACGACCGCACCCGGTGCGGATCACCCGGTGTCGGATCCTTCTCCAGGTCAAGGACATGCCAATCGGCAGGACGGTACGACACTGCTCATTCCCCCGTAAAAGTCGCGCACCCCGGCCTTCTCGACTCCTGGTGGAGCGAGAGGCTCCAGGGCGCTACGACGATACCCAGCCACTCCGCAAAGCTGAAGTTCGTTCCGCCGCCCGGTGACCGGACCCCTCCCTCACCGCATCAGGACCCCCGCCTCCTCCCCCGTCGCCTCGGACGGAATCGCGACGAGACCCAGCTCGGCGGCCCCGCCGCCCAGCAGCCGGTGCGCCGGCAGGATCCGCACCGTGTAGCCGAACGGCCCGGTGCGGTCCAGCGCCAGCGGCCCCTCGTACACCCGACGCCCCTCCCCGTCGGGCCCGCTGACCGGCTTCAGCGGCATCGAAGAGGCGTCGGCGAGATGGTCCTCCGGGTCGACGCGGCCCGTGACGACCTGCACCTCCACGTCGTCCGGGGTCAGCTCGCCCAGGTGCACCCGCACCCGCAGGGAGAGCGTGGCGCCCAGTTCGGCCGTCGCGCCGCTCGCCGACGCCTCGACGTGGTCGACGCCGACCCGCGGCCAGGCCGCCCGCACCCGGGCCTTCCAGTCGGCCAGTTCGACGGCGGCCGGGGCGTCCAGGGCGCGCTGCGCCCGCGCCGCGGGAACGTACAGCTTCTCCACGTACTCGCGCACCATGCGCCCCGCGAGCACCTTCGGGCCGAGCCGGGTCAGGGTCCTGCGGACCATCTCGATCCAGCGGTCGGGCAGACCGCCGGGGCCCTGCTCGTAGAAGCGGGGCGCGATGCGTTGCTCCAGGAGGTCGTAGAGCGCGGCGGCCTCCAGGTCGTCGCGGCGGTCCTCGTCGATGGCGGCGCCGTCCGCCGTGGGGATGGCCCAGCCGAAGTCCGGCTCGAACCACTCGTCCCACCAGCCGTCGAGGACCGAGAGGTTGAGGCAGCCGTTCAGGGCGGCCTTCATCCCGCTCGTCCCGCACGCCTCCAGGGGCCTCAGCGGATTGTTCAGCCACACGTCGCAGCCCGGGTAGAGCTTCTGCGCCATCGCCATGCCGTAGTCCGGCAGGAACACGATGTGCCGCCGCACCCGCGGGTCGTCGGTGAACCGGACCAGCTCCTGGATGAGCCGTTTGCCGCCGTCGTCCGCCGGGTGCGCCTTGCCCGCGACGACGATCTGCACCGGCCGCTCGGGGTGGCGGAGCAGCTCCATCAGCCGGTCCCGGTCGCGCAGCATCAGCGTGAGCCGCTTGTACGAAGGGACGCGGCGGGCGAAGCCGATGGTGAGGACGTCCGGATCGAGGACGCCGTCGATCCAGCCGAGCTCGGCGGTGGCCGCGCCGCGCTGCCGCCAGGAGGCGTGCAGCCGCCGCCGCACCTCGTGGACCAGCTGCTCGCGCAGGGTCCGGCGCAGCTCCCAGATGTCGGCGTCCCGGATGTCGGCGACCGCGTCCCAGCGGTCGGAGCCGCCGACGGACAGCGCGTCCTCGGTGCGCCGCTCGCCGATCTGGCGGGCGCCGAGCCGGAAGACCTCGGGGGCCACCCAGGTCGGGGCGTGCACGCCGTTGGTGACGGAGTCGATCGGCACCTCGTCGGCGTCGAAGCCCGGCCACAGGCCCGCGAACATCTCCCGGCTGACCGCGCCGTGCAGGGTGCTCACGCCGTTGGCGCGGCTGCCGAGGCGCAGCCCCATCACGGCCATGTTGAAGAGGTTGGGCTCGCCGCCGGGGTAGGTCTCCATGCCGAGCCGCAGGACGTCCGCCACGTCGATGCGGGGCAGCTCGGCGGCGGGGCCGAAGTGGCGCGCGACCAGCTCGCGGTCGAAGCGGTCGATGCCGGCGGGGACCGGGGTGTGGGTGGTGAAGACGGTCCCGGCGCGTACGGACTCCAGGGCCGCGTCGAACCCGACGTCGTCCAGCGCCATTTCGTGGATGCGTTCCAGGCCGAGGAAGCCGGCGTGGCCCTCGTTGGTGTGGAAGACCTCGGGGTCGGGGTGGCCGGTCAGCCGGCAGTACGCGCGGACGGCGCGCACGCCGCCGATGCCGAGGAGCATCTCCTGGAGCAGCCGGTGCTCGCTGCCGCCGCCGTAGAGCCGGTCGGTCACGTCGCGCTCGCCGGGGTCGTTCTCCTCCACGTCGGAGTCGAGCATGAGCAGCGGTACCCGCCCGACCTGTGCCTGCCACACGTGGGCGCGCAGCGAGCGGCCGCTGGGCAGCGCGAGCGCGACGGTCGCGGGGGTCCCGTCGGTCTCGCGGAGCAGGGTGAGGGGGAGCTCGTTCGGGTCGAGGAGGGGGTAGTGCTCCTGCTGCCAGGCGTCGCGGGAGAGGGACTGGCGGAAGTAGCCGTGCCGGTAGAGCAGCCCGACGCCGATGAGCGGGGCGCCGAGGTCGCTGGCCGCCTTCAGGTGGTCGCCGGCGAGGATGCCGAGGCCGCCGGAGTACTGCGGCAGGGCGGCCGTGATGCCGAACTCGGGCGAGAAGTAGGCGACGGCCCGCGGGAGGCCGCCGTCGCCCCTGGCCTGCTCCTGGTACCAGCGGTCACCGGTGACGTACTCGCGCAGGTCGTCGGCGGCCTCCGCGAGCCGCCGCAGGAACTCGGCGTCGGCGGCGAGCTCGGCGAGCCGCGCGGCCGGCACACCGCCGAGCAGGCGCACGGGGTCGCAGCCGGACGCCTCCCACAGCCGCGGGTCGACGGCGCGGAAGAGGTCGCGGGTGCGCGGGTGCCAGGACCAGCGCAGGTTGCGGGCCAGCTCGGCCAGCGGGGCGAGGGGCTCGGGCAGGACGGGTCGTACGGTGAATCGACGGATTGCCTTCACGGTCTCCACCTTCGTACGGCGTGTACGTGCGCGTGAGCGTGTCGACGGCTCGCATCGACGGTAGCCGTGTGCCGCCCTCCTCAACCACGGCGCACGGGGAGCACATCAGTCGGAGAGGGCCTCCCGCAGCACCCGCAGCGGGTCGTCGGCGGTGCGGGCGCCGGCCTCCCAGATCCGGACGGCGCGCCGCTCCGGCGTGTAGCGGGGCCAGTCCTCGCCGGGGTCGAGGTCACGCGCGAAGGCCGTGTACGCCCCGTGCATCGCGTCGGCGAGCGCCTGCGGCGGCGCGTGGCCCGCGGCGGCGGTGACGCCCTCGGCGTCGAGCAGGTCGAAGGCGAAGGGCAGATCGAGGCAGTGGAAGGCGAGGCCCTCGGTGGCGCCGGGCACCGGTGAGGGCCAGCCGAACTCGTACAGCCAAACGGGGCAACCGCGGGCCGCGCGCGCCTCGGCGACGGCGAGGTTCGGCCGGCGGAAGACCCGGTCGGTGAGGTCCTGGCCGCCGAACGCGTTGAACTCGTGCCGGGTGAAGCCGAGCAGCAGCGGCACGTCGGCGCCGCTCTCTCCCTCGGTGAGCTCGTCGAGCGCCGGGCGGGGCAGCAGATCGCCGTCGGCGAAGGGGGCCAGGAGCAGGCCCGGCAGCCCGGCGCGGTCGGGTCCCGGCGCGTCGAGCGCGTCCTGGAGGGCGAGCAGCTCCTGGTCCGGCAGGTCTCGCAGGGCGGCGGCGGTGGCGGGTACGCCGGTGCGCGCGGTGAACAGTGCGGCCACGGCGTGGCCGGACCGCCGGTCCTGCGGGTGCGGCAGCGCGGCGGACAGCGCGAGCGCGCCGCGGAACAGGCCGCGGGCGGCGGGCGCGGCGAGGAGCGTCTGGACGGCGCCGCCGCCCGCGGACTGCCCGGCGACCGTGACCTCGGCGGGGTCGCCGCCGAAGGCCGCGATGTTGTCGCGCACCCACTCCAGGGCGGCGATCCAGTCGCGCACGCCGCGGTTGTCGGGGGCGTCGTCCAGGTGCAGGAACCCCTCGATGCCGAGCCGGTAGCCGATCGAGACGAGGACGACTCCGTCGCGGCAGAAGGCGGACCCGTCGTACCAGGGGCTGGCGGCGGATCCGGCGACGTATCCGCCGCCGTGGATCCAGACCAGGACGGGCAGCGCGGCCGAGGCGTCCGCGGCGGGGGTGAAGACGTTGAGGTTGAGGGTGCCCTCACCGGGGATCGAGGGCTCGGGGATGGTGGCGTCCGCGCCGAAGCCGCGGCGCTGGGCGGTCGGGCCGTACGCGGTGGCGTCCAGCGGCTCGGCCCAGGGCGTGGGCGGCCGCGGCTCCGCGAAACGGAGGGCGCCGACGGGCGGGGCGGCGTACGGGATGCCGAGGAAACGCGTCCCGTAGGGCCGGTGCTCGCCGCGCACGGGTCCATGGGTGGTGGCAGCGACGGCGGCCGGGTGCGGGCGGTGGGTCATGGGTGCCACCTGACACCACATGCGGATCCGTACGCAACAGGGGTCCGCGGGGTGCGGGACGGAACTCGCCTGAGAGAGTGCCCTGTTCGGCGGATCGCGCCCCTACTCGACGGGCCCGGCCTGCCGGCCGCGGCCCGCCCCGCACGCCGCCGCGATCGACGCCGTGTCCCAGTAGAAGGGCCGGACCTCGGTGATGCGTCCGTCCCGGACCGTGAGCGTCTGGAGGACCGGGAAGGCGAGCGTGCGTCCGGTCGCGCGGGCGCGGGCGCGGATGTCGCTGTGCACCACCGCCGTCTCCCCCGTGGCGAGGAATTCCTGCCGGGTGATGTCGAAGACCTCCCATGCCTCGCTCATGGCGAGGAAGAACCGCGCCATGCCGTCGTGGCCCCGCCAGGTGCCGCCGTAGGGCAGCGCGGCCGCCTGGTGGAGGACCACCTCGGGCGAGAAGTAGGGCGCGAGCAGGGCAAACGAGGCGCGGCCGGGGCCGCCCGCCGCCAGGTACTCCGCCTCGGCCGCGTACATGGCCGTCAGCACCCGCAGGCTCTCGGCCGGGGGCGCGGCGTCCGTCTGTGTCGTCATGCCCCCATCCGATCGCGGTGGGCCGCCCGGCACCGGCGGGTATCGGACCTCGAGGTCCGCCGGTGATCCGCCGGTCCTGCTCTGGGACCGGGGCGGCGGGCGGACCGGGTGCGGTGGTTCAGTGCGCCCCGGGAGAAGGGTGACGTACGTGACGATGCACTTCAGCCGCACCAAAACACCCTGCCACGACCAGAACCACATCTATCGGGCCATCCGGTCGCCTCCTAGGTTGAGGGCGTCCGATCGACAGGCGCCGCCGGACCGCCCGCACCACCGCGGC
Source organism: Streptomyces sp. NPDC041122 (assembly GCF_055592445.1). NCBI lineage: Bacteria > Bacillati > Actinomycetota > Actinomycetes > Kitasatosporales > Streptomycetaceae > Streptomyces > Streptomyces sp. NPDC041122. The sequence goes on along the minus strand of NZ_JBVIYQ010000011.1, from coordinate 2,815 downwards.
CGGCGCGTGCGACACACCAGGGAGGCCTCATGGCCGAGATCATCTCCAACGGCGTGTACGTGCTCAGGAACGCGGCGTACGAGGACCGGGTCGTCGACCTGAGCGGAGGCACCGCCGAGCCCAACGTGCCGATCATCGGCTGGAGTTACCACAAGGGCGAGAACCAGCAGTGGGAGGTCACCCACACCAGCGGCAACCTCTACGTGTTCCGGTCCAAGGTCACCTCGCACGAGGCGCACTTCGCCCTCAGCGACCTCAAGATCTTCCCGCCGATGATCGCCAACCAGCCCTATCCGGAGCGGTGGTCGATCGAGCCGGTCGGCGACGGCAAGTTCCGCATCCACTTCCCGTACATGGACGGAGTGGCGACCCTCAGGTCGGAGAAGGAGGGAACCCAGCTCACGCTGGAGCCCTGGCAGGGCGAGAACAGCCAGATGTGGCGCTTCGACTCCATCTGATCCGGCCGATCCGACCGACCTCTCATGGCCCACCGTCACCCGGCGGTGGGCCTTTTCCACGCCCCGGCGACCCGGGACTTCCGGCCAGTCTTTTCGCCCTCCCGACTTCCTCCGCACGTGCCGGATGAGACTTCTTCCGGCGCCCCTTCACCCCCGCGGCATATGCGGACAGGGCAACACGTCCTACGGCATATGCGAATTGGTCCGGTCACGCCATTCATGGCGGGGCCGGTCTTGCACGGGTCCTTACGCACTAGTAGTTAACAAAGCGCCGGATTGCGCACCCGAAGGGAGTGGGAAGGCTCCTGCGGTACGCATGTCGGCGCACCGGCCGGCACGCCCCGCGGAACCCCTCCCCACCCACGTATCCGTGCACGCGGACAGGAGCGGTCAGACATGCCTCTTGGCTCAACCCCGCCAGGCTCACCCGCACACCCCACCATCCCCGTCCTGGACGTCGGCCCGGTCGTCCACGGGGGGCGAAAACCGGCGAAGGCGGTGCCGGGAGAGACGTTTCAGGTCACCGCCACCGTCTTCCGCGAGGGGCACGAGGCGGTCGCCGCCAACGTCGTGCTGCGCGACCCCGCGGGCCGGCCGGGTCCCTGGACCCCGATGCGGGAGCTCGCGCCCGGCACCGACCGGTGGGGCGCCGACGTCACCCCGGACGCCGAGGGACGCTGGACGTACGCCGTGGAAGCCTGGGGCGATCCGCTCACGACGTGGCGCCACCACGCGCGGATCAAGATACCCGCGGGCCTCGACACCGACCTGGTCCTGGAGGAGGGCGCCCGCCTCCATGAACGCGCCGCCGACGGCGTCCCCCGCGCCGAACGGGCCGTGGTCACCGGCGCCGCCCACGCCCTGCGCGACACCGGCCGCTCCCCCGCGGCCCGGCTCGCCGCCGCCCTCGTCCCCGAGGTCGAGGACGTCCTCGCCCGGCACCCGCTGCGCGAACTCGTCACCGCATCCGAGGAGTTGCCGCTGATCGTGGAGCGGCGCAGGGCGCTGTACGGCTCCTGGTACGAGTTCTTCCCGCGCTCGGAGGGCGCCGAGGTGCGCGCGGACGCGCCGCCCGTCTCGGGTACGTTCCGCACGGCCGCGCGACGGCTCCCGGAGATCGCGGCCATGGGCTTCGATGTCGTGTATCTGCCGCCGATCCACCCCATCGGCACCACCTTCCGCAAGGGTCCCGACAACTCCCTCTCGGTGGGGCCGCACGACGTCGGGGTGCCGTGGGCGATCGGTTCACCCGAGGGCGGTCACGACGCGGTCCATCCGGATCTGGGCACGCTGGAGGACTTCGACGCGTTCGTGGGCGAGGCGGGGCGGCTCGGGCTCGAAGTGGCGCTGGACTTCGCGTTGCAGTGCTCCCCGGACCACCCCTGGGTGGAGAAGCACCCCGAGTGGTTCCGGCGCCGCGCGGACGGCTCCATCGCGTACGCGGAGAACCCGCCGAAGAAGTACCAGGACATCTACCCGATCGCCTTCGACCAGGACATGCCGGGGCTCGTCGCGGAGACCGTACGGCTGCTGCGCTTCTGGATGGACCACGGCGTACGGATCTTCCGCGTCGACAACCCGCACACCAAGCCGGTCGTCTTCTGGGAGCGGGTCCTCGCCGACATCAACGCCACCGACCCCGACGTCGTCTTCCTCGCCGAGGCGTTCACCCGCCCCGCGATGATGCGCACCCTCGCGGCCATCGGCTTCCAGCAGTCGTACACGTACTTCACCTGGCGCAACAGCAAGGAAGAACTCACCGACTATCTCACCGAGTTGTCGCGTGAGACCGCCCACGTCCTGCGCCCCAACTTCTTCGTGAACACCCCCGACATCCTGCACGCCTACCTCCAGGAGGGCGGCCGGCCCGCCTTCGAGGCGCGCGCCGTGCTCGCCGCCACGCTCTCGCCCGCCTGGGGCGTCTACAGCGGATACGAGCTGTGCGAGAACGTCCCCGCGCGACCCGGGAGCGAGGAGTACCTGCACTCCGAGAAGTACGAACTGCGGCCCCGCGACTGGGAGTCCGCCGCCCGCTCGGGCACCACGATCGCCCCGCTCATCACCGCGCTCAACGCGGTCCGGCGCGCCAACCCCGCCCTGCAGCAACTGCGCGACCTGCACTTCCACCGGGCCGACAACGACGCGGTGATCGCCTACTCCAAGTCGGCCGCCACGGCGCAGGGTTCGAACACGGTTCTGGTGGTGGTCAACCTGGACCCGCACCACACCCAGGAGGCGACGGTCTCGTTGAACATGCCACAACTCGGCCTCGGCTGGGACGAGACCGTGCCGGTGCGCGACGAGCTCACCGGCGACACCTACCACTGGGGCAGGACCAACTACGTGCGCCTCGAACC
>NZ_JBVIYQ010000010.1:0-452932 GCF_055592445.1 Streptomyces sp. NPDC041122 | reverse complement strand
CTCAAGGAACGGACGCTTCCTTTGTACTCACCCTCTCGGGCTTTCCTCCGGGCGCTTCCCTTCGGTATTTCGTGTTTCCAACCCTACCAGATCCGTTTTCCGTTCCGTTTCCGGTTCGGATTTCATTTCTGGTGGCCGTTGGAGGGCCTTTGCCTTTCGGCTGATCCGACTTTATCAGAAGTTTTCCGCCGGACTTACCGGCTTCGGATTCCGATTGATCGGGGTGGCTTCTCGTAATCGATGAAATTCGAGAAGCAGGCAGATGTTAACTGCCGCCACTGGACTCTGTCCAGCTCTAGGCAACTGTTCGAATCTACCTCCCCGGTCCTGCCGTGTCAACGGCTTTTCCGGGGCGAGAAGGAGACTAGCAGGCCTGGAGGGTCGAACGCACATCACGCTGCGAGTGGGACAGCGGCGCTGCGTTCGTGCTGGTCAACGTCGCCCGTCTCGCCCGCGCGCGCTGCTCTGCCGCCCAGCACGTAGACGTACGCGAGGAAGGTCAGCTCGGCGCCGACTCCGATCGCGATGCGGCCCCAGGTGGGGAGGCCGGAGGGGGTGACGAAGCCTTCGATGGCTCCCGAGACGAAGAGGACCAGGGCCAGGCCGATGGCCATGCCCAGGGCTGAGCGGCCTTCCTCCGCCAGGGCCGTGCGGCGGGTGCGGGGGCCCGGATCGATGACTGTCCAGCCGAGCCGCAGTCCTGTACCGGCGGCTACGAAGACGGCCGTCAGCTCCAGGAGGCCGTGGGGCAGGACGAGGCCCAGGAAGGTGTCGAGGCGGCCGGCGGACGACATCAGGCCGATGCCGACGCCGAGGTTGAGCATGTTCTGGAACAGGATCCAGACGACCGGGAAGCAGAGGAAAGCGCCCAGGACGAGGCACATCGCGGCGGCCTGGGCGTTGTTCGTCCAGACCTGGGCGGCGAAGGAGGCCGCCGGGTGGCTGGAGTAGTACGTCTCGTACTCGCCGCCCGGACGTGTCATCTCGCGGAGGTCGCCGGGGGCCGCGATCGAGGACTGGACCTCGGGGTGGGTGGCGATCCACCAGCCGATGACAGCGGCCAGGATCGTCGAGAGCAGGGCGGTGGGGATCCACCAGCGGCGGGAGCGGTAGACCGCCGCCGGGAAGCCGCGGGTCAGGAAGTGCGTCACGTCCCGCCAGGAGGCGCGGCGGGTGCCCGTGACGGCGCTCCGCGCGCGGGCCACCAGGTGCGTGAGGCGGCCGGTGAGCTGCGGGTCCGGGGAGCTGGACTGGATCAGGGAGAGATGGGTGGCGGTGCGCTGGTAGAGGGCGACGAGTTCGTCGGCCTCGGCGCCGGTGAGGCGGCGCCCGCGGCGCAGCAGGGCGTCCAGGCGGTCCCATTCGGCCCGGTGGGCGGAGACGAAGACGTCGAGGTCCATCGGATGGCTGCTCCTCGTACTGCGGCGCGGGATTGTTCAGCTTGGCAGACTGGCCACTCCTACGGCAGTGCGGGGAAGGGCGGCGGGCGTGAGTGAACTGGTGACAGGTGAGGCGGTGGCGTTGGAGCTGCGCCCCGCGAAGCTGCCGAGCCGGTCGCTCGCCGTGCTGATCGACCTGGCCGTGGCGTGGACGGTCTATCTCCTGGTGACCATCGGGGTTCTCGCCTCGACGGCCTCCCTGGACGACGCCGCCATCGCCGCCGTCGCGGTCGCCGGTTTCGTACTGATCCTGGTCGGCGGGCCCATCGCGGTGGAGACGCTCAGCCATGGGCGCTCGCTCGGGAAGCTCGCGTGCGGGCTGCGGGTGGTGCGGGACGACGGGGGGCCGATCCGGTTCCGGCACGCGTTGGTGCGCGGGGCCCTGGGTGTCGTCGAGATCCTGCTGACCTTCGGGGTCGTCGCGTGCATCGCGTCGCTGGTGTCCGCGCGCGGGCGGCGGCTCGGGGACGTGTTCGCGGGGACGCTGGTCGTACGGGAGCGGGTGCCCACGGTGCAGGCCGCTTTTGTGCCGCCGCCTCCGCCCTGGCTGGCGGGGCGGTTCGCCGGACTGGATCTGTCCGGCGTTCCCGAGGGGTTGTGGCTGGCGATCCGGCAGTACCTGTCGCGGATGCAGCAACTCGATCCGCAGGTGGGCTGGGCCATGGCCGAGCGTCTCGCCGGTGATCTGGTGCGGTGCACCGGGGCGCCCGCACCGCACGGCGTCCCGCCCGCCGCCTACCTGGCCGCCGTCGTGCACGAGCGACAGGCTCGGGACGCGCGGCGGGCGTTCGGGGGTGGGGGTGCGTTTGGTGGGGGTGTGTTTGGCGGGGAGGCCGGTTCGGTGAGTTCAGGCGGTGCGGGTGGTGCAGGTGGTACGGGTGCTTCCGCCGGTGCGACTCGTTCTGCCGGTACGGCTGGTTCTGCGGGCCCTGCCTCCTTCCCCGTCTCCTCCGCCCCTCCCGAATCCCCCAGTCGCCCCGCCCAGCCCGGCCCCGGCGGCTCCGGCGGCGAGTCCTCGCCTCCCGTCACCGGGTTCGTACCGCCCGCCTGAGCCCTGTGCGCAGGGAGCCTCACGTGAAGGTCGACGGTGGGGTTTCGAGGTGTTCGAGTTCGATACCGGGGGCCGCGAGGACCACGTCGCCGGTGAGGTGGACGGTGTGCTGTTCGCCGGTGTCCAGGGCTGTGACCTGGTATTCGTCGACGGTCAGCGGGCCGTTGTCAGTGGCGTGTGCTTCGCTTTTCAGCAGGGTCCAGGACTGGTCGAGGGTGCGGGGGGCCAGGACCGGGTCCGTGAAGGCGACCAGGCGGATTCGGGTCGCGGGGGACGCGGGGGTCAGGCGCAGGAGCCGGGCCGTCGCGATGAGGAAGGCGGGGGACGTGCCGGTGAAGGCGTGGGCGGGGGCGTTGTCTTCGGTGGCGTGTGCGCCGGTGGGGTCGGTGCGGACCCAGGTGACGCCGTTGAGGGCGCCTGCGCGCACCTGCCAGTCGCCCGCGCGGAGTTCGAGGCGGATGGGGCGTCCGCGGTCGTCGAGGGCAAGGTCGACGGAGCCGGCGGGAGTGGCCGAGGGGGTGGTCCGTTGGGCGACGTAGCGCCAGCCGGAGGGGCCCGGTGCGCAGTGGAAGTGTTCTTCGCCGAGGGGGGTGTGGTCGTGCGGGTCGTGGAGCGAATAGCGGCCGCGGGGCATGGGCTCTGTTCCTGGTCCTCGGGTGGGTGGCCGTCTCACAGGGGCAGGCCCCCGCCACGGGGGCGAGGGCCTGCTGAAGTGACGCTGACCGGCGGCCGGTCGGCCGGCGGCAGCGGTCTCAGTAGCGGTAGTGGTCGGGCTTGAACGGGCCCTCGACCTCGACGCCGATGTAGGCGGCCTGCTCCGGGCTGAGGGTGGTCAGCTTCACGCCGAGCGCGTCGAGGTGGAGACGCGCGACCTTCTCGTCCAGGTGCTTGGGCAGGACGTAGACGTCGGTCGGGTACTCCTCCTGCTTGGTGAACAGCTCGATCTGGGCCAGTGTCTGGTCCGCGAAGGAGTTGGACATCACGAACGAGGGGTGGCCCGTCGCGTTGCCCAGGTTCAGCAGGCGGCCTTCGGAGAGCACGATGAGGACCTTGCCGTCGGGGTAGGTCCAGGTGTGCACCTGGGGCTTGACCTCGTCCTTGACGATGCCCGGCGTCGCCGCCAGACCCGCCATGTCGATCTCGTTGTCGAAGTGGCCGATGTTCCCGACGATCGCCTGGTGCTTCATCTTGGCCATGTCCGCGGCCATGATGATGTCCTTGTTGCCCGTCGTGGTGACGAAGATGTCGGCCTTGTCCACGACCTCGTCCAGGGTGGTGACCTGGTAGCCGTCCATCGCCGCCTGGAGCGCGCAGATCGGGTCGACCTCGGTGACGATGACGCGGGCGCCCTGGCCGCGCAGGGACTCCGCGCAGCCCTTGCCCACGTCGCCGTAGCCGCACACGACGGCGGTCTTGCCGCCGATGAGGACGTCGGTGGCGCGGTTGATGCCGTCGATCAGCGAGTGGCGGCAGCCGTACTTGTTGTCGAACTTCGACTTCGTGACCGCGTCGTTCACGTTGATCGCCGGGAAGAGGAGGGTGCCGTCCCGGTGCATCTCGTAGAGACGGTGGACACCGGTGGTGGTCTCCTCGGTCACGCCGCGGATCTCCGAGGCCAGCTGGGTCCACTTCTGCGAACCCTCGGTGATCGTCCGGTTCAGCAGCTGCAGGATGACGCGGTGCTCGTCGTTCTCGGCGGTGTCCACCGAGGGGACCTTGCCGGCCTTCTCGTACTCCACGCCCTTGTGCACCAGAAGCGTGGCGTCACCGCCGTCGTCCAGGATCATGTTCGGGCCGCCGGTGGGGGTGTTCGGCCAGGTCAGCGCCTGCTCCGTGCACCACCAGTACTCCTCCAGCGTCTCGCCCTTCCAGGCGAAGACCGGGATGCCCTGCGGGTCCTCCGGCGTGCCGTTCGGGCCCACCGCGATGGCCGCGGCGGCGTGGTCCTGGGTGGAGAAGATGTTGCAGGAGACCCAGCGGACCTCCGCGCCGAGCGCGACCAGCGTCTCGATGAGCACCGCCGTCTGCACCGTCATGTGCAGAGAGCCCATGATACGGGCGCCGGCCAGCGGCTGAGTGGCGGCGAACTCCCTGCGGATCGCCATCAGGCCGGGCATCTCGTGCTCGGCGAGGGTGATCTCCTTGCGGCCGAAGGCGGCCAGGGAGAGATCGGCGACCTTGAAGTCCTGGCCGTTGATGAGAGTCATGAGTGAGCTGCTCCTCGTGTGTGGAGTCGAGGGTGGACATGGCTGACCTGCGGCGTCGGGCACATGGGTGCACGGACGCGCGCAGCGCAGTCCGTCGGAGGCCCTCTCTCCCTCGGACAGTCCGTGCGGGGACCGCCCGACCGCCATCAGCAGCGACGTCTGGCTCATCCCCAAGCTACACCGATCGGCCCAGTCCGCCCCAGCCCGCCTCCGGGCACCGCATGTCCGGCGGATAGGCCGTCAGACCCGGACGTTATGGGACCTTTGCGAGTTTGATCCTGGGCTTATGTGTTGCAGGATGCCTTGAGATCGGGAACATACGCGCGATCTCGTGCGGCAAAAGGTGTTAGGAGATCCACGTGACCAGTCCGGCCGATCCCCCCATAGGCGGGGCCAGCGGCGGGCAGCGGAGGCTGAAGCTGCTCGCCGTGACCGCCTGTCCGACCGGTATCGCTCACACGTACATGGCTGCGGAGAAGCTCTCGCAGGCGGCGGAGAGCCTCGGCGTCGACATGAAGGTGGAGACACAGGGGTCCATCGGGGCCGAGAACGTCCTCTCTGACAACGATGTCAGAGAAGCCGACGGCATCATCATCGCAGCCGACAAGGACGTGGACCGCGGCAGGTTCGCCGGCAAGCGCGTGCTGTCCGTCGGGGTGTCCGAGGGCATCAGCCATCCGGAGCGGCTGATCGAGCAGGTGCAGAGCGCGCCCGTGCACGGCGGGGGCGGGGCCGGCGGCGGTGCCGAGCGGCCGTCCGGCGGCGGTGCGGGCGGCGGAGGCGGTGGAGGCGGCCGGGAGCGGAGCGTCGCGTACAAGGCGCTGATGAACGGCGTCTCGTACATGATCCCGTTCGTGGTCGTCGGCGGTCTGCTGATCGCCGTCTCGCTGTCGCTCGGCGGGCACACCGACCCCAAGGGCGGGCTCGTCATCCCCGACGACTCGTTCTGGATGCACGTGAACCAGATCGGCACCATCGGGTTCACGCTGATGGTGCCGATCCTGTCCGGTTACATCGCCTACGCGATCGGGGACCGGCCCGCGCTGGTGCCGGGCATGATCGGCGGCTGGATCGCCAACACCGGTGAGCTGTACGACTCCAAGGCGGGCGCGGGCTTCATCGGGGCCATCGTCACCGGCTTCCTCGCCGGTTATCTGGTGCTGTGGATCAAGAAGGTCAAGGTCCCCAAGTTCGTCCAGCCGATCATGCCGATCATCGTGATCCCCATCATCGCGACGACGGCGCTCGGGCTGTTCTTCATCTACGTCATCGGCAAGCCCATCTCCTGGGTCTTCGAGCATCTGACGAGCTGGCTCAGCGGGATGACCGGGACCAGCGCGATCCTGCTCGGCGCGATCCTCGGCCTGATGATCGCGTTCGACATGGGCGGTCCGGTCAACAAGACGGCGTTCCTCTTCGGCACCGGGCTCATCGCGACCGGCAACCAGACCGTCATGGGCATGTGCGCCGCCGCCATTCCGGTCATGCCGCTGGGGCAGGGTCTCGCGACGCTGATCCGTAAGCGGCTCTACAGCGAGCAGGAGCGCGAGACCGGGCTCGCGGCGTTGTTCATGGGCTTCTTCGGGATCTCCGAAGGTGCGATTCCGTTCGCCGCGGCGCGGCCCGCGCAGGTCATTCCGGCCAACATGCTGGGCGGCGCGGTCGCCGGCGCCATCGCCGGCATGGCGGGCGTGAAGGACGCGGTGCCGCACGGTGGGCCCATCGTGGCGGTGCTGAGCGCCGTCGGCGGCGTACCGATGTTCTTCCTGGCGATCGCCGTCGGCGCGGTCGTCACGGCGCTCACGACCGTGACGCTGGTCGACCTCAGCGAGCGCAAGCGGCGCGGGGCTCCGCTCGTCGACGCCCCGGGCGGGCCCGAGCCGGTGCTCGCCGGGGTCGGGGCGGGCGCGGGCGCCGCCGCGGCGGGGGGCCTCCGCAAGGCACCGGAAGCGGCGGCTCCCGTACCGGTGGCGGCTTCCGAGCTGAAGCCGGAGCCGGAGACCGAGCCCGAGCCTGAGACCGAGCCCGCCGACGAGGTCCTCTCCGGTTACCTCACCGAGCAGACCGTCGCGGTCCGGCTCGCCGCCTCCGACAAGGAGGCCGCGATCCGCGAGATGGCCGCGCTGCTCGCCTCCACCGGCAAGGTCAACGACGTGGAGGAGCTGGTGCGGACCGCGCTGCGGCGCGAGGAGCAGGGCACCACCGGGCTCGGCGAGGAGATCGCCATCCCGCACGCCAAGACCGACGCCGTGGACTCGCCGCTCGTCGGGTTCGCCCGGTCGCCCGAGGGCGTCGAGTGGGGCTCGCTCGACGGTACGAAGGCCAAGCTGATCTTCATGATCTCGGTGCCGGAGGCCGCCGCCGGCGACGAGCACCTGCGGATTCTCGCGCTGCTCTCCCGGAAGCTGATGGACCCCGGCTTCCGCGGGCAGCTGGAGGCGGCGCCGGACGACGCCGCGATCCTCGACGTGCTGCGCGAGGTGCGGTAGCCGGTCGACGTGGGCCGGTCAGCGACGGCCGGGAGCGGCGGCCGGGGAGCGATGGCCGGCCATCGGACGCGCGTACGTGGAGGGGCCCCGCACCACACCGGTGCGGGGCCCCTCCACGGACGTACGGAACTGGCTCAGTGGCCGCCCGGCGCCTTCGCCGGGTTGGTGCCGGCGGCCGCCGCCGTCTCGCTGAAGATGTCCGGCTCCAGGTAGATGACGCGGGCGATCGGCACGGCGGTGCGGATGCGCTCCTCCGCGGCGTTGATCGCCGCGGCGACCTCGGCGGCGCTCTCGTCGTGCCGGACGGCGATCTTCGCGGCGACCAGCAGCTCCTCGGGGCCGAGGTGGAGCGTGCGCATGTGGATGACCTTGGTGACGGTGTCGCCGTCGACCACGGCCTCCTCGATCTTGGCGACCTCCGCGGTGCCCGCGGCCTCGCCGAGCAGCAGCGACTTGGTCTCGGCGGCCAGGATGATCGCGATCAGGATGAGCAGGACACCGATGCAGAGCGTGCCGATGCCGTCCCAGACGCCGTCGCCGGTGGCCAGGGCGAGGCCGACGCCGCCGAGTGCGAGGACCAGACCGACCAGCGCGCCGAAGTCCTCCAGGAGGACGACCGGCAGTTCGGGGGCCTTGGCGCGGCGGACGAACTGCGCCCAGCTCAGGCTGCCGCGCGTCTCGTTGGACTCCTTGATGGCGGTACGGAAGGAGAAGCCCTCCGCGATGATCGCGAACACCAGGACCCCGACGGGCCAGTACCAGTGCTCCAGCTCGTGCGGGTTCTTGATCTTCTCGTAGCCCTCGTAGATCGCGAACATGCCGCCGACCGTGAAGAGGACGATCGAGACGAGGAAGGCGTAGATGTAGCGCTCGCGGCCGTAGCCGAAGGGGTGTTGCGGGGTCGCCTCGCGCTGGGCCTTCTTGCCGCCGAGGAGGAGCAGTCCCTGGTTGCCGGAGTCGGCGAGGGAGTGGACGCTCTCCGCGAGCATCGACGAGGAGCCGCTGAAGATGAACGCGACGAACTTCGCCACCGCGATCGCGAGGTTCGCGCCGAGTGCCGCGACAATCGCCTTTGTTCCGCCTGACGCGCTCATGAGTGCCCGGGGTCCCTTCGCCTTCGTACGTTGTCGGCCATCGCGGGCGGGCCGTGCTTTGCCCGCCCTTTGCGGTGGGTCATTGTTGCAGCACGCGAGGGCAGCGGGGCGTCAGGCCACCACGGTGGCGCGGAATACCGTGCCGGTTCCGGACACTTCGGCCTTTTCGCCCGCGGGGACAAAGGCGGACTCACCGGGCTTCAGGGGCAGTTCGCCCGCCCGGACCGAGCCGGCGGTGCAGAGCAGGATCTGCGGGGTCGCCGCGGTGAGGTCGTGCGCGGCGCCGCCCTCGGGCAGCACGAAGCGGGAGAGGCGGAACTCGTCGATCGGGGTCTCGTAGACCTCCTCGCCGTCGACCGACGCCTCGGGGCGCAGGAGGCCGGGGTCGGTCGCCTCGAAGCGGACGACGCGCAGGAGTTCGGGTACGTCGACGTGTTTCGGTGTCAGGCCGCAGCGCAGCACGTTGTCGGAGTTGGCCATGATCTCGACGCCGAGGCCGTCGAGGTAGGCGTGCGGGACGCCGGCGCCGAGGAACAGGGCCTCGCCGGGCTGCAGTCGGACGTGGTTGAGGAGCATCGCCGCGATGACGCCCGGGTCGCCCGGGTAGTGGTGGGCGATGTCCGCGTACGGCGCGTAGACGCCGCCGAGGTGCCGGGCGGCGGCCGTGACCTCGGTGACCGTCTCGGCCATCTGCTCGGGGTCGGCGCTGAGCACGGCGGTCAGGACCTCGCGCAGGGCGGCCTCTTCGGGCTGGGCGTGCAGCAGGTCGACGTACGGCTTGAGGGAGTCGACGTCGAGGGCCTCCAGGAGGTCCGCGGTCTCGGCGGGGTCCCGGAAGCCGCACAGGCCGGCGAACGGCGTGAGGGCGCAGATCAGTTCGGGCTTGTGGTTGGCGTCCTTGTAGTTGCGGTGCGGGGCGTCGACCGGGACGCCGCGGCGCTCCTCGTCCTCGTACCCCTCCTTCGCCTGGGCGAGGTCGGGGTGGACCTGGAGGGAGAGCGGGGCGCCGGCGGCGAGGAGCTTGAGCAGGAAGGGCAGCCGGGGGCCGAACTTCGCGACCGTCGCCGGGCCGAGTTCGCGCTCCGGGTCCGCGTCGACGACCTCGTTCAGCGCGCCGCGACCGGTGCGCGAGGGTGCGCCCGGGTGGGCGCCCATCCACATCTCGGCCTGCGGCTCGCCGGTCGGCTCGGCGCCGACGAGCTCCGCGATGGCGGTGCTGGAACCCCAGGCGTAGGGGCGGATGGTGTTGCTGAGGCGGTCCACGGAGGGGTTCTCCCTTACGTACGCGAATGCTGAACTGCTGCCGGTGCGGCCGGGGTCATGATGGGTCCCCCGCGGCGAGCGCCAGGTAAACGGCCGCGAAATCCGTGACGGCGATCAGCTCCGCGAGGGCTTCGAGGTCGTCGCCGCTCTCCGGTTCGAGCTCGCTGATCGCGACGTCGTGGCCGTGCGCGAGCTCGCGGGCGGCGGGCGCCGCGGTGAGGCCGCCGGCGTCGGCCGGGGAGTCGCGGAGCAGCACCACGCGCGCGCGGAGGGCCGCGGGGTCCTCGACCCGGTCGCGGAAGAAGTCGTCGGTGGCGTCGCCGCCCGCGGGGTTGCCCGCGAGGAGGGCGCCGTGCGCGGGCAGCGCCTCGGGCAGTTCGGCGGCGAGCGCGGCGTGGCCGGCCAGCTCGGCGAGGGTGGCGGCGAAGCGGCGGCCCGCGGACGCGGCGGCGGGGCCCTCGGTCCAGATCAGCGGGAGGGCGTCGGCCAGCTCGGCGGCGAGCGTCTTGGCGGGGTTGCTGTAGGTCGCGATGGCCGGACCGCAGCGTTCCGCGACGTGGTCGAGCCGGTCGGCGACCTTCTGCAGGGCGTCGACGGGGGCGGCGATCAGCCCGGTGCGGTCGAGCAGCACGAGGAGCGGGACGAGCAGGGCCCACAGGGTGCCGGGGGCGCCGGGCGCGGCCTCGTCCTCGACGCGGCGTGCCTCGTACGTGGCCAGGTCGCGGTCGGCGTCGTCGTGCGCCCCTTCGTACGCGCCGTAGGGAGAGCAGGCCATGGGGACGGTGAGGCCGTGGCTGCCCTCGACGCTCTCGGCGAGCGGGGTGCGCGCGGGGGCCACCGCGACGACCGTGCAGCCGCGGCGGTAGGCCTGCTCGGCGAGGAGCGACAGGCCCGGCTCGGTGCCGTCGGGGGTGGCGATGAGCAGCAGGTCGACGGGGCCGGCCCAGCCGGGCAGCGCCCAGCGCAGGGCGCCCGCGGCGGGGGCGACGCCGGTCGGGGCGAGCCGGATGACGGGGCAGCCGGTGCCCGCGAGGCCGTCCAGGAGATCGGCGACGCAGGCGGCGGCGGTGCCCGGCCCCGCGATCAGGACGGCGCGGGGGCGCCCGTCGGGCTTGAGCTCGGTGAGCCCGGCCTCCGCGGCGTGCCGGACGGCGGTGCGGACGCGGGCACCCGCCTCCGCCGCGCCGCGCAGCAGTCCGCGGCGATCGGCGCGGGCCAGTGCCTCCGGGGCGTCCAGCAGCGACTCGTCGAGCATGGGATCGGGCCTTTCGATTCGCCGTGCGCGGTTTCCTGCGGGGTGCCGGTGCCGGCCGTTACGCGGGGCGGCGGGCCTCGTCGACCAGGAGGACGGGGATGCCGTCGCGGACCGGGTAGGCGAGGCCGCACTCCTTGGCGTCCGCCGTGCAGATCAGCTCGGTGTCCGTCTCCTTGAGGGGGGCGTGGCAGGCCGGGCAGGCGAGGATCTCCAGGAGGCCGGCTTCGAGCGGCATGGGGTGGGTCCCTTCGAGCTGATGTGATGGCGTTTCGAGCTGATGTGGACGGCGTTGGTGCCGGCCCGCGCGCTGCTCGCGCGCGGTGTCCGCGCCGGTGCCGCTCAGGATGCGGCCTGGTCAGCCTACCTCCGTGCGGGGCGGGGCGCGGGGGTGCGGAGGGGCCGGTGGGCGGGCCCCTCCGCGGTGTTCGCGGGGGTCGGTCCGGGAGGACCGGCGGGGTCAGCCGCGGATGATCGCCAGGGCCTCGTCGCGCACCTTGGCCATGGTCGCCTCGTCGCGGGCCTCCGCGTTGAGGCGCAGGAGGGGCTCCGTGTTGGACGCGCGGACGTTGAACCACCAGTCGGCGGCAGTCACGGTGAGGCCGTCGAGTTCGTCCAGGGTGACGCCGTCCCGGCTGCCGTACGCCTCCTTGATGGCGGCGAGGCGGGCGGTCTGGTCGTCGACGGTGGAGTTGATCTCGCCGGATCCCGCGTAGCGGTCGTACTGGGCGACGAGGGCGGAGAGCGTGCCCTGCTGGCCTCCCAGGGCGGCCAGGACGTGCAGCGCGGCGAGCATGCCCGTGTCCGCGTTCCAGAAGTCCTTGAAGTAGTAGTGCGCGGAGTGCTCGCCGCCGAAGATCGCGCCGGTCCGCGCCATCTCGGCCTTGATGAAGGAGTGGCCCACGCGGGTGCGCACCGGCGTGCCGCCGTTCTCCTTCACGACCTCCGGGACCGACCAGGAGGTGATGAGGTTGTGGATGACCGTGCCCTTGCCGCCGTGCCTGGCCAGCTCGCGGGAGGCGACCAGGGCGGTGACGGCGGAGGGCGAGACCGGGTCGCCGTTCTCGTCGACCACGAAGCAGCGGTCCGCGTCGCCGTCGAAGGCGACGCCGAGGTCGGCGCCCTCCTCGCGCACGCGCTGCTGGAGGTCGACGATGTTGGCCGGGTCCAGGGGGTTGGCCTCGTGGTTGGGGAAGGTGCCGTCCAGCTCGAAGTACATCGGCACGAGCTCCAGGGGCAGGCCCTCGAAGACGGTGGGGACGGTGTGGCCGCCCATGCCGTTGCCCGCGTCCACCACGACCTTCAGCGGGCGGATCGCGGTGAGGTCGACGAGGCCGCGCAGGTGGGCGGCGTAGTCGGTGAGGGTGTCGCGCCGCGTGAGGGTGCCGGTGGCCGGCGCGGGCTCGGGGGCGCCGGTGCGCAGCCAGCCCTCGACGAGGGCGCGGATCTCGGCGAGGCCGGTGTCCTGGCCGACGGGGGCGGCGCCCGCGCGGCACATCTTGATGCCGTTGTACTGGGCGGGGTTGTGCGACGCCGTGAACATCGCGCCCGGCAGGTCCAGCGCGCCCGAGGCGTAGTAGAGCTGGTCCGTCGAGCAGAGCCCGATCTCCGTGACGTCGACGCCGCGGGCGGCCGCCCCGCGCGCGAAGGCCCGCGACAGGCCCGGCGAGGAGGGGCGCATGTCGTGCCCGACGACGATCGCGTCCGCGGACGTGATCTGTGCGAAGGCCGCCCCGAACAGCTCGGCGAGCGACTCGTCCCACTGGTCCGGGACCACTCCGCGGACGTCGTACGCCTTGACGATCTGGGACAGATCAGCAGTCACGGCCAACCCTCTCTGCAGGTTCTGCGAGTTCAGCGAGTACGGAGAGCTCTCCGCGGTCACCACAAAACTACCCGCTGGCACCGACGGCGGGCCGGGCGTGGCCGGTCACCCGTCCCCCGGCGACGCCCCGTGCCCGGGGTCACGGCAGCATCCAGCCGAGCACCGCCGTGCTCTGCCCGACCACGATCAGACACATCACGAGGAGCAGCCCGAGGCTCCAGGGCAGCACCTTGCGCAGCAGGTCGCCCTCCTTGCCCGCGAGTCCGACGGCGGCGCACGCGATGGTCAGGTTCTGCGGCGAGATCATCTTGCCGAGGACGCCGCCCGAGCTGTTGGCGGCGGCGAGGAGCTCCGGGGAGAGCCCGGACTGCTGGGCCGCCGTCACCTGGAGGGCGCCGAAGAGGGCGTTGGAGGAGGTGTCGGAGCCGGACACCGCGACGCCGAACCAGCCCAGGACCGGCGACAGGAAGGCGAGCCCGGCGCCGGCGCCCGCCACGTAGTGCCCGATCGTGGCGGCCTGTCCGGAGAGGTTCATGACGTACGCGAGCGCCAGTACGGACGTCACGGTGAGGAGGGCGTGGCGCAGTTCGTGGACCGTGGCGGCCCATTCCCGTACCGCCACGCGCGCGTGCACCCCGATGACCGCCGCGGTGGCCACGCCGGCGAGGAGCACGAGCGTGCCGCCGGTGGAGACGAGCGGCAGCGAGAAGACGTTGCCGCCGACCGGCTTCCCGGAGGGGTCGCCGACGTTCAGGAAGGGCCAGTCGAAGGTGCGGGTGGCCCGGGCGAGGAAGTCCTTGACGGCGGGGATCTGGGCGAGCGAGAAGATGGCGACGATCAGGGCGTACGGGGCGTAGGCGCGCACCACTTCGGGGCGCGGGTCGTGGTGGTCGAGGTCCTCGCTGCGGGCGCCGGTGAGGACGGCCGCGCGGACGGGCTCGGCGGCCGGCCTGCGCGCGTGCGGCACGGCGAGGAGGGCGCCCGCGCCGGCGAGGGCCGCGCCGATGTCGGCGAGTTGCGCGGAGACGTAGTTGGCGGCCGCGAACTGCGCGGCGGCGAAGGCGAGCCCGCAGGCGAGGGCGGGCACCCAGGTCTCGCGCAGGCCGCGCCGCCCGTCCACGAGCGCCACCAGGAGCAGCGGCACGACCAGGGCGAGCAGCGGCGTCTGGCGGCCCACCACCGAGGCGACGGTGTCCAGCGGAAGGTCCGTCACCTGAGCGAGCGTCACCACGGGGGTGGCCATGGCCCCGAAGGCGACCGGCGCGGTGTTGGCGACAAGGGAGACGACCGCGGCGCGCACCGGCTCGAAGCCGAGGGCGACGAGCATGACGGCGCTGATCGCGACGGGCGCCCCGAAGCCGGCGAGCGCCTCCAGGAGCGCGCCGAAGCAGAAGGCGACGACGAGCGCCTGGATGCGGGGGTCGTCGGAGAGCCGTCCGAAGGAGCGGCGCAGGATGTCGAAGTGCCGGGTGCGTACCGTCATGCGGTACACCCACAGGGCGTTGACGACGATCCACAGGATGGGGAAGACGCCGAAGAGCGCGCCCTGTGCGGCGCTGGAGGCGGTCTGGCCGAGCGGCATGCCGAACGCGAGCCAGGCGACGAGGACGGCGACGGCGAGGCCGATGAGCCCCGCGCGGTGCGCCTTCATGCGGACGGCGCCGAGCAGCACGAGGACGGTCAGGAGGGGCAGGGTCGCGACGAGTGCGGACAGGCCGAGCGAGTCGGCCACGGGCTCCAGTTGCTGCACGAACACGGGGCGCCTCCCGGGCGATGGGATGGCGAAATCGTCATGTCCTCAACAAACGGACGTCAATGCTCCGGACGGAGAAGATCCGGTGCGGGCCCGGGCGGGGTGCTCCGCGGGCCGCGTCAGGAGTCCGGTGAGCGCAGCACCCGCAGATGGCCGCGGCGCGCGACCTCCATCGGGTCCGCCGCACGCGCACCGCCGCCGCCGGCCTCGGCCGTGCGCTCCTGCGGGCGGGCCGCCTCGCGCACCGCGTTGGCGAGCGCTTCGAGGTCGTCGCCGGAGGGGCGGGCCGGACCCGACGCGTCGGCGAGCCGGACGACGTCCCAGCCGCGGGGCGCGGTGAGCCGCTCGGAGTGCTCGGCGCACAGGTCGTAGCAGTGGGGTTCGGCGTAGGTGGCGAGGGGGCCGAGGACCGCGGTCGAGTCGGCGTAGACGTACGTCAGCGTCGCGACGGCGGGACGGCCGCAAGCGGTGCGCGAACAGCGACGTACAGGGCTCACGACGTTGGACGGTACCGCACTCTTGAGCGGGCCGCGACGACTCTCCCCGAGGTCACCCCACCGTGTCGTGTCCTGGCGCGCGTGCCGCGGTGGGCCGCACGGACCTCGCTGACCTGCGTGGACACCAGTGGCCCCAAGGGCCCATGGTGGTGAATCCGGTCACCACATGGCGCGGATCACGTCATTTGGCGCGGGCCCGACGGTCCCGGAGAGATGCGGAATCGAGTCCAAGCTCGGCCGGAACGGTCAGGAAGCGACATGTCGCGCACCGCGCGGAAAGGGCGATCTCGGGGACTACGCTTCGTCAGTGATGGACGACCCCGTACAGAGCCCGCCCGCCGACCCGAGGCCCCGCCGCCGCGACCGCCACGGCCGGGGCATGCGTGGCCCTGTGGCGCCGCCGCAGGTCCCGCTCTCCGCGAGCCGCGGCGAGGCCTTCACCGACCTCGTGCAGGACTCCGTGGAGCGCCTGGAGCGGCGCTGGCCCCAGCTGACGGAGATCGAGTTCCTGGTCCTCGAGGTGCCGCCCCCGGCGCGCCCCGACGCGGAGTGGCAGGACGAGGTGGTCCCGCTGGGCGGCACGACCACGGCGGCGGAGGGGCGGCCCGCCCGCGTCGTCATCTACCGGCGCCCGGTGGAGATCCGCACCAAGGGGCGCGAGGAGCGTGCGGCGCTGGTGCACGAGGTGGTCGTCGAGCAGGTCGCCGAGCTGCTCGGCCTCTCCCCGGAGTCGGTCGACCCGCGTTACGGGGACGAGGAGTAGCCCGCCCCGCCCCACCCCGGGAAGCCTCCGCGCCGCCCCTACTTCTGCAGCACCGACAGATCCCGCTCGGCCGTCGGCACCGCGACCGTCCCCCGGTCGTCGGGCAGCGTCTGGACGGTGAACATGGGGATGCCCTCCTCGGTCCGCGACAGCGTCCGCGACGCGTGGACCGCTCCTCCGGAGACCGGCTCGACGGTGAGGGCGTAGGCACCCTTGAGGCCGCTCGGCACCGGCGGGTGGTCGATCTCCAGGGTCGTGCCGCCCTTGACCGTGTACGTCTTCGAGGCCGGCGTGCCGCCCTCCGTACCGGCCGACGCCGTCACCTTCACCTGCGCCGACTTTCCCGGCGCGACC
The DNA here is from genome assembly GCF_055592445.1 of Streptomyces sp. NPDC041122. NCBI lineage: Bacteria > Bacillati > Actinomycetota > Actinomycetes > Kitasatosporales > Streptomycetaceae > Streptomyces > Streptomyces sp. NPDC041122. The sequence goes on along the minus strand of NZ_JBVIYQ010000010.1, from coordinate 436,945 downwards.
AGCGAGAGGGCCGAGCCCTTGGCGCGGTTGTCGGCGACCGTCGCGCGGGTGCCGACCGGCTCCGTCGCCGGGATGAACGCCGTCTCCTGCTTGCTGCCCTTGCCGCGGGTGACCCGCAGCGCCGCCACCACGGGCACCGGCTTGTCGGTCGGCGTCAGGAGCAGCGAGCCGGCCTCGCCCTTGGTGACGTCGTCGAGGTCGACGGCGGCCGTCATGCCGGACTTGACCTGGAGGCTCTCGTGCCCGGCCGGGGTGATCGTGCCGGTCGGCGAGGCCAGCTGGACCTTGAGGTCGGCGTCCTCGGCGCCGGGGGCGTAGGCCACCAGGCGCACCGAGGTGGCGTCCTTGGGGATGCCGGGCAGCACCAGGCTGTCGGCGGGGTCGGCGGAGGCGGGCAGCCAGTCGCCGCCCAGCTTGTCGTCGGAGGACTGCACGGCGGCCGCGACCCGGCCGCTGCGCGCGGTCACGTGCATCGTGAGGTTCGTGTACTGCTTGTCCGCGAGTGTGGAGAGCAGCACCGGGACGCTGGAGTGCGGCTGCACCTGGATCGAGTCGCCCACCTGGGAGGTGACCTCGCCGTCGGGGCCGAAGAGCTCCACGTCGACGACGGCGGCGGAGTCGTCCGGGTTGGTCAGGTGGATGTAGTCGCTGCGGCCCTTGGCGGTGCTCGCGCCCGGGAACCAGAAGTCGGTGTCCGGCGCGGTGCAGTTGGTGCCCTGCATGCCGCGCCCGCTGCCCGCGGCGTACGTGGTGGTCTGCTGCACGGTCCAGCCGGGGGCCAGCGCGCCGTCGGCCGTGCCGATCAGGGCGGGCGCCTCCGCGCCGGACTCCTCTCCCGCGACCGGCTCGCCCGGCGCCTTCTGGGTGAGGAACGGCTTGGTCTTCTTGCCGTCGTCCTTCGGCGCGTCCGTCAACGCCTTGGTCACGGGCACCAGTTCCGCCGTGCCCTTGGCCGCGCCGCCGCCGCTCCCCTTCGGGGTGTACGCGGTGTACGAGGTCTCGGCCAGGTCGGAGCCGCTGGGCACCGGGCAGAGCAGGCTGGTGCGTTCGACGGGCTGGTGCGCCGCGGTCTTCGCGCCGTCGTCGCCGGTGCCGTCCTGGCCGCCGAACGCGGCGAATCCGGTGACGGCGCCGAGCGCGACGGCCACGGCGATCAGGGACTGGGTGGTGCGGTTCACTGCTGGCTCCCGTCGGGGCGCTCACTGTCGGTGCCGTGCGGCGGTCGCGGGGGCGGCGGCGGCATCGGGGGCTGCTGTTCCTCGTACGAGGGGTCGTACGGCTGCCCGTACTGCTGCTCGCCGCCGTACGACTCGTTGCCGTACGCCTCACTGCCGTACGCCTCGTTGCCGTACTGGCCGCCGCCGTACTGCCCGCTGCCGTAGACGCCGCCCGCCCCGCCGTAGGACGCGTACGGGTCGTACTGGCCGCCCTGGTGGGCGTCCTGCTGGTACCCCTGCTGCTCGTAACTCCCGTCCGGGTAGGCGCCGTCCTGGTAGCCCCGGCCGCCGCCGTACGCGCCCTCTTCGGCGCCCGCGCGGGCGGGGGCCTCCCACGCCTCGTGGGACGCCGCCTGCTGCTGCGGGACCGAGGCCAGGGCCTCCTCCGAGGGAGGCGGCGGCACGTCCTGGCCCGCCTCCTGGGCGGCCTGCTCGCTCTGCGCCCGCAGCCTGCGCGCCCTGCGGCCCTCGCCCTCGACCGCCTGGGCCGGCACGACGGGCTCTTCGGGGAGGTCGTCGTCGACGTCGCGGCGGCGCCCCGGCAGGGCGAGCACCACGAGGACGACGCCGAGCGCGCCCTGCGCCCACAGCCAGGCCGTGTGCGTCAGCGGGGCGTCGAACGTGACGTCCAGGTGGCCGCCCGCGGCGGGCAGTTCGAAGCCCTGTGCCCAGCCGTCCACAGTGGTGCGGGGCAGCGGGCGGCCGTCGATGGTCGCCGTCCAGCCCGGGTCGGCCGAGTCGGCGAGCCGCAGGACGCGGCCCGCGTCTCCGGAGTCGATCTTCGTGTGCAGCTCGACGGGGCCGGCCGCGACCGGCTCCGGGTCGCCGGTCCTGGGCACGACGGCGGCGCGCGAGACCTGCCGGTCCACCCGCCACAGCGCGCTCCCGTCCTCCTGGCTGAGCCGGGTCAGGCCGGGGGTGGCGTCCAGGGTGCGGCCCATCTGGCGGGGCGCCCCGTCCCGCACCAGGACGTAGCGCACCGCGAAGCCGCCGAGCTGGTCGGCCTGGTCGGCGCCGGATCCCGCGACGAGGTGGGCGACGATCTTGTCCAGCCGGCCGTCGTCGGGGGCGGCCGCGGCGAGTTCGGCGTCGCCGAGCCGGCCGCCGGAGCCCCGTACGAGCGTGTAGGCGACCTTCGCGGCCGTGTCGCTGTCGAGGACGAGGGTGCGGGCCTGGTCCTCCGTGCCGCTCTCCTCGGCGACGAACGCGGGCACCTGCACCGGGTCCCGCCGCTCCAGGGGGCCGTCGGCGCCGTCGATCATCCATCCGACGGCGATGACCAGCGGCCCCGCGGCCGCGGCGAAGGCGATGAGCGCGGCCACCGGCTGACGCCAGCCGAAGCTCTGCTCGGCGACACGCGCGCGTGCCCCGTCCGCGCCGAGTGCGGCGGCGGCCAGGAGCGCGATGCCGTACACGAGGGTGGCCGGTCCGGCCCACGTCGAGCCGTTCGACAGGACGGCGAAGACCAGCGACACCAGCGCGGCGGCCCAGGCGGTGTGGACCGCGCGGCGGCGCTCCGTGCGCAGCAGGGCGCCGAGGGCGGCGAGGACGATGCCGATGAGCAGCAGCCCGTGCACGGTGCCGGGGCCGCCGGGGCCCGCGCCGAGCAGGTCGAGGGCGCCGGCCGAGTCGGCGCCGAACTCCAGGCCCGCCTCCCGGAAGAAGCCGAAGGGCAGCAGCGTCAGGGACCACGGCGCGAGGACGAGCAGCGGGGTGCCGAGCGCGGCGAGGAAGCGCAGGCCGTAGGCGGTGATGTCGCCGCGGCGCACCACCAGCAGGGCGAGGCCGAGCACCAGGGCGATCGGCCAGACGATCGGGGTGAAGGCCGTGGCGAGGGTCAGCAGCAGTGCGTACGCCCACGTGGCGCGCCAGGTGCCGCGGGTGCCCCGCGCGGTGGCCAGGCCGCTCGCCGCGATGCCCGCGCGCGCGATGAGCGGCAGCAGGACGGCGAGGACCGCGGTGCCGATGCGGCCGCCCGCGAGCGCGCCGGTGGCGGCGGGCAGGAAGGCGTACGCGATCGACGCCCACGCGCGCAGCAAGCGCGAGGTGACCAGCGGGCGGGAGGCGAAGTACGCGGCGAAGCCGGCCAGCGGCACCGAGCCGACCAGGAGCACGGTGACCGCGAGCCCGGTGGAGCCGAAGAACAGGGTGGACAGGCCCGCGACGAGTGCGACGTAGGGCGGCGCGCCCTGGGTGCCGCCGGTGCCGACGGGGTGCCAGCCGTCCAGGTAGCGCGCCCACAGCTCCGCGGAGTCGACGGGGGCGGGCAGCAGCGCGCCGCCCGCGAGCGCTCCGGTGCCCAGCAGTTCGCGGCAGGCCATGAGCGAGGCGAACAGGAGCACCACGAAGAGCATCGGTCCCGGTTTCCGGGCGATGCGCTTGAGGCGGGCGAACTGTTCGATCTCCAGGAAGTCGGCGTCGTCGCCGCCGGGTCCGGACTCGACGACTCCGTGCCGTCCCGCGCCCGCGGGGGCCTCGGCGTCGGCGCGGCCCATGAGGCCGCCCGCGGCCTGTTCGACGGTGGCGCGCACGGTGGCGCCGGGCGGCGGGAAGAGCTGGCGCAGCTCGCCCGCGTCCAGCGCGGACCTGCCGCGGGTCTTGCGGGCGGCGAGGACGCGCCCCGGCCGCAACAGCGTGGTGAGGAGGCCGGTGATCTCGTCGACGGCCTGTCCGGGCGCCTTGCCGACGAGGTAGGCGACGGTGCGCAGCAGGGTGCCGAGGACGATCCGGAGGAGGACCCACGGCAGCACGGCCGAGCGGGCGTTGACGAGCAGGGTGTAGGTGGCGCCGGCCTTGTCCACGCGGTGCGGGGAGGTCGCCGTGCGCCCGACGCAGTCGACGGTGCGGCGCTCGCGCGAGGAGGCCTCGGCGTGCCGCACGACGGCTTCGGGGGCGACGAGGACGCGGTGGCCCGCGGTGTGCGCGCGCCAGCACAGGTCGACGTCGTCGCGCATCAGCGGCAGTCGGCGGTCGAATCCGCCGAGCTCTTCGTAGACGTCGCGGCGGATGAGCATGCCGGCGGTGGAGATGGAGAGCACCGGGCGGACGTGGTCGTGCTGGCCCTGGTCCTGCTCGCGCCGGTCCAGGCCGGTCCAGCGGCGGCCGCTGTTGGCGATGGTGACGCCGACCTCCAGGAGCTGCCTGCGGTCGTACCAGCCGCGGAGCTTGGGGCCGACGACGGCGACGTCCTTGCCGAGCTCGTGTTCGTTCTCCACGACGCGCAGCAGCTCGGCGAGGGCGTCGGGGTCGGGCGCGCAGTCGTCGTGCAGCAGCCAGAGCCACTGCACGGGCTCGCCGTGCGGCAGCTCCGGCAGGTCGTAGGCGTCGTCGCGCCAGCTGCGGCTCACCGGGTCCCAGCCGCTGGGGCGTTTGAGGTACGGCAGCTCTTCGGGGGTGAGCACCTCGGCGGTGCGGACGGCCTCGTCGACGGCGGTGCCGAAGCCGGAGCGCCGGGCGAGGTGCAGCACGCGGTCGGCGCCGAGGGCCTCGGTGACCAGGCGGGCGGAGTCGTCCGCGCTGCCGGTGTCCGCGGCCACCGCGTTCTGCACGGGGCGCTCCTGGCCGAGGAGCCCGGCCAGGGCGTCGGGCAGCCAGCGGGCGCCGTCGTGGGAGACGAGCACGGCGGTCACGACGTGCCGCGGGAACTCGGGTGCGGCAGCGTCGTGGTGACGGGCTGCCGAATGGCTGTGCACGGACATCGAGGTACGGGCCCCGGTTCGATGGACTGCGGTGGACGCCTGCGCCCTGCGGGGGCGCCGGGGCGTCTCGGACGGGGCCCCACACTAACGGCTGGCATGAGGACGGCCCGCCGCCTGTGGATAACCCACGGGTGACGGGCCGTTCGTTGCGCATTGGTTGAGGGAGGTGTGTGCCGAATTGATCGGGCGGCACGTCCCGACGGGGCCGGGTCCCTTCACGTGCTTCCTTCGTCCTGTCTTCGCGCTGTCTTCGCGTACCGGCTTCTCGTCCGCGGGCGGGAGCGCTCGTGCTTCAGACGGCGGCCTTCTTCAGCCGGCGCCGTTCGCGCTCCGACAGGCCGCCCCAGATACCAAATCTCTCGTCGTTGGCGAGTGCGTACTCGAGGCATTCCGAACGGACCTCGCAGGCGAGGCAGACCTTCTTGGCCTCGCGCGTGGAGCCGCCCTTCTCGGGGAAGAAGGACTCGGGGTCGGTCTGGGCGCACAGTGCGCGCTCCTGCCAGCCGAGTTCCTCGTCCGCGTCCTCGACCAGCAGTTCCTGAACCAGCTCGGTCATGTGCGCCCCTCGTCTGTCTGTGCGTCCCCGTGGTGCTGCCGCTACCGATTTCGGCTGAACGACACGAGTGAAATTACAAGTGTGCCGATCCGGGCCAGTCAAGCCGAGATCTGCTATTGGGCCCCTTATTCACTCTGCGGAACCAAGGGTATGCGGAAAGTGTTCAAATCGGCATAAACCATGACACCGTCGACGGCCCGTCCGACGCTCAGCCGAACGTTCCCACTCGGAGGACCTCATGAGGTCTCATTAGGGAGGACGTCGATGTTTGAGAGCCGGTTGCTGCGCCATGTGTCCCCAGAGGTGGGTGCACAAACCTTTCGCCTGAGAGAACAACCGGATGAGGTGAACCATGTCCCACATACCGGACATTGATTTGACACCGAAGGTGTGAGCCGGTGTTCTGGTGGGCATGCTCGCGAACATGGCTCTTTCGATGACCCGCACCAGCGGGTCCATCGGTGCTGCCCACGCGCGTTGTCGCTGTTCCTGCTCCAGCTGTTGAGCCACTCCAGCTGTTGAGCCGTTTTCCCCGCTCCACCCCGTGACGGGCTTCTTCCGGTCCCGGTGCCGGTCTCCGCGACCGTGTCCGGCCGCACCGCCCTCCTCGCGCTCCACCCTTCTTCGCGCCACCCCAGCACTCTTACGTTGAGGAACCACCGCACGATGAACAGCGACAGCGACCTCCAGATCGCCGGCGACCTCCTCGAGGTCCCGCACCTCCTGCAGCCCGTCCGCGAGCACCCCGCCACCGTGGCCGGGTTCGTCGGCCTCGCCCGCGCCATCGCCGCCGACCGCTCCCAGTGGGAGCACCTCGTCGAGTACGACGCCACCAGCCGCTGGTACCACCGGCTGCGCACCGTTCCCCAAGCTCTCGGCTCCGCTCGAGCAGGGGAGGCCCCTATCGGCTACGAGGTGTGGCTGCTCTCCTGGGTGCCTGGACAGGGCAGCGGCCGGCACGACCACGGCCGCTCCTCGGGGATCCTCACCGTGCTGCAGGGCGAGTTGACCGAGCACACCGCGGGGGGCTCACGGGCGCTCGGCGCCGGCGCGCAGCGCGTCTTCGCGCCCGGCTATGTCCACGAGGTCGTCAACGACTCCCTCGAACCCGCCGTCAGCCTGCACGTCTACTACCCCGGCCTGACCGAGATGCCGATGCACGCCGCCCGGTGCGCCGCCGCGCTCGCCCCCGACACCACCGGGGATGCCGTGACCGCCTGACGCACTGTCGTACCCGCCTGACATGCTGGGGGCCATGCGCATTGTGGTTCTGGCCGGCGGCATCGGCGGCGCCCGTTTCCTCCGCGGGCTCAAGAAGGCCGCGCCCGACGCGGACATCACGGTCATCGGCAACACCGGTGACGACATTCACCTGTTCGGGCTGAAGGTCTGTCCCGACCTCGACACCGTGATGTACACGCTGGGCGGCGGCATCAACGAGGAGCAGGGCTGGGGGCGTACGGACGAGACGTTCAAGGTCAAGGAAGAGCTCGCGGCGTACGGCGTCGGGCCCGAGTGGTTCGGGCTCGGCGACCGGGACTTCGCCACACACATCGTGCGGACGCAGATGCTGGGCGCGGGCTACCCCCTCAGCGCCGTGACGCAGGCGCTGTGCGAGCGGTGGCAGCCCGGCGTGCGGCTCATCCCCATGTCCGACGACCGCGTCGAGACGCACGTCGCGGTCACGGTCGACGGCGAGCAGAAGGCCGTGCACTTCCAGGAGTACTGGGTGCGGCTGCGCGCCTCCGTGGACGCGCACGCCGTGGTGCCGGTCGGCGCCGAGCAGGCCAAGCCCGCGCCCGGGGTCCTGGAGGCCATCGCCGAGGCCGACATCGTGCTCTTCCCGCCGTCCAACCCGGTGGTGAGCGTCGGCACGATCCTCGCGGTGCCGGGCATCCGCGAGGCCATCGCCGACGCGGGCGTGCCGGTCGTCGGCCTCTCCCCCATCGTCGGCGACTCCCCCGTGCGGGGCATGGCCGACAAGGTGCTCGCCGCCGTGGGCGTGGAGACCAGCGCGGCGGCCGTCGCCGAGCACTACGGCAGCGGGCTGCTCGACGGCTGGCTCGTCGACACGGTCGACGCGGGCGTGGTGGAGCGGGTGGAGAGCGCCGGGATCCGGTGCCGGGCGGTGCCGCTGATGATGACCGACGTCGACGCCGCCGCCGAGATGGCCCGTCAGGCCCTCGCCCTCGCCTCGGAGGTACGCGCGTGACCTCGCCGTCCTACCGCGTGTGGGCCGTGCCGGGACTCCCGGAGGTGCGGGAGGGCGACGACCTCGCCAAGCTGATCGCGGCCGCCGAGCCGGGGCTCGCCGACGGTGACGTGGTCCTCGTCACCTCCAAGATCGCCAGCAAGGCGGAGGGGCGGGTCATCGAGGCGGCCGACCGTGAGGCGGCCGTCGACGAGGAGACCGTACGGGTGGTGGCGCGCCGCGGCACGCTGCGCATCGTCGAGAACCGGCAGGGGCTCGTGATGGCGGCGGCCGGGGTCGACGCGTCCAACACGCCCGCCGGCACCGTGCTGTTGCTGCCGTCGGACCCCGACGCGTCGGCGCGGGCGGTGCGGGAGGGGCTGCGGGACGCGCTCGGCGTGGACGTCGGCGTCATCGTGACCGACACGTTCGGGCGGCCCTGGCGGGCCGGGCTCACCGACGTCGCCATCGGGGCGGCCGGGGTGCGGGTCCTCGACGACCTGCGGGGCGGGACCGACGCGCACGGCAATCCGCTGAGCGCGACCGTCGTCGCGACCGCGGACGAACTCGCCGCGGCGGGTGACCTCGTGAAGGGCAAGGCCGCGGGGCTGCCCGTCGCGGTGGTCCGCGGGCTGCCGCACGCGGTGGCCGCCCGCGACGAGCCGGACGAGGGGGCCCGTCCGCTGGTGCGCGGTGCGCGCGACGACATGTTCCGGCTCGGTACGTCCGAGGCGGTGCGGGAGGCGGTGACGCTGCGGCGCACGGTCCGTGAGTTCACGGACGAGGAGGTCGACGGGGGCGCCGTGCGGCGGGCGGTCGCGGCGGCGCTCACCGCGCCGGCGCCGCACCACACGACGCCGTGGCGGTTCGTGCTCCTGGAGTCCGCCGAGGCGCGGGGGGAACTGCTCGACGCCATGCGGGACGCGTGGATCGCCGATCTGCGGCGGGACGGCAGGTCGGAGGAGTCCATCGCCAAGCGGGTGCGGCGCGGGGACGTGCTGCGCAGGGCGCCGTATCTGGTGGTGCCGTGCCTGGTGACGGACGGCTCCCACACGTACGGGGACGCGCGGCGGGACGGGGCGGAGCGCGAGATGTTCGTGGTCGCGGCGGGGGCGGGCGTCCAGAACTTCCTGGTCGCGCTGGCCGGGGAGCGGCTCGGCTCCGCGTGGGTTTCGTCGACGATGTTCTGCCGGGGGGTCGTACGGGACGTTCTCGGGCTGCCTGCCGGGTGGGACCCGATGGGGGCGGTTGCGGTGGGGCACCCGGCGGGTGAGCCTGCGGCTCGGGCTGGGCGGAGTGTGGGGGACTTCGTGGTCGTTCGCTGAGGGTCGCTTGTCGCTTGCGGCGGGCTTTGGCGGTGTTCTGCGCAGTTCCCCGCGCCCCTGAGCTCGTCCCCCCGGGCCGTCGCCTACTGCGGGCCGTCGTCGTTTTTTGCGCAGTTCCCCGCGCCCCTGAAGCCGGTCCCCCGGGTCCGTCGCCTGCTGCGGGCCGTCGTCGTTTTTTGCGCAGTTCCCCGCGCCCCTGAAGCGTGCCCCCGGCGCGTCATTCATCCGCCGCCCGCACCAAGCAGCGAACGGGACCCCCTCAGGGGCGCGGGGAACTGCGCGAGCAACCAACCTCCACCCGCACCAGGCAGCGAACAGGTCCGCCCTCAGGGGCGCGGGGAACTGCGCGAGCAGCCAGCGTGCTCCCGCACACGAAGAACGACCGGGGGACGGTTCAGGGGCGCGGGGAACTGCGCACGTGAAGGTTCGACAGCCGCGCTACCACCGCCGCGCTACCACGCCGCGATGTTCGTCCGTCTCATCCGCGGCTCCCGGCGCGGCGGCGTGTGGCCGCTCAGGCAGATCAGGCGGGTCGCCCGGTGCCGCTGGCCCGCGTAGGGCGTCAGCAGGCGCAGCATCTCCGCGTCGTCCGCATCGCGGTCGTCCGCGAGCGCGTAGCCCACGATGCCGGGCAGGTGGACGTCCCCCACCGTCACCGCGTCCGCCGCCCCGTTGCTCCGCTGCACCGTCTCCGCCGAGGTCCACGGGCCGATGCCCGGGATCACCTCCAGGCGGGCCTGCGCCTCCAGGGGCTCCATCGTCGCCGCCTCCTCCAGCCGCGACGCCCGCGCCACCGCGCGCAGAATCGTGGACGCCCGCTTGTTGTCCACGCCCGCCCGGTGCCACTCCCAGGAGGGGATCAGCGCCCAGGTGCGGGGCGCCGGCATCACATACAGGTGGGGGCCGGGGCCGGGGGCCGGCTCGCCGTACTTGCGGAGGAGCAGGCGCCACGCGCGGTACGCCTCGTCCGTGGTGATCTTCTGTTCCAGGATCGAGGGGATCAGCGACTCCATCACCAGTCCCGTACGGGTGAGCCGCAGGCCGGGCCGCCGATGTGCCGTCACCGCGAGCAGCCGGTGCCGCGGAGCGAAGGCGTCCGGGTCGTCCGACGCGCCGAGCAGGTCCGGCAGCCGGTCCAGGAACCAGTCCGCGCCCGGCCCCCACGCCTCCGCGTCGACCGTGCCCGAGCGGACGACGACCCGCAGCGTGCCGGGCCCCTCCGGCGTGCGGCTCGCCCGCCAGACGGAGCCGTCGGGGGTCGTGCGGAACGCCGGGTCGGCCGGTCCCCTGCGCAGCGCGCCGAGAGTCAGGCCGAGGTCGAGAGGGAAGGGGGGCTTCCAGGTGCGGGTCCGGGCCGACGGGCGGGGCGCCGTGTGCTGGTGCGGGACGCCCGCCGGTACGGCCGTCTCGCCACCGCGCACGGTGGTGCGGGTGGGGCGCGGGGCGAAACGGGACGACATCTGTATGAGGGTAGGCGACGGCCCGGCCCGGCGGGGCACCCGCGGGAGGGCCCGCCCTACTGGTCCGACGAGAAGCGGACCGCGCCCGCCGGCAGCGTCGCCCCGCACCAGACCCGTACGCCCTCGCGCAGTTCGTTGTCGGCGCCGACGACCGCCCCGTCGCCGATCACCGCGCCGGTGAGCGCCGAGCGGGCGCCGATCCGCGCGCCCGCGCCGACCAGGGAGTCCGTGATGACCGCGCCCGGTTCGACGACCGCGCCGGCGAGGATCGTGCTGCCGCAGACGCGGGCGCCCTCGCCGATCCGCGCGTTCTCGCCGACGACCGTGCCGCCGGTGAGCTTCGCGTCGGGGGCCACGAGGGCGGTGGGCAGGGTCAGGCTCTCGCCGCGGCGGCCGGGCACCGCCGGGGAGGGCGCGCGGCCGAGGACCAGGTCGGCGGAGCCCCGTACGAACGCCTGCGGGGTGCCGAGGTCCAGCCAGTACGTGGAGTCGACCATGCCCTGGAGGTGGGCCCCGGCGGCGAGCAGGCCGGGGAACGTCTCGCGTTCGACGGAGACCGGGCGGCCCTCGGGAATCGTGTCGATGACCGAGCGGCGGAAGACGTACGCGCCCGCGTTGATCTGGTCGGTGACGATCTCCTCGGGGGTCTGCGGCTTCTCCAGGAAGGCCGTGACGCGTCCGGTCGGATCGGTGGGGACCAGGCCGTAGGCGCGCGGGTCGTCGACCTTGGTCAGGTGCAGGGAGACGTCGGCGCCCGACTCCTCGTGGGTGGCGACCAGGGCGCGGATGTCCAGGCCGGTGAGGATGTCGCCGTTGAAGATCAGGACCGGTTCGCCGGGGCCCGAGCGCAGCCGGGACGCCACGTTGCGGATGGCGCCGCCGGTGCCGAGGGGCTCGGTCTCCGTGACGTACTCGATGTGCAGGCCGAGCGCCGAGCCGTCGCCGAAGTACGGCTCGAAGACCTCGGCGAGGTAGGAGGTGGCGAGGACGATGTGCTCCACGCCCGCGGCACGAGCCCGCGCCAGCTGGTGGGTGAGGAACGGCACGCCGGCCGCCGGGACCATCGGTTTGGGGGTGTGCACCGTGAGCGGCCTGAGCCGGGTTCCCTTGCCGCCGACCAGGAGGATCGCTTCTGTCACCTGTCGTCTCTGCTTCCTGCTGGGGCCGGCCGAACGGGGGTTTCGGCCGGCCAGTGTATGCAGACGGATGTGCAGATCGTGCGGTCCGGGCGGTGCGTCGGGGCTCAGCGACCCTGGAGTTTCGCCGAACTCGTCCGGGTGGAGCCGAGCTTCTTGTACAGGCGGTTTCCGGGACAGTCGGTGGCGAATCCGTCGCGATGCCCGGAGATCACGTGGAGCCGGACGTTCTTGCCCTTCTTGTACAGATTGCCACCCCCGGACTTCAGGACGGTAGTACCGCGCGGGTTGGCGCCGTACAGACCGAGCTTCCACGCGGTCAGTTTGGCGACGGCCTTGACGGCCGCCTTCGGCGGCGCGGTGTTGCTGTACGTGCCGAGGACCGCGATGCCCGTGGTGTTGCTGTTGAACCCGAGGGTGTGGGCTCCGAGGACCGGCTTGGTCACCCCTCCGGCGCGTCCCTCGTAGATGGTTCCGCACTTGTCGACGGCGAAGTTGTAGCCGAAGTCGCGCCAGCCGCTGCTCTTGACGTGGTAGCGGTAGATGCTGCGCAGTACGGACGCCGCCTGTGAGCAGCGGTAGTTGTTGCCGGACGCGCTGTGGTGCACGAAGGCCGCCTTGACGGTCCTGGTGTACGCGAAGTTCTTCTCGCGGAGCCGTTCGTCGGCGCCCCAGCCCTTCCGCGTGACGATGCGCGGCCGCGGTCCGATGTGCGGGCGCACCTTGCCGACCGCGTCCGGGCCGCCGCGGGCGGCGATCAGGTCGTCCTCCGACTGGCGTTTGGTCAGTTCGGGGATGACCGCGGCGCCGATCGGTGCGAGGTCGGCGTTGACCGCGGAGGACGCGGCGGACTCGGCGCTCAGCGCCGCGGCGTGGCCCACGTCGAGCTTGGCGCCCTGCGGCGGCGCCTCGTCGCCGGGGTCGACCAGTTCCAGGCGCAGGCCCTCGGGGAGCCGGGGCGGCGCGGAACGGTCCGCGCCCTGGGGCCGTTCGGGCCGTACGCGGATCTCGACGCCGTCGGACGCGCCGACCCACAGCGGCGCGGTGGAGCCGCGGACCGTGCCGGTGCCCCGCTCGGCGGTGTCGAGGTCGGCGGCGTGTTCGTGGTTGTGCGTCTCGACGTGCTGCCAGCCGGACCAGGTGCGGGTGCCGGTCGCACGGGTGCGGACCTGGACGGTGCCGAGCAGTTCGGCGTCGGGGTCGTTCCAGACGACGCCCACCAGGGAGAAGGGGCGCACATCGCGCTGGGCCAGGCCCTGTTCGCTCACCTCGGCCGGGCCGAGCGAGCGGTCGGAGCCGAGCGGGACGAGGGGCAGGGACTGGGTGCTGCCGGGCACCGCCGCGGGCCCGGCGGCCGACGGTGCGCCGGGCGTCGCGGCCCGGGCGCCGGACGACGGCAGGGTGAGGGGCAGGGCAAGGGCGGCCGCGCACGTGACGCCGATCGAGGAAGCAAGGAATCCACGCATACGACTGATAGTTGGCATATCCGTGCATATCTGTCCATCGGGAAACTGACGGGTCGTCGGCCGAGTGCGGGGGTTCGGATCGCTCGCGCTCCCCGCCACGCCGGGGCCCGGTACGCCGCCCGCGTACCCTTGCGCCCGTGAACGCCAACGACCGCACCCCTGCCGACCTGCTGCGATCCGCGCTCGCCTCGGACCCGGCCCGCCCCCTCGTCACCTTCTACGACGACGCCACCGGTGAACGCGTGGAATTGTCCGTGGCCACCTTCGCCAATTGGGTGGCCAAGACCGCCAATCTGCTCCAGGGCGATCTCGCCGCCGAGCCCGGCGACCGGGCCGTGCTGCTGCTTCCGGCGCACTGGCAGACGGCCGTGTGGCTGCTCGCCTGTTCGTCGGTGGGAGTGCTCGCCGATGTGGGGGGCGACCCGGCGTCGGCCGACCTCGTCGTCAGCGGCCCGGACGCGCTGGACGCCGCGCGCGCCTGCTCCGGGGAGCGCGTCGCGCTCGCGCTGCGCCCGCTCGGCGGCCGCTTCCCGCAGCCGCCGGCCGGCTTCGCGGACTACGCGGTGGAGGTGCCGGGCCAGGGCGACCGGTTCGCCCCGTACGCGCCCGTCGACCCGGACGAGCCCGCGCTCGCCGTGGGCGGCGAGGAGCTGACCGGCGCCGCCCTGGTGGAGCGGGCGGCCGCCGACGCGGAGCGGCTCGGCATCACGCCGGGCACCCGGATCCTGTCCGGTCTGCCGTACGCCACCTGGGAGGGGCTGAGCGCCGGGCTGTACGCGGCGCTCGCGGCGGGCGGCTCCGTGGTGCTCTGCCGCCACCTCGACCGGCTCGCCGAGGACGGCCTCCGCAAGCGGATCGAGGACGAGCTGGTGAAGGTCACGGCGGGCTGACCCCTCCGGCCCGCCCCCGTCCCGCCCCCGCCTCCCCCGTTTTGTCGCCCGTTCGGCCCACGCCGCCCCCGGGCCCGGAGGCCCCCGGCGCCGCGCCGGTCCATGGTCGTAGGAACCGACCACGCACCGACGCAGCCATGAGGGGTGGACGCTCACGTGACCGAGACCGCAGGCACGCCTTCCGGACCGGACGAGCCGCCGGCCCCGGAGGGCGCACCGCCTGAGCCGAAGGCCACGTACGGACCCGGGACCGGCGCGAGCGCCACCGGCACCGGCGTCGTCCGCCGCAGACGGCGCTGGCTGCGCTACACGGCGCTCGGCGTCGCCGTCCTGGTGCTCGGGGCGGGGGGCGTGGGCTGGGCGGCGTACCAGAAGCTCAACGGGAACATCACCACGGACACCGACGCCGCGGACGAGCTGGCGCGGTTCGAGAAGGAGCGTCCGACGGCGCTGGTGAGCGGCGCCCAGAACATCCTGCTGCTCGGCTCCGACACCCGCGCGGGGCCGGGCAACCGCGAGTACGGCAGGGACCCGGGCACCCAGCGCTCGGACACCACGATCCTGCTGCACCTCGCCGCCGACCGGCGCAGCGCGACGGCCGTGTCGATCCCGCGCGACCTGATGGTGGACATCCCCGGCTGCCTCCGCTCGGACGGCAGCCGCACCCAGCCCCAATTCGCCCAGTTCAACTGGGCGTTCGAATTCGGCGGGACGGCCTGCACGATCCGTACGGTCGAGAAGCTCACCCGGATCCGCGTCGACCACCACATGGTCGTGGACTTCGCGGGCTTCAAGGACATGGTCGACGCGGTCGACGGCGTCCAGGTCTGCATCAAGGCACCGATCGACGACACCGACGCCAAGGTGGCGCTCCCGCCGGGCCTGCGCTCGCTCGACGGCGAGCAGGCGCTGGGGTACGTCCGCGCCCGCAAGAGCCTCGGCAACGGCAGCGACACCGACCGGATGGACCGCCAGCAGGAGTTCCTCGCCGCGCTCGTCAACAAGGTGCAGAGCAACGACGTCCTGCTCAACCCGACGAAGCTCTATCCGGTGCTCGACGCGGCGACGTCCTCGCTGACCACCGACCCCGGCCTCGCCAGCCTGCGGGGCCTGTACGACCTGGTGCGCGAAATGCGCGACATCCCCACGGAACAGGTGCAGTTCCTGACCGTTCCCCGGCAGTCCTACACCTACGACGCCAACCGCGACGAGCTCGTCGAGCCGGCCGCGGACCAGCTCTTCACCCGGCTGCGCACGGACAGCCCGGTCGTGGTGGACCCGCGGCGGTCCGAGAGCTCCGGCCCCGGCGAGGCGCGGACCCCCACGGATCCGCCGGCCCCGCGACAGCCGTCCGCCTCCGAGCAGCCCTCCGCCGAGGAACAGCCCGCCACCGGTGAGGATGGCGAGGACTCCGGCGATGACGGGAGCGACGAGAAGCCCGACGACCCGGCGCCCACGCCGTCGCCCGTCCCGACATTCCGGGGCAACACGGCCGCCGGATCCACCTGTAAGTAAAACGATCCCCAAGGGATGGACCCGCCCCACAAAGAAATGCGGCGGATTGCCCAGTTGTAGGGGAGTGGAATTTGTCACCGGCGTCGTCCGACGCTGAACTGGGCGGATAGTGTGAGCGATCCGGTGCGCCGGGCCCTGACGGCCACGCACCGCTGGAACGACTGACCGAGCGCCTTCTTGAGGGGGTAAGGCGCCGCGTGGCCCCGACGGAGGACGCAAACAACCGTGGACGCGCAAGGCCGTGGGCGGGCGGAGAACATCGACCCCGCAGACCAGTGGGTGCTCAATCCGGACACCGGTGACTACGAACTGCGACTGAGCCCCTCCGCAGGGCAGTCGACCGTGCCGGGTCCCCGTGGCTCGTCACCCCGTAGAAGCGGCCGCGGCCGCACCGAACCGGGCCGTGAGCGCTCCCGTCAGGGCGAGCGCGACGAACGCCGCGAGGAGCGCCGCGAGGTGCCGGGGCAGCGCCGGCGGCGCGTCAAGGAACCGGAGCCCGGCTCGGGCGGCGGCCGGCGCAAGCAGAAGCCGCGCAAGTCCAAGGGCAAGAAGGTGCTCGTCTGGACGGGCGGCACGCTGGCGTTCCTGCTCGTCGCGGGATGCGCCGGCGGCTACCTCTACTACCAGCACCTCAACGACAACATCACGTCGATAGACGACGACGGCGCGGGCACCGGCGGCTTCAGCAAGGACCGGGCCATCAACATCCTGGTGATGGGCACCGACAAGCGCAGCGGCAGCGGCAACAAGGGGTACGGCGACGAGGGCAGCGTCGGCCACGCCGACACGACGATCCTGCTGCACGTCTCCAAGGACCGTACGAACGCGACCGCGTTGAGCATCCCGCGCGACATGATCGTCGACATCCCGGACTGCCCGACGAAGCAGGACGACGGCAGCACGAAGAACATCGACGGCACCCAGAACGCCCGCTTCAACGAGAGCCTCGGCCAGTCCGACCGCACGCCGAGCTGCACGATGCGCACGGTCAAGGCGATCACCGGCATCACGCCCGACCACTTCATGGTGGCCGACTTCAACGCGGTCAAGACGCTCTCCAGCGCGGTCGGCGGCGTCGAGGTCTGCCTCGCCAAGGACATCGACGACCCCAAGTCGCATCTGAAGCTGCCCAAGGGCAAGCACACGATCGAGGGCGAGGACGCGCTGGCGTTCGTCCGCACCCGCCACTCGGTGGGCACCGGCGGCGACTTGAGCCGGATCGAGCTGCAGCAGCAGTTCCTCAGCGCGCTGATGCGCAAGCTCAAGTCGAACGACACCCTCACCAGTCCGCAGAAGATGATCGAGCTCGCCGAGGCCGGCACCAAGGCGCTCACCGTCGACTCCAAGATCGCCGACATAATGAAGCTCAAGGACCTCGGCATGGAGCTCGGCAAGCTCGACGTGAAGAACCTGAGCTTCGCCACCGTCCCGGTCGTCGACAACCCCGCCGAGAAGGTCCACACCACGGTGGTCCCCGACCCGACCAAGGCGGAGCAGCTCTTCGCGATGATGCGCGCCGACCAGTCGCTGACGGCGGTGAAGAAGAAGCAGAAGAAGGAGAAGGCCGAGGTGGCCGCCCGCCTCAAGGGCCCCAAGGCCGACGCCTCCGAGGTACGGGTCGACATCTACAACGGCAGCGGCAAGACCGGCGCCGCTCAGACGACTCTCACCTGGCTGCAGAACAATGAGGGCGTGCTCAAGTCCAGCCAGCTGGGGAACGCGCCCTCGAACCTCAAGAAGACGACGCTCGAATACGCGCCGGACCAGGCGGACCAGGCCCGTCGGCTCGCCGACATCATGGGTCTGCCCGCCGCCGCCCTGAAGCCGGGCAAGAGCGAGAAGAACGCACAGGGTCTGCCGGCCATGAAGCTGACGCTCGGTGGCGACTTCGAGGGCGCGGGGGTGCCCATCGACGCCTCGGCGAAGGTGCCGAAGGACATCAAGAAGGTCGAGGCGGACAAGACTGTGTGTGCCAAGTGACCTGAAGCGGTCGTTCTGCATCTAACAGTGCGCCAAGGCGCCGCGGAGCGGCCGCAGTTCGGGAATGGGGCGGGGAGGGGCTGGGGATGAGGCAGAACAGCGTGCGTAAGGAGGGGACACGACGACGTGTCCCGCACGCGAGTGATCACGGCTGGGACGGCACGCACGAGGACGCGGCAGACCCCGGGAAGCCCGCGCGGAGCGGCGGCGAGCCGCCTCGGGGCGGCCACGGGCAGCGCGGGCGGCGGCGCGCCGGCGGCGACCGGCCACCGCGCCGCAAGCGCCGGGTCCTGCGCTGGTCGGCGACGATCCTCTCGGTGCTGATACTCGGCACGGCCGGCGCCGGATACCTGTACTACCAGCACCTCAACAACAACCTCGAGACGGACGACCTGAACCTCGGGGAGCACCGGGCGCCCGCGCCCACCCCCAACGCCGCGGGCCAGACCCCGCTGAACATCCTCCTCATCGGCTCGGACGCGCGGGACTCCAAGGCCAACCAGAAGCTCGGCGGGGCCAAGGACACCTTCGGCTCACCGCCGCTCGCGGACGTACAGATGCTGCTGCACCTGTCGGCCGACCGTTCCAACATGTCGGTCGTCAGCATGCCGCGCGACACCCTGCTCCAGATCCCCAAGTGCACCGACCCGGACGACGGCAAGGTCTATCCGCAGACCGGCCCGCGGAACATGACGAACGAGTCGCTGGGACGCGGGGGTCCCGGCTGCACGGTCGCCACCTGGGAGAAGCTCACCAACATCCACATCAACCACTTCATGATGGTGGACTTCTCGGGCGTGGTCTCCATGGCGGACGCCATCGGCGGCGTCCCGGTCTGCGTGGACCGCAACATCCACTCGCGGGACAGCCAGGGCCACGGCTCGGGCCTGAAGCTGAAGAAGGGCACCACCGAGGTCAAGGGCAAGCAGGCCCTGCAGTGGCTGCGCACCCGCTACGGCTTCGAGGGCGGCACCGACATCAGCCGCGCCAAGGCCCAGCACATGTACATGAACGCGCTGGTCCGCAAGCTCCGTGAGAACACCGGTCTGACCAGCCCCAACCAGCTGCGCAAGCTCGCCGAGGAGGCGACGAGCGCGCTGAAGGTCGACGACGGCCTCGGCACCATCAAGAAGCTGTACGACCTGGGCAACGAGCTCAAGAAGGTCTCGCCGAGCCGTACGACGATGACGACGATGCCGTTCGACTACGCGGGCGCACGCGTCGTCCCCAAGCCCGGCGACGCGGAGCAGCTCTTCCGGCTGGTCCGCGACGACATCCCGCTGGACGGCAAGGGCGTGAAGAAGCCGGCCAAGGAGAAGGCGTCGGACGATCCCGCCGCCGCCGACGACGAGATCGCGGTGCAGGTCCAGAACGGCACGCGGACCGACGCCGAGCCCCCGGTCAGCGGCCGGGCGGCGACGGTGGCGCAGCTCCTCGCGGGCCGGGGCTTCAAGAAGGCGACGCCGGACGCGGCCACCGCGCTGACCGAGGAGCGGACGGTCGTCCGCTATCCCAGCAAGGACCTGGAGGGCGACGCCCAGCGGGTCGCCAAGTCGCTCGGTCTGCCGCTGAGCTCGGCGAAGAAGTCGACGGACGTCTCCGGGGTGACCCTGGTCGTGGGCGCCGACTGGCGCGAGGGCGAGCGGCCGCCCAAGCCGAAGAAGAAGGACGACAGCACGCCGGACTCCGCGGACGCGCTCAGCGGCTCCGACAAGAAGGCGTGCATGAAGGTCGACCCGAACTTCAGCTGGTAGGCGGACGGGAACGCAGGCCTACGAGAACGCGGGCGTACGAAAACGCGAAGAGTCGGCCCGGACCCACCTCATTGGTGGGTCCGGGCCGACTCTTCAAGTACCGGGTGACCGGGGGCCGTCAGGCCTCCTGCGCGGTGCCGAGGACGGCCGGGCGGCGCGAGGCGATGACCCGCTTGGCGAGCGAGCGCGGGCTGGTCAGGAAGCCCCAGCCCCACGACATGTGCATGGTCGCGAGCGCCACCGGGATCTGGAGCCGTGCCTTCAGGGGCAGGCCCTTGCCCGCGGGGACCGACCCGGCGGCGATGGCCGCGAGGTAGCCGCCGGGGATCACGAAGCCCCACGGGGTGAGCGCCGCGCCCACCACGATGCCCGCGGCGATGGCGCAGACCGCGGTCGGCGGCGCGAGGTAGCGCAGGTTGATCGAGCCCTCGTGGTAGCGGGCGACGACGTGCCGCCAGCGGCCGTAGTCCTTGTACTGCTTGGCCAGCGCCTTCACGCTCGGACGCGGGCGGTACGAGACCTTCAGCTCGGGCGAGAACCAGATCAGGCCGCCGGCCTCACGGATGCGGAAGTTCAGCTCCCAGTCCTGGGCGCGGATGAACTCCTCGTTGTAGCCGCCCTGCCGCTCCAGGGCCTCGCGGCGGAAGACGCCCAGGTAGACCGTCTCGGCCTGCTGGGGTTCGCCGCCGGTGTGGAAGGCGGCGTTGCCCACGCCGATCTTCGAGGTCATGGCGGCGGCGACCGCGTGCTCCCAGTCGTTCTGGCCCTCGGCGTGCATGATGCCGCCGACGTTCATCGCGCCGGTCTCCGCCAGGAGCCGCACGGCGGTGGTGATGTACCCGGGCGAGAGCGCGGCGTGGCCGTCGACGCGCACCACGACGGGGTGCCGGGACGCCTTGATGGCGGCGTTCAGCGCCGCGGGCGTGCGGCCGGTCGGATTGGGCACCGTGTGGACCCGCGGGTCCTCGCGGACCAGCTCGGCGGCGATCTCGTCCGTGCGGTCGGTGGAGGGGCCGAGCGCGACGACGACCTCCATCTCGCCCGCGTACTCCTGCTGCAGGATCGCGTGCACGGCCTCACGCAGATGCCGCTCCTCGTTGAGGACGGGCATGATCACGGATACGGCTGGAGGCAGCGCCTCGGACTTCGCGTTCATCACGCGTCACGTTACCGCGAATGGGGGACACGGGTGCGCGCCGTCCGGGTCGCTACCCCGGGCCGCATTTCGTATGGCCTTACCTTTCTCGGGACCCCCGGCCCGTCTCCCACCCCCAGCCGCCCGTCACCGCGGAGGTGTTCCGCACGTGCCCACACCGCCCCGCTCCCCCGCCCCCGCGCCGCGCCGCCCCCGCCCACCGGCCCAGCGGTCCGGGCGGACGTCCGCCGGGCGGCGGAAACGGCCCCGCTGGGCGATGCGGGTGGCGTGCACCGTCTCGGTGACGGTCCTGGCCGCGGCGGGCATCGGGCACTCGGTCGTCACCAGCCTGGACACGGGCATCAGACGGGTGGACGTCTTCCGGGACATGAAGAACAGGCCCGAGTCGGGCCACGGCATCAACGTGCTGCTCGTCGGCACCGACGGCCGGGACAAGATCACGCCGGAGGAGAAGGCGAAGTACCGGCTCGGCGGCGCGCCCTGCCACTGCACGGACACGATCATGATCGTGCACATCTCGGAGGACCGGGACCGCGCCAGCGTGGTGAGCCTGCCGCGGGACAGCTACGCCGACCTGCCCGCGCACACCGACCGGAACACCGGCCAGAAGCACCACGAACACCCCAACAAGATCAACGCGGCGTACGCGGAGGGCGGCCCCAACCTGACCGTGCAGACCGTCGAGCACATGACGAAGGTCAAGATCGACCACTATCTGGAGGTCGACTTCCTGAGCTTCATGAAGACGGTGGACGTGCTCGGCGGGGTGGAGATCTGCACGGCGCGCCCACTCAGGGACTCGCACACGGGGCTCGACCTGGCGGAGGGGACCCACCAGCTGAACGGCGGCGCGGCGCTCCAGTACGTGCGGTCCCGTTACGTCGACGGGGCCTCCGACCTGGGCCGCATGCAGCGCCAGCAGCGCTTCCTCGCGGCCCTCATCGCGAAGGCGACGAGCAGCGGGGTGCTGCTGAACCCGGTCAAGTTCCGCGACGTGACGCGGACGCTGCTCGGCTCGGTCCGGGCCGACAAGGGCTTCGGCACCGGCGACATGCTGGACCTCGGGCGGGCGATGCGGGGCTTCTCGCCCTCCTCGTCGGAGTTCACGACGGTGCCGCTGGACGCCACCGGGCAGGTGGTGCCCGGCATCGGCTCGACGCTGAAGTGGCACCCGGTGAAGGCGGGGCGGCTCTTCGAGGCGCTGCGCCAGGACCAGCCGCTCGCGGCGCACCGCCCCAAGAGCAAGGCCACGATGGTCGACGTCTCGCCGCAGCAGGTCCGGGTCCAGGTGGACAACGGCACGGGGACCCCCGGGCTCGGCAAGAAGGTCGACGCGGCGCTGCGGGCGACCGGTTTCCAGACGACGGGGGCGCCGGCGGACGTGCCGGGCGCGGCGGCCCGGCCCGCCCCGCGGACGGTCATCGCCTTCGACCCGCGCTGGGACCGCTCGGCGAAGTCCCTGGCGACGGCGCTCCCGGGCGCGGAACTGCGCCCGGTCCCGGGCCAGGGCCCGACCCTGAAAGTGATCGCGGGCACGGACTTCAGGGAGGTCCGCAAGGTCCGCGCGGAAGACGCGCAACAGGGAGAGTTCGGAGCGATCAGGGGCGACGAGGTGACCTGCGGCTAGCGAGGCCCCGCAGGGGGCGCGGAGACGAGGGGGCGCCCCGTAAGGGGCGCGGGAGCGGGGGGCGCCCCGTAAGGGGCGCGGGGAACGGCGCGAGCAACCCCAAGAGACCCGCACGGAGAACACACCGGGGACCACCCTCAGGGGCGCGGGGAACTGCGCGACAAGCCACAACAAACCCGCACCACAGAACCCCCCGCAGCCCCCGCCCCCGCCCCCGCCTCCGGCCCCCATCCGCCCAAGGCCCAGGGGCCAGCGAGCTCAGTCCTCGAACCCCTCAGCCACCCGCGCCTCCCGCAACTCCTTGATCGCCCGGCGCCGCGCCAACCGGTGCGTGCGCCGGATCTGCGCCTCCTGGTAGCGGCGCCGGTCGCGGTCCGTCTCGGGCACGACCGGCGGAACCGTACGCGGCTTGCCGTCCGCGTCGACCGCCGCGAAGACGAGGTAGGCCGAGCCGACCTGCTGCGCGGGCGTCGACTCGTTCCAGCGCTCGGCGAGGACCCGCACGCCGACCTCCATGGAGCTGCGCCCGGTCCAGTTGACCTGCGCCTTCACATGAACGAGGTCGCCCACCCGCACCGGCTCCAGGAAGACCATCTCGTCCATGGACGCGGTGACCGCGGGCCCGCCCGAGTGGCGTCCGGCGACCGCCCCCGCCGCGTCGTCCACGAGTTTCATGATCACGCCGCCGTGCACCGTACCGAGGAGGTTGGTGTCGTTGTGGGTCATGATGTGGCTGAGCGTGGTGCGGGAGGCCGAAGTCGGCTTGCCCTCGATCGCCCCGCGGGCCTGGGGGTTCTCCCCCGGCCGGGACGCCGTCGGACTGGGAGCCTGGTCTGTCATGCCCTCCACCCTATGCCGGACTTCCGCCCACCCCCTCTCCGCCCGCTTTGCATCAGATCTGCTACAGCACTGCCTCGAATTCCCGACCGCCCTGTAAGGCGCGGGGTGCGAGGCGGCACACTGGGCCACATGAGCGATTGGCCTGACGATCAGGGCGGCGGCCGGGGGTACGGCCGTGGCAGCGGGGACTCCCAGCCCGACGGCGCCCGCGTGATGCGACATGTGCAGCGCGGCCCGGCGTCCCGTCCGGCCGGTCCGCCGCCGGGCGGGGTGCCGCAGCAGCCGGCGTACGACGACGGGTACGGCGAGGGGTACGGCGACGGCCGCCCGTACGGCGACGCCCGGGACGACGTCTTCGAGCCGCGCGCCCCGCGCCAGGGCTCGTACGGCCACAACCCCGACAGCGCGTACGACAGCGGTTACAACACCGGCCAGGTCTACGGCCAGGGGGGCGGCGGCAACGGCGGCGGCCCCGCCGCGGCGACGCGCGCCCCGCGCCCCGCGCCGAACTGGCGCAAGCGGCTCAAGTGGGGCGCCATCACCCTGGTCGCGGTGCTGGTCGTGGTCTCCGTCTCCACGTACTTCTGGGCCGACTCCAAGCTCAAGCGCGAGGTCGACCTCTCCAAGGTCATCGAGCGGCCCGAGGGCGGCGCCGGCACGAACTACCTGATCGTCGGCTCCGACAGCCGCGAGGGCATGACCGACGAGGACAAGAAGCGCCTCCACACGGGCTCGGCCGACGGCAAGCGCACGGACTCGATGATGATCCTGCACGTCGCGGACGACGGCGGGAACACGATGATCTCGCTCCCCCGCGACTCGAACGTCACGATCCCCTCGTTCAAGGGCGCCGAGTCCGGCAAGCTCTACCCCAACCAGGGCCGCCAGACGAAGCTCAACGCCGCGTACGCGGAGGACGGCCCCGAGCTCCTCGTGCGGACCGTCGAGTACAACACCGGCCTGAAGATCGACCACTACGCGGAGATCGGCTTCGGCGGCTTCGCCAAGATCGTGGACGCGGTCGGCGGCGTCGAGATGGACATCCCCAAGGCCTTCAAGGACAAGTGGTCGGGCGCCGACTTCGAGGCGGGCAAGCAGACGCTCGACGGCCAGGAGGCCCTGGCCTTCGTCCGCACCCGGCACGCCTTCTCCAGCGACCTGGACCGGACGAAGAACCAGCAGAAGTTCCTCGCGGCCCTGGCCCACGAGGCGGCGACGCCCGGCACGGTCATGAACCCCTTCAAGCTCTACCCCACGATGGGCGCGGGCCTGGACACCCTGGTCGTCGACAAGGACATGGGCCTGTTCGACGTGGCCTCCATGTTCTGGGCGATGAAGGGCGTGACCGGCGGCGACGGCAAGTCGATGAACATCCCGATCTCGGGCTCCGTCGGCGGCAACCTCGTCTGGGACAAGGCCAAGGTCAAGACGCTGGTCGAGGAGCTCAACAACGACGACGCGGTGACCGTCTCGGGCAACTGAGGCGCCCGTCCACCGCCGAAGGGCCCCGCCGATCCGTCGGCGGGGCCCTTCCGTGTGCGGCGGGCCGTCGGCCGGGGGGGGTACCCCGAACGCTCCGCCCGCCGAGAAGCCGCAGCCGCTCCGTGTCACGGTGGTGCGAACTGCCGCCCCCGCCGACGTCCGGAGCACCCGCCATGGCAGACCTGCAGGAGGACCTCTCCACCACCGCCGAGGCGGGGGAGCTCGACACGCCCCCCGCCCCGCCCGAATCCATCCCCTCGCCCGACACCGGGACCCTGCGCGAGCCGGTCACCGAACCCGCCCCCGTACGGGATCCGCTGCCGCTGCGGCACCCGCTCCCCACCCGCGAGCCGCTCCCCGTACGGGAACCCCTGCCCCTACGGGAGCCGCTGCCCGCCCGGGAGACCGGGACAGGTCCCGAGCCGGCGCGGTCCGCCGGGCCGGCTGATGGGGCCGATCCCGCCGAGCCCGCCGAGCGAGCCGATCCCGCCGACCCCGCCGAGCGGGCGCGCGCGCTGCTCGCCGCCCATCCGGTCGCCGACGGCTACAGCGGTCTGCCGTGGGCGCTGCGGCAGCTGTCCTGGCACGACTTCGAGACGGGTGACAGCGGTCTGGAGAGCGACGTGCCGCGGCTGCGCGCGGGACGGGTCGGCGCGCAGTTCCTCTCGGTGCACGTGCCCGAAGGCCCCCGTGCTGACCGGCCCGTCGGCGCGACGCTCGAACAGATCGACTTCGTACGGCACCTCATCGCCGCCCACCCCGAGGGGCTGCGGCTCGCCCGCAACTCCTCGGAGGCGGCCGACGCGCGCAACTGCGGCCGTATCGCCACGCTGATCGGACCGGCCTGCGGGGCCGCGCTCGGCGACTCGCTGGGGGCGCTGCGCGCGCTGCACAGCCTCGGCCTGTGCGCGGTGACGCTCTCCGGCACGTCGTGGGCGGGTCCTGGCGGGCTGACCCCGTTCGGCGAGGAGGTCGTCAGGGAGATGAACCGGCTCGGGGTCCTCGCGGACCTGTCCGGCGCGTCCGAGTCGACGGCGCGGCGGGTCCTCGCGGTCTCCAAGGCCCCGGTGATCTTCACCCGCTCCGGGGCCCGCGCCCTGCGCGACCATCCGGCGAACCTCACCGACGAGCTGCTGACGGCGGTGGGCGCCGCCAAGGCGCTGTGCCTGGTGCCGCTCTCCGCGGACCGGACGGGCCCCTCGGTGCGCGAGGTGGCGGACCACCTGGACCACGTGCGGCGGATCGCCGGACCGGAGTGCGTCGGCCTCTCGGGGACGTACGACACCACCGAGGCGCGGCCCGACGAGCTCGCCGACACGGCGAGTTACCCGAGGCTGATCGCTGAGCTCGTCGAACGCGGCTGGCCCGAGGCGGAGTTGGCGCTGCTCACCTGGGGCAACGTCCAACGCGCCCTGCGCGGCGCGGACTTCACGGCGCGGGCCGCACGGGACCGGCGGGCGCCGTCCACGGCGCGGATAGAGCGTCTGGACGGCTGAGCGGGACGGCTGGACGGCCGAGCGGACGGGCCGCCTCTTCTTCGAGTCCCCTAGGGGATCTTGCAGAGGCAGAAGGGGTGGCCCGCCGGGTCGGCGTACACGCGGAAGTCGCGCCTGCCGCCGTCGTCGTCCACGTCCAGCGGCCGGGCGCCGAGGGCGAGCACCTTCTTCTCGGCCGCCTCGATCTCCTCCGTGGTGCGCCCGGCGTCGAGGTCCAGGTGGACCTGCTGGGCGTTCACGTCGGAGCGGGGCCACTCCGGCGGGCGCAGGTCGCCCACCCGCTGGAACGACACCTTGACGCGGCCGGGGAGGACGAGGTCCACCCAGTCGCCGTCGTCCTCGATGGTGCCGCCGATGATCTGCGCGTAGAACTCGGCGAGCCGGCGCGGCTCGGGGCAGTCGAGGACGACGTTGCGCAGCCTGGCGAAGGGGGTGGTGGTGTCCTGGGCGTGGGCCTCGGTCATGTCTCGCTCCTTCGACGGGTGGAGGACGGGGGCGCGGAGGGCGGGGCGCGGAGGGCGGGGCGCGGAGGGCGGAAGCGCGGAAGGCGGCGGCGCCGGGCGCGGGGATCTTCTTCCCGCAGGGGCCCCGTCTTCCACTGTTTCCACTGTGACGTCCGGGTGGAACAGTCGCGAGCCGTCGGGGGACGGGGCTGCGGGCACCCCCGGGGGCAGGCCCCGGCGGCCTCGGCTCCGGCCCCGCAGGGCTACGCCTGGGGGCGGCCCATCGCCCGGTAGGTCCAGCCTGCCGCTCGCCACTTCGCCGGGTCCAGGGCGTTGCGGCCGTCCAGGATCAGGGGGGTCGTCGCCGCTGCCGCCAGCTCCGCCGGGTCCAGGTCGCGGAACTCCTGCCACTCCGTGAGGTGCAGGACGACGTCCGCGCCGCGGACCGCGTCCAGGGCCGTGTCCGCGTAGCCGAGCGTGGGGAAGAGGCGGCGGGCGTTCACCATGCCCTTGGGGTCGTACACCGTGACCTGGCCGCCCTGGAGGTGGATCTGGCCGGCGACGTTCAGGGCCGGGGAGTCGCGTACGTCGTCCGAGTCCGGCTTGAACGTCGCACCGAGCACCGCGACCCGCTTGCCGAGGAACGAGCCGCCGCCCAGCGCCTCCCGGGCCATCTCGACCATCTGGCCGCGCCGCCGCATGTTGATGGAGTCGATCTCGCGCAGGAAGGTGAGGGCCTGGTCGGCGCCGAGTTCGCCGGCCCGCGCCATGAACGCGCGGATGTCCTTCGGCAGACAGCCGCCGCCGAAGCCAATCCCGGCCCGCAGGAACTTCCTTCCGATCCGGTCGTCGTGCCCGAGGGCCTCCGCCAGCATCACGACGTCGCCGCCCGCCGCCTCGCACACCTCGGCCATGGCGTTGATGAAGGAGATCTTCGTGGCGAGGAAGGAGTTCGCGGAGGTCTTCACCAGCTCGGCCGTCGGGAAGTCCGTGACGACGAACGGGGAGCCCTCGGCGATCGGCGTCGCGTACACCTCGCGCAGCAGCGCCTCCGCCCGCTCGCTGCGCACGCCGACGACGATCCGGTCGGGGTGCAGCGTGTCCTTGACGGCGAAGCCCTCCCGCAGGAACTCCGGGTTCCAGGCCAGCTCGACCTGGTCGCCCGCCGGGGCCAGCTCCGCGAGGCGCGCCGCGAGCCGGTCCGCGCTGCCCACCGGCACGGTGGACTTGCCGACGACCAGCGACGGCTTGGTGAGGTGCTTGGCGAGGGACTCCAGGGCGCTGTCCACGTAACTCATGTCGCAGGCGTACTCGCCGTGCTTCTGCGGGGTGTTCACGCAGATGAAGTGGACGTCGCCGAAGTCCGCCGCCTCCGCCCAGTCCATGGTGAAGCGCAGCCGGCCGCTCGCGCCCTCGAAGCCCGCCACGTGCTTGCGCAGCAGCTCCTCCAGACCGGGCTCGTACATGGGGACCTCGCCCCGCGTGAGCATGTCGATCTTCTCGGGCACGACATCGAGCCCGAGCACCTCGTAGCCGAGTTCGGCCATGGCCGCGGCGTGCGTGGCGCCGAGATAGCCGGTGCCGATCACGGTGATCTTGAGGGCCATGCGGTGCTCCAGAGGTGCGGGGGCTTCGGTGCGCGGACCGAGCATAGTCCGGCGCGTCCCGCCCCTCACCTGCCCGGTTTCCCGCTGTCGGCAAGCTCACGTATCCGTCTCGCGGGCGCGCCACTAAAATTTGGGTTACTTAACGGTAATTAGCGTCCTTGGAGCGTGAGAGACCTTGGCCGGATCGGCTGATTTCGACCTGTACCGCCCGTCCGAGGAGCACGACATGCTCCGCGACGCGATCCGCTCGCTGGCCGAGGCGAAGATCGCGCCCTTCGCCGCCGCGGTGGACGAGGAGGCCCGCTTCCCCCAGGAGGCGCACGACGCGCTGGTCGCCAACGACCTGCACGCGGTCCACGTACCGGAGAGCTACGGCGGCGCCGGCGCCGACGCGCTCGCGACGGTCATCGTGATCGAGGAGGTGGCGCGCGTGTGTGCCAGCTCCTCGCTGATCCCGGCCGTCAACAAGCTCGGCTCGCTGCCCGTCATCCTCTCCGGCTCCGAGGAGCTGAAGAAGAAGTACATGTCGGCGCTCGCGGGCGGCGAGGGCATGTTCTCGTACTGCCTCTCCGAGCCGGACGCCGGTTCGGACGCGGCGGGCATGAAGACCAAGGCCGTGCGCGACGGCGACTTCTGGGTGCTCAACGGCGTCAAGCGGTGGATCACCAACGCGGGCGTCTCCGAGTACTACACGGTGATGGCCGTGACGGACCCGGAGAAGCGTTCGAAGGGCATCAGCGCCTTCGTCGTCGAGAAGGGCGACGAGGGCGTCTCCTTCGGCGCCCCGGAGAAGAAGCTCGGCATCAAGGGCTCCCCCACCCGCGAGGTCTACCTCGACAACGTCCGCATCCCCGCCGACCGCATGATCGGCGAGGAGGGCACGGGCTTCGCCACGGCGATGAAGACCCTGGACCACACCCGCATCACCATCGCGGCGCAGGCCCTCGGCATCGCGCAGGGCGCCCTCGACTACGCCAAGGGGTACGTCAAGGAGCGCAAGCAGTTCGGCAAGCCGATCGCCGACTTCCAGGGCATCCAGTTCATGCTCGCCGACATGGCGATGAAGATCGAGGCGGCCCGCCAGCTCACGTACGCCGCCGCGGCCAAGTCGGAGCGCGGCGACAGCGACCTCACCTTCCAGGGCGCGGCCGCCAAGTGCTTCGCCTCGGACGTGGCGATGGAGGTCACGACGGACGCGGTCCAGCTCCTCGGCGGGTACGGCTACACCCGTGACTACCCGGTCGAGCGCATGATGCGCGACGCGAAGATCACGCAGATCTACGAGGGCACGAACCAGGTCCAGCGGATCGTGATGGCCCGCAACCTGCCGTAGCCTGCGGCGCTTCGGCGGTGACGGTGCCCTCTCCCTGAGTCCAGGGAGAGGGCACCGTCGCGCGCCCCAGAAGGGGCACCCCGCGCCTCAGCCGTCCAGCTGCTCCAGCGTCGCGATCGACGGGCCCCTGCGGGACTGTTCCGCCCGGGCCACGTCCTCCGCCGCGCCCAGGACGCGGACCGCGTTCCGCCACGTCAGCTTGGCCAGGTCCGGCTTCGACCAGCCGCGGTCGATGAGCTCCGCTATCAGGTTCGGGTAGCCCGCCACGTCGTCCAGGCCGGACGGCGTGAACGCCGTGCCGTCGTAGTCGCCGCCGATGCCGATGTGGTCGATGCCCGCCACCTCGCGCATGTGGTCGAGGTGGTCGGCGACCGTGGCGGCGGTGGCGATCGGGCGGGGCGTCGACTCCTCGAAGGCCGCGTGGACCTTCATGCCCGCCACGGAGGTGTCGAGGTGGTGGAAGCCGTGCGCCCGCATGTTCTCGTCGGCGGCCGCCGTCCAGTCGACCGCCGCCTGGAGGACGAACTTCGGGACGAAGGTCGCCATCGCCACGCCGCCGTTGGCGGGCAGCCGCTCCAGGACGTCGTCCGGGATGTTGCGCGGATGGTCGCAGACCGCGCGTGCGGAGGAGTGCGAGAAGATCACCGGCGCCACCGACGTGTCCAGGGCCGCCCGCATCGTCGTCGCCGCGACGTGCGAGAGGTCCACCAGCATGCCGACGCGGTTCATCTCGCGCACGACCTCGTGGCCGAAGGCGGAGAGGCCGCCGACGCCCGGCTCGTCCGTCGCCGAGTCCGCCCACGCGATGTTGTCGTTGTGCGTGAGCGTCATGTAGCGCACGCCCAGTGTGTGCAACGCCCGCAGCGTGGCGAGGGAGTTGTTGATGGAGTGGCCGCCCTCGGCGCCCATCAGGGAGGCGATGCGCCCCTCGGAGCGGGCCTGCTCCATGTCCGCGGCGGTCAGCGCGCGGGCCAGGTCCGCCGGGTAGCGGGTGAGCAACTGATCGACGCAGTCGATCTGTTCGAGCGTGGCGCTGACCGCGCAGTCCCCGGTCAGGTCGGTGCGGACGTACACCGACCAGAACTGCGCGCCGACGCCGCCCGCCCGCAGCCGGGCGATGTCCGTGTGCAGACTGCCGGTCTGGTCGGCGGCGATGTCGAGGCGGCCGATGTCGTAACCGGCCTTCTCGCGCAGCGCCCAGGGCAGGTCGTTGTGGCCGTCGACGACCGGGAAGTCGGCGAGGAGTGCGCGTGCTTCGTCGAGGGCGCTCATGCGATCACGTCCGGAGCGTTCATGCGAGCGAGTCGGGAGTCCATGCGATCACTTTCCCGAACCGAAGCCGAATCCGGAACCCGCGCCCTCGACCTTGGCCCGCAGCCGCTTGCCCTTCTCCGTCGCCTGGTCGTTCAGCTCCTGCTGGAACTCCCGCATACGGGCGAGGAGTTCGGGGTCGTGGGCGGCCAGCATGCGGGCCGCGAGCAGGCCGGCGTTGCGCGCGCCGCCCACCGAGACCGTGGCCACCGGGACGCCCGCCGGCATCTGCACGATGGAGAGCAGGCTGTCCATGCCGTCCAGGTACTTCAGCGGGACGGGGACGCCGATGACCGGCAGCGGCGTCACCGACGCCAGCATGCCGGGCAGATGGGCCGCGCCGCCCGCGCCCGCGATGACCGCCTTGAGACCGCGGTCCGCGGCCTGCTCGCCGTACGCGATCATCTCGTGCGGCATGCGGTGCGCGGAGACGACGTCCACCTCGAAGGGGATCTCGAACTCGGCGAGGGCCTGCGCGGCCCCCTCCATGACGGGCCAGTCCGAGTCGGAGCCCATGACGATGCCGACGACGGGAGAGGTCACGGGAGAGCTCATTCGGTGATCGTTCCTCTGAGGTAGCCGGCTGCGTGGCGGGCGCGGTCGAGGACCTCGTCCAGATCGTCGCCGTAGGTGTTCACGTGACCGACCTTGCGGCCGGGCTTCACGTCCTTGCCGTACATGTGGATCTTGAGCTGGGGGTCGCGGGCCATGCAGTGCAGGTACGCGGCGTACATGTCGGGGTAGTCGCCGCCCAGGACGTTGGCCATCACCGTCCAGGTGGCGCGCGGGCGCGGGTCGCCCAGCGGGAGGTCGAGCACCGCGCGGACGTGGTTGGCGAACTGCGAGGTGATCGCGCCGTCCTGCGTCCAGTGGCCGGAGTTGTGCGGGCGCATCGCCAGTTCGTTGACGAGGATGCGGCCGTCGTGGGTCTCGAAGAGCTCGACGGCGAGGTGGCCGACCACGCCGAGCTCCTTGGCGACGCGCAGCGCGAGCTCCTGCGCCTCGCCCGCCAGGGCCTCGGACAGGCCGGGCGCGGGGGCGATCACCGTGTCGCAGACGCCGTCGACCTGCTGGGACTCGACGACGGGGTAGGCCACGGCCTGGCCGTGCGGGGAGCGGACGACGTTCGCCGCGAGCTCGCGCACGAAGTCGACCTTCTCCTCGGCGAGCACCGGGACACCGGCCCGGAAGGGGTCTTCGGCGTCCTCGACGGAACGGACGAACCACACCCCCTTCCCGTCATAGCCGCCCCGCACCGTCTTGAGGATCACGGGGAAGCCGTCGCCGCCGTCCACCGCGCCCTCGGCCGCGAAGGCGGCCACGTCGGCCGGGTCCTCCACGATCCGGTGGCGCGGGCAGGGCACGCCGATCTCCGTGAGCTTGACGCGCATCACGCCCTTGTCCTGGGCGTGCACCAACGCGTCGGGCCCCGGACGGACGGGGATGCCGTCCGCCTCCAGGGCCCTGAGGTGCTCGGTGGGTACGTGTTCGTGATCGAAGGTGATCACGTCGCAGCCCCGCGCGAAGTCACGCAGCGTGTCCAGGTCGCGATAGTCGCCGATGACGACATCGCCGACGACCTGGGCCGCGGAGTCCTGCGGGGTGTCACTGAGGAGCTTGAATTTCAGGCCGAGGGGGATGCCCGCCTCGTGGGTCATGCGGGCGAGCTGACCGCCGCCGACCATGCCGACTACCGGGAACGTCACACCCCCAGGGTATCGGCCGGTATCGGCCACCGGACATCGGCCGGATCCGGTGCCCTCCGTGACCCCGCTGTCACAGCGGCGCCACAGTGTCCGGGCGCCCGCGCGCGCCGGGCAGGCCCGCTGGTTAGCATGGCTGGGTCGACACGACCGAATCACCAATCCGTCGGCACGTACACGACCGGTACGCATCGACCGGTACGCATCGACGGGGGCTGGGGCGACGACCATGACGGAACGCGGCGCACTGCGGGTGCGGCTGAACAGCCTCAAGCGCGAGATCGCCAAGTTCGGAGCCGTGGGGGCGGTCGGAACCCTGGTGAACTTCGGGGTCTTCAACCTCGTGCGGCACGTGACGGATCTGCACGTGGTGCGGGCCAGCGTGATCGCGACAGTGGTGGCCATCGCCTTCAACTACGTGGGGTTCCGCTACTTCACCTACCGTGACCGCGACAAGAGCGGCCGCACCAAGGAGCTCACGCTCTTCCTGCTGTTCAGCGTGGTCGGCCTGGTGATCGAGAACGGCGTGCTCTACGCGGCGACGTACTGGTTCGGCTGGGACGGCAGGCTGCAGGCGAACTTCTTCAAGTTCCTCGGCATGGGCATCGCGACGCTCTTCCGCTTCTGGTCCTACCGCACCTGGGTGTTCAAGGCGCTGCCCGCCCGCGAGACCGTCGCGCATGCCGAATCGTTCCTGGAGGAGACGGAGAAGCCGCCGGCCGTACGACGGGCGAGCTGAGCGGTCCCTTCGTCCTCACTCACCGCACCGTCTTGTCCTCCGGCGCGTCGAGGTCGGCGCCCCTGGAGAGCGGCGTACGCGACAGGAAGAGGCCGAAGACCGGCGGCTTGGTCTGCAGCATCTCGAGCCGGCCGCCGTCCGCCTCGGCCAGATCCCGGGCCACCGCGAGGCCGATTCCCGTCGAGTTGCGGCCGCTGATGGTCCGCTCGAAGATCCGCGCGCCGAGGTCGGCGGGGACGCCGGGCCCCTCGTCGGTGACCTCGATGACCGCCTGGTTGCCGGTGACGCGGGTACGCAGCGCGACCGTACCGCCCCCGTGCATCAGCGAGTTCTCGATCAGCGCGGCGAGCACCTGCGCCACCGCCCCCGGCGTGCCCACCGCCTCCAGGTGCCGCTTGCCCGAGCTGACGACGGCGCGGCCCGCGCTGCGGTAGGCCGGGCGCCACTCCTCCAGCTGCTGCTTGACCACCTCGTCCAGGTCGAAGGCGACGGCCGAACCGGTGCGCGGATCACGGGAGTTGGTGAGCAGCCGCTCCACGACGTCGGTCAGCCGCTCGACCTGGGCCAGCGCGATCGTCGCCTCCTCCTTCACGGTGTCCAGCTCCTCGGTGACGGTGATCTCCTCAAGGCGCATGGAGAGCGCGGTGAGCGGGGTGCGCAGTTGGTGCGAGGCGTCGGCGGCGAGCCGGCGCTCGGCGGTCAGCATGCGTCCGATCCGCTCGGCGGAGGAGTCCAGGACGTCGGCGACCCGGTCCAGCTCCGGCACCCCGTACCGCTTGTGGCGGGGGCGCGGGTCGCCGGAGCCGAGGCGTTCCGCGGTCTCGGCGAGGTCGGTGAGGGGGGAGGCGAGGCGGTTGGCCTGACGCACCGCGAGGAGTACGGCGGCGACGATGGCGAGCAGCGCCACGGCGGCGATGATCAGGAGCGTGCGGCCGACCTCGCGGGTGACGGCGGCCTTCGGCTCCTGGACGGTGACCTTCTCGCCCTGCTCTCCGGGGCGGGTGACGCTGATGACCTCGCCGCCGGGGCGGGTGCCGATCTCGATGGGCGCGCGGCCCGGCAGCTCGATGCGGGCGTAACGGTCGGTGGCGACCTGGTCGCGCAGGATCTCGCCGGTGATCTTCTCCTCGCTGATCAGCCGGCTGTCGACGATGCTGGCCAGGCGCAGCGCCTCGGAGTCCACGCGCTCCTTGGCGCTGCTGCTGATCGTCTTGGTCTCGACGATGACGAGGCTGACGCCGAAGACGGCGATCACGACGAGGACCACGGCGAGGGTGCTGTTGATCAGGCGACGGCGCATGGGGCCAGTCTCTCGCGTGCGCCCCTCCCGGGGCATGGGGAACGGTGCCGAGCCGCGAGGCGTCCCTCAGGGGCGCGAGGAACTGCGCGGCCAGCCACCGACGGGCCGCACCCGCGTCTGCCTCCGGCGGTTCGACGGCGGGTGCGGGTCGCTCTGGCTCGCTCGCGCAGTTCCCCGCGCCCCTGACGGGGCCCGCCACCCCAGGGGCGCGAGGAACTGCACGCCCAGCCCTCCACAACCCGCAGACGCGGCTGCCTCCGGCGGTCCATCGGCGGCCGCGGGCCGTCCCCGCTTGCTCGCGCAGTTCCCCGCGCCCCTGACGGGGCTCGGCCCCCCGGAGGGGGTGCCGTCAGCTTTTTTCGAAGCGGAAGCCGACGCCCCGTACCGTCGCGATGTACCGCGGATTCGCCGCGTCGTCGCCGAGCTTCTTGCGCAGCCAGGAGATGTGCATGTCGAGCGTCTTGGTCGAGGACCACCACGTCGTGTCCCAGACCTCGCGCATCAGCTGGTCCCGGGTGACGACCCGGCCCGCGTCCCGCACGAGCACCCGCAGGAGGTCGAACTCCTTGGCGGTGAGCTGGAGTTCCTCGTCGCCCATCCACGCGCGGTGCGACTCGACGTCGATCCGCACGCCGTGCGTGGCGGGCGCCTCCTTGGGCTCGCTGGCCCCGCGCCGCAGCAGCGCCCGGACCCGGGCCAGCAGTTCGGCGAGGCGGAAGGGCTTGGTCACGTAGTCGTCGGCGCCCGCGTCCAGACCGACGACGGTGTCCACCTCGTCGGCGCGCGCGGTCAGGATGAGGATCGGCACCGTGAGCCCGTCGGCGCGCAGCCTGCGGGCCACCTCCAGGCCGTCCATGCCGGGCAGCCCCAGATCCAGCACGACAAGATCGACACCGCCCTGCAGACCGGCGTCGAGAGCGGTCGGGCCGTCCTCACGCACTTCGACCTCGTAACCCTCCCTGCGCAGGGCGCGAGCCAGTGGCTCCGAGATGGACGCGTCGTCCTCGGCGAGCAGTACACGGGTCATGGAGTGATGGTAGTCCGCACTGGACAGCCGTCGTGAGCTGCTCGCACAGTGGAGGTGCGGGCCTGCGTCCATGGGATGCGATTCTGAGAAACACCTTTGAATGTGTGCCGTTGGTTGCAGCGACACCTGTGATCCATGTCTCAAGTCCTTCCATATGCCTCCCTGCCGTGTCGTATGGTGACCCAACGCCTGATGCACTACTCAAGGACCTTTGGCCCGCTGTGCGCGCCTTAGGTCTCTTTTATGTGCGGGCCGGCTCCGGCCAGCCTTGAAAGGAATGACCTGTGGTCGGGCCCTGAGCGCGAGGATGCGCCAGGGTGTGGATCCCGGAGTCGCCGTCCCTCACCCCTCGATCAGGGGTGAATCTCCCCTGGGCGTGGGGTTGGACGCCGCGACAACGGTGCCGACCGCCCCCCACCGGGCGCGCACACGCTCCTGCCGCGCGTCCCGAACCCACGAGGATCGACCATGGCGTCCAGCCTGACGAAGGACTCCGCCAGTACCCCTGGCAGCGAGAAGACCTTCTTCGGCCACCCCCGCGGACTGGCCACACTCTTCATGACCGAAATGTGGGAGCGCTACAGCTTCTACGGCATGAAGGCCCTGCTCCCGCTCTACCTGATCGCCCCCGGCGGCATGAGCATGAGCGCCACGACGGCGACGGCGATCTACTCCGTCTACATGTCGATGGTCTACCTGCTCGCCATGCCCGGCGGCTGGATGGCGGACCGCTTCTGGGGGCCGCGCAAGACGGTCGTCATCGGCGCCGCCGTCGTCATCCTCGGACACATCACGCTCGCGCTGCCGACCTCGGCCTCCTTCTTCGCCGGCCTGGCGCTCGTCGCCATCGGTTCGGGCCTGCTGAAGGCGAACATCTCCGTGATGGTCGGCCACCTCTACAAGGGTCCGCAGGACCCGCGCCGTGACGGTGGCTTCACGCTCTTCTACATCGGCATCAACCTCGGCGCCTTCCTCGCCCCGCTGTCCATCGGCACGGTCGGCGAGAACGTCAACTGGCACCTCGGCTTCGCGCTCGCCGCGGTCGGCATGGCGCTGGGCCTCGCCCAGTTCATGCTCGGCTCGCGCCACCTGAGCGAGCAGAGCAGCGTGGTCTCCCAGCCGGCCACGCCCGAGCAGCGCCGCTCCGCCCTGCGCAACGGCCTCATCTGGCTGATCGTCGCCGCCGCGCTCTACACGCTGATGGGCGTCACCGGCAGCTTCGCCGACTGGGCGCTGATGCCGCTGATCATCGCCGGCCTGGTCATCCCGGTCACGGTCCTCGCCCGCATGAAGCGCGACAAGGAGCTCTCGCAGCTGGAGCAGTCGAAGCTGTCCGGCTACATCTGGTTCTTCCTGGTCGCCGCCGTCTTCTGGATGATCTACGACCAGAACGGCTCGACGCTGTCGATCTTCGGCAAGGGCTCGACGACCAACAACCTGCTCGGGTTCGACTTCCCGACCTCCTGGTACCAGTCGCTGAACCCGATCTTCATCATGGCGCTGGCCCCCGTGGTCGCCTCGGCCTGGCTCTGGCTGAACAAGCGGGGCAAGGAGCCGAGCACGGCCGTCAAGTTCGCCTCCAGCCTGACGCTGATCGGCATCTCCTTCGCCGTCTTCCTCATCCCGCTGATCGACACCGCCAACAACGGCGGCCGGGTCAGCCCGATGTGGCTCGTGGCGATCTACTTCATCCAGACCGTCGGCGAGCTCTGCCTCTCCCCGGTCGGCCTCTCGCTCACCACGAAGATGGCGCCGGAGAAGTACAGCGCGCAGATGATGGGTGTCTGGTTCCTCGCGGTCACCGCGGGCGACTCGGTGACGGGTCTGCTGACCTCTCCGCAGCTCGGGGTGGACCTGAACAACTCGGGCGCGGTCGCGGTCGAGGCGATTCTCGCGGTCCTCGCGGGCTTCGGGATCTGGACGTCGCGCAAGAAGGTCAAGCGACTCATGGGTTCGGTCAACTGACCGTCGCCGGCCCAGGCCGGTGAGCCCGGGAAAGGGCCGCTGCTCCGTTCGTCGGGGCGGCGGCCCTTCGCCGTTGCCTCCCGCGGCATGCGAACAGAGGGCCGTTCGGCCACTCGCGGTGGTGGTGCGGAGCGTTTCTGCGGGTGCGGGGCGGGCGGGGCGTGGAGCATCTGGCCATGCGTCGTACGTTGCTGTCCCTCGCCCTCTCGCTGTCCCTCTGCGGAGCGTTCCTGTCGTCCGGTGCGGCGGCCGGGGCGACCCCCGAACTCCCCTCGCGGCCCGCCACGAAGCCGTCCTCCGGCCCCGTGCCGTCCCTCGGCCCCGTGCACTCCTCCGGCCAGGTCTTCCGGTACGGAGGTCATCCGCGCCAGAACATCACCGTGTACGGGCGGAAGGGCCCCGCGCTGGTGATCCTGCACGGCGGCTACTGGGCGCAGGACACGGACTGGAGCGGGCGGGCGCGGTGGTTCGCGGCGCGCGGGTTCACCGTGTACGACACCGACTACCGGCTGACGTCGGACGCGGTGTGGCCCGCGCAGCGGGACGACGTGCTCGCGGCGCTGCGGTGGGTACGGCGGCACCAGGGCGGTGGGCGTCCTCTCGTGCTCGGGTCGTCGGCGGGCGGGCACCTCGCGCTGCAGGCCGGTGCGTACGGGGCCGGGCGGGACCGGGTCCGCGGGGTCGTGGCCCTCTCCCCCGTGGCGTCGCCGTACCGCGCCTGGCGTGACGGGGCGCGGCTCGGGGCGTCGGCCGAGCGGCGGAAGCTGCGGGGGGCCGCGGAGCGGCTCGCGGGGTGTGTGCCGGGGCTGGGGGCGGGGCGGGGGTGTACGCGGAGGTGGGACGACCTGGGCGTCGCGTCCCATGCGTCGGGGGTGCGTGACGCGCCGTTGCTGTTCGTGCACTCCGTGGGGGACTTCGTGCCGGTGGCCCACTCCGTGGAGGTGGCGAAGGCGGAGCGGGGGGCGGGGGCGCGGGCGGGTGACGTCAGCGTGCGGACGGTTTCCGGGTCCGCGCACGGGGGTGCGTTGCTGAAGGGGCGGGGGGTGTCGGGGGTGGTCGTGAGGTGGCTCAAGACGCGTTAGCCCTGCGGTGGGCTTGGGCGGTGTGTCTTTGCGCAGTTCCCCGCGCCCCTCAGCGTCTGCCCCCACCGGTCCGGTTTCGGGTGCGGGTCGAGTTCGGTTGCTCGCGCAGTTCCCCGCGCCCCCCAGCGTCTGCCCCGGGCCGCTCTCTCTCGGGTGCGGGTCGAGCCCCGTTGCTCGCGCAGTTCCCCGCGCCCCTCAGCGTCTGCCCGCGCCGGTCCGGTTTCGGGTGCGGGTCGAGTTCGGTTGCTCGCGCAGTTCCCCGCGCCCCTTAGCGTCTGCCCTCGGCGCCTTGTCTTCGGCTGCGGGTTTCGTCTTTGGTTGTTCGCGCAGTTCCTCGCTCCCCTTGGGGGCCTCACCGAGGAGGCCTCAGGGGCGCGGGGAACTGCGCGAACTGCCCCCGCGGCGCCGCGGACGTACAGCCAACGGGAAGCCCCCAAGCTCTCGCGACGTTCCCCGCGCCCTCGGCGAGGGCCTCGCGGGCGCTCCCTCAGGGGCGCGGGGAACTGCGCAGGCACGAGCCTCAGCGCGCGGCGCCACGCCTCGGCAGGAACGTGAAGACCGCGCCGCCCAAGAGGATCACCGTGCCGGCCACCAGGCCGAGCGCCCTCAACGCGCCGTTGTCCTCCGCACCCGTCTCCGCGAGACCGCCTCCGCCGGAGGTGGAAGCTCCACCCGAGGCGGAAGCGCCGCCCGCCGCGGAGCCGCCCCCCGTGGCGGAGCCGCCGGACGCCCCGCCCGGCTGGGCCTTCGTGTCGATCTCCAGGGAGACCTCGCTCTTCGTCGGCGTGCACGTCGTCGTCGTACCCAGCGCCTTCACCGTCAGGACACCCGGCGACAGCGTCGACCTGCCGTCCGCGCCCGGCTTGTACGTGCCGGTCAGGTCGGGGATCGTCATCGGGTCACCGGACTTGATGGGGTCCTTGTTGGTCGGGCCCTCCACATGCACCGTGCCCTTGTCCGCGCCGCCCAGCTTGACCTCCATGGACGGCTTCACCGAGTCCGCCGGGATGTCGGCGGGGCTGTCCATGACGGCCTTCTTGAACTGGACCGTGAGGCCGTAACCGCCGCCGTCCTTCTTGGCGTTGATCTGGACCGGAGACGTGGCTTCCTTGTCACCGATGGGCGTCTTGCACTTGTAGGGGGTCTGGACCTCCTTGCCCGGGAAGTCGGTCCGGCCGTCGCCGCCCCCCGTGGTGCCGCCCCCGGAGGTGCCACCGCCCGAGGTCCCACCGCCGGTGGTCCCGCCGCCCGGGGTGCCCCCACCGGTGGTCCCGCCACCCGAGGTGCCACCGCCCGACGAGCCGCCCGTCGAGCCGCCGCCGGCCTCCGTCACCTTGATCGTCGCGCCCGCCTTCACCTGCTCCTCGGGCTTGCACTTCGTGTCCGTCGAGATCGGCTTGCTGACGTTGATGTCGTACGCGTCCGGCGTGAGCGTCACCTCCCCCGGCGCCGTCAGCTTCAGCTTGCCCTTCATGTCCGACAGGATCATGGGGCTGTTCTTCTTGATGGGCGGATTCGTGCGCTCACCCGCCATCGCGACGTCCCCGGTCTGGCCGCCCGCCACCTTCAGCGTGCCGGTCGGCTTCACCGTGTCCTTGTCGAGGTCGAGCACGTCCGGGTTGCTGGACGCGGCCTGCGTCGTCTTCCAGACGATGTCCACCTCGTCGCCGACCTTCGCCGTGGCGGGCGCGGTGATCTCCACCTTGGTCGTGCCGTGCACGGGCGGCAGACCGGAGATCGACGGGGGAATGCACTCCGTCTTGTAGGCGACTTCGGCGGCCTGTGCGGGGCCCGCGGTCAGCAGGATGCCCGCTCCGCCCAGCAGGAGCGCGACCGAGGCCGCGCCCGCTCTCCGTCGATGCGTGATCACGTGGTTCCTTTCGTCGGACTGTTGTCGGACGGTGCGGAGAGCCGGCCTGCGGGTGCGCCGGGGTCTGTGTCGGGGGTGAACCAGGGCAGCGACGAGGTCGCCGGCTCACCGGCTGCGGAGCCGCTCGTGCCGGAGCCGCCCGTACCGTGGCTGCCCGCGCCGGGGCCGGGCCCGGCCGCGCCTGTGTCCCCGAGGGAATGCGTGCGGGGCGTCGGCGCCGCGTGCGCCGCCCGGTGGTCCGCCGCCAGCGCCCCCTGCGGCAGCCCCAACCGCGGGACACGACGGGCGAGTTCGGCCAGCCGGCCCGTGCGGTGCCGGCCCGCCCGCGCGGAACGGCGCCGGTGCGGGCGGAGCCGGTCGACGGCCGCCATGCCGATGCGGAAGACGGCCGCGGGCACCACGACGCAGAGCAGGATCCAGAAGACGGTCACGCCCCACGGGCGCCCCACGCCCCACGGCTGCTCGGCGAGGACCTTCCCGCCGAACTTCAGCGAGACCAGGTAGTCGCCGTGCGCGCCCGCCGAGAGCTCCACCGGCAGCGTGATCCGCGCCTTCTTGCCCGGCGCGACGGTGCCCCGCCACTGCTGCTCCTCCCACTGCGGCGCGAACACACCGTGGGAGGTGCCGACTTGGAAGACGGGATCCTTGACGGGGGCCGAGCCGACGTTGCCGACGGTGAACTCCAGCTTGCGCTGCGGCGGTGCGCCGAACCAGGTCAGGACCCCGCTGGAGCCTTCGAGGCCGGTGTCCGTCAGGACGGAGAGCCGGCCGCCGCCGGCCTGTTCGGGCAGCGCCTTCACGGGGTGGCCCGCGACCTTCAACACCGCGTCGACCTGCTGGGTGTCACCCGTCACCGTGGCGACGTGCACCACGCAGGGGCAGGGCGCGGGCGGCTCCGCCACGGGGAGCTTCTTGCCGAAGGCGCCGGACTTGTCCGTGGTGACCGCGCGCCCCTCGGAGTTGGCGCAGGAGTTGGTGCCGCCGACCACACCCTTGCCGGGCTCGGCCTGGCCGCAGACGAGCATCATCAGCAGGGCGTCGGGCCGCCATCCCGTGCCCTTGACGGTGACGGACCCTCCCTTGCCCGCCTGCGACGCGGAGAGCCGCACGGCGGGCTTGTCGCCGGCCGCCGCCGCCCGGGTCTGCGGCAGCAGCAGGAAGCCGAGCACGGCCAGCGCGGCCAGGGCGGCGAGTACGGCGCCGGCCGCGGGGCCGGACCTGTTCTTCCCGTTCACAGCTCTTCTCCCGTCCCCGCTCGGGCCAACTCCCGCGCGCCGTTCTCCTGTTGGGCCTCCGGTCCGGGCTGTCCGGGCTCTTCGGGCTCTTCGGTGCGCCGCCACCGTCTGCGTACGAGAGCGACGGCGCCGCCCGCGGCACCGAGCAGCAGCGCGCCCACGCCCGCCACGGCGCCCCACGGCACGAGGCGGGCCGAGGCCGACGCGGTGTCCCGGGCGCCGCCCGCCGCCGTGGCCGTGAGCTCGACGTCGACCGCGTCGAGCGCCGGGGCGTCCTTCCACGGCTCGGTCAGCGAGACCCGGCGGCCGGGCAGCAGCTCGACGGGCAGCGTCCGCGCGGGGCGGTCGAGGAGGGTGCCGAACAGACCCTCCGCGCGCACCGCGAGCCGCGGGGTCAGCACGGTGTTGCCGCGGTTGACCAGGTCGTACGTGATGCGGCCCGCGTCGGCGTCGAGCCCGACGCGCTCCACGGTGAGCGCGGAGAGCGTCGGCCCGCCCACCCGCAGGTGCACCCGCACGCCCACCGTGCGCCCGCCGCCGCTCGCGACGATCGCGCCCGGGTGGTCGCCGGGCAGCGCGCCGGTGGGGACGGTCACCGTGAACGGCACCTCGGCGCGGGTCCGCGCGGGCACCCTCACCTGCCGTCGTGCGAAGGTGATCCACGCCCCGGTGCCCTTCGGCCGACCCTCGGCCGGGGTGACGGAGACCGCCCCGGACGCGGTGTTGTCCGCGTCCGCGCCCCGCAGCGAGACGGTGCGGGGCTTCGGCCCCGGGTTGGTGACGGACAGGGTGTCCTGGAGCACCGAGCCGGGGGTGCCCTCCGCGTAGAAGGCGGGCCGTCCGTCCCGCACGGGCCGGGTGCCGCCGCCGGCGGAGGGCGCGACCGTCCACGGCGCCGAGCCGCCGCCGTCCGCGTGCGCGGGAACCGCGGCCGCCGCCATCAGGGCGACGGCGCACAGCGCGGCCCGCGCGGAGGACGTCATGGGCGGCTTCGGCGGCATGGGCGGCTTCGGCGGCATCGGCGGCTCCTGGTCCGGCGTACGCGGTCGGTCGTCTGCGGTCCGGGCGCGCTACCGCGTGCGTGCCGCCTGGTTCCTGCGGGTCAGCCAGAGCGCGCCGGCCGCGCCGGCGAGCAGCACGGTGCCGCCGAGGGTGCCGAGCGCGACGGCGGAGTCCGCGGGTCCGGTCTGCGGGAGCTCCTCGCCGCCGGAGGGAGCGCTGTCCGAGCCGCCGGAGGTGCCGGAGCCGCCGGTCCCGCCCGAGCCGCCCGTCGTACCGCCGCTGCCGGAGTCGGAGCCGCCGCCGGATCCCTTCACGTCGAGTTCGAGGGAGGGCTTGGGGTTGTTGGACGGCGTGCACGTGGTGGTCGTGCCGAGCGCCTTGATGGTCAGGACGCCCGCGGTGAAGGTGACCTTGCCGCTCTTCCTGGGCGTGTACGTCCCCGACAAGTCACTGATCTTGATGGGGGTGTTGGCCGGGATCGCCGCCGAGTTCGGAGCGCCGGAGACCGGCACGGTGCCGCTGTCGGCCCCGCCCACCTTGATCACCGCACTTGGCTTCATCGCGCCCTTGCCGAGCTCCACCGGGCTGGAGGAGACGCCCTTCTGGAAGGACATGGTGAGCTTGTAGCCGCTGCCGCTCTTGACGCTCTTGATGTCGATCGGCGAGACCGCCCCCTTGTTCCCGATGGGCGTCTTGCACTGGTAGTTGACGTCCTGGACGGTGGCCTGCGCGGCGGGGGCGGCCATCAGCACCGCTGAACCGCCGGCCAGGGCGGCGGCAAGCGCGAGCGCGGCCGATTTCTTCGTGTGCGACACCTCGTTGTCCCCTCATGCCGGTCGTGGCGTGCCGCGGTGCGGAGTTACCTGTGTTGCTGACGGCACATCAGATTGGGCGCTCAAGGTACGCCCGGGACCTTGCCGAGGGAAGACAAAGGACGCGCCGGATCCAGGTGATCCGGCGCGTGTGAGAAC
Source organism: Streptomyces sp. NPDC041122 (assembly GCF_055592445.1). Taxonomy (NCBI): domain Bacteria; kingdom Bacillati; phylum Actinomycetota; class Actinomycetes; order Kitasatosporales; family Streptomycetaceae; genus Streptomyces; species Streptomyces sp. NPDC041122. The sequence continues at coordinate 393,568 of NZ_JBVIYQ010000010.1, read as the reverse complement.
CGTGGGTAACAGCGGCGGCCCCGGGCCTTCGGGCACCCGGCCGCGCGGGCCCGGCACCGCCGGGGCGGGACCGGCCCCCACCCGCGGGTGGGGGATCCGGCCTGAGGCGGGCGGAAGGGGATCCGGCCCGATGCGGGCGGACGGCACTAGGCGGGAGCGCCCAGCTCCGCCCACACCGTCTTGCCCGTGACCCCGGGGGTCCGCTGGACGCCCCAGTCCAGGCAGAGCCGCTGGACGATGAACATGCCGTGGCCGCCGGGCCGGCCCGCGCGGTGCGGGGTGCGCGGCGTGGGCTGGCCCGCACCGCGGTCGGAGACCTCGATGCGCAGCACCTTGCCGTCGCAGGAGAGCCAGAGCTCGTCGGGTCCCTCGGCGTGCAGGCAGGCGTTGGTCACCAGCTCGGAGACGACCAGGAGCACGTCCTCGGCGGCGGCGCGCCGCTCGGCACCCTCGGCGGGCAGCCAGCCCCACGCCTGGAGCGCCTCGCGGGTGTAGTCCCGGGCGAGCGGAACGATGCCGCTCGCCCCGTCCAGGCTGAGTCTGCGGACCTGACGGCCCGCAGACGATCCGGAGACCTGGTCCGCGGGAGCGTCCGCGACAGCGGCCTCGGACTCCGGGCCGCGGTCGCCCGGCGAGTAAGGCCGGGTGGTGCTCATCAGCGCTTCACCTCACCGACAAGAGGACTGAGGACTCTGGATGGGTAGAGAACTCTGGGCGAGTAGGGGACATCGGCTGCTTGCCGTTCTGACGGTTGACTCGAGGTCCGTTGTCGACGGATCCAGGTCTCTCCTGCCCGGACGAACCGTGAGAACACCCACTTGTTCCACACGGCCCCTGTGACTCCGGTAACGCCATGATCACACAGAGACAACCGACGCGTAACTTTCGCGTGTGGCCTTCGTGGGTTCACTCACCGTCGCCATGTCACTCACCGAGAGCTTCCGCGAGGGTGTCGTGGACGGTGAAGACGGCCTCGGCCCCGGTGATCTCGAAGACCCGGGCGACCACCGGCAGCATTCCGGCGAGGTGCACGCCACCGCCCGCGGACTCGGCCTTGAGCCGCGCCCCGAGGAGGACGTTGAGCCCCGTGGAATCGCAGAACTCCAGGCGCGAGCAGTCGACGACCAGGCGCCCGTACCCCTCTTCCAGGCACTTCTCGAGTGGCTCACGCAACACGTCGGCGGTGTGGTGATCCAGCTCACCCGCCGGGGTCACCACGGCGCTGGTGCCCGTCTTTCGCACTTCGACCAGAAGCCGGCCCCTGTGCGCGCTGCCGACCGTCCCGCGGTCCATCGTCACTCTCTTCCGACCGTCGTGGCTGTTGATGACGCCCCTGAACATTACGCCCTCCTCACGCTCCCCGGTAGCCGAACATCCCCCTGAATTCGGACATTTCACCGTCAAACGCACTTGCGACCGACGCGCGGAAGCGGGTAGGGGTAGTAGAGACAGCAATCGACACGGACGGCTTCGGAGGCGCCGCACACCGCAGTGCACCGTATGGGCATCGGCAGCCATATGCCGAGAACGATGGAGGACACCCATGTCACCCCGGCTCGACGAATCGCATACTGACCAGGCGTCGTCGACATTTCCGCCGCACCACTCCGCGACCCTGACCCCGGACCCCGCCGACACGTCCCTGTCGGCCCCGGACGCCGTGGCGGAGACCCACGATCTTCCCGAGCTCCCGGAGATCCCACCGTACGACTCGGTGGGCCCGGTGGACGCGAGGGCCCTGTCCAAGACCCTCTTCGAGCGCTTCGAATCGCTGGAAGAAGGCACGCACGAGCACGCGTACGTCCGCAACACCCTGGTCGAACTGAACCTCGCCCTGGTGAAGTTCGCGGCCTCCCGGTTCCGCTCCCGCAGCGAGCCGATGGAGGACATCATCCAGGTCGGCACCATCGGCCTCATCAAGGCGATCGACCGCTTCGAGCTCAGCCGCGGGGTGGAGTTCCCCACCTTCGCGATGCCGACGATCGTCGGTGAGATCAAGCGCTTCTTCCGTGACACCAGCTGGTCGGTGCGGGTCCCGCGCCGCCTGCAGGAGCTCCGACTGGACCTCGCCAAGGCGGGCGACGAGCTCGCCCAGCAGTTCGATCGCGCCCCCACGGTGGGCGAGCTCGCCGAGCGCCTGGGCATCTCCAAGGACGAGGTCGTCGAAGGGATGGCCGCGTCCAACGCCTACACGGCGAGTTCCCTGGACGCGCAGCCCGAGGAGGACGACTCCGAAGGCGCGCTCGCGGACCGCATCGGCTACGAGGACCACGGCCTCGAAGGCATCGAGTACGTCGAGTCGCTGAAGCCGCTGATCGCCGAACTGCCGCCGCGCGACCGGAAGATCCTCTCGCTGCGCTTCGTCGCCAACATGACGCAGTCCGAGATAGGCGAGGAGCTGGGCATCTCCCAGATGCACGTCTCGCGCCTGCTCTCGCGCACCCTCGTCCGCCTCCGCAAGGGGCTGACGGTCGAGGAGTGAGGGCGCGCTGCGCTGCGCTGTGACGGCACACCGTGCTGTGCTCGAACGGCCTTGTGGGGCCCGCCTGTTGAAGAAGGCGGGCCCCACAGCCATTCCCCTGCCCGTACCGCCCGCCCCTACACCCCCGGCGCCCCGCGACCTCCTCCCGCTCACCCCTCCCCCAGCTCGCACCACACGGTCTTGCTGTCGGGCCCCTGCTCCACGCCCCAGCGCAGCGAGACCGCATCCAGCAGGGCGAGACCGCGCCCCGTCTCGTCCTCGCCGTCGGCGCGGCGGAGCACGGGCCAGGCGCGCGGGTCGGGGTCGGTCACGGCCACGCGGATCCGCCCCGCGCCGCCGGTGACCCGCACCGTGACGGGGGTGCCTTCGCCCAGGTGCCGGATGACGTTGCCGAGGAGCTCGCTGACGCAGAGCTGGAGGTCGTGCCGGGGGCCGTAGGGGTGGGCGCTCAGGGCGCGGCGCAGTTCGGGTACGGCCTTGGGCACGGCCAGGAGGTCGAGCGTGAGGTCGGGATCCGGATCGTGCATGGGGTACGCCTTCCGTGCGCTCTGTGATGGAACGGTCACACAGTGGCGTGGGCGCGGCGTAGCGTGCCAGGGGTTCGGGTTGCGCAGGGCAACCGGCGAATGGCGGTGGTGAGTTGTGCCCCCTCGTAAGGACCCCGACGCGTCGGCGAGCGTGCCGGCCTTCTACGGCGCGGAGTTGCGCTTCAAGCGGGAGGCGGCGGGCCTCACGCTCGAAGGCCTGGCCGAGGGCAGCTACCGCGGCGTCTCGTTCCTCAGCCAGATCGAGCGCGGTGAGCGGCGCATGCCGGGCGATCTGGCCCGCCACGTCGACGAGAAGCTGTCGACGGACGGCTTTTTCCAGCGGCGCTGCGACGATGCGCGGAAGGCGCGGCAGGGTGGGCACGCGGAGTACTTCGCGGATGTCGCGGAGATGGAGCGGTATGCGGAGTCCATCGAGGACTGGGCTCCCATGCTGGTGCCTGGGCTCTTGCAGACGCGGGCGTACGCGGAGAAGGTCGTACGGACCTCGTTGCCCTGGCTGCCACCCGCCACCGTGGAGAAGCAGGTCACCGCCCGTATGGACCGTGCGGCTCTCTGGCGGCGCGAGGAGCGCCCTGCCTTCTGGGCGATCGTGCACGAGGCGCTGATCCGCAAACCAATCCTGCCGCCGGGGCAGATGGCAGACCAACTGCACAACATCCTGACCGTCGTCCAGGACGCGCAGGGCGTTCTGCAGATCCTCCCGGAAACGGCGGCATCCCACCCCTTCATGATGGGCATGACCAGGACCATGACCTTCCCGGACGCTCCCCCGGTGGTGTACACGGAGGGTCTGCACAGCGGCCAACTCATCGATTACCCACGGCTCGTGAAGGACTACCGCAGGTCGTACGATCTGCTCAGGGCCGCCGCACTGCCGCCGGAGGCATCCCTGGCCCTGATCGAGGAAGCGGCTGAGGGTTATCGAAATGGCAAGCCACAACATTGACTTGAGCTCCGCCCGCTGGCGCAAGAGCAGCTACAGCAACGGGTCCGGCGGCGAGTGCGTCGAGGTCGCCGGCGGCGTGCCCGGTGTCGTTCCCGTACGGGACAGCAAGGTCGCGGGCGGACCCGTCCTGGTGATCGCGGCGACCGCGTGGGCCCCCTTCGTCGACGCCGTTACACGGGGCGGGCTGTCCGCCTGACGGGCGGGACCGGCAGGCGCCCGGGCCCAGGGACTCGGTGTCTTCGGTGGGCCGGGGCCTTCGGAGGGCACCGGGGCCGCCCGGGTGAGAGCGGAGTGTGGCGCCTCCGGGCCGGCAGTAAAGGGCGCTCCTTCGTCGCGTCGGCTTCGCCGATTCCGCTCCGCTCCACCCTTGACTCCCGCCCCTCCACCGCAGCGAAACGTCCGACCCGGCCGGCCAGGGTGAGGCGACGGACTCCTCTTGTCGGGTCATCACCTTTCGCTGCCGGGTGCGGCCCGGCCCATCGCGAGCCGACGCCCCGGTGCGAGCTCGGCCAGCCGCCCGGCCACGCCGCTCGGGCCATCGGCTTTCGCGGCCGGGTGCGGTCCGGCCCATCGTGGGCGGATGCCACGGTGCGAGCTCGGCCCACGGCCCGGCTGGTCGGGTCATCGGCTCACGCTGCCGGGTGCGGACCGGTCCATCGTCGGCGGACGCCACCCTCGATGGCCCGATGTCCCGCCGGGGGGTCTGGCACCTACTTCGGGAAAGTTGCGAAAGAGGACGCCGCGCGCCCCCCTGCCACACCCCAAGCGCCCCCGGAACCAGCCAACCCGCTGGCAGTTGATGGGGTGGATGAGTTGAGTGGGGCTGCTGGGCTCGCGTAGGGGGTGGGATCCTGCGACCGCCCCACCCGCCCGGCAGCGCACAGGGTGCGGGAAGGGGGCGCACGGGGAACTGCTTCGCAACTTTCCCGAAGTAGGTCCCCTACCCCGAGAGCCAGGTCCGCGCCCCCGCCCCCTCGACCGGGACGGCCGGACCGACAGGCCGGTCGGCACTCGGCAGTGAGGGCGGATGGCCGGAGCGGCATGGCCGCGTAGTTGGCCGAGCCCGGATCCTGACGTCGGCCGACGATGGGCCGGTCCGCACCCGGCAGCTAGGACTGATGACCCGCGCGACGTACCCGCGTGGGTGGCCAAGCCCGGATCCCGCGATCCGACCGACCGCCCGCCGGGCGGCGCACGGAGCGCGGGAAGGGGGCGCGCGGAGATCTGCTTCGCAACTTTCCCCAAGTAGGTGCCTGACGCCGAGCCCCCCGCCCCACACACCCGACCCCGCCACCTCGACGAGGACGGCCGGGCACGACGAGCCGGTCCGCACCCGGCAGCGAGAGGGGGACGGTCCGAGCTGGGATGCCGGGCCCGCTGGCCGAAGCCCGCACCGTGGCGTCGGTCCACGATGGGCCGGGCCGCACCCGGCCGCGCGAGCCGATGACCCGACCAGACCGGCCGTGGACCGAGCTCGCACCGTGGCATCCGCCCACGATGGGCCGGACCGCACCCGGCCGCGAAAGCCGATGACCCGAGCGGCGATGCCGGACGGCTGGCCGAGCGCGCACCGGGGCTCCCGCCCACGATGGACCGGGCCGCACCCGGCAGCGAAAGCTGATGACCCGAGCAGAGTCGCCCGCCGCCTCACCCCTGGCCGTCCGGGTCGAACGTCAACGTGCGGTGGAGGGACGGGAGTCAAGGGTGGAGCGCAGCGGAATCGGCGAAGCCGACGCGACGAAGGAGCGCCCTTTACTCCCGGCCCGGAACCGCCACACTCCGCAACAACCCGGGCGGCCCCGGTACCCATCAACGCCCCCGGCCCACCGAAGTCCCCGCCCCAAACGGCCACCGACAATGGCGCCGCCCCCCGCGTCACGCCACCCGCACCCCCCGCCGCCACACCCCACTCACCAACGGCACCCCCGGCCGGTAAGCCAGATGAACGTGGCTCGGAGCGTTCAGGAGGGCCAGGTCGGCCCGCGCGCCCGCGCGGAGCACGCCGATGTCGTCCCGCCGCAGCGCCGCCGCGCCACCCGCCGTCGCCGACCAGATCGCCTCGTCCGGCGTCATGCCCATGTCCCGTACCGCCAGGGCGATGCAGAAGGGGACCGAGGACGTGAAGGACGAGCCCGGGTTGCAGTCCGTGGAGAGGGCCACCGTCGCGCCCGCGTCCAGGAGGCGGCGCGCGTCCGGCCACTCGGCGCGGGTGGAGAACTCCGCCCCCGGGAGCAGCGTCGCCACCGTGTCGCCGTTGGCGAGCGCGTCGACGTCCGCGTCCGTGAGGTGCGTGCAGTGGTCCGCCGACGCCGCGTCCAGTTCCACGGCCAGCTGGACGCCGGGGCCGTACGAGAGCTGGTTGGCGTGGATGCGGGGGTGCAGGCCCTTCGCCTTGCCCGCGGTCAGGATCGCGCGGGCCTGGTCGCCGTCGAACGCGCCCTTCTCGCAGAAGACGTCGATCCAGCGGGCGTGCGGGGCGCAGGCCTCCAGCATCTCGCCGGTGACGAGGTCGACGTACGCCGCCGGGTCCTCCGCGTAGTCCGGGGAGACGATGTGCGCGCCGAGGAAGGTGACCTCCTCGGTGTGGTGGGCCGCGATGCGCAGGGCGCGGGACTCGTCCCGCGTCGACAGGCCGTAGCCCGACTTCGTCTCGAAGGTGGTCGTGCCCTGGCGCAGCGCCTCCGCCAGGTAGTGGGTGAGGTTCGCCTCCAGTTCCGCGTCCGTGGCCGCGCGGGTCGCCGCGACGGTCGTGCGGATGCCGCCGGCCGAGTACGCGCGGCCCGACATGCGGGCGTTGAACTCCTGGGTGCGGTCGCCCGCGAAGACCAGGTGGGAGTGGGAGTCGACGAAGCCGGGGATGGCCGCCCGGCCCGCCGCGTCGTGGCTCTCGTCCGCCGCGGGGGCCTTGACGGCGGGGCCCACCCAGGCGACCTTCTCGCCGTCCAGGACGACGGCCGCGTCCGTCAGGAGGCCGAGGGGGCTGCCGTCGCCCTGGGACGGGTCGTTGGTGACGAGGCTCGCGATGTTGGTGATCAGAGTGGTGGGCATGGGGTCCTCTGCGGGTTGGTGGGGGCGGGCGAAGATCCGTCGCCGCCCGCGCCGGGTTCTTCCTGGAGTGCCGGACGCGCTGACATCGCGTCGTCAGTCTCTCAGCGCCGCGATCGCCTCCGAGAGCGCCGACGCCACGTCGGGGACCAGCGCGTGCGCCCCGTCGCGCACGACATGCCGGCCCCCGGCCACCGTGTGGCGCACGTCCGCCGCCGTCGCCGCGAACACCGCCGTCTCGGCGGCGAGGCGCGGCACCGGGCCCGCCGTGCGGACCGAGTCCAGGGCGATGGTCGTCAGGTCCGCCAGCGCGCCCCGCTCGATGGTTCCCGCGTCCGGCCAGCCCAGCGCCGCGTGGCCGTCCGACGTCGCCGCACGCAGCAGCGCCGCCGCCGTCCAGTGGCCGCGCGTGTGCGAGCGGAGGCGTTCGTTCAGCTCCATCGCCCGCGCCTCTTCGAGGAGGTCGATCACCGCGTGGCTGTCGCTGCCCAGGGAGAGCGGGCTGCCCGCGCGCTGGAGGCGGACCGCGGGGCCGATGCCGTCCGCGAGGTCCCGCTCCGTCGTCGGGCACATGCACGTGCCCGTGGCGGAGCCGCCGAGGAGCGCGATGTCCTCGTCCGTGAGGTGGGTGTTGTGGACGCCCGTCGTGCGCGCGCCGAGTACGCCGTGGTCCGCGAGCAGCCGCGTCGGGGTGCGGCCGTGGACCGCGAGGCACGCGTCGTTCTCCGCCGTCTGCTCGGAGAGGTGGACGTGCAGGGGGGCCTCGCGGGCCGCCGCCCACTCCGCCACCGTGCCCAACTGCCGTGCCGGGACAGCCCGTACGGAGTGGATGGCCGCGCCGATCCGGGCGTGCGCGCGGTCCTTGAGGGAGGAGACGCGCTCCGCCCAGCCCTGCGTCGTACCGTCGGAGAAGCGCAGCTGGTGGCGGTCGGGCGCCTTGCCGCGTTCCGCGTCGAGCAGGCCGGACGCCACGTACGCCGTGTCCAGGAGCGTGATGCGGACGCCCGCGTCGGCGGCTGCCTGGATCAGCGCCTCGCCCATCGCGTTGGGGTCGGCGTACGGCGTGCCGCCGGGGGCGTGGTGCAGGTAGTGGAACTCGCCGACCGTGGTGATGCCGGCCAGCGCCATCTCCGCGTACACCGCCCGCGCCAGCGCGTGGTACGTCTCGGGGGTGAGGCGGTCCGCCACCGAGTACATGACCTCGCGCCACGTCCAGAACGTGCCGGAGCCCACCTGGACGGTGGAGCGCAGCGCCCGGTGGAAGGCGTGCGAGTGGGCGTTGGCGAGGCCGGGGAGGGTCAGGCCGCGCAGCACCGTCGCGCCGGGCGGTGGCGCGTCGACGTCCGTGCGGACGGCCGTGATCCGGTCGCCCGTCACGTCGACCGCGACCCCCGGCTCGACGTGCGTGCCGAGCCAGGCGTGCTCCAGCCAGTAGGTCCCCGTCGCGCTCTCCGTCGTCACGTGCACGCCAGCCCTTCCAGTACGTCGGCCAGTGCGGTCACCCCGGCCAGGCAGTCGTCCTCGGCGGCGTACTCGGCCGGGGAGTGCGAGACGCCCGTGGGGTTCCGTACGAACAGCATGGCGGTGGGGATCGACCCGGACAAAATACCCGCGTCGTGTCCGGCGCCCGTGCCGAGGACGGGGAGCGGGCGTTCCGTGCGGGCGCCGAGGATCCGGCCCAGCTCGTCGCGGAGGGCGTCCTCGAACTCGATGACCGGCGTGAAGGACTCCCGGACCACGTCGAGGTCGATGCCGTGCCGGTCCGCGTAACCGCGGGCCGCCTTCTCGATGCCCGTGACGACCGTGTCGAGGGTGGCCTGGTCGGCCGCCCGCGAGTCCAGCCAGCCGCGGACCAGGGACGGGATCGCGTTGACGCCGTTCGGTTCGACGGAGATCTTACCGAACGTGGCGACGGCACCGGCGAGTTCGGCCTCGCGGCGGGCGGCGAGGACGGTCTCCGCGTACGACAGCATCGGGTCGCGGCGGTCCACGAGGCGGGTGGTGCCCGCGTGGTTGGCCTCGCCCCGGAAGTCGAACCGCCAGCGGCCGTGCGGCCAGATGGCGGAGGCGATGCCGACGGGGTCCCCGGTGAGGTCGAGGGCGCGGCCCTGTTCGACGTGCAGCTCCACGAACGCGCTGATGCGGGCGAGCCGTTCGGGGTCGGGGCCGATGCCGTACGGGTCGTACCCGGCCGCCTCCATCGCCTGCGGCAGGCTCACGCCGTCGCCGTCGCGCAGCTTGTGCGCGGCCTCGACGGTGAGCTGTCCCGCGGTGAGCCGGGAGCCGACACAGGCCAGGCCGAAGCGGGCGCCCTCCTCGTCGCCGAAGTTGGTGACGGCGAGCGGCCGGGTGAACGCGGCGCCACGGGAGCGGAGTTCGTCGAGGGCCGCGAAGGAGGTGACGACGCCGAGCGGGCCGTCGAAGGCGCCGCCGTCGGGGACGGAGTCCAGATGGGAGCCGGTGACGACGGCGTCCCCGGCCGCGGGGTCGCCGAGCCAGGCCCACTGGTTGCCGTTGCGGTCCAGCTCGTAGGTGAGCCCGCGCCGGTCGGCCTGTGCCTTGAACCAGGCACGGCAGTCGGCGTCGGCGCCGGTCCAGGCGTAGCGCCGGTAGCCGCCGGTGCCGGTGTCCCGTCCGATGGGTTCCAGGTCCCGCCACATCTCCAGGAACGACGGGGGCCGCGCCCCCTCAGGGGCGCGGGGAACTGCGCGACCAGCCACGACGGGCCGTGAGTCGCTCACGCGCCCTCACCCTCCCGCATGGGAACCCGTACACCCTTGTCGTCCGCCACGGACTCCGCGATGTCGTATCCCGCGTCGACGTGCCGGATGACGCCCATGCCGGGGTCGTTGGTGAGGACGCGCCGGATCTTCTCGCCGGCGAGCTTCGTGCCGTCGGCGACCGAGACCTGGCCGGCGTGGATGGAGCGGCCCATGCCGACGCCGCCGCCGTGGTGCAGGGAGACCCAGCTGGCGCCGGAGGCGACGTTGACCATGGCGTTGAGCAGCGGCCAGTCGGCGATCGCGTCGGAGCCGTCGAGCATGGCCTCCGTCTCGCGGTACGGGGAGGCGACCGAGCCGCAGTCGAGGTGGTCGCGGCCGATGGCGAGCGGGGCCTGGAGCTCGCCGGACGCGACCATGTCGTTGAAGCGCTCGCCCGCCTTGTCGCGCTCGCCGTAGCCGAGCCAGCAGATGCGGGCGGGCAGGCCCTGGAAGTGGACGCGCTCGCCGGCCATCTTGATCCAGCGGTGCAGCGACTCGTTCTCCGGGAAGAGTTCGAGGAGCGCCTTGTCCGTCTTGTGGATGTCGGACGCCTCGCCGGAGAGCGCCGCCCAGCGGAAGGGGCCCTTGCCCTCGCAGAAGAGCGGGCGGATGTAGGCGGGCACGAAGCCGGGGAAGTCGAACGCCCGCCCGTAACCGGCCAGTTGGGCCTCGCCGCGGATCGAGTTTCCGTAGTCGAAGACCTCGGCGCCCGCGTCCATGAAGCCGACCATGGCCTCGACGTGCCGGGCCATGGACTCCCGGGCGCGGGTGGTGAAGCCCGCCGGGTCCTTCGCCGCGTACGTCTGCATGTCGTCGAAGTCGACGCCGACGGGGAGGTAGGAGAGCGGGTCGTGGGCGGAGGTCTGGTCCGTCACGATGTCGATCGGGGCGCCCTCGGCGAGCATGCGCGGCAGGAGGTCCGCGGCGTTGCCGAGCAGGCCGATGGAGAGCGGCTTGCGCTGGTCGCGCGCCTCGACCGCCAACTGAAGGGCGTGCTCCAGGGAGTCGGCCTTCACGTCCAGGTACTTGTGCTCGATGCGGCGCTCGATGGCGCGCGGGTCGACGTCGATACAGAGGGCGACGCCGTCGTTCATGGTGACGGCGAGCGGCTGGGCGCCACCCATGCCGCCGAGTCCCGCGGTGAGGGTGATGGTCCCGGCGAGCGTGCCGCCGAACTTCTTCGCGGCGACGGCGGCGAACGTCTCGTAGGTGCCCTGGAGGATGCCCTGCGTACCGATGTAGATCCACGAACCGGCCGTCATCTGGCCGTACATGGTGAGGCCGAGCTGCTCCAGGCGGCGGAACTCCTCCCAGTTCGCCCAGTCGCCGACCAGGTTGGAGTTGGCGATCAGGACACGCGGGGCCCACTCGTGGGTCTGCATGACGCCGACGGGGCGGCCGGACTGGACGAGCATCGTCTCGTCCTGCTTGAGGGTGCGCAGGGTGCGGACCATGGCGTCGAAGGAGCGCCAGTCGCGGGCCGCCTTGCCGGTGCCGCCGTAGACGACGAGCTTGTCGGGGTGCTCGGCGACCTCGGGGTCGAGGTTGTTCTGCAGCATCCGCAGGGCGGCTTCCTGCTGCCATCCCAGGGCGCTCAGTTCGGTGCCGCGCGGCGCTCGTACGGGGCGGGGTCCTGACATGGCGGTGCCTCCTCGGAACTGTGACCTTGTTATTCACATCCTGGGGTCCTGAATAGAGCTAGTCAATAGCGAACGAATGCGCGAGTACGGCAGCGGGGGCGGGCGGCGGGTGATTGGCTGGATCACATGGGCCACGACGAGGAAACCGACCGGACCGACGAGCGGACCGGGGACCGCACCGACGACCGGTCCGAGGACCGCACCCAGCACCTGCGTGCGGGCACCGCCCCCCGGACCGCCCTCGGCGCCGACGCGGCGGCCCGCCGCGACCAGGCCGTCCGTGCCGCCGTCGAACAGGGCGTCGTCGGCCCCTCCGCGCCCGTCGTGGGCCTGCTCGACGTCGTCGGGATCCGGGCGAGCGCCGCGGCCCTGCACGCCGCCTTCGAGGCCGTGACCCCGCCGGGCACCCCCGTCCTGCACGCCTTCGCGGTGAAGGCGGCCCCGCTCGTCCCCGTCCTGCGGCTGCTGCGGTCGGCCGGCATCGGCGCGGAGGTGGCGAGCCCCGGGGAGCTGGCCCTGGCGCGGGCCGCCGGGGTGCCGCCCGCCAGGACCGTCCTGGACTCGCCCGCCAAGACCCCCGCGGAACTGCGCGAGGCGCTGGCGCTCGGCATCGCCGTGAACGCGGACAACCCGCAGGAGCTGGACCGGATGGACGCGATGGCCCGCTCGGCGGTGACCGGCTCGCCCCTCGGCATCCGCGTGAACCCGCAGATCGGCGGCGGGGCGATCGGCGCGCTCTCGACGGCGACGCCCACCTCCAAGTTCGGGGTGCCGCTGCGCGACGAGGACGCCAGGGAGTGGGTGGTCCGGGCGTTCCTGGACCGCCCGTGGCTGACCCGCCTGCACACGCACTCCGGGTCGCAAGGCATGCCCCTGGAGATGATGGTGCGGGGCGTGGCGGCGACGTACGAACTGGCCGAGGAGATCAACGGACGCGCCGGGCGCCGGCAGATCGACACCATCGACATCGGCGGCGGCCTGCCGGTCAACTTCGGCTCGGAGGAGGAGACCCCGACCCACGCGCAGTACGCGCGGCGCCTCAAGGCCCGGGTGCCGGGGCTGCTCGACGGACGGTACGGCCTGGTCACGGAGTTCGGCCGCTCGCTGCTGGCCAAGCACGGCACGATCCTCGCGCGGGTGGAGTACGCGAAGCGGGCGGGCGGCAGGCCGATCGCCGTGACGCACGCGGGCGTTCAGGTGGCGACCCGGACCGTGTACATGCCCGCGTCGTGGCCGCTGCGGATCGGGGCGTACGACGGGAAGGGGCGCCCCAAGGGCGGGGCGGCCGTCGGCCAGGACATCGCGGGGCCCGCCTGCTTCGCGGGCGACCTGCTCGCCGAGAACAGGCCGCTGCCGCTCCTGGAGGCGGGGGACCACATCACGGCGCTGGACACGGGCGCGTACTACTTCGCGCACCACTACTCGTACAACAGCCTCGGCAGGCCCGGCGTCTACGGCTTCGCGGAGCACGCGGACGGGGTGCGGTTCGCCGTGGTACGGGAGCCGCAAACGCTGGAGGAGATCGTGAGGGAGGCGGGCGGAGGCCCGGAACGCGACGGCTTGCGCCAGCTGTAACCCTTCCCCCACGCCGACGTCCACCGCGGCCCCGGTGGGGGTTGTTCGCGCAGTTCCCCGCGCCCCTAAGCCGCACCCACGTCCCGTCCCACGCTTGGTGCAGGGCCACGAGGACCACTCAGGGGCGCGGGGAACTGCGCGATCAGCCCCGCACCACCCGCACCCATACACGAACGCGCCCCACCCACCCCCGAAATCCTCTGAGGTTGCTCACATCGCGCATGGGCGCGAAAGCGGCGGGCAGACCCACGCACCAGGACGTGTTCCCGGTCCCAGGGAAGGCTGGCCCCACGTGACCGAACCCAGCACCGCTCCATCGCCCGCCGAACACACACTGCACCGCGCCATCGGGCCCAAGCTCCTGATCCTCTTCGTGGTCGGCGACATCCTCGGCACCGGCATCTACGCCACCACCGGCAAGGTGGCCGGCAAGGTCGGCGGCGCGCTCTGGCTGCCGTTCGCCATCGGGTTCGTCGTCGCCGTCCTGACGGCCGCCTCGTACGTCGAACTCGTCGGCAAGTACCCGAAGGCCGCCGGCGCCGCGCTCTACACGCAGAAGGCGTTCAAGACGCCGTTCCTCACCTTCATCGTCGCCTTCATGGTGATGTGCTCCGGGCTCTCCTCGGCGAGCGCCGCGGCCCGCGCCTTCAGCGGGGACTACCTCGGCGAGCTCACCGGGGACGCGCTGCCGCCGACCCTCGTCGCCATCACCTTCATCGTGCTGCTGGCCGCGCTGAACCTGCGCGGCGTCTCGGAGTCGGTCAAGGCCAACGTCGTCCTCACCCTCGTCGAGCTGACCGGCCTGGTCATCATCCTCGCGATCGGCGCGTACGCGGTCCTGACGGGCGACGGCGAACCGTCCCGCCTCACGCAGTTCGAGACCGGCGACGGCACCGGGTTCGCCCTGATGACCGGCGTCCTCGGGGCGACAGCCCTCGGCTTCTTCGCCTTCGTCGGCTTCGAGGACTCGGTGAACATGGCCGAGGAGACCAAGGACCCCGTCCGCACCTTCCCCCGCGCCATCTTCATCGGCGTCGCGGTGACCGGCACGATCTACGTCCTGGTGGCGCTGGTCTCGTCCCTCCTCGTCGACCACAAGACCCTGGAGGGCTCCAGCGGCCCGCTCCTGGAGGTCGTCAAGGCGGGCGGCGTCGACTTCCCGCACAAACTCTTCGCGCTGATCGCCCTGTTCGCGGTCACCAACTCCGCCCTGATCAACATCATGATGGCCTCGCGGCTCTGCTACGGCATGGCCAACGAACGCATCCTGCCGCGCACCATGGGCCGCGTCCTGCCCCGCCGCCGCACGCCGATCGTCGGCATCGTCTTCGTCTCGCTGCTGGCGATCGGCCTGGTGTCGACCGGCGAGATCGAGGGCCTCGGCGACACCACGGCGTTCCTGCTCCTGTGCGTGTTCGCGGTGGTCAACGTGGCCGTCCTGGTGCTGCGCCGCGACCCCGCCGGGCACCGGCACTTCCGCGCGCCGACCTTCATGCCCGTACTCGGCGCGATCACCGCCCTGATCCTCGCGAGCCCGCTCGCCGACCGGCCCGCCGAGGTCTACATCCGGGCCGGCGTCCTGGTCGCGATCGGCATCGGCCTGTGGGCGGTCAACAAGGTGGTGCTGCGGGCCAGGGGCGAGGAGTAACCGCCACCCGTCCCCTACCCGGCCGCCATCGCACCGCGGCGCCGCGCCCCGCCAGGTGCGCACGCTCACGCCCCGGCTCTGCGGCACGTCGCACGTCGTACTTCCCGGCCCGCACCACCACCGGCACCCTCACCAGCCCCTGCCCCCCGCGTCCCGTGCCGCCTCCCGCGCCCTCCGCGTCCCGTGCCGCTACGCCGAGCCCGCCAGGGAGCGGGCGATACGGAACTGCCGCTCCGCCTCCGCCGGGTCGCCCGCCGCCGCGTACGTGCGGCCGAGCCTGCGGCGGACCTCCACCTCCAGGGGCCTGCTGGTGTGCTCGGTGAGCGTGGCCAGGGCCTCCCGCTGGAGGGTGAGGGCCGAGGGCAGGTCTCCGCGGCCGTGTTCCGCGGCGCCGAGCAACGACAGGCTCGTCGCGCGCAGTTGCAGGTCGCCGACCTCCTGGGCCAGCTCCGCCGCGCGCCGCGCCAGGTCCTTGACCTCGGTGTGCCGGCCGAGTGCCAGGTGGGCCTCCGCGGTGAAGCACAGCGTCTTGCTGATCATTCTGGGCCGGCCGATCTTCTCGGCGAAGGTGAGCGAGGTGGCGTAGTACGTGAGCGCCTTCTCGTGCCGGCCCTCCTGGTCGTGCAGGGCGCCGAGCTGGCAGCTCGACATCCCGGCCAGCCAGTCGTCGTCGAGCCGGGACGCGAGCCCCATGACCTCGCTCAGGTGCGCGGCCGCCTCCGGGAGGCGGCCCAGCGCACGTTCCGCGGCGCCCATGACGGCGATCGCGCGGGCCTGCTCGCGCAGGTCGCCCCGGGGGCGGGCGATGCCCAGCGCGTCCGCGCACCAGGCGTACGCCTGCCGGAAGCGCCCCTGGTAGATGTCGGCGATGGCCAGGCAGTTGCGCAGGGAGGAGGGCATCCGCCGGTCCTCGGCCAGGTCGGCGCCGGGCAGCGCGAGCTCCAGGGCGGAGCGGCACTCGTGGAAGCGGCCCTGGCGGACCAGCGGGTCGACCAGGGACTCGGCGATCCAGCAGGCGTCGTCGCGCAGCCCGGCGGCCGCCGCGAAGGCGACCACGTCGAGCAGTTGGCCGCCCGCGGCCTCCAGCCACGCGTCGGCCTCCCGCCAGTCCGCGAAGGGGGAGCCGGAGACGTCGGGGCCGGTCGGGTACCCCTCGGGGCCCCAGTCGCTGGCGATGCGCCCGGCGGCCGTGTAGAGGTGCAGGACGGCGGCGCGGTCCGCCGCGGCCTCCGCGGGCGCGGTGGCGGCGAGGCGCCGCGTGTGGTCGCGTACGAGGTCGTGCAGCCGGTAGCGGCCGGGGCGCGGCTGCTGCAGCAGGCTCGCGTCGACCAGCCGCTCCAGGAGGTCCTCGGCGTCGTGCGGCGAGCGGCCCAGCATGACCGCGGGGGTGAGCCCGTCGAACTCCGCGGTCGGCGCCTGGCCCAACGCCCTGAAGCACCGCCGCAGTTCGGGGGCGAGCAGGTCGTAGGACATCCGGAAGGCGGCTTCCACGCTGCGGTCCTCCGCGCGGAGCTCGCCCAGCCGGCGTTCGTCGCCCGACATCCGGCCGACCAGGTGGGCCACCGTCCAGGACGGCCGGTTCTGCAGCCGGGCCCCGGCGATCCGCAGCGCCAGCGGGAGGCCGCCGCAACGGCGGGCGAGCTCCTCGGCGGCCTCCGGTTCCTGTCCGGCGCGCGTCCCGCCGAGGAGGCGCGAGAGCAGGGCGACCGCGTCGCCGGTGTCCAGCGGCTCCACGGTGATCCTGCGGTCGGCGTCGAGGCCGGGCAGGCGCTGGCGGCCCGCCACGAGGACCCGGCTGCCGGGGCCCGCGGGCAGCAGGGGGCGCACCTGCTCCGCGCTGCGGGCGTCGTCCACGACGAGGAGAAGCCGCAAGGAGCTGGTGGCGACACGCCAGGCAGTGATCAACTCGTTGATGTCGTCGGGGAGTTCACCGTCGGCGCCGTTGACGGCACGGAGCAGCTGGTGCAGGGCGCGCTGCGGGCGCAAGCCCTCGTGCGGGGCGCCGTGCGTGTGCAGGTCCACGAACAGACAGCCGTCCGGGTACTGGTCGTGCAGCGCCCAGGCGGCGCGGACCAGGAGCGCGGTCTTGCCGACGCCCGCGGTGCCGTCGACGGCGGCCACGGAGACGGAGCCCGCGGGCACCGGCGCGGTGAGCCGGGCGAGCTCCGGCTCCCGGCCGACGAGCCAGGCGGTGTCGCCGGGGAGTTCGTTGCGGCGGGGGCGCGGAGTGTGCGGGGAGGAGGCGGGGGCGGGTGTCGCGGCCGGGGGCGGGGACCCGGTGGCGGGGGTGACCGTGGTGCGGGTCGGCGGGTCCGTGCCGAGCAGCGCCGGATCGTCCCGGCGCAGCACGGCCTGGTGCACCCGGCGCAGTTCCTCGCCGGGTTCCACGCCCAGTTCGTCGCGGAGCCGGTCCCGGGTCTCCCGGTAGGCGGCGAGCGCTTCGGCCTGCCGGCCGCCGCCGTACAGCGCGCGCATGCGCAGGGCGGCGAGCGGTTCGTCGTACGGCTGTGCCGTGGGCGCGGTCAGCAGCTCGTCCAGGGCGTCCGCGTACCGGCCGAGGAGCACCAGGCACTCCACCCGCTCCTGGTGCAGGGTGCGGCGCTGCCGGGCGAGGCGCCGCCGCTCGGCGTCGGCGACCGGTCCGGGCAGGCCGGCGAGCGGCTCCCCGCGGAACAGGTGCAGGGCGCGGGTGCAGCCGTCGAGGGCGGCGGCGAGGTCACCCGCGGCCTTCGCGGCGCGTACGGCGCCTCCGTGCGCGGCCAACTCCCCTATGTCGGTGCGGACTTCGCCGGGCACGAAACGGTAGCCGCCGCGCTCACCGCGGATCACGGAGGCGGTGGGTCCGGTGCCGGGCGCGTCCAGTGCCTTGCGCAGGGGGTAGACGTAGCTGGGCAGGACGCGGCGGCCCGTGCCCGGGGGTTCGAGTCCCCATACGTCGTCGAGGAGTTGCTGGTGGGTGACGAGCGTCTCCGCGCGCAGGACCAGCGCGGCGAGGACCGCCTGCCGGCGCACGGGCCCGAGATCGAGGGGGTTCTCGCCGCGGTGGGCGGTGACGGGGCCGAGCAGGGTGAGCCGGAACGGGACTTCGGCGATCTCGGCAGCCCCAGCGGCTTCGACGGCTTCGACGGTCCGGGCGGCTTCGACGGCTTCGGCGGTCCGGGCGGCTTCGACGGCTGCGGCACCGGCCGTGCCGGGCCTGCCCCGCGTACCCACTCCGTTGGTCCTCACTGCGAACTCCCCCATGGTCTCCGCGTTTTCCCGCGGTTCCCCGTTTTCCCCGCGGTCACCGAGTTCCCCGCTTCAGCAGAATTTCATCGGCATTGCAGTGTCTCGCGAGAGGGTTCGGCGCGTCGTGTCCGGTCCCGGTCGATCTCCGTTCCGGCCTGCCCCGGGACGGGTTCGCGCCGGTCCCGAGGGCGTGAACCGTAGGAAAGCGAGCTGCTCCGTGAGTGAGAACCCGCAGGTGGACCCCCGGCAGGGCTTCGGCGAGGCGCACCAGGGCGCCGGCCAGGCGTACCAGGGCCCCGGCCAGGCGCCGCCCCCGATGCCCGGGCAGGCGCCGCCGCCCGTCCCGCCGCAGGCGCCCGGCGCGCCCTCGGCCTGGTCGCAGCCGGTACCGCCCGGCGGCGCGGGTGGCCCCGGCGACTCGGGGTCCGGCCGGGGCCGTTCGCGCGCCTGGCTGATCGGTGGTGCCGCGGCGCTCGTCGTGGCCGTGATCGTCGGCGTGGTCGTCGCCACGTCGGGGGACGACGACAAGGACACCGCGTCGGGCAAGCCCGCCGGCCTGCCGGGCGGCGTCGCCAAGCCGAAGGGGCCATCGGACGAGGAGCCTTCGGGGGGCAAGGCGTACACCAAGGTGCCCGACGGCTGCGAGCTGATCAAGGCGTCGACCATCGAGAAGATCGCGCCCGGCGGCATGTGCACGCCCAACGCGATGGACAAGGGCGAGGCCGACCTGGCGACGATGATGACCAGGATGCCGAGGTGGGAGCCGGCCGACCACGGCGGCTCCTATCAGAGTCTGTCGGTGAGCCTCACGGTCGGCGCCAGCGTCAAGGGCCAGTACGACCTCAAGAAGCAGAGCGCTCTCGGCGACGTCAACGGCATGCGGAAGGTGGAGGGTTCCCGGCCGGTGAGCGGGCTCGGCCAGGAGGCCCTCGTCGTCGACACCATCGACACCCGGGAGGGCACACTGGCCCAGGCCGAGGTGGTCGTCATGGACGGCAACGCCGCGCTCAGCGTGGAGTTCACCTACAGCCGGGACACCTCCGACACCACCCAGAAGCAGGCCGACGCCGCCGTCGTCACCGCCGCCCGCGACGTACTCGGCTCCCTGAGCTGACCACCGCGGCGACGACCGTGCCCACCCACCCCTACGCAGGCGGCGACCCCACGGCCGTACAGGCCCCGCACACCACCGTGCCGCAGCCGCCCGCCACCCCGACCCGGCCGCTCACCGCCGTCCCGGAGCCGCCGGGTCAGGCCCACCGCGTCCACCCGTCGCAGCAGGGCCCCACCCGCATCGGCCCCTACGAGGTCTTCCAGCTCCTCGGCGAGGGCGGCATGGGCCGGGTGTTCCTGGCCAGGTCGCCGGGGTCGCGGCTGGTCGCCCTGAAGGTCATCCGGCCCGAGTACGCCGAGGCGCCGAACTTCCGCGGGCGGTTCCGGCGCGAGGCCGAGGCCGCCCGCCGCGTCAGCGGTTTCTTCACGCCGCCCGTGCTCGACGCCGACGCCGACGCCCCGCGGCCCTGGCTGGCCACGGCCTACGTCCCCGCGCCCTCGCTGCACGATGTCGTACGCGGCTTCGGCGTGCTGTCCGAGGCGGGGCTGCGGGCCCTGGGCGCCGGCCTCGCGGAGGCGCTGCCCGCCATCCACGACGCCGGAATCGTGCACCGCGACCTCAAGCCCGGCAATGTCCTCATCACCGAGGACGGGCCCCGGGTCATCGACTTCGGGATCAGCAGCGCGGTGGACGCGACCCAGGTGACGCGCACCGGCGCCGTGATGGGGACGCCCGGGTTCATGGCGCCCGAGCAGATCGTGTCGAGCCGCGACGCCGGTCCTGCGGCCGACATCTTCTCGCTGGGCTGCGTCCTGGTCTTCGCGGCCACCGGGCACGGCCCCTTCGGCTCGGGAGGGACGGCCGAGATCCTCTACCGGGCCGTCCACCAGCCGCCCCGACTCGACGGCGTGCCGCACGCGTTGGCCCCGCTCGTCGTCGCCTGCCTGGACAAGGACCCCGGCCGCAGGCCGGCCGCCGCCTCCGTCCTCGCCGCGCTGGGGGCCACCGATCCCGCCGCGCTGCTCACCCCGGGCCTGCGCGAGGACCTGGCGCGGCGGCGGGCGCACGCCGACATCCTGGTGTCCGCGCCGCCCGTGCCCGTGGCGTCCCTCGCAACGCCGGCCGGCCCGTTCGAGACCGCCACCCGCAATGGGCCCAGCCGTCGCAGGTTCCTGTGGATCGCCGCGGCCGGCACCACCGTGGCGGCGGGCGGCGGGGCCGCGGCGCTCGTCGGGTGGCGGTCGGAGCCCGGCACGGACCCGGCCCGTGACGGCGACAGCGGCGGCGGAAGCGACGGCGCGGGCAGCACCGGCCGGGCCGCGCCCAAGGTCCCGGCCGGCCCGAAGCCGCGCTGGTCGACCCCGCTGAAGAAGCTGGCGAGCCCGCGCCTCCAGCTCCTCGGCGACGTGCTGGTGCACTGGGAGCAGCGGCGCGCGACCGCCTACGGCACCGCTGACGGGAAGGAACGCTGGGAGGGGGAACTGCGCCTGCCCTCCGGCGTCTCGGGGACCACGACGTGGCTGGGCGTGGGCGGGTCGACGCTGTTCGCCTCGGTCTGGAGCGGCGAACGCGGTCTCCTGTTCGGCCTCGACGCCACCGGCAAACAGAAGTTCACGCACACGGTCACCGAGTCGAAGGCCGGTGCGCTCTCCGCCGACTTCGTCGAGAGCGTCCTGTCCGTCGCCGGTGCGGTCGCCGTCGTCGGCACCAGCGGCCACAAGGGGTACGGGGTGGCCGCGGTCGACGTCGGCTCGGGCGAGGTGCTCTGGTCGCGCAAGGTCAAGGGCAGCGACTTCCAGGCGTACGCCGACGGGGACCGCTGTTTCCTCCAGGACAACGGCACCCTCCGCGGCCTCGGCCTGCGCTCGGGCGACGAACGGTGGAAGGTCGGGAACGTCATCGAACCGGGCGCCTACCCCCGGCTCTCCACCGACGGCAAGACCCTGCTCGTCGCGAGCACCAAGGTGCAGGCCTTCCGTGGCGCCGACGGCAGGAAGCTGTGGACCGCCGTCAACGAGACGACCACCGTCAGCGCGGCCCGGGTCCGGGGCGAACGGGCCTACCTCTACGACGGGCCGGGCACCGTGTTCGCCCTGGACACGCGCACCGGCGAGCAGGTCTGGCACAGGGCGAGCCCGGTGCACCTGACGACCACCGGCGGCGCCCAGGACCAGGGGCCCGCCGTCTCCTCGTCCGTCCTGGCCATCCCCACCTGGGCCACCGGCGACGTCCCGGGCTTCATCGTCCTGCGCCCCTCCGACGGGAAACCGCTCTGGGCGCACCAGCCCTCCGGCGACGGAGCCGACGGCAAGGGCGCGAGCAAGAACGGCGGCAAGAGCAGCTGGTTGCTGCAGCTCACCGGCACCACGGTCTACGCCGCGTCCGACACCACCCTCCACGCCTTCCGGAGCGACACGACGTGACCATGCCGCCCACCCCGCCCCTGCCACCGTCCGCCCCGACGCCGCCCGGGCCCACGCCGCCCGGGCCCGCGCCCACGCCGCCCCCACAGGCCGCCCCGCCCGCCCCCGCCCCGTACATCGGCCCCTACCGGGTGATCCGGGAGCTCGGCGCGGGCGGCATGGGCCGTGTCCACCTCGCCGCGTCGCGCAGCGGCCGCGCGGTGGCCGTCAAGGTCGTCCGGCCCGAACTGGCCGCGGACCCCGACTTCCGGCGCCGCTTCAGGGCCGAGGTCGACGCCGCCCGCGCGGTGTCCGGCGCCTTCACCGCGCCGGTCGTGGACGCCGACCCCGACGGGCCGCAGCCGTGGCTCGCCACCGCGTACATCCCCGGCCCCTCCCTCACCGACGCCGTGGACGCCCACGGGCCGATGCCCGAGCCCACCCTGCGCGTGCTCGGCGGCGGCCTGGCCGAGGCGCTGGCCGCGATCCACCGCGCCGGGCTCATCCACCGCGACCTCAAGCCCTCCAACATCCTGCTCACCCTCGACGGGCCCCGGGTCATCGACTTCGGCATCAGCCGGGCCGTCGACGGGACCGTGCTCACCGCCGAGGGCCAGGTCGCGGGGTCGCCCGGTTTCATGTCGCCCGAGCAGTCCAGGGGCGGTGAACTCACCGCCGCCTCGGACGTGTTCGCCTTCGGCGCCGTGCTCGCCTTCGCGGCCACCGGCGTGCCGCCCTTCGGCACCGGCGCGGTGCACGCCCTCCTCTACCGGGCCGCCTACGAGGAGCCGGAGCTGACCGGCGTCCCGCACGCCCTGCTCGGCATCGTCACCGCGTGCCTCGCCAAGGACCCCGCCCGCCGCCCCACCGTCGAGCAGCTGCAGGGCCGGCTGCGCCCGGAGACCACCGCGGGCTGGCTCGGCGCGGTCGAGCTCCGGGTCACCGAGGACCAGCGCACGCTGGCCGGCGCGCTGCGCGGCCCGCTGCTCGGCCGCCGCCGGCTGCTGACCGGCGGCGCCGCGCTCGCCGTGACCGCGGCGGCGGGCGGCACCGCCTGGTTCCTGCGCTCGCGCGGCGGGGACGGCGCGGACTCGGCCACGCCCGAACTCGTCTGGACCGAGGAACTTCCGCGGCCCGGCATGTTCCTGAACGACGTGACCAGGTCCACGCTGCTGTGCACCGAGAAGGCCGCCGGCGCCTGCTTCGACCGGAGCACCGGCAAGCTCCTGTGGAAGGACCTCGGCGGCCAGAACACCGACGCCCTCGCCGACGACGAGCGCGTCTACACGGTGCGCACCGACGGCAAGGTGTACGGCTTCGACGGCCGGTCGGGGAAGAGGCTGTGGGACGCGCCGGGCGGCGAGGACGCGCCCCGACTGGACTTCACCGACGGCGATGTGGTGCTGACCACCAGCCGCGGCCGGTTCCGGGCCCTGGAGGCGTCGAGCGGCGACGAGCGGTGGACCTCACGCGAGGTGAAGGAGGTCGGCTCGGTCGTCGGCGTCACCCCGGCGGGCGCGCCGCTCGCCGGGGGCAGCCCGTCGAAGGTCAACCCGGCCGCGATGCTCACGGGTTACTCCGCACTCGATCGCCGGACCGGCGAGCGGGTGTGGGCGAAGGACCTCGTCACCCTCTATCCGCCGGAGGAGAGCACCAAGAGCAAGGTGCTCTACGGCATCGACGCCGGCATGAAGCTGCTCGCCCTGGACCCCGACGCCGGCCGGACCCTGTGGAGCAGGCCGACCCGGCTGCCGCCGACGAACAGCGAGATCCTCGGCTACACGCGGTCCCTGAGCCTGCTCGACGGCACCCTGTTCTGCTATCCGAGCACCGGCTTCAACGGCTCGACCCGCGGCCTCTTGGCCGCCTTCGACCCCGGCTCGGGCAAGACCCTGTGGACGGTGCGGACCACCGCCCGCGGCAACCGCGGTTTCGCGCGCGCCGGTGCGACCGTCTGCTACCTGGACAAGAAGGTCCTGTACGGCCTCGACGCCGGGACCGGCGCGAGGCGCTGGACGGCCGGGGCGGGCCTCGGCGACCTCGACCTGCTCGGCGCCGTGCGCGGACTCTTCTTCGCTGCGGGCACGAAGGGGCTCTACGCCTTCCACGCCGGGACCGGCAAGCAGGTCTGGCATCACCGGGCCTCCGGCGGCGCGGGGAACTGGTCGGGGCGGGCCGTCGGCGGCGATCTGTACGCCGCCTGGTCGGGCAGGCTGTTCCGCTTCAGGGTGCCGCAGGCGTAGCGGCGGCGCCTCGCCGTACCGGCGGCTGCCCCGGCCCGGCGGGCTCACTCCACGAACAGCCCCCGCGCCGCCGCCCCCGCGTCGAACTCCTCCAACCGGGCCTGGGCGTCGGGGAGGTCGTCGCACATCGCCTCCAGCAGGACGCGGCCCAGGAGCATCGGGGCGCACGCCGTGTCGAAGGCGAGGCCCGTGCCGACCGCGGCCGGCAGGAGGAGGTCGGAGTGGGCGGCGACCGGGGCGAACGCGGAGTCGGCGACGGTGACCACCGTCAGGCCCGCGGCCCGCGCGTGGGCGAGCGCGTCGACGACCTCGCGGGGGTGGCGCGGCAGCGCGAAGCAGAGCAGGGTCGTGGCGCCGGCCCGCACCGCCGCGTCGACGCGGTCGGCCAGCATCGTGCCGCCCTCGTCGAGGAGGCGCACGTCGGGGTGGACCTTCGCGGCGAAGTACGAGAAGCCGTACGCCTGGGACGCGGCGGCCCGCAGCCCGAGGACGAGCAGGGGGCGGGACGCGGCGAGCAGCCGGCCCGCGCGCTCGACCGGCGCGGGATCGGCGAGGACCTCCGCCAGGTGCCGGAGGTTCTCGATCTCCGCCTCGACGGCCTGCTGGTACTCGTTGGCGGCGCCCGCCCCCGAGCTCTCCGCGGGGGCCACGTCCCGCAGGTGCCTGCGCAGCGCCGGGTAGCCGTCGAAGCCGAGGGCGACGGCGAAGCGGGTGACCGACGGCTGGCTCACCCCGGCGAGTTCGGCCAGCTCCACGCTGGAGAGGAAGGGCGCGTCGGCGGCCCTGCGCACCATGCAGTGCGCGATGCGCCGCTGGGTGGGCGTGAGCCGGTGGCCCTCGAAGAGCACCTGCAGTCGCGCGGCAGGGCTGTCAGTCATGCCGTCCCCCTCAGAAGGTCCGTACCCGCACTCGTTCCGGCGCCGAGCTCCGACCACAGTCCGGCGAACCGGTCGAGCAGCCCGGTCGCCGCTGTCACATCATCCGTCAACGGCCGGTCGGCGAGCTCCGCGTCCAGGACCGAGTCGGCGAGGTCGAAGGCGCGGGCGAGCGGGGTGCGGGGGTCGAGGCGCAGGTCGCGTTCGCGCAACGCCCGTGTCGCCGCGACCAGTTCACAGCCGACGACCAGGCGGTACGCCGCGCAGGCGCGCAGGGTCTGGCGGGCGGCGAGGGAGGCGAAGCTGGCCTGTTCCTCGACGCCCCGGGAGAGCACCGCGTGGCCGAGGGAGGCGGGCGCGGAGAGGGCGCGCAGGTCGCCGAGGGCGGCGCCGGCCGCGTATTCGAGGATCATCACGCCCGAGGAGGCCGGTTCGCCGTCGGCGAGGAAGGGGCGCAGGCGGGTGAAGGCCGGTTCGTTCAGGGTGGAGAGGCGGGAGGTGGAGAGCCGGGCGACCTGGGTGGTGGCGAGCCTGAAGTGGTCGAGCGCCAGGGTGAGTTGGGCGAGGTAGAAGCCGCCGTGGTGGTAGGCGGCCAGGCCCTCGGGGCAGATCAGCGGGTTCTCGGCGGCCGCGTTGATCTCGACGGTGAGGACGTCCTCCAGGGCGGTGGCCGCGTCGTGCGCGGGGCCGTGGATCTGCGGCAGGCAGCGGAACCCGTAGGGGTCCTGGATGCGGCCGAGCGGCGGAGTGGGGCGGTCGGGGGCGCCGAGCAGGCGGCGCATGCGCGCGGCGACCGCGTGCGACCCGGGGTGGCGGCGCGCCTCGTGGACGGGCAGCGCGTACGCCTCGTACGACCCGTCGACCGCCATCAGGGACAGCGCGGCGACCACCTGGGTGGCGCCGATCAGGCCGCGCAGTTCGTGCAGGGCGAGCGCGGACTGGCCGAGGGTGAGGGCGTTGCTGCTGATCAGGGCGAGGGCGTCGTTGTTGTCGAGAGGCTGGGGCGCGGGTGGCTTTCCGGGGCCCTGCCAGGGGTGTTCGCCGGCGAGCGCGAGGCCCAGCTGAGCGAGGGCGGCGATGTCGCCGGTGCCGACCGAGCCGAACTCGTTGACCGTGGGGTGGGCGCCGGCCTCCAGGGCCTCGCAGAGCGCGGTGACGACGCTGGGGCGCAGGCCCGCCCCGCCGGCGAGGAGCTGGTTGGCGCGGACGGCGAGCATCGCGCGGACCTCGCGGGCGGGCAGTTCCTCGCCGATCGCCCCGGCGTGCGAACGCAGCAGCCGCAGGCCGTGGTCGGCGGCCGCCTCGGTGGGCACGTCCTCGTTCCGGTTGGCGCCCACACCGGTGGAGCGGCCGTAGACGCGGCCCCACGCGGCGATCTCGCGGGCGGCGTTCCAGGAGTTCTCGGCGCGCTGCATCCCGTCGGTGGCGGGCACCGGACTGGCGTCGGATTCGGCCAGGCGTACGACGTCTGCGACCATCATTCCCCGGCCGTCGAGAATGACGACCGCTCCCCTGTCGTCGGTCGCTGTGTCCGCGATACGAGACGACTTCACTCGCATTCCCTCCTCAATCGGACGTCCTGTCTTGCCCATCGGCCACTTGTTACCAGGGATTTCCACCGGAGGCGCCGAGAACTATTGACAACCTATTCAGACAGCAAGAACTCTGCATGACGATATACAGCCGGGCAAGGGACTCCACATGATCCAGTTCGACACGGTCCACAAACGCTTCCCGAACGGCACGACAGCGGTCCACGACCTCACCCTGGAGATGCCGGAAGGCGGCGTGACCGTCCTCGTCGGATCTTCCGGTTGCGGCAAGACGACGACGCTCCGCATGATCAACCGGATGGTCGACCCGACCTCGGGCACCATCCGCGTCGGCGGCCGCGACATCCTGGAACAGGACGCGGCGGAGCTGCGCCGCTCCATCGGCTACGTCATCCAGCAGGCCGGTCTCTTCCCGCACCGCACGGTCCTCGACAACGTCGCCACGGTGCCGCTGCTGCTCGGCTGGGGCCGGCGCAAGGCCCGCGCCCGCGCGGCCGAGCTCCTGGAGACGGTGGGGCTCGCCCCGGACGCGGGCAGGCGCTACCCGCACCAGCTCTCCGGCGGACAGCAGCAGCGGGTCGGCGTGGCCCGCGCGCTCGCCGCGGACCCGCCGGTGCTGCTCATGGACGAGCCGTTCGGCGCGGTCGACCCGGTGGTCCGCACCCAGCTCCAGGACGAACTGCTGCGTCTCCAGCAAGAGTTGAACAAGACGATCGTCTTCGTCACGCACGACATCGACGAGGCGGTGCGGCTCGGGGACCGGATAGCCGTCTTCCGCACGGGCGGGCACCTCGTGCAGTGCGCCGATCCCGCGGAGCTCCTTGCCCGCCCGGCGGACGACTTCGTCGCGGACTTCCTGGGCGCGGAGCGGGGCCTGAAGCTGCTGTCCCTGACGACGGTCGGGGACGTCCCTCAGGGGCCGGCCCCCGAGGGCGGGGCGTGGACGCTCCGCCTCGACGCGGCGGGTGCGCCGCTCGCGTGGCGGCACGTGGACGGGGCGGTGCCGGACGTTCCGGTCCGGCCGCTGCGCGACACCGACTCGCTGCTTGCCGCGCTGGACGAGTCCCTCGCGTCGCCCGCGGGTCTGGTGGCCCGCGTGGACGTGGCGGGGCGCCTGACGGGGGTGTCGTCGCGGGGCGACCTCCACGAGCACGCTGGCGCTGTGCATGAACGGGGGCGTTCGGCTTCCCGCCGGGTGGAGTCCACCGATCCGGCCTCCGGCCGGGTGGGGGTGGCTTCTTCGGCTGCCGGTTCGGTGGGGGCTGGTCGCGCAGTTCCCCGCGCCCCTGGGTCGACCGCCGGGCCCGGCGCCGAGGGGTCCCGCCCAGAGGTGCCGGCCGAGGAGGACCCCCTAGGGGCGCGGGGAACTGCGCGACCAGCCGAAAACGACCCGCACCCCAAGGCCCAGGGCACCGCATGAGCATCGACTGGTCGTGGATCGGCGACCACACCGACGACCTCACCACCCTCACCCTCTCCCACCTCCAGGCCGCCCTCTCGGCCGTGGCCCTGGGACTGCTGATATCCCTCCCGCTGGCCGTGGTCGCCCACCGCGTCCGCCCCCTGCGCGGACTCCTCCTCGGGCTCTCCAACGTCCTGTTCACCATCCCCTCCATCGCCGTCTTCGTCCTGCTCCTGCCGGTCAGCGGACTCACCCGCACCACCACCGTCACCGGCCTGACGATCTACACGCTCGTCGTGCTGCTGCGGAACACCGTCGAGGGCCTGGACTCCGTGCCGGTGAAGACCAAGGAAGCCGCCAAGGCCATGGGCACCCGGCCGCTGCGCACCCTGCTCACCGTCGAACTCCCCCTCGCCCTGCCGGTGATCATGGCGGGCGTGCGGATCGCGACGGTCATGTCGATCTCCCTCGTGTCCGTGGCGACGTACATCGGCGACGGCGGGCTCGGACAGCTCTTCACCGACGGCTTCCAGCGCAACTTCCCCACCCCGGTGATCGTCGGCGTCGTCCTCACGCTGCTCCTCGCGCTCGTCGCGGACGCCCTGCTCGTCACCCTCCAGTACGTCCTGACGCCCTGGACCCGCCGCCGCAGGAGTGCCTGACATGTACGAACTCTTCAAGGACCTCGGCGCCTGGCTGACCAGCGGCGAGCAGTGGACCGGACCCGACGGGATCGCCCACCGCCTCGCCGAGCACCTGCAGTACTCACTGCTCGCCACCCTCATCGCCGCCGCCATCGCGCTGCCGCTCGGCCTGCTCATCGGGCACACCGGCCGCGGCGCGTTCGTCGCCATCAACCTGTCGTCGTTCGGCCGGGCGCTGCCCACCGTCGGCCTCGTCGTGCTGGTCTTCCTGGCGAGCGGGCTCTCCATGTGGCCCGTCTACATCGCGCTCGTCGCCCTCGCGGTGCCGGCCATCGTCACCAACACCTACGCGGGCATGACCGCCGTCGACCCCGAGGTGAAGGACGCGGCGCGCGGCCAGGGCATGCGCGCCCACCAGGTGCTGTTCCAGGTCGAGTTGCCGCTCGCGCTGCCGCTGATCATGACCGGTCTGCGGCTCGCGCTGATCCAGGTCGTCGCGACGGCCACCATCGCCGCGTACGTCTCCTTCGGCGGGCTCGGCCGGTACGTCTTCGACGGGCTCGCCCAGCGCGACCTCGTCCAGGTGCTCGGCGGCGCCGTGCTCGTCGCGCTCGTCGCCGTCGTACTCGACCTCGCGCTCGCCGCCCTGCAGCGCGCCCTCTTCCGCCACCGTCCCGCCCGACAGGCCTAGGAGCACACCAGATGGCCCCCATATCCCGCAGGAACCTCATCGGCGGACTCCTCGCCACCGCCTCCGTCCCCGCGCTCGCCGCCTGCAGCGGCGGCATCACCTCGCTGAACGGTGACGGGTCCGGCGGCGGCGGAGGCGGCTCCAGCAAGAACGGCGTCACCATCGGCACCGCCAACTTCACCGAGAACCAGGTCCTCGGGTACCTGTACGCCGCCGCCCTGGAGGCGGCCGGCGTAAAGACGAGCGTGCGCCCCAACCTCGGCACCCGCGAGATCCTCATCCCCGCCCTCAAGGGCGGCGACATCGACCTGCTGCCCGAGTACCAGGGCGCGCTCCTGCACTACCTGGACCCCAAGGCGAAGGCCACCGAGGAGGGCGAGATGCAGAACGCGCTCGCCGTGCGCCTCCCGCGCGGCCTGCAGATCCTCCCCTACGGGCGGGCCGAGGACTCCGACGCGTTCGTCGTGACCCGCGAGACCGCGAAGGAGTACGGCCTGAAGTCCCTCGCCGACCTGGCGAAGCACAACGGCAAGCTCGTCATCGGCGCCGCCGCCGAGGTGAAGAAGCGCACCGTCGGCGCGGTCGGCCTGAAGGACGTGTACGGCGTCGAGTTCAAGGAGTTCAAGTCGCTCGACTCCTCGGGACCGCTGGTGAAGGGCGCGCTGCGCAAGGGCGACGTCGACGTGGCGAACCTCTTCACCACCGACACCGACATCGCCGCCGAGCACTGGGTCGTCCTCACCGACCCCGAGCACCTCGTCCCCGGCCAGCACGTCGTCCCGCTCATCGCCGACCGCAAGGCCGACTCGACCGTGCGCAGGGCGCTCGCCCGGCTCGGCGCGCTCCTGACCACCGCGCAGCTCACCGAGCTCAACCGCCTGGTGGACAAGGACAAGAAGGACCCCGAGGACGTCGCGCAGGACTGGGCGGAGCGGCACGGCCTCACGAAGAAGTAGGCGTACGCCCGGACGCAACCGGCGTACCGAAAAGGGGAGTTGACGCGCATGGCAGCCGAAGACCTGGTGGAGCGGCGCTCCATCGACGTCGTCCCGGACGACGAACGGCACGGCACGGCGTTCAGCCAGTTCACGCTCTGGCTCGGCGCCAATCTCCAGATCACCGCGGTCGTCACCGGCGCACTCGCCGTCGTCTTCGGCGGCGACGTGGTGTGGTCCCTCGTGGGCCTGGTCCTCGGCAACCTGCTGGGCGGCGCGGTGATGGCCCTGCACTCGGCGCAGGGGCCGAAGCTCGGCCTGCCGCAGATGATCCAGTCGCGGGCCCAGTTCGGCGTGAAGGGCGCGGTCGTCCCGCTGCTCCTCGTCATCCTCATGTACGTGGGGTTCTTCGCGAGCGGCAGCGTGCTCGCCGGACAGGCCACCGCGGAGCTCACGCACACGAACGACACCATCGGCATCGCCCTCTTCGCCGCGGTCACGGCGGTGATGGCGGCGGTCGGCTACCGCGTCATCCACACCCTCGGCCGGGTGGCGAGCGTGATCTGCGCGCTCGCCTTCGTCTACCTCGGGATCCGGCTCCTGGACCGCGTGGACCTGTCGGCGCTGCTCTCCGACGCCCACTTCGACCTGCCGATGTTCCTGCTCGCGATCTCCCTCTCCGCCTCCTGGCAGCTGGCCTTCGGCCCGTACGTCGCCGACTACTCGCGCTACCTGCCGCGCACCACCTCCGCGAAGGCGACCTTCTGGTGGACCCTGTCGGGCTCGGCGCTCGGCTCGCAGTGGTCGATGACGTTCGGGGTGCTCGTGGCGGCGAGCGCGGGGGACGCCTTCCTCGCCGACCAGGTCGGCTATGTGGTCGGCCTCGGCGGCACCGGACTGATCGCCTCCTTCCTGTACTTCGTGATCGCGCTCGGCAAGCTCACCATCAACGTGCTCAACACCTACGGCGGGTTCATGTCGATGGTGACGAGCATCAGCGGCTTCCGCGGCCAGCGCGTCCTCGGGCAGCGCGGGCGGGCCGCGTACATCGCGGTGATCATGGTGGCGGGCACGGCGGTCGCGCTGCTCGGCAAGGACAGCTTCCTGACGTCGTTCAAGGACTTCCTGCTGTTCCTGCTGACCTTCTTCACGCCCTGGTCGGCGATCAACCTGGTCGACTACTACCTGATCTCGCGCGAGCGGTACGACATCCCCGCCCTCTTCGACCCGCGCGGCCGCTACGGCGCCTGGCGCTGGGACGCCCTCGTCGTCTACGCCGTCGGGGTCCTCGCCCAGCTCCCCTTCCTCGCCACGCACTTCTACACCGGCCCGCTGGTCGACCCGCTGGGCGGCGCCGACGTCTCGTGGATCGTGGGGCTCGTGGTGCCCGCGGTGCTGTACTGGGCGCTCGCCCGCCGGAACCGGCCGGTTCCTGGGGATGGTGCCCGGACGGAAAGGGGGGTTAGCCCCACCGCGACCGAGGCGTCCGCGCCGTAACGTAACCGGGTATGGAAGCCCGTGACCCCGAACTCAAGAAGGAACTCGACGCCACTCTGCACGCCCGCAGAGAGCTCGGCGAAGAGTACGACGCCGCTTTGGTCGACTCGTTCCTGGGGAAGATCGAGCAGCGCCTGGACGGCACGGTCGACCGCCGGATGCGCCGCCACCTGGCCGAGCAGCAGATGGTGGTCGCCCGGGGCGCCCGCACCCCCGGCAGCCCCGTCGACTCCTGGAGCGAGCGCTTCGGATTCGGCGTGATCTCGCTGATCCTGGCGATCCCGCTGTCCGCCATCGCCGTGGTCAACGCCGACCTGACCGGGCTCTTCGTGTGCTGGGCCGGCATCTTCGGCGTGAACGCGGTGCACGCCCTGCGCGGCGCCGACCTGGGACGGCGGCGCAGGGAGCGCTCCTCGGAGTGGGACGACTGAGGCCGCACCGCGCCCCGGCGGCTCACGCCTGGCGGGTGGGCAGCACGATCAGCTGACGCAGGTTGACGTGGCGCGGCCGACTCGTCGCGTACGCGATGAGGTCGGCGACGTCGTCTGCGGCCAGCGAGCCGATCGCGCCGAACATGCCGTCCAGCTGTCCGCTCAGTTCCGTGTTGTCGATGTGCCCGCGCAGCTCGGTCTCGGTGAGGCCCGGCTCGACGTTGGTGACGCGCACGTCCCGCGGGCCGAGCTCGGTGCGCAGCGACTCCGACAGATAGGTCAGCGCGGCCTTCGTCGCCCCGTACACCGCGTAGTGCGGGAAGGTGATGTGGGCGCCGACCGACGAGATGTTCACCAGGTCCGCCGTCCCGCCGTCGGCGGCCGCGGCGACCAGGTCCGGGGTGAAGGCGCCGATGATCCGCAGCGCGCCCGCCACGTTGGTGTCCAGCATGCGCTGCCACTCGTCGGTGCGCCGGTCGGTCACCGGGTTCGGCAGCATCACGCCCGCCGCGTTCACCACCAGGTCGACGCGTCCGTACGCCGCGTGCACACGCTCCACGGCGGCGTCCACCGACGCCTGGTCCGTGACGTCGGCGGTGACGGCGAGGGCCCGGCCGCCGTCCGCCCCGATCTTCCCGGCCAGTTCCTCGAGCCGCTCCGCGCGCCGGGCCAGCAGGACGACGCGGGCGCCCCGGGCGGCGAGCAGCCGGGCCGTGGCCTCGCCGATGCCGCTGGCGGCGCCGGTGACGAGGGCGGTGCGGTCCGAGAGGTTCTCGTACGACATGGCTGAACTCCCTGTGCGAGCAGTGGGATCGATACCGGTCCGGGGCGTTCCCCGGCGGCGAGAACCACTCTGCGCGTCCCGCGCCGCGCTACCCAGGGCTGTGCTTTTCCTGGGTCCGGCAGTACCAGGCTGGAATCCGGCCACCCCTCTAGGATCGACCGCATGGACGGCGACCTCGGAGACTTCCTGCGCTCACGGCGCGGCCGCATACAGCCCGCGGACGTGGGCCTCACCGCGCACGGGCGGCGCCGCGTGCCGGGCCTGCGCCGCGAGGAGGTCGCACAGCTGGCGGGCGTCAGCGTGGACTACTACATCCGCCTGGAACAGGGGCGCGGGCCCTCGGTGTCCGACGCGGTCCTCGACGCGATCGCGCGCGTGCTGCGCCTGGACGAGACGGAACACGCGTATCTGCGCACCGTGGCCCGTCCCCGGCCGCGCCCGCGGCGGGCCCGGCCCGCCGCGCAACGGGTCCGCCCCGGCCTGCGGCTGCTCCTGGACACCATCGACCGCGCACCGGCGTTCATCTTCGGCCGCCGCATGGACGTGCTGGCCTGGAACGCCCTGGCCGACGCCCTCAACGGCTTCTCCGCGCTGTCACCCGCCGAGCGGAACGTCCCGCGCCAGGTGTTCCTCGACGGCCCCGGACGCGACTGCTACCCGGAGTGGGAGGCGGTGGCCGCGGAGACGGTCGCGTATCTGCGCCTGGACGCGGCGCGCTATCCCTCGGACGGTGAACTCTGCTCCCTGGTGGGCGAGTTGTCCGTCAAGAGCGAGGATTTCCGGCGGCTGTGGGCCGACCACGAGGTGAAGGAGAAGACCCACGGCGTGAAGCGGATGAACCATCCGGTGGTGGGGGAACTCGTCCTCCCCTACGAGACGTTGGCGCTGCCCGGCGATCCCGACCAGCTCATGGTCGTCTACACCCCCGAGCCGGGCTCGGAAAGCGCGGACCGCCTGTCTCTGCTGGCCAGCTGGTCCGCCGGGGCGGAACCGTCGCGTCCCTGAGCGGTTCTCTCGCCTGGGGGCGGGTGGGGGTTGCCCGCGCAGTTCCCCGCGCCCCTGACCAGTCCACATCGGCCCCGACTCATCGCACCGCCACCCGGGGTGTTTGCGCAGTTCCCCGCGCCCCTGGGTGGGCCCCGTGGCCGTCCGCCTGCAAGGTGCCGTCACCCGGAGGTGCCCTCAGGGGCGCGGGGAACTGCGCGAGCAACCCCCACCCACCCGCACCCGCAGACCGCAGGTCAAAGGCCGCTCACAGGGACCACCGCACCCCCGGAGGGAACCCCCCAGGGGGCGGGACGACGGTGGTCCCCGTGAGGGACGCGCGGCCGGGTCAGAGCCGGACGCGCGTCCAGACGTACGAGGAGGTCCGGGAGCCGCTCCGGAGTTCCTGACGCCGACAACCACCACTGTGCCGGAGCCGTGTTAAGCGAGTGCTGCGCGCACATGACACCCGCGTACCACTTCGGAGAAGCCCCGCGTCAGCGCCCCGGCTGCTCCGCCAGGAACGCGAGCAGGTCCTGCCGGCTCACGACCCCCGTCGGCTTGCCCTCGACCAGGACGATCGCCGCGTCGGCCGCACCCAGCACCGACATCAGGTCCGCCACCGGCTCACCGGAGCCGACCTGCGGCAGCGGCGCCGACATGTGCTTCTCCAGCGGGTCGGAGAGCGAGGCGCGCTGCGTGAACAGCGCGTCCAGGAGCTCGCGTTCGACGACCGAGCCGATGACCTCCGCGGCCATCACGTCGGGGTGCCCCGCGCCCGGCTTCACGATCGGCATCTGCGAGACCCCGTACTCCCGGA
Source organism: Streptomyces sp. NPDC041122 (assembly GCF_055592445.1). NCBI lineage: Bacteria > Bacillati > Actinomycetota > Actinomycetes > Kitasatosporales > Streptomycetaceae > Streptomyces > Streptomyces sp. NPDC041122. The sequence goes on along the minus strand of NZ_JBVIYQ010000010.1, from coordinate 359,379 downwards.
GCACCTCGATCGCCTCGCCGACCGTCTCCTCGGGGTGCATGTGCACCAGCGAGGGCAGTTCGCCGCCCTCCTTGCGGCGCAGCACGTCGCCGACGTCCGGCTGGTCGCCGTCCTGCTCCAGGAAGCCGTAGTCGTTCATCCACTCGTCGCTGAAGATCTTGCTCATGTAGCCGCGGCCGGAGTCGGGCAGGAGCACCACCACGACGTCGTCCGGGCCGAGCCGCTCGGCGACGCGCAGCGCCGCGACGACGGCCATGCCGCAGGAGCCGCCGACGAGCAGCCCCTCCTCCTTGGCCAGGCGGCGGGTCATCTGGAAGGAGTCCTTGTCGGACACCGCGATGATCTCGTCCGTGACGTTCCGGTCGTACGCCGTCGGCCAGAAGTCCTCACCGACGCCCTCGACGAGGTAGGGCCGTCCGGAGCCGCCCGAGTACACGGACCCCTCGGGGTCGGCGCCGACGATGCGGACGCGGCCCTCGGAGATCTCCTTCAGGTAGTTGCCGGTACCGGAGATCGTGCCGCCGGTGCCGATGCCCGCGACGAAGTGGGTGATCTTCCCCTCCGTCTGCTCCCAGAGCTCGGGGCCCGTGGAGTGGTAGTGGGAGAGCGGGTTGTTGGGGTTGCTGTACTGGTCGGGCTTCCAGGCGCCGGGCGTCTCGCGGACGAGGCGGTCGGAGACGTTGTAGTACGAGTCCGGGTGCTCGGGGTCGACGGCGGTCGGGCAGACGACGACGTCGGCGCCGTACGCCCGCAGCACGTTGATCTTGTCGAGGGACACCTTGTCGGGGCAGACGAAGATGCACTTGTAGCCCTTCTGCTGGGCCACGATGGCGAGACCGACCCCGGTGTTGCCGGAGGTGGGCTCGACGATGGTGCCGCCGGGCTTCAGCTCCCCGCTCTGCTCCGCCGCCTCGATCATGCGCAGGGCGATGCGGTCCTTCACGGATCCGCCGGGGTTGAAGTACTCGACCTTGGCCAGGACGGTCGCCTGGATGCCCGCGGTCACGTTGTTGAGCCTCAACAGCGGGGTGTTGCCGACGAGGCTGATCATCGAGTCGTGGAATTGCACCGTTGTCTCCGGGCTGCGATGTAGTGCGACGAATTGGTGCGGTCAGCCTAAGGGTCCGCCTCATCCGTTCACCTCCGCTTGCGATTGGCCGACCGTGCTTACGGGGCAATGAGTGGATGTACGGCCCTTTGGAGCGGTACGGCACGAGGAGGTGGCTGCAGGGCATGTCGAGGGCGAGGGTGGCACGGCGGATCGCGGCGGGCGCGGCGTACGGCGGAGGAGGCATCGGTCTGCTCGGGGCCGCCGCGGTGGGCGTGGTGCTCGCCGAGGTGCAGCTGGCGAAGCGGAACGTGGGCAACGGCGGGCACGCGGATCCGCCGCGTGCGGACGGCCGCTACGGCGGGGCGTTCGCCGACAGCGCGGCGCGGGCCACCGGCCTGGAACCGGTGCGGTTCGCGATGCTCGGGGACTCCACGGCGGCCGGGCAGGGCGTCCACCGGGCCAAGCAGACGCCGGGCGCGCTGCTCGCCTCCGGGCTCGCCGCGGTCGCGGAGCGCCCCGTCGACCTGCGGAACGTGGCGCTGCCCGGCGCCCAGTCGGACGACCTCGACCGGCAGGTGACGCTGATCCTCTCCGACCCGTCCTGGGTGCCGGACGTCTGCGTGGTCATGATCGGCGCGAACGACGTGACGCACCGGATGCCGCCGACCCGTTCGGTGCGCCATCTCTCTGCGGCCGTCCGCAGGCTCCGTACGGCGGGAGCGGAGGTCGTCGTCGGCACGTGTCCCGACCTCGGCACGGTGGAGAACGTCTACCAGCCGCTGCGGTGGATGGCCCGACGTGTCTCGCGCCAGCTGGCCGCGGCGCAGACGATCGGCGTGGTGGAACAGGGCGGCCGGACGGTGTCGCTCGGGGACCTGCTCGGTCCGGAGTTCGCGGCGAATCCGCGGGAGCTGTTCGGTCCGGACAACTACCACCCCTCCGCGGAGGGGTACGCGACGGCGGCGATGGCGGTCCTGCCCACGTTGTGCGCGGCGCTCGGCGTGTGGCCCGAGGAGGAGCGGCCCGACGTCTCGCGGCGCGAGGGCTTCCTGCCGGTCGCCCGGGCGGCGGCGCAGGCGGCGTCCGAGGGCGGTACGGAGGTCACGGCCGCGATGCCCACGGGCCCCCGGGGCCCGTGGGCCCTCCTCAAACGCCGGCGCCGCCGCCGCATCCACGCCCCCGAGCCGTCCCCGCTCCCCCACTGAGGCCCCGGGGGGGCGGGGACCGGGGGGCGCCTTCCCTGCGGGCGCAGGGTGGCTGCTCGCGCAGTTCCCCGCGCCCCTGGGTGGTCCCCGTGGCCATCCGCCTTCAGGTGCCGTCGCCCGGAGGTGCCGTCAAGGGGCGCGGGGAACTGCGCGACAAGCCCCCCCCGGGCCGCAGACGAAACACGAGGCACACCCCCAGGGGCGCGGGGAACTGCGCGAGCAACCCCCACCCACCCCGCAGACGAGACCCGACCCCCGTACCCCCAGTCCGCTCAGGGCCCCGCGGCCTGAGCGCCCGCTTAGAAATGCGTCCCGTCTCACACCCCCCACCCGATGACCCACAGCAATACGTGCAGGTAACTTCCCAGGGAGTTCCGTAGGAGTTCCGTCCCGCCGCCCTCTCGTCACAGGAGCACTCGATGCCCGAAGCCGTGATCGTCTCCGCCGCCCGCACCCCGATCGGCCGCGCCTTCAAGGGCTCCCTGAAGGATCTGCGTCCGGACGACCTGACCGCCACGATCATCGAGGCCGCCCTCGCCAAGGTCCCCGGCCTCGACCCCCGCGACATCGACGACCTGATGCTCGGCTGCGGCCTGCCCGGCGGCGAGCAGGGGCACAACCTGGGCCGCATCGTCGCCGTGCAGATGGGCATGGACCACCTGCCGGGCTGCACCATCACCCGTTACTGTTCCTCCTCGCTGCAGACCAGCCGCATGGCCCTGCACGCCATCAAGGCGGGCGAGGGCGACGTCTTCATCTCCGCCGGCGTGGAGATGGTCTCGCGCAGCAAGAAGGGGAGCAGCGACGGCCTCCCGGACACCCACAACCCCCTCTTCGCCGACGCCGAGGCCCGCACCGCCGCCGTCGCCCAGACCGAGGGCTCCACCTGGCACGACCCGCGTGAGGACGGCCTGCTCCCGGACGCGTACATCGCGATGGGCCAGACCGCCGAGAACCTCGCCCGCGCCAAGGGCGTCACCCGTGAGGACATGGACGAGTTCGGCGTCCGTTCGCAGAACCTCGCCGAGGAAGCCCTGAAGAACGGCTTCTGGGAGCGGGAGATCACCCCGGTCACCACCCCCGACGGCACCGTCGTCAGCAAGGACGACGGGCCGCGCGCCGGCGTCACCCTCGAAGGCGTCCAGGGCCTCAAGCCCGTCTTCCGCCCCGACGGACGCGTCACCGCGGGCAACTGCTGCCCGCTGAACGACGGCGCCGCCGCGCTGGTCATCATGAGCGACACCAAGGCCCGCGAGCTCGGCCTGACCCCGCTCGCCCGGATCGTCTCGACCGGCGTCACCGGCCTCTCCCCCGAGATCATGGGCCTCGGCCCGGTCGAGGCGAGCAGGCAGGCGCTGCGGCGGGCCGGCCTCACCGTCGACGACATCGACCTCTTCGAGATCAACGAGGCCTTCGCCGCCCAGGTGATCCCCTCCTACCGCGACCTGAACATCCCGATCGACAAGCTCAACGTCAACGGCGGTGCCATCGCGGTCGGCCACCCCTTCGGCATGACCGGCGCCCGCATCACCGGCACGCTCATCAACTCCCTGCAGTTCCACGACAAGCAGTTCGGCCTGGAAACGATGTGCGTCGGTGGCGGCCAGGGCATGGCGATGGTCATCGAGCGCCTCAGCTGATCGAGCGGCCCGGCCGGCGGGGCGGGACCCCCGATTTCGTCGACACACAGTTCGCGGTGTTGACCCTCAGTCCCTGCATCACTTCGTGACCCAATCTCCCCCAGGATGTGACCTATCTCCTGGGGGAGATACATATGCCCAGCTCAGCGCGGTTACGGGGGTAAACCCCGGGTCCAAAGACCTGTCCAATTCGTGACGTAATGCACTGACAGGTGGATCGTGCAGGCTTCAAGCTGATGTAGGAAGTCGGGGGTCGACTTGAAACCGGGAGTACGTCAGTGAGCGCCTTGCCTCTTGCCCTGCTGCTCTCCACGGCCGCTGCCACGGCCGTGGGCGCCGCTGCCCTGCACACGGTGCACGGACTGCGGAAGCAGCTCGCCGAGATCACAGCCCTGCACACCGAACTGGCCGAAAGTCGTGCCACGAGCGGTCCGCATCCCACGGTGCCGGCCGCCCGCACCACCGTGGACACCGACGAGATACGCGCGGCCGTCTCCGAGGCCCTCGCCGAGGAGCGCGAGCGCGAGCTCGCCGAGGCCCGCGCGTTCTGGGCCGCCCAGGAGGCCCGCGAGGGCTCCGACGGCGCCGCGCTGCTCGGCGGGCTGCCCGGCCTGCCCGAGAGCATCGCCGACGAGCTGTTCCTGCCGCGCCAGGCGGACTTCGCCGGCCTGGAGTCGGACAGCCTGGAACCGGTCACCGAGCCCTTCGCCGACCCGGGCGCCGACGAGTTCGCCGGAGACTCCCCGGAGCTGGCCGCGGCCCGGCGCCGGCACCCCTCGCACCCGGACTTCGTGCCGGTGCAGTCGCCGGTGTCCCCGGACCAGGACGCCCACGGCGACCACGAGCGCACGGTCGCCTGCCTGGAGGAGCTGGCCGACGCCCGCACCGCCCTCGCCGACGTCCGTCCCGGCCCGCTGGGCACGCTGGACGTGTACGTCTTCGCGGACGGCACGACGCTGTGCATGACGCCCGGCCACCGCGAGACCGCGGAGCTGCTCGCCGCCGCGCTGCGCGAGGGCCGCACCCCGTTCCTGCTGGGCGGCTCCGGCATCTCGGGCGCGTACGCGCTGACCTTCGAGTGCGGCAGCGAGAACGTCTACATCCTGGCCGACCGCGTCATCGCGTCGGTCTGACGAGACCGGCCACGGGCGTGGCCGGCAGGCCCCGGGCCGAGGTCCCAGGGTCTTTCGTCCGGATCGGGCCGGATCAGTGAGCGGGGTCTGATCCGGACGAAAGACCCTAGACCCCGGCCCTCTTCTGCGCCTCGGCCACGAGCTCCAGCGCCCGCGCCAGCTCCTCGGGCCCCGTCAGGACGAGGGCGAGATCGCGCCCCGCGACGGTGATCTGGTCGGCCGCGGCGAACATGCCGGCGTCCGGCATCTCCCGCGGCTCCGCCGCCGGTTCCTCCACGGCTTGCGTCCACCGCGCCAACTCCCTGGCCAGCGCCAGCGCTTCGGCCGCCGCCCCGCGTTGCAGGCGGCTCTGCGGCGCGGCCCGCAGGCGGTCGGCGAACTGGTCCACTGCGGCCGTCAAAGGCGTCGTATCGAGCACCACGCGAGCCTATGTGCCTTTCCGGGGCTGTTGCCAACGCCCCGGCGCTCAGGCACGGTGACGTAAAGGACGGAACACATCGCGACGCGTCCGGAGGCGCCGATGTCCCAAGTCTTCTCCGAGGAGACCCACCGCAACCTGCTCGCCCGTATCCCCCAATGCACCGGTCGTGAAGTGTCCGACTGGCTCCGTGCCGTGGACGAAGGCCCCTCTCTCTTCCGCTTCGAGGAGAAGGTCAGCTGGCTCCGCGCCGAACACAACCTCGCGTACGGCCACGCGAAGGCGATCATCCACGAGTACGACCTCAGGCGGGCTGCCCGCAAACTGCTCTGACCGCGCTCCCTCACCCCCGCACGGCGAAGGGCCCGCGGACCGTCTCCGGTCCGCGGGCCCTTCGGTGGTACCCGTCCTGCTACGACCCGGGTCAGTCGTTGCCCGAGAAGATCGCGATCAGGCGCAGGAACTCCATGTAGATCCAGACGAGCGTCATCGTCAGACCGAACGCGGCCAGCCAGGCCTCTTCCTTCGGCGCGCCGTACGCGATGCCGTCCTCGACCTGCTTGAAGTCCAGGGCCAGGAAGCACGCGCCGAGCAGGATGCCGACGATGCCGAAGACGATGCCGAGGCCGCCGGAGCGGAAGCCCAGGCCGTCGCCGCCGCCGAAGACCATGAACAGCAGGTTCACGGCGGTCAGCAGCAGGAAGCCCATCGCCGCGGCCATCACGAAGCCGTAGAAGCGGCGGTTGACGCGGATCCAGCCCGCCTTGTACGCCACGAGGACGCCGATGAAGACGGCCATCGTGCCGAGCACGGCCTGCATGGCCGCGCCGCTCGCGATGCGGTTGTCGACGACGCTGGAGACGACGCCGAGGAAGACGCCCTCCAGCGCGGCGTAGGTCAGGATCAGCGCGGGCGAGGCCTTGCGCTTGAACGCCTGGACCAGGCCCAGCACCATCGCGACGAGACCGGCGCCGATCGCGATGCCGTACGACTTGCTGATGTTGGCGTCGTCCACCGGCAGCAGCGCCCAGGCGAGCGCGGCGGTGACCACGAGCGTGCCGAGCGTGGTGGCGGTGCGCATGACGACGTCGTCCATCGTCATGCGGCCGGTGCCTACGGGTGCCTGGGGGGCGCCGTGCTGCACGTCCTGCTGGGCGTACGGATTGGTGGCGTAGGGGTTGCCCGCGGGGGCCTGCTGGCCTCCGGCGTACGGATTGCCCTGCGCGTACGGATTGCCCTGGTGGGTCTGGGTCGCGCTCGCGGGGCCCCCGGCCTGCGGCTGCCCGCCGAAGCCGGCGTAGCCGTTGTCGCGGCTGAACCCCCGTCGCGAGAAGACCGGGTTACTGCTCCTCATTTCACTCCTCCATGGCCACCGTGCGTGGCTTTGCCTCAAGAGTAATGCGTAGGCAAAAGGATGGACCTAGTGCTTGGGGAGGATCTTTCCCTCTCCGTGACCGAGAACGCGCGGGGAGGCCCGCACTGTTCCCGTATCGGAATCGTTCGGCCGCGCGAGTGGCACCAGCGAGACGGCGACCGCCCCGAGGACCGCGGCGACCGCGAAGGTGGTGAAGCCGAGCGAGGCGTCGCCGTCCGTGACCACCGCGCCACCCAGCCAGGGTCCGACGACCGCCCCGGTGCGGCCGACGCCGGTGACCCAGCCGAGCCCCGTGGCGCGCTGCGCGGGCGGATAGACCGAGGGGGTGGCCGCGTAGACCATGACCTGCGCGGAGAAGAGCCAGACGCCGGTGACGAAGACGACGGCGTAGGCGACGGCCGGCGGCAGCTGGGCCTTGAGCAGGAAGGCGCCGCAGGCGGTGAGCAGGAACCAGACCGCCGAGACCCGGACGGCGCCGAAGCGGTCGGCGGTGCGCCCGGCGATCAGCATGCCGACGATGCCGCCCGCGTTGATCACCATGAGGAAGGTGACGGAGGAGGAGAGCGAGTAGCCGGAGGCCCGCATGAGCTCGGGCAGCCAGGTGGAGACGCCGTAGACCAGGAGCAGCCCGGCGAAGGAGGCGGTCCACAGCAACGGGGTCGCCAGGCGCCGGCCCGGCGCGAAGAGCGCGAGGACGGCGGTGAAGCGTCCCCGGGCGCCTGCCTCGGGGGCCTCGGCCGGGGTCGGGGCGGGCAGCAGATAGCGGGCGGCGACCGTCTCCGCCTCGCGGGTGCGGCCCTTGGCGAGCAGCACGCCGGGCGACTCGGGCAGCCATCGGAGGACCAGCGGGACCGCGACGAGGGCCGGGACGGCACCGGCCCAGAAGACGACGCGCCAGCCGTGGCCGGGGCCGAGCGCGAGGCCGAGGCCCGTCGCCGCCATGCCGCCCGCGTGGTAGGAGGTCATCATCAGGCCGGTGGCGAGCGCGGCCCGGCGCGGCGGCGCGAACTCGGCGACGATCGCGAGCCCGATCGGCATCAGGCCGCCGAGCCCGAGCCCGGAGACGAAGCGCCCGGCGCCGAAGAGGGCGACGTTCGGCGCGAGCGCGCACAGCGCGGAGCCCAGCGAGAAGACCGCGACGCTGCCCGTCACCATCGGCTTGCGCCCCAGCCAGTCGGTGAGGGTGCCGCAGCCGAGGGCCCCGACGAGCATGCCGAAGGTGGTCCAGGAGCCGACGGTGCCCGCGGTGGACGCGGTGAAGCCGAGGTCCGCGTCGTCGATGAGGTGCGGCAGGACGGCGCCGTAGATGTTCACGTCCATGCCGTCGAAAAAGACGACGAGCCAGCACAGGGCGATGACGGGCGCGACGGCCCGGAAGGTGCGCTCAGGGGGGTTCACCGGCTGTTCCTCCCGGTCTCCGTCAGGGGGAAGCCGGTGTAGGCCTCCGCGAGGTCGGTCTCGGCGGAGCGCGCCGTGGCGATCCGGTCGAGCCGGGCGAGCTGGATGCGGTCGTCGAAGGGGGTGGCGTCGGGCGCGCGGTGCAGCAGGGTCGTCATCGCGTAGCTGAAGCGCTCGGCCTGCCAGACACGGCGCAGACAGGTCGCGGAGTACGCGTCGAGGGGGCCCGGATCGCCCGTGTCGCGCTGGTGGACCAGCGCGCGGGCGAAGGTGGTGACGTCGCCGACGGCGAGGTTGAGGCCCTTGGCGCCGGTCGGCGGGACGATGTGCGCGGCGTCCCCGGCGAGGAAGAGCCGGCCGTGCCGCATGGGCTCGTGGACGTAGCTGCGCATGGGGGTGACGGTGGTGGCGGTGAGGGGGCCGCGGCGCAGCGTCCAGGCGGGGTCGTCGGTCTCCAGGCGGCGGTCGAGCTCGTCCCAGATCCGCGGCCCGGTCCACTCGCGCGGGTCGGTGCCGTCGGGAACCTGGAGGTACGCGCGCGTGACGGTCGGCGAGCGCATGGACAGCAGGGCGAAGCCGCGCTCGTGGCGGGCGTAGACGAGCTCGTCGTGGGAGGGCGCCACGTCGGCGAGGACGCCGAGCCAGGCGAAGGGGTACGTGCGCTCGAAGGTCCGGGAGAGCGCTTCGGGGACGGCCGCGCGGGACACGCCCCAGAAGCCGTCGCAGCCCACCACGTAGTCGCACACCAGGGTGGACTCGCGGCCCAGGTGACGGAAGTGCACGCACGGCCGGTCGGTATCGGCGCCGGTCACCTCCAGCGCCTCCGCCTCGAAGAGCAGCGGCCCGCCCTCCGCGAGTCGCAGCGCGATGAGGTCCTTGCAGACCTCGGTCTGGGCGTAGACCATGACCGACCTGCCGCCGGTCAGCGCGGGGAAGTCGACGCGGTGTCTGCGGCGGTCGAAGCGGAGCTCGATGCCGTCGTGCGGCAGGCCCTCGCGGTCCATGCGGGCGGCCGCGCCCGCCTCGCGCAGCACGTCGACGGTGCCCTGTTCCAGGATCCCGGCGCGCTGGCGCCGTTCCACGTACGCGCGGTCCCGGCTCTCCAGGACCACGGAGTCGATGCCGGCCCGGTGCAGGAGGCGGGCGAGGAGCAGCCCGGCCGGTCCGGCCCCGATGATCCCGACGGTCGTGCGCATCGCTCGATCCCCTCCCGCGTCCACCCCGCGCCCGTCCCACCCTTGTTCGCCTGGTGAACTTTCGTTCATAATGTGTTGCCGGGAGTCTCTGGCCGCGCCTGTGCGCTGTCAACGGTCGTGCGGCATCCGTTTTCCCGGGCTCCGACGGCCCTCCCGGGCTCCCGGATGTCCCGCGCTCCCGGATGTCCCGGCTTTCCGGCAGCGAGGAGCACGGCGCCATGCCCGACGAGTCCGTACGTCCCCTGGAGCGCGGTCTCGCCGTGCTGCGGGCCCTCGCCCCCGCGGAGCCCGGCCGGCCGCGGGCCGGGGATCTCGTGCGCGCCACCGGCCTCGCCCGCTCCACCGTCGACCGGGTCGTGGCGACACTGGCCCACCTCGGATACGTGCGCGTGCGCGGCCAGGAGCTGCACCTCACCCCCCGCCTCATGGAGCTCGGCAACGCCTACCTCGCGGCCTGCGGCCTGACCGGCGAGGTGGCGGCGCGCACCGCCCGGCTCGCGGACGAGCTCGACGAATCGGTGTCGCTCGCGGTGCCCGACGGCGACGGGGTGCGCTTCGTGACGCAGGCCGCCCGGCGCCGCGCGATGTCGGTGGCGTTCCGCATCGGCGACCTGCTGCCGCCCGAGCGGTGCGCGCCCGGCGCGCTCTTCGCACAGGAGTGGGACGAGGCGCGGTGGGCGGCCCGGCGGGCCCGCACCGCCGCCGAAGACGCCCCCGGGGCCACCCGGGACGCGCGCGCCGCCTACCCCGCGCTGCCGCCCGGCCCCGCCCCGCACGGCCTCCCCGACCTCGCCGACCGCGTCGCCCGCTCCCGCGCGACGGGCTGGGCCCTGGACGACCAGCTGATCGAGCCGGGCCTGATCGCGGTGGCGGTCCCGGTGCGCGACGGCTCGGGCCGCATCCGGTACGCCCTGTCGGCGGTGAGCCACACCAGCAGGCACACGGCGGACGGCCTCGCCGACGCGGTGCTGCCGCGGCTGCGGGCGGAGGCGGCGCGGCTCGCCCGCCTGTCGGCCGCGCCTCCGCCGCCGCCCGCCGACGAGCCGGCCCGCGCCTCCGCCACCGACGCCGCGACCGCCAAGGCGGACCTCGGCCCGGGCTTCCTGCAGTCCCTGGCCCGGGGCCTCGCGGTGCTGCGCGCCCTGGGCGGGGCGCGCGGCGACGGCCTGCCGCTCACCGCGCTCGCCGCGGCCACGGAGCTGCCGAGGGCCACCGCGCGGCGCTGTCTGCACACCCTGGAGCGGGCCGGGTACGCCGCCCACGACGGCCGCCTGTACCGCCCGCTCCCCCGCATCCTGGAGCTCGGCCACGCCCCGCTGTCCGGGCTCGCCCTCGCCGAGATCGCCGAGCCGCACCTGCGCGACCTCACCGACCGGGTGCGCCAGTCCGCGTCGCTCACCGTCCTGGACGGGAGCGACATCCGGTACGTCGCGCGGGCGGCGGCGGCACGTGTCATGAGCGTGCACATCACCGTCGGGACCCGCTTCCCCGCGTACGCCACCGCGATGGGCCGGGTCCTGCTCGCCGGACTCCCCGGACCCGAGCGCGCCCGGCTCCTCGCCGCCGCGCCGCCCCGCGCCCTCACCGCGCGGACCGTGACGGACCCCGGCGCCCTCACCCGGATCCTCGACCGGGTCGCCGCCGACGGCCACGCCACCGCCGACGAGGAACTGGAGGAGGGCCTTCGCTCGGTCGCCGTGCCGGTCAGGGACGCGCGGGGGCGGGTGGTCGCGGCGCTGAACGTCGCACAGCACGCGGGCACCGGTCCGCTCGCCGAGGCCCGCGACGCGCTGCTGCCCGTCCTGCGCGAGACGGCGACGGCGATCGAGACCGATCTGCACACGGCGGCGCGCTTCAACCCCGTACGGCTGTCCTGAGCGGACGAGGGGAGCGGAGGAGGAGTGCGCGGCCTGGGGCATATGCCTGACGGCGCGTCAATTCATGCGTACAGCAAGGGATGTGGCGGCATCCCACGGCAGGACAGCGGAAGTGCCCGGAGCCGGACTCGAACCGGCACGCCCCCGAGGGGCAGCGAGGTTTAAGCTCGCCGTGTCTGCATTCCACCATCCGGGCAGGCCATGGGCTCCGCATCGAGGCTTCGACCCTATCGGGAGGCGTCCCCCGAACAGTGGAAGGTCAGCCCGATGTTGTCTTATTTTATTGACGTCTGAGGGTGCATCAGCCCTCGGCACAGTCCATCGGTACATGCCGGAGGCCTGTCCTCGGGCTCGGCCGGTCTCGTGGGCCTCTGCACGGAATGACGGAATTTAGCCGCCCTGAGGTTCCCGTCGCCGCTGTCACCCGCTTTCCGGATCGGACCCGTCTGTCCCCCTTCCGTCTCAGGGACGCGTGTCATCCCCAGGTATGACAGGAGCTCCTCAAGTCCGACTGGAGAGGGCCCCCGGAACCGGATCAGCGGGTGACTCCACCGCGCTGATCGGCCGGGACGATGGAGTACGTCCCCACTCGTCGTCCCGACAGGAGCACCCTCCCGTGACCACCACCCCCTTCGCCACCCGCGCCACCGCCGTGGCGGCCCGCGCCACGGAACTGTCCAAGGTGTACGGACAGGGCGAGACCCAGGTGGTCGCCCTGGACCGGGTCTCCGTCGACTTCGGGCAGGGCGAGTTCACCGCGATCATGGGCCCCTCGGGCTCCGGCAAGTCGACCCTGATGCACTGCGTCGCCGGTCTGGACAGCTTCAGCTCCGGCTCGGTGCGGCTCGGCGAGACCGAGCTGTCGACGCTCAAGGACAAGCAGCTCACCAAGCTCCGCCGGGACAAGATCGGCTTCATCTTCCAGGCGTTCAACCTGCTGCCGACCCTGACGGCCCTGGAGAACATCACGCTCCCCATGGACATCGCGGGCCGCAAGCCCGACAAGCGGTGGGTCGAGCAGGTCATCGAGATGGTCGGCCTCTCCGGCCGCCTCAGCCACCGCCCCACCGAGCTCTCCGGCGGCCAGCAGCAGCGCGTCGCCGTGGCCCGCGCCCTCGCCTCCCAGCCGGAGATCATCTTCGGCGACGAGCCGACCGGAAACCTCGACTCGCGCTCGGGCGCCGAGGTCCTCGGCTTCCTGCGCAACTCGGTGCGCGACCTCGGCCAGACCGTCGTCATGGTCACCCACGACCCGGTGGCCGCCTCGTACGCGGACCGCGTGATCTTCCTCGCCGACGGGCGGGTCGTCGACGAGATGCACGGGCCGACCGCGGACGGGGTGCTCGACCGGATGAAGCACTTCGACGCGAAGGGTCGGACGAGCTAGTTCGCGGCTCGGCTCCGGGCGGTCCCTCCCCTCCGCCGTCGGGGCCGGTCCTTCATCGGGACTGCGGGCCGTCTGTGGCTTGTCGCGCAGTTCCCCGCGCCCCTGAAGAGGCCCCGCGGGCTCTTCCTCCCCTCACCTCACCCTGGACTCACACCCATGTTCCGTACCGCCCTGCGCAATGTGCTCGCGCACAAGGCCAGGCTGCTGATGACCGTGCTCGCCGTCATGCTCGGCGTCGCCTTCGTCTCCGGCACCCTGGTCTTCACCGACACCTTCGGCAACGCCTACAAGAACAAGTCGGCGAAGAGCTTCGACCACGTCTCCGTCGCCATCCAGTCGGACGGCGGCTCCTCCGACGACGCGTCGAAGCAGAAGCCGAAGCTCACCGACTCGCTGCTGAAGAAGGCGCGGGGGCTGCCCGGCGCGGACTCCGCCATCGGCTCCGTCTCCGGCTTCACCGCCCTCGCCGACAAGGACGGCAAGCTGGTCGGCGGCGAGTGGGGCACCACCGGCACCAACTACTACCCGGGCAAGGACGGCAAGGACCCGCGCTACGACTTCGTGCGCGGCGCCGCCCCGAAGTCCGCCGGTGACATCGCCCTGGACAGCCGCACCGCCGAGCGCACCGGCTACAAGGTCGGCGACACCGTCCGCTACTCCACCGACGGCCCGGTACGGACCGCCAAGGTCAGCGGCGTCTTCGACACCGACGACGGCAGCGTCGTCGCGGGCGGCAGCCTCGCCGTCCTTGACAACGCGACCGCGTTCAAGGCGCTCAACAAGACCGAGTACGACGAGATCGACGTGAAGGCCGCCGCGGGCACCCCCGAGTCGGCCCTGAACGCCTCCGTCGAGAAGATCCTGCCGAAGGACATCTCGACGATGACCGGCGCCGAGCTCAAGACCCAGCAGGACGACATGATCGAGCGGCAGACCAGCTCCATGAGCCAGGTCCTGCTGATCTTCGCCGGCATCGCCCTCTTCGTCGGCATCTTCATCATCGCCAACACCTTCACCATGCTGGTCGCCCAGCGCACCAAGGAGCTCGCCCTCATGCGGGCCGTCGGCGCCTCGCGCCGCCAGGTGACCCGCTCCGTGCTCATCGAGGCGTTCGTCGTCGGCCTGATCGCCGCCGTCGCCGGCTTCGGGCTCGGCATCGGCGTCTCCGTCGCCCTGCAGGCCCTGATGAACTCCGGCGGCGCCTCGCTGCCCGACGGGCCGCTGGTCATCGCCCCGACGACGATCGTCGTGGCGCTCCTGATCGGCGTGGTCGTGACCATGCTCGCCGCCTGGCTGCCGGGCCGGCGCGCCGCGAAGATCCCGCCGGTCGCCGCGATGAACAGCGTCCACGCCACGCCGACCGTGCGCGGCCTGGTGGTCCGCAACACCATCGGCTCGCTCGTCGTCGCCCTCGGCACCCTCATGCTGTTCATGGAGGACAACTACGTGATGGCGGGCGGCGCGGGGATCATCCTCATCGGCGTCATCGTGCTGACCCCGCTGCTCTCCCGGCCGTTCATCGCCGCCTCCGCACCGCTCCTGAAGCCGTTCGGCGTCACCGGCAAGCTGTCGCGCCTGAACTCGGTGCGCAACCCGCGCCGCACCGCGTCCACCGCCGCGGCCCTGATGATCGGTCTGACCCTCATCACCGCGATGACGGTCGTGGCGACCTCCATGGGCAGCGCCATCAACAAGATGGCGGCCGGCTCCATGAAGGCCGACTACAGCGTCTCCATGGCGAACTTCGAGCCGCTGACCCCCGAGGTCCGCCAGAAGCTCGACAAGATCCCGGACGTCGAGTCGACCACCCCGCTGCGCACCGCGTACGGCGAGGCCGACGGCAGCTACACCGACGTCAACGGCGTCGACCCCAAGACCTTCGGCGACCTGGTGGGCCTGGACCTCACCAGCGGTTCGGTGGCCGGCCTCAAGGACGGCACCGCGCTGATCGACACCGACACGGCGAAGGACAAGGGCCTCACGACGGGCGACACCTTCCCGCTGAAGTTCGAGGACGACGACAAGACCGTCAAGCTGAAGGTCGCGGGCGTCTACGAGCGCAACGAGATGCTCAGCGGCCTCTTCACGCCGACGTCCGTCGTCGACCCGCACGTCACCAAGGTCCTCGACAAGCAGGTCCTGGTGAAGATGAAGGGCGGGGCCTCCGACCGCGCCGAGGACGCCATCGTCAAGGCCCTCGGCGACAACCCGGCCATCACCATCCAGGACAAGGACGCGATCAGCAACGCGGTCGCGGGCGGCATCAACATGATCCTGAACATGCTGTACGGCCTGCTCGCCATGGCGATCCTCATCGCGGTGCTCGGCGTCATCAACACGCTGGCCATGTCGGTCTTCGAGCGCAAGCACGAGATCGGGATGCTGCGGGCCATCGGCCTGGACCGGGCGAAGGTCAAGCAGATGGTGCGGCTCGAAGCGGTCATCATCTCGCTGTTCGGCGCGGTGCTCGGCATCGTCCTCGGCCTCTTCATGGGCTGGGTCGTGGGCGGCAGCATCGCCGAGAAGGTCACCACGTACTCCATGGAGGTCCCGGTCGGCCGGATCGTGATCTTCCTGGTCATCGCGGCGGTGGTCGGTGTCCTCGCGGCGGTGTGGCCGGCGCGGAGCGCCGCGCGGCTCAATCCGCTGATGGCCATCAAGGCGGAGTAGCTCCCGCTGGGGGTAGCAGGGGAAGGGCCCCGGACGAGGAAACTCGTCCGGGGCCCTTCGGGTTGCCGCCCATCGCCGCTTCGCGGCTCGTCCTCAAACGCCGGACGGGCTGACAGTTCGCCGCTCGTTCGTGAACCTCCTGCTATGCCGTCCAGTCCCTCGCCCTCAGCGGCAGGCCCGACGTCCCGCTCTCCTTCGTCTTCACCGCCAGGACCTGGTTCACGCCGATGCGGTTGCGTTCGAAGGCCAGGGCGGAGGCGGCCATGTACAAGCGCCAGATGCGGGCCCTGCCCGGGGAGGTCAGGCGCTGGCCCTGCGGCCAGTGGGCCTCCAGGTTGGCGACCCAGCGGCGCAGCGTGAGGGCGTAGTGCTCGCGGATGGCCTCCAGGTCGCGCACCTCGAAGCCGGCCCGTTCCAGGAGCCCGACCGTGCTGCCGACGGGCGCCAGCTCCCCGTCGGGGAAGACGTACGCGTCGATGAACTCGTCCACGCTGTACGCCGACTCGTCCGTCTGCGGGCGCCGCGCGATCTGGTGGTTGAGCAGCCGCCCGCCCGGTTCGAGCAGGGCGTACAGGTCCTTCGCGTACTCCAGGTAGCGCTCGGCGCCGACGTGTTCGGCCATGCCGATGGAGCTGATGGCGTCGTACGGGCCGTCGCGCACGTCGCGGTAGTCCTGGACGCGGATCTCGACGCGGTCGGTCAGGCCCTCCTCGGCGATCCGCTTCCTGGCGTACGCGGCCTGCTCCTGCGAGAGGGTGACGCCGACGACGCTCACGCCGTGCTCGCGGGCGGCGTGGATCGCCATGGAGCCCCAGCCGCAGCCGACGTCGAGCAGGCGCATGCCGGGCTTCAGGGCGAGCTTGCGGGCGACGAGTTCGAGCTTGTCGCGCTGGGCGCTCTCCAGGGTGGCGTCGGGCGACTCCCAGTAGGCGCACGAGTAGACCATCGAGGGGCCGAGGACCAGCTCGTAGAAGTCGTTGCCGACGTCGTAGTGGTGGCTGATGGCCTGCCGGTCGCTGCCCTTGGTGTGGCGGTGCGGCCTGCCGTGTCTGCGCATCTCCTCGGGCGGCGGGGACGGCGGCAGGAAGGGGGCGGAGAGGGCGAGCAGCGAGCGAGCGGCGGCCCGGACCTTGGGGTCGCGCAGCGACTCCCACAGGCCGCGGGCGTCCTCGCCGCGCTCCCAGATGAACTCCGCGAGCAGGTCGAGGGCGGCGTACAGATCGCCGTCGACGTCCAGGTCACCGGCGACCCAGGCGCGGGCCAGGCCCAGTTCGCCCGGCTTCCAGAGCATATGGCGCAGGGCACGGCGGCTGCGTACGACCAGGACGGGGGTGCCCGGCGGGCCCGCCTCCGACCGGTCCCAGGCGCGGATGCGCACCGGCAGGGGAGCTCCGATGAGCTGCTCGGCGAGATTCTTCAGCCGCAGTGCGGCGTCCTGCATGACGCACACCTCCGAATGGTGCCTCCCCCGCCGACGGGGGTCGAGGGCGCGAGGAGGCGGGTCCCGGAACGGTCCAACACCACGTAAACACCGAAGGCCCCCGGACGCAGTCCCGTCGCGGCGTCACGGAACGGCAAAATAGATGCCCACCCCATCTACTTGTCGCGGGGCCGGCCCCCGGGCACGCCGAAGGGGGCCGTCCGCACCACGGATGGCGGACGGCCCCCTTCGGGGTGGATCAGTGACGCGAGGTCAGGAGGCCTTGGCCTTCTCCTCGGTCTTCACCGCGGGCGCCGGCTCGGCGGCGGCAGCGGGCTTCGGGGCGGGCTTGGCCGCCTCGTAGAACTCCTCGCGCGGCGTCTCCATGGCGCCGAGCGAGACGACCTCGCGCTTGAGGAACATGCCCAGCGTCCAGTCCGCGAGGACGCGGATCTTGCGGTTGAACGTCGGCATCGCCATGCCGTGGTACCCGCGGTGCATGTACCAGGCGAGACGGCCCTTGAGCTTGATCTTCATCTTGCCCATGACGATCATCGCGACGCCCTTGTGCAGGCCGAGACCGGCGACCGCACCCTTGTTGGCGTGGCTGTACTCCTTCTGCGGGAAGCCCCGCATGCCGGAGATCACGTTGTCGCCGAGGACCTTCGCCTGCCGCAGCGCGTGCTGGGCGTTCGGCGGGCACCAGGCGTTCTCGTTGCCGGCCTTGCGGCCGACGACGTCCGGCACCTGGGCGTTGTCGCCCGCGGCCCAGATGTAGTCCGTGCCCTGCACCTGGAGCGTCGTCTGGGTGTCCACGTGGCCGCGCGGGCCGAGCGGCAGACCGAAGCGGGACAGCGCCGGGTTCGGCTTGACGCCGGCGGTCCACACGATGGTGTTGGAGTCGACCTCGAGGCCGTTGTTCAGGACCACGTGGCCGTCCACGCAGGAGTCCATGCCGGTCTTGAGGTAGACCTCGACGCCGCGGCTCTCCAGGTGCTCCTTGCCGTAGGCGCCCAGCTTCGGGCCCACCTCGGGCAGGATCTTGTCGGCCACGTCGACGAGGACGAACCGCATGTCCTCGCGCTTGACGTTGTTGTAGTACTTGGCCGCGTCGCGGGCCATGTCCTCGACCTCACCGACGGTCTCCGCACCCGCGAAGCCGCCGCCGACGAAGACGAAGGTCAGCGCCTTGCGGCGGACCTCCTCGTCGGTCGTGGAGTCAGCCTTGTCGAGCTGCTCGAGGACGTGGTTGCGCAGGCCGATGGCCTCCTCGATGCCCTTCATGCCGATGCCCTGCTCGGCGAGGCCGGGGATCGGGAAGGTGCGGGAGACCGCGCCCATCGCGATGACCAGGTAGTCGAAAGGCAGCTCGTACGCCTCGCCGACGAGCGGCGCGATCGTGGCGACCTTGCGGTCCTGGTCGATGGTGGTGACCCGGCCGGTGAGAACCTCGGCCCTCGGCAGCACGCGTCGCAGCGGTACGACGACATGCCGGGGCGAGATGTTGCCGGCGGCGGCTTCGGGGAGGAAGGGCTGGTAGGTCATGTACGACCGGGGGTCGACGACCGTGACGGTCGCCTCTCCGAAGCGCATCTTCTTGAGAATGCGCCGAGCTGCGTACAGGCCTACGTACCCACCGCCTACTACGAGGATCCTGGGACGCTCCGTGGTGCTCATGCCATCGAGTATCCACCTGCCCGGCGGGGGTCGCTCGTGCGCCCCTTCACAAGCATGCGCAGGGCCTCTGCTACACTTCGCCGCCCACGTGACGGAGGTCATGGCGCCGAAGGGGAACCAGGGTGTCACACGAGTCGTTGTTCACCCCTTGTGAGCTGCCCGTCCTGGCTACGCGACGGGGTGGACCACCGGCCGCGCCCACTCCCGGCCGCCGCCCCGGAACCTCTGATCCGGAGGCCGTAAGGCCCTTCCAGGAACCCTTTCGGGGGCCAAGTGACCCCGAACCTCGTCCATCGGGGCCGAATTCCTTGTGAAGAACTTCACGAAGTTTCCCGACGGAGTGTCGCCGAAGGGCCTTCCGACCCCTCCACCAGCCGCTCAGACGCTGCCCGACGCGCTCAGGCGTTCACCGGAGCTGCCCCGGGCCGCGGCCCGTCACCCTGTCGCACCACCACCTGTTGCCCGCCCACCGGGGCTGCGGTCAGATCGAAGAGCGATCACCAACCCCCTCATTGATTGGGAGAGCAGCATGCGCATCCGTACCGCCCTCGCCGCAGCGGCCCTGGCCACCGCAGCCACCCTCGGGGCCGCCGGCACCGCCCTCGCCGACGACCACGACGACTACAACGGTCACAACGGCCACAACGAGGCCGAGTTCAGCGGCAACGCCCCGTCCCACGAGTCGGCCGACTGGGGCAACGGCAACTGGAACTCGGTGGCCGTGTTCGGCGACCTGGTGCAGGACTGACGCGTCCCACCGCGCGACGAGCGGGCCCCGGCACCTGTACAGGTGCCGGGGCCCGCTCGTCGTCCGTGCCGGGAACGGCCGTCGGCTAGACGTTGCCGCTGAAGAATCCGGGCGAGCCGTCCGCCGCGGCCACGCCTGCCCCGGCGACCACGACGGCGACGGCCAGGGCGAGGGCCGCGAGGGTGGATCGGATGCGCATGCTGGTGTCTCCCGTCGTGTGGGGACCCTGTCGTCCGCTGCACACTGAAGCACGCGCGGCGAAGGGCCGGCCGCGTCGACACCGGGCCGGGGCGTGCCCGATCAGGTGAAAGGCCGGGCACGCCCTGTACGGGGCGGCGGGATCCGGTCCGGCGGGCGGCTCCTAGGCCTCCAGATCCGGTGCCTGCCGCGGCAGTTCCTCGGCCTCCTCGGCCACCTTGTGGGCGATGCCGTCGAGGATGTCGTGCTCGCTGACGACGACCTCGCGGGCGCCCACCCTGTCCATGATCGCGAGGAGCACGAGGGCACCCGACGCGATGACGTCGACGCGGCCCGCGTGCATCACCGGGATCGCGGCGCGCTCGTCGTGCGTGGCGTGCGTCAGCCGCTCCACGATCCCCTTGACCCGCTCGTACGGGATCCGGGAGTGGTGGATCGCCCGCGAGTCGTAGGCGTCGAGCCCCAGGGCGATCGCGGCGACCGTGGTCACCGAGCCGGCCAGGCCCACCAGCGTGCGGGCCTCCTTGAGCGGCACCGTCCGCTCGGCGAGGTCGAGGGCCGCCTCGATGTCGGTGCGGATCGCGGCCAGCTGATCCGGCGTCGGGGGGTCGCTGACCACGCCGTCCCGCAGCAGATGACGCTCGGTCAAGCGCACGCAGCCGACGTCGACCGAGCGGGCGGCCTGCACGTGGTCGCCGCCGACCACGAACTCCGTGGAGCCGCCGCCGATGTCCACGACCAGATACGGCGTGGCCACGTCGTCCCGGCCGGTCAGCTCCTTGGTCGCGCCGGTGAAGGAGAACTCGGCCTCCTGGTCGCCGGTGATGACCTCCGGCTCGACGCCCAGGATGTCCAGGACGCCGGCCACGAACTCGTCGCGGTTCTCCGCGTCGCGGGAGGCGGAGGTGGCGACGAAGCGGACCCGCTCGGCGCCGTGTTCCTTGATGACCGCGGCGTACTCGCGGCAGGCCGCGAAGGTGCGCTGCAGCGCCTCGGGGGCGAGGCGGCCCGTCCGGTCCACCCCCTGGCCGAGGCGGACGATCTGCATCCGGCGGTCGAGGTCGACCAGCGCGCCGGTGGCGGGGTCGGCGTCGGCCACCAGAAGCCGGATCGAGTTGGTGCCGCAGTCGATGGCGGCGACCCTCGTCATGCGCTCTCCCCCTCGCCGGCCGCGCACGGCGTGACGCACGGGCCCTTCGCCCACCACTCGGGCAGCATCGCGAGGGCCTCGTCGCCCAGCGGGTTCACCCCGGGGCCCGCGGCCAGCGAGTGGCCGACCAGGACGTGCAGGCACTTCACGCGGTCCGGCATGCCGCCCGCGCTCGGGAAGCCCTCCAGGACCTCGATGGCGTCACGGCGCGCGAGGTAGTCCTCGTGCGCGGCGCGGTACGCGGCGGCGAGCTCCGGATCGGTCTGCAGCCGCTCCGACATCTCCTTCATCACACCGTTGGCCTCCAGGGTGCCGATGGCGGAGGCGGCCCGGGGGCACGTCAGGTAGTACGTCGTCGGGAAGGGCGTCCCGTCCGGGAGGCGCGGCGCCGTCTCGACGACGTCCGGCTGCCCGCAGGGGCAGCGGTGCGCGATGGCCCGGAGCCCGCGCGGCGGGCGGCCGAGCTGCTGCTTGAAGGCCTCGACGTCGGCGTCGGTCGGCTCGGTGCGCTCAGTGGTCGGCGGGGGCGTTTCCATGCCTGTCTTTCCATCGGTCGTCAGTTGTCGGGGCGGTCGGCCTTGTCGACGCCGTCCCAGACGTTGGAGTACCAGGGGCGGGCGGCCGCGCCCTGGTCCGGGCGCCGGCTGTGCGCCGCCGCGGGGTCGATCACCGTGAAGCCGGTCTCGCCGGGCATCACGTAGTGCAGCCGGTCGCGGATGCGCTGCTCCGCGTACGCGTCGTCCTGCCAGCGGGCCTTCTCGTCGCGCAGCTTCTCGACGTCCGCGTGGTGCTCGGCCTGCTGCCGGCGCAGGTCGTCGATCTCGGCGCGCTGGGAGACGTACTGGCGCATCGGATAGGCGAGCGCGACGACCAACGAGCAGAGCACGAGGGCGAGAAGGGCGGCGCGGCCGGTGAGCCGGGAGCGGCGGGCCTGACGCTTGGTCTGGGAGCGGTAGACGCGCTCGGCGGTCTGCTCGCCGAGCAGCCGCAGGCGGGTCGCGGTGGAGAACCGGTCCTTGGTCCCGGCCTTGGCCATGGTTCCGCCTCCCCAGAGCTGCGCGTATACGTGCGTACGTCCCCGCACACGGTACGGGACCGGGTGCGGGGACGTACGTAACTACATGGCTGAGGGAGCCGCTGTGACTCCCCCGCGCCTACTGGTCCGCGAAGCGACTGTGCCTACTGGTCCGCAAAGCGGAACCGCGGGAAGGCGCTGCGGCCGGCGTAGACGGCCGCGTCGTCGAGGATCTCCTCGATGCGGAGCAGCTGGTTGTACTTGGCGACGCGCTCGGAGCGGGCCGGGGCGCCGGTCTTGATCTGGCCGCAGTTGGTGGCGACGGCCAGGTCGGCGATGGTGACGTCCTCGGTCTCGCCGGAGCGGTGGGACATCATGCACTTGAAGCCGTTGCGCTGGGCCATCTCGACGGCGTCCAGGGTCTCGGTCAGCGAGCCGATCTGGTTGACCTTGACGAGCAGGGCGTTGGCCGAGTTCTCCTCGATGCCGCGGGCCAGGCGCTCGGGGTTGGTGACGAACAGGTCGTCGCCGACGAGCTGCACCTTGTCGCCGAGCTTCTCGGTGATGGTGTTCCAACCGGCCCAGTCGTCCTCGAACAGCGGGTCCTCGATGGAGACCAGCGGGTACGAGGCGACGAGCTCCGCGTAGTACTCGGTCATCTCGGCGGCCGAGCGGGACTTGCCCTCGAACTCGTAGGAGCCGTCCTTGTAGAACTCGGACGCGGCGACGTCGAGCGCCAGCGCGACCTGCTCGCCCGGGACGTAACCGGCCTGCTTGATGGCCTCCAGGATGAGGTCGAGCGCGGCGCGGTTGGAGTCCAGGTTCGGGGCGAAGCCGCCCTCGTCGCCCAGGCCCGTGGAGAGGCCCTTGTCCTTCAGGACCTTCTTGAGGGTGTGGTAGACCTCGGTGCCCCAGCGCAGCGCCTCGGAGAACGACTCGGCGCCGATCGGCGCGATCATGAACTCCTGGATGTCGACGTTGGAGTCGGCGTGCGACCCGCCGTTCAGGATGTTCATCATCGGGACGGGCAGCAGGTGCGCGTTCGGGCCGCCGAGGTAGCGGAACAGCGGCAGGTCGCTGGCCTCGGAGGCGGCGTGCGCGACGGCGAGCGAGACGCCGAGGATGGCGTTGGCGCCGAGCGAGCCCTTGTTGTCGGTGGCGTCCAGGTCGAACATGGCCTGGTCGATCAGGCGCTGCTCGGTGGCGTCGTAGCCGACGAGCTCCGGGCCGATCTGCTCGATGACGGCGAGGACGGCCTTCTCGACACCCTTGCCCTGGTAACGGTTGGGGTCACCGTCACGGAGTTCGATGGCCTCGAAGGCACCGGTGGAGGCACCGGACGGAACGGCGGCACGACCGGTGCTGCCGTCGTCGAGGCCGACCTCGACCTCGACCGTGGGGTTGCCTCGGGAGTCCAGGATTTCCCGGGCTACGACGACGTCGATGGACGGCACGAGCATCTCCTTCTGGGATGTGACGCGTTTACGCGGGCCGCTTCGGCCCCTGCGTCTCCTGAGCCTAACCGGCTCCGGGGCTTCAGCCAGCCGACCGCCCGTCCCGTGGGACGGACAAGAGCCGAAATCCCCGGGAAACAGGACGGAAGACCGCGTTTCTACTCGCTGGTAGCGAACACGGCGGGGGCGTGCGGCGGTGGTACGGGACGTGGATCCGGGGGCGGACATGGCCCCGCCCCGGTGCGTACGGGGGATACGCGCACCGGGGCGGGGAGCCCGTGGGGACGGGGTGGCCGCACCTCCGCCGAGGCACGGCCGGGTGGGACCGGAGGGTCAGCTGAGGTGCAGCTGCTGGCCCGGGTAGATGAAGTCGGCGTCGTCGATGATGTCGCCGTTGAGCTTGTAGACCTTCTGCCAGCCGCCCTTGACGTGGTGCGACTGGGCGATCTTGGAGAGGGTGTCGCCGGTCGCGACCTTGTACTCGCCGTCGCCCTTCTTGACCGTCTTGCCGGTCGGGGTCTCGACGGTCTTCTTGGACTCGGTCTGCGGCGTGGGCTGCGGCTTCGGCGCGGCCTGCTGCTGCTCCGGAGCGGCCTGCTGCTGCGTCTGCTGCGGCTGCGGCTTCTCCTGCTGCTGCGGGGCCTGCTCCTGCTGGCCGCCACCGCTGCTGGGGGAGGCGCCCGAGAGGCCGACACCGCAGGACGGCCAGGCACCCTTGCCCTGGCCGGCGAGGACCTTCTCGCCGATCTCGATCTGCTGGGCCTTGGAGGCCTTGTCGGCGGACGGCGCGTACTTGGTGCCGCCGTACGCGGCCCAGGTGGACGGCGAGAACTGCAGACCGCCCTGGAAGCCGTTGCCGGTGTTGATGGACCAGTTGCCGCCCGACTCGCACTGGGCGACGGCGTCCCACTCGGAGGTGGTGGCGGCGGAGGCCGAGCCGGCCGCCATCAGCGGAGCGGCGACGGCGGCACCGGTCACACCGACGAGCGTGGCGACACGCGTGGCCTTGGACGGACGACGGTGCTTGCCCTTGCTGGAAAGCAGCATGAGTTGATCCCCTACACCGACGCCTGCGAGGTGAGCTGTCGGGTTCGGGCCGATGTGGTTGCCCGGTCGCACTCCTTGAGCGCGACTTCACCCCTAGCCGTTCCCGTCCGTCTCGCGGCGCTCAGCCTCTCGGCTGCCCCACCCCTCAACGGACGGACCCGGCACAAACCTTGGGTCCCCCGCTCCTGCCGACGGCGCTCTTGAGCGACGACTGTTCCCGTCCGGCCGTTGGCAGGATTCGGCGTACCGACCGGCGGGGCTCACCAGTGGCGAGCGGTGACGACGGTAATCACGTCTTCCACACAATTTCAAAGACGATCAGGGCTTCTGAGACCCATGTCTCACTTGCGCCAAAGCAGACATACGACGCGAAGACCCCGCCCGACTCTTCGTCAACTACCGTTACTTTTCGCCCAGATCGAGGCTCTGACCGGGCAGGATGAGGTCCGGGTCGCCGCCGACGGTCTTCTTGTTCCCGGCGTAGAGCTCGTGCCAGCCGCCCGCCACGTCGAGGTCGTCGGCGATGCGCGAGAGGTTGTCCCCGGAGCGCACCGTGTACGACCCGTCGGCGACGGCACCGTCGCGGTCGGCGCCGCGCGAGGCGTGCCGGCCGGGACGGTCGCCGCCGGCCCGCTCGCTCGCGTCGGCGTCGCCGCGGTGGCGGCCCGCCGAGGCGCCGTCCGAGCCCTCGGCGGGCGCGGTCGACCCCGCGGAGCCGGGCGAAG
This sequence comes from Streptomyces sp. NPDC041122, assembly GCF_055592445.1. Lineage (NCBI taxonomy): Bacteria > Bacillati > Actinomycetota > Actinomycetes > Kitasatosporales > Streptomycetaceae > Streptomyces > Streptomyces sp. NPDC041122. The sequence goes on along the minus strand of NZ_JBVIYQ010000010.1, from coordinate 334,595 downwards.
AGGGGTCCTGCGGGCCGGACTTGCCGTCGGCGTCCGCGTCATCCGCGTCCGCCGCGCCGCCCTTGCCGTCCTTTTCGCCGGACTCGTCGTGATTCTTGTCTCGTGCGCCGTCGGCGGAGCCGGGCGTGTCGGAGTCGGCTGACGGTTCGCCGGCGTCCGTGGACGGGTCGGCCTTCTCGCCCTCGTCCTCGTCCGTGCCCTTGTTCTTGTCCGCGGAGTCCTTGGCGGCGTCGTCCGCACCCTTGGCGTCCCCGGAGTCCTTCGCGCCGTCGGCCTTGCCGCTCCCGGTCGAGCCGGTGGAGCCGGACGAGTCGTCCGGGGCCTGCGGAAGAGGGGCTCCGGGGTCGACGTCGGCCGCGGCGCCGCCGTCGGTGAGTCCGGCGATCGGGGCGCAGCTCGGCCAGGCGTCGGTGCCCTTGGCGTCGAGGACCTTCTCGGCGACGGCGATCTGCTGGGACTTGGAGGCCTGGTCGGGGCTGGGCGCGAACTCGAGGCCGCCGTAGGCCTCCCATCTCTCCTGGGAGAGCTGGAGCCCTCCGTAGTAACCGTTGCCCGGATTCGCGCTCCACGCGCCGCCGCTCTCGCACTGGGCGAGCTTGTCCCACGTGGCGGTGTCGGCCGCGCTCGCGCTGGTGGCGGCGAGCAGCGGGATGGCGATGGCTGATCCGGTGACGCCTGCCGCGACGACGAGTGCCGGGGCCTGGCGGGGGCGTCGGTGACGACCATGGCCGGAGAGCATGCGGGTGCCTTTCAGGAGACTGCAGCGACAACTGGGGCGCCCGGGGGCGCTCAAGTCGTCGTGAACGTAGCCGCAGTCGAACGCTTGTCACAAGTCGATGCAGCGGAGATCACGTGAACATCACAGTCCTGACGACCCGTCAGTCCCGGCCCCGGGGCTGTGCGTCCGTGAACTCCACCGGCAGCGTGCGCAGTCCCCGCATGATCAGTCCGCCACGCCACCGCAAATCGGCGGGATCCGCCGCGAGTTGCAGGTCGGGAAGGCGCCGGAGCAGTGTCGCGAGGGCGGTCCGGCCCTCCAGGCGGGCCAGGGGTGCGCCGAGGCAGTAGTGGATGCCGTGGCCGTATCCGAGGTGCTGATTGTCACGGCGGGAGAGGTCCAGGGTGTCGGCCCGGTCGAAGCGGCGGGGGTCGCGGTCCGCGGCGGCGAGGACGACGAGCACGGGGTCGCCGGCGGCGATGTCCCGGCCGCCGATGCTGAGCGCCTCGGTCGCGAACCGCCAGGTGGCGAGCTCGACGGGACCGTCGTAGCGCAGCAGTTCCTCGACGCCGGTCTCCAGGAGCCCGGTGTCGCCGTCGGCGAGCGCCCGTTGCAGCCGCTCGCGCTGCTCAGGGTGGGTGAGGAGCGCGTACAGGCCGTTGCCGATGAGGTTGACGGTGGTCTCGAAGCCGGCGAAGAGCAGGATGAAGGCCATCGCGGCGGCCTCGTTCTCGGTGAGGTGCTCGCCGTGGTCGGAGGCCTTGATGAGGCCGGAGATGAGGTCGTCGCCGGGGTCGAGGCGCTTGCGGTGGATGAGCTCGGCGAGATAGCCGCGCATCTTCTTCACGGACCGGGCCACTCCGCCGCGGGGCCCGCCGCCGTGCCGGATCATCATGCCCGCCCAGTCGCGGAAGTCGTCCTGGTCCTCGCGGGGGACGCCGAGCAGGTCGCAGATGGCGTGGATGGGGAGCGGGAAGGCGAACTCGTGGATGAGGTCGGCCTCGCCGCCGGGGCCGCCGCCCTTGGCGATGATCGTGTCGATGAGCTGGTCCGTCAGCTCCTGCACCCGGGGCGCGAAGGCGGCCACGCGGCGCGGCGTGAACGCCTTGGCGACGAGCCGGCGGAGCCGGGTGTGGTCCGGCGGGTCGATGTTGAGCAGATGGGTCATCAGCTCGGCCTTGCGCTCGCCCGGGATGCCGGTCCTGCCCTTGGCGTGGGCGGGCTCGTCGTGATGCGCCGGGTTCTTGCTGAGCCGCTGGTCGGCGAGGGCCTCCCGGGCGTCCGCGTACCGGGTGACCAGCCAGGCCTCCACCCCGCTCGGCAGGCTGGTGCGGTGCACCGGCGAGTTCTCCCGCAGCCAGGCGTACGCCGGGTAGGGGTCGGTGGCGAACTCCCAGCTGAAGAGCTCGGGCTGCGGGGAGCCTCCCGTGGCGGGGCAGGGGGTGACGGCTGGCGGCTGGTCGTGCATGCGGTCGACGGTATCCGCTCATGAGGGCCCGTCCGACCGTTCCCTTCGTGGGCTTGCGCCCGGTGCGGCGCGTGTGCCGGGCGTCGCGGAGCAGAAGGGAAGGGTGGCCGGACAGATCCTAGGGGGGCGTCGGGCGCAGCGGGCCCTTCAGGCGGCGGGCGGCCGACTCGTCGCCGGTGGCGCGGGCGACGCGGAAGTAGTGGTCCGCCAGGTGCTGGTGGACCTGGCCGAGGAGCGCCGCCGCGCCCGGCTCGTCCGCCTCGGCGGCGGCCGTGAGATAGGGGACCGCCTCCGCGTAGGCGACGCGGGTGGCGAGCAGATGGCCCAGCTCGGCCGCGGCGCGGGAGTCCCCGCGGTCCGCCGCGTCGCGGAAGAGCTCCTCGGCGCCCGCGAGGTCTCCCTCGTCGCGGGCGAGCCGGCCGAGCCAGAGCAGGGCGTGCACGTCCCCGCTCGTCGCGCGCGGCGTGAGCGCCAGCCGGAAGCCGGCGACCAGGGCGTCCAGCTCGGCGGTGTCGTGCGGTTCCAGCTCCCGGTAGGCGCGGATCCACGCGCTGTCCGGCAGCGGCCCGGTGCCGGGAGAGCGGGCCGCGTCCGCGACCAGCGAGCCGCACGCCCGCCAGGTGCCGGGCCACTCGCCGGGCACGAGCAGTCCGCTCACCCCGTGCCGGAGCGCGGCGGCCCAGGCCAGCGCGGCGTCGAGCTCCTCGCGCCCGGCGACGTCCGCCTCGGCCCCCTCCGCCCCGTACTCCGCCGCGTACTCCTCCTGGAACCGGGTCAGCAGCTTCGGTGTGACGCCCCGGGTGAGTCCGCACCGCGCGAGGTCGATCGCCGCGCGCACCAGCAGGTGCCCGAGCGGGTGCGGGCCGCCGCGCCGGGCGGACCTGCGCCACTCGTCCCACAGTTCGGGCCCCACCGCGAGGTACTCCGTCACGCCGAGCGTGCCGCGCCAGCGCACGGCGTCCACCAGTCGCGGGTCGTCCGCCGCCGCGAGCCGCGCCAGTTCCGCCGCGCTCCAACGGCACGTCAGCTCGACGGTGGCGGCGGCGCCGAGGACGCGCGAGGCCGGGCCCGCGCCGAACCGGTGCGCGTCGTACGCCTCGTCCCGCATCGTCGCGAGCACCAGCACGCCCTCCTGGGTGAGCCGGGCGAGCAGGCCCGCCGTGAGGCCGTGCTCGCCGAGGTGGTCCTCCAGGTCGTCGAGCCACACCACGTGCCGGGCCCCGGGAGCGCGGTCCGGGATCCTGCCCGGCAGGTCGCGCAGGTCGGTCCCCGGCTGCGGGGCGTGGACCCGGGCGTCGTCCCCGGCGCCCTGCCGCAGCGCGGCCCAGGCCGTCATCGTCTTGCCGGAGAGCGGCTCGCCGGTGACGACGACCAGGCCGCCGTCGGTCACGGCGAGCGTGATCATCGCCGACAGCTCGCGGTGGCAGTCGCGTTCGACGTACGGCGGCAGGCGCTGCTCGAAGCCGAAGCGGCGGGCGGGACGGACGCCGGGGGCATGCCGGCGCAGCGCGCCGACGCCGGGCCAGCCGTCCGCCCCTTGCGGGTCACCGCCCGCCCGGGGCGCGTAGTTGTTCTGCACCCCGATGACCTGACCGCCCGGTCCGGCGGCGCCCGCGCCGAGCTCGACGTGGTCACGGCCGGCCCGGGGCGACGTCAGGTGCACGCCGCCGCTGATGACCCCCGACTGGAACAGGTGCTCGACGGTGCTCCGGGACACGCTGTTGTCCGCGCCGGACGACGCGGGCACGGTCCACCCGGGCGGCGGAACGGCCGCCGGTCCACCGGGCGGCGGCGGTACGGATGTCTCCGGTGACGCCGGCGGCTCCGACGGCTCGGGTGCCCCCGAGAGCGCGGGCGGCCCCGACGGCGGTGGGCGGTGGAACAGGCGGCCCGGCTTGCGGGGCCCCGGGGCGTGCCGCGGGGACCGGGCGGGGAAGCCCAGGGGGGCGCCGCAGGTCTCGCAGGAGGTCTCCGCCCACGCGCGGTGCCCCTGCGGGCAGCACACGGACCGGCTGACGACCCAGCCCCCGCCGAACTCCGTCACCAGCGCGAGGAGTTCCGCCCGCACCTCGTGCCGCTGCCGCTGCGGGGCGGACGCCGCGGCGAACAGGTTCCGGTACCAGCGCGCCTCGAACTCCCGGGGGTCCACCCCGGGATGGGAGAGCTGCCGCGCGGCGACGGCCAGCATGACGCCGTCACCCGCCATGACGCCCCCGGCCAGCAGGAACCGCGAGAACCGGGGCCGCGCCTCGGCCCAGCGCTCCGACCCCATCGCGGCCACCAGCGCGGCGGACCCCGAAGCCACCAGCCGCTCCAACTCCGGTTCCACGCGAACCCCCTACGTAGCCGAACGGCTCCAGGGAGCAACCGTACTAGGGCGTGTCCACCGCTCCTCCGCCTTCGGCGGCACGCACCGCGTCGCGGTAGGCCCGCGCCGCGACCCGCAGCGCCGCCTCCGGGTCGACGCCCTCCGCCTCGGCCCGCAGGGCGAGCGCGAGGAGTTCGTACCCGACGCCCTCCCCCGTCGGCACCGTCACCTCGAGTCCCTCCGTGCGCGCCCGGGACGCCAGCTTCGCCGCGAACGCCAGGCCGGGCTGGCCGATCGGGACGCCCTCGGTGACCGAGGTGCGCTGCTTCTCCTGCGCCTTCGTGCGCAACCAGTGGGCCTTGACGTCCTCCGGGGTGCGCGCGGACGCGTCGCCGAAGACGTGCGGGTGGCGGTGGATGAGCTTCTCGACGATGCCGCCGGCGACGTCGTCGACGGAGAACGGCGCGTCCTCGTCCTCCGGGCCGCCCTCCTCGGCGATCCGCGCGTGGAAGACGACTTGGAGCAGGACGTCGCCGAGCTCCTCGCGCAGCTCGTCCCGGTCGCCCTCCTCGATCGCCTCGACCAGTTCGTACGCCTCCTCGATCGCGTACTTCGCCAGGCCCTGGTGGGTCTGCCGGGAGGACCAGGGGCACTCCTCGCGGATCCGGTCCATCACCTGGACCAGGTCGAGCAGGCGCGCGCCCGGCAGGTCGTACGAGGCGGGCAGCAGCTCCAGGTCCGGCATGGCGACCCGGCCCGATCCGGCGAGCCGGGCCAAGCCGTCGGTGAGGGGGCTCTCGCCCTCGGCGGTGGCGAGCACCAGGACCGTGCGGCCACCCGCGCAGGCGTCGACCAGCTCCTGCGCGGTGGGCGCCGCCTGCTCCACCCGTACGCCCGCCTCGCGCAGATACGGCAGCTGCGGGTGGTCGGCGTCGGCGCACAGCACCGCGTCGGCCGCGTGCAGGGCCTGCCAGGCGGGCCAGGACAGCAGGCCGGGCGCGACGCGGTGGCTGGTGGTCAGCAGGATGACGCGGCCGACGGCGTCGGGCGCGGGGGAGGCGTCGGCGCCGGCCGGGGGCGTGGTCTCGGTGTCGTTCACCCGTCGAACGTAACCCAGCCCACCGACACCACCGGCACCACCGACGGCGCCCGCACCCTCGACGCCACGGCCGGTCAGGCCGGCTGTTGCTGCTGTGACGCCCCGGTCTCCGAGACCTGCCGCAGCCACGGCGTCTTCGTGTCCGTGCGCTTGTTCTTGTCGACGTCCCACGTGCCGTAGCGCGGGTTCAGATCGATGTCGAGCTTCTTGGAGGCGCCGGAGAGCGCCTTCCAGAAGAGCGCCTGGCCCTGCGGCGAGTTCATGTCCGCGCCCAGCTTCCGCGCGAGCTTCTGCGCCTCGATCTCGGTGCGCAGGCTCTCGTCGAGGCGGGCCGGCGCGACGCTGTACTGCTGGAGCCAGCCGCGCTCCAGGGCCTTCTGGCCACCGGCCTGCTGTGCGAGGCCCGCGCGCATGGTCTGGATGTCGCGGCGTGTGACACCGACGCCGGCGTCGGTGGCCGCGCGGTGCAGCACCTTGTCCAGGACCATGGTGTGCAGCGTGGAGCGGGTGAGGCCGCCGGACTTGGCGATGGCCTGCGAGTACTGCGCGTCGTCGGGGACCGCGGCACGCTGCGCGTCGCGCACCTCGTTCACCCGGCCCTCCAGCTGCGCGACCGTGATGCGGTCGCCGCCGACGACGGCCGCGGCGCCTGGGTGCGCGTCGCTGCCGCAGGCGGTCAGGAGCGGGGCCGCGGCGACGGCGGCCGCGGAGAGAAGGAGCGCTGTGCGACGACGGCGGTGCAAGGAAGCCTCCCGTGGGGGATTGTGCGGCGGTGCACAAAGTCTTGCGGTGATCGATGGTAGGCAGTGGCCGTCGTCTCGGCCAGCCATTCGGCACCTATTCGACCAACGATTTCCCGGGAGTTGAGGCACCCTCGGTCCCTCATCACCCCGCCTACGGGCATCAGCCGCGCACTTGTCCGAGCCATTGCAGGGTGCGCCGGATCTCCGCGGGGAACGGGTGCCCCGGCCCGTGCAGCAGCTCCGCGTCGTGCAGCAGCCGCGCCAGCGTGTCGTGGGCGGCGGGCCGGTCGCCGAGGGCGAGGAGCAGGTGGCCGGTGCGGCGGCGGATCTCCAGGGACTGGTGGCGGTCCTCCGTCGCGTACTGGTTCTCGTAATAGGGGAGCAGCGCGCGGTACTCGGCGAGCGCCGCGGCCGGTTCGCCGAGCTGCTCCAGGCACTGCGCGGCCTCGTAGCGGAACCGCAGCGAGTGCGGGTCGGCCTGGCCGGACTCGGCCGCGCGTTCGTCGGCGAGGCGCCGCAGCTCGGGCAGGGCGCGGCGGTACTGGCCGTCGTCCATGAGCGTGGCGGCGTACTGCTTGCGCAGCGTCCGTACGACGGTCGAGTGTTCGCCGTGCTCAGCGGCGGCGGCCGGCAGGATCGCGCCGAGGATGTCCACGGCCTGGGTGATGCGGCCCTCGCCCAGCAGCCGTTTGACGTCCTCGACGGCCCGGGCGAGCTCCTGGCGGGGCGGCGCTCCCGGGGGTCCCGCCGTGGGGGGCGGCGGCATGTCGGGGGCGGGCGCGGGCGTCGCCGCGCGGTCGGGCCACGGCGCGTGCGGGCGCAGGAAGGGGCGGGTCGGGTCGAGCGGCCGGCCCGAGGGGACGCCGCGGGCGGGCAGCAGCGGCACCAGCTCCTCGTACACCTCCTGGGCGCTGGAGTGGCGGTGCTGGGGGTCCTTGGCGAGCAGCCGCAGGACGAGGGCCTCCAGGGCCGGGGGCACCTCGGGGCGCAGTCTGCGCACCGGCAGCGGCGGTTCGTAGAGGTGGCGGTGGAGGACGCCGAGGGCGGTGGAGCCGGAGAACGGCACGTCGCCGCTGAGGAGTTCGTGCATCAGCACGCCGAGCGCGTACAGGTCGGTGTACGGGCCGACGGCGCCGCCCATCGCCTGTTCCGGCGCCATGTAGGCCGGGCTGCCGATGGGCGAGCCGGTGTGGGTGAGGCGGGTGGTGTCGGTGTCCATGACCGAGGCGATACCGAGGTCGAGGATGGAGACGGTGCCGTCCTGCCTGACCATGACGTTCCGCGGCTTGAGGTCGCGGTGGACGATCGGCACGGCGTGCACGGCGGAGAGCACGGCGCACAGCTGGGCCGCGACCGCGACGGCCCACTGCCAGGGGTAGGGGGCGTGCTCGGCGAGGTGGTCGCCGAGGTCCGCGCCGTCCACGTACCCCATGACGAGGTAGAGCTCCTCGCCCTCGCTGCCCGCGTCGTGCACGGTGACCAGGCCGGGGTGGTCGACCTGGGCGGTGACGCGGCACTCGCGCGCGAAGCGGCGGCGCAGCTCCTCGGCCTCGGCGCCCGCGACCCGGTCGGGGCGGAGCAGCTTGACGGCGACGCGGCGGTCCAGGCGCTGGTCGTACGCCGTCCAGACCTGGCCCATGCCGCCCTGGCCGATGAGCGTGGCGAGTTCGTAGCGTCCCGCGACCACGCGGCGGCCCGCCGCCGGCCCCGGCGGCGTACCCGGTTGCACGGTCAGCTGCCGCCTTCCTGCTTGCGCAGATAGTCACTGAGCTCGTCGAGCTCGGCCCGGACCTGGTGGATGCGGGCGGGGGCCGGGCGCGTGGGCGGCGGCGGGGTCTGCGTCGCCGGATGCGTCGCCGGGGCCGGCGGCGGGGCGTACTGGGTGGGCGCCTGCTGCTGCGGATAGCCGTAACCGGGCTGGGGTTGCGGCGTGGGTTGCGGCTGCGGCTGGTGCTGTTGCTGTTGCTGTTGCTGTTGCTGTTGCTGCGGTACGTAGCCGGTGAACTGCGGCTGCTGCTGCCGGTACCGGCTGAAGTGGCGGATGTCCGCGTACAGGTAGTACGCGAGGGACGCCGTCAGGGTGCAGAGCAGCACGATCATGCCCGCGCTGCCCGGCCCCTGGAACTCCTCCTCGCCCGGGTCGACGCCGATCAGCACCAGGGCGGTGATGTCGAGCGCCGTCACGACGGTGAACAGCAGCCAGTCGTGGGCCTTGCGCGTCACGAACGCGAGCCGCAGCATCGGCGTCCACGCGAGCATCCCGCACGTCACGACCGCGAGCGCCACGAAGACCACGCGCAGCGTCACATGCGTGCCGCCGGAAGGGGGCGGCTGGTGCTGTGGCGCATAGCCGTGGCCGTGCATGGCTGCTCCTGGTGCCTGAAGACGAACGAATGCGGATTCGAGCGTATAGGCCGACAGCGTGAACGGGTCCCGGGTTGTACCGAACCGTTGTCGTACTGGTCACGCCACCGCGGGGCGCCCCGGTTCCGGGCGGTTCGGACTTCGTGGCGGAAGCGTTCCCTCACCGCGGCGGAAGCGTTCCCTCACCGCGGCGGAAGCGTTCCGTCCGTCAGTCCGTCGTGCAGGCCGCGCACCAGCCGCTCGCCGAGCAGCGCCGCGCGGCGCAGGGTGTCCTCGAACTCGGCGAGACGGCGGAAGCGCTCGCTGTAACCGCGCTGTCCGGCCGGCGGCAGCCGGGGCAGTTCCAGACGGCGGACGTCGAGCCGGGCGGAGGTGGAGGCGTAGCTGCTGGCGCGGCGGTGGCCCGCGGTGCCGCGCAGGAACCCCGCGAGGAACCACGGGTCGAGGGCGGCCGGGTCGGGCCGCAGCAGGGTGAGGCCGCGGCCGAGCGCGGCGCCCGCGGTGGCCTCGTCGATCACCCGGGCCGCGGCCCCGCCGCCGAACACCGGGACGACGACGTCGCCGGGCGCGGTGTGCACCGGTACCTCGTCCGTCGCCCCCTCGTGGGCGGTGCCCGACGGCGGGCCGCCGCTCAGCACGTCGTGGTCGGTGAGCACGGGCGTGCCGTCGGCGGCCGCGCCGGTGCCGGTGTGCAGCGACAGGGCGCCGGCACGGGCCAGTTCGCCGACGGTGGTGAGCGGCGGGCGCGGGGTCCCGGCGGCGGCCGGCGCGAGGTCGGCCGGCGGTGGGGTGAGGTCGGCGGCGCGGCGCAGCGCCTCGCCCAGGCCCTCGCGTACGGTCGCGAGCTCCGTGCCGCCGCTGCCCGCGGCGGGCGGCGGCAGCCGTCGCGCGGGCGCCAGGTCGACCTCGTCGTCGAGGAGTTCGAGCACCGGCACGCTGCGGGCGAGCCCGGGGCGTTCGTCGAGCGTGCCGTGCCGGTCGGCGTGCTCCCAGGCGTCGAGCACCGCGTCCTGCACGGCCGCCCAGAGCTGCTTGCCGCGGCCGTCGGCGGCCAGGAGCTGCGCGGTGTCCATGAGCAGCAGTTCGGGCGCGGGCCGGTCGGCCGGGCCGGGCCTGCGCAGCACCCAGACGTGCAGGGGCAGGTTGTACGGCGGTGCGGCGCCGGCCGGCAGGGCGATGACGGCGCGCAACGCGCCGCGGCGCAGCAGGTCGGCGCGGATGCGGCGGCCGGAGCGGCGGGACGCGGCGGCGGGCGGCATCAGCAGGACGGCGGTGCCGTGGTCGGTGAGGCGGGCCAGCGCGTGCTGCACCCAGGCCAGTTCGGACTCGGCGCGGGCGGGGAAGCCGTACTCCCAGCGGGCGTCGTAGGCCAGTTCGTCGTGGCCCCAGTTGCGGTCGTTGAAGGGCGGGTGGCAGAGCACGGCGTCGGCCCTGCGGTCCTCGTACCGGTCGGCGCGCAGGGTGTCGGCCGCCAGGGTGCGCACGGTCGCGTCGGAGTGCAGGGCGAGCCGGAGCGCGGTCAGGGCGGCGAGTTCGGGCGCGCTGTCCTGGCCGTAGAGGTACTGGTCGGGGCGGGGCGGTACGGCCTGGAGCAGGGCGCCGGTGCCGCAGGCCGGGTCGAGGACGGTGCGCGGGGCCGCCGTGGTCGCGGCGATGCGGGCCATCAGTTCGGCGGGGCCGGCGGGGGTGAGCGTGTACTGGCGGGGGTTGGCCTCGGTGTGCCGGCCGAGCAGGAACTCGTACGCGCCCCGGGCGCCCAGCTCGGCCGCGAGCTCGGCGGCCAGGCGCAACAGCGGTACGGAGAGCAGGAGTTCGGTGGGTGCGGGGGTGAGGACCGCGCGCCTGCGCCGTACGCCGAACCGCAGCGTCAGGACGTCGTCCAGCTCGTCCGGCAGCAACTGCGCCAGCCGTTCGTCCGAGACGGCACCGAGCGCGAGCCAGGCCGTCGGGCGGTCCCGGATCAGGAGCAGGGCGCACCCGGTGTGCAGCAGGGCGGTGGCGGGGCCCGCGGGGTGTCCGGCGAGCTGTTGCCAGACGCGTTCGGCGAGCGGGACCTCGACGAGTTTGCCCTGGGCGCGCAGCCACCGTTCGACCTCGGCGAGCGCGAAGGAGGGGCTGGTCTCGGTGCCGCCGACGGGCCGGGGGAAGTCGCCGTGCCGACGGCGCCAGTTGCTGACGGCGGCGCGGCCGACCCCGGCAAGGCGGGCGATCCCGGCGGCGGTGACCTCGGTCGCATCGTCCGGCGGCGTCATCTGGCAGCTCCCCTCGTCGCGCGGGGTCCGTCGCGCGGCGTCGAGCATACCGAGCCGACGGGCGCACGGAAGGCTTCACGGGCGTTGACCCGGTGTTCACTGTTTCGCGTGTTGACTCGGTTCACACGCTTCTGCTCTGATGTCCTCACCGAACGAACTTCCCTGGGGGGATTCCTCATGCGCCACCACCTGCGTCCCGGCCACCCGCGCCGCACCGCCGCCCTCGCCGCCGTCCTGGCCGTCGCGGCCGTCGGGCTCACCGCCTGCGGCACGGAGAAATCGGACGGTCAGGCGAAGCCGTCGGCGCCCTTCGCGGGCCGCAGCGGCACCGAGATCGTCGACAAGGCCGTCAAGGCGACCAAGGGGGCGGACTCGCTGCGGATCGGGGGCACGGTCCGCGACGAGGAGACCGGCCGGATCACGATGGACCTGGCCCTGGATACCGCGGGCCGCTGCGCGGGCGAGCTGTCCCTCGCGGACCAGGGCTCGTTCCGCCTGGCCGTGCCCGGCGACGACATGGTCTACGTGAAGTACAGCGAGGAGTTCCTGCGCGCCCAGAGCAAGGGGGAGCCCGCGGACGAGACGCGGGCGGTGGTCGAGATGCTCGGCGGAAAATGGGCCAGGACCGGCGCGACGGGCGCCGACGCGAAGGACATCTCCGGCATGTGCGACCTCGACCAGCTCCTGGCGGACTTCGGGGACATCGACTCCGGGGCGCGCAAGGGCGCGACGACCACCGTCGGCGGCACCCCCGCCATCGAGATCTCCGCCGGCGACGCCAAGGACAGGTTCAAGATCTACGTCGCCACCGAGGGCAAGCCCTACCTGTTGAAGATCACCGAAGCGGGCGGCGGCGACCGGGACCAGCTGTCGTTCACCGACTACGACAAGCCCGTGCCGGCGAAGAAGCCCGCCGGGGACGTCCTGGACCTGGACAAGCTGGGCGCCTGACGCCCGCCCGCCACCGGGCGGGCGTCACCGGGCGCGCCCTGCAGGGCGGGCGTCACAAGGCGTGCCGCACCCACACGTTCGGCTCGACGTACACGCCGTAGCCGCGCGACGGTTCGCAGTGCACCGGCACCAGGGCGCCCGGCACCTCGACCGGCCCGTCCGCCTCGAAGGGCAGGCCGGTCCACTCGCGCCACTGCGCGGTCGACCCCGACACTGTCATGGAGGCGTGCGCGACCTTGTCGATGACGCCGCCCGCCCGCACGTGCACCCGCAGCCACGGGTCGTACGGGAGGCCGTCCTCGCGGGTGCGGTACGCGTACTCGTCGATCGGCGCGGTCGGTTCGAGGTGCTTGGCGTTGGGCCGCACCGGCGCGACGACCTCGGTGAAGCCGCGGGCGCGGGCGTTGTCGCGCAGCGCCGCGAGCATCCGTCCGGACAGGCCCTTGCCCCGCGCGGTCTCGTCGATCGTGATCTCGATGGCGCTGACGGTGTCCGCCCCCTTGCCGTGCCGCAGGTCGGAGAAGGCCCACAACATGATCTGGTCCCAGCCGCCGTCGGGCAGTTCGCCGCCGGTGCGCTCGTGCAGGGCGAGCGGCACGCTGAAGGCGCGGGCCACGACCTTGCCGTCTCCGTCGCCGTCCTCGGCATCGGTGGCGACCAGGACGTACTCCGGGAGTTCCGCGAGGATCCGGCCTATCAGCGACCAGCCGACGGGGTCGTGCAGGATGAACTCCGGCCAGTCCTCGGCCATGCCCCAGGCCGGGCCCGCGAGGTCGGGCCGCTCGGCCAGGGTGGTGATCTTCAGGTCCATGGGCCGGACCGTACGTGACCCCGCGGGGCTTGCGGTATCGAGTTTTTCCGCTGGTACGACTGGTACGAAGGGGTGCTGGGCGCGCCGGCCCGCACCCCTCGAAGACTCCTCCGGGCCCCGCGGGGCGGTCGTCAGCGGGCGTGGAAGCGGGACGGGGCCGTCGTCGGGGCCGGGCCCTGCGGGAGTTTCTCTTCGGGGCAGGTGTTCAACACCTTTTTCATGGCGGCCCGTTCGGCGTCGGTCACCCACACCCCGTACTTCTTCTTCACGGCGACCTGGCCGGCCACGTAGGCGCAGCGGAACTTCTTGTTCGGCGGCAGCCAGGTCGCGGTGTCGCCGTCGCTCTTGCCGCGGTTGGTGCCGGCGTCGACGGCGAGGAGGTTGAGGGGGTCGTTGGCGAAGGCGATCCGCTTGCCCGGCTCCCAGCGGAACGCGCCCTTCTGCCAGGCGTCCGAGAGCGCCACGAGATGGTCGATGTCGACCTGGCTGCGGCCCCGCCGGAACGTCACGTCCCGGCCGGTGTACGGATCGGGCGCGAGCGTCCCGGCCGCCACCCGGCAGTCGCCGCCCTGATACCTGACGTCCTTCAGGTCGCGCTTGAGGATGTCGTCGCGGGTCGGGCAGCGGTTGGAGTCGGTGTCGGCCCAGGCGGTGCCGAACCGCTCACGGGCGTAACCGGTCTTGGGCGCGCGGCCCTTGACGGTCAGCGTGTCGACGGCGGCGAGCGCGGAGCCCGCCTTCGCGCCCGGTCCGGCGGCGCCGTCCTCGGCCTTGTCCTTGCCGGTCTCGCACCCGGTGAGGAGCGCGGGCACGGCGAGGGCGGCGAGCAGGGCCGCGGTGCTGCGCCGGTTCACCGGACGACCAGCGTGTCGCCGAGGGCGAGCGGCGCGGGCGCCACCATGTCCGTGTGCAGGCCGATACACATGCCGCGGGCGGTGGTGAGGGTCTTCAGGACCCGGTTGTCCTCGGGCAGGCCGGGCTGGGCCTGGGTGACCATGACGCAGCGCTTCACGCGTTGCAGCCCGCGCAGCCGCAGCGGGCCGCCCTGGCGACCGCCGCTGCCGCCGTCCCCGTCCCCGTCCCCGTCCGCGTCCCGGCCGATGAGGATCTCGCGGCCGACCCAGTCCTCCTCGATCCAGGGCTCGTCGGTCTCCACGACGATGTTCTTGCGCAGCCGCCGTACGTCGACGGGGTCGGCGTCGCCGAGCAGGTCGCCGAGCGCGCGGAGCGAGGCGGTGCCGACGATCGAGACCGGGGAGACGTCCTTGTGGCTCGCCTCGCCCTCCTGGACCAGTTCGACGCCCGCGCCGAAGCGCTCGGGGATCCGCGGGTCGCCGGGGCGCAGCGTGGCGCCGTCCGGCGCGGTGACGACGGGGGTGCCGTCCTCGTCGTACGTCGCGTAGTGCTCCAGGAGCCCGCGGACGCGGCGGAACCGGGCGTGGTTCTTGCCGCTGCCCAGCTTCCCGTCGGGAAACCGCAGGGCCCACGCACGGTCGCCGACGGGGCCCCGCGGGCCGAAGTCGAGCCGTTCGTGCTCCTCGCCCAGCATCGACTTCACCGGAAACCGGTACAGACCCACGACCTTGAGCGTCACGGCGCTCTCCCCTCCCCTGGGCGGACTCTCGCGGCCCACGGTAGCGCCCGCGCGGTGCGGCCCTTACCTCCGCGGTGATCGACCGGTTCCCCTCTTCCCCGCCGAGTGCGCCCGGCCCGGTCCGCCGAGCCGGCGCGGGCCCGCCCGCCGTCCTGACGGCTCCCTCACTCGTAACGGGGCAGGCCCTCCGTGGAGATGGTCCAGTCGGCGATGGTGACGTCCTCGCCGTAGACGAAGTCCTTGCGGGTGGCGTAGCGCGGGCCTTCGGGCGTGGCGTGGATGTCGGAGAGGACCGCCCCCGTGCCGGTGCGGGGATCGAAGATCGCGTACACCGGGATGCCGAGGAGCGGGTAGTCGCGGGTCTTGCCGACCCAGTCGTTCTCGGGGTTCGAGCGCGAGACGATCTCGATGGCGGCGATGAGGGTGCGGGGGTCGACGGCGCCTTCGACATCGAGGTCGGTCCACGCGAGCACGATCACGTCGGGGTGGCGGAGGATGCCCTCAGGTTCGTGTTCCACATCCGGTGTCCCGGTGTGTGCCAGCAGTTCGTCCGGCATCCGCCGTTCCAGACGGCGGCTGATATGTGCCGCCGTCACCTCGTGCGGGCCCCCTGGCGTCATCGTGTCGTGGACGATTCCTTCCTTGGTGATCTCGAATTTTCCGGGAAGGCCGTCCCACGCGTGCTCGACGACCTCACGCATCGCCCGGTACTGGGAGCTGCCGTTCCGCGAGCTGTCCGGGGCGATGGTCATGGCGTGCGCTCCTCGTCTATGCCCTGGGGCAAGGGTCGTCACGTTCATGCTAGGCGGCCTCCGCCTTGGGTGGGCAGCCGCGGCAGTGGCCCGGCTGCGGTGCGCGGAAGGCGCGGTCGCAGGCTTCGCAGGTCTGGAGCGGGTCGGGCCGTCGTGGTCGCGCGGGCAGCGGTGGCGGCAGCAGCGCGGTGAGGCGGTGGGCCAGCAGGGCGGCCGGGTGCCGCAGGCCCTCGGGGAGGTTCGCGGTGAGGGTGCGGCGTACGGCGTCGGGGGCGGCCCCGCGTTCCAGCCAGGCGGCGACCGCCGGGGCCAGGCCCCGGACGTCCCGCTCGGCGAGCAGCAGCCGGGGATCGTGGCGGTGCAGGTCCGCGAGGAGCGCGGCGGCGGTGCGGTGCCGGTCCAGGTCGGGGGTGGCCGGTTCGGGGAGGGGCGCGTGGACGGCCCGTCCGGGCGGCGCGGGAGCGGGTTCCTCGGATACGGGCCCCGCGGGGGCAGGCCCCGCGGACACAGGCGCCGCAGGGGCGGATTGCGGGCACGTGCCCGGCTGGTTGTACGAGACCGTCCGGGTCACCACCCGGCCGCCGGGCAGCCGCTCGCGCGTACGGGCGAGGTAGCCGTGCCGCTCCAGCTCACGCAGCGCACCGGCGATGCGGTGCTCGCTCTCGGGGAAGCGGGCGGCGAGGAACTTGATGCCGATGCGCGCCCCGGCGGGCAGCGACTGGATGTGGACGGCGAGCCCGATCGCGAGGAGGGAGAGGCCCCGGTGCTGGGCGAGGTGATTGCCGATGACCGTGTAGCGGGCCGTGTAACGCGAGTTGACGTGGACGACACCGGATCGGGGGGTCGGACGGGGAACGGCAGACGACGCGCGGGAGGGCGCGCTAGGGTGTTGGAAAGCCATCGGGAAGCCTCCTACTTCCTCGGTGGTCAGGCCCTCGATCGGGATTGCAGTCCCGGCCGGGGGCCGTCGCATGTCTGGAGTTGTCGCGGCGAGCATATGCCCGCGAACAGGCGGCAAAGCCAGCCCAGTTGGCGAATGTCACCCGGGCGAGTGACGCCTCCCGGAGTGGCCCCGGAGGGGTTGGCGGGGGTACTCCCCCAAGGCCTTTCAAGCTTTTGCGTCGCCGGCGGCCGGGCCCCGGCGGACCGGGTCGCGGACGCCCGCGACCCGGTGACCGGAACCGCCGCCGCGCCGCCTACGACCCCAGGATCGACGTCAGGAACTCCCCGACCCAGCCCAGCAGTTCGCGGCCGACCAGCGGCTTGCCGCCGACCTTCGCCGTCTTCGGGCGCGGCACCAGGACCTGCTGGGCGGTGACCTTGATGACCGTGCCGGGGTAGAGCCGCTTGAGGCGGAGTTCCTGGGACTCGCGGAGGTCCACCGGGGCGAAGCGGATGTTGTTGCCCTGGAGGACGATCTCGCCGACCTCGCAGGCGCGGGCCAGCATGCGCAGGCCCGCCACGAGGAGGAGGTTCTCCACCGGCTCGGGCAACTTGCCGTAGCGGTCGGTCAGTTCCTCCCGTACCGCCTTGACGTCCTCCTCCGTGGTGGCGGAGGCGATGGCGCGGTAGGCCTGCAGGCGCAGCCGCTCGCCGGGCGCGTAGTCGTGCGGGACGTGCGCGTCGACCGGGAGCTCGATCTTGACCTCCAGCGGCGGCTCCTCCTCCACGCCGCCCTCCAGGGAGGCGCGGTAGTCGGCCACCGCCTCGCCGACCATGCGGACGTAGAGGTCGAAGCCGACGCCCGCGATGTGGCCGGACTGCTCGCCGCCGAGGAGGTTGCCCGCGCCGCGGATCTCCAGGTCCTTCATCGCCACGTACATGCCCGCGCCCATCTCGGTGTGCTGGGCGATGGTGGCGAGCCGCTCGTGGGCGGTCTCGGTGAGCGGCTTCTCCGGCGGGTACAGGAAGTACGCGTAACCGCGCTCGCGGCCCCGGCCCACCCGGCCGCGCAGCTGGTGGAGCTGGGAGAGGCCGAAGTTGTCGCCGCGCTCCACGATCAGCGTGTTGGCGTTGGAGATGTCGATGCCGGACTCGACGATCGTCGTGGAGACGAGCACGTCGAACTTCTTCTCCCAGAAGTCCACCACCACCTGCTCCAGGGCCTGTTCGGACATCTGGCCGTGGGCGGTGGCGATCCGCGCCTCGGGGACGATGTCCCGCA
Source organism: Streptomyces sp. NPDC041122 (assembly GCF_055592445.1). NCBI lineage: Bacteria > Bacillati > Actinomycetota > Actinomycetes > Kitasatosporales > Streptomycetaceae > Streptomyces > Streptomyces sp. NPDC041122. Next base: position 317,371 of record NZ_JBVIYQ010000010.1, on the reverse strand, counting down.
GCCGGGCCGCCGCGCGGTCGATGGACTCGACGCGGTTGTGGATGTAGAAGACCTGGCCCTCGCGCAGCAGTTCGCGGCGGACGGCCGCGCCGATCTGCTTCTCCTCGTACGGGCCGACGAAGGTCAGGACCGGGTGGCGCTCCTCGGGCGGCGTGGTGATCGTCGACATCTCGCGGATGCCGGTCACGGCCATTTCGAGCGTACGGGGAATGGGGGTCGCCGACATGGTGAGCACGTCGACGTTGGCGCGGAGCTTCTTCAGCTGCTCCTTGTGCTCGACGCCGAAGCGCTGCTCCTCGTCGACGATGACCAGGCCGAGGTCCTTGAACCTGGTCTCGGAGGAGAAGAGGCGGTGGGTGCCGATGACGATGTCCACCGACCCCTCGCGCAGCCCTTCGAGCGTCGCCTTGGACTCCGTCTCCGTCTGGAAGCGGCTGAGCGCCTTCACGCTGACCGGGAACTGCGAGTAGCGCTCGGAGAACGTGCCGAAGTGCTGCTGGACGAGGAGGGTGGTGGGCACGAGGACCGCGACCTGCTTGCCGTCCTGGACCGCCTTGAAGGCGGCGCGGACCGCGATCTCCGTCTTGCCGTAGCCGACGTCGCCGCAGATCAGCCGGTCCATCGGGACCGTCTTCTCCATGTCCTCCTTGACCTCGGCGATGGTGGTCAGCTGGTCGGGCGTCTCCACGTACGGGAAGGCGTCCTCCAGCTCGCGCTGCCAGGGGGTGTCGGAGCCGAAGGCGTGGCCGGGGGCCGCCATGCGCGCGGAGTACAGCTTGATGAGGTCCGCGGCGATCTCCTTGACCGCCTTCTTCGCCCGCGCCTTCGTCTTCGTCCAGTCGGCGCCGCCGAGCCGGTGCAGGGTGGGGGCCTCGCCGCCCACGTACTTGGTGATCTGCTCCAGCTGGTCGGTGGGGATGTAGAGCCGGTCGCCGGGCTGGCCGCGCTTGGCGGGGGCGTACTCCACGACGAGGTACTCGCGGGTGGCGCCCTGCACGGTGCGCTGCACCATCTCGATGTAGCGGCCCACGCCGTGCTGCTCGTGGACGATGTAGTCGCCGGCCTCCAGGGTCAGCGGGTCGATCGTCTTGCGGCGGCGGGCCGGCATCCGCTGGCCGTCCTTGCCGGCCGCCTTCTGGCCGGACAGGTCGGTCTCGGTGAGCACGGCGAGCTTCAGCGCCGGGTCGACGAAGCCGTAGTCGATGGAACCGCAGGAGACGTGCACGACGGACGGCGTCAGCTCGCCGAGGTCGCCGTCGAGGCGGGCCGCGATGCCCTCGCCGCCGAGCACCTCGACGGTACGGGCGGCCGGGCCGTGGCCCTCGGTGACGTAGACGGTGCGCCAGCCCTCTGCGAGCCAGCCCTTGGTGTCGGCGAGCGCCTTCGCGGTGTCGCCGCGGTAGGTCTCGGTCGCGCGCATGCCGAGCTTGAGGGTGTCCTTGTCGCCCGGCGCGCCGGCGTCGTGTGCCAGCTCATCGTCGGCGGCGAAGGGCGAGACGGACCACCACATCATGCCGAGGTCGCGCGCGTGGTCGCGGACGTCCGCGATGCCCCACAGGGAGGCCGCGTCCACGTCGATCGGCGCCTCGCCGCCGCCGGCCGTCGCCGCCCAGCTGGCCTGCAGGAACTCCTGCGAGGTCGCGACCAGGTCGGCCGCGCGGGTGCGCACCCGCTCCGGGTCGCAGACCACCGCCATGGACCCCTCCGGCAGCACGTCGAGGAGCAGCTCCATGTCGTCCACCAGGACCGGGGCCAGCGACTCCATGCCCTCGACGGCGATGCCCTCGGCGATCTTCCCGAGCAGCTCGCCCAGCTCCGGGTGGTCCTCGGCGAGGGCGGCGGCCTTCTCCCGTACGTCCTCGGTGAGCAGCAGCTCGCGGCAGGGCGGCGCCCACAGGCCGTGCTCGGCGACCTCCAGGGAGCGCTGGTCGGCGACCTTGAAGTAACGGATCTCCTCGACGTCGTCGCCCCAGAACTCCACGCGCAGCGGGTGTTCCTCGGTGGGCGGGAAGACGTCGAGGATGCCGCCGCGCACCGCGAACTCGCCGCGCTTCTCGACCAGCTCGACCCGGGAGTACGCGACCGCCGCGAGCGCCTCGACGACCTCGTTCAAATCGGTGCTCTGCCCGGTGCGCAGCGCCACGGGCTCCAGGTCGCCGAGCCCCTTGACCTGCGGCTGGAGCACCGAGCGGACCGGCGCCACGATCACCGAGACCGGGCCGGTCTCCGGGTCGTCGGGGCGCGGGTGGGCGAGACGGCGCAGCACCGCGAGGCGGCGGCCCACCGTGTCGGAGCGGGGCGAGAGCCGCTCGTGCGGCAGCGTCTCCCACGAGGGGTACTCCGCGACGCCGTCCGGCGGCAGGATCGTGCGCAGCGCCGCGGCCAGGTCCTCGGCCTCCCGGCCGGTGGCCGTCACGGCGAGGACGGTGCGGCCGGACTCACGGGCCAGCGCGGCCACCGCGAAGGGCCGGGCCGCGGGCGGGCCGACCAGGTCGACGTGCGTGCGGTGACCGTCGGTCGCGGCCTGGGCCGCTTCGGCGAGTGCCGTGTCCTTGACGACGGCGTCGAGCAGACCGTGCAGGCTCATGGAGGCTTTTTCCGTCCAGATAAACCGGCAGTGGTGGGCGACGACCGGCATGGGTGGGCAACGCGAGCCGCCCGGCACGTCGTACGGGCCGGGGGTCTCCAGCGTACGACTCCGCGCTGACCGGCGCGGCCCGGTCGGGGCGCGGCGGTGTGCGGGAACGGCAGGCGGGCCCGTGCGCCCCGGACAATGGGCGGTGAACACCTGTCCGAAAATTCCCGGCCCACCGCGTAAACCGGGCAGGTGTCCCGGGCGTACTGCCTTCGAGAACCCCCGCGCAGGACGACCCCCGCACGATCGCGGTACGCCGCGCACCCCGCACGCGCACCGCACGCATCTGGAGACCACGTGACCGACGAGGAGTTCGAGGCGTTCTACGCGCACTCCGTGAGACCGCTGGTCGGGCAGGTGTATCTGATGACGGGCGACCTCCACGAGGCGCAGGACGTGGTCCAGGAGGCCTTCGTGCGGGCCTGGGCGCGCCGCTCCCGCCTGGAGCGGGACGCCGGGCCCGAGGCGTGGATCAGGACCGTCGCGTGGCGCCTCGCGGTGAGCCGGTGGCGGCGGCGCGGCCGGTCCGCGGACGCCTGGCGGCGCCACCACGGGGAGCGGCCGGGCGCCGCGCCCGCACCGGACCCCGGGACGGTCGCGCTGGTCGCCGCGTTGCGGCGGCTGTCGGAGCGGCAGCGGCGGGTAGCGGTCCTGCACTACGTGTGCGACCTGTCCGTCCAGCAGGTCGCCGCGGAGACCGGGATCGCGGCGGGGACCGTGAAGTCCCATCTGTCCCGTGCCAGGGCGGCCCTCGCGCCGCACCTCGACGACGCGCTCACCCCGGAGGAGCACCGTGACTGAGCCCAAGCCCCCGGCCGACGACCGGCTCGCCGGCGCGCTGAAGCGGGCCGCCGACGCGGGTGCCCTGGCCGCCGCGCCGGTGCCCGCGGGACAGGTGAGCGAGCGCGGCGCCCGCCGCCGGCGCCGCGTCCACGCGGTGGCCGCCGCGCTCGCGGTGTGCCTGGTCTCCGGCGGCACCGCGCTCGCCGCTGCCCAGTTCGGCCGGGGCGGCACGCCGGTCGGCCCCGCGGCGCCCCCGAGCCCCACGCGGTCGGCCTCGCTGCCGGAGTCCTCCCGCACCGACGGCTCGCCCTCTCCCCGGACGCCCACCACCCGGACCTCCCCGCCCCTGACGCCCTCCGGCCGGGCGTCCGCCGGGCGGGACGCGCCACCGGCCACGACCCCGACCCCCTCCGGCCCGCCCCCGGCCTCCCGGACGCCCACCGCCCTTGCGACGACCCCGCCGACGGCCACCGCGACGGACACGGGAGGCTGAGGGGTGGATCCAGGACCCGCCGCCCGTACGTCCCACCGACCCGCCCCGAGACCTGCCCCCGCCCCCGCACCCTCACCAGGAAGCCATCCCATGCCCGGAGCCCACCCCGACGCCACCGCCCCGGAGCGTGCCGACGAGCTCATACCGGGGCGGGACCGGACCCCGTCCGCCACCGCGAACGGCCCGGCACCCGCCGACACCACCCGCACCAGGTCCGACCGGCTCTGGGACCGCGCCCCGCTGCTGCTCGCGGCCGCCCTGTTCGCCGCGTACACGATCGTCTCCGTCGGCCGCTACCGGCGCCTGGAGAGCCGCTCCTGGGACCTCGGCATCTTCGAGCAGGCCGTCCGCGCCTACGCCCACCTGCGGGCGCCGGTGGCCGACCTCAAGGGGCCGGGCGCCAACATCCTCGGCGACCACTTCAGCCCCATCACCGCCCTCCTCGCCCCCGTCTACCGGCTCTTCCCCTCGCCGGTGACGCTGCTCGTCGCGCAGGCACTGCTCATCGCCGTCTCCGTCGTCCCCGTCACCCGCGCCGCGACCCGGCTCCTCGGGCGCGGCTCCGGTGCGGCCGTCGGGGTCGCGTACGGGCTGTCGTGGGGCATCCAGCGCGCCGTCGACTTCGACTTCCACGAGATCTGCTTCGCGCTCCCGCTGATCGCCTTCTCCCTGGAGGCACTGCTGCGCCGGCGGTGGCGTGCCGCCCTGCTCTGGGCGCTGCCGCTCGTCCTCGTCAAGGAGGACCTGGGAGTGACGCTCGCGGCCATCGCGGTGGTCGTGGCCATCCGCTGCCGGCGCACCGACCCCAAGGCCCTGCCCTACGCCCTCGGCGTCGCCGCGTTCGGCGCCGCCGCCACCCTCGTCACCCTCACCCTGGTCATCCCGGCCTTCAACTCGGTCGGCGCGTACGACTACTGGGACAAGGTCGGCGACACGGGCGGCACCGGGATCTTCGACGGCACCGGCACCAAGCTGCGCACCCTGCTCTGGCTGCTGCTGCCCACCACCGGGCTGCTCGCCCTGCGCTCCCCGCTGCTCCTGATCGCGCTGCCCACCCTCGGCTGGCGCTTCCTCTCCGGCGACGACCACTACTGGGGCACCGACTGGCACTACAGCGCCGTCCTGATGCCGGTCGTCCTGCTCGCCCTCGCCGACGCCGCCCACACCGCACGCCGCGCCGGCCGGGGCTGGCTGCGCCGGTACGCCGACCGCCTCCCGGCCTGCGCCGCGGCCGCCGCGCTCGCCCTGACCACGGCGCTGCCGCTCGCGGGCGTCACCGAGGCGGCGACGTACGAGAAGAGCGGGCGGGTCGCGGCCGTGGACCGGATGCTGAGGCGGATCCCGGACGGGGCGACGGTCGAGGCGAACATCGGGCCGATCAGCCGGCTGACCTCGCGCGCCCGGGTCTTCTGGGTGGGCGCGGCCCGCCCGGTCGTCCCCCGCTACGTCGCCCTGGACGTCCGGGACGGCTGGACCAAGGACCCGGTCAAGTACGCCAATACCCTGCATCCCGGCACGCGGTACGTCCTGGAGGACACCGCCTACGGGTACGTGCTGCTGCGCCGGGACTGACCCCGCCACGGGGGTGCGGACGGCAGCCGGCCCCGGCGGGCGCTGTGCGCGCTCGCCGGGGCCGGGTCCCCCGCACCCCCGTGGCGGTGGCTATTCGGTGGCGATGGCGTCGAGGACGTTCATCCGGCCGGCCCGGAAGGCGGGGACCAGCGCGGCGAACAGGCCCACGAACGCCGACCCGACGAAGACCGCGATGATCGTCGGCCACGGGATCTCCAGGACCTTCAGTCCCTCCAGGGCGAGCAGCTTCTGCGCGGTGGCGCCCCAGCCCATCCCGAGCCCGAGGCCGAGCAGCGCGCCGAAGAGGGCGATGACCACCGACTCCATGCGGATCATGCGGCGCAGCTGGCGGCGCGAGAGGCCGATCGCCCGCATCAGGCCGATCTCCCGGGTGCGCTCCACCACCGACAGGGCCAGGGTGTTCACCACACCGAGGATCGCGACGATGATCGCGAGGCCGAGCAGGCCGTAGACGATGTTCAGGAGCTGGCCGACCTGGTCCTTCAGCGTCTGCTTGAAGTCGGTCTGGTCCATCACCTTGTACTGCGGGTACTTCTCCAGGGAGTGCTTCAGGGAGGCGTACGCGGCGTCCTGTCGGCCCTTGTCGGCCGAGGCGAACATCATGTCGTTCTGCGGGATGCGGTCGGCGGGGACGTACTTCTCCATCGTCGTGATGTTGAGGTACATCGCCCCCTTGTCGACGGAGGTGTCGTCGGAGGTGACCGCGGCGAGCCGCAGCTTCGCCGTCCTGCCGTGGTCGAAGGCGACCTTCAGCTCGTCGCCGACCTTCAGGCCGTGCTTCTTCGCGAAGGCGTCGCCGACCGACATGGCGTTCGGGCCGTAGGCGGCGGACAGCTTGCCGGCGGTGGTCTCGCGGCGCAGGTCCGCGGCGTAGGAGGGGTCGGCGGCGCTCAGGCCGACGTCGTCCACGGTCTTGCCCGCGGGCGTGGTCAGGTCCGCGTCGATCTGCTTGTAGCGGGTGATGTGCGCGATGTGGTCGGCCTTGCCGAGGGCCGCGGCGGCCTTCTCCGTGATGGCGACGCCGGGCTGCGTGGGCTGGACGATGAAGTCGGCGCCGACCGACTTGTCGAGCTCGTCGGTGGCCGACGCGACCATCGAGGAGCCGACGACGGAGAGGCAGGCGACCAGCGCGAGGCCGATCATCAGGGCCGCGCCGGTGGCGCCGGTGCGGCGCGGGTTGCGCAGCGCGTTGCGCTCGGCCATCCGTCCGACGGGGCCGAACATCCGCAGCAGCACCGCGCTGATGACGCGGACCACGCCGGAGGCGAGGACGGGGCCGATGACGACGAAGCCGACGAGGGTGAGCACGACGCCGCCGCCGAGGAACAGCGAGCCCTCGCTCGCCTTGTCGGCCTGCGACGCGGTGTACAGGGCGAAGCCGCCGGCGCCGGTGAGGACCAGGCCGAGGATGGCGCGCAGGGCGCTGGAGCGGCCGTCGGCCGGGGTGCCCGCGTCGCGCAGCGCGGCCATCGGCGAGACCTTGCCGGCCCGGCGTGCGGGCAGGTAGGCGGCGACGACGGTGACGACGATGCCGAGGGCCATGCCGACCACGGGGGTCGTCCAGTTGACGGTGAGGTCGCCGGTGGACAGTTCCATGCCCATGCCGGACATGAGCTTCATCAGGCCGACGGCGAGGCCGATGCCCGCGCCGACGCCGAGGACCGAGCCGAAGACGCCGAGCAGCAGCGCCTCGACGAGCACCGAGCGGTTGACCTGCTTGCGGCTGGAGCCGATGGCCCGCATCAGGCCGATCTCGCGGGTGCGCTGGGCGACCAGCATCGAGAAGGTGTTGATGATGAGGAAAATGCCGACGAGGAAGGCGATCCCGGCGAAGCCGAGCATCGCGTACTTCATGACGTCGAGGAAGCTGCCGACGGAGTCGCGGTTGTCGTCCGCGGTCTCCTGCTGCGTCCTGACGTCGTACGGCGCCCTGCCCAGGGTCTTCGCGACGTCCGCCTTCAGCCGGGTGTCGCTGACGCCCGCGTCGGCGGTGAGGTTGACGTGCGTGAACCGGCCGGTGGCGCCGAGGAGTTCGCGCTGGGCGGTGGCGGTGTCGAAGTAGAAGATGGCGGCGCCGGGGTTGGTCACCTTGAAGGTGGCGATGCCGGAGATCCTCGCGGTGTGGTCGCCGGCCGCGGTGACGGTGCGCAGCTTGTCGCCGATCTTGAGGTCGTGCTTGTCGGCGGTGTCGGCGTCGACCATCATCTCGGTGGGTCCGCGCGGGGCGTGGCCCGAGGTGATGTCCATCGAACGCAGGTCGTTGCGCGTCCAGTTGCCGGCGATGGTCGGGCCGCCGCTGGTCGGCCCCAAGTTCTTGTTGTCGGCGTCGACGACGGTGACGCTCTGGCTGCTGACCGCGCCCTCGGCCGCCCGTACCCCGTCGGCCTTCTCCGCCTTCCGCACGACGGAGGCGGGCAGGGACTCGGGCTTGCCGCTGCGGGGCGTCTCGCCCGCCTTCCCGGCGGACTTGGGGCTGACCGTGACGTCGGCGGAGGTGGCCGCGAAGAGCTTGTCGAAGGTGGCGCCCATGGTGTCGGAGAAGACGAGCGTGCCGCACACGAACGCCACCGACAGGATGACGGCCACCCCGGAGAGCGCCATGCGTCCCTTGTGCGCGAAGAAGTTGCGCATCGAGGTCTTGAGGACGGTCATGACGTGCGCCCCCGCGCGTCGAAGGACTTCATGCGGTCCAGGACCTGGTCGGCGGTCGGGTGGTGCATCTCGTCCACGATCCGGCCGTCGGCGAGGTACAGCACGCGGTCCGCGTAGGAGGCGGCGACCGGGTCGTGCGTGACCATCACGATGGTCTGGCCGAGGTCGGTCACCGAGCGGCGCAGGAAGCCCAACACCTCGGCTCCGGCACGGGAGTCGAGGTTGCCGGTCGGCTCGTCGCCGAAGATGATCTCGGGCCGGGAGGCGAGGGCGCGGGCCACGGCGACGCGCTGCTGCTGGCCGCCGGAGAGCTCGGTCGGGCGGTGCTTGAGGCGCCCGGCGAGGCCCACGGTCTCCACGACCTGGTCGAGCCAGGCCCGGTCGGGCTTGCGGCCCGCGATGTCCATCGGGAGCGTGATGTTCTCCAGGGCGTTCAGGGTCGGCAGCAGGTTGAACGCCTGGAAGATGAAGCCGATCCGGTCCCGGCGCAGCTTGGTGAGCTTCTTGTCCTTCAGACCGGTGATCTCGGTCTCGTCCAGGAAGATCTGCCCGGCGCTGACGGTGTCGAGGCCCGCGAGGCAGTGCATCAGCGTCGACTTGCCGGAGCCCGAGGGACCCATGATCGCGGTGAACTGCCCGCGGGCTATGTCCACGTCGATGTGGTCGAGCGCGACGACTCGGGTCTCCCCGGAGCCGTACGCCTTGACCACTTGGCGCGCCCGTGCCGCTACGGCCGTGCGTCCTCCAGTGCCCCCGTGCCTGGGTGTTGCCACAGCCGTTGTCACGGTAAGTCTCCTATGTCGGTCATGCGAGGCGTCGGGTGTGCGTGCGCCGCGGGTTCGGTGGGTGCGGCGCACGCACGGTCTCGTGCGGTGCGCCTTCGGGTCTCAGTCTCGGGCCCGTGAGGGGTCCGGCGCGCTGGTGCTCAGCGCACTCTTCCGGTGGGGTAAACCCCACCCCCGGTGGTGTGGTTGTCCGAGCCGGCCCCGTGCCCGGCTCGTAAAGCCAATCTAAGGACCGTCCGGGCCCGCCTCATCCTCCAGCGGGACGAACACTCCCCGGTCCGTTGTACGGAGGTACCCCTAGGGGATCTCCACCCGCCGGTGGAGATCGTCTCAGGGTCGCCTCCACCCTGCCCTCCACCCCGGACCGGGTGAGAAGGTGACCCGCAGCAACTGGTTGCAGGGGGAAGGGATTTCCGTGGGCACGCAGGACGCGACACCCGGCGCGACACCAGGGGCGATACCCGGCGCGGCGGCGGGCACCGCCCCCGGCCCGGCGCGCGGCAGGGGCCCGGTCGTCGCCGCGCTGATGCTGGCCATGGCGCTGGCCGCCGTCGACGCCACGATCGTCTCCACCGCGGTCCCGCAGATCGTGGGCGCACTCGGCGGCTTCTCGATCTTCTCCTGGCTCTTCTCCGGCTACCTCCTCGCGGCCACCGTCACGCTGCCCGTCTACGGCAAGCTCTCCGACACCTTCGGCCGCAAACCCGTCCTCATCGCGGGCTGCGTCCTGTTCCTGCTCGGCTCCGTGCTCTGCGCGCTCGCCTGGAACATGGAGTCGCTCATCGCCTTCCGCGTCGTCCAGGGCCTCGGCGGCGGCGCCGTCCAGGGCACCGTGCAGACCCTCGCCGCCGACCTCTACCCCCTCAAGGAACGCCCCAAGATCCAGGCCAAACTGTCGACGGTGTGGGCCACTTCGTCCGTCGCGGGACCGGCGCTCGGCGGTTTCATCGCCTCGTACGCGGACTGGCGCTGGATCTTCCTGATCAACCTGCCCATCGGGGTCGTCGCGCTCTGGCTCATCGTGCGCCACCTGCACGAACCCGCACGCGACGCCGTGCCGCGCGGCCGCGTCGACTGGCCCGGCGCGCTCGCCGTCTTCGCCTGCGGCGGCACGCTCCTGACCGCCCTCGTCCAGGGCGGGGTCGCCTGGGACTGGCTGTCGGCGCCCTCCCTCGGCCTCTTCGCCGCCGGGCTCGCCCTGATCGCCGTCGTCGTCCTCGTCGAACGCCGGGCCGCGGAACCGATCATCCCCGGCTGGGTCTGGCGCCGGCGCACCATCGCCGCGGTCAACCTCGCCCTCGGCGCGCTCGGCCTGCTGATGGTCGCACCCACCGTCTTCCTGCCCACGTACGCGCAGTCCGTCCTCGGACTCGCCCCCGTCGCCGCCGGGTTCGTGCTCTCCGTGATGACGCTGAGCTGGCCGGTCTCGGCCGCGCTCAGCCAGCACGTCTACCGCAGGATCGGCTTCCGCAACACCGCCGTCACCGGCATCTCGGCGGCCGCGGCACTCCTGTTCACCTTCCCCCTGCTGCCCTACCCCGGCACCGCCTGGCAGCCCGCCCTGCTCATGCTGCTGCTCGGCGCCGCCCTCGGGCTCTTCCAACTCCCGCTGATCGTCGGCGTCCAGTCCACCGTCGGCTGGGCCGAACGCGGCACCGCCACGGCCTCGGTGCTGTTCTGCCGGCAGATCGGCCAGACGCTGGGCGCCGCCCTGTTCGGGGCGGTGGCCAACGGCGTCATCAGCGCCCGGCTCGGCGGGTCCGGCTCGCTCGACTCGGTGGCCCGCGTCCTGGACGACCCCGGCGCCCTCACCGACCCCGAACCGCTGCGCCGCGCCGTCGACGCGGCCGTGGACGCGGTGTACCTGGGGGCGGGCTGCGCCGCCGTCCTGGCCCTGTGCGTCCTGCTCCTCCTGGCGCCGCGGCGCTTCCCCGTACTCCAGGAGAAACCCGCACTCCAGGAGAGCGGCGACACCGCGTAACCCACCGCGCCGTCACCGCACTTGCCGAGACCCACAACCCCAGCGGGCCCCCGCGGGCCCGTCCTACGGGGCCTCCTCCGCAGGCGCGCGACCGGTCAGCGTGGCGAGGCTGCTGCGTACGTGGTCCATGTGCGCCCGCACCTCGTCCCACCGCTCGCCGTGCTCACGCAGTATCCGCTCCGTCTCACGGACCAGCCGCTCCTCGCGCACCCCCGCCTCCGCGACCAGCTCCGCACCCCGCGCCTCCGCGTCCTCCTGCCGGTGCCGCGCCGACTCCTCCGCCTCCGCGTAGGCCCGCTCGGCCTCGGCCAGCCGCGCCTGGGCGGCCGCCATCCGCTCCGCGTCCCGCGCGTCCGACGCCGCCTCACGCTCCGCGGCCTCCCGCCCGGCCGCCTCCCACCGCTCCGCCTGCTCCTTCTCCTGCTCGCCGAGCAGGTCCTCGCACCGCTGCCGCATCTCCCGCAGCGCGCCGAGCGCCTCGCTCCGCCACGCCTTCACGTCCCGCCGCGCGCCGACCCGGATCTCGTCCGCCGTCGCCCGGTCCGCGAGCAGCCGCTGCCCGGCCCACTCCTCCGCCGCGGCCCCGACCTGCTCGGCGTGCGCCCGCGCGGCGTCCCGCGCCTCCCGCGCCCCGGCCTCGGCCGCCTCCGTCAACTCCTGCGCCTCGGCCCGCGCGGCCTCCCGCACCGCGGCGGCCTCGGTCTCGGCGAGCGCCAGGATCTGCCGGGCCCGCTCACTGAGCGTGTCGTACGTCTGGGGGGCGAGCCGCGCCACCGCGTCCCGCAGATGCTCGGCCTCCACCTCCATGTCCCTGGCCAGGACGGTCAGCCGGGCGGCCCGCTCCCACGCCCCGTCCCGCTCCTCGGAAAGCCCGGCGACGTACGCCTCCACCTGCGCCGGACGGTAACCGCGCCCCCGTCCGGTGAAGAAGCCGTGCGGCGACGACGGTGCACCGCTGCTGCTCATCCTTGGATCCCCTCTCCGACGGACCACGCGTGTACTGCACGATTGGCGCACATCTTGATGGATCAAGCGGAAGCGCTCATAACGCAACACTCCGCCCACCTCACCCGGTCAAGGATGCGCCAATTGGCGCCAGAAGTCGGAATCGGGGCGACGTGCGATGCGTCGCACGCCCCGAATGGGCGAGGCGCCTCACCCGGAACACGGATGGGGCGCCTCGGCGGGCACGCACGGCTCAGGGCTACAGCAGCCCGTCCCACATCTGCTCCAGCAGCACCGACCACCAGCTCTCCGGCGACGCCAGCGCCGCCGGGTCGAGCGCGGCCAGCTGGTTCTGGAAGTCGACCGTCCAGCGGCCCGCCTGCTCCTGATTGAGCCCGAAGCGCAGCCGCCACATCCGGCCGAGCAGCGCCATGCAGCGCGCGAACTCCGGCAGCCCCGTGTTCACGAACTGCGGCGGCACCGGAGCGCCACCGGGACCCGCCTCCACCGGCACGGCCACGATGTTCGCCGTGCCGTACTGGACGCAGAGCGCACGCCCGAAGTCGCTGCCCATCACCAGGTACGAGCCCGCGTCGGACGCCGGCTGCACCCCGCGCTCCTGCGCCAGCTCCGCCAGCGTCGGCACCGGGCGCCCCGGCTGGGCCTGCGCCCAGAAGAACGGCCCGAAGTCGACGGGCAGCCCCGCCACGACGAGCGTGTGCGCCACGATGTCCGGCACGCCCTGCCGGGACACCGCGCGCTGGTCGAACCGGAAGAGACCGGGACCGAACGCCGCGGCCAGCTCCTGCGCGACGCCCTCCGGCGGGATCGCCGGGACCGGCGGCATCGGCTGCAGCGGGGCCCGCACCGGCGCGGGCCGGGCGGGGCCGTCCGCGACCTGGTGCAGCTCGCCCTGGTGGGCGAGCAGCTGCTGCATGCCCTGCCGGCGCGAGGCGTGGTCCCTGCCGTACGGGGCGATCGAGGTGATCCGCGCCTGCGGCCAGGTCTCGCGGATCATGCGGGCGCAGTACGCGCCCGGCAGCTCGCACGACTCCAGCTCCGTGTGGAGTTCGAGGACCTGCTGCGGCGGCACGTTCATGCCGCGCAGCTCGTGCAGGATCTGCCACTCCGGGTGCGGGGTGCCGGGCGCCGAGCGACGGATCAGCTGCTGCTCGGACCCGTCGGCCGCGCGGTAGCGCAGCACGGCCTGGTAGCCGGGGCCGACGGTGGGCTGCCCGGCGGGCGGCTGCGGACCGCCGAACGGCTGCGCGCCGGGAGCGCCGGGTACGCCGGGTACGGGCTGCTGCATCCCCGCGGGCGGCGGGGGCATGCCGGGTCCGCCCGGACCACCGACCGCGGGTCCGGCCAGCATGGTCGCGGCGTGGTGGACGTCGCCGCCGGGGGGCGGCGGGGTGCCGGGGCCGGCGGGGGCACCGGGCGGGCCGGGCGGCTGGGGTGCGCCGGGGGCAGCGGGAGCACCGGGAGCACCCGGCGGCTTCAGACCGCCGGGGCCGCCCATGCTCGGGTCGGCCAGCATCGTCGCGGCATGGTGCACACCGCCCGGAGGCGTACCGGGAGCGCCGGGCGGGCCGGGGGGCTGGGGTGCGCCAGGGGCACCCGGAGCACCGGGGGCACCGGGGGCACCGGGGGCACCCGGAGCACCGGGGGCCCCCGGCGGCTTCAGGCCACCGGGACCGCCCATGCTGGGGTCGGCCAGCATCGTCGCGGCATGGTGCACACCGCCCGGAGGCGTACCGGGGGCGTCCGGAGCGGGCGGGGCCGCCGGCGGCTGTCCGTCCGGGCCGAGGGAGGAGACGAGCTGCGTCGGCACGTAACCCCCGGCCGGGGCGCCGGGGGCACCGGGAGCGGAGGGCGGCGGCGTCACCCCGGCGGGCGCACCGGGCACACCGGGCGGTCCGGGAGGCGGCGGCGTACCGGCCCCGCTCGCACGCGGCCCACGGGGCGGGGCCTCCGCCTTGCTGGTGGCGGCATCAGCGATGTCCCCGGCACCCGCGGGCGGGGGCATCGGCGAACCGGCGGGCGGCTGCGGAGAGTTGGCGGGCGGACCGGCGGGAGCGCCAGGACCCTGCGGGTAGCCGTACGCGTTCGAGCCCCCGGCACCCGCGGGCGGCGGCAGGGGCGAACCGGCAGGCGGCTGCGGTGAGTTGCCGGGCGGAGGCGGCGTCGAACCAGCGGGCGCGCCGGGACCCTGCGGATAACCGTACGCATGCGGATCCCCGGCACCAGCGGGTGGCGGGAACGGCGAACCACCGGGCGGCTGAGGAGAGTTGGCAGGCGGACCAGCAGGAACACCGGGCCCCTGCGGGAAGCCGCCACCCGGAGGCGGCGTCGAACCAGCAGGCGCGCCGGAACCCTGCGGGTAGCCGTACGCGTTCGGGCCCACGGCACCCGAGGGCGGAGGCATCGGCGAACCACCGGGCGGCTGCGGGGAGTTGGCGGGCGGACCGGCGGGAGCGCCAGGACCCTGTGGGTACCCGTACGCGTTCGGACCCCCCGCACCCGGCGGCGGCGTCGAACCGGCGGGAGCGCCCGGCCCCTGGGGGTAGCCGTACGTGTGCGGCCCCCCGGCACCCGGAGGCGGCGGCAGCGGTGAACCCGTGGGCGGCTGCGGCGCGTTCGGCGGCGGGCCTGCGGGCACTCCGGGCGCACCCGGAGTCGCGGGGCCGGCCTGCTCGCCCGCCGACGGCGCACCCGTACCCGACGCCGGGTCGCCCAGGGCCGGCGCGAGCGCCGTCCGCGGAAGTTGGCTCCCCCCGTGCATCAGCGCCGTCTTGGCGTCCGGCGCCACACCCGGAGGCGGGGTGTCGTTCTCGTCCAGGCCCGTCAGCGGCGGCGCGAACACCGTCGCGGGCAGCGGCACCGAGTGGTCCTCGCCCCCGTCGGCGTTGGTGTCCGTACCCGCCCACGGCGTCGCCCCTGCGGGCGCACCCGGCGACGTCGACGGCACGCCGTCGTCCTCACGGTCGGGCTCGTCGTCGGACCCACCGGCCACCGGCCACGGCGTACCGCCGCCGGGAGCGGCAGCCACACCGGGCGAAACAGAAGGAGAAGCAGAAGCGTGGGCCGGGTCCGGGGCGTCGTCACCCACCGGACCGTCACCCACCGGACCGTCGGCCGACGCGGCAGCCGCAGCCCCGACACCGGCCCCCGCCCCAGAGTCCGGCTCGGACCCGGACCCGGACCCGGACCCGGACTCGGATTCAGCCTCGGCCGAACCAGCCCCAGCCTCCGCCCCCGACCCCGACCCCGACTCCGACTCCGACCGCCGGTCCGGGATGCCCAGCTTGTCCGCCGCCTCCTGGAGCCACTCCGGAGGAGTCAACAGGAACGACGTCTGATTGAGGTCGACCCGCTCCGGCGGGGCCGGCACCGCGTCCTCCGGCGCCGCGTCCGGCACCCCGTACTCCTCCTCGTACCGACGGATCACCTCACCCACCGGCAGCCCCGGCCACAGCGTCGCCTCACCGCCGTCCCGCGCGATGACCAGCCGCTGCGCGCCGCCGTCGGACACCGGACCGTTCTCCCGGTCCTCCGCCCACACCACGAAACCCAGGTCGAACTCCCGGACCCGCACCTCACGGTGCTGATAGCCGGGCACATCGCCGTTGACCCACTCCTCGGCGCGGTCCTGCGCCTGCGCGAACGTCACCATCGCCACATCACTCCCCACCCGAGGACACGGGGACGGCGTGCGCGAAGCCACCGTCCACCATCAGGTTCGCCACCGTCTCCAGCTCCGGCGGATTGCCCGCCAGCCGGGACAGGAACGCGTCGAAGTCGTCACCGCACGGCAGCAGCAGCCGCCGCACCCGCTCCGCCGGCGGCCACGCGTCCTGGTCGCGCACGTCGTCGTACGCGCAGAACCAGACCGACCCGATCCGGTCACCCTTGACCTTCACCGCCAGCAGACCGCCCTGCACGAAACCGACACCCAGATAGTCCTTGGTGAGGTGATCGCGCAGGCACTTGTTGACGTACACCAGATCGTTCACCGCGGCCTCGTCCCGCACCGTGAAGAACGGCTGGTCCACCAGCAGGCCCAACTCCGCGTCCAGCGCGGCACCGACCGGCGCGCAGCCGCCCGCCGCCTTCAGGAAGGAGCGGTAGGCACCCGGCAGCCGGTACCCCAGATCCTCCTCCACCCCCTGCACCTGCTGCTCCGTCACCGCGACCGTCGCCCTCGGCAGACCGAAGTGCGCCGGACGGGTCTCCTGCAGCGGGCGCGTCCCGCGCTTGTCCTGGTCCACCGACGTCGTCGCGATCCCGCCGTGATGCCGCAGCAGCGCCTTCACCTCGACCGGGACCAGCTCGAGCCGGCGACTGCCCGGCACGTGGTGCCACGTCCAGCCGTGCGGCGTCGCCACCGCCGGGATCGTCTCCCACAGCTCGTGACCCGCCGCCGCCGACGCCGCGTTCGCCGACACGTAGTCCGTCAGCCGCAGTTCGTCGACGCCGAAACCCTCCGGCGGCTCCGCGATCTCGGCCGCCGCACGCGCATAGGCGGAGAAGTCCGGATAACCGCGCTCATCCACCCGTACCCCTCTGGGATGGCGCGCGGCACGGACCGGATCCGGGAAGTGCACGACCTGCCCGGCGTACGCCGCGTTCGGCGGCGCGGACTGCTGCCCCAGCCGACCTGTCGTCATGGCGGTTGCCCCCTGCGGCACTGTGGAAGGTTCTGGTTCTGTCGTGTGCACCGAGCCGCGGAACCGGCCCACTCCTGCGCATCTGGTTCCACATCTCGTACTGCGATGCCGACACAGCCTATGCGTAAGGACGACACCGGTCACCGGGCCTCCGGTTCCATGACCACCAGCCACCGGACCGTCACCCTGCGACGAAACCGACGGAAAGCCAGGCGTGTCGCAGTGCCCCAGCTTCCGCACCACCCGCCCCATTTGGCAGGCTGTCCTCCGCGACGCGGGGGCGTGGCACACGCGGTGACGACCGCGAGCAGGGGGAGGGAAGAGCACCAATGCACACAGCACACAGCGGCCTGCCCGGCCACGCGCCGACCACCACGGCACCCGGCGCCACCGAGGACACCGAGGCCACCCGGGACCCGGGCCGCGGCCCGGCCACCATCCCCACCCCGAACACCGGGGACCCACGCGTCGGCTGGAGCACCACCGCCGCCCACGCGCCCATCCTCCGCCAGCGCCGCGACGGCATCCTGCCCACCGTCGCCGCCGCCCTCTCCGTACGCGGCCAGACCACCCTCACCTGCACCGCGGGCCGTGGCGAGGAACCCCCCACGCTCCACCCGCTCGTCCAGGACTTCCTCGACACCCTCACCAGCGGCCAGCGCGAACGCTTCACCGGCCGCTGCGCCGAGGCCATCCTCATCTCCCGCCACCTCACCGCGGCCGACGCGGGCCGCTCCAAGCGCGCCGCACGCAGGCCCATGACCAACGGCGAGGCCCGCAAAGCGCTCAAACACGCCAAACTCACCACCCGCCGCATCCGCGAGGACGGCGACCCCCTGCACGGCGGCTTCGCCCAGCCCTGCCGCTCCTGCACCGCCCTCACGGCCCACTTCGGCGTCCGCGTCGTCGACCCCACCACCACCGAAGCCTGACCGGCCACCGGCCACCGGCCACCGACCACCGGCCGCCGGTCCCGTAGTCACCGCGGACCCCCACGACCGTCCGAACGACCGAACAAGGGCCACCCCCATGCACCCCGAACACCCCGCCACCACCGCCGCACCGGCCACCGGCACCAGCACCCGCTTCCCCGTCCCCGTCGACGCCGCCCTGCGCGCCGCCGGCTGGCGCCCCGGCCACTGGGACATAAAGCAGGCAGAGATCTGGGCCGACGCCCTGCGCCGCCACACCTCCCCCGCGGGCCACCGGCACACCGTCTTCCCCGCCGCCGTCGAAGCCTGGGCCGAGTTCGGCGGCCTGCACATCACCCCCCAAGGCCCCGGCCGCCAGATCGCCCCCGCCACCATCCACCTCGACCCCATGTACGGACTCCACCTCGCCCGCACCCTCGGCGACCTCGGCCGCGCCCTCGACACCGAGGTCTGCCCCATCGGCGAGGAACCCGAGAACCAGGCACTCCTCGCCATCGACACCCAAGGCCGCGTCTACAGCCTCGACCACAGCGGCGACTACTTCCTCGGCGCCCACATCGACCAGGCCCTCGCCACCCTCGTCACCGGCGCCCAGCCCACCCGGCTCTCCGCCGGCACCAAACCCGCGTAACGCCCCCCGCTACGCCGCCGCCGGCAACACCGCCGACACCCGGAAACCCCCACCGTCCGTCGGCCCCGACACGAACACCCCACCGAGCCCCGCGACCCGCTCCTTCATCCCCACCAGACCATTGCCACCACTCGGCAACCGCGCATCCTGCGAACCACCCGCCTCCGGCGGCGGCTCGTTCTCCACCTGCATCGCGATCTCCGCACCCCGATACGCCAACCGCACATACGTCTTCGCGCCCGCCGCGTGCTTGTGCACGTTCGTCAACGCCTCCTGCACCACCCGATAAGCGGTCTGCTCCACATCCGCCGAACAGTCCCGCGGCTCCCCCTGCACCGACAGATCCACCGCCATACCCGCCGCACGGGACTGCCCCACCAACTCCTCCAACTCCGCCAGACACGGCCCGTCCTCATCCACCGCACGCGACGCCGCCGCGGCAGCAGCCACCCCCACCGCCGCCAAAGGCAACGGCTCAGCAGACTTCGCCCCCCGCGAACCGTCCCCCGTCCGCAACACCCCGAGCATCTCCCGCAACTCCGTCAACGCCTGCCGCCCCATGTCCCCCACCAGCGCCGCGTTGCGCACCGCCTTCTCCGGATCCTTCCGCGCCACCGCCTGCAACGCCGCCGCGTGCACCACCATCAGACTCACCCGGTGCGCCACCACGTCGTGCATCTCCCGCGCGATCCGCGTGCGCTCCTCGTTCCGCGCCCACTCCGCCCGCTCCTCCGCACGCTCCGCCAGCAACTGAAGCTCCCGCTCCAAGCTGTCCGCCCGCTCCCGCATCCCCTCCACGAGCCGGCGCCGCGCGCCCACGTACAACCCCAGCAGCACCGGCGGCGCCGTCACCCCGATCGCGGCGGTCACCGCGAAGAACGGGATGAACTCACTGGCGATCGACGGACTGCCCTCCGCCATGTCCTGATTGGCCCGCACCATCGCGACGATCAGCGTCCCCGCCATCGACATGCCGGCCAGCGCGCCGGTGATGCGCCGCGGCAGCTCCGAGGCGGCCAGCGTGTAGAGACCGACGACGGTCAGCAGGACGCCCATCTGCGCCGGCGTGATCGCGATCGATATCAGTACCACGGCGACCGGCCAGCGCCGCCGGATCAGCAGGGCGGCGCCCGCGAGCACGCCGAAGACGACGCCCACCGGGGCGGGCAGCCCCGAGTCCCGCGCGAAGGTCACACCCTCCACCCCGCACTCCGCCGCGGACACCGCGGCGAGCCCCACGTCCAGCGCGGCCCCGCGCCACCTCTCCCACCACCACGGCCCGGTCATGGCCGTGGTGCGGTCGTCCCCCGTCAAGGTCATGCCTTCCAGCGTACGGGCGTTCCGCCCCGGTTTTCCGGCGAGTTTCCGGCTCGGTGATCCAGCACACGCCGTGTTCGACCGGAAGCGAAACCTGCCGGTATCCCTCGAACTGTTGAACCCTTCCCGCTTTCCCGCCGGACGTCCGCATTCCGGACGACGGTCGACCCATGACGGAGATCACGCCCGGCAGGGGCGCATCCAGGGGAAAGTACGAGGACTTCGAGGGGCTGCGGGAGAGGGCGGTGGCGTTACGGCGCGAGGGACTGAGCCGCCGCCAGATCCGGGACCGCATCCACGTCGACAACAACGACATCCTGAACCGCCTGCTGGAAGGCGAGCCGCCGCCGGAGTGGACGAAGCGGCCGAACGCCAAGGACGACCTCCGCGAGCAGGCCAGAGAGCTGCGCCTCAAGGGGCTCACGTACGACCAGATCCAGCTGGAGCTGGGGTGCTCCAAGAGTTCGATCTCGCTGTGGGTACGGGATCTGCCGAAGCCGGAGCGGCGCAACCCGCACGAGCAGGCGAAGCTGGCGGCACGGAAACGGTGGGAGCACGAGCTGGCGGTGCGGGATGAGATGCGGCAGCGCGTGAAAGAGGCCGCCAGGCGGGAGATCGCGCACATGTCGGACCGTGAGCTCATGATGGCCGGGGTGGCCCTCTATTGGGCAGAAGGCACGAAGGACAAGGAATACGCCCGCCGCGAGACGGTCACCTTCGTGAACAGCGACCCTGGCGTCATCCGTCTCTACCTGGCCTGGCTGAGCTTGCTCGGGGTCGCGCCTGAGCGGCTGCGGTACCGAGTCATGATTCACATGACGGCGGACACCGAAAGCGCCGAACGCTTCTGGGCCGACGTCGTCGGCGTCGACGCAGCGGCATTCCAGAAGACGACCGTCAAGAAGCACAACCCCAAAACGCTCCGCAAGAACGTGGGCGAGAACTACCGCGGCTGCCTGGTCATCCGCGTCGCGCAAGGAGCCGACTTGTACCGTCGCATCGAAGGCTGGTGGTCTGGCATGGTGGTGGAGGCCGAGCGGCGGACCGCGTAGGCTACCCCCGCCATCCCCTGTGGTGTAATTGGCAACACCCGGCACTTTGACTGCCGTATTCCAGGTTCGAGCCCTGGCGGGGGAGCCTAAGTTCGGGTCCTGACCGCACGGTCAGGACCCGCCCTCATTTCCACCCCCCAACGCCCCGGTATCCTGCGGATGTCCACCCCACCAGGCACCCCACGCCATCCGAAGCCGAAGGGCACCCCCGTGAGCGCAACCTGCCCGGCAGCCGTCGTCGTCCTCGCAGCGGGTGAGGGCACCCGTATGAAGTCGGACCTCCCCAAGGTCCTGCACGAGATCTGTGGCCGTTCCCTCATCGGGCACGTCCTGCACGCCGCATCCGCGCTCTCGCCCGAGCAGCTCGTGACCGTCGTCGGTTTCCAGAGCGAGCAGGTGCGCGAGCACCTGGGGACCATCGCGCCGCAGGTGCGCACCGCCTACCAGGCCGAGCAGAACGGCACGGGGCACGCCGTACGGATCGGCCTCGAGGAGCTGGGCGGTGCCGTCGACGGCACCGTGATCGTCGTCTGCGGCGACACCCCGCTGCTGACCGGTGAGACGCTGCGGCAGCTCGCCGGGACCCACGACGGCGACGGGAACGCCGTGACCGTGCTGACCGCCGAGGTGCCGGACGCGACCGGTTACGGCCGGATCGTGCGGGACGGGGCGAACGGCTCGGTGACGGCGATCGTCGAGCACAAGGACGCCACCGAGTCGCAGCGCGCGATCCGTGAGATCAACTCCGGTGTGTTCGCGTTCGACGGGCGGCTGCTGGCCGAGGCGCTCGGCAAGGTGCGTACGGACAACAGTCAGGGCGAGGAGTACCTGACGGACGTCCTGGGGATCCTGCGGGAGGCCGGGCACCGGGTCGGTGCCGCCGTCGCCGGGGACCACGAGGAGATCGCGGGCATCAACAACCGTGTGCAACTGGCCGCCGCGCGGCGCACGTTGAACGACCGGCTGCTGACGGAGGCGATGCTGGCGGGCGTGACCGTGGTGGACCCGGCGTCCACGTGGGTCGACGCGGGCGTCACCTTCGAGCGGGACGCGGTGGTGCATCCGGGCACGCAGCTGCACGGGGCGACGCACGTGGGCAAGGGCGCCGAGGTGGGCCCGAACACGCGGCTGACGGACACCCGGGTCGGTGCGGGGGCGCGGGTGGACAATTCCGTCGCGTACAGCGCGGAGGTCGGGGAGCAGGCGAGTGTCGGCCCGTTCGCGTATCTGCGGCCGGGTACCCGGCTTGGGGTGCGCTCCAAGGCGGGTACGTATGTGGAGATGAAGAACGCGTCGATCGGTGACGGTTCGAAGGTGCCGCATCTGTCGTACGTGGGGGACGCGACGATCGGTGAGTTCTCCAACATCGGCGCGGCGAGCGTGTTCGTGAACTACGACGGTGAGGCGAAGCACCACACGACGGTGGGGTCCCACTGTCGTACGGGTTCGGACAACATGTTTGTGGCTCCTGTCACGGTCGGGGACGGTGCTTACACCGCTGCCGGGTCCGTGATCACGAAGGATGTGCCGGCGGGTTCGCTGGCCGTGGCGCGGGGCCAGCAGCGGAATATCGAGGGCTGGGTGGCCCGTAAGCGTCCGGGGAGCGCGGCCGCGAAGGCGGCGGAGGCGGCGTCCCGGGAGCCGGCCGGCGAAAGCTGACCGGAAACAGGTGCGCCTGACACGGCGTACCGTGATAGGTGCACATTCGGCCGACTCGACGCACCGGGACGCGTGAGTACGGCAGCGGGAAGAACTCTCTGAGGAGACAGTGCTGTGACCGGGATCAAGACGACCGGCGAGAAGAAGTTGATGCTCTTCTCCGGCCGCGCCCACCCCGAGTTGGCCGAGGAGGTCGCACACAAGCTGGGTGTCGGCATCGTGCCGACGAAGGCCTTCGATTTCGCCAATGGTGAGATCTATGTCCGCTATCAGGAGTCGGCGCGCGGCGCCGACTGCTTCCTGATCCAGAGCCACACCGCTCCGATCAACAAGTGGATCATGGAGCAGTTGATCATGATCGACGCGCTGAAGCGCGCGTCGGCCCGCTCCATCACCGTCATCGTGCCGTTCTACGGTTACGCGCGGCAGGACAAGAAGCACCGTGGGCGTGAACCGATCTCGGCGCGTCTGATCGCGGATCTGATGAAGACGGCGGGCGCGGACCGCATCCTCACCGTCGATCTGCACACGGACCAGATCCAGGGCTTCTTCGACGGTCCGGTGGACCACCTGTTCGCGCTGCCGATCCTGGCGGACTACGTGGGTGCGAAGGTGGACCGTTCGAAGCTGACGGTCGTCTCTCCGGACGCCGGCCGGGTGCGGGTGGCGGACCGCTGGTGCGACCGTCTGGGCGCGCCGCTGGCAATCGTGCACAAGCGTCGTGACAAGGACGTCGCGAACCAGGTGACCGTCCACGAGGTCGTGGGTGAGGTCAAGGGCCGCGTCTGTGTCCTGGTGGACGACATGATCGACACGGGTGGCACGATCTGCGCGGCGGCGGACGCGCTGTTCGCGCACGGTGCGGAGGACGTCATCGTGACGGCGACGCACGGTGTGCTGTCGGGTCCGGCGGCGGACCGGCTGAAGAACTCGAAGGTGAGCGAGTTCGTGTTCACGGACACGCTGCCGACGCCGGGTGAGCTGGAGCTCGACAAGATCACGGTGCTGTCGATCGCTCCGACGATCGCGAACGCGGTGCGTGAGGTCTTCGAGGACGGTTCGGTGACGAGCCTCTTCGAGGAGCAGTAAAGATCCTTTTGGGTGTGGCCTCCCGGCCGAGTAGACTTCAGAAGTTGCTCGGCGAGGGAGGCCGCACTTTTTTGTGTGGCTGTCCGTTATCGACGCGCTCTTCGTAGCAGGCCAGTCGTATGGCCGGGTAACCCCATCCGACACCTGTAGTACGAGGAGTGCACATGGCTGAGGTCAAGCTCAAGGCTGAGACCCGCACCGAGTTCGGCAAGGGCGCCGCCCGCCGCATCCGTCGCGAGGACAAGGTTCCCGGCGTTCTCTACGGTCACGGCGCCGAGCCGGTCCACCTGGCGCTGCCGGGTCACGACCTGCTGATGGCGCTGCGTACGCCGAACGTCCTGATCTCCCTGGACGTGGACGGCAAGACCCAGCTGGCCATCCCGAAGGCCGTGCAGCGTGACGCGCTCCGTCAGGGCATCCTGAAGCACGTCGACCTGCTGCTGGTCCGCAGCGGCGAGAAGGTCACGGTCGAGATCCCCGTGCACACCGAGGGCGAGCTGGCCCCGGGCAGCAACCTGCTGGAGCACGTGCTGAACACGCTGCCGGTCGAGGCCGAGGCCACCCACATCCCGACCGAGGTCACGGTCTCCGTGGCGGGTCTGGACGCCGGTGCGTCGATCCTCGCCAAGGACATCCCGCTGCCGTCCGGCTCCACGCTGGCCATCGACGAGGACGCGGTCGTCATCCAGGTCCTGGCCGCGCAGGCCGAGGAGGCCCCGGCCGAGGGTGCCGCCGAGGGTGACGAGGCCGCCGAGGCCTGAGCCTCGCGTCGGATCTGAACGGATCTGAACGGATCTGAACGGTCGGCAGCCGCCGCTCCCCGTCGGGGGGCGGCGGCTGCCGCGTATGGACGGGACGCGCGCGTATGAAGGAGACATGGACGTGACGACGGATGCCAGCGCTCCCTGGCTGATCGCGGGGCTGGGCAATCCGGGTCCCGAGTACGCGATGAACCGGCACAACGTGGGGTTCATGGTGGCGGATCTGCTGGCCCGGCGGATGGGCGGCAAGTTCAAGCGGGCGGGGAAGGCGCAGGCGCAGGTGGTCGAGGGGCGGATCGGTGCGCCCGGTCCGGCGGGCCGCCGGGTGATCCTGGTCAAGCCCATGTCGTACATGAACGTCTCGGGCGGTCCGGTGACGGCGCTGCGTGACTTCTACAAGGTGCCGACGGAGCACGTGGTGGCGGTCCATGACGAGCTGGACATCGACTACGGCGCGCTGCGGCTGAAGCTGGGCGGTGGCGACAACGGCCACAACGGGCTGAAGTCGATGACGAAGGCGATGGGTGCGGACTACCACCGGGTGCGGTTCGGGATCGGGCGTCCGCCGGGGCGGATGCAGGTGGCGGACTTCGTCCTGAAGGACTTCTCGTCGGCGGAGCGCAAAGAACTGGACTACTTCGTGGACCGCGCGTCGGACGCGGTGGAGGCCCTGATCATCGAGGGCTTGGAGCGGGCGCAGAGCACGTACAACTCCTGAGTGCGGTCGGATTGCGTCGCGGGGCGCGCCGGTCAGGGGCGCGGGGAACTGCGCGACAAGCCACGACGGACCTGCGGGCACCATGCGGCAGGGCCCCGCGTCGCCGAAGCGATGCGGGGCCCTGTCGCATGAGCCGAGGACTGGTCAGCCCGTGTTGCGAAGGCCCGCGGCCACGCCGTTGACCGTGAGCAGGAGTGCTCGGCCGAGCAGCGGGTCGGGCTCCTCCTCGGCCGCCGCCGCGTCCCGCTGGCGCTTGAGGAGGGCGACCTGGAGGTAGGAGATGGGGTCCAGGTAGGCGTCGCGGATGGCGAAGGTCTGCTGGAGTGCCGGGTGGGAGTCGAGGAGCTGTTGGCCGCCGGTGATGCGCAGGACTTCGCGGACGGTCAGTTCGTGCTCTTCCTCGATGGTGGCGAAGACGTGCCGGAGCTCGTCGGGCACGAGGGTCTCGACGTAGTGCCGGGCGATGCGCAGGTCCGTCTTGGCGAGGGTCATCTCGACGTTGGAGAGGAAGTTCCGGAAGAAGTGCCAGTGTTCGTGCATCTCGTCCAGGACGGTGTCGAGGCCGGCTTCGCGCAGGGCCTTGAGGCCGGAGCCGACGCCGAACCAGCCGGGGACGATCTGCCGGGACTGGGTCCAGCCGAAGACCCAGGGGATGGCGCGGAGTCCGTCGAGGGAGACGCCGGAGCCGGGGCGGCGGGAGGGCCGGGAGCCCAGGTGGAGGTCGGCGAGCTGGTCGACGGGGGTGGAGGCGAGGAAGTACGTGGGCAGGTCGGGGTCCTCGACGAGCCTGCGGTACGCGGAGTGGGCGGCGTCGGAGACGACGTCCATGGCGGCGTCCCAGCGGGCGAGGGCCTCGTCGGACTGGCGCGGGGCGGTGTGCAGGGCGGAGGCCTGGAGGGTGGCCGCGACGGTCAGTTCGAGGTTCTCGCGGGCCAGTGACGGCACGAGGTACTTGTCGGAGATGACCTCGCCCTGTTCGGTGACCTTGATCTCGCCTTCGAGGGTGCCCCAGGGCTGGGCGAGGATCGCGTCGTGGGAGGGGCCGCCGCCGCGGCCGACGGTGCCGCCGCGGCCGTGGAAGAGGCGCAGGCGGACGCCGTAGCGGTGGGCGACGTCGCGCAGCCGGCGCTGGGCGCGGTGGATCTCCCACTGGCTGGTGGTGATGCCGCCGAACTTGGAGGAGTCGGAGTAGCCGAGCATGACCTCCTGGACGTCGCCGCGCAGGGCGACGAGGCGGCGGTAGGAGGGGTCGGCGAGCATCTCGTCGAGGATGACGTCGGCGGCGCGGAGCTCGTCGGTGGTCTCCAGGAGGGGGACGATGCCGATCTTGGCCCAGCCGGCGTGCAGATCGATGAGGCCGGCTTCGCGGGCGAGGACGGCGGCGGCGAAGACGTCGTCGGCGCCCTGGCACATCGAGATGATGTAGGACTCGATGACTTCGGGGCCGAAGACTTCGAGGGCCTTCTTGACGGTGTGGAAGACACCGAGGGTCTTCTCGCCCGCGGCGTCGAGGGGCGCCGGGGAGGGGGCGAGGGGGCGGCGGGACCTGAGCTCCTTGGCGAGGAGCTTCTGGCGGTACTCGCGGGGCATGTCGGCGTAGCGCCAGGATTCTTCGCCGAGGCGGTCGAAGAGCTGGCCGAGCGCGTGGTGGTGGGCGTCGGCGTGTTCGCGTACGTCCATGGTGGCGAGCTGGAGGCCGAAGGCGGCGAGGGTGCGGATGGTGCGGTTCATCCGGCCGTCGGCGAAGAGGGCGCCCTTGTGCTCGCGCAGCGAGGTCTGGATGAGGGTGAGGTCGTGGAGCAGCTCGGCGGTGCCGAGGTAGTCGCGGCCTTCGACGTGTGCGGTGCCCTTGGCCAGGCGCTGCTTGGTGTTCTCCAGCTTCTGCCGGATGCAGGTGGCCTTGAGGCGGTAGGGCTCCTCGGCGTTGAGGCGCTTGTAGCGGGGGCTGATCTCGGGGAGGCGTTCGAGGTCGCACTGGAGGGAGGCGCGCAGTTCCTCGGTGGCTCCGGTGTAGCGGATGGAGTTGGAGAGGAAGCCGCGCAGCTCGTCGATCATGTCGAGTGCGTCGTTGATGCCGTGCTCGTGCTGGAGGATCAGGACGTCCCAGGTGACCTCGGGGGTCACGTTGGGGTTGCCGTCGCGGTCGCCGCCGATCCAGGTGCCGAAGCTGAGGGGGCGGGTGCCTTCGGGGAGTGCGACGCCGACGCGTTCCAGTTCGGCGGTGAGGTCCTCCAGGACGTCGCCGACGGCGCCGGCGTGCAGTTCGTCGAGGTAGTAGATGGCGTTGCGGGCCTCGTCGGCGGGTTCGGGGCGGACCACGCGGAGTTCGTCGGTCTGCCAGACGAGGTCGATGTTCTCGGCCAGTCGGGTGTCGTGGCGGCGCCGGTCGGACTCGATGACGGGGGTTTCCAGGAGCTCGGCGACGCGGCGGAGCTTGTTGAGCACGGAGCGGCGGGCCGCTTCGGTGGGGTGTGCGGTGAAGACGGGGCGCACGTTGAGGTGCTGCACGGTCTGGCGCAGGTGGTCGGGGTCGGCGTCCTTGAGGCGGTCCGCGGTGCGGGAGAGGAGTCCGCCTTCGGCGGCGCGCCGGGTGCGGAGCTCGCGGCCGCGGTGCACCTGTTCGGTGACGTTGGCGAGGTGGAAGTAGGTGGAGAAGGCGCGGACCAGCTTGGCGGCGGTCTCCAGTTCCGTGCCGCCGAGGAGCTTGGCGGCGGCCTCGCCGTCCTCGCGCGTCAGGCGGCGGACCTTTTCGACCAGTTCGAGGAGTTCGGGACCCTCTTGGCGTACGAGGGTCTCGCCGAGCAGGTCGCCGAGGCGGCGGATGTCGGCGCGCAGCTCGGCGCTGGCGTTGCTGGTGGCCTGCTGGCCCTGGTCGTCGGCACTGCTCACAGGTGCGGCTCCTTGCAGTGTTGAAGCGCTTCAAGACTGGGAGAGGTCCCCGGTGGGGATACCGGGGGGAGATACAGAGCGGACCGCGCTGTCCGACCGTCTCCAAGGATAGGTGTCACCTCGGGCACGGAGCTCGCGGCCTCTTGCCGCGGGGCTCCGCCCTGCCATACTTACGTCGCCGTAGGTTACGGAACCGTAGGAAACGCGGTATCGCAGCCGTGGCAGGAGCCGTGCCCACGCACGGATCCCACCTCAACCCTCGACCCCACAGGGGACGTGCCCATGACGACAACCTCCGATGCGTACTCCGACGCCGATGTGATCGACGCCGCTCCAGGGGCGGCTGAAGGCTCCGCGGGACAGGCGGCTTCCGCGACGCTGGGCGGCGAGCAGAAGCGCTCCGTCGAGCAGCTGGCGCTGCTCCTGTTCATCACCGTGCCCTTTCTCGCTCTGGTCGCGGCGGTGCCGCTGGCCTGGGGCTGGGGGGTGAGCTGGCTGGATCTGGGCCTGCTCGTGTTCATGTACTACCTGGGGTGCCACGGCATCACCATCGGCTTCCACCGTTACTTCACGCACGGCTCCTTCAAGGCGAAGCGGCCGTTGCGGATCGCGTTGGCGGTGGCGGGGTCGATGGCGGTGGAGGGCCCGCTGGTGCGGTGGGTGGCCGATCACCGCAAGCACCACAAGTTCTCCGACGCGGAGGGCGATCCGCACTCGCCGTGGCGTTTCGGTGAGACGGTGCCGGCCCTGATGAAGGGCCTGTGGTGGGCGCACATCGGCTGGATGTTCGACGAGGAGCAGACCTCGCAGGAGAAGTACGCGCCCGATCTGATCAAGGATCCGGCGATCCGGCTCGTCTCGCGGCAGTTCCTGCTCTGGACGATCGTGTCGCTGGGCATTCCGCCGCTGGTGGGCGGTCTGGTGACGATGTCGTGGTGGGGGGCGTTCACGGCGTTCTTCTGGGGCTCGCTGGTGCGGGTGGCGCTGCTGCACCACGTGACGTGGTCGATCAACTCGATCTGCCACGCGGTGGGCAAGCGGCCCTTCAAGTCCCGGGACCGGTCGGGGAACGTGTGGTGGCTGGCGGTGCTCTCCTGCGGGGAGTCCTGGCACAACCTGCACCACGCCGACCCGACGTCGGCGCGGCACGGTGTGATGAAGGGCCAGATCGACTCGTCCGCGCGGATCATCCGCTGGTGCGAGCAGCTGGGCTGGGCGACGGACGTGCGGTGGCCCTCGCAGTCGCGGCTGGACGCACGGCGCAGGCCGGCGGGCGAGGCCGCCTCCCGGCGCGGGGCGCGCTCGCCCGACGCGGCATGATTGACGACGTGGCGACCGACTCCAGCAATTCAAGCCCTGCCGGCAAAGAGAAGCAGCCCCGGCGTGCCCGCCGGACCCGGATGACGGGTGCCGAGCGCCGGGAACAGCTGCTGGACATCGGCCGTACGCTGTTCGCCGCCAAGGGGTTCGAGGGCACGTCGGTGGAGGAGATCGCGGCGAAGGCCGGGGTCTCCAAGCCGGTGGTGTACGAGCACTTCGGCGGCAAGGAGGGGCTGTACGCGGTGGTGGTGGACCGTGAGATGCGGGCGCTGCTCGACATGGTGACGGGGGCGCTGACGGCGGGCCATCCGCGTGAGCTCCTGGAGCAGGCCGCGTTCGCCCTGCTGGACTACATCGAGACGTACACGGACGGTTTCCGCATTCTGGTGCGCGACTCCCCGGTGGCCCAGTCCACGGGCACCTTCGCCTCTCTGATCTCCGACATCGCGACGCAGGTCGAGGACATCCTGGGGCAGGAGTTCAAGGGCCGCGGCTTCGACCAGAAGCTGGCGCCGCTGTACGCGCAGGCGCTGGTCGGCATGGTGGCGCTGACGGGCCAGTGGTGGCTGGACGTCCGCAAGCCGAAGAAGGCGGAGGTGGCGGCCCACCTGGTCAACCTGGCCTGGCACGGCCTGGACGGCCTGGAGCCGAAGCCGCGGTTGATAGGGCACCGGAAGAGCTGACGCCGTTCAGCTGTGCGTGATGGCCTCGCCGATGACGAACCCCTTGGCGGGGCCGCCCGGGACGACGGCGTCGGTGCCGTACGGGACGCGGTGCTCGTCCTCGTAGCTCTCCTTCTTCGGGTTGGGCGCGGTCAGGACGAGGACGGCGCCGTCCTCGTCGAAGTCGTCGATGATCACGTAGACGGGGATGCCGGCGCGGGCGTACTCGCGACGCTTGCGGACGCGGTCGCGCTCGATGTTGCGGGAGCCGGGTGAGACGACCTCGACGACCAGGGCGACCCCGGCGGCGTCGACGCCGAGGTCTTCTTCGTCGGGGATCTCGTCGGGATCGAGCGGGCCGATGAACAGGTCCGGAATCCAGCACTTGTGGCCGTGAAAGATGTTTCCGTCGTGCCACACGGCGTGGTCAGCGCCCCTCAGGTGAGCATCCAGGGCTCGGCGAAGGCGGTTGATCAACACCATGTGACGACGGCGACCGGTGGGCGACACCTCGATGGCTCCCTCGATGATCTCGGCGCGGTAGCCCTCGGGGAGATCCATGGCCTTCCACGCCTGCCACAGGACCTCGTCCAAGTCGGGTACCGGGTTGTTCACCACGGGGGTCACCTCATGTGCGAGAGCGGTCATCGTGCAGCACCTCCTCCATCAGTGTGGGCGCGGGCGCCACTGCGGCACAAGCGACACGGTGACGGTACGGCGCCGGGTGCCCCGTCACCCGAAAAGCCCCCGGCGATCACCCAAACGTGCGAGGTCAGGCCAACGGTTCGAGGAATTCCAGGCGGTTGCCTGCCGGGTCGTGGGAGTAGAAGCGGCGGTGGCCCGGCAGGTGGTCGTCCCAGGTGACCTCGGCGCCCCGTGCGGTCAGCCGGTCCGCGTACGCGGCGATGTCGCGGACCCGCAGCCCGGGGTGGGCCTTGCGTGCGGGGCGGAAGTCGGTCTCGACGCCGAGGTGCAGGCGGACGTCGCCCGCCTCGAACCAGCAGCCGCCGCGCGCCGCGAGGGCGGATGGTTTCGGGGTCTCCGTCATGCCGAGCACGTCGATGTAGTGGGCCCGCAGCTGCGGCTCGCTGCCGGGCGGGGCGGCGAGCTGGACGTGGTCGATGGACGCGAGCATCAGGCGCCGCCCTCCTTGCGGGCCACCGCGAACACCCGGCGGAAGGGGAACACCGTGCCGTGGGAGGACGGCGGGTACGCCTCGCGGAGGAGCCGGCCGTACTCCGTCAGGAACGCCTCCGTCGCCTCCGGGTCGTCCGCCAGAGCCGTCAGGACCGGGCGCAGGCCCGTGCCCTTCACCCAGTCCAGGACCGGGTCCTCGCCGGTCAGCAGGTGCTGGTACGTGGTCTCCCACGCGTCGACCTCGCAGCCGAGGCCGGCGAGGTGCTCCAGGTACTCCCCCGGCGTCAGCACCGCGTCCGCGTGCCGCAGGCGTCCGCCGAGCCGCCCACGCCACCGCTCGGAGCCGCTCAGTTCGCGCATCAGGACGTGGCTGGGGGCGTCGAAGTTGCCCGGCACCTGGAAGGCGAACGTGCCGCCGGGCGTCAGGGCGTCGATCCAGGCGGCGAAGGAGGCGGGGTGGCCCGGCACCCACTGCAGTGTCGCGTTGGACAGGATCAGGTCGTAGGTCCGCGGGGCGGGCGTCCACGCCGTGGCGTCCGCCGGGGCGAAGTCGAGGAGGCCGCCGCCGGCTGTGGGGCCCGCCACCGCCTCGGCCCTGGCCAGCATCTCCGGGGAGTTGTCGAGGCCGGTGATGTGGGCGGTGGGCCAGCGCTCGGCGAGGAGCCGGGTGACGTTGCCGGGGCCGCAGCCGAGGTCGGCGACGCGGGGCGGGCGGCCGGCGGCGGGGAGGTCGGGGACGCGGGCGAGCAGGTCCACGAAGGGCCGGGAGCGGTGGTCGGCGTGGCGCAGGTACTGGTGGGGATCCCAGGTGGCGGCGGCTGCGGATGCGGGCATGGTGGGCCTCCTCGGCGACGGCGCGGGGAACGCGGGACGACGTCGGGGTGACGTGCCGTACGCGCTCCGGCCGCCATCTTCACCCCGAAGTATCTTGACGTCAAGAGACTTCATGTCGACAGACCCCCTACACTGATCGTCATGGAGGACGAGGTCGATCGGCTGGTCGCAGCGTGGCGCCGGGAGCGCCCGGACCTCGACGTGGAACCACTCGAGGTGCTCAGCCGCGTGAGCAGGCTCGCGCGGCATCTGGACCGGGCCCGCAGGCTCGCCTTCTCCGAGCACAACCTGGAGCCCTGGGAGTTCGACGTCCTGACGTCGCTGCGGCGCGCGGGCGCGCCCTACCAGCTCTCCCCCGGCCAGCTCCTGACCCAGACGCTCGTGACGTCCGGCACGATGACGAACCGCATCGACCGCCTGGCGAAGAAGGGCCTGGTCGAGCGGCTGCCGGACCCCAGCGACCGGCGCGGCGTCCTGGTGCGGCTCACCGCGGAGGGCCGGGACCGCGCGGACCAGGCGCTGGCCGGACTCCTGGAGCAGGAGCGGGCGATCCTCGCCGAGCTCTCCCGCGCCCAGCGCGGCGAACTGGCGGGGCTGCTACGCCAACTGACCGCCCCGTTCGACAACATCCCCGGCTAGGTCGGCCGGTCCGACGCCCGCCCGCCGGGCCAGTGCCACCGCGGCGAGCGTGGAGTGCACGCCCAGCTTCCCCAGCACGTTCTGCATGTGCGTACGCACCGTGTGCGGGGAGAGGAAGAGGCGCTCGGCGACGGCCTTGCGGCCGAGCCCGGCCACCATGCAGCGCAGCACCTCGCGCTCGCGCGGGGTCAGCGACTCCACCAGCCGCTCGGACTCGGTGCGGTGCTTGCGGGCCGCCGTCAGCTCGCGCAGCACGCCGGTGAGCAGGGCGGGCGGCAGATGCGTCTCGTCGCGCAGCACGCCCCGTATGACCGTCAGGAGCCGGGAGAGCGAGCAGTCCTTGGCGACCCAGCCGGACGCCCCGGCCTGCAGGGCGAGCGCCGCGCGGCGCGGGTCGTCCTTCTCGGCGAGCACCACGGTGCGCACGGCGGGCTGGCCCGTGCGGACCCCCGCCACCAGCGAGATGCCGTCGACGAGCCCGTCGGCGTTGCCCTCCTGGACGGAGACGGCGGGCCGGGCGGCCAGGGCGCTGGCGGCGCTGCCGAGGTCGGCGTCGACGAGCAGCACGTCGTACCTGCGCCCCTCGGCGATCGAGCGCTCCAGGCAGCGCAGTGCGGCGGGGCCGCTGCCGGCCGCCGACACGTCGACGTCGGGCTCGGCCGCCAGCGCGGCGGCCAGCGACTCGGCGAAGATGCGGTGGTCGTCGACGACCAGGACTCGAATGCGAACCACAGAAACCCCCTTCCCCGCGCTCCCGGCAGGGAGCTGGGGATACCCCATCCTCGGAGAACGGCTGGTGCGGGTACGGCGCCCGGTGCGGGGGTCGACGCGGTGGCCCGGCCGCCGCCGGACGTGACCGCTGCCCCCACGCCGGGCGCTGTACCCGACTGTCTCGCCCCCTGATCAGTGCCGGCCCCCACCGGCACTGCCCTTCAGAGTAGGGCCGCACGCTCACAGCGGAAGGTGATTTGCAGAACTGATTGGCCGACGCGTTTATGGTGAGCCATATGTTTCGGATGGAGACGGGAGTCGACAAAGAGCGGCTGGGTCTGCTGCGCTCGCGGCTGAGCGAGACGAACGCGGCGGCCTCGGCGGAGCTCCGCGCGCTCCGCGGCACCCGCGAGGACCAGGAACTTCCGCTGGCCGTCTGGGCGTTGGACGAGACGGGCGGGCTCGCGGCGGGGCTCGCCGCGTACACCTGGGCGCGCTGGCTGCACGTGGACCTTCTCTGGGTCGACGACCGCCACCGCGGGGCGGGGCTCGGCTCGCGGCTGCTCGCGGAGGCGGAGCGCGTGGCCGTCGAGGAGCGCGGCTGCCGCAGCTCCCGGGTGGAGACGTGGGACTTCCAGGCGCCGGGCTTCTACCGCAACCAGGGGTACGAGTTGGTGAGCGTGATCCCCGACTACCCCGAGGGCGTCAAGGAGTTCACGCTCACCAAGCGGCTGGGCTGAGCCCGCGGGCTCAGGCCGCGAGTCCCACGACCAGGGCGCCGGCGACCGGCGCCGCGTACAGCAGCGGGAACGGGATGTGCGCGTACCAGCGCGCCCGCACCACGGTGACGACCGCCCCGGCGAAGTACAGCACCAGGGCGATCGCCGCCGCGGTCCCGACCACCGGCACGAACAGGCCGGCGAGCAGGCCGGCGACGCCCGCGGTCTTGGCGGCGCCGAGCCAGGGCAGCCACGTCATGGGGACGCCGTAGTCGGCCATCGGCTGCACGACCCACTGGGCGCGCAGGAAGACGGAGACGGCGGAGAAGCCCACCATCGCGGCGGCGATCAGGGTGACGACGGTGTGGGTGGTGGACATCTGGGACGCTCCTCTGTCGCGCGGCTGCCGGGGCGGTGCCGCCCCGGCCGGTGCCGTTCTCGGCTGTTCACTGCCATGACGGACCGCGCCGCACCGATGTGACCGGTCGGCGGAATCTTTTTCCGCCGGGTCCGGTCACCGCACGTTCACGCCTCCCGGCGCGCCCCCGCCGACGCGGCCGCCGGGAAGACCCGCGGCGCCGTGAAGCCCGCCGCGTCGAAGGCCGCGAGGACGGACTTCGTGACCGTGTCCGCGTCGGCCGACTCCACCAGGACGATCGCCGAGCCGCCGAAGCCGCCGCCGGTCATCCGGGCGCCGAGCGCGCCCGCCGCGTTGGCGGAGCTCACCACCAGGTCCAGCTCCGGGCAGGAGATGCGCAGGTCGTCGCGGAGCGAGGCGTGGCCCTCGGTGAGGACGGGGCCGCTCGCGCGGATGTCGCCGGCGTCCAGGAGGCCGATGACCCGCTCGACGCGGTGGTCGTCGGACACGATGTGCCGCACGTACCGCCGGATCCTCTCGTCCGTCAGCCGCTCCAGCGCCGCCGGGAGTTCGTCGTACGCCACGTCGCGCAGATGGGTCACGCCCAGGATGCGGGCGCCCTCCTCGCAGCCGGCCCGGCGCTCCGCGTACGCCCCGTCGCCCAGCTCGTGCTTGACCCGGGTGTCGACGACGAGCAGCCGCAGGCCGTGGGCGTCGAGGTCGAAGGGGACCTGCCGTATCGCCAGGTCGCGGCAGTCCAGGTGCAGGGCGTGGCCCTCGGTGGCGCACGCGGAGGCCATCTGGTCCATCACGCCGCACGGCACGCCGACGAAGGCGTTCTCGGCGCGCTGGGCGAGGACGGCGAGGCGCGGCCGGTCGAGGCCGAGCCCGTACAGGTCGTTCATGGCGAGGGCCGTGACGACCTCCAGGGCGGCCGAGGAGGACAGGCCCGCCCCGGTCGGCACGGTCGAGGAGAGGTGGAGGTCGGCGCCGCCGGACACGTCGTGGCCCGCGTCCCGCAGCGCCCACACCACACCGGCCGGGTAGCCGGCCCAGCCGCCCTGTCCGTACGTCGACAGGGGTTCGAGGGCGTCGACGCGGAGTTCGGCGACTGGGGCATCGATGTCCGCGGAGTGCAGCCGCAGGACGCCGTCGGTGCGGCGGGCCGCCGCCGCCACCGCGGTGTGCGGCAGCGCCAGCGGCATCACGAACCCCTCGTTGAAGTCCGTGTACTCGCCGATGAGGTTGACCCGGCCCGGGGCCGACCACACCCCTTGCGCCGCGTACCCGTACAGCTCGGCGAACTTCCGCGCTACGTCCATCGGTTACCCCTCAACCCCTCGTTCTTCTCTCAACGCCGGGCGAATGCCCAGGCGTCGGCGACGATGCCCGCGAGGTCCGCGCGGGTCGGGTTCCAGCCGAGCTTCTCGCGTGCGGCGGCGGCCGAGGCGACCAGGACCGCCGGGTCGCCGCCGCGGCGCGGGGCCACCACCTCGGGCACGGGGTGGCCGGTGACCTGGCGGACGGTCTCGATGACCTCGCGCACGGAGAAGCCGTTGCCGTTGCCGAGGTTGCAGATGAGGTGCTCGCCGGGGGTGGCGGCGTCGACGGCGAGGAGGTGCGCCTCGGCGAGGTCGGCGACGTGGATGTAGTCGCGCACGCAGGTGCCGTCCGGCGTCGGGTAGTCGTCGCCGAAGACGTTGATCGCCTCGCGGCGGCCCTGGGCGACCTGGAGGACGAGCGGGATGAGGTGCGACTCGGGGTCGTGGCGCTCGCCGCAGTCGCCGTAGGCGCCCGCGACGTTGAAGTAGCGCAGCGAGACGGCGGCCAGGCCGTGCGCGGCGGCCTCGCCACTGATCATGTGGTCGACGGCGAGCTTGGAGGCGCCGTAGGGGGAGGTCGGCGCGGTCGGGTCGGTCTCCGTGATGGGGGTGCTCACGGGCTCGCCGTAGGTGGCGGCGGTGGAGGAGAAGACGAGCCGGCGCACATCGGCGTCGCGCATCGCGGCGAGCAGCGCCATGGTGCCGCCGACGTTGTTGTCCCAGTACTTCTCGGGCTTCACGACGGACTCGCCGACCTGCGAGAACGCGGCGAAGTGCAGCACCGCGTCGTAGGAGGAGTCCAGCCACTTGGCGGCGTCGCGGATGTCGCCCTCGATGAAAGCGGCGCCGGCGGGGACGCCTTCGCGGAAGCCCGTGGAGAGGTTGTCGAGGACGCTCACCTCGTGGCCGGCCTCGATCAGGTGCTGCGCCACCACGCTTCCGACGTAGCCCGCACCACCGGTGACCAGGTACTTACCGCTCATGAACTCGCTACCTCTCGCAGTCGCTGGGCCGCGGCTTCCGGCGGCACGTCGTTGATGAACACACTCATGCCGGATTCGGAACCCGCGAGGAACTTCAGCTTGCCCGAAGTGCGGCGAATCGTGAAAAGTTCGAGGTGCAGGCCGAAGTCGTCCCGGTTGATCCCGTCGTGTCCGTCGAGCGCGGTGAACGGCGCCTGGTGCCAGGCCGCGATGTAGGGCGTGGGGGTGGTGCCCGAGGTGTCGAAGATCCGGTCGAAGCGCCGGAGGAGTTCCAGATAGATCCGCGGGAACTCCGCGCGGGCGGCTTCGTCGAGGGCGAGCAGGTCGGGGACCCGGCGCCTGGGGTAGAGGTGCACCTCGTAGGGCCAGTGCGCCGCGTACGGCACGAAGGCCACCCAGTGCTCGCCCGCCAGGACGACCCGCTCGCCGGCGCCCTCCTTCGCGACGATGTCGTCGAAAAGGTTGCCGCCGGTGGACTCCTTGAAGGCGGCGAGGGAGCGGAGCATCAGCTCCGTGCGCGGGGTGACGAAGGGGTAGGCGTAGATCTGGCCGTGCGGGTGGCCGAGGGTCACGCCGATCTCGGCGCCGCGGTTCTCGAAGCAGAACACCTGGGCCACAAAGGGCAGGTGGGAGAGCTCGGCGGTGCGGTCGGTCCAGGCCTCCAGGACGAGTCCGGCCTGCTCGGGGGTGAGGTCGGCGAAGGAGGCGGTGTGGTCGGGGGTGAAGCAGACGACCTCGCAGCGGCCCGCGTCGCCGGCGAGCGAGGGGAAGCGGTTCTCGAAGACCACGACGTCGTAGCCGGAGTCGGGGATCTCGCTGAGCCGCTCCCCGGCGGAGGGGCACAGGGGGCACTCGTCGGCCGGCGGGTGGTAGGTGCGGCCCTGGCGGTGCGAGGCGATGGCCACGCTGTCGCCGAGCAGGGGGTCCCGGCGCACCTCCGATGTGGTCGAGACGGGCCCGAGCGGGCGCCGGTCGACGGCGTCGCGCACGGTGTCGTCGCGCACGTCGTAGTAGATGAGCTCACGACCGTCGGCGAGACGGGTCGAGGTCTTCTTCACGTCAGGGGCTCCTCACCACCCACCCAACAGAACCGAACATAACAAATCACAAGCCAACAGCTCCGTCAATGCCCGCCACCCCTGAGGCGGGGCAGCGGTTCGGCCCGTCGGCTCGATCACAATCAAACAAAGAACACCAACAGAACTGTTCAGTTATTGAAGCAAGGGGCGTAGGTTCCGGTCTGATCCGTTCGCGCAACGAAGCGAGTTCACATGCTGTCCCCGACACAAACCCTGGCCGAGGGGCTTCGGCTGCCCACCAACGGCCTCGACTACGCGATCCTGGCGATCTACTTCGCCGTGGTCCTCGGCATCGGCTTCGCCGCCCGGCGCTCCGTGAAGACCAGCCTCGACTTCTTCCTCTCGGGCCGCTCCCTGCCCGCCTGGGTCACCGGTCTCGCCTTCGTCGCCGCGAACCTGGGCGCCACCGAGATCCTCGGCATGGCCGCGACCGGCGCGCAGTACGGCGTCGCGGTCGTCCACTGGTACTGGATCGGCGCCATCCCGGCCA
Organism: Streptomyces sp. NPDC041122; assembly: GCF_055592445.1. NCBI lineage: Bacteria > Bacillati > Actinomycetota > Actinomycetes > Kitasatosporales > Streptomycetaceae > Streptomyces > Streptomyces sp. NPDC041122. Next base: position 279,535 of record NZ_JBVIYQ010000010.1, on the reverse strand, counting down.
TGGTCTTCCTCGGCCTGGTCATGATGCCGTTCTACTACCGCAGCAAGGTCCGATCCGTCCCCGAGTTCCTGCTCCAGCGCTTCGACAAGTCGGCGCACCTGCTGAGCTCGGCGCTCTTCGCCTTCGCGGCGATCCTCATCGCGGGCGTGAACCTCTACGCCCTGTCGATCGTCGTCGAGGCGCTGCTCGGCTGGCCGCAGTGGGTGGCGATCGTCGTCGCCGGCCTGTTCGTCCTCGCGTACATCACCATCGGCGGCCTCTCCTCGGCGATCTACAACGAGGTGCTCCAGTTCTTCGTGATCCTCGCCGCGCTCATACCCATCTGCGTCATCGGCCTGAAGAAGGTCGGCGGCTGGAACGGGCTGTCCGGCTCGATCGAGAAGCAGCACGGCGACAACTTCATGACCGCCTGGGGCGGCACCGGCATCGGTGACGCCAACCCGCTCGGCGCCAACTGGCTGACGATCATCCTCGGCCTCGGCTTCGTGCTCTCCTTCGGCTACTGGACGACGAACTTCGCCGAGGTGCAGCGCGCGCTCTCCGCCAAGAACCTGAGCGCCGCCCAGCGCACCCCGCTGATCGCCGCCTTCCCGAAGATCTTCATCGTCTTCGCGGTGATGATCCCGGGCCTGGTCGCCGCCGTCCTCGTCCCGAAGATCGGCACGCCCGGATCCGACCTGACGTACAACGACGCGATCCCGTACCTGATGCAGGAGTTGCTGCCCAACGGCGTGCTCGGCATCGCGGTCACCGGACTGCTCGCCGCGTTCATGGCGGGCATGGCGGCGAACGTCTCCTCCTTCAACACCGTGTTCACGTACGACATCTGGGCGAAGTACGTGGTCAAGGACCGTGAGGACGGCTACTACCTGAAGTTCGGCCGGCTCATCACCGCGCTCGGTGTGCTCGCCTCGATCGGCACGGCCTTCATCGCCTCGTCGTTCTCGAACATCATGAGCTACCTGCAGACGCTGTTCTCCTTCTTCAACGTCCCGATGTTCGTCGTCTTCATCATCGGCATGTTCTGGAAGCGCGCGTCCATGAAGTCCGGTGTCTGGGGCCTGCTCGCGGGCACCACCGCCGCGATGGTCAACTACTTCTGGATCTACAAGCAGGGCATCATCGACATCCCGTCCGACCAGGGCGCCAACTTCGTCTCGGCGATGGTCGGCTTCGCCGCCGGCGCCGTCGTGATGGTGGCCGTCACCCTGTTCACCGCGCCCAAGCCGGAGGCCGAACTGGCCGGTCTGGTCTACGGGACGGTCTCGCCCGACCTGGCGGCGGACGGCGTCGAGGCGGGCGACGACGCGTGGTACCGCAAGCCGGCGCTGCTCGGCTGGGGCGCCGTCGTACTCGCCGCGGCCTGCTACGTGCCGTACTCGTTCTAGCCCCGATCGGAGGACCGAAGACCATGTCTGATCTGCACAAGCACGTCTCCGACCTGGAGGCCGAGTCCGCCACGGCGGCCCGGCTCTTCGACATCAGGCGGATCATCGGCGGCCTGTTCGTCGTCTACGGGATCATCGTGACGATCGCCGGGATCACCGCGTCCGACGCGGACCTGAAGAAGGCCGAGAACATCAACATCAACCTGTGGACGGGGCTCGCCATGCTCGCCCTCGGGCTCTTCTTCCTGGTGTGGCTGTGGCTGCGCCCGATGGTGGTGCCCACCCCGGAGCCGGAGGACGGCTGAGCGCCGCTCGTCCGCCCCGCCGGGGTCCGGTGTCACCGCGGTGGCTCGGGCCCCGGCGCCGTCTCCAGGCCTTCGGGGCCGTTGCCGTTGTTCGCGTACGACGACACCGGGCGCTCGGCGCGCTCCAGCAGACCCGTGCGCGCGGCGAGCGCGGCGGCCTCCAGGCGCGAGCCGACGCCGAGCTTCATCAGGACCCGCTGGACGTGGGTGCGGGCCGTGCTCGGGGCTATCCCCATGCCGGCCGCGATCAGCCGGGTGTCCTCGCCGTCCGCGACCCTGACCAGCACCTCGACCTCGCGGGGCGTGAGCATCTGGAGCAGCCGCTGCCCCTCGTCGTCGGGCTGCGCGGCCGGATTGAGCAGCTCGCTGAACGCGCCCTGAAGCAGCTGGGGCGCGACGGCCGCCTCGCCGGCGCGGGCCTTCATGATGGCGCGCTCCACACCCTCGATGCGCTCGTCGTGGCGCACGTACCCGGAGGCGCCGGAGGCGAAGGCCGCAGCGATCCCGCGCGGGTTCGGCACCGGCCCGAGCACCACCACCGCCACCTGCGGACGGTCCCGCTTGATCTTCACCACGGGGTCGAACATGCCCGGTTCGGCGGGCGTCGCCGTGCCGAGGAGGCAGACCTCCGGGGCCCTGCTGATGACCAGTTCCGCCGCGCCCGCGGCGGGCGCGGCGGCGGCGAGCACCCGGTGCCCGCGCAGTTTCAGTGCCGAGGCGAGGGCCTCGGCGAGCAGTCGATGATCGTCGACCACCATGAGCCGCACACCCACAGCAACCCCCCACTTCCCCGACTGATCCCCAGATCCACCGGTCGCCCCGCTCTCCCGCTCCCCGTGGACCGCGGGCCCCCCGGCCCTCCGTCCCCCGGAAGCTACACGCTTGTTCGACGTTACGCGCCCCCTACCGGCCAGAAGCGGCCCGTAATGCCGAAATCACTGCCCTTGGGGGGCGCCGGGAAGGACCGGGTGGTACGCGGACGGCGGCGGCCGCCCCCTCCTGGTGTGGAGGGGACGGCCGCCGCCGTGCGTGAACCCGCTGCCGCCCCGCTACTTCGCGACGAAGCCGAGCGCCACGTACTCCTTCTCGTCCTTCGAGAAGGGCTTGCTGAGCAGCTTCTTGCCGAGGAACAAGTGGCCGTTGCCGTAGAGGAGTTCGTTGGACTTCGGGACCATGCCGCTGATCGCGTCGGTGACCGTCTGGGTGCCCGGGGTCTCCAGGAGCTTGGTCTCCTTCATCGTCCTGCCGTCGAGCGAGACGATCTGGGCGCCCTTCTGGTAGCTGTGCGTCTTGTACGCGATGACGTTGCCGCCGTCCATGCGGACCGGGAAGATCTCGCCGTTGTCGCCCGCGATCACGCGGTCGCTGGTCGGCTTGCCGGTGGCCAGCGAGAAGGAGACGATCTCGTTGGTGCGGTTGTAGCTCTCACCGGTGCCGTCGTGCTGGCGCGTCGGGACGTAGAGCCGGTCGTTGCCGACGGCGATCGCCCGGCAGTCGTTGACCATGTTGACGCCGCAGTCGTGGTCGTACTTGCCGTCCTCCAGCGAGATCTTCGTGCGCAGCTTGCCGTGCTCGTCGAGGGAGAAGACGTCGGTCGCGCCGGACGCGGTGATCTCGGTGGTGTCCTGGCCGAAGACGACCGGATTGGTCGAGATGATCTTGGCGTTGTCGACGCCGGGCGCGATCGGGTACGTCCACTTCTCGCTGCCGGTCTTCGGGTCGAGCAGCTGGACCTTCAGCGTCTCGTCGCCGTACGTGCCGCACTTGCGGACCGCGACGAGCTGGTCGCCGCCGGCGTAGCCGACGTCCTCGCACTTGCCGACCTTGGGCTTCCACAGGCTCTTGCCCTTGACGTCCCACGCGGCGCCGCCGCTGGAGGTGCCGGCGCCCGCGGCGATGGTGGTGCCCGAGATGGTGACTTCCTTGAACGTCGCCTTCATGCCGTTGGTCTCGGCGGACTCGGTCCAGAGCTTCCTACCGGACTTCAGGTCGACCGCGGAGACGTTGCTGCACTGCTCGTAGTCGCCCTTCTTGTTCCGCTTGGCCTCTTCGGTGACGACCGCGGCGATGCCGTCGTCGGTGACCTCGTGCGACATCGCGCAGGCCATGCCGGAGAGCGGGATGGTCCACTTCTTCTTGCCGGTGTCCGGGTCGTAGCCGTTCAGCTCGTTGATGCCCGCCTTGGCGTAGACGTCATCGGTCAGCACCGATCCGGTGGCGTTCCAGATCTGGTCCTTGGGGATCTTCGGCTGGGGCAGCTGCATGACCACCTTGGCCGAGGGGCTGGCCGGGGCCTTCTCCTTGGCCGAGCCCTGGCCGGGCAGCCCGCCCCCGCCCTTCTCGTCCTTGCCGCCCTTGCCCTTCTCGCCCTGCGCGGTGTCCTTCTTGGGGTCGTCGTCCTTCGTCGAGGCGTAGAAGACGCCGCCGCCGACGATCAGCGCGATCGCGGCGACCGCCGCGATGATGATCGCCATCTGGCCGCTGATCTTCTTGCCGCCGCCGGAGCCGCCGTCGCCGGGCTGCGGCGGGGTCGGCATGGTGGGGGGCTGCTGGTAACCCTGCGGATAGCCCTGCTGGTACTGCGGGTAGCCCTGCTGGACCTGCGGCTGGGCGGGCTGGGTCGGATAGGCGTAGCTCTGCGGGGGCGCCGGCGGCTGGGGGGCCGGGGGCGCCTGCGGGTAGCCGTAGTTGGGCTGCCCGGTCGGCTGACCGGTCGGCTGTGCCGGAGGTGCCGGGGGTGCCGGGGGTGCCGGAGGGGCGGCGGGCGGGGCCGCGGGCGGCGGGGTCTGCGGCGGCTGGGGCGCCTGCGGGTAGCCGTAACCGGGGTCCGGGGCCTTGCCGAAGCCGCCGGGCGGCGGGTCCTGCGGGGCGCCGAAGCCGCCCTGCGGGGGCTGGTTCGGCGGCTGGTTCGGTGGCTGGGGCGGCTGGGTCATGACGGTGTCTGTTCCTTGGGGACGGGAGCGGGCGAGAGGGTGCTGACGCGAGCGGGGGCGGAGCGGATCACTTGCCGTAGGCGAGCATCAGCTTCGCCTGGCCGGACGTGCTCATGATGTTGGTGGTGGAGATGTAGAAGCGCCCGTCCACGTAGTCGATGTCCTTCGAGTAGAAGCCGCTCTCGATCTTCGACGTGCCCTGCGGGTGCTGCAGAAGGGTCTCGGGCTTGTGCGAGCCGGAGATCTTGAAGGAGACGACGCGGCCGCCGGCGTCGTACGACGGCTTGACGTACGCGATCAGCGCGCCGTCCTCGGTCTTCATCGGGACCATCGCCTCGTCCAGCGGCGACTTGACGCGCCAGGCCTCCTTGCCGGTGGCCAGGCTGATCGCGACGATGTCGTTCGCGCCGCTCTTCGCCTCGGTCGGCAGGTAGAGGTAGGTGTCGTCGGCCGTCGCGCCCAGGCAGCCGTTCAGCTCACCGTCGAGGAACGAGTAACCGCACTCCGGGGCGAACTTGTCCTTGGAGACGACCTGCGAGCGCGTCGCGTCGCTGTTCGCCTTCAGGACCGTGATGTTCGACCGGTCCTTGTCCTCGTTCTTGAGGTACACGACCGTCGGGCTGACCGAGTAGAGCTTCTCGATGCGCCAGCCCTTGGGGAACTTCTTGGTCCACAGGGCCCTGCCGGTCTTCGGGTCGAGCTGCTGCAGCTCGTCGTGCTCGGTGGGGGTGCTCGCCCCGCAGGACAGCGCCATGAGGAGCTTCTCGCCGCCCGCGAACCCGTTGGGGAAGCAGGTGCCCTCGTCCTTCTTCTTCGCGATGTAGAGCTGCTTGCCGTCGCTCATCCGCAGCGCCGTGCCGGACTGCTCGCGGCCGACCATCAGCACGTCCCCGACGAGCGCCAACTGGCTGGAGAGCGAGGAGTCGAACAGGCCCTGGTTCTTGACCGGCTTGCCCCAGCCCTTGTCACCGGTCTTCAGGTCGACGACCTGGAGCTGGTTGCACTCGGCGCCGGACTGCGAACCCTCCTTGTACGCCACCACGATCTTCTTGTCGTCGGTGGCCGACTGGGTCGCGGCGCAGATCTTCTCCGGGAACGTGATGGCGTCCCAGGCGATCTTGCCGGTCTTCACGTTGTACGCGAGGAGCTGCTTGTACGCGGCCTTCACCACGATGTCGCCGTCGATCCACATGCCGGGGGCGTCGCCGCCGGAGCCGGGGACCTTCGGCGCCTCCTTGTACCAGAGGACCTTCGCCTCGCCGGCCTGGCGGCCCGCGTTGAGGTCCTCCTTGCCCTCGTGGCCGTCGCCGCTTCCGTTGCCCGGGTTGACCGGGGTGGAGACGTGCGGCTCGGGGTCCTTGTTCTTGGCCTCGGACTTCTTCCCGCCGCCGCTGTCGTCACCGCCGACGACGGCGTAGGTGACACCGCCCGCGACGAGCAGCGCGGCCACGGCCGCGGCGACGACCAGCACCAGCTTGTTGCGCTTGTTGCCGCCGCCGGGCGGCGTGCCGGGACCGGGTCCCGCCGGGAACTGCGGCTGGGTGGGCGGCTGCTGCGGGTAGCCGTACTGCGGCTGGGCGGCGTAGGGCCCCGGCTGGCCCGGCTGGGTCGGCTGGTTGTAGGGGCCGGGCTGCTGCGGCTGACCGTAGGGGCCCGGCTGGGCGGGCTGGGTCGGCGGGTTGTACGGACCCGGCGTCTGCGGGTAGCCGTAGCCGGGCTGTGGTGGATCCTGCGGAGCTCCGAAGCCGCCGGGCGGCGGCTGGTTGGGCGGCTGAGACATCAGCGCTTCCCCCTTCACTGATTTTCGGCACGCCAAATGGTGCTGAGGGCAGCCTTTCTATCACCCTGGCGCCCTATCACACGGGGCCGGTCCTGTCCCTGTTCCCAAGGAAGAACCGGCCCGTGACGCCTCCGTTATGGGAGCTCCACGGGAGCTCTACGCGTCCTCCGCAAGCTCCAGCCAGCGCATTTCCAACTCCTCGCGCTCACCGATCAGTTCACGGAGTTCGGCGTCCAGTTTGGCCACCTTCTCGAAGTCCGTGGCGTTATCGGCGATTTGCGTGTGGAGCTTGGCCTCCTTGTCGGAGACCTTGTCCAGCTGCCGCTCGATCTTCTGCAGTTCCTTCTTGGCGGCGCGGGCCTCGGCGGCCGACACGGTCTTCACCGCGGCGTCCTGCGCGGGCGCCGCCTGCGCCGCGGCCGGAGCGGCCGCCTGCGCCATCCGCTGCCTGCGCTCCAGGTACTCGTCGATGCCGCGCGGCAGCATCCGCATGGTGGCGTCGCCCAGAAGCGCGAACACCTTGTCCGTCGTCCGCTCGACGAAGAACCGGTCGTGGGAGATGACGACCATGGAGCCGGGCCAGCCGTCGAGCACGTCCTCCAGCTGCGTCAGGGTCTCGATGTCGAGGTCGTTGGTGGGCTCGTCGAGGAAGAGGACGTTGGGCTCGTCCATCAGCAGCCGCAGCAGCTGCAGCCTGCGCCGCTCACCGCCGGAGAGGTCGCCGACCGGCGTCCACTGCTTCTCCTTGTTGAACCCGAACGTCTCGCAGAGCTGGCCCGCGGTCATCTCCCGGCCCTTGCCGAGGTCGACCCGCTCGCGCACCTGCTGCACGGCTTCGAGCACCCGCAGCGTCGGCTTCAGCTCGGCGACCTCCTGCGACAGATAGGCCAGCTTCACCGTCCTGCCGACGACGACCTTGCCGGCCACGGGCTGCACGTCGCCGTCACTGCGGGCGGCATCCGCCATGGCGCGAAGCAGCGAGGTCTTGCCCGCGCCGTTCACACCGACCAGGCCGATCCGGTCGCCGGGGCCGAGCTGCCAGGTCAGGTGCTTGAGCAGCAGCTTCGGGCCGGCCTGGACGGACACGTCCTCCAGGTCGAAGACGGTCTTGCCGAGCCGTGTCGTCGCGAACTTCATCAGCTCGCTGGTGTCCCGCGGCGGCGGCACGTCGGCGATCAGCTCGTTGGCGGCCTCGATGCGGAACTTCGGCTTGCTGGTGCGGGCCGGGGCGCCGCGCCGCAGCCAGGCCAGCTCCTTGCGCATCAGGTTCTGCCGCTTGGTCTCCTCGGTGGCGGCGATGCGCTCACGCTCCGCGCGCGCGAACACGTAGTCGGAGTACCCGCCCTCGTACTCGAAGACGGAGCCGCGCTGCACGTCCCACATGCGGGTGCACACCTGGTCCAGGAACCAGCGGTCGTGCGTCACGCAGACGAGCGCGGAGCGGCGCGTGCGCAGATGCTGGGCCAGCCACGAGATGCCCTCGACGTCGAGGTGGTTGGTCGGCTCGTCGAGCACGATCAGGTCCTGCTCGGCGATCAGCAGCTTGGCCAGGGCGATGCGCCGGCGCTCACCGCCGGAGAGCGGGCCGATGACGGTGTCGAGCCCCTGCGGGAACCCCGGCAGGTCGAGCCCGCCGAACAGCCCGGTCAGCACGTCCCTGATCTTGGCGCTGCCCGCCCACTCGTGGTCGGCGAGGTCCCCGATGACCTCGTGCCGGACGGTGGCGGCCGGGTCCAGCGAGTCGTGCTGCGTCAGCACGCCGAGCCGCAGCCCGCCGTTGTGCGTGACGCGGCCGGTGTCCGCCTCCTCCAGCTTGGCGAGCAGCCGGATCAGGGTGGTCTTCCCGTCGCCGTTGCGCCCCACGACACCGATCCGGTCCCCCTCGGACACGCCGAGTGAGACGCCGTCGAGCAGGGCACGGGTGCCGTACACCTTGCTGACAGCCTCGACATTGACGAGATTGACGGCCATTTCTCTCCTGACAGGGGGGATCGATCGATCCTCCAGCGTAGTCGCCCGCGAGGACGGGCTCCGGCCCGCTCCGGGGTACGGGGTCGCTCACTCTTCGTGATGACGGATCAAGGAACCCGCGGCTACCGTTGAGGGCGGGCCGCAGAATCCCGTCCATGGGAGGAACCATGACCGCCGAGCCGATTCCCGAACCGTTCTCCGAGTCGGCGTCCGACACCCGGTGGCCGGTGCCGCCACCGGAGGGCTGGACCGTGGACGACCTGCGCACGCTGCCCGGCCTCCCGCCGCACACCGAGCTGATCGACGGGAGCCTGGTCTTCGTGAGTCCGCAGCGCTACTTCCACAGCCTCGCCATCGACCTGTTGGTGAACGGGCTCCGTGGCACCGTGCCGGCGGACTTGCGGGTGGGGCGGGAAATGACGGTGGTCATCGATCGCCACAACGGCCCCGAGCCGGACATCAGTGTCGTCCGCAAGGAAGCTGTCGTAAGCCGTAGCCAGACGTCCTTCCCCGTAGCCGATGTCCTGCTGGCGGTGGAAGTCGTCTCTCCCGACTCGGCGGCACGCGACCGCGACAGCAAACCGCTCAAGTACGCCGCCGCCGGCATCCCCCACTTCTGGCTGGTGGAAATGGCAGGCCAGGACGATCACCCAGTCGTCCAGGTGTACGAACTCGGCACGGCGTCCGGCACGTACGCCCTCACGGGCATCCACCACCAGCACCTGAAGGTCTCCGTCCCGTTCGACATCGACATCGACCTCACCGCCATCGACCTGCTCTGACCCGGGCGCTCAGAGCAGGACCGCTCCCGGCGCCGGGGCCTGGGCGACGCGGGCGGTGCGGCAGGTGCCGGAGGCCGTCAGGGCGTCGGCCACCTTGTGGGCGGAGGCGGCGTCGGTGGTGAGGTACGCGGTGGTCGGCCCCGAGCCGGAGACGAGGGCGGCCAGGGCGCCCGCCGCCCGGCCGGCGGCGAGGGTCTCGCGCAGTCGCGGGAAGAGGGAGAGCGCGGCGGGCTGCAGGTCGTTGGTGACCGTGGCGGCGAGCGCCTCCGCGTCGCCCGCGCGCAGCGCGTCGAGCAGCGCGGGGGACGCCTCGGGCGCGGGCGCGGCGGGGGTGAGCCGGTCGAACTCGCGGTACACGGCGGGCGTGGAGAGCCCGCCGTCGGCGACGGCGAAGACCCAGTGGAAGGTGCCGCCGACCTCCAGCGGCGTCAGCTTCTCGCCCCGGCCGGTGCCGAGCGCGGCTCCGCCGACCAGACCGAACGGTACGTCGCTGCCCAACTCGGCGCAGATGTCGAGCAGTTCGGCCCGGGACGCGCCGGTCCCCCACAGCGCGTCGCACGCCACGAGCGCGCCCGCGCCGTCCGCGCTGCCGCCGGCCATGCCGCCCGCGACGGGGATGTCCTTCTTGATGTGCAGGTGCACGGCGGGCTCGATCCCGTGCCGCGCGGCCAGCAGCTCCGCGGCGCGGGCCGCGAGGTTCGTGCGGTCCAGGGGGACCTGGTCGGCGCCGGGGCCCTCGCAGGTGATCCGCAGTGCGTCGGCGGGGGCGACGGTGACCTCGTCGTAGAGGCCGACGGCGAGGAAGACGTTGGCGAGGTCGTGGAAGCCGTCGGGGCGGGCGGCGCCCACCGCCAGCTGGACGTTGACCTTCGCGGGAACCCGTACGGTCACGCTCACGCGGCGGCCTCCTTGTGCTCCGCGATGCGGGCGAACTCCTCGACGGTGAGGGCCTCGCCGCGGGCCTGGGGCGATACCCCGGCGGCGACGAGCGCGGCCTCGGCGGCGGCCGCGGAGCCGGCCCACCCCGCGAGGGCGGCCCGCAGCGTCTTCCTGCGCTGCGCGAAGGCGGCGTCGACGACGGCGAAGACCTCGCGCTTGGACGCGCTGGTCTTCACCGGCTCGGCGCGGCGCACCAGCGACACGAGGCCGGAGTCGACGTTCGGCGCGGGCCAGAAGACGTTCCGCCCGATGGACCCGGCGCGCTTGACGTCCGCGTACCAGTTGGCCTTCACGGAGGGCACGCCGTAGACCCGCGAGCCGGGCCCGGCGGCGAGCCGGTCGGCGACCTCGGCCTGCACCATCACGAGCGTGCGCTCGATGGTCGGGAAGGTGTCGAGCATGTGCAGCAGGACGGGGACGGCGACGTTGTACGGGAGGTTCGCGACCAGCGCGGTCGGGGCGGGGCCCGGGAGCTCGCCGACGAGCATGGCGTCGCTGTGCACGAGCGCGAAGGAGCCGGCCTTCTGCGGGAGGCGCGCCTCGATGGTCGCGGGCAGCGCCCCGGCCAGCACGTCGTCGATCTCCACGGCGGTGACGTGGGACGCGGTCTCGAGCAGGGCCAGGGTCAGGGACCCGAGGCCCGGGCCGACCTCGACGACGACGTCGTCCGGGCGGACCTCCGCGGTGCGGACGATGCGACGCACCGTGTTGGCGTCGATGACGAAGTTCTGGCCGCGCTGCTTGGTCGGGCGTACGCCCAGGGCAGCGGCCAGTTCGCGGATGTCGGCGGGGCCGAGGAGGGCGCCGTGCTCAGTGCTCACGGGACAAGGTTACGGGGCCTGGCCCCTGGGCCTCGCGCGGTCCTCGGGGCCCCTGGGCGGGGGGCCTCCGCCGGGGCGGGTGGGCCGGGCGGGGTCCCCAGGGCGGGTGGGGCCCCTGGGCGGGTGGGGCCCCTGGGCGGGTGGGGCCCCCTGGGCGGGTGGGCCGGGCGGGTGGGGCTTCGCGTCCTGCTGCCGGGCCTAGAACAGCGCCGCCGCTCCGCGGCGGATGTCTCCCACCCACCCACCCGTTCACCCCGCGACGCGGGGTTGGGGTAGGGGCGGGTGGGTGGGGGGGTGCGCCGCGACGGTCTGAGCGGGTGGGCCAGGGGCCTCCGCGACGGTCTGAGCGGGTGGGCCGGGGGGCTCCGCGACGGTCTGAGCGGGTGGGCGGGGGGCCTCCGCGACGGGCCGGGCGGGCGGGTGGTCCGGGGGCTACAGGCGGCGGCCGCAGTGGGGCCAGGGGGTTGCTCCGCGTTGTACGTAGAGTTTCTTCGCTCGGAACGTCTGTTCCGACGCCGACGCGTCCTGGGGGCGGCCCGAGCCGCCCAGTGCCTGCCACGTCCGGGTGTCGAACTGGTACAGGCCGCCGTACGTGCCGGACGGGTCCACCGCCGCGGGCCGCCCGCCCGACTCGCAGTGGGCGAGCCCGCCCCAGTCGAGGCCGTCCGCACCCGCCACCGACGACGGCATCTGTTTCGTGCCCACCTTCACGATCCGCTTCTGCGGCTCCCGCACCACTTCCGTCCGCACCCGCCGCGGCTTCTGCTTCACCCCGTTCACCGACCGCACCGTGTACGTGACCCGCCGCACCCCCGGCCGCCCCGCCTGCGCCACGACCTCCGTGCCGCGCAGCACCGTCGCGTCCTCGGTCCTCTCCACCTCGAAGGGGATCGGCTCCTCGCGGACCTCCTTCGTACCGGTGATCCGCATGACCGTCACGGTCTGCCCGTCGCGCGGAAAGCTCTCCGGCCCCACCGACGTCGTGTCCTGGCCCCGCAGCGTCACCCCGGCCTCGGCGACCGCGTCCCGCACGGTCGCCGCGTTCGTGCGGATCGTCCGCTCCCGCCCGTCCGCCATGATCGTGACGGTGCGTTCGGTCAGTACGTCGAGGGCGAGGCCGTCGCGGTCGATCCGCCGGGAGCGCGAGGCCGACAGCTGCGCCCCCTCCGCCCGCACCCCGAGCTGCCGCAGCGCCCCCTCCACGGTTTGCGCCGTGGTCCACACCTTGCGCCGCTGCCCGTCGAGGGTGAGGTGGACGGGTCTGCCGTACCGGACGGCGATCTCGTCGCCGCTGGCGAGCGCCGTCGTGGACGCGGGCGCCACGATGTCGTGCGAGCCGACGTCCACGCCCTCGTCGGCGAGGAGTTCGCCGACGTCGTCCGCGAAGGTGTGCAGGGTGCGCGGCTTGCCGTCGACGATGAGCTGTACGGCCTTGTCGTTGGCGACGAACGCGGACGTGCCGCCCGCGAGGAACGCCACGACGAGGGCCTGCGGCACCAGCTTGCGCATCGCCTCGGGCGGCCGCGGCGTCCCGCCCCGCTCCGGCGCCGCGGGAAGGGCGCGCCCGCCGGCCCCGCGCCGCCGCGCGGCCCGCCCCGCCGGCGCGGGCGCCGCGGGTGTCCCTGACTGGCGGGGGAACCGCTGGCCCGGGGCGTCCTCGTCCGCGGCCCCGTCCGGCACGGTGACGGCGATTGTCGCGTCGGCGCCGACGTCGAGGAGCGTGGCGTCGTACGGCGCCGCGCGCCACGGCTCGGCGGTCGGCGGTACGTCGTACGCCGGGGCGCCGTACCCGGACGCCCCGTACCCGGGCGCTCCGTACGTGGGCGCTCCGTACGTGGGCGCTTCGTGCAACGGCGACTCGTACACCGGCGGCTCGTACGTCGGCAACGCGTACGTCGGCTCCGCGTAGACCGCCGGCTCACGCGGGAAGGGCTCGCGAGCCGGCTCGAAGGGCGGCTCAAAGGGCGGCTCGTACGTCTCGTACCGCGCACTGCTCACGACGACGCTCCAGGGGTCCGTACCGGGCGGACAGAACCTAGCGGAGCCACCGTCACTCTCCAAAGCAGCACGACTACGCAGTGTCGCTGCGTTGACCTGAGCCGTGGTGCGCGGGCGGTTGGCGCCGTCCCGCTTCGTTATCGGTCAGTAAGCAAACGCGCGTGCCGTGTTCGCCGAGACGGCCGTGGCCATGGCGTCCTCGTCGATGCCCCGCATGTCGGCCATCGCGCGCAATGTGACCGGAATGAGATACGGCGCGTTGGGCCGTCCGCGGTACGGCGCGGGCGTGAGGAACGGCGCGTCCGTCTCGACGAGCACGAGTTCGAGCGGCGCGACGGCCAGTGCGTCCCGCAGGTCCTGCGCGTTCTTGAAGGTGACGTTGCCCGCGAAGGACATGAAGTAGCCCTGCTCCGCGCAGACTCGGGCCATCGCGGCGTCGCCGGAGTAGCAGTGGAAGACGGTGCGCTCGGGGGCGCCCTCCTCCTTCAGGATCCGCAGCACGTCCTCGTGCGCCTCGCGATCGTGGATGACGAGCGCCTTGCCGTGCCGCTTCGCGATCTCGATGTGGGCGCGGAAGGACCGCTCCTGCGCGGCCATGCCCTCCGGCCCGGTGCGGAAGTGGTCCAGGCCCGTCTCGCCGACGCCGCGCACCTGCGGCAGCGCCGCGAGCCGGTCGATCTCGGCGAGCGCCGCGTCGAGCGCGGCGTCGCCGCCGGCCTCCCGCTCGCCCTGCCGGGACCACCCGTCGGGGTCGCCGAGGACGATGCGGGGCGCCTCGTTGGGGTGCAGGGCGACGGTCGCGTGCACGCTGTCGTGCGCGGCGGCGGTCTCGGCCGCCCACCGGGAGCCGCGGACGTCGCAGCCCACCTGCACGACCGTGGTGACGCCCACGGACGCGGCCTTGGCGAGGCCCTCCTCGACCGAGCCCGACTGCATGTCGAGGTGGGTGTGCGAGTCGGCGACCGGGACCCGGAGGGGTTCGGGCAGCGGCGGGGGGACGTCGGCGTTCTTCGAAGGCATGCTCCGATCCTACGAAGCCCCCCGCCCGGGGTGGTCCGCCCCGGCCTCAGTGGCCCTTGCGGTGCTGGAACGGGTGGAGCAGGTCCGAGAGGTGCCAGTGGTGGTCGGACGCGGGCCGCGCCGCGGTGGCGCCCCCGGCGGCGACGACATCCGCGTCGGCGTCGGCGTCCACCGGTCCGGCCGGCTTGCCCACCCGCTTGTCCCCGTTCTGCCGCCGCATCATGTCGAGGACCGAGGACACCTGCCCCGCCCGCATGATCCGCACGACGTGGCCACCGCAGTTCAGGCACGTGGGCCGGGTCAGCGGGGACGGCACGCGCCGGCCGTCCGCCAGGTACGTCACGAACTCGTGGCCCGAACCGTCCACGTGGTGCTCTATCTCGTACGACTGCTCCCAGCCGTGCCCGCACCGCATGCAGGCGAAGGCGTACGACTCGTGAACGACGTTGATCGCCGTGGTGGGGTGGCCGGTGTCTGCGATGTCACTCATGCCCGCTGCTCCTCTTGCCCGAGGGACAAGCGCTGCCGGGTCCGGGGACGGCCCCGGCCGGAAGCGTGGGGACGGGTGCGTCCCTTCAATCAGTGGACGCCTTTCCCGGAGCGAGCGCATCAGACCTGTCGAGCAATGGAGCCGTTTTGGCCTTTCCATAGGAAAGAGGCCTGGTGCGCGGCCCGCGCTTTGCCTTTCACGATAGTCCTTTGCCTTCCGATGGGCCGCCCCGATCCGCATTCTTTGCCGCCACGACGGCATCGAACACCTCGCGTTTGGGAAGCCCCGCTTCGGCGGCCACCGCGGCGATCGCCTCCTTGCGCCGCTCCCCCGCCTCCTCGCGCACCCGCACCCTGCGCACCAGCTCCTCGGGGCCGAGTTCCGCCGCGCTCCTCTCGGGCGCGCCCTCGACGACGACGGTGATCTCGCCGCGTACGCCGTCGGCCGCCCACTCCGCCAGTTCCTTCAGGGATCCGCGCTTGACCTCCTCGTACGTCTTGGTCAGCTCGCGGCAGACCGCGGCCCTGCGCTCCTCGCCGAACGCCTCGGCCATCGCGGCGAGCGTGTCGTCGATGCGGTGCGGGGCCTCGAAGTAGACGAGGGTGCGGCGGTCGTCGGCGACCTCGCGCAGCCGGGAGAGGCGCTCGCCCGCCTTGCGCGGCAGGAAGCCCTCGAAGCAGAACCGGTCCACCGGAAGGCCGGAGAGCGCGAGCGCCGTGAGCACGGCGGACGGTCCCGGCACGGCGGTCACCCGCACGTCCCGCTGCACGGCCGCGGCGACGAGCCGGTAGCCGGGGTCGGAGACCGACGGCATGCCGGCGTCGGTCACCAGCAGCACCCGCGCGCCGCCGGCCAGCGCCTCCACCAGCTCGGGCGTGCGCGCCGCCTCGTTGCCCTCGAAGTAGGAGACGACCCGGCCGCCGACCTGCACCCCCAGCGCCTGGGTGAGCCGGCGCAGCCGCCGGGTGTCCTCGGCCGCCACGACGTCGGCCGCCTCCAGCTCGGCGGCGAGCCGCGGCGGGGCGTCGGCGACGTCGCCGATGGGGGTGCCTGCCAGCACCAGGGTTCCGGGGGAATCAGCGCGTCCTGTCACGGATCCATCCTCGCAGGGGCCGGTGGGCGGGACTCGCACAGTCTGGTTCCCTACGATGGCGCGGTGACCAGTACCGCGTCTTCCCCGGACACCCGCGAGGGCCAGGCAGCCGAGGAGCAGCAGCCCTCGTGGCAGCGGCGGCTGCGCCGATTCGGTCATGCGGAGCGCGCCAGAGACGACGTCACGGCCCGTCTCGTCCCCCGGTACGCGGAGCCGAGCCCCCGCCTGTGGCTGACGCTCGGCCTGTCCGAGCCGTTCGCCGGCCGGCTGGTGCGCTGGTCCGGCTGGGGCGGCCCGCTGCTGATCACGCTCGTCGCCGGGATCACCAGGTTCCTGAACCTCGGCAATCCGAAGGCCGTGATATTCGACGAGACGTATTACGCGAAGGACGCCTGGGCGCTCATCCACCGCGGTTTCGAGGTCAACTGGCCGGAGAAGGTCAACGACGACGTCCTGCGGCAGGGCGGTGACATCGCGATCCCGCACGACGCGGCGTACGTGGTGCATCCGCCGGTCGGCAAGTACGTGATCGGCGTCGGGGAGTGGCTGTTCGGTTTCGACCCGTTCGGCTGGCGGTTCATGACGGCGCTGCTCGGCACGCTCTCGGTGCTGATGCTCTGCCGGATCGGGCGGCGGCTGTTCCGCTCCACGTTCCTCGGCTGTCTGGCGGGCGCGCTGCTCACGGTGGACGGCCTGCACTTCGTGATGAGCCGCACCGCCCTGCTCGACCAGATCCTGATGTTCTTCGTGCTGGCCGCCTTCGGCTGCTTCCTGATCGACCGGGACAGGGCGCGGGCCCGGCTCGCCGCGGCGCTGCCGGTGGACGAGGACGGCCGGGTGCGGCCCGACGTGCGGGTCGCGCAGACGCTGCGCCTCGGGTGGCGGCCGTGGCGGTGGGCGGCCGGGCTCTGCCTGGGCCTCGCCTTCGGCACCAAGTGGAACGGCCTGTACGTGATGGTCTTCCTCTGCCTGATGACGGTCCTGTGGGACGTGGGCGCGCGCCGGGTGGCCGGCGCGGTGCGGCCCTACCGGGCGGTCCTGCGGCACGACGTGCTGCCGGCGTTCGTCGCGACGGTGCCGGTGGCGCTCGTCACGTACGTCGTGTCGTGGCTCGGCTGGATCCTCTCGCCGGCGGACGGCTCGGGCGGCTACTACCGCAACTGGGCGGCGACGGAGGGGAAGGGCGGCAGCTGGACCTGGCTGCCGGACTGGGTGCGCAGCCTGTGGCACTACGAGCACGCGGTCTACGACTTCCATGTGGGCCTGTCCTCGCCGCACACCTACCAGTCGAACCCGTGGAGCTGGATCGTCGACGGCCGGCCCGTCTCGTACTTCTACGAGTCGCCGCTTCCCGGCAAGGACGGCTGTCCCTCGGACACCACGGAGAAGTGCGCCCGGGAGGTCCTCGCGCTCGGCACCCCGCTGCTGTGGTGGGTGGCGGCGCTCGCGCTGGTCTACGTGGTGTGGCGGTGGGCGTTCCGCCGCGACTGGCGGGCGGGCGCGATCCTGTGCGCGGTGCTCGCGGGCTATCTGCCCTGGTTCTTCTACCAGGAGCGGACGATCTTCTACTTCTACGCGGTCGTCTTCGTGCCGTTCCTGTGTCTCGCGGTGGCGATGCTGGTGGGCGCGCTGCTCGGACCGCCGGGTTCGAGCGAGGGGCGGCGCGTGGCGGGCGCGGCGGCCTCGGGCGTCCTCGTCCTGCTGATCCTGTGGAATTTCATCTATTTCTGGCCCATTTACTCCGGCACCGCCATTCCCATCGATTCCTGGCGGTCCCGGATGTGGCTGGATACATGGGTGTAGGGCACACCATGGACACCGTCGGATAACGACCGTCCCGTACGTACCCCCTCCCCCTTAGGGTTCAAGGCGGACGACCTCGCCGTCATGTATTGCGGCGAAACTCCTGGGGAGGGGGCGCATCGTGCGCAAGGGAATAAAGGTCGCGCTGGTCGGCGGGGTCTTCACCGCGATGGTGGGGACCGCGGGATACGGCGCGTACAACCTGGTGAACGGCCTGTCGGGGGGCGGCGGTTCGGGAGGCCCGGGCTCCGCCGAGATGAAGACGGGCCCGGTGTCGGGCGAGGAAGTGCGGGACACGGCGGCCAAGTTCCTCGCGGCGTGGGCCGGGGGCCACGCCGGGGACGCCGCCGGATACACCGACAACAGCACGGCGGCGGCCACCGCCCTGACCGGCTTCCGCGAGGACGCGCACCTGACGAAGGTGAGGATCACCCCGAAGCGGGCGTCCGGCGACAGCGTGCCGTTCTCGGTGTCGGCGACGGTGTCGTACCAGGGGAAGAGCAAGCCCTTCGCGTACGACTCGCGGCTGACCGTGGTGCGCGGCAAGACCACCGGGCGCCCGCTCGTCGACTGGCGGGCCGCGGTCGTCCACCCCTCCCTGGAGCGGGGCGACACCCTCGTGACGGGGGAGGCCGCCGCGCCGCCCATCGAGGCGGTGGACCGTTCCGGCGCCGTCCTGCGCAAGAAGGACTATCCCTCACTGCGCCCCGTCCTGGACGGCCTGCGCGCGAAGTACGGCGAGCACGCGGGCGGCAAGCCGGGCATCGAGCTGTACGTGCAGCACGAGGACGAGGCCGCCGGGACGCGCACGCTGCTCACCCTCACCAAGGGCACCCCGGGCAAGCTGCGCACCACGCTGAGCGCCGGGGTGCAGAGGGCGGCGGAGCGCGCGGTGCTGCGCAACGACGACTCGTCGGTGGTCGCGGTGAAGCCGAGCACCGGTGAGATCCTCGCGGTCGCCAACAACCGTGCGGACGCGTTCAACGCGGCGCTCCAGGGCAAGGTGGCGCCCGGCTCGACGATGAAGATCCTCACGGCGGCGATGCTCATCGACAAGGGCATCACCAAGGCGGACGGACCCGCGCCGTGCCCGCCCACCGCGACCTGGCAGAGCCAGACCATCCACAACCTCAAGGGCATGGTGCCCGACGAGTCCGCGACGCTCGCGGAGAGCTTCGCGCGCTCCTGCAACACCGCGTTCGTGAAGCTCATCGACGAGGACGGCATCACCGACGAGTCCCTGACCGAGGAGGCGCAGAACAACTTCGGCCTCGGACAGGACAACTGGAAGGCCGGTGTCCCCACCTCCGACGGTACGGTTCCGGCCTCCCCGGGCCCCGACCGCGCGACGAACGCCATCGGTCAGGGCCAGGTCCAGATGAACCCCCTCAACATGGCGTCGGTGACGGCGACGGCGATGACGGGCACCTTCCGGCAGCCGGTGATCGTGCCGAAGTCCCTCGACGACCGCGAACTGGCCACCGCGCGCGGCCTGCGCGCCTCCACGGTCGCGCAGCTGCGCCAGATGATGCACCGCACCGCGGTCAGCGGCACCGGGGCGCGCGCCATGGCGGGTCTCGGCGGCGACATCGGCGCGAAGACCGGTTCCACCGAGGTCGACGGCCAGGCCACGTCGGACAGTTGGTTCACCGGGTACCGGGGCGACGTCGCGGCGGCCGCGATGGCGCAGCGTGGCGGGCACGGCGGTGACGCGGCGGGCCCGATCGTGGTGGCGGTGCTGGGCGCAGGGTAGACGCTCCGCCGGGCCGTCGCCCGGGCGGACGACGAAGTGGTCGGGTGCTTCCCCGTACGCCTCTAAGGTGGCCTTCTGGTGCGGAGCCGGGGGTTCTGGGGAACTGCGGAGGGTTTGTGGGCAAGCGAAGGCGCGCCGCCGAGCGCAAGAGCGTCGGCGGCGGCAGAAACATGAAGGTGCACCCGGGCGTGCTCGGCGGGGCGGCCGCCGTGGTCGTGGTCGGCGTGGGGGCCGCCGCGTTCACGCTCTCCGGGGGCGCCGGCTCCGGCGGGGACGGTTCGAGCGTCGACGAGAAGCAGGTCGCGACGGGCCCGCCGACGGCGGCCGAAGTCCGCACCACCGCACGGGCGTTCCTCACCGCGTGGGCCGAGGGCGACGTGGCGCGGGCCGCGGCGCTCACCGACGACCGCGCGGCGGCGCTGACGTCCCTGACCTCGTACCGCAAGGACGGCCACCTCACGAAGCCGCGGCTGACGCCGGGCAGGCGGGCGGGGGCCACGGTGCCGTTCAAGGCGGCGGCCACGGTCTCGTACGAGGGAAAGACCAAGCCGCTCTCGTACGCGTCCGAACTGACCGTCGTGCGCCGCAAGAGCGACGGCAGGACGCTGGTCGGCTGGGAGCCCTCGGTCCTCCACCCGGAGCTGAAGGAGGGCGACCGGCTGGTCACCGGCGAGGCGGGCGACCCGCCGATCAAGGCGGTGGACCGGGACGGGGGCGCGCTGACGGCGGCGAAGTACCCGTCGCTGGGCACGGTGCTGGACGGGCTGCGCGAGAAGTACGGCAAGAAGGCTGGCGGCAGGGCGGGTATCGAGCTGCGGGTGGTGCGGGCGGACGGGAAGTCCGGTTCGAAGCCCTCCCCGGACTCCGCCGCGACGAAGAAGGACGACGCGAAGGCGCTGCCCGACAAGACGCTGCTCACCCTCTCGCCGGGGACGCCGGGCACGCTGAAGACGACGTTCAGCGGGTTGCTGCAGTCGGCCGCGGAGCGCGAGACGGCCAAGCGGCAGCGGGCGTCCGTCGTGGTGGTCAAGCCGAGCACCGGCGAGATCCTGGCGGCCGCCAACTCCGACCCGGGCTTCAACACGGCCTTCCAGGGCTCCATCGCGCCCGGCTCCACGATGAAGGTCATCACGTCCTCGCTGCTCCTGGAGAAGAAACTCGCCGGGGTCGACAAGAAGCACCCGTGCCCCAAGTACGTGACGTACGGGGGCTGGAAGTTCCAGAACGACGACAAGTTCGAGATCAAGGGCGGCACGTTCCGCGCGAGTTTCGCCCGGTCCTGCAACACGGCCTTCATCAGCCAGGCCGAGAAGCTGGAGAACGACTCCCTGACCCAGCAGGCGCAGGAGGTCTTCGGGCTCGGCCGGGACAACTGGTCGATCGGTGTGCCGTCCTTCGACGGGGCGGTGCCGGTGCAGAGCGACGCGCAGATGGCGGCCTCGTTGATCGGGCAGGGCGGGGTGCGGATGAACCCCCTGAACATGGCGTCGGTGGCGGCGACGGTGAAGTCGGGCAAGTTCCGCCAGCCCTATCTGGTCTCGCCGGACGTCGACGACCGCGAACTGGCCACCGCCTCCCGCGCCTTGCCGGGCTCGACGGCGGCGTCGCTGCGTGAGCTGATGCACTACACGGCGGTCGCCGGCACGGCGGTCGAGCCGATGTCGGGGCTCGGCTCCGACATGGGCGCGAAGACCGGCTCCGCGGAGGTCGACGGCCAGAAGAAGCCCAACGGCTGGTTCACCGCGTACCGCGGCGACCTGGCGTCGGCGGCGGTCGTCCAGGAGGGCGGCCATGGCGGGGACTCGGCGGGGCCGGTGGTACGGGCGATGTTGTTGGCCGGAGGGTGAGGGGCGGCGGCGGCCGGGGTGCGCCTTGGGTGGGCCGGGGCGTTTGTCGGTGGCCGTTTGGGGCGGGGACTTCGGTGGGCCGGTGTCTTCGATGGGTACCGGGGCCGCCCGGGTTTTTGCGGAGTGTGGCGCCTCCGGGCCGGCAGTAAAGGGCGCTCCTTCGTCGCGTCGGCTTCGCCGATTCCGCTGCGCTCCACCCTTGACTCCCGTCCCTCCACCGCACGTTGACGTTCGACCCGGACGGCCAGGGGTAAGGCGGCGGGCGACTCTGCTCGGGTCATCACCTTTCACTGCCGGGTGCGGACCGGCCCATCGCGGGCGGACGCCCCGGTGCGTGCTCGGTCAGCTGCGCGGCATCGCCGCTCGGGTCATCACCTCGCGTCGCCGGGTGCGGACCGGCCCATCGCGGGCGGACGCCACGGTGCGAGCTCGGCCAGCCGCGCGGCCACGCCGCTCGGGCCATCCACTTTCGCCGCCGGGTGCCGACCGGCCCATCGTGGGCGGACGTCAGGGGTGGGGTGGGTGTTGGGCTGGAGGTGCGGCCCTCTGCCTCTGGGGGTCTGGCACCTACTTTGAGAAAGTTGCGAAGCAGATCCCCGCGCGCCCCCTCCCCACGCTCCATGCGCCACCCGGCGGGCGGACGGGAGGTCAATCGGATCGCGGGATCGGGGCTTGGTCACGCGGGCACGTCGCTCGGACGCCGACCGGCCCATCGCGCCGGGCCGTCCCGGTCAAGATGGGGTCGGGTGCGAGGGCCGGGCTCTCGAGGTCCGGCACCTACTTCGGAAAAGTTGCGAATCGAGACGCCGCGCGCCCCCTGCCTTCACCGCAAATGCGCCCCCGAGCACGCGAGTCCCGCCGCTGGCATACGGGCCCGCCCCTCCCATGCCCTCCCCATCGGGCACCTACTTTGAGAAAGTTGCGAAGCAGATCCCCGCGCGCCCCCTCCCCACGCTCCATGCGCCACCCGGCGGGCGGACGATCGCAGGCCCCCGCCCCCAGCAGCCCCACTCAACTCAGCCGCCAGCGGGTTGACTGGTTCCGGGGAGGGCGCTTGGGGTGTGACAAGGGGGCGCGCGGCCTCCTCATTCGCAACTTTCCCAAAGTAGGTGCCAGCCCCCGGCGGGCAGTCCATCGAAGGTGGCATCCGCCGACGATGGGCCGGGCCGCACCCGGCAGCGAAGGGTGATAACCCGACCGGCTGGGCCGTGGCCGAGCTCGCCCCGTGGCCTCGGCTCACGATGGGCCGGTCCGCACACGGCCGCGCGAGCCGATGACCCGACCAGCCGGGCCGCGTGGCTGGCCGAGCACGCACCGAGGCCCGCGCCCACGATGGACCGGTCCGCACCCGGCAGCGAAAGCAGATGACCCGACCGGCTAGGTCCGCCGCCTCACCCTGGCCGGCCGGGTCGGACGTTTCGCTGCGGTGGAGGGACGGGAGTCAAGGGTGGAGCGCAGCGCAATCGGCGAAGCCGACGCGTAGCGCAGCGGAGCGCCCTTTACTGCCGGCCCGGAGGCGCCACACTCCGCACAAACCCGGGCGGCCCCGGTCACCATCAACGCCCCCGGCCCACCGAAGACACCGAGGCAGACCGAGCCCCGTCCCCCGTCCGCTATGCGGATACATGGTCGCGTGCCCCGTACACAGACCGCTAGCGTGCCGGACATGAGCGACAGCGCAGCCGTACCACCCGCCGCCCACCCCCGTTTCGCCGAAGCCCTCCGCACACTGGGCCTCGACGACCTGATCCCCCGGGTCCGCCGGTTCCCGGAGCAGACCCGCACCGCCCAGGAGGCCGCCGCGGCCATCGGCTGCGAGCTCAGTCAGATCTGCAAGTCCCTGATCTTCGCGGCGGACGGCGTCCCGGTACTGGTCCTGATGGACGGGGCGTCGCGCGTCGACCTCGACCTCGTGCGCCGAGAGCTCGGCGCCGAGAAGGTCACCCGTGCCCGCGCGGACGTCGTCCGCGAGGCCACCGGCTACGCGATCGGCGGCGTACCCCCCTTTGGTCACGCCACCCGCACCCGCGTCCTCGCCGACCGCTCCCTCCTCGGCCACGACGTGGTGTGGGCGGCGGCCGGCACCCCCTACGCGGTCTTCCCGATGGCCCCCGAGACACTGGTCGCCCACGCCGGCGGCACGCTGGTGGACGTACGCGAGACCGCCGCGTGACCCCGCTGGTCGCGGCCGCGGTGCTGCTCGCCGCCGTCACCCACGCCAGCTGGAACGCGATCGCCCACCACATCACGGACAAGCTGGTCGGCTTCACCCTGATATCCGGCGGCGGCACGCTGATCGGCCTGCTCCTCGCCCCCTTCGTCCCGCTCCCGGACGCGGCGGCCTGGCCGTATCTGGTCCTCTCCGCCGCCCTGCACGTCGGCTACTACGCCCTGTTGATGACGTCGTTCAGGCTCGGCGACTTCGGCCAGGCCTACCCCATCGCACGCGGCACCGCGCCCCTGGTGGTGACGGTCCTCGCGGCGGTCTTCGCGGGCGAGGTCCCCGACGGCTGGCAGGCGGCGGGCGTCGCGGTCTCCTCCGCGGGCCTGACCGGGCTCGCCCTGTGGGGCATACGGGGCACGGGCCGCCGCCCCGACTGGACGGCCATCGGCGCGGCCCTCGCGACGGGCGTCTCCATCGCGGCTTACACGGTGGTGGACGGCCTCGGCGTACGGGCCTCCGGCTCCTCCATGGCGTACATCGCGTGGCTGATGGTTCTGGAGGGCATCACCGTCCCGCTCTACGCGGCGTACCGCTGGCGCGGCGAACTGATCCCGCGCCTGCGCCCGTTCGCGGCGGTGGGCCTGGTCGGTGCGGCGCTCTCGGTCGCGGCCTACGGCCTGGTCCTGTGGGCGCAGACGCGAGCGGACCTGGCCCCGGTCTCGGCGCTCCGGGAGTCCTCGATCATCGTGGGAGCGGCGATAGGCGCCCTCTTCTTCAAGGAACGCTTCGGAGCGCCACGGCTGGTGGCGGCGGGGCTGATGGTGGCGGGGATCGGGCTGATGCTGCACGCGGGTTAGCGGGAGGGGCGCCCTCGGCGTCACGCTGCCGTGCCTACGGCGTCACACCGCGGTGCGCAGCGCCCGTACCAGCGCCTGGGCCCTCGGGTCCGCCGTGACCCCCTTGTTCATGCCGTTCGTGACATAGCCGAACGCCAGGCCCGACTCCGGGTCCGCGAAGCCCAGGGCGCCGCCCCGGCCGGGGTGGCCGAAGGAGCCGGGGGACAGGAGCGGGGACGCGGCGCCGTGCAGCATGTAGCCGAGGCCGAAGCGGGTGCCGACGACCAGGACGCGGTCGGGTCCGGCCGACGCCTCGCCGCGCGCCAGCGCCACCGTCTCCGGCGTGAACAGCCCCCGCCGGCCGTCGACCTCACCGATCAGGGAGGCGTAGAACCGGGCGAGGCCGTCCGCCGTGGCGACGCCGTTGGACGCGGGGAGCGCCGCCGCCCGGTAGGCGGGGTCGTTCTCGTCGGGCAGCGGGTCGATCGCAGCGAAGGCGCGACGGGTCAGCGAGGCGGGGTCCGCGTACGCCTCCGCCACGTTCCGCTTGGGGCGGACCCGCAGGCCGCCCGGCGCCTCGGCCGGCTCGATGCGTCCCAGCCGGCCGGCCCGCGCCGCCTCCGCCTCGGGCAGTCCGACCCACAGGGCGAGACCGAGCGGGCGCGCGATCTCGGAAGCGATCCACTCCCCCATGGGACGGCCCGTCACCCGCCGCACGAGTTCGCCGGTCAGCCAGCTGTACGTGTGCGCGTGGTAGCCGTGGTCCTCGCCCGGCGCCCAGAACGGGGCCTGCGCCGCGACGACCGCGGCGGCGAGGTCGGGGTCGTACGCCTCACCGGGCGTCAGCGGCCGGTCCAGGGCGGGCACACCGGCGCGGTGCGCGAGGACGTGCCGGACCAGGGTCCGTTCCTTGCCGCGCGCCTTGAACTCCGGCCAGTACGCGCCGACCGGCGCGTCCAGGTCCAGCTCCCCGCGCTGGTGCAGCAGGAGCAGCGCGGCGGCCGCGACCCCCTTGGTGGCCGAGCGGACGACCTGCGCGGTGCCGGACTCCCAGGGCGCGGCACCGGCCGCGACGTCCCCGTCGACATCCTTCGCGCCGCCCCACAGATCGACGACCTTGCGCCCGTCGCGGTACACGGAGACGGCGGCGCCGCGTTCGCCGCGCTCGGCGAAGTTCCGTGCGAAGGCGTCCCGTACCGGCTCGAAGCCGGGCGCCACCGTGCCGTGCACCCCACCTATGACATCGTCCATGCCCAAGCCAACCGCCACTCCACGCCAACGATTCCCTAGCTGTTCGACCGTACCGTCTTCGGATCGAAGCCGAAGGGCAGCTCCAGGCGGTGCGCGCTCATCAGGTCGTCGTCGGCGAGCAGGTCGCCGGTGGGGCCGTCGGCCGCGATGACGCCGTCGCTGAGGATCAGGGCGCGGGGGCAGAGCTCCAGGGCGTACGGCAGGTCGTGCGTGACCATGAGGACGGTCACGTCCAGGGACCGCAGGATGTCGGCGAGTTCGCGGCGCGAGGCCGGGTCGAGGTTGGAGGAGGGCTCGTCCAGGACGAGGATCTCCGGCTCCATGGCGAGCACCGTCGCGACCGCCACCCTGCGCCGCTGCCCGAAGGAGAGGTGGTGCGGCGGGCGGTCCGCGAACTCCGCCATGCCGACCTGCCCCAGCGCCTTTCCCACCCGCGCCTCCAGCTCGGGTCCGCGCATCCCGGCGGCCGCGGGCCCGAAGGCGACGTCCTCCCGCACGGTGGGCATGAACAGCTGGTCGTCCGGGTCCTGGAAGACGATGCCGACCCGGCGCCTGATCTCCGCCATGTGCTTCTTGCCGACGGGCAGCCCGGCCACGGTGACCGTGCCCGCGCCGCCGGTCAGGATGCCGTTCAGGTGCAGCACGAGGGTCGTCTTGCCCGCGCCGTTCGGCCCAAGCAGGGCGACGCGCTCGCCGCGTCCGACGGTGAAGTCGACGCCGAAGAGCGCCTGGTGCCCGTCGGGGTAGGCGAAGGCGAGGCCGGCCACTTCGAGCGAGGGTGCCAAGGTCACAGGGTCCATCCCAACAAGCAGACGAGGAGGGCGGTCAGCGGCAGGGCCAGCGCCTGACGCCACTGCGTCCGTGAGGCGCGTACGTCGTCGATGACCGGCATCGACCCGGTGTAGCCGCGGCTGACCATGGCCAGGTGCACCCGCTCGCCCCGCTCGTACGAGCGGATGAAGAGGGCGCCCGCGGACTTGGCGAGGACGCCCCACTGCCGCACGCCCCGCGCCTCGAAGCCGCGCGACTCGCGGGCGATCTTCATGCGGCGCATCTCGTCCGTGATGACGTCGCCGTACCGGATCATGAAGGAGGCGATCTGGACGAGGAGCGCGGGCAGCCGCAGCCGCTGGAGGCCGAGGAGCAGGGCGCGCAGCTCGGTCGTGGCGGCGAGCAGCACGGAGGCGGCGACGCCGAGCGTGCCCTTGGCGAGGACGTTCCAGGCGCCCCAGAGGCCGTTGACGCTCAGGGTGAGGCCGAGCACGTCGACCCGTTCGCCCTGGGCGACGAAGGGCATCAGGACGGCGAACGCCACGAACGGGATCTCGATCAGCAGGCGCTTGAGCAGGAAGCCGGCCGGGACGCGGGCGGCGTACGCGACGACGCCGAGCAGCACCGCGTACAGGCCGAACGCCCACATCGCCTCGCGCGGCGTGGAGACCACGACGATCACGAAGCAGAAGACGGCGGCGAGCTTGGTGTGCGGGGGCAGCGCGTGCACCGGTGAGCGGCCCTGCCGGTAGAGCCGGTGGGCGTGGCCCGCGCCCATGTCAGGCCTTCTCGGACTTCTCGGCGACGGTGACGCCGGACGACGTCCCGGTGCCGGCGGCGTCGGAGGTCGGCCCGGTGACCGCGGCCGTCGACGCCGGGCCCGCGTCCTCCGTACGACGCCGGCGCAGCGCCCAGAAGATCGCCGAGCCGGCGACGACGGTGACGCCCACGCCGATCACGCCGGCCAGGCCGCCGGAGAGGCGGGCGTCGGCGATGTCCTTGACGCCGTAGTCGGCGAGCGGGGAGTCCGCGGCGGCGTGGTCCTCGGTCTTCTTGTCGATGCCCTTGTCGTGGGCGACCTTCTCCAGGCCGTCGGGGGAGGTCGCGGCGTAGAAGCTGACGAAGCCCGCGAGGACGAGGGAGGCGACGAGGCCGACGATCCACACCGGGCGGTGCGAGCGGGCCGCGACCGGCGCGGGCTCGGCGGCCGGCGCGTCCACCAGCTCCCCGCCGACCCGCAGCTTCAGCGGCCGGGTCAG
The DNA here is from genome assembly GCF_055592445.1 of Streptomyces sp. NPDC041122. Taxonomy (NCBI): domain Bacteria; kingdom Bacillati; phylum Actinomycetota; class Actinomycetes; order Kitasatosporales; family Streptomycetaceae; genus Streptomyces; species Streptomyces sp. NPDC041122. The sequence continues at coordinate 252,331 of NZ_JBVIYQ010000010.1, read as the reverse complement.
GCCCCGGGCCCCGTAGACGAGGTCGGGCCGTACGGCGATGACGGCGCCGACGGTGAGCGCGGTGATGGCGGCCTCGCCGATGCCGATGAGGACGTGCACGCCGACCATGGCGGTGGCGACCTTGCCGATGGAGACGTCGGTGGTGCCGCCGAGGGCGTAGATGAGGGTGAAGGCGACGGCGGCGGCGGGCACCGAGAGCAGCGCGGCGACGAAGGAGGCGACGGTGACCGAGCGGCGCTTCCTGGGCAGCACCTTCACCAGGCCGCGGAAGACGAGGTAGGCGACGACGGTGGTGACGATCGCCATGTCGGAGATGTTCACGCCGAGCGCGGTCAGGCCGCCGTCCGCGAAGAGCACGCCCTGCATGAGCAGGACGACGGAGACGCACAGGACGCCGGTGAAGGGCCCGACGAGGATGGCCGCGAGCGCGCCGCCGAGGAGGTGTCCGCTGGTGCCGGCCGCGACCGGGAAGTTCAGCATCTGCACCGCGAAGATGAAGGCCGCGACCAGACCGGCGAGCGGGGCGGTCCGCTCGTCCAGCTCACGCCGCGCCCCCTTGAGGCTGACGGCCACGGCTCCGGCCGCGACGACCCCGGTGGCCGCGGACACCGGGACATTGATGAACCCGTCGGGGACATGCATGCGCTCGCTCCTGGGCAGGGGCCCTGGACAGGGCAGATCGCTGGTGAACCGTTCAATGATAGGGCCTTGTTGCAAACGGTTTGCAAGAGCACTGCGGTCCCGAATCGGCTACGCCTCGCCGGGGGCGAAACGTCGGACATATGGGACATTGGTGAGGAAGCCCCGGACGAAGTGCCCGGTTGGATGAGGAGTTCAGTGATGTCCGCAGTCGAGCAGTACGCACGCGCCCACCTCGTCACGGACTCCTCCGAGGGCCATCGCGCCGTCCCCGTCATGCTGCACTACGACCCGGAGGCCGACCCGCACGCGGTACGGATCGGCCTCCCCGGTTCGCCGCAGCGGGTCTGCGACCGGGCCCTCCTGGAGCAGGGGCTGCGGGCCCCGGTCACCGCCGACGGCGTGCACGTGTGGCCGTGCGGCCGGGTCCAGACGGTCGTGGAGTTCCACGCCCCGGACGGCGTGACGGTCGTCCAGTTCGACGCGTCGGCGCTGATCCGCTTCCTGCGCCGCACCCACACGGCCGCCACGCCGGTCGTCCGCTGACCCGGGTCCGGTCCACCCGCTGACCCGGGGCCGGGTCACCCACTGACCCGGGCCGGGTCACCCGTTGGCCCCAACGGGCGGGGCTCGGTCAGACGCGCGCCGGCTCCCGGTCGGCGTCCGAGGCACCCGCGGCCGCTCCGGCCCGCTCCGCCTCCGTGCGCAGGCCCTCGCCCTCGACGTCCACGTTCGGCAGCGCGCGGTCCAGCCACTTCGGCAGCCACCACGCCTTCTTGCCGAGCAGCGCGAGGACCGCGGGGACCAGCGCCATGCGGACCACGAACGCGTCGAAGAACACCGCGATCGCGAGGCCGAAGCCGATCATCTTGACCATCTGCTCGGACGAGCCGATGAAGCCGGCGAACACCGCGATCATGATGACCGCCGCCGCCGAGACCACCCGGGCCCCGTGCCGGAAGCCGGTCACGATCGCCTGGCCGGGCCGCTCCCCGTGGACGTACGCCTCCCGCATGCGGGTCACGAGGAAGACCTCGTAGTCCATCGCGAGGCCGAAGACGACGCCCACCATGAAGATCGGCATCATCGACATGATCGGGCCGGTCTGCTCGACGCCGAAGAGCGAGCCGAGCCAGCCCCACTGGAAGACCGCGACGACCGCGCCGAGGGCCGCGAGGACCGAGAGCAGGAAGCCGAGGGCCGCCTTGAGCGGGACCAGGACCGAGCGGAAGACGACGATCAGGAGCAGGAACGCCAGGCCCACGACCAGCGCCAGATAGGGCAGCAGGGCGTCGTTGAGCTTCTGCGAGACGTCGATGTTCATGGCCGTGGTGCCGGTGACCATGATGTCGGCGCCGGAGTCGGACTTGATCTTCGCGCCGGAGTCGCGGATCGAGTGGACCAGGTCCTCGGTCTCGATGCCGCTGGGCTTGGAGGACGGCACGACGCTGACGATCGCGGTGTCGCCCGCCTTGTTGATCATCGGCGGGGCGACGTTCAGGACGTCGTCGAGCTTGGCGATCGTGGTGCGGATCTGTCCGGCCGCGGCCTTCGGGTCGTCGGCGCCCTTGAGGTCGCCGACGACCATCAGCGGGCCGTTGAAGCCGGGCCCGAAGCCCTCGGAGACCAGGTCGTACGCCTTGCGCTGGGTGGTGGACGTCGGCTGCGCGCCGTCGTCCGGCAGGCCGAGCTCCAGCTGCGAGACCGGCAGCGCCGCGGCGCCCAGGCCCACGATGCCGACGAGCAGTACGGCGATGGGGCGGCGGACCACGAAGCGGGCCCAGCGGGTGCCCATGTTCTGCTTGGGCTCGGCGTCCCGGTCCGCGGCGGCGGCCTTCTTCTTGCCGCCGCCGAAGAGCCTGCTCTTCTCGCCCATCGGCATGACCCGCTTGCCCGCGTACCCGAGCAGCGCCGGGATGAGGGTGAGCGCGATGAGGACGGCGATGACGACCGTGCCGGCCGCCGCGAAGCCCATCTTGGTGAGCATCGGGATGTTCACCACGGCGAGGCCGACCAGCGCGATGACCACGGTGAGCCCGGCGAAGACGACCGCGGAGCCCGCGGTGCCGACCGCGCGGCCCGCCGCCTCCTCGCGGTCGCGGCCGTCGGCGAGTTCGCCGCGGTAGCGCGAGACGATGAAGAGCGCGTAGTCGATGCCGACCGCGAGGCCGATCATCATGGCGAGTGTCGAGGTGGTGGTGCCGAGGTCGAGCGCGTTGGCCAGGGCGGTGATCGACGAGACGCCGATGCCGACGCCGATCAGCGCCGTGAGCAGCGGCAGTCCGGCCGCGATCAGCGAGCCGAAGGTGATGATCAGGACGACCGCCGCGATCGCGATGCCGATGATCTCGGTGGCCCCGGTCTCCGGCATGGCCTGCAGCGCGTCGCCGCCGACCTCGACCGTGAGGCCGGATGCGCGCGCCTTGTCGGTGGTCTTCTCCAGCGCGTCGCGGTCCTCGTCGGTCAGCTCCATCGAGGTGACCTTGTAGGAGACCGAGGCGTACGCCGTCGAGCCGTCCTTGCTGACGGTTTTGGCCCGGAAGGGGCTGTCCGCGCGGGCCACCTGGTCCGAGCCGGACTTCAGGGCGGCGACGGTCTTGTCGATCTCGGCCTTGTTGGCCTTGTCGGTGACCTTCTGGCCGTCCGGTGCCTTGAAGACGACGCGGGCGCTCGCCCCGTCGGCGCTGGCCTCGGGGGCGCGCTTCTCCAGCAGGTCGAAGGCCTTCTGGGCCTCCGTGCCGGGTATCGAGAAGGAACTGGAGGCGGCGGTGGGCGCGGACGCCGCGCCGACCCCGGCGAGCGTCAGGAGCGCCACCCAGATCAGGGCGACGAAGTGGCGTCGCCGGAAGGCGAGCTTGCCGAGTTTGTAGAGGAAAGTGGCCACGAGGGCGTACTCCCGGTCAGGTCGTGGTGTCCGGATTGGGCAGAAGGGATCGGCCCGACGACTTGAGCGGCGACGTCAGGTGCGGGTGGTGCATGTGGTGCGGGGGGGGATACGGGGATACGGAGGGGGTGCGGGTGGGTCAGACGCCGAGGGCGGGGAGGATCACGGCGTCGATGTACGCGGCGAGGAAGGCGCGGTCGACCGGGCGGTCCTCGATGAGGTCCCGGGCCGCGAAGCCGCCGACCATCATGTGGACGACGAACTCCAGCGCCGGATTGTCCGCGGCGACTTCGCCGCGCTCCACCGCTCTGCGCAACAGGTCGTTGAGGCCGGTGAGCTCCGGCTCGATGAGCAGGTTCCGCAGCGCCTGGTGGAGCTCGGGGTGGTCGTGGACGGCATGGAACAGACCCCGCATCAGCGCGGCGTCCTTCTCCATCTGGCAGTCGTCCGAGCGGGCCACCATCTCGTTCAGGTCGCCGCGCAGCGAGCCGGTGTCGATGTCCGCGAGGGACGCCGGCTTGTCGTGCCGCAGCGCCTTGGCGATCAGCTCCGGCTTGCTCCCCCACTGGCGGTAGAGGGTGGCCTTGCTGGAGCGGGTGCGGGCGGCGACGGCGTCCATGGTGAGGGCCTCGTAGCCGACCTCACGGAGCAGGTCGAGCACGGCCCCGTACAGCTCGGCCTCGCGCTCGGGGGTGATCCTGGTGCGCCGCGCCGCGGTCGTGTCGGTCACGGTCTCCACCTCCTGCTCGCCACTGCCCGGTACCGCCTCGGAACGAAACGGTTTCGTACACCGCGACTGTACGCCCGCCCCCGAGCGAAACGAAACCGTTTCGTACGTGTGCTGCGTCACGCCCCCGTCTCCTCTCGGCCGCCGTCCTTTCACCCTCGGCACGAGTTGCCGCGGCCTGCGGAGCGGAAAAGCATGGGGAGGTGACCGACGCGCGCGACGATGCCCAGGACGACCGCTCCTACCTGCGTTTCCCGCACCTCAGCGGCGACCGCCTCTGCTTCGCCGCCGAGGACGACCTGTGGGTGGCGCCCCTCACCCCGCAAGGCGCCCCGGCCGGCCGGGCCTGGCGGCTCACCGTCGACCGTACGAAGGTGAGCCACCCCCGCTTCTCGCCGGACGGCGCCCACATCGCGTACACGACGTGGCGCAGCCTCGACCCGGAGATCCATCTCGCGCCGGTCGACGGCGGCCCCGCCCGCCGCCTCACCTACTGGGGCAGCACCGACACCCGGGTCTGCGGCTGGTCCCCCGACGGCGACATCCTCGCCGTCTCCTCGCACGGCCAGCCCTTCTCGTACTTCTGCTGGGCCTACAGCGTGCCCGTCGACGGCTCCCCCGGCGGCAAGCTGCCCTGGGGGCCGGTCTGGGACATCGCGGTCACCGACTCGCTCGCCGACGACGCCGACAGCGGGGGCGACGGCAGGGGCGGGGGCGGGGGCGAGCGCAAGACGCTGCTCCTGACCGGCAAGCCGCCGCACGAACCCGCCGCCTGGAAGCGGTACCGGGGCGGCGCGACGGGCCGGCTGTGGATGCACGGGCAGCAGATCCTCGGCGACCTGGACGGGCACCTGGACTCCCCGATGTTCGTGTCCGGGCGGATCGCCTTCCTCTCCGACCACGAGGGCGTCGGCAACCTCTACTCGTGCCTGCCCGACGGCACCGACCTGCGCCGCCACACCGACCACGACACCTTCTACGCCCGGCACGCGGCGTCCGACGGCACCCGCGTCGTCTACCAGTGCGCCGGCGAGATCTGGCTGGTCGACGGCCTCACCGCGGACTCGGTGCCGCGCCGGCTCGACGTGCGGCTCGGCGGGCCGCGGGCCGGGCGGCGGGTCTACCAGGTGCCGGCCGCCCAGCACGTCGACTCGATCTCCGTGGACACCACGGGACGGGCCAGTGCCGTCGTCGTGCGCGGCTCCCTCTACTGGCTCACCCACCGGGACGGCCCGGCCCGCACCATCATCGACACCCCGGGCGTGCGGGTCCGCCTCCCGGAGATGCTCGGCACCAGCGGTCAGGTCGCCTATGTGACCGACGCCGAGGGCGAGGACGCCGTCGAGATCTCCTGGCTGCCCCGGGTCAGCGGCGACCGCAGGCCGCGCAGGCTCGCGAGCGGCCGGCTCGGCCGCGTCCAGGAGCTCGTCGCCGACCCCGACGGCCGGCGGCTCGCCGTCGCCTCGAACGACGGGCGGCTGCTCCTCATCACGGTGTCCGACGGGGCGGACGAGGCGGTGGGCGCCGACGCGGAAGCCGGAACCGCCCCCGACGGCGAGGGTGGCGGCGAGGGCGAGGTCACCGAGCTGATCCGGTCCCTCAACGGGCCCGTGCGCGACCTCGCCTTCTCCCCGGACGGCACCTGGCTGACCTGGTCGCACCCGGGCGTCGGCCGCTCCCTGCGCCAGATCAAGATGGCCCGCATCGAGGGGCCGGGCGCCCGCACCGTCGTCGACGTCACCAACGGCCGCTTCGAGGACGAGAACCCCGTCTTCACCCGCGACGGCCGCTATCTCGCCTTCCTCTCCTGGCGCGGCTTCGACCCCGTCTACGACGTGCACACCGGCGACCTGTCCTTCCCGCTCGGCTGCCGCCCCTACCTCGTACCGCTGTCGTCGGCGACGCCGTCGCCGTTCGCGCTGCTGCCCGACGGGCGCCCGGCCGCCGGCGGTCTCGATCCGGCCGACGGCGGCGCGGGGTACGGCACCACGACGGTGGAGGTGGAGGGGCTCGAGTCGCGGGTCACGCCGTTCCCGGTCGCCGCGTCGAAGTACTCGGCGCTGCACCCCGTCAGCGGCGGTGGCCTGGTCTGGCTGCGCTGGCCGATCTCGGGCGCGCTCGGCGAGACCTTCGCCAACCCGGCCGACACCTCGGGCCGCCCCACCCTCGAACACTTCAGCATCACCAAGACGAAGAAGTCCCAACTCGTCGACCACCTGGACTGGTTCGCGCTCAGCGGCGACGGCTCACGGCTCGTCGTCGTCGACGAGGGCGACCTGAGCGCCGTGCCCGCCACCGAGGCGGGCGACCTCGACACGACCGTCTGGATCGACCTGCGCCGCATCCTGCACGAGGTCGACCCGGCCGCCGAGTGGCGCCAGGCGTACGACGAGGCGGGCCGCATCATCCGCGCCTACTTCTGGGATCCGGGAATGTGCGGCATCGACTGGGACGCGGTGCTCGCGCAGTACCGGCCGCTGGTCGAACGGGTCGCGTCCCCCGACGAGTTCGCGGACCTGCTGCGCGAGGTCCTCGGCGAGCTGGGCACCTCCCACGCGTACGTCTCCGCCGCCCGGCGCAACGAGGGGCCGCCGCACTACCAGCGCGCCATGGGCCTGCTGGGCGCCAACCTCGTGCACCGGGACGAGGGGTGGATGGTCAAACGGATCCTGCCCGGCGACTCCTCCGACTCCAAGGCCCGCTCGCCGCTGGCCGGCGCGGGCATCCGGGAGGGCGCGGTCCTCACCCACATCGACGGCCGCCCGGTCGACCCGGTGACCGGCCCCTACCCGCTCCTGTCGGCGGCGGGCGGCACGACGGTCGAGCTCACCTTCCGGCCCGCGGAGGGCGACGGCAGACCCCGCCGGGTCGCGATCGTGCCCCTCGTCAACGAACGTCCGCTGCGCTATCAGGACTGGGTGGCCAAACGCCGCGACGTCGTACGGGAGTTGAGCGGCGGCAAGTGCGGCTATCTGCACATCCCCGACATGGGCGGCTCGGGGTGGGCCCAGTTCAACCGGGACCTGCGCATGGAGGTGGACCGGCCGGCGCTCATCGTGGACGTACGGGGCAACGCGGGCGGCCACATCAGTGAGCTCGTCATCGAGAAGCTGACCCGCAAGATCCTCGGCTGGGACCTGACGCGCAACGCCGTACCGGTGTCGTACGCCTCGAACGCGCCGCGCGGCCCCGTGGTCGCCCTCGCCGACGAGGCGACCTCCTCGGACGGCGACATGATCACCGCCGCCTTCAAGCTGCTCGGCCTCGGCCCGGTCGTCGGCCAGCGCACCTGGGGCGGCGTGGTCGGCATGACCGGACGGCACCGGCTCGGCGACGGCACGGTGATCACGGTGCCGATGAACGCGGGGTGGTTCGACGCGTACGGCTGGAGCGTGGAGAACCACGGCGTCCCCCCGGACCTGGACATCCTGCGGACGCCGCTGGACTGGGCGGAGGGGCGGCACGCCCAGCTCGACGACGCGGTGCAACTGGCGCTCGACCTCCTGGAGCAGCGGCCCGCGGCGACGCCGCCGGACCGCTCCGACGTGCCGGACCGGCGGCGGCCGCCACTGCCGCCGCGCTCGTGAGGGTCCGTACCCCACCTCCGCATGATCGAAATGCGCGGAATGTCCGGCCGTGCAAATCTGGTCGAGGCCCCTTCCCCCACCCACAACGGGAGTGACACGCATGGGCATCAAGGACCAGTTCCAGGACAAGGCTCAGGACCTCGCCAACAAGGCCAAGGACATGGGCGGCGACAAGCAGGACGAGGCGGGCGAGCGCGCCTCGCAGGGCCGGGACCAGGCCCGCGAGGCGGCGCAGGAGCAGCAGGACAAGTTCGACCAGGACTACGACGCCTGACGCCGCGCCGCACCTGAACGGAGAGGCCCCCCGGGACGCCGGGCGGGCCTCTTCGGTGTGCGCCCCCGGTCGGTCACCCCGAGCGCGCTTCCCGCGCCCTCTCGTCCGCCGACCCCCCCGCCCCCACCAGCCCCGTGGACACGCCCGCCAGCCTCGGCTCGAAGCGCCGCATCTCCCGCTGTCCCACCGCGCCGATGACGCCCGGGAGGTAGCCGCGGACGCCCTGCATGCCCCGCAGCCACCACTGCGCGTACACATGGCTGGAGCGGCGCTCGATGCCCACGACGATCCGGTCCACCGCCGGGCCGAGCGGATAGGTCTTGTTGGACGGCCACGGCAGCCGCTGGCGCAGCTCCCGCATCACCTCGTCCTGGTCCGCGCCCCGCACCATGTCCGTGTCGGTCCAGGACAGATAGCCGACGCCGACCTTGACGCCCTTGTAGCCGACCTCGGCCCGCAGCGCGTGCGCGTACGCCTCCACGCCCGACTTCGACGCGCAGTACGCCGTCATCATCGGCGCCGGGGTGATCGCGGCGAGCGAGGCGATCTGCAGGAGGTAGCCGCGGCTCTCCATCAGGACGGGCAGGAAGGCCCGTCCGGTCACCGCGCTGCCGATCAGGTTGACCTCGATGACGCGGCGCCACGCGTCGGGGTCGGACTCCAGGAACGGCCCGCCGCCGGCCACGCCCGCGTTGGCGACGACGATGTCGACCTTGCCGAACCGCTCCTTGACCTCTTGGGCGACCTGCGCCATCGCCGCGTGGTCGGTGACGTCCGCGTACCAGTGGCCGGACTCGGTGTGCAGCCGCTCCGACACCTGCTTCAGCTCGTCCGGCTCCAGGCCGACGAGGGCGACCTTCGCGCCGCGCGCCGAGAGCTTGCGGGCGAGCAGCTCACCGACGCCGCGCGCCGCTCCGGTGACGACCGCGACCTGACCCTCCAGGCTGACCCTGCTCATGCGCCCTCCTTGACCTGTGCGTACGTTCCGGCGAGTTCCCTGATCCGTGCGGTGACGGCCTCGGGCGCCTCGATGGGTGTCATGTGTCCGATCCCGGTGAGCTCGGTGAGCCCCAGGCACTGGGGCAGGGCGGCCGCGATGCGCCGCGCGTGCACGACCGGCGTGAGGCGGTCGGACGTCCCGGCGATGACCGCGGTGGGCGCCCGCAACTCGCCCACGGCCACGTCCAGTTGGAGCGCGTCCAGCACGCCCGACCAGCCGTGCCGCACGATCCTGGGGCAGGCGTGCACGATCCGCGCGCACGCGTCGACCTTGTCGGGCGCCGCGCCGGGGCCCATCGTCGCGTACCTGAGGATCCGCCGGGCCAGCGGTGTGACGGGCCCGAGCGGCGCGCGCGAGCCGAGCACCGACCGGGTGAGCCGGGTCCGCACCCGTCCGGCGCGCAGCAGCGGCACCACCGTCGCCTCGGCCACCAGCGCCGAACTGCCGGTGCTGCACAGCAGAACGGCCGCGGTGCGCTCCCGCACCGCCTCCCGCCCGCCGGCCGCCATGATCGTCATGCCGCCCATCGAGTGGCCGACGAGCACGGCCTTCTCGCCCGGCGCGAGCGTCGCCGCGAGCACCGCCTCCAGGTCGTCGGCGAGCGCCTCGGTGCTGTAGCCGTCGGCGTCCGCGGGCGCCGCGCTGCGCCCGTGCCCGCGCTGGTCGTACGCGATGACGCGGTGGTCGGCGGCGAGCCCGCGGATCTGCGCGGCCCAGAAGGCGGTCGAGCAGGTCCAGCCGTGGGTGAGGAGCACCGCGGGCGCACCCTCGGGGCCGTGCACCTCGACGTGGACACGGGAGCCGTCGGCGGAGACGGCGCTCAGTTCGCGGGCGGCGACGGGCGGCGCGTAGGGGCCGCTGATCGCGTGGGTCAGCCGGCTCATGCCCCGGCCTCGACCTTCTCGGCCCCGGAGGCGCGCGACGTCCCCGTCTCCCCTCCGGCCGCGTCCGCCGCCGCCTCCTGCGCCTTCGCGGGGCGCAGCACCTCGTACTCGGAGAGGTCGACGCGGCGGGTGGCCGCCCGGAACTCGGTGGTCGTGCCGGGCCACACCGTGGTGTTGACCCCGTTCTCGTCGAGGTACCAGCTGTTGCAGCCGCCGGTGTTCCACACGGTGCGCTTCATCCGCTCCTGGACGCGGGCGTTCCAGGCGGTGACGGCGGCGGGGCGGGCGGCGAGCGCGGCGCGACCGCCGAGCACGTCCAACTGCCGCAGGTAGTCGGCCATGTAGTTCAGCTGGGACTCGATCATGAGGATCATCGAGGAGTTGCCGAGCCCGGTGTTCGGGCCGATGATCGTCATCCAGTTGGGGAAGCCGGCCGCGGTCGCGCCGCGCAGTGCGTTCATGCCGTCCTTCCAGGTCTCCATGAGGGTGAGCCCCTCGTCGCCGACGACCCGGTCGGCGATCGGCATGTCCGTCACGTGGAACCCGGTGCCGAAGATGATCGCGTCGACCTCGGTCTCGGTGCCGTCGGCGGCGACCACGGTGCTGCCCCGCACCTCGGTCAGCCCGCTCGCGACGACGTCGACGTTGGGCTTGGCGAGCGCCGGATAGTAGGTGTTGGAGAGCAGGATGCGCTTGCAGCCGATGCGGTACGTGGGTGTCAGCTTCGCCCGCAGCGCCGGGTCCTTGATCGCCCGGTACATGTTCCGCTTGGCGATCTGCTCGACCATGCCGAGCTCGTTGGGCCGCTTGGTGAACGCCTGGACCTGCAACTCCCGGATGCCCCACAGGATTCCGCGCCGGGCCTGGGTGGTGAACGGCAGCTGCCGGTGCAGCCAGCGCTCGACGCCGGTGATGGCGCGGTCGGCGCGCGGCATCACCCAGGGGGGTGTGCGCTGGAAGAGGGTGAGCTTGCCGGCCTTCTTCTGTATCTCGGGGACGATCTGGATCGCCGAGGCGCCGGTGCCGATCATCGCGACGCGCTTGCCGCGCAGGTCGTAGTCGTGGTCCCAGCGGGCGGAGTGGAAGACCTTGCCGGGGAAGGTGTCGATGCCGGGGATGTCCGGGGTCTTGGGGTCCGAGAGCGGCCCGGTGGCGGAGACGACGACGTCGGCGGTGAGGGCGCCGTTGCTGGTCTCGATCTCCCAGCGCAGCCGTTCGGCGTCCCAGCGCATCAGTTTCACCTCGGTGTCGAGGCGGATGTGCGGGCGCAGCCGGAAGGTGTCGGCGACGTGCTCCAGGTACTCGCGGATGCGCTCCTGGCCGGAGAAGGTGCGCGGCCAGTCGGGGTTGGGCGCGAAGGAGAAGGAGTACAGGTGCGAGGGGACGTCGCAGGCGCAGCCGGGGTAGCTGTTGTCCCGCCAGGTGCCGCCCACCGCGCCGGCCCGCTCCAGGACGACGAAGTCGGTGATGCCCTCGCGGCGCAGCCGCACGGCGGCCCCGAGGCCTCCGAAGCCGGATCCGATCACCGCCACCCGTACGTGCTCGTGCTCGCGCCCCTGCTCAGGGCTCCGCTCGCGCTCGGCCATGCCGCCGCCTCCCGAAGTACACGACTCTGCCAGTAACCACTGGCGCAATTCGGAGCGTAGAACAACCGCGTACTGATGGGTAGGGGTCGGCCCGCGAAACTTACCGGCGGTACGACATAGGCTTCCCCCGTGGCAGAGCAACCGGAAGGCGCAGGCGGCGTACGCGAGTACCGCATGGCGGAGCTGGCCGCCGAGGCCGGCATCACCGTGCGCACCGTGCGCTTCTACCGCGAGCGCGGACTGATCCCGCCGCCGCGCCGCGAGGGCCGCATCGCCTGGTACGACGAGCACCACCTGGCCCGGCTGCGCACCATCGCCGCCCTCCTGGAGCGCGGCCACACCCTCAACGGCATCGCCGAACTCGCCGACGCCTTCGACAAGGGCCGCGACGTCGGCGAACTCCTCGGCCTCGGCGAGCCGACCGAGGAGCAGCCGGTGCGCCTGACCCCCGAGGAGCTCGCCGACCACTTCGCGGGCGAGGTCACCCCGGAGAACCTCGTCGCCGCGCTGGACCTCGGCTACCTCGGCACCGACGGCGACGAGCTGGTGCACATCAGCCGCCGCCTCCTGGACGCCTCATCCACCCTGGTGCGCAAGGGAGTTCCGCTCGCAGCCGTCCTGGAGGCCGGCCAGCGGGTCCGCGAACACGCCGACGCGCTCGCGGAGCTGTTCACCACCGTGCTGCGCGAGCACGTCCCCGAGACGGCCGACCTGGACATCGAGGAGCTGCGTCCGGTCGCCAAGGCCGTGGTGGAGGCGGAGCTGTCGATGGCGCTGGACCGCCGCCTCAAGCAGGACTGACCCACCGGCGGATCACCGCGGCAGCCACCAACGGGCCTTGTAGATACCGCCGTTCACGTACTTGTACGAGCTCTCGGGCCGGTGCACGCTCACCGTCGTGGTCCACCAGGTCTCCTCCAGGCCGCTCTCCGGCACGGTGGTCAGGACCTGCCCGGTGCGCGGGTCGTCGCCGGCCGTCTTCACCGACTTCCGCGAGACGGTCTCGTGCCCGGCGAAGTCCTGGCGGAAGGTCCCGCCGCGCGTCTCGTACTGGAACACCGCGGCGTTGGTCGTCACCCACAGCCGCCCCGGCCGCCCCGCCACCGGGAAGAGGTCGTGGCCGCCCGGCGTCTTCCCCGGCGTGCCGGCCGGCAGCCCCACCGCGGAGCGCCGGACCAGCTCGGGCCGCGCGGCCGTGCCGCCCACCTCGTACGTCACCAACTCGTCGTCGCCGAGGGCCCACAGCACCCCGCGCGCGTCGTCCCAGTGCAGCCCGTGCGCGCCCTTGAGCTCCGCCTCCGTGTACCGCGTGGACCGCGGGCCCCACGACGCCGCGTAGAGCCGGACCCGCGCGCCCGTGCTGCACGCGACGGCCACGTTGCCGTCGGGCAGCAGCTCGGCGGTGTGCGGGTTGAACAGGTCGTCCCCCGGCCCGATCGCCGTGCCCCAGTACCGCCGGCCCGTCGGGTGCTCGACGACGGCCACGAACCCGAAGGACGCCGTGGTCAGCACGTACGGACGCGTGCGGCGCAGCCGCACCTTCGCCTCGCACGGGTAGCGCCAGCTCTCCTCGGGGAGCAGGTCCCGGTAGCGCGGGTCGCCGAGCGGCGAGAACTGCCACCGCACCGCGGTGGGGTCGGCCGCCGGGTCCCAGACGCGGCGCCGCGGATCCAGCACGAGGATCCGCCGGCTCGCCTGCTCGGTCAGCAGCACGGGCGGCGTACCTCTGGGGACGCCACCACCGTCCGCGCCACCGCCTCCCGCACCACCGCGGTCCGCTCCGTACGCCCCGGCGACGGGCAGCGCCGTCGCGATCCCCGCACCCGCGGCACCCAGCAGCATGGCGCGCCTCGACGGCATGGCAGACATGAAGTCCCCCCGAACCCTAGGGAGTTGCACATGACGCGACCGCAATCTGCCATGTCTCGTGGGCCCGGGACAGCCCTCTGCCGGACTTTATGACCGTGCGCCGCGTCCGCCACGGACGCCGCGCACGACAGGGGCCGTCAGAGGTCGTAGACCACCGTCACGGGCGCATGGTCGCTCCACCGCTCGCCGTGGCTCGCGGCCCGCTCCACGTACGCCTTCACCGCGCGCTCGGCGAGCCCCGCCGTCGCGACCTGGTAGTCGATGCGCCAGCCCGTGTCGTTGTCGAAGGCACGCCCGCGGTAGGACCACCACGAGTAGGGGCCCTCGACGCCCGGGTGCTGCTGCCGCACGACGTCCTCGTACTCCGCGAAGACCTCGTCCAGCCAGGCGCGCTCCTCCGGCAGAAAGCCGGAGTTCTTCTTGTTGCCCTTCCAGTTCTTGAGGTCGGCCTCCTGGTGGGCGATGTTCCAGTCGCCGCACACGACGACGTGCCGCCCCTCGGCGGCGGCCCGCGCCTTGAGCCCCTTCAGGTGGACGAGGAACTCGGCCATGAACCGGATCTTCTCGTCCTGGCGCTCGGTGCCGACCTCACCGGAGGGCAGATACAGGCTGGCCACGGTGACGCCCGGCAGATCGGCCTCGACGTACCGGCCGCTGCCGTCGAACTCCTGCGACCCGAAGCCGACCCGCACCCGGTCCGGCTCCCGCCGCGTGTACAGCGAGACACCGGCCCGACCCTTGGCGGCGGCGGGCGCGTGCAGCACGTGCCACCCCTCGGGCTCGCGCACCTCGTCCGGCAGCTGGTGCGGCTCGGCGCGCACCTCCTGGAGGCAGAGCACATCGGCGGAGGTGCCGGCGAGCCACTCCACGAAGCCCTTCTTGGCGGCGGCGCGCAGGCCGTTCACATTCACGGTGGTCACAGTGAGCATCCGGGCACGATACCGGCACACTGGATGGCCGAGCCCCCACCCATCTCGCATAGAAGTACGATGGAGCGCATGACTATCCAAGCCCGTGCGGCCGCCACCCCCGAGCCCGTCGTCCCCGAGCCCGCCCGCGCGCCGGTCCGCGAGGCCACCCCCGTCGAGCTGCGCACCGTCACCTTCGCGCACCCCGACGCGGTCCGGCTCAACGACCGCGTCCAGCTCGAATACGCCGAGCGGTACGGCGACGAGGGCGATGTCACCCCCCTGGACCCGACCATGTTCGAACCGCCGCGCGGCCGCTACCTCATCGCGTACGACGAGAACGGCACCGCCCTGGCGACCGGCGGCTGGCGCAGCATGGACGAGAACGGCGAGGGCTACCGGGACGGCGACGCCGAGCTGAAGCGGATGTATGTCACCCCAGAGGCGCGCGGTCTCGGCCTCGCCCGCCGGATCCTCGCGGAGCTGGAGGCGGACGCGCGGGCGGCGGGCCGCGTCCGCATGGTCCTGGAGACCGGCACCAAGCAGCCCGAGGCGATAGCCCTCTACGCCTCCAGCGGATACACCCCCGCCCCGGCGAAGTTCGGCCACTACCGCTTCGACGACCTGAGCCGCTGCTACGCGAAGCAGCTCTGATCGCGGCCGGCACCCCTCGCCCCTCCGCCCCGGCCGCGCCTACCCTCCCCGTACCGCCGAGCGCAGGTCGAACTCCGCCAGGGCGCCGCCGCCCGGCTGATTGCTGAAGCGCAGGCCCGCATCGAGGACCTGCGCCTGCCCCTGCGCGATCGTCAGGCCGAGCCCGAGGCCGACCCCCTTCTCCCCGCACCCGCTCCGGAACCGCTGCGGCCCACCGGAGAGCAGGGACTCCGGAAAGCCGCCCCCGGAGTCCCGCACCCGCACCACACCGCCGTCGACCTCGACGGCCACCGGCGCCGCCCCGTGCCGCAGCGCGTTGCTGACGAGGTTGGCGATCACCCGCTCCACGCGGCGCGGGTCCGTCACCACCTCCACGTCCCGTACGACGTCGACGCTCACCCCGGGAGCGCCGGCCGCCCCGGCCGCCGCCGACCGCCGCACCAGCGCCCCCAGTTCACGGCGCTCGGCCGCGACCTGCTCCCCCGCCCCGTCGAGCCGGGCCACCTCGATGACGTCGTCGACCAGCTCCCGGAGCCGCTGCGCGGACTCCCGCACCAGCTCCGAGGGGCGCCCCGGCGGCAGCAGCCCGGCCGCCGTGACCATGCCGGCCACCGGCGTCCGCAGCTCGTGCGCGATGTTCGCCGTCACCTCGCGCTCGGCCTGCAGCCGCGCCGCGAGCGCGTCGGCCATGGTGTTCACCGCGGCCGCGAGCCGGGTGATCTCGTCCTTGCCGCGCAGCGGCAGCCGCGCCGTCAGGTCGCCTTCCGCGATGCGCGTCGCGGCCCCCGCCTTCGCCCGCAGCCGCCGCCCCAGCCGGGTCGCGACGACCAGCCCCGCCACACAGGCGAGCGCCGTCCCGAACCCGCCGGAGATCCACAGCACCCGGTCCACATCCCGCACCGTCTCCGCTTCCCTGTCGTAGGGCCGCTTCAGCGCGACGACCTCCTTGCCGTACTTGCTGGCCGCCCACAGCTGCGGCACCCGCCCCGTCCGGTCCAGGTAGACGCCCCAGTTCCCGTTCGCCACGGCACCCGCGAGCGGTCCCGGCAGATCGGGCGGGTCGACAAGGGTGCGGTCCCCGTCGATCCCGGCGGCGTGGTCCTGCACGGCGGTCTGCAGCCGGTCGCCGATCTGGGTGCGCGCACCCGCGTACTGCGCCTCGGCGGTGCGGTGGTGGACGAGGAGCCCCATCACGACGGACACCAGCGCCGCGGTGCCCGCGATGGCGATACCGATCTTGGTGCGCAGCCCCATGCCGATCCCCCCGCTCACACGTCCGGGACGGACAGCCGGATCCCCTGGAACTGCACGTTCACCGCGGCGGCGGGCAGCTCCCCGGGATCCTTCGGCTCGACGGCGACCTGCCGGTAGTACGCCACGTGCTCCTGCTGTTCGAGACTGCTGAGCGTCAGCTTCGCGTCGTACGGCTTCGTCGCGCACCCGGGCAGACACCAGGCGCCGCTCAGCTTGCCGGTGGCCTGCGCGGTCGGGCCGCCCCAGTCCCGCCAGCTCAACTCGGTGAGCGCCACGTACTCGGTGAGCTCCACGGAGGCGGGCTGCTGCAGCGGCTGTCCCATCGCGTCGGCGAGGTAGACGGGCCCGGCCACCCGCGAGGGCAGCAGCGCGGGCCCCTCCACCCGCAGCCCCCGGGGCTCGGCGCACCCGGCCACCAGCAGGGCGGCGAGTGCGGTGCCGCACACGGCGGCCACCCTCAAAGGGGACGACATGCGTCAAATGTATCCGTAGCGCCGCATTCCACACCGGGGACCGATGGAAGGGGAGCACGGCGGCGCGGAAGGGGGGACAACGCAAAGATCCCGTCCAGTTCGATGAACTGGACGGGATCTCATGTGCAGTGGACCTGTGGGGATTTGAACCCCAGACCCCCTCGATGCGAACGAGGTGCGCTACCAGACTGCGCCACAGGCCCTTGCAACGAGTGAAACTCTAGCATCCCGATCGGGGTGCTCGGAAATCCGGTCCTGGCTGGTCAGCCAGGGGGACCTCGCGGCGCCTCACTCGTTGGCCGCGCGCGGCCGTTCGCCGTCCTCGTACTGATCGAAGAGCGGCGTGCGGCCGCGCTCGCGGGCCCGCCGCGCGGACGCGGCCCGGCGCCGGTCGCTGCGGCCACCGCCGGCGTCCGCGCCCTCCGCCCCGTCGATGTCGCCCGTCTTCTCGGCCGGCAGCTCACGCTCGGCCGCGCGCTCGGCGGAGTCCTCCGCCGTGCTGGAGCGCGCCGCGCTCCAGGTGTCGGGCGAGCCGAGGTCGACGCTGCCCGTGGCGCGCGGGGCGACCGGCGCGGTCACGTACGTCGGCAGCGGCACCGGGACCGGGTCCCAGCTGTCGCCGCGGCCGGGGCCGCGCTGCCGCTCGCGCTGCTGGTCGACCCACTCGGCGTGGTCGGTCTGCTCGACGAGGGCGCGGCGGTCGGCGGCGAGCGCCGACAGGCCGGTCTCCGTCTCGGGCGCGGGCCCCTCGTCCGCCGTCTCGTCCGCCGCGGGCTCCGCGCCCGCGGGCCTGCGCCGGGGCTGCCGCTCGCGCAGCCGCTGCGCGGCGACCTCGGCCCTGCGCCGGTCCATCGTGTACGTGAAGCGGCGCCGCTCCTGCCCGCGCAGATAGACGATGTACGCGCTCAACAGCACGGCGGGCACGGCGGGCGCCCACAGGAAGGCGAGCCCTCCGACCCCGGCGACGATGGCGCCGACCGTGAAGGCGAGGAAGAGCAGGACCGTCGTCCGGCGGCGTCGCGCGAGGACCTTGGTGCGCCGGGCGCGCGCGGCGGCCTCCGCCGACGCGGCACGCTGGGCGGGCGTCGCCCGGCTCGGAGCCTTGCCCGGACCGGTGGCCGGCCCCGTGGTCGAGGACTGGACCGAGGGCTGAACCGAGGACTGGACCGAGGACTTGGCCTGGGACGCGGCCGACACCCTGGCCCGGGCGGCCGGTGCGGGTTCGTGCCCGGTTTCGGGTTCGCGTTCGGGCGCCCGGTCGCGGTCGGGGCGCGCCTGGGGACGGGCGGCGGGCTCGGCCCGTCTGGCCGCGGGTTCCGCCCGGTCCGCCCGGAACTCCGTCCCGGACGCGGGCGCGACGAAGGACCGGACGTCCACCGAGCCGGTGACGCCGTCCGGGTCGTCGCGCGACTCCCCGTCCTCGGGAGAGCGCGCTTGCAGGTCCTTGGCGTATCGGCGCTCCATGCCCGCCCGTCCGGACAGCAGCCGGATGGCGGTGCTGAAGCGTTCCGTCGGACGGGCTTCGTTCAGCTCGTCCTGCCTACGGAGCCACATCGGCACCAAGTAGGCGGCCCAGGCCCCGACGATGACTGCGTAGATGAGGCCGCTGCTGCTCACGCTCACACGGTAGAGGGGTTTCCGTGAGGCCATCTGCCAATTGAGCCGGTGTGTCGCACGATCCGGCTGATATCTCGAACTTTTTTTGCGACTGATGCGATCAACAGGCCGCCGTCGGTGTGAAATTAATGTCTGAGACAAGACTCATACGCGCCTCAGACGGTCGATCACCGACCGATTTCGAACACACATTTCATTTATGGCGCCCGGAAGCGGCTCTAGGCCGTCTTCCGAGGCCGCGCCTGGTGCCAGCGGCGCAACAACCCTTCCGGTACCTCTTCGGTCGTCAGCGCGAAGACGAGATGATCGCGCCAGGCTCCGTCGATGTGGAGATAGCGGGGCCGGATCCCTTCCTCGCGGAATCCGAGTTTCTCCACGACCCGTCGGCTCGGCGCGTTCTCGGGGCGAATGCAGACCTCGATACGGTGCAGCCCGACCGCGCGGAAGCAGTGGTCGACGGCGAGGGCGACGGCGGTCGGCATGACGCCGCGGCCCGCGACGGACTCGTCGACCCAGTACCCCACGTGGCCCGAGCACATCGAGCCCCAGGTGATCCCGGCGACCGTCAACTGCCCGACGAGCCGGCCCTGGTACTCGATGACGAACGGCAGCATCCGCCCCGCCCCGGCCTCCGCCCGCAGATGGCGGACCATCTGACGGTACGTGGGGCGGTGCACGATGGGGCCGCTGGGCGTGGGCGGCGGGATCGTGGCCTCCCAGGGGCGCAGCCAGTCGCGGTTGCGCCGGTTGACCTCGCGCCAGGCCCGCTGGTCGCGCATCTTTATGGGTCGCAGGACGACGTCACCGTCCGTCAGCTCCACGGGCCAGGAAGGGCGGTTCAGCTCGCACCCCCCGGCGGAGGGCTGGGGTGGTCGCCGCCGCGCAGCTGGTCGACGGCGTGCCGAAGGAGCGGCTCCAGGACGGCGAGTCCGTCCCGTACGCCACCGGTGGACCCCGGCAGGTTCACGATGAGCGTCCCGCCCGCGACCCCGGCGAGCCCGCGCGAGAGGACGGCCGTGGGCACCTTGTCCCTGCCGTACGCGCGGATCGCCTCGCCGATGCCCGGCACTTCGTGGTCGATGACCCGGCGGGTGGCCTCGGGGGTGCGGTCGGTGGGCGAGATGCCGGTGCCGCCGGTGGTGAGGATGACGTCGTAGCCGGCGGCGACACCGGCGCGCAGCGCCGCCTCGACGGGGTCGCCGTCCGGGACGACCTGCGGACCGTCGACGGCGAATCCGAGGGCACCCAGGCCCTCGGCGAGGATCGGGCCGCCCTTGTCGGCGTAGACCCCTGCGGCGGCGCGGTTGGAGGCGGTGACGACGAGGGCGCGGTGGGGCGCGCCTCCGGCACCCGCGGCCGTGCCTGCGCGGTCCTGGCTCATGCCTGCTCCCCCTCGCGCGTCCAGTGCCCCGACTTGCCGCCGGTCTTCTCCTCGACGCGTACGTCGGTGATGACGGCGCCCTTGTCGACCGCCTTGACCATGTCGACGACCGTGAGGGCGGCGACGCTCACCGCGGTGAGGGCCTCCATCTCGACGCCCGTGCGGTCGGTGGTCTTCACCGTGGCGAGGATCTCGACGGCGTCGTCCGCCACGGAGAGGTCGAGCTTCACTCCGGAGACGGCCAGCGGGTGGCAGAGCGGGATGAGGTCGGGGGTCCGTTTGGCGCCCATGATGCCCGCGATCCGCGCGGTGGCCAGGGCGTCGCCCTTGGGCACGCCCTCGCCGCGCAGCAGTTCGATCACGCGGGGCGAGACCCGTACGCGGCCGCTGGCGCGGGCCGTGCGCGCGGTCACGTCCTTGGCGGACACGTCGACCATGCGGGCCGCGCCCGCCTCGTCGATGTGGGTCAGTCGCTGCTGCTCAGGGGCTCCGGGGGTGTCCCCCCGGGAAATCGCGGTCATGTGCTTGGCGCTCCCGGTCCGGGCCCCGCGCGGTGCGGCGCGCGGGCCTGTTGTGCGCGACACGGTACCCCGCGACCGGCCCGATCAGCCGAGCAGGACCACCTCGACATCCGCGCCGGGCTCCACCGACGTGGTGTCCTCGGGGACGACGATCAGCGCGTCCGCGTGCGCGAGGGCGGCGATCAGATGCGAGCCGGTGCCCCCGACCGGCGTCACCCGCCGCGCGTCGGCGTCGTACCGCCCCCGCAGGAACTGGCGGCGGCCGGCGGGCGAGTTCAGCGCCTTGTCCACCAGCAGCTCCGCGCGCGCGGTGGGCCGCTGGACCTGGGGCAGGCCCATCAGGGTGCGGATCGCGGGGCGCACGAAGAGCTCGAAGGAGACGTACGAGGAGACCGGGTTGCCCGGCAGCGCGAGCAGCGGGGTGTGGTCGGGGCCGATGGCGCCGAAGCCCTGCGGCTTGCCCGGCTGCATGGCGAGCTTGCGGAACTCCACGCCGCTGCCCGCCCCGATGCCGTCCTCGGCGTCCGGGTCGCCGATGGTGCTCAGGGCCTCCTTCACGACGTCGTACGCCCCGACGCTGACGCCGCCCGTGGTGACGATGAGGTCGGCGCGGATCAGCTGGTCCTCGATGGTGGAGCGGAGCGTCTCCGCGTCGTCGGCGACGGCTCCCACGCGGTAGGCGATGGCCCCGGCGTCGCGGGCGGCGGCGGTCAGGGCGAAGCTGTTGGAGTCGTAGATCTGGCCCTCGGCCAACTGCTCGCCGGGCTGGATCAGTTCGCTGCCGGTGGACATGACGACCACGCGCGGGCGGGGGCGGACCTTCACCGTGCCGCGGCCGATGGCGGCGAGCAGGGCGATCTGCGGGGGCCCGAGGACGGTGCCGGCGGTCAGGGCCCGGTCGCCGGTCTGCACGTCGCTGCCGCGCGCGCGGACGTGGGCGCGGGCCTCGGCGGGGCGGTGCACGCGGACCTCGCCCGACGCGCCCTCGGGCGAGGCGCTGTGGGCGCGCATTGCGGAGACGGGGCCTTCGCCGAGGCCTCCGTCGGTCCACTCCACGGGGACGACGGCCTCGGCGCCAGGGGGCAGCGGGGCGCCGGTCATGATGCGGGCGGCCTGGCCCGCGCCGACGGTGGGCTGCCGGCCCGCGCCCGCGGCCACGTCGCCGATGACGGTGAGGACGGCGGGGAACTCCTCGCTCGCGCCCGCCACATCGGCGACCCGTACCGCGTACCCGTCCATGGAGCTGTTGTCGAAGGGCGGCAGCGAGACGGGCACCGTGACGTCCTCGACCAGGACACAGTCCTGGGCGTCGAGGAGTTGGAGCTCGATGGGTTCGAGCGGACGGACGGTCTCGAGGATGTCGTCCAGATGCTCGTCCACCGACCAGAACGGCTGCCGGTCGGTGGTCGGTGTCGCCGTGCTGCTGCTCAAAGTGCTACATCTCCTCGGTGACGTAACGGCGAAGCCAGGCCTTGAAGTCCGGGCCCAGATCTTCACGTTCGCACGCGAGTCTGACAATGGCACGCAGATAGTCGCCGCGGTCACCGGTGTCATAGCGGCGGCCCTTGAAGACCACGCCGTGCACCGGGCCGCCGACCTTCTCGTCGGCCGCGAGCTGCTGGAGGGCGTCGGTGAGCTGGATCTCGCCGCCGCGGCCCGGCTCCGTCTTGCGCAGTATGTCGAAGATGTGGGGGTCGAGGACGTACCGGCCGATGATCGCGTAGTTCGACGGCGCGTCGGCGGCGTCGGGCTTCTCGACCAGGTCGGTGACCTTGACGACGTCGCCGTCCTCGGTGGCGTCGACCGCCGCGCAGCCGTACAGGTGGATCTGCTCGGGGGCCACCTCCATCAGGGCGATGACGCTGCCGCCGTGCCGCTCCTGGACCTCGACCATGCGGGCGAGGAGGGGGTCGCGGGGGTCGATGAGGTCGTCGCCGAGGAGGACGGCGAACGGCTCGTGACCGACGTGCGGCGCGGCACACAGGACGGCGTGACCGAGCCCCTTGGGGTCGCCCTGGCGCACGTAGTGCATGGTCGCGAGGTCGCTGGACTCCTGGACCTTGGCGAGGCGGGCCTCGTCGCCCTTCTTCAGGAGGGCCGATTCCAGTTCGTAGTTGCGGTCGAAGTGGTCCTCCAGGGGGCGCTTGTTGCGACCCGTGATCATGAGGACGTCATCGAGGCCCGCGGACACGGCCTCCTCGACCACGTACTGGATCGCCGGCTTGTCGACGACCGGCAGCATCTCCTTGGGGGTGGCCTTGGTGGCCGGCAGGAAACGCGTGCCCAGGCCCGCCGCGGGGATGACCGCCTTGGTGATCCGGGGGTGGGGGGGGTGAGACTCAGTCATGCGGCCACCATATCCGGTGCGTATGTGCGGAATCTGTGGGTCCAGATAATTCGGTGGCATATGTACTCATCAGGAAGGAAATGGGAGATCCCCATGAACGGAACCAGCGGTACCGACCCCGAGGACCAGCCAACCAAGCACAGGTTGCGGCGGGACTTCCTCGCGGTGAGAAGCGGGTTGACTGGGGATGACGCGCGGAAGGCGGCCGTGGTTCTCGCCGAGCGCGCACGGGAACTCCCCGAGCTCGCCGCCGCGCACACGGTGGCGGCGTACGTCTCCGTGGGCGGCGAGCCCGGCACCCGCGCCCTGCTCGACGCCCTCCACGCGCGCGGGACCCGCGTCCTGCTGCCGGTGCTGCTTCCCGACAACGACCTGGACTGGGGCGTGTACGAAGGAGCGGACTCGCTGGCCCGCGTGCAACACCGGGGCAAGATGGCGCTGTTGGAGCCCGCCGGGGCGCGGCTCGGGCCGGACGCCGTCCTCGCGGCGGACGCCGTGCTGCTGCCGGGGCTCGCGGTCGACACGCGCGGCATGCGGCTCGGGCGCGGCGGCGGCAGCTACGACCGGGTCCTGGCCCGCCTGGAGCGCGGGGACGCCGACCCGGCGCTGGTGGTGCTCCTGTACGACTCCGAAGTGGTCGCGCACGTCCCCGCGGAGGCGCACGACCGGCCGGTGCACGCCGTGGTGACGCCCTCGGGGGTGCGGCGGTTTCGCTGAGGAAGCCGAAAGGGCCCTCCACGCGCGCGTGGAGGGCCCTTTCAGCTGGTGCCGTGGTTCAGGTGGTGCCGTGGGTGGCCGTCAGTGCCGCAGCACCAGCGTGTCGCTCGTGCTGTCGTCGACCGCCTTCTTGTCGAAGGCCCACGGCAGGAGTTCGCCCTTGGCCCACTTGTCCGTCTGGTCGGTGTAGTGGTCGTTGTAGGCGTGCCCCGAGGCGCCGGTGAGGTTGATCCACTTGGACTTGTCGAGGTCCTTGAGGTTGACCACCATCCGCATGGAGGGCACCCAGATCACCCCGTAACCGCCCGCCGCGTTCCAGCCGGTCGCGTTGACCGCGGCCTCGCCGCCGCCGAGGTTCCACGGGCCGCGGTTCAGGACGAACTGCAGCCAGCCGGGGCCGTCGGTGCCGAGCGTCTGGTTCTTCAGCGTGAGCCGGTGCAGGCGGCCCCAGCTCCAGGTGTCGACGTCCTTGCCCAGCTTGGCCGTCAGGTCCCAGCGCGCGTCCTCCAGGGCCCGCTTGAACAGCTGGTCGCGGTTCTTGGTCTCCGCGTCCGTGCGGGTGGCGGGCGCCTTCCACCAGTCGTTGGTCCGGTCGTCGATGATCCTGCGGACCACCTCGTAGTAGCGGTCGCCGCCGTCGGGCTGGGCCGCGTCCGCGTCGCGCTCACCGCACTCGCGCACCTTCTCGCCCTCGTCGGCCGGGCCGGTGTTGCCGGCCGGCTCCACGCTCAGGCACTGCCCCTTGACGCGCAGCTCCTTGGGGAGCTTGTTGCCGAAGGCCAGCTTGAGGATGTTGCGCCAGACGGAGTTGAAGTACGCGGCGGCCGCCGAGTCGGCGTCCTGGGTGTAGTCCCAGCCCTCCAGGAGCTTCTGCGCCTCGCGGACGTACTTGTCCTTGACGTCGATCTTCAGCAGCTTGGGCACCAGCAGCTTGGCGATCTCGCTGCTGTTGTCCATCTGCATGAGGCGCATGTCCTCGGTGGAGATCTTGCCGCCGTTCTTGATCTTCGACTGGATGAGGTCGTCGATCCGCTGGCTGCGCGCCCCGTAGCCCCAGTCCGAGGTCAGCTTGTACGGGTACTTGTCCTCGTCGACCACGGCCTGGTTGGCGGTGACGATGTAGCCGCGCTTGGGGTTGTACTCGTAGGGCAGCGCGCCCTGCGGGATGTAGCCGGTCCAGCGGTACTCCGGGTCCCAGCCGGGCGCCGGGAGCGAGCCGTCGCCCTTGCCGCGGGTGGGGATCCTGCCGGGCGCCTGGTAGCCGATGTTGCCCTTGGTGTCGGCGTAGATCAGGTTCTGGGAGGGCACCTCGAAGGAGGCGGCCGCCTTGCGGAAGTCCGTGAAGTTCTTCGCCCGGTTGAGGTCGAAGACGGCGTCCATGGACTTGCCCGGGGACAGCGCGGTCCAGCGCAGCGCCACTCCGTAGCCGTCGCCCCGGTCGGGCGCGGCGCTGTCGACGCCGGCCTTCTTGCCGACCTTGACCAGTTCGTCGTCGCGGTCGGAGATGAGCGGACCGTTGTTGGTCTCGCGGACCGTGATCTTCTTCGACGCGCCGCCGGCGACCTTGATGGTCTCCTCGCGCGTGGTGAACGGCTTCACCTTCTCGCCGTACTGGTACCCGTCCCCGGTGAACTTCTCCAGGTAGAGGTCCGTGACGTCGGCGCCCAGGTTCGTCATGCCCCAGGCGATCTCCTTGTTGTGGCCGATGACCACGCCCGGCATGCCGGAGAAGGTGTAACCGGAGACGTCGTAGCCGCACTTGTCGGAGACCGCGCGGCAGTGCAGGCCCATCTGGTACCAGACCGAGGGCAGCTGCGGGGCCAGGTGCGGGTCGTTGGCGAGGAGCGGCTTGCCGGTGATCGTGTGCTTGCCGGAGACGACCCAGGAGTTCGAGCCGATGCCGTTGCCGTTCGGGCCGAGGATGGCCGGGACCTCGTCCAGCGCGTCGGAGAGGCCGGAGAGCTGCGAGGTCATCCCGGAGGGTGCCTGGGTGCCACCGGCGATGCCGGTGCCCGCCGTGCCGGAGCCGCTGCCGGACCGGGTGTTGGTGCCGGTGCCGGTACCCGTACCGCCGGTACCCGTACCGCCGGTACCCGTGCCCGTACCCGTTCCGGAGCCCGTCCCCGTGCCCGTACCGGCACCCACGCCGGATTCGGTGCCCTCGGGGTCGTACTCCTTGGTGGCGGCGCTGTAGGCGCCCTCCTGGACGATCGGCTTGTTCCGCTTGTACGGGTACTCGGGGTACAGGTCCTTGATCTGCGAGGGGCCGAGGCGGCTCGTCATCAGGGAGCGGTCGATCTCGTCCTGCATGTTGCCGCGCAGGTCCCAGGCCATGGCCTTGAGCCACGCCACGGAGTCGACGGGCGTCCACGCCTGCGGCTTGTAGTCGTTCTCGAAGCCGAGCGCCGCGTACTCGACGGAGATGTCCTCGCCGTCCTTGCCGTCGAGGTAGGCGTTGACCCCCTTGGCGTACGCCTGGAGGTACTTCTTCGTCTCCGGCGAGAGCTTGGAGTCGTACTCCTTCTTCGCCACCCGGTGCCAGCCGAGCGTGCGCAGGAACTCATCGGTCTTGACCTGGCCCTTGCCGAACATCTCGGAGAGCCGCCCGGAGGTCATGTGGCGACGGACGTCCATCTCCCAGAAGCGGTCCTGCGCCTGGACGTAGCCCTGTGCCATGAACAGGTCGGCGTCGGAGTCGGCGTAGATCTGCGGGATTCCGTTTCCGTCCCGCTGCACGTCGACGTTGCCGTCCAGGCCGTCGAGCTTGATCGACCCCTTGGTCTGCGGGAAGGAGGCGCGCACGGTGCTGACGCTCCAGTACGCGCCGAAGCCGATGCCTCCGACGATGGCCAGGACCAGGACGATCACGACGAGTCGGGCTCGGCGCCCCTTCTTCTTGCCGGACTTATGACCGGAAGAGGCGGTGGTGTTGGAGGGCATCGCTGTCCTTGCTGTCCTTACGCGAGCGGCAGGGCGGGCTTGGCGGGCTGTGCTGTCGACTTGGGCGGCTCTGGGAGCGCTGGAGCAACCATAGGCGCAGGGCGTTGCGGCTCCGGACGCGGAGTCAGGAACCCGGCCCTCATGAGATCGAATAGTCATTCGACGGCGTCAAGAAAGCGTTAACAATTAGGTAAGGTAACGAAGTACCAGGATCCGCAGGATCCACGGAGGAAGGAACGGCCCCTGACTGTCCACCACCTCAACCAGCTCCTGCTCGTCTGCTCGCTCGTCCTGCTCGTCGCGGTGGCGGCGGTCCGTGTCTCGTCGCGCAGCGGGCTCCCCAGCCTGCTCCTCTACCTGGGCATCGGCGTCGCCATGGGCCAGGACGGCGTCGGCGACGTCCACTTCAACAATGCCGAACTGACCCAGGTCATCGGCTATGCCGCGCTGGTCGTGATCCTCGCCGAGGGCGGCCTCGGGACGAAGTGGAAAGAGATCAAACCCGCCCTGCCCGCGGCGGCCGTCCTGTCGACGGTGGGGGTCGCGGTGAGCGTCGGCGTCACGGCGGCGGGCGCCCACTATCTCGTCGGGCTCGAATGGCGGCAGGCACTGATCATCGGCGCGGTGGTCTCCTCCACGGACGCGGCGGCGGTCTTCTCGGTGCTGCGCAAGGTGCCGCTCCCCTCGCGCGTCACGGGCGTCCTGGAGGCCGAATCGGGGTTCAACGACGCTCCCGTGGTGATCCTGGTGGTGGCGTTCTCCACGGTGGGCCCGGTGGACGACTGGTACGTACTGCTCGGCAAGATCGCCCTGGAGCTGGCGATCGGCGCCGCGTTCGGCCTCGCGGTCGGCTGGCTCGGCGCGTTCGGCCTGCGGCACGTGGCGCTGCCCGCCTCCGGCCTCTACCCCATCGCCGTCATGGCGATCGCCGTCACCGCGTACGCCGCCGGGGCCATGGCGCACGGCAGCGGCTTCCTCGCCGTCTACCTCGCCGCGATGGTGCTGGGCAACGCCCGGCTGCCGCACTGGCCGGCCACCCGGGGCTTCGCCGAAGGGCTCGGCTGGATCGCCCAGATCGGCATGTTCGTCCTGCTCGGCCTGCTGGTCACCCCGCACGACCTGCTCGACGACACCTGGCCCGCGATCCTCATCGGCCTGGTCCTGACCGTGGTGGCGCGCCCCCTGGAGGTCGTCGTCAGCCTGCTGCCGTTCCGTATGCCCTGGCAGGAGAAGGCGCTGCTGTCCTGGGCCGGCCTGCGCGGCGCCGTGCCCATCATCCTGGCGACCATCCCGATGGTCAGCGACGTCGAGGACAGCCAGCGGATCTTCAACATCGTCTTCGTCCTGGTCGTCGTCTACACCCTCATCCAGGGGCCCACACTGCCCTGGCTGGCCAGGAAACTGCGGCTCGGCGACTCCTCCGAGGCCGCCGACCTGGGCGTCGAGTCCGCTCCCCTGGAGCGGCTCCAGGGACACCTCCTGTCGGTGGCCATCCCCAAGGGCTCCCGCATGCACGGCGTGGAGGTCGGCGAGCTGCGGCTGCCCCCGGGTTCCGCGGTCACGCTGGTGGTGCGGGACGGAGAATCGTTCGTCCCGTTGCCGACCACGGTGCTGCGGCGCGGCGACGAGCTGCTCGTGGTGGCGACGGACCCGGTGCGGGACGCCGCCGAGAAGCGGCTGCGCGCGGTCGGCCACGGCGGCAAGCTGGCCAGTTGGCTGGGAACCGACGGAGAAAAACACCAATCGTAGGTGGCGGGGGTCTCATCGGCTGCGATCGCACGGCCAAATGAGACCCTCCCCTGTACGATGAAGGCACCTGATCGAACCAACTCTGCCTGAAGCAGAGCTGGCGCGACCGTATGGCGGCCGGTGACGCCCTCGCAGTGGGCCCCGGCATCTACCGCAGTTCCGCGCAAGAGGACAGCTCTCGGCACCGGCTCCCGCACAACGGGAGGACGCGCTACCAGGCGGCAGAAAGGCACGGGCCGTGGCATCCACGGTCACCGAATCCCGCCCCGGCTACGGACAGCTGCTGCGCACCCCGCGCGCCTGGACGTTCCTGCTGCCCGGCTTCGCGGCGCGTCAGCCGTTCGCGATGCTGACCATCTCCATCGTGCTGCTCGTGCAGCACACCACCGGCTCGTACGGCGCCGCCGGCGCCGTCTCGGCCGTCACCGGCGTCTCCATGGCGCTCTTCGCGCCCTTCAGCGGCAAGCTCGCCGACCGTTTCGGCCAGCGCGCCGTGCTGCTGCCCGGCGTCCTCGTGCACTCCGCGTCCGTGGTCACCCTGACGGTCCTCGCGCTCTCCGACGCGCCCCTGTGGGCGCTCTTCGTGGCCGCCGTGCCCGCGGGCGCCTCCACGCCGCAGATCGGCCCCATGGTGCGGGCCCGCTGGGGCGTCAAGCTCCAGGACTCCCCGCTGGCCACCACCGCGGCCGCCTTCGAGTCGGTCACCGACGAGCTGACCTTCGTCCTCGGCCCGCTGGTGGCGACCGCGCTGTGCACCACCGTCACCCCCTCCGCCGGTCTCCTCACCGAGGCCGGGCTCACCCTGGTCGGCGGTCTGCTCTTCGCCGCGCAGAAGAGCACCCAGCCCAAGCCGTCCGCGCACCACGACGAGCACGCGCGCGTGGAGCACGTCTCCGCGCTGCGCGTCCCCGGAATCCGCGTCCTGATCGCCACCTTCCTCGGCATCGGCGCCGTCTTCGGCGGCATGCAGGTCTCGCTGGCCGCCTTCACGGAGTCCATCGGCGAGCCCGGCCTGAACGGCGTCCTGTACGGCACGTTCGCGGCCGGCAACATGCTCTCCGGAGTCGTCTGCGGCGCCATCGCCTGGAAGGTCTCCCCGCAGCGCCGCCTGCTCGTCGGCTACACGGCGCTGACCCTGATGGCCTCCGGCCTGTGGGCCGCGCACTCCGTGCTGCTGCTCGCCGGCCTCGGCCTGCTGGTCGGCGTCTGCATCGCGCCCGCGCTGATCACCGGCTACACGCTGGTCGACAAGCTGGTCGCGCCGACCGGCCGCACGGAGGCCTTCACCTGGCTGACCGGTGCGGTCGCGCTCGGTCAGGCGGCGGCCGTCACGGTCGCCGGACAGCTGGAGGACCGCCTCTGGGACGGGGCCGGATTCCTGGTCCCGCTGGGCGGCACGGCACTGGCCCTCGCGGTCCTCGTGACCCTCCGCTCGCGGCTCGTCCCCAAGGCCCCGGGCCGCACCGTGGCGCGTGGCGTCGGTCACCGCGTGCCGGTGACGGTGGACTGATCCCGCGGAATAGGTCACTATGGAGCGTCGTTAGCACTCATCGAGTGAGAGTGCCAGGAGGAAGCAAGTGCCGACGTACCAGTACCAGTGCACCGAGTGCGGCGAAGGCCTCGAGGCGGTGCAGAAGTTCACCGATGACGCCCTGACGGAGTGCCCCAGCTGCAACGGACGCCTCAAGAAGGTGTTTTCGGCAGTCGGCATCGTCTTCAAGGGCTCCGGCTTCTACCGCAACGACAGCCGCGGCTCGTCGTCCAGCAGCACGCCGTCGACCTCGTCGTCGAAGTCCGCCTCGTCCTCCTCCTCGGCGGACTCGAAGGCTGCTTCGTCCTCCTCGTCCTCGGACTCCAAGTCCTCCGGCTCCTCCTCGTCGACGTCCACGTCGTCGAGCTCGGCCGCCTAGGACTCACCGCACGTCCTCCGTGCGACCCCGCCGTCCTGTGACGGCGGGGTCGTCGGCGTTCGCCCCGGTCGCTTCCCGCCCGGATACTGTGCGCCCATGGTGAACACGGCGAACCCCGCGCGGGCCGAGATCGGCGTGATCGGCGGCTCCGGCTTCTACGCCTTCCTCGACGACGTGACCGAGGTCCAGGTCGACACGCCCTACGGGGCCCCGAGCGACTCCCTCTTCCTCGGCGGGATCGCGGGGCGGCGCGTGGCCTTCCTGCCCCGCCACGGCCGCGGCCACCATCTGCCGCCGCACCGCATCAACTACCGCGCCAACCTCTGGGCGCTGCGCTCGGCGGGCGTACGGCAGGTGCTCGGACCCTGCGCGGTCGGCGGGCTGCGGCCCGAGTTCGGACCCGGCACGCTGCTCGTGCCCGACCAGCTCGTGGACCGCACCCAGGCACGCGCCCAGACGTACTTCGACGGGGCTCCGCTGCCCGACGGCAGCGTCCCGAGCGTCGTGCACGTCTCGCTCGCCGACCCCTACTGCCCCGCCGGACGTGCGGCCGCGCTGCGTGCGGCACGCGGCCGTGACTGGCAGCCGGTGGACGGCGGGACGCTCGTCGTGGTCGAGGGGCCGCGGTTCTCGACCCGGGCGGAGTCGCGCTGGTATGCGGCGCAGGGCTGGTCGGTGGTGGGCATGACCGGCCACCCCGAGGCGGCGCTCGCCCGGGAACTGGAGCTCTGCTACACGTCGTTGACGCTGGTCACGGACTTGGACGCGGGCGCGGACACCGGCGAGGGCGTCTCGCACGACGAGGTGCTCCGGGTGTTCGCCGCCAACGTGGACCGGCTGCGGGGCGTCCTGTTCGACGCGGTGGCGGGGCTTCCGGCGGAGGAGGAGCGGCGGGGCTGCCTGTGCGCCGGGGCGCTGGGCGGGGTGGATCCGGGGATTCCGCTGTCGTGAGAGTCGGAGGGGGCTGAGGCCCGAGGGGTGCGGAGGGCACCGCGAGGGGCGGAACTTCCCCTTCGGGTGAGGCGGTTGTCCACAACCGGTGAGTAGTCCACGGGCGTCAGCGGGAAGCGGCGCGGGCCTGCATCGTGAGAGCGCAAGCCCGGTTCCTCGCACCGCAGGCGGTGGTCGTCGTGACGCACGTTCCTCCTCAGACCCGGCCGGCAGACGGCTGCCCGGTCCCCCACTTCCCGCCCGTGCGGGTGCGCGGCGGGCATCCGCGGCTGCGCCGGCTGCTGCGGCACAGACGACGGGCCCTGGCCGTGGGACTGGCGATGACCGCCGCGGCCCTCGCGGCCGGCACGCCTCGCTCCTCGGCGCCGGACCCCGCCCAGCGGGCGGTGGCGGCAGAACCGGCGCGGGAGGCAGGGGCGGCCGGGGGCGCGTCCGGAGGTCTCGCGGGGCGGGCGACGGTGACCGCTCCGGTGCGGATCGCGGATGCGGACGCCGTGCGTCTGCTGCGCCCCGGCGACCGGGTCGACGTGATCGCCGCCGACGGTTCGTCCGGTGGCGGCGCGGAACCCCGCGTGGTGGCGGCCGGCGCGCGGGTGGCCGCGGTGCCGGAGCCGGCCGAGGGCCCCGCCGAGAGCGGCGCGCTGGTGGTCTTCGCCGTGCCGGGCCCGACCGCGGCGCGGCTCGCGGGGACCGCGGCGACCACGCGGTTGGCGGTGACGCTGCGATGAACGACCTTGCGCCGCACGCTCTCGTGGTGACCGACCCTGTACTGAATTCGAACGTTCACGATCGCACTGACAGCCTGTCAAGTAATCCGTTGGGGACGCCGAATTGGACAGGTCGGCCCGGGTCTGACGTAGGTTGCGAAGTTGTTTGTTCCGCAACACGCACATGCAACGAAAGGCCTTGTGGTGAGCGAGAAGAAGGAACCGGGCGTCTGGGACGGCTTCAAGGCCTTCCTGATGCGCGGCAATGTCGTCGACCTGGCGGTCGCGGTGGTCATCGGCGCCGCGTTCACGAACATCGTGAACTCGGTGGTCAAGGGTGTCATCAACCCGCTCGTCGGCGCCTTCGGGACGAAGGACCTCGACCACTACCACTCGTGCCTGAAGTCCCCCTGCGAGATGAACGCCGCGGGCGAGGTCTCCAAGGGCATCCCGATCATGTGGGGTTCCGTGCTCAGCGCGGTGCTGAGCTTCGTGATCACCGCGGCCGTCGTGTACTTCCTGATGGTGCTGCCCATGTCCAAGTACCTGGCGCGGGTGGCGGCCAAGCGCGCCGAGAAGGAAGGCACCAAGGAGGTCATGGAGATCACCGAGCTGGAGGTGCTCAAGGAGATCCGCGACGCCTTGGTGGCGCAGCGCGGCTCGGGTCATCGCGAGGAGTAGCGCGGCGGGCCTGCCGGGGCCCGGAGGGGCGGGCGGGGCGGGCTCAGAGGTGGTGGGGCGGCTTCTCGTCGAGGAAGCGCGCGAGGTCGGCGGCGCTGTCGCGGCCGGCCTCGGCCCGCTCGCCCCACCCTCGGTCCGTGTCGTCCGAAGACTGCTGCGACAGCGGGTCGTCGAAGATCAGCGCGTTCCCCGGCTGCTTCTTCGGGTCCTCGGAGGTCTTCGGCTTGTCCGGATCTCGCGGTTCGGGGGCGGGGGCGGGGCTCATGTCTCCAGGGTACGCCGGGGGCGCGGGCGGCTTCCGCCAGCAGCCGCCGTCAGATGGCCTTGAGGCCCTGAGCTGCGAAGATCTCCTTGGCCTCGGCCACCTGTGCCAGGGTGGGCGAGGGGGTGTCGCGGAGGGTGAAGTCCTTGCCGAGCCCGTCCCACTTCGCCTCGCCCAGCTTGTGGAAGGGCAGCACGTCGACCCGCGAGACGTTGCCGAGCGAGGCGGCGAAGCGGGCGACGCCCTCGATGTTCGCCGGGTCGTCGGTCAGTCCGGGGACGAGGACGAAGCGCACCCAGGCCTCCTGGCCGAGGCCGGCCAGCCGGTGGGCGAAGTCGAGGGTGGGCCGCAGGGGACGCCCGGTGACGTGCTGGTACGTGGCGGGGTCCCAGGACTTGATGTCGAGCAGGACCAGGTCCACGTCGCGGAGCAGCGCGTCGGTGGCGCGGGCGCCGAGGAAGCCGGACGTGTCGAGCGCGGTGTGCAGACCCAGTTCGTGCTTGAGGCGGTGCAGGAGTTCGCCGGTGAAGACGGGCTGCAGGAGGGGTTCGCCGCCACTGACGGTGGCTCCTCCCCCGGCGGCGGCGATGAACCGGGTGTACTTGGCGGCCTCGGCGATCACCTCGTCGGCCGTGGTCCGCTTGCCGTCGCGCATCCGCCAGGTGTCGGGGTTGTGGCAGTACCGGCAGGACAGCGGGCATCCGGAGAGGAACGTGACGAAGCGCGTCCCCGGTCCGTCCACACCGGTGGACAGGTCCCAGGAGTGGACCGAGCCGGTGACGGGGCGGTGGGTGGCGGCCGCCGCGGGGGTGGCCGCGTCCTCGTCGCCGCCACGGGGGCGGACGGGGATGTCGTTACCGAGCAGAACAGCCATGGCGGAACTCCCGAACTACTGGCAGAGCGTGGTGTGCGCGGCGCCCGGGGCCGGGGTGAGGGCCCGGCCCCGGGGCCGCGGATCGGGGGCGGCCCCCTGGTGGGGGCCGGGGGCTCAGAGGGAGCCGTGGAAGGTGCGGTTGATGACGTCGAGCTGCTGGTCACGGGTGAGCCGGATGAAGTTCACCGCGTATCCGGAGACCCGGATGGTCAGCTGCGGGTAGTTCTCCGGGTGCGCCATGGCGTCCTGCAGTGTCGCCTTGTTCAGGACGTTGACGTTCATATGGAAGCCGTCACTCGCCATGAAGCCGTCCAGGACGCCGGCGAGGTTCGCGATCCGCTCCTCGGGGGTGCGGCCGAGCGCGTCCGGGGTGATGGTGTTGGTCAGCGAGATGCCGTCCTCGGCGTCGTCGTAGTCGAGCTTGGCGACCGACATCGCGGAGGCGATGTAGCCGTGCTCGTCGCGGCCGTTCATCGGGTTGGCCCCGGGGGCGAACGGCTCGCCCGCGCGGCGGCCGTCGGGGGTGTTGCCGGTCTTCTTGCCGTAGACGACGTTCGAGGTGATGGTCAGCACCGACTGGGTGTGCACCGCATCGCGGTACGTCGGGTGCTTGCGGACCTTCTCCATGAAGTCGTGCACGATGCGGCGGGCGATCTCGTCGGCGCGGTCGTCGTTGTTGCCGTAGGCGGGGTAGTCGCCCTCGATCTCGTAGTCGACGGCGAGGCCCGTCTCGTCGCGGATCACCTTCACCTTGGCGTGCTTGATCGCCGAGAGGGAGTCGGCGGCGACCGAGAGGCCCGCGATGCCGCACGCCATGGTGCGCAGGATCTCCTGGTCGTGCAGCGCCATCTCGATGCGCTCGTAGGCGTACTTGTCGTGCATGTAGTGGATGACGTTGAGCGCGTGCACGTACGTCTTGGCCAGCCAGTCGAGCATCCTGTCGTAGCCGCGCACGACCTCCGCGTAGTCCAGGTACTCGCCCTCGATGGGCGTGAAGCCCTCGACGATGGTCTTGCCGGACTTCTCGTCGCGGCCGCCGTTGATCGCGTAGAGCAGGGCCTTGGCGACGTTGACGCGGGCGCCGAAGAACTGCATCTGCTTGCCGACGGCCATCGCCGAGACGCAGCAGGCGATGGCGGTGTCGTCGCCGTACTTGGGCCGCATCAGCTCGTCGGACTCGAACTGGATGGCCGAGGTGTCGATGGCGGCCTTGGCGGCGAACTCCTTGAAGCCCCGCGGCAGTCGCCGCGACCAGAAGACCGTCAGGTTGGGCTCGGGGGCCGGGCCGAGGTTGTAGAGGGTCTGCAGGGCGCGGAAGGTGGTGCGCGAGACGAGCGGGCGGCCGTCCTCGCCGATGCCGGCCATCGACCAGGTGACCCAGGTGGGGTCGCCGGAGAAGCCCTCGTTGTACTCGGGGGTGCGCAGGAAGCGGACGATGCGGAGCTTGATGACGAAGTCGTCGATGAACTCCTGGGCCTCGGCCTCGGTGAGGCGGCCCGCCTCGATGTCGCGCTGCAGGTAGATGTCGAGGAAGTTGTCGATGCGGCCGATCGACATGGCCGCGCCGTTCTGCTCCTTCACCGCGGCGAGGTAGGCGAAGTACAGCCACTGGATGGCCTCGCGGCCGGTGGTGGCGGGCCGTGCGATGTCGTAGCCGTACGACATCGCCATGTTCTTCAGTTCCGTCAGGGCCTTGATCTGCTCGGAGATCTCCTCGCGGCCGCGGATGACGTCCTCGGTCGCCCACTGTTCGCCGAGGGCGGCCTTGTCGGCCTCCTTCGCGGCGATGAGGCGGTCGACACCGTAGAGGGCGACGCGGCGGTAGTCGCCGATGATGCGACCGCGGCCGTAGGCGTCCGGCAGGCCGGTGATGATGCCGGAGGAGCGGCAGGCGCGGATCTCGGGCGTGTAGGCGTCGAAGACGCCTTCGTTGTGGGTCTTGCGCAGGTGCGTGTAGACGTCCCTGACCTCCGGGTCGGCCTCGTAGCCGTAGGCGTTGAGGGCGCCTTCGACCATGCGCCAGCCGCCGTTGGGCATGATGGCGCGCTTGAGCGGGGCGTCGGTCTGCAGGCCGACGATCAGGTCCCGGTGGTCGGCGGCGGTGCCGTCGACGTAGCCCGGCTTGAAGGCGTCGATGCGCGAGGGGGTCTTCACGTCCACGTCGTGGATGCCGCGCTCGATCTCCTCGGGGAACATCGAGAGGAGCTTCTGCCAGACCTGGGTGGTGCGTTCGGTCGGGCCGGCGAGGAAGGAGTCGTCCCCTTCGTACGGGGTGTAGTTCTGCTGCACGAAGTCGCGGACGTCGATGGCGTCCCGCCACAGACCGCCCTTGAAGCCCTCCCAGGCCTCGCCGTTCACTGTCGTTTCCGCAGGAGTGGCAGTCATGACGCGCACCTTCCGTATCGCTTCTTCGCTACGCCTCCATTCCACTCCTGTTCAGCCGGAGAAAGGGGCCGCAATGGTCCTCGCTTGAGGGACGGAGGTCCCTTTCTGGCGCAGCAGAATTCGAGTTCACCCATGTTGACCTGGTATTTCTCCCGGTACTTTGGACCCAAGTTCGCTTGTGAAAGTATTCACAAGAATTCCGGGGACATCTCGTGGTACGCGCGGTGCGCGCCGCACGCACCGGCAAAAAGAGGACGGGCCGAGTGCTCCCACACTCGACCCGCCCGGACCGTGTCGCTCACGCCTCTCGGGGCGTCAGCTGGGCGACTCCGCGCCCTTGCGGGCGTAGCACCACCAGGTGACCGCGATGCAGCTGACGTAGAAGGCCACGAAGCCCCACATCGCGCTGGTGACCGCGAAGTTGGCGAACATCGCCGGGATGAAGAAGAAGCCGTACGCCGCGATGGCGGAGGTGAAACCGGTGACGGCGCCCGCCTCCATCTCCGACTGCTTCAGCGCCTTCGCGTACTCGGGCGTGCCCTCGGTCAGGCCCTTCAGGTGCTGGTTGCGGAAGATCACCGGGATCTGGCGGAACGTGGAGCCGTTGCCGATGCCCGAGAAGAAGAACGCACACAGGAAGCAGGCGAAGAAGCCCCAGAAGTTGCCGTTGTCG
Source organism: Streptomyces sp. NPDC041122 (assembly GCF_055592445.1). Lineage (NCBI taxonomy): Bacteria > Bacillati > Actinomycetota > Actinomycetes > Kitasatosporales > Streptomycetaceae > Streptomyces > Streptomyces sp. NPDC041122. The sequence continues at coordinate 215,877 of NZ_JBVIYQ010000010.1, read as the reverse complement.
CCGCCGGAGGGCAGGAAGTTGATCACGCCGATGATCGAGAGCGCCATGCCGACGAACGAGATGATGGTGACCCGCGCGCCGCCGATCTTGTCCGCGATCCAGCCGCCGGCCCACCGGGCGAGCGCGCCCACGGCCGGGCCCATCCAGGCGTAGGTGGCCGCGGAGTAGGCCGCGTCGATCGGGGTGAACGTGGTCTTGATCAGCATCGGCAGGGCCGCGGCGAAGCCGATGAAGGAGCCGAAGGTGCCGACGTAGAGCCAGGTCATCAGCCAGTTGTGCTTGCGCTTGAAGATGATCTTCTGCTGGCTGAAGGGGGTGGAGGCCACCTTGAGGTCGTTCTGGCCGAACCAGGCGACGACGGCCAGGATCACCAGGACCGGCACCCACAGGAACGCCGCGTTCTGCAGCCAGACCGGCGTGCCGTCGCCCTTGTGCTGGGCCGAGCCGACCGCGATGACCGAGCTGGTGATGACGATCGGGGTGAGCAGCTGGACGACGGAGACGCCGAGGTTGCCGAGACCGCCGTTGATGCCGGTGGCGTTGCCCTTGTCCTTCTTCGGGAAGAAGAAGCCGATGTTGGCCAGGGACGAGGCGAAGTTGGCGCCGCCGATGCCGCACAGGGCCGCGATGGCGATCATCACGCCGTACGAGGTGTCGGGGTTCTGAACCGCGATGCCGAGCCAGATCAGCGGGACGACCAGAACGATCGTGGAGAGCGCGGTGAACCGGCGCTGCCCGATCATCGGGCCGAGGAAGGTGTAGAGGATGCGGGCGGTGCCGCCGGTCAGGCCCGGGACCGCCGTCAGCCAGAACAGCTGGGAGGTGGAGAAGCCGAAGCCGACGTCCTTGAGGTTGGTCGCGGTGACCGACCACACCTGCCAGACCACGAAGGCGACGAGGAGGGCGGGGACCGCGATCCACAGGTTGCGCGCGGCGACCCTGCGGCCGGTGGACTTCCAGAAGAGTTCGTTCTCCGGCTCCCAGTCGGTGATGGTCTTACCGGGCCGGTACTGCGCGGGGTCGTACGAGGTGCCCGTCGGCGCGGTCCGCGTCGCTTGGGCGGCAGGCGATCTCATGTTGGTTCCCAGTTCGCTCAGGGTCCCGACCTTGCTACGGGGCCTGACACATCCACGATCACGCGCGGCGGCTCGCCGCAGCAGAGGCGTAGGGCACCTGCCGGCCAGGCCGAAGAGCGCGAAGGTGACGGGACTTCAGGCCTGTGCGGCCGGTTCTCCCGCGGGGATCTCGTGCACCGGCAGCGCGACCGTCGGGTCGTCCAGACAGCGGCCGGTCCGCAGGTCGAACTCCTGCTTGTGCATCGGCGACGTCACGACGGGGCGGCCGTCGCGGGTGCCGAGGATGCCGTGGGCGATCACGTCGGCGCCGGAGAAGGGGTCGCGGTTGCCGACCGCGTAGACCCGGCCCGCGCCGTCCTTGAAGAGCGCGGCCTCGGAGCCGTCGGGCAGCACCGCGACCCGGCCGCGCCCCGGCTCGAGGAACTCGGGCGCGGGCCGCGCGAGGTGCTGCTCGAAGCGGGCGAGGGCCTGCGGGTCGTCGAGGACGGCCTGCCACTCGTCGCGGTACGCCGCCGCGTGCCGGTCCATCTGGGCCTCCAGGTCGGCGCAGATGCCCAGCGAGTCGTCGATCAGGACCGACCGGAGGTGGTCGAGGCCGCCGATGCGCTCGAACCACGGTGCGGTGCGCTCCAGGCGCTCGCCGGTCCGCAGGTAGTACATGAGGAAGCGGTCGACGAGGCGGAGGAGCTCGGCGGTGGACAGGTCGGCGGCGAGCAGGTCGGCGTGGCGCGGGGAGGCGCCGCCGTTGCCGCAGACGTAGAGGTTCCAGCCGCTCGCCGTGGCGATGACGCCGATGTCCTTGCCGCGGGCCTCGGCGCACTCGCGCAGGCACCCCGAGACCCCGCCCTTGATCTTGTGCGGGGTGCGCAGGCCGCGGTAGCGCAGCTCCAGGTCGATGGCGAGCCGTACGGAGTCCCCCTGCCCGAAGCGGCAGAACTTGGCGCCCACACAGGACTTCACCGTGCGCAGCGACTTGCCGTAGGCATGGCCGGACTCCAGGCCGGCGTCGACCAGGCGTCGCCAGATCGTGGGGAGTTGGTCGGCGCGAGCGCCGAAGAGGTCGATGCGCTGACCGCCGGTGATCTTCGTATAGAGGTCGAAGTCGCGGGCGACCTCGCCGATCGCGATGAGCTGGGCCGGGGTGATCTCACCGCCGGGGACGCGTGGGACGACGGAGTAGGTGCCGTCCTTCTGGAGGTTGGCCAGGAACAGGTCGTTGGAGTCCTGGAGGGTGGCCTGCTCGCCGTCCAGGACGTGGCGCAGGCCGAGTTCGGGTGCGAGCGAGCCCAGGACGTTGCCGACGACGGGCTTGCAGACGGCGCAGCCCTCGCCGCCCTGGCCGTGCCGTGCGAGCAGTTCGGAGAAGGAGCGGATGCGCTCGGTGCGGACCGTCTCGTAGATCTCGGCGCGGGTCAGCGCGAAGTGTTCGCACAGGCCCTTCGACCGCTCGATCCCGGCGGCGGTGAGCTCAGCGTCGAGGACGGACTGGAGGGTGGAGAGACAACCGCCGCAGCCCGTGCCGGCCTTGGTGCACCGCTTGATGCCGCCGATGTCGGTGAGGGAGTTCTCGGCGACGGCGGTGCGTACGGCGCCCTTGGTGACGTTGTGGCAGCTGCAGACGACGGCGTCGTCGGGGAGGGTGTCGGCGCCCGGGAGACCGGCGCCGGCGAGGTCCGCGGCCACGGCGGGCAGGACGTAGGCCTGTGGCGGGGCGGGCAGGGGGCGGCCCGCGTGCGGTCGCAGGGTGCCGTAGGCGTCGGCGTCACCGACGAGGATGCCGCCGAGCAGCTGCCCTTCCGGACCGAGCAGCAGCTTCTTGTAGACGCCCTCCCGGGTGTCGGAGAAGACGACGGAGACGGCGCCGCCCTCCTCCCCCTCGGGCGCGAAGGGATCGCCGAAGGACGCGACGTCGGCGCCCATCAGCTTCAGCTTGGTGGAGGTGTCGGCTCCGGTGAAGAGCGAGACGCCGTCCCCGGCGAGGGCGTCGGCGGCCGCCTCGGCCATCTGGTAACCGGGGGCGACCAGGCCGTAGACACGGCCGTCGGCGCACTGGGCGCACTCGCCGATGGCGTAGATGTAGGGGTCGGTGGTCCGGCAGTGTTCGTCGACGACGACGCCGCCCCGGTCGCCCACGGCCAGGCCGGCCTCACGGGCGAGGCGGTCCCGTGGGCGCACCCCGGCGGAGAAGACGACCAGGTCGGCGTCGAGGGTGCGGCCGTCGCTGAGGGTCAGTGCGCACACGGCCCCGTCGTAGTCCGTCTCGACCCGGCTCGCTCCGACCCCTGTGTGCACGGCCACGCCCATCGACTCGATGGTGGCGCGCAGCGCGGCGGCGCCGCCGTCGTCGACCTGGAGGGGCATCAGGCGGGGGGCGAACTCGACGACGTGGGTGCGCAGTCCGAGGGTGCGCAGGGCGCCCGCCGCCTCCAGGCCGAGGAGCCCGCCGCCGATGACGACGCCGGTGGTGCGGTCCTCCGCGGCGGCGTACGCGGTGAGGGTCTCGACGTCGTACAGGGTGCGGTAGGTGAAACAGCCGGGGGCGTCCGCACCGTCGATGGGCGGCACGAAGGGGTAGGAGCCGGTGGCGATGACCAGGGCGTCGTAGGGGACGGTGGCGCCGGAGGTCGTGGTGACCGTGCGGGTGGCGGTGTCGATGTGCTCGGCCGGGTCGCCCAGGCGCAGGTCGATGCCGTACCGGGCGAGGAAGCCGGCGTCGCAGAGGGAGAGTTCGGCGTCGGTCGCTCCGGTGAATGCGGCGGAGAGGTGGACGCGGTCGTAGGCGGGCCGGTCCTCCTCGGCGAGCACGGTCACCTGCCAGCCGGGGCCCTGCGGGGCGGCGGGGTCGGCGAGGGCGCCGCGCTCGGCGAGCAGTTCCAGGAGGCGGTGTCCCACCATTCCGTGGCCGATGACCACCAGGGTCTGCTGCATGGGGGCACACTCCGTCGGTCGAGGTGGGTGTGGTGGCGGGGACGGGTGGGGCGGTGGGGCTCGTCCCCTATGACGGTAGGCCCGGGGAAAGGGGTGGACCAGTCGGCCAAGGACCTCTCCGGGAGGGTCCAACGACCCCTGGAGTCGGGGCCTTTGGCGGCGCCCGTACGGCGGGGCCGGGCGTAGCGTCGGCGCTGACGGGCTGCTTCCCGGCATCATGCGCGGCCCGGCGCGATGCGGGTTCCGGGGCGGGCGTGCGGCGACACCACGTCCCCGTCCCGGGCCCGCTCGCGAAGACCTCCGGTCTCCGGCTTCTCCTCCAGCTCCGGACGGGGTGAACGGTGCGACCTCTCGTACTCGCCGTGCACGGCAGCCCGCTGCCCGGTGCCGACCGCACCCTGCGGCGGCTCTGCGGCCAGGTCGAGCGGATCGCCGGGGTGCGGCCCGTCGTCGGCCACCTCGACCACCAGTCGCCCTCACTCGCCGAGGTGCTGCGCGAGGGCGCCGTCGTCGTCCCTCTCCTCCTGGGCGACGGCTACCACCGCACCGTCGACATCCCGGCCGTCGTGCACGGCGGCGGCTGCGTACTCGCGGAGAGCCTCAGCGGGGAGCCGGCCGTCGCGCTCGCGCTGCGCGATCGGTTGCGGGACGCGGGGCTGCGGGCGGGGCCGGGGGCGGCGCGGCCGGGGGCCGTGCCTCTCCCGGGGCTCCCGGCGGGACTCCGTCCATGCCTCGTCCCCGAGTTCGGCCGGCTCCGCGACTCTGGCGGGTTCCACCGGTTCCGCGGGTTCCATCGGTTCCCCGGGTTCAGCGCGGAGGCGGCAGGGGCCGAGGCCGTCGTGCTCGCCGCCGCCGGGTCGTCGCGCCCGGGTGGCAACGACGGGGCCCGCACCGCCGCAGGGCGACTGCGGTTGCTGCTGCCCGGGGTTCCGGTCCGCACCGCGTACTGCTCGGCCACCGGGCCCACCGTCCCCGACACGGTCGCGGCGTTGCGGGCCGCCGGGCACCGAAGGGTCTTCGTGGCCACGTTCCTGCTCGCCCCGGGCCGGTTCACGGCCGCGCTCGGCGAAGCCGGTGCGGACGCGGTGGCCGAGCCCCTCGCGGACCACCCGCAGGTGGCCCGGCTCGTGGCGCGGCGGTACGAGTGGGCGGCGGGAGGAGTGGAGGGAGGAGCGGAGGCCGGAGTGCCGGGCGCCGCACTCCGAGAGCTCGGCGCCGCCCCGAGCCAGGGCGCCACCCGAAAGCTCACCGTGCGGGCGCCGCGCCCCGGTTGCCGGTGAGCGAGGGTGGTACGCCTACCTCATGACCTCTGAGCCCCCTGTGCCACCTGTGCCCCCTGTCCCCTCAGTGCCTCCTACGCCCTCCGCCCCCTCGCCCCACACCCCCAGCTCCCCCACCCCCGACTCCCTCACCGACGTCGCCCTCGCGTCCGACTCCCCCACCCCCGGCTCCCTCACCGACGTCGCCGGGCTCAGGGTCGGTCATGTCACGTGGGCCGGGGGCGGGCGGCTCACCGGGACCACCGTGGTCCTCGCGCCCGAGGGCGGTGCCGTCGCCGCCGTGGACGTGCGCGGTGGCGGGCCCGGCACGCGGGAGACGGACGCCCTGGACCCGCGCAATCTGGTGCAGCGCGTCGAGGCCGTCGTCCTCACCGGCGGCAGCGCGTACGGGCTCGATGCCGCGTCCGGGGTGATGGCATGGCTGGAGGAGCAGCACCGGGGCGTGCGGGTCGGCCCGGAGCCGTCCCACGTCGTCCCCGTCGTCCCGGCCGCCTGCGTCTTCGACCTGGGGCGCGGCGGCGACTTCGGGGCGCGGCCCGACGCGGCGGCCGGGCGGGCGGCGGTCGAGGCGGCCGCGCGCACGGCGGAGTTCAGCCCCGTCGAGGAGGGCAACGTCGGCGCGGGCACGGGCGCGGTGGTCGGCAGGTTCAAGGGCGGTGTCGGCAGCGCGAGTGTCCGCCTCGACTCAGGTGTCACGGTCGCCGCGCTGGTCGTGGCGAACGCCGCGGGCTCGGGGGTCGATCCGGAGACGGGCGTGCTGTACGGGAGGTACTTCGCGGGGCGGCGGGTGACTCACCCCGCGCCCGAGGTCCACGCGGAGGCGACGCGGCGCCTCGACGAGGCCGCGGCGGAGAGCGGCGCGCCCCCGTTGAACACCACGCTGGCCGTCGTCGCCACGGATGCCGAACTCACCAAGGCCCAGGCGCAGAAGCTGGCCGGCACCTCGCACGACGGCATGGCGCGCGCGGTGCGGCCCGTCCACCTGCTCAACGACGGCGACACGGTCTTCGCCCTCGCCACCGGAGAGCACGCCCTGGCCGCCGAACGCCCCCTCGCCCTCAACGAGATCCTCGCCGCGGGCGCGGACATGGTGACGGCGGCGATCGTGCGGGCGATGCTCGCGGCCGAGTCCGTGCGGACGCCGGGCGGCACCTTCCCCGCGTACCGCGATCTCTACGGGAACCACTGAGGGCGTGCGATGAGAGGGGGTGTTGGAGGCGAGGAAGGGGTACGGAAAGAGGGGGCGCCAAAGAGGAGCAATACGGGCAAATGCAGTTCACCGAGGGCCCGTTGAGATCCCGCGAGGGCCCGGGAATGTGCCCACACTCACACCGTGCCGCGGGAACCTCCAACCCGCACAGGTCGCTCTTTACTCGTACTGGATCAGAACACGTACTTGGAGCAGCCCGTGACAAGGTCGGTCATAGTCAACCCCCGGCGCCGTGCCCTGCTGGCCGCCACCGCGCTCGCCGCCGTGGGCGCGCTGACCCTGTCGGCCTGCGGGGGTGACGCGGACGCCAAGGACGACAAGAAGGGCGGGGCTTCGGCCGCCAAGGGCGCGGACATCACCATCTCGTCGAAGGACGGCGCCACCGACGCCTCGATCAACGCCACCGGCGTCAAGGTCGCCGGCGGCAAGCTGACGAGCGTGAAGATGACGTCGGTGACGTCCGGCGCCGCGGTCGAGGGCGCCATCTCCGGCGACGGCACCAGCTGGAAGCCCAAGTCCCAGCTGGAGCGCGGCACGAAGTACAAGGTGACCGCCAACGCCAAGGACGACAAGGGCAACGCGGCGACCGAGAACGCGACGTTCACCACGGTCTCCTCGGCCGACAGCTTCATCGGCACCTACACGCCGGACGGCGGCGCCACCGTCGGCGTCGGCATGCCGGTCTCCTTCACCTTCGACAAGGCGATCACGGAGAAGAAGGACGTCCAGTCGCACATCAAGGTGACGTCGAGCAGCGGCCAGCAGGTCGTCGGCCACTGGTTCGGCAACCAGCGCCTGGACTTCCGGCCGGAGGAGTACTGGAAGGCCGGCTCCAAGGTCACCATGAAGATCGACCTGGACGGCGTGAAGGGCGCGAACGGCGCCACCGGCGTGCAGAACAAGACGGTCACCTTCACCGTCGGCCGGGCGCAGGTCTCCACCGTCGACGTCCAGGCCAAGAAGATGACGGTCGAGCGGGACGGCAAGGTCATCAAGACCGTCCCGGTCTCCGCGGGCAGCCCGTCGAACCCGACGTACAACGGCAAGATGGTCATCTCGGAGAAGTTCACCCAGACCCGGATGAACGGCGACACGGTCGGCTTCGGCGGTGAGTACGACATCAAGGACGTGCCGCACGCCATGCGCCTGTCCTCGTCGGGCACGTTCATCCACGGCAACTACTGGGGTTCGCCCTCGATCTTCGGCAGCGCCAACACCAGCCACGGCTGCGTCGGTCTCCAGGACGCGCGGGGCGCGGGCGACCCGAACACCCAGGGCGCCTGGTTCTTCAGCAACTCCCTGATCGGCGACGTCGTGACGGTCAAGGGCTCGCCCGACAAGACCATCGCCCCGGACAACGGCCTCAACGGCTGGAACATGTCCTGGAGCGAGTGGACGGCGGGCAGCGCGAGCTGACGCGGAGACCGCCCGCGAGCTGACGCGAACCGCCTGTGACCTGGGCGGCAGCACCTCGACGGCACCTCCCGACCGCGCGAGCCACGCGGGAACTTCCCGCGTGGCTCGCGCGTTTTCCCGTTCCCGGGCACGATGTCCGACCCAGGGGCTACGGTATGCACTCACCAGGTGACATGTAGCAACGCCGGGAGAAGCCTTGAGCGTTCCGTACGACACTGCGTACGAGCCACCCGAGTCGCCCGAACCACACTCCCCGGAGGAGCACCTCGAGCGACTCCTCGGCCGTGCGATGAACTCCTTCGACCTGCCGGACGAGGTCGTCGCGCGCCTCGACTCCGCGCTCGCGCACGACAGTTCGCTGCACTCGGCGCACCACAGCTCGGGCCTGCACCGCGAGACGTTCAGGCACACCTGGCTGCTCGCGGACGCGTCGGTGCTCACGCTCTGGGAGCTGGTCCACAACACGGCACCCGGCAGCCCGCCGAGGCACGAGATCTACGCCGACGAGGAGGAGGCCGGCGTCGCCACGTCGCGGCTGCCGCTGCCGCCCGATCCGCCCGGCTGTGGCCGTCCGGTCGTGCTCGACCTCCCGGCCGACTCCGAGCCCCGGCACACGTACGTGCCGGACGGCTCCGCGGACCACGCCCGCCGGCTGCTGCGCCGCGCCGAGAACCCCGACGCGGACCGGCCGGGCACGAGTGTCGAACTGCTGCTGCGGGCGGCGTTCGCGCACCGGATCACCCAGGCCTTCGGCCGCCCCTGCCTGGCCGGCGAGGTGCGCATGTGCTTCTCGCTCTACGAGCACGCGTTCCTGCTCTTCGACGGCGGCGAGACCAGCCTGTGGGAGGTCGAGCACACCCTCACGCCCGACGGTCGGCACATGTGCGAGGTGTACGACACCGAGGCGGCGGCCCGCGCCGCGATGGAGCGCAGGGCCCGCGACTGGACCCAGGGACGGGGGCAGCGGCGGGCGGCGGAGGCGTAACGGCCGACCGCGGCCGGAGCGCGGGCGCAGACCCCGGCAGGACCGGCAGGACCGGCAGACTGGCAGGACCGGCACCGCCTAGGGCGTCAGGCCCGCCCGCGGCCCTCGCCGAACTGCCGTACCAGACCGGCGAAGGCGTCCCGCTCGTCCGCCGTGAGCTCCACGTTCTCCGCGCGCGGCGGCCCCTGCTGGACCGGCAGTGCGTGGAGCGGCTGTGCCTGGCCCCACCCCTCCACTTCGAGGCGCTCGAACCGGTCGAACCGGTCGAACCGGCCCGGTCGGCCGGGCCGCTCCTTGCGCATCACCCGCACCAGGCCGACGGCCCAGACGACGGTCGCCACGGCGAGCACGGCCACGCCTATCTGCTGAATGGTCGAGACATCCTGGAGCATGCGGCCCAGTAGACAACAGGGGCGGGGGCTTACGACAGGGGGTAATGGGACTTAGGTCCCGAAGTGACGCAAGTCGCACACTCCGGATTCCCGAGTTCCGCACCCCCGGGGCCTCTTGAGGCCCCGGGCACGTCACTCAGGCCGACATCGAGCCGGCCGATCAATTCGATCAGGCCGCCACGGACTCCCGCGTCCCGTCGGACGCCTTGCCGAGCGACGCGTCGCCGCCCGACTCCGCGCCCGCTCCCGCACCGTCGCCCGCGCCCTCGCCAGCGCCCTCGCCCTCGCCCTCGCCCTCGCCCGAAGGGGCCGTCTTCCTGGTCCCCTTGAGCAGGACGACCACGGCCGTCGAGACGCCGACACCCGCGGCGACGGCGACCAGGTACAGCAGCGGCTGGCCGATCAGCGGGACCACGAAGACGCCGCCGTGCGGGGCGCGCAGCGTGCAGCCGAACGTCATCGACAGGGCGCCGGTGACCGCACCGCCCGCCATGGACGCCGGGATGACGCGCAGCGGGTCGGCCGCCGCGAACGGGATCGCGCCCTCCGTGATGAAGGAGGCGCCGAGGAACCAGGCCGCCTTGCCGTTCTCCCGCTCGGTCCTGGTGAACAGCCGTCCGCGGACCGTGGTGGCGAGCGCCATGGCGAGCGGCGGGACCATGCCGGCCGCCATCGCCGCGGCCATCACCTTCAGGGAGCCGTCGGTCGGGTGGGTGAGGCCGCCGACCGCGAAGGCGTAGGCCACCTTGTTGAGCGGGCCTCCGAGGTCGAAGCACATCATCAGGCCGAGGATCACGCCGAGGATGACCGCGTTGGCCCCGGTGAGCCCCTCCAGCCAGTCGGTCAGCGCGCTCTGCAGGGAGGCGATGGGCTTGCCGACGACGAGGAACATCAGGAAGCCGACCACCGCCGAGGAGATCAGCGGGATCACCACCACCGGCATGATGCCGCGCAGCACGGCCGGGATGCGGACGCGCTGGATCCCCATCACGACGGCGCCCGCGAGCAGACCCGCGGCGAGACCGCCGAGGAATCCGGCGTCGATGGTGACGGCGACCGAACCGCCGACGAAGCCGGGTACGAGGCCGGGCCGGTCGGCCATCCCGTACGCGATGTAGCCGGCGAGGACCGGGACCAGGAAGGCGAAGGCGAGACCGCCGATCTGGAAGAGCAGCGCGGCCCAGCTGGTGTGGTCCGTCCAGATGAAGTGTTCGGCGACGGACGGCGCCTTGTCGATCTTCCAGCCGCCGATGGCGAAGCCGAGGGCGATCAGGAGGCCGCCCGCGGCGACGAACGGCACCATGTAACTGACGCCGGACATCAACCATTTGCGCAGCTTGGTGCCGTAGCCGTCCTCGGCGTCACCGGCGTTGTCGACCGGGGTCGTTCCGGCGGGGGCGGTCGTCTCGCCGCGGGCCGCCTTCTCCCGTACCTCCGCGATGAGTTCGGCGGGCCGGTTGATGCCGGCCTTCACCCCCACGTCGACGGTGGGCCTGCCCGCGAAGCGGGTCTTGTCGCGTACGGGGACGTCGTGGGCGAAGATCACCGCGTCCGCGGCGGCGATGACCGCGGGGTCGAGGCGGGTGAAGCCGGCCGAGCCCTGCGTCTCGACCGTCAGCTCCACGCCGGCCTCGCGGGCGGCGTTCTCGAGCGACTCGGCGGCCATGTAGGTGTGCGCGATGCCGGTGGGGCAGGAGGTGACCGCGACGATACGGAAGGGCTGCTCACCGGCGGGCGCCTCTCCCGTGCCGGGCTCACCCGCTCCGGGCTCACCCGCTCCGGGCGTCTCTTCGCCGCGGATCAGCGCGGCCGCCTCTCGGGCCGTCGAGGCCGACCGGAGCGCCCCGGTGAACTCCGCGTCCATCAACTGCCGCGCCAGCGAGGAGAGAATCGTCAGATGGGCGTCGTCCGCACCCGCCGGGGCCGCGATCAGGAAGATCAGGTCGGCGGGGCCGTCCGGCGCGCCGAAGTCGATGCCGCGGGCCGAGCGTCCGAAGGCGAGGGTCGGCTCGGTGACGTGGGCGCTGCGGCAGTGCGGGATGCCGATGCCGCCATCGAGGCCGGTCGGCATCTGCGCCTCGCGGGCCGCCACGTCGGCGAGGAACCCGTCCAGGTCGCTGACGCGCCCGAGGGCCACCATGCGCTCGGCGAGCGAACGCGCCGCGGCTTCCTTGGTTCCGGCGGACAGGTCGAGTTCGAGGTCGACCAGGTCCGCGGTGATCATCTCGGTCATCGCGGGCTCCTTCGCACGCGTATCGCCCGGAGGGCGGGGGCTGGGGTGGGGACTGGGGTTGAGGCAGGGGCTGCGGCTGGGACGGGAACCGAGGGGAGGACGGTGGCAGGGGGCAGGTCAGGGGTCGCGGCGACGGACCGCACCGGCGTCGGCGCCGTCACGAGACCGGCTCCGTCAGCGCGCGGTCCAGCGGGACCTCGGCCGTCACGGTGACCGCATCCGGCGCGAGATCCGCCGGCGCCGGCATCGCGCTGCCCGGCAGCTGAACGGCGGCGGCCCCGTGCGCCACGGCCGAGGCGAGCGCCAGCGGCCCGGTGCCGCCCGCGATCAGGAAGCCGGCCAGGGAGGAGTCGCCGGCGCCGACGTTGCTGCGTACGGCGTCGACGGGGGCGCTCGCGAAGTACGCGCCCGCCTCCTCGACCAGGAGCTGGCCGTCGGCGCCCAGGCTGGCGAGGACCGCGCGGGCGCCGAGGCCCCGCAGCTCCTCCGCGGCCTTGACCGCGTCGCCGACCGTGGCGAGCGGGCGGCCGACGGCCCCGGCGAGCTCCTCGGCGTTGGGCTTGACCACGTCGGGGCGTTCGGCGAGTGCGGCGAGCAGCGCGGGGCCCGAGGTGTCGAGGGCGATCCGGGCGCCGGCCGCGTGCGCGCGGGCCACCAGCTCCGCGTACCAGGACGGCCGCAGGCCGCGCGGCAGGCTGCCGCAGCAGGCGATCCAGTCCGCGCCCGCCGACCGCTCGCCGACGGTGGCGAGCAGCATCTCCCGCTCGTCGTCGGACAGTTCGGGGCCCGGCGCGTTGATCTTCGTGAGCGTGCCGTCCGGTTCCGCGACCGCGATGTTGGAACGGGTCTGCCCGGTCACCGGCACCGGGGCGACCTCGATGCCCTGCTCGTCGAGGAGCCGGGCGACGAGCGCGCCGGGCGCGCCGCCCAGTGGCAGGACGGCGACCGTCCGCACGCCCGCCGCCGCGACGGCCCGCGAGACGTTGACGCCCTTGCCGCCCGGGTCCATGCGGTCGCCGGTGGCGCGGACGACCTCGCCCCGGTCGAGCGCGGGCACCTCGTAGGTGCGGTCGAGGGAGGGGTTGGGGGTGACGGTGAGGATCATGCGGGTACCGGCTGCTGCTTCCTTGCTCGTGCGCGGGGTCGTGCGCGGGGTGGTGCTCGTACGCGGGGTCGGGCCTGTGCTCGTACGCGTGTCCGTCCGTGCGCCCGCGAGCGCATCCGTACGCGTCCTCATGCGCGGACGACCTCCGTGCCCGCCGCCTCGATGGCGGCGGCCTCCTCCTCGCCGAGGCCCGTGTCCGTGATCAGCAGGTCCACGTCGGCGAGGTCGCCGAAGCGGGCGAAGTGTTCCTGGCCGTGTTTGGCGGAGTCGGCGAGCAGCACGACGCGGCGGGCCGCGGCGACCGCCGCCCGCTTCACTGCGGCCTCGGCGAGGTCGGGGGTGGTGAGGCCGCCCTCCGCCGAGTAGCCGTTGGCGGCCAGGAAGAGGACGTCGGCGCGGATCTCCCCGTACGCCCGCAGCGCCCACGCGTCGACGGCGGCGCGGGTGCGCTGCCGGACGCGGCCGCCGATGAGGTGGAGCTGGATGCCGGGGTGGTCGGCGAGGCGCGCGGCGGTGGGCAGGCCGTGGGTGACGACGGTGAGCGTCGACTCCAGCGGGAGCGCCGCCGCGAGCCGCGCGACGGTCGAGCCCGCGTCGAGGATGACGCTGCCCTCGGCGGGCAGTTCGGCGAGGGCGGCGCGGGCGATGCGGTCCTTCTCGTCGGCGGCGGTGCCCTCGCGCTCCGCGAGGTCCGGCTCGAAGTCGAGCCGCCCGGCCGGTATGGCCCCACCGTGCACACGGCGCACGAGTCCGGCGCGGTCGAGGGCCTTCAGGTCGCGCCGGATGGTCTCGGCGGTGACCCGGAACTCCTCGGCCAGTGACAGGACGTCGACCCGCCCGCCGTCACGCGCCAGGCGCAGGATCTCCTGCTGCCGCTCCGGTGCGTACATGTCCGTTTTCCTCCGCCGAATGTCCGAGCATGTGGTTTCACTCGCAGAGTACGGGCGAGGTACGGGAAAGTAAACGGGTTCGGGCCCACTTCGGACACAAACGGACTTTCGTACGGCGGGGAGGCCCCGTTGGCCCTCACCCGAAGCCGACGTAAGTCCCCTCGCGAGCCCTCCGGTAAGCCCCCCGGTACGGGACAGCGCCGGGCGCGCCGGGCCTTACGGCCACCCGAACCCGTCGAGCGCGTCGAGGCACCGCTCCGCCAGCGCGGCCGGACCCCCCGCACCCCGCGCCGGCTCGTCCCCCGCCGCCCAGCTCTCCACCGCGACCCGCACGGCCGCGCTCGCGACGCCCGCCGCGAGCCGCAGCGCCATCCCCGCCTCCGGCGCGGGCGGCTCCGTCCCACCCGTCCGCTCCGCGAGGACCGCCAGGAGCGTCTGCTCCGAGGCGTGACACGCGTCCGCCCACACCGAGCGCAGCGCCGCACTCCGCTCCGACATGCGCAGCAGCGACCGGACCCAGTCGAGGGACTCCACCGCCGCCGTGTCCCCGGCGCCCAGCGCGTCGGCCACCGCGTGCCGCAGCGCGTCCGGGACCGCCAGCCCGGCCGGCGCCCGGCGCACCGCCTCGGCCCACTGCTGCGCACCCGCGGCGAAGAGCGGGGCGACCGACTCCTCCTTGGTGGCGAAGTAGCGGTAGAAGGTGCGCGGTGCGACGCCGGCCGCGCGGGCGATGTCCTCGGCGCGGGTGGCCCGCAGGCCGTCCGCGACGAACAGCGCCGCGGCGGTGCGGGCGATGTCCAGGCGGGTCTCGTTCTTGCGGCGCTCCGTCAGCGAACTTGCAGGCATGCCTGGCAGGTTATGCCAGCCCCGCGACCGGTCGCGCCGGCTCTTCCGCGCCCGGGTTCGAAGACACGTACTGCCCATGTGGCAGAATCTGCCACCGTCAGGCGCGGGACGGGCGGCGACCCTCCGGACCGGACGGTGCTCCCGCACTGGACGCGGACCCTCCGCCGGGCGGGCGGCGGCCACCGGGGCGCGACGATGCACGCACGCCCACTGGGCGCGGGCACCCCGCACCCACCCGCGCACGCGGTGCGAGCAAGAGGTGGCAACAGCGGTGCGTCGTCGGCAGTTCCTTCTCCACACGGCCGGTCTCGCCGGCGCCACCGCGCTCGGCGCCGGCGGCCTCAGCGCCTGCTCCGCGGAGACCGACACCCCGCTCAAGGTGCTCGTGGCCAGTTACGACAAGAGCGTGGGCTCCTCGATCGGGGACCAGTGGGGCAGCCTGACCGCGGCCTTCAAGAAGGCCCACCCGGACATCGGGATCAGCCTCGAACGCGTCCCGTTCGCCGAACTCGACCAGACCCTGGCCCGGCGCGTGCGGGACGGCGACGCCCCCGACATCGCCCAGTCCAACTTCTTCGCGCCCTACGCCGAGCAGGACAAGCTCTACGGCGCGTCCGACCTCTTCGACGTCCGCACCGAGGGCGACTTCATCCGCTCGTACGCGGAGGCGGGCATGGTCGACCGCGTCCAGTACGGCCTGCCCTTCCTCGCCAGCACCCCGCGCCTCTTCTACAACAAGGACCTCTTCAAGCGGGCCCATGTCACCGCGCCCCGCTCCTGGTCCGAACTGCGCGACGCCGCGCGGGCGTTGAAGGCGGCCGGCGTGCCCACCCCCTACGGGCTGCAGCTGGGCCCGGAGGCCGCCGAGGACGAGGCGCTCGCCTGGCTGCTGGCCGACGGCGGCGGCTACGCGGGCCTCACCGGCTACGACTTCGCCACCCCCGGCAACATCGAGACCCTGACCTGGCTCCGCGACAACCTGGTGCGGCCCGGCCTGGCGGGCGCCGACCCGAAGTCGCTGACGAGGACGGACGCGTACGCCCAGTTCCTGCGCGGGAAGATCGGCATGCTGATCGCGCACCCGGTCCTGATGGGCGCCGCCGACAAGGCCGCGTTCCCCTACGCGCACGCCCCGTTCCCCAAGAAGGTCGGCGGCGCCGCGCCGCCCGTGGGTCTCAACGACTGGCTGATGGCGTTCCGGCAGAACGGGCGGCGCGAGCAGTGCGGCGCGTTCCTGAGCTTCCTCTACGGCCGCAAGTCCGCGCTGGAGTACGGCGGCAGCCAATCCGCGCTGCCGGTGACGAGTTCGGCCGCCCAGGCGCTGCGCGAGGACCCGGAGCAGCGGCCGATGCGGGAGTTCATCGACCAGATGCCGCAGGCCCAGTTCCAGCCGACGAACCTCGGTTCGTGGCCGGAGGTCAGGAGCGCCGTGCGCCGCCACATCGGTGGGGCGGTGGCGAAGAACGGTGACCCGAGGGCCGTCCTCGAGGCCCTGGACACGACGGCGACCCGGGCGGAGCTCTGAGGCTCCCCACCGGGCCGCGTCCGATCCACCGATCGCCCTGACCTGCTCGGTCAAGAGGTCAACGCGGGCTCCTTCGCGGGCAGTTCGTCCTGCGCCGGCTCCTCGCCGGCGCCGCCCTCGACGTGCTGCCGCGGCTTCGCGGGCAGCGCGAACATCAGCAGGAAGATGATCACGAGGACACCGGTCACCCACCACAGGGCGTGTCCGAAACCGTCCACGAACTCCGCGGGGATCCGGTCCGGCGTGACCCGCTCGTCGATCACTCCGAAGAAGGCGACCGACACCAGGCCGAGGCCGAGCGCGTTGCCCATCTGCTGCACGGTGTTGATGAGACCGGAGGCCGAACCGGCGTGCTCCTGCGGCACGTCGGAGAGGACCGCGTCGGTGATCGGGGCGACGATCAGGCCCATGCCGAGGCCCATCACCACGAGGGGCAGCGCCATCTGCCAGGGCGCGATGCCCGCGCCGTACCGGTCGGCCTCCCAGATGTAGATGAGCACGCCGGCCGCCATCGTCAGGGCGCCGGCCTGCAGCACCTTGCGGCCGAAGCGGGGCACGAGCTGCTGCACGGAGAGGCCGGCCGCGGCCGAGACGGCGATCGAGAACGGCACCCCGGTCAGGCCGGCGCGCAGCGCGCTCCAGCCGAGACCGATCTGCATGTAGAGGGTCCAGACGAGGAAGAAGATGCCGAGCGCGACACCGAACACGGTCTGCACCGCGATGCCCGCGGCGAAGCTCTTCACCTTGAACAGCGACAGCTCGACGAGCGGCGAGCCGTCCCGCGCGGCCTTGTGCCTCTCGTACGCGACGAGGGCGCCGAAGACGACGAGCGACCCGGCCATCATGAGGTGGCCCCACAGCGGCCAGTCCAGCTCGCGGCCCCGGGTGAGCGGGTAGAGCAGCATCAGCAGGCCGAGCGTGACCAGGACGACGCCGACCAGGTCGAGCTTGAGGGCCCTGGGCGCCTTGGACTCGGTGATGAACTTGCGGCCGAGGATCACGCCCGCGACACCCACCGGCAGGTTGATGAGGAAGATCGGCCGCCACTCCAGGCCGAAGATGTTCCACTCGGTGAGCAGGGCGCCGAGCAGCGGCCCGGAGACCGCGCCGAGGCCGACGACCATGCCGAAGAGGCCGAAGACCTTGCCGCGCTCGTGGGCGGGGAAGGTGGCGTGCACGATCGAGAGGACCTGCGGCACCATCAGCGCGGCCATGCCGCCCTGCAGGATGCGGGAGGCCACCAGCATCTCCGGGTTGGCGGCGAAGCCGCAGAGCGCGGAGGCGACGGTGAAGCCGGTGATGCCGATGAGGAAGAGCCGCTTGCGGCCGTGGATGTCGCCGAGCCGTCCGCCCGTGACGAGGCCGGCGGCGAAGGCGAGGCTGTAGCCCGCGGTGATCCACTGGATCTGGCTGAACGAGGCGCCCGCGTCCCGCTGGATGGACGGGATGGCGATGTTGACGATCGTGACGTCGACCAGGTCCATGAAGGCGGCGGTCATCACGATGGCCAGGGCGAACCAGCGCCGCCGGTCGCCGGCGGGCGCCGGTATCCCGGGGGCGGAAGTGGTGCTCGGTGAAGTCATGCCGTCAGGCTAGAGGCCATGTAGGACAGTCCATGACCTAGATGTCCGGCATCCTGATCGGCATGACGACGGACCGCACGGCAGACGACGGACGGCACGACATGACGACGGGGAACGCGACATGACGGCGGACGGCACCACGGCGGGCACCGACACCCCGGCCCGGCTCCTGAAGCTCCTCTCGCTGCTGCAGACGCCGCGGGAGTGGCCCGGCGGCGAGCTCTCGGAGCGGCTCGGGGTCAGCAGGCGCACGGTGCGGCGCGACATCGACCGGCTGCGCGACCTCGGCTATCCGGTGCGGGCCAGTCAGGGGGCGGCGGGCGGCTATCGGCTCGTGGCGGGCAAGGCCATGCCCCCGCTGGTCCTGGACGACGAGGAGGCGGTGGCCATCGCGGTCGGCCTGCGGGCCGGGGCGGGCCACGCGGTGGAGGGCGTGGAGGAGGCGTCGGTACGGGCACTCGCCAAGCTGGAACAGGTGCTGCCCGCCCGGCTGCGCCACCGGGTCTCCGCGCTGCAGATCGCGACGACGCCGCTGACCAGCGGGGACGGGGCGAGCATCGCGCCGGAGACGCTGACGGTGATGGCGTCGGCCGCGGCCGGGCAGGAGCGGCTGCGGTTCGCCTACCGGTCGGGCGACGGCACGCGCTCGCGCCGGCTCACCGAGCCGTACCGGCTGGTGTCGACGGGGCGGCGCTGGTACCTCGTGGCGTACGACATCGACCGCGAGGACTGGCGGACCTTCCGGGTGGACCGGGTGAGCGAGCCGTTCGCGACGGGCGCGCGGTTCGCGCCGCGGGAGCTGCCGAAGGGGGACGCCGCGGAGTTCATCCGCGACGCGATGTGGGGCGGCGGACGCCCGTCGTACGACCTGGACATCACGTTCGCGGCGCCCGCGGAGTTCATCACCGCGCGGCTGCCCTCGTCGCTGGGTCCGCTGCGGCCCCTGGACGACCGCAGCTGCCGTTTGCGCTGTCCGGCGTCGGACTCCGTGGAGTGGCTGGCGGTCCGTCTGGCCGTCATGGACTGCGACTTCACGGTGCACGGGCCGCGGGAGCTGGTGGACTGCGTCAGGGAGATGAGCGCTCGCCTGTCCCGGTCGGTGAAACCAGGGCAGGCGGGCGGGTAGAACGCGCGAAGCGCGACGCCCCGACGAAACGGCCCAGCAGGCCATGCCGGACAGAGCCCCCGGCGCCGAGAAGAGACACCGGGGCAGCAGGAGTGCACCGCCAGGCCGGCCGCCTAGGCCGCCGCGTCGAAGCCCGTGTCCCGCGCGAGCTTCTTCAGCTCCAGCAGTGCGTGCTTCTCTATCTGGCGGATCCGCTCACGGGTCAGGCCGTGCTCCTTGCCGACCTCCGTCAGCGTCCGCTCCCGGCCGTCCTCGATGCCGTACCGCATCTTGATGATGGAGGCCGTGCGCTGGTCCAGCCGGCCGAGGAGGCCGTCGAGCTCCTCGCTGCGCAGCAGCGACAGGACGGACTGCTCGGGCGACACGGCGGAGGTGTCCTCCAGGAGGTCGCCGAACTGGGTGTCGCCGTCGTCGTCCACGCCCATGTTCAGCGAGACGGGGTCGCGCGCCCAGTCCAGGACGTCCGTGACGCGCTCGGGCGTCGAGGACAGCTCCGCGGCGATCTCCGCGGGCTCCGGGTCCCGGCCGTTCTCCCTGTTGAACTCGCGCTGCACGCGGCGGATCCGGCCCAGCTCCTCGACCAGGTGGACGGGGAGGCGGATGGTGCGGGACTGGTCGGCGATGGAGCGGGTGATGGCCTGGCGGATCCACCAGGTGGCATAGGTGGAGAACTTGAAGCCCTTGGCGTAGTCGAACTTCTCGACCGCGCGCACCAGGCCGGCGTTGCCCTCCTGGATCAGGTCGAGCAGGGGCAGGCCGCTGCGCGGATAGCGGCGGGCCACCGCGACCACCAGACGGAGGTTGGACCGGATGAAGACGTCCTTGGCCCGCTCGCCGTCGGCGACCAGCGCCTCCAGCTCCTCGCGGTCCGCGGTCACCTTGCTGTCCTCGACCTCGCCGTCCAGGATCTTTCCGGCGTACACCCCCGCCTCGATGACCTGGGAGAGCTCCACTTCCTTGGCTGCGTCGAGCAGTGGCGTACGCGCGATCTCGTCGAGGTACATGCCGACCAGGTCGCGGTCGGCGATCTCCCCGCCTACGGCGCGAACACTGCGTGCCGCGTCGGTCTCGCCGGAGGCGGACTTACGACGGGCGACGGCACGGGTTGCCATGCGTGCTCCCTTGCGATCTATGGGGTTCCTGGTCGGCCCACTGGTGGGGCCTCTGTGGTGGATGGCACACCCTCGGGTGCCCTGCATCCGATGGAAACAACGACTGGAATCCGGACAGAATTCCCAAGCCGCGCATCTTTTTTCCTGACGGTGCAGTACCCTGTGGCGCCACACGGGAGGCCGGATGCCGTCGGAAGGCACAGAGGTGCAGGTCAGGCCGGGCGATGAGGCCGACCTCGAAGCCCTCACGGACCTCTGCAACCACTCCGTGCGTGAGACGGCCGTCACCTTCGACACCGTCGCCTTCCGTCCGGAAGAGCGCCGCCCTTGGCTGCTCTCCCACCCCGAAGACGGCCCGTACCGTCTCTTGGTTGCCCAAGGGGCGGATTCCGGTCTCCGCCCCTCTCGGGTGCTCGGTTACGCGACGAGTACTCCTCTTCGTACGAAGTCCGTCCGCCACGGGGCCCTACGAGGGGCCGCTCGGTCCGTGGACCTAGGTCGCGGTCCGTGGACCTAGGTCGCGCGCCCGCTCCCGGGGCGGGTTTCTCGGGCCCCAGCCCGATACGCGCCGCCGCCCGCGCCGCCTACCGTCCCCGCATGACCGACACCACAGGCATCCTCGACGAAGCCCTGCAACGGCTGCACTCCTCCGGTCCCGAGCGGCTGGGACGGCTCACCAACCACGCGCCCATGGCCGTCGAGGCGCTCACCGCGCGCGGGCAGGCCGGCGCCGTCCACCGGTGGCTCGATCTCTACGCCCCGAAACTGGAGGACTTCCCCGCCTCCGTCGAGCCGGTCACCGACGCCGGCTGGCAGGACGCCCTGGGTGATCCGCGCCGGGCCGCGGACTGGATCGCGTACTTCCGCCGGAAGCTCGCGGCGGAGCCGTGGCGTGCCGTGCTCGCCACGTGGTGGCCCCGGCTGCTGCCCGGCCTGTACGGGGGTTCCACGCATCCGGTGATCCGGGTGGGGCACGCCGTGCGGGCCCTGGAGGCGGGCGGCCCGGCGCAGGGTGACCTCACCGAGCCGCGGCTCGCCGAGCTCGCGCACGGGCTCGGCTACTGGGCCGCCCGGCACCGGCCGCTCGGCACCCCCGCCCCGCTGCCGGGCGCCCTCAGCGCCGCCGACGCCCTGGAGGCGGTGCCGCCCATCGCCGGGCGCGCGGCCGGCAGCTTTCCCGAACGGCTCGGCCGGGTGAACGCGCTGCCGCGGTGGGGCTCCGCGGTGACGGACCCCGAAGAGGCGCGGCGGCTGCTCACCGATCTGGTGCGGGCGGCCACGCACCGGTACGCCACGCACGGTCACGGCGAGGAGACGATGCTGGTGCACGCGGCGACGGCGCCCAACGCCGTGCTCCGCGTGCTTCCCGTGCTGCCGCGCGGGCTGTGGGTGCCGAGCCTGCGGGCGGCCTGGACGGCGTCGGCCGCCGTCACCGCGATGTACGCGCCGGATGAGGCCGTCGCGTACGAGCCCTCCGGTGACCTCGTCGCCGAGGAGGTCTTCGAGCGGGCGCTCGCTCATGGGGACGAGCATGTGATCAAGTTCGCGGACACGGCGTTGGACGTCGGCGATCAGCGGGCGCTGGGGGCGGCCCTGCGGGCGGTCGAGCTGAGCGTGCCGCTCCGCTGAGTCGCTTTTCGGCCGCGGGTTCGTGCGTGGCCGGTCGCGCAGTTCCCCGCGCCCCTGACGGCACCACCGCGCCCGGCGATCTCATCCGCCCCTCGCCCCCCCCCTGCGAGCCCTCAGCCGAACTGCACCGACCTCTTCGCCAGCCCCATCCAGAAGCCGTCGATCACGCTGCGCTGCGCGGTCAGGTCGCCCGTCGCCTCCGCCGCGCCCAGGGTCACGAAGAGGGGGGCGAAGTGCTCCGTCCGCGGGTGGGCCAGGCGGCCCGCCGGGGACGTGCGGCCGAAGTCGAGGAGGGCGTCGACGTCGCCCGACTCCAGGGCCTCGTGGCCCCACGCGTCGAACTCCGCCGACCAGGCGGGGACGCCCTCCTGGCGCAGCGCGGCCAGGTTGTGCGTGAAGAAGCCGCTGCCCACGATCAGCACGCCCTCGTCGCGCAGCGGGGCGAGCCTGCGGCCGATGTCCATGAGGCGGCGCGGGTCGAGGGTCGGCAGCGATATCTGGAGCACCGGGATGTCCGCGTCCGGGTACATCTCCACCAGCGGGACGTAGGCGCCGTGGTCGAGCCCGCGGTCCGGCACGTCCTGCACGGGCGTGCCGGGGGCGCGCAGCAGCTTCCGTACCGAGGCGGCGAGTCCGGGGGCGCCGGGTGCCGCGTACGTCACCTCGTAGTAGTGCTCGGGGAAGCCCCAGAAGTCGTACACGAGGGGCAGCGTCTCGGTGGCGGACAGCGCGAGGGGGGCCTCTTCCCAGTGGGCGGAGACCATCAGGATCGCGCGGGGGCGCGGCAGCCGGGCCGACCAGGCGGCCAGCTCGCCGGGCCAGACCGGGTCGTCGGCGAGCGGCGGGGCCCCGTGGCTGAGGTACAGGGCGGGCATGCGGGTCATCGCGCACCTCCTCCTCTTACTTGAAGTCTCAAGCTTTACGCGACCACCGTACGCATGGTTTGTTCAATGTTCAAGGAAGGGCCTCGTACAGTGGGGTACATGGATACGGCAGCGACCCCTTCCCCGGCCGACGAGCCGCGCTGGCTGGACGGCGATGAGCAGCGCGTCTGGCGGGCCTACCTCCAGGCGACCACGCTTCTCGACGACTTCCTCGACCGCCAGCTGCAACGCGACGCGGGCATGCCGCACATGTACTACGGCATATTGGTCCAGTTGTCCGACGCCCCCCGACGGCGCCTTCGGATGACCGAACTGGCCAAGACCATGAAGATCACCCGGTCCCGCCTCTCGCACGCGGTCGCGCGCCTGGAGAAGAGCGGCTGGGTGCGGCGCGAGGACTGCCCCTCGGACAAGCGCGGCCAGCTGGCGATCCTCACCGACGAGGGGTTCGGGGTGCTGCGCAGGACGGCGCCCGGCCATGTCACCGCCGTCCGCCAGGCCCTCTTCGACCGGCTCACCCCGGAACAGCAGAAGTCCCTCGGCGAGATCATGACGATCGTCGCCGAGGGACTTCAGCCCAAGGAGGCCGGGGCGGACCTCCCCTGGCTCCGCTAGGCGCTGCCCACGAACCGGGTCAGTGCACCAGCACCGGCACCTTCACCTCGTCCTCGACGCCGTCCTCCGACGAGGCCGAGGAGTTGCCGCCCTGGGCGCCGGTGGTGACGAACGTCGCGGCGATCAGCGCGGAGACCGCGAGGATGCCGACCGCCCACCAGATGGCGCTGGTGTAGCCCTCGACCATGGCCTGGGCCTGGAGGAGCCTGGGGTTGGAGGCGGCCAGGGACGCGTGGTCCGTGAGGTACGCGGTGGTCGCCGACGCGGCGATGGTGTTCAGCAGGGCCGTGCCGATGGCGCCGCCGACCTGCTGCGAGGTGTTGACCATCGCGGAGGCGACACCCGCGTCACGGGCCTCGACGCCGTGCGTGGCCAGCGACATGGCGGGCATGAACGCCGTACCCATGCCCAGACCCAGCATCAGCTGCGCGGGCAGGATCAGACCGGCGTAGGAGGTGCCGATCTCCAGCTGCGTCAGGAGCAGCATGCCGAGGGCGGCGAGCAGGAAGCCCGGGGCCATCAGCAGACGCGGGGGGACGCGGGTCATCAGGCGGGCGCCGATCTGCGTGGAGCCCGTGATCATGCCGACGATCATCGGCAGGAAGGCGAAGCCGGTCTTGACCGGCGAGAAGCCCTTGACGATCTGCAGGTAGTACGTGAGGAACAGGAACAGGCCGAACATCGCGATGACGGCGAGCCCCAGCGACAGGTAGACACCGCCGCGGTTGCGCTCGGTCAGGACGCGCAGCGGCAGCAGCGGCGACGTGACCTTGGCCTCGGTGAGGACGAACGCGGCGAGCAGCACGACGGACGCGACGAACATGGTGATCGTCACGGAGTCGGACCAGCCCGCGGACTCGGCGCGGGTGAAGCCGTAGACCAGCGAGACCAGGCCGAGGGTGGAGAGGACCACGCCGGGGATGTCGAGCGGCGAGCGGTTGCGGCCGCCGGCCGGCTCACGGATGACGAAGTACGCGCCCAGGGCGGCGATCACCGCGAACGGGATGTTCACGAAGAAGGTCCAGCGCCAGTTCAGGTACTCGGTGAGGAAGCCGCCGAGGATCAGGCCGACGGCGCCGCCGCCACCGGCGATCGCGCCGTAGATGCCGAAGGCCTTGGCGCGCTCCTTGGCGTCGGTGAACATCACCGCGAGCAGCGAGAGGGCGGCGGGCGCGAGCAGCGCGCCGAAGACACCCTGGAGGGCGCGGGCGCCCAGCATCATGGCCTCGCCGGACGCGGCGCCGCCGAGCGCGGAAGCCGCGGCGAAGCCGATCAGACCGGTCACGAAGGTGCGCTTGCGGCCCCACAGGTCGGCGATGCGGCCACCGAAGAGCAGCAGACCGCCGAAGGCGAGCGCGTAGGCCGTGATGACCCACTGCCGGTTGCCGTCGGATATGCCGAGGTCCTGCTGGGCGGAGGGCAGCGCGATGTTCACGATGGTCGCGTCGAGCACGACCATCAGCTGCGCGAGAGCGATGAAGATCAGCGCTCTCCAGCGGTTGGCGTCGGGCCCGGTGCCGGGCTTGAGGGCTGTTTCTGACATGGGAGTAGCCACCTAGCGGTACGGAGTGGTGAAAAACGAACGACGTACGGGATGAAGCGGGTGAGGAGCGGGGTCGGCCGGGTCAGTGCTGCCGGAGGTCCCGCAGGGTCGCCGCCTCCCCCGGGAGTGCGGACCGGGCCGGTGCCATCAGGCCGTCGAGGAACAGCTGCAGATGGCGGTGGACGAAGCCGTCCATGCTCGGGCAGGCCGTGCCGGGCAGCGGCCGGGTGAGCTGGGAGAGGGCGACCATCAGGTCTCCGACGGCGATGTCGGTGCGCAGCTGCCCGGCCGCGCGGGCCCGCCCCATGAGGCCTTCGATGGACTGTTCCAACTGCTCACGGGCGTCGAGCAGTTCGGGGTGGAAGGGATCGAATTCCGGCGAGAGCATCGGGCACATGGCGCCGATCCGCTCACCGGCCGCGGCGTGCACGAAGGTACGCAGCGCGCCGAACGCCGCACCCTCGTCGGCGTCCGCCGTGGCGATGCCCTCTTCGGCGAGGGCGGTGACGCGGTCCATCACCGTGCGGACGACCTGGCGGACCAGTTCGCCGCGGTCGGCGAAGTGCCGGTAGACCGTGGCGTTGCCGACGCCGGCCCGGCGCGCGACCTCGTCGAGGGGTACGTCGGCTCCGTACTCCACGAACATCTCGCGCGCCGCGGCGACGATCCGCTCCCGGTTGCGCAGGGCGTCGGCCCGCGGGCGGGTGGCGCGGCGCTGCGGGGCGGTGGCGGTGTCCACGGCTGCTCCTCGGTCGGTGGTCTTCGTCCGGGGTCCCGCTGGACCCCGGCTCCGGCGATCCGGGGAGTACTTCCCCGTTTCGCGCGGACACAGTTCCAAACGGGGAGACAGTCCCCGGATATTTCCCGTCACGCGTCCGGATCCATGTGAGCTGAGTCACACCTGTTCCGGCGAGAAACCCACGATCGGTCGCACCCAGCGAGCGCACGCGCATCCCCCGGCAGAGGGTGATCGGACAGGGTGCAGCCAGGACCGGCGGCTGCCGCGGAGCGGAAGGCCACGCATGCAGCAGCCGACCTGGCGATACATACGCAGCGCCGCTCTCGCCTCCTTCTCGGCCTTCGCCCTCACGGTCACCACATCGGCGAGCACCGGCCGCCTGATGGAGAAGTCGCCCAGCGCGGCAGGGCCGGTGGCCCTGGCCCGCGGCGCCACGCTCGCACCCTGCATGATCAGCGGCGCGATGGGCGTGCAGATGTCGGAGGGCGTGCCCACCTCGCCCGGCTACGCCCGCTCCACCGGTACCGTCCGGGCCCTGAACCTCATGATCGACTTCTCCGACGCACAGGGCCAGGGCAGCGCGCTCGACCGGCTCGCGGAGTTCTTCCCGCAGACCGCGAAGTGGTTCAGGACCAGTTCGTACGGGCACCTCGACTACCGCCCGGAATCCCCGATCAAGCACTGGCTGCGGATGCCCAAGAGCTTCGCGAAGTACGGCATAGAGCGCGGCGCCCCCTTCGAGCCCGGCTACCGCACGCTCGTCGAGGACATAGTGGCCACCGCCGACCCGGACGTGGACTTCCGCTCGTACGACCTCGTGAACATATTGATCACCCCGAACGCGGGCCCCTCAGCCCTGGACACCGTCCTGTCGGTGACCTTCGCGGGCAATCACGAGGCCCCCGTCGCCGACGGCGTCCCCGTCTCCAACGCGTCCTTCGTCTACAGCCGCCAGGACGACGGCTCGGGCAGCTACGGCGAGACGGGGTACCGCGTCCTGCCGCACGAGAACGGCCACGTCTTCGGCCTCCCGGACCTCTAC
Source organism: Streptomyces sp. NPDC041122 (assembly GCF_055592445.1). Classification (NCBI taxonomy): domain Bacteria; kingdom Bacillati; phylum Actinomycetota; class Actinomycetes; order Kitasatosporales; family Streptomycetaceae; genus Streptomyces; species Streptomyces sp. NPDC041122. The sequence goes on along the minus strand of NZ_JBVIYQ010000010.1, from coordinate 189,718 downwards.
ACCCAGGAGGGCGGCGGGGCGGCCGGGCACTGGGACATCATGAGCGAGGACTGGGGCGCCAACAACGACCTGGTGGCCTGGCACAAGTGGAAGCTGGGCTGGCTCGACGACGACCAGGTCAGCTGCGCCGCGAGCTCGGGCACGACCGAGCACGTGCTGTCCCCGCTGTCCCGCACCGGCGGCACGAAGCTGGCGTTCGCCCCTATCGACGAGAAGGCGGGGTTCGCCATCGAGGCCCGCACCGAGGGCGGCAACGACGAGGCGGTGTGCAAGCCGGGGGTGCTGGTCTACCGGGTGGACGCGGAGGTCGACACCGGCCGCGGCCCGATCACGGTCTCGGACTCCAAGCCCGACAGCGGCGGCTGCACGCACCGGCCCAACGTCCACGCGGAGCTGTCCGACGCGACCTACGGCGTCGGCGAGACCTTCACCGACCGCAAGACGGGGATCCGGGTGACGGTGGCGGGTGTGAACGACGCCGGCGAGTACCGCGTGCACGTCACGCGGCCGTAGCGTCCGCGCGGACGTGCGCCCCCGGCACGGTCTGCCGCACCTGGCGCAGGAACGCCGCGTTGCTCGGGGTCTTCGCGATCTGTTCGAGCAGCGCCTCCAGGGAGCCCTGCCCGTCCCGGCCGCGCAGCGCCCGGCGCAGTCCGCGCATGGCGGTCAACTCCTCGCCCGGCACCAGCAGTTCCTCGCGCCGGGTGCCGGAAGGGGTGACGTCGACGGCGGGGAAGACGCGGCGCTGGGCGATGGAGCGGTCGAGCCACAGCTCCATGTTGCCGGTGCTCTTCAGCTCCTCGAAGTAGTAGTCGTCGGCGCGCGATCCGGTCTCCACGAGCGCCGTCGCGAGCAGGGTGAGGGAGCCGCCCTCCTCGGCGAGCCGGGCGGCTCCGAAGAGTCGCTTGGGCCCCTGCACGGCCGAGGCGTCGACGCCGCCGCTGAGGGTGCGGCCGCCGCTGGAGGCCGCGTTGTTGTACGCCCGGCACAGCCGCGTCAGCGAGTCGAAGAGCATGACGACGTCCCGCCCGTCCTCGACCATGCGCCGGGCGCGTTCGACGGCGAGTTCGGCCAGCGCGATGTGTTCCTTGGCGGGCCGGTCGAAGGTGGAGGCGAGCACCTCGCCGCGGACCGAGCGCCGCATGTCGGTGACCTCCTCGGGCCGTTCGTCGAGGAGGACGACCATGAGGTGGCACTCGGGGTGGTTGCGGGCGACGGCGGCGGCGATCTGCTGGAGCAGCACGGTCTTGCCGGTGTGCGGCGGGGCGACGATCAGGCCGCGCTGGCCCTTGCCGAGGGGCGCGACGAGATCGACGAGCCGCCCGGCCACGGGCCCGCCGGGCGTCTCCAGGTGGAGCCGTTCGCGGGGGTGCAGCGGAGTGAGGTCCGCGAAGCGGGGCCGGCCGCGCAGGGCGCCGACCGCCCGCCCGTTGACCCGTTCGGCGCCGGCGAGCACGCCCGGACGCCCGCAGACGCCCTCGACGAAGTCGCCGGTGCGCAGCTCTAGTTGGCGGATGACGGCAGCGGGTACCTGTACGTCACGGGGCCCGGCAAGACAGCCGGCTCCCCGCAGGAAGCCCCGCCCGTCGCGTCCGACGTCGAGAACTCCCGTACAGGCGACCGCGGTTGCGGATTCAGTGGTGGTGATGGTCATGAGAGGTGTGTCCTTTCGCGGACAGGCAAGGGGAAGGCCCGGCGGGGCGGCGGATGACCACGCCCCGAACGACGGGCGACAAGAGAACTGCGTCAACAGCAGAGGAAGGAGACCGAAGCGGTCCGACAGATCCCGCCGGAGGCCGGGAGGCACGGGCGCCCTAGACGGGGCGTACACACGTACCACTCGCAAGGTAACACAGGACCCGCGGAACGCCCCCACCCTTGCGTACCCGGCAGTGACCTCGGACAGGGAATGTAAGTTAGGTTAGGCTTACCTAACGAGTTGGGGGAGGTCGCTCACACCATGCCCGAGCACATACCGAACACGTCGCCGACGGACGAGTTCGCCGGGCGCACGGCGCTGGTGACCGGCGCGGGCCAGGGCATCGGCGCCGCGGTCGCCGCCGCCCTCGCGGCGCGGGGCGCACACGTCGTCGCCACCGACCGCGACGCGCACGGCATCGCCGAACTGGCCCGCGCCACAGGCGAGTCGGCCGACAGGATCACACCCCACATCATGGACGTCACCGACGCGACCGCCGTGACCGACGTCGTCACCGGCATCGTCCGCGACCACGGCGCCCTGGACCTCCTGGTGAACGTCGCGGGCATCCTCCGCAGCTCCCCCGCGATCGAACTGACCGACGCCGACTGGGCCGACACCTTCGCCGTGAACGCCACCGGCGTCTTCCACACCTCGCGCGCCGCCGCGGCACACATGACGGCGCGCGGCTCCGGCTGCATCGTCACCGTCGGCTCCAACGCCGCGGGTATCCCCCGCACGGGCATGGCCGCGTACGCCGCGTCCAAGGCGGCCGCGACCGCGTTCACCAAATGCCTCGGCCTGGAGATCGCCCGCAGCGGGGTGCGCTGCAACGTCGTGGCCCCCGGCACCACGGACACCGCGATGCAGCGCGCCCTGTGGCCCGACGCCACGTCCCCCGAGCCCCCGCCGGGCGTCCTGGACGGCGACCTCACGACGTACCGCACGGGCATCCCCCTGGGCCGCATGGCCACCCCCCAGGACATCGCCGAAGCGGTCCTGTTCCTGGCCTCGGACCGCGCCCGGCACATCACGCTCCAGGAGCTGTACGTGGACGGCGGAGCAACCCTGCGCTGACAGCGCGGGACGCCCCGCCGACCGCCACCCGCGGACGAAACGGGAGGGGACGCGGGGGTATGCGCGCACGGAGCACCGAGCCCGCAAGAGCAACATGGTCCGCGAGGCAGCGCCGCAGGGATGGCGAGTACGCACATACCCCCACGGCCCCGCACCCACAACCGGACCCCAGGCGCAACCGACGCCCCCGCGCCCAGAGGCAAACGCCACCCACCCACACCACACCGCACCCACACCCACACCCACACCCACACCCGAACCCCCGCCCCCCACCCGAGAATTGGAGCCCCCGTGTCGACCGCACCCGAGGTCGCCCCGCACGTCACGACGGCCGAGCAGGCCCACCCCGTGGTAGGCGCGGCCACCGCTCTCCTCGCCGCCTACACCCCGGACGCCCGCTTCCTGGGAACCCCGACCCACACCCTGCTCGCCACCGGCGTGCACGCCGAAGTCCCGCACGACGAGAGACCGTTGCCGCGGCGCGTCACCGCCACCCTGGCCGACGCGCACCGCGCCGGTGTCGCCGAGCCGTACGTCATCGGCGCGGTCCCCTTCGACCACACCGCCCCGGCCGCCCTCACCGTCCCGGAGACCTCGCTCACCGCGCCCCCGCTCGCCGCGGACCCCCTGATCGCCCTGCCGACGGAGACACCGGACGCGACCGGCTGGCACGTCCGCCCGGTGCCCGCTCCAGAGGAGTACGGCGCGGGCGTGGCCGCGGCGGTGGACCGCATGTGGCGCGGCGACTTCAGCAAGGTCGTCCTCGCCCGCACCCTCGAACTCACCGCGCCCGCCCCGCTCGACCTCCCCGCGATGCTCCAGCGCCTGGCCCGCCGCGACCCGGCCGGCTACGTCTTCGCGCTGCCCACGGCCCCGGGCCGCACCCTCGTCGGCGCCAGCCCCGAGCTCCTCGTCTCGCGCCGCGGCCACAAAATCGTGGCGAACCCGCTCGCCGGCTCGACGCCCCGCAGCGACGACCTCGCCGAGGACGTGCGCCGGGCGGCCGCGCTCCTGGAGTCGGCCAAGGACCTGCACGAGCACGCGGTCGTGGTGGACGGCGTGCACCAGGCACTGGCCGGCTACTGCACGGAGCTGACCGTGCCGGCCCGCCCCACCCTCCTCCGCACCGCGACGATGTGGCACCTGTCCACCACGGTGACCGGCACGCTCGCCGACCCCGCCGTGTCCGCGCTGGAGCTGGCCTGCGCCCTGCACCCCACCCCCGCGGTGTGCGGCACGCCGACGGCGACCGCGCGGGAGGTGATCCGCGCGACGGAACCGTTCGACCGCGGCTTCTTCACGGGCGTCGTCGGCTGGGGCGACGCGAAGGGTGACGGCGAGTGGGTGGTGACGATCCGCTGCGCCGAGGCCGGGGAGCGGAGTCTGCGGCTGTACGCGGGCGCGGGCGTGGTCGCCGCGTCCGACCCGGCGGCGGAGACGGCGGAGACGGGCGCGAAGTTCCGTACGTTCCTGAACGCGGTGGGAGTGGAGCTGTGAGCGCGGGCACCCCGGAGGCCGAAGCCCCCACCTGGCCCGCGGAGTTCGCGGCCCGCTACCGCGAGGCGGGCTGGTGGCGGGGCGAGACCTTCGGCGGGATGCTGCGCGAGCGCGCGGCCCGGCACCCGGACCGTACGGCGGTGGTCGACCCGGGCGGCACCGGCACCCCGCCCCGCCGCTGGACCTACGCCGAACTCGACGGCCGGGCCGACCGCCTGGCGGCGGGCCTGCTGGCCCGGGGCATCGCCAAGGGCGACAAGGTGGTCGTCCAGCTGCCCAACATCGCCGAGTTCTTCGAGACCGTCTTCGCCCTGTTCCGCATCGGCGCGCTCCCGGTCTTCGCGCTGCCCGCGCATCGCGAGACGGAGATCCGCTACTTCTGCGAGTTCACCGAGGCCGTGGCGTACGTCATCCCGCAGGAGCTCGGCGGCTTCGACCACCGGGGCCTCGCGGCGAAGCTGGTGGACGACGTCCCCACGCTCAAGCACGTGTTCGTGGCCGACGGCGACCCCGGCCCGTTCGACGCGCTGGCGGACGTCACCGCCGAACCGGCCGGGATCCCGGATCCCCCCGCCCCCTCCGACCTGGCGTTCCTCCAGCTCTCCGGCGGCAGCACGGGCGTACCGAAACTGATTCCGCGCACCCACGACGACTACATCTACTCGCTGCGCGGCTCGAACGAGATCTGCGCGGTCGACGAGGACAGCGTCTACCTCGTGGCCCTGCCCGCCGGGCACAACTTCCCGCTGTCGTCGCCGGGTTCGCTGGGCGCGCTGTACGCGGGCGCCCGCGTCGTGCTCTGCCCGCGGCCCGGCCCGGAGGCCGCCTTCCCGCTCATCGAGGCCGAGGGCGTCACCCTCACGGGCCTGGTCCCGCCGCTCGCGCTGCTCTGGACGGAGGCGGCGCCGGCCACCCCGTACGACCTGAGCAGCCTGGAGGTCCTCCTCGTGGGCGGCGCGAAGTTCAGCGAGGAGGCGGCGCGCCGGGTGAAGCCGGCGCTCGGCTGCACGCTGCAGCAGGTCTTCGGCATGGCGGAGGGTCTGGTCAACTACACGCGCCTGGACGACGACACAGAGACGATCGTCACCACGCAGGGCCGCCCGATCTCCCCGGACGACGAGATCCGCGTCGTCGACGACGCGGACAACGACGTGCCGCCCGGCGAGACGGGCCACCTGCTGACCCGTGGCCCGTACACGATCCGTGGCTACTGGAACGCGCCCGAGCACAACGCCCGCTCCTTCACGGCGGACGGCTTCTACCGCACGGGCGATGTCGTGCGCCGCACCGGGACCGGCCACCTCGTCGTCGAGGGCCGGGCGAAGGACCAGATCAACCGGGGCGGCGAGAAGATCGCGGCCGAGGAGGTGGAGAACCATCTCCTCGCCCACCCGTCCGTGCACGACGCGAACGTGGTCGCCGAACCCGACCCGTACCTGGGCGAGCGGACGTGCGCGTACGTGATCCTGCGCGCGGACGCGGAGCCGCTGAAGCCGGTCGCGGTCAAGAAGTTCGTGCGTGAACGTGGCCTGGCCTCCTACAAGGTGCCGGACCGGGTGGAGTTCGTGACGGCGTTCCCGCAGACGGGGGTCGGCAAGATCTCGAAGAAGGACCTGCGCGCGGCCTCGGCCCGGACCCCCGCGCCTTCCCCCTCCACCCCCGCCCCGTCGGCCTGACCGGAACGGAACAACCCACCACCATGCCCCTCCCCGCCGTCACTCCCTATCCGATGCCGTCGGCCGACGCGCTGCCGGCGAACCGCGTCGACTGGAAGGTCGACCCGTCCCGCGCCGTCCTCCTCGTACACGATCTGCAGAACCACTTCCTCTCCGCGTACGACCGGACGGCCTCCCCCGTGCCCGAACTCCTGGCCAACGTCGCGGAGTTGAAGCGGTCGGCCGCCCGGCTCGGGGTGCCGGTCCTGCACACCGCGCAGCCGGGTGGCCAGACCCCCGCCGAGCGCGGACTCCAGCAGGACTTCTGGGGCCCCGGGCTGCCCGACGACGCCCACGCGGCGGCCATCGCGGCCGAGATCGGCCCGGCCCCCGCAGAGACGGTCCTCACCAAGTGGAAGTACAGCGGCTTCGTCCGCACGGACCTGCTGGAGCGGATGCGTGACCAGGGCCGCGACCAGCTGGTCGTCACCGGCGTCTACGCCCACATCGGGGTGCTGATGACGGCGTGCGACGCGTGGATGCAGGACATCGAGGCGTTCGTCGTGGCCGACGCGGTGGCGGACTTCTCGGCGGACGACCACGCGATGGCGCTGCGCTGGGCGGCCGGGAAGTGCGCGGTGGTGACGACGACGGAGGCGGTGTTCGAGGAGGCGGTGTAAGGCGGGTCCACAAGGGGGGAAGCGCCGCCGGGCCGCCCTTCGGGACGGTCGGCGTTGGGCCGCTCTTCGGTGCGGTCGGTGTTGGGCCGCTCTTCGTCGCGCCCGGACGCGGTCAGCCCGCGCAGGCGCCCGTTCCTCGTCCGGCGCCGGAACCCGCCCCGTCCAGGGCCTCGGTCAGCGCGTCGAGCCGGGCACGCAGGTCCCGGACCTCCCCCAGCGACAGCCCCGTGGCCTCGGCAATGGCGCGGGGCACGGCCCGCGCCCTCTCGCGGAGCGCGGCCCCTTCGCCGGTGAGCCGGACGGTCACGGACCGCTCGTCCTCCGGGCTCCGCCGCCGCTCCACGTGACCGGCCGCCTCCAGGCGCTTGAGCAGCGGCGAGAGCGTGCCGGAGTCGAGCCGCAGCCGCTCCCCGATCTTCTTGACGGGAAGCTCGCCGTGCTCCCAGAGCACCAGCATCACCAGGTACTGCGGGTAGGTGAGCCCCAGGTCCTTGAGCGCGGTGCGGTAGACGCCGTTGAAGGCGCGGGCGGCCGCGTGCAGCGAGAAGCAGATCTGCTCGTCGAGCCGCAGGAAGTCCCGCTCACTCCGTACGTCACCCGCGTCACCCGCTTCACGCACGTCGCCTGTTCCTGACCCGACCTGTGCCTTCTCCATGGGGTCAGGCTACCTCGACACCCCATTAAGTTGTGCACAACTGAATTGCGTGCTCTACTTCTCGTACGCAGCAGACAACGAGGAGAGGAACACCATGGACGCGCTGTACACCGCCGTGGCCACCGCCAACGGGCGCGAGGGCCGCGCCGTCAGCTCCGACGGCCAGATCGACCTGCGACTCGACTTCCCGGCGGCGCTGGGCGGCAACGGCCAGGGCACCAACCCCGAGCAGCTCTTCGCCGCCGGGTACGCCGCCTGCTTCGCGAGCGCGATGGGCAACGTCGCCCGCCAGGAGAAGATCGACGTCACGGACGTGTCGGTGACCGCCGAGGTCAGCATCGGCAAGGACACCGACGGCGGCTTCGGCCTCGCCGTGGTCATGCGGGCCGAGCTGCCGGACCACCTGCAGGGCCCCGCGGGCGAGGAGCTCCTGCGCAAGACGCACGCGTTCTGCCCCTACTCCAAGGCGACCCGCGGCAACATCCCGGTGGAGCTCGTCATCGAATAGGGGGCGTCACGGGGTCACGAAGCCTCGCTCAACGCCAGGCCCGCCCCGGCGCCCTGACCCGGCCCGCACCCCTCGTCCGGGGCGACCCGCCAGACGCGGGCCAGCTCGGAGAGCGGTACGCCGAGCACCTCGCTGAGGCGGACGACGGTACCGAAGGCCGGCGTGGGCAGCCGGCCGGTCTCGATCTTGCGGAGGGTCTCCGGCGAGATCCCGGCCGCGAGGGCCACGTCGACGGGGCTGCGCGCGGCCCGGGCGGCGCGCAGCGCGGCCCCGAGGCGTCGGCCCGCCTCGATCTGTTCGGGGGCGAGCGGGTGGCGAACCATGCGGCCAGGGTAGGGGCGCCCGTGTTCGACCGGCAACCATCCCGCTCCCCAGCGCTGCCTGGTATAAATATACCGGTCAGCAGCCGACCTCCCATGGCCGGACACCACCTCGGGGAACAGAGGACCGCAGTGATCGAACACAAGACGCCCAGGGACATCGAGCGCATGCACGTGACCGGCCGGTTCGTCGGCCAGGTCCTGGAGGAGCTCGGTGACCTCGCCGCGGTGGGGGTCGACCTGATGGACCTGGAGCACCACGCGCGCCGCCGCATCAAGGAGCGCGGCGCGGTGTCCTGCTACTGGGACTACTCCCCGTCGTTCGGCAAGGGCCCCTTCCGCAACGTGGTGTGCCTGTCGGTCAACGACGCGGTGCTGCACGGACTGCCGCACCCGTACAAGCTGCGCGACGGCGATGTGCTGACCATGGACATGGCCGTGACCATCGACGGCTGGTCGGCGGACTCGGCCCACACCGTCGTCGTCGGCACCCCGGCGGAGGAGGACCTGCGGCTGATCGAGGCGACGGAGGTCGCCCTGGACTCCGCGATCGAGGTCGCCCGCCCCGGCAACCGCCTCGGCGACATCTCGGCGGCGATCGGCGCGGTGGCCGCGGAGTACGGCTACCGGGTCAACCTGGAGTTCGGCGGGCACGGCATCGGCCGCACGATGCACGAGGACCTGCACATCCCCAACGACGGCCGTCCCGGCCGGGGCTGGAAGCTGCGGCCGGGCCTCACGATCGCGATCGAGCCCTGGTTCGCCCGCGGCACGGACAAGATCGTGTACGATCCGGACGGCTGGACCATCCGCTCGGCCGACGGCTCCCGCACGGCCCACTCGGAGCACACGGTCGCCGTCACGGAGGACGCCCCGCTGGTCCTGACGACCCGCCCGCGGCAGCTGGCGGAGCGCCAGGAGCCCGCCGCTCACCCGAACTCCCGTACACCGTCGTCCTGAAGCAGGACAATGACGGGACCCGTGCGAGGGCCGCACGAGGAGAGGGCAGGGGACGAAGTGACGGGGAACGAGCACCCGGTGGACATGTCGGCCAGGCTGAACACCGGGATCGCGCACAACGCGCGGGTGTGGAACTACTGGATCGGCGGCAAGGACCACTACGAGGTCGACCAGCAGGTCGGCGACCAGGTCGCCACGATGTTCCCGGTGATCCGGGACGTCGCGCGGGCGGACCGCGAGTTCCTCGGCCGCGCGGTCCGCTTCCTGACCGCGGAGCACGGGGTGCGCCAGTTCCTGGACATCGGCACGGGCCTGCCGACCCTGGACAACACCCATGAGATAGCGCAGCGGACCGCCCCCGAGTCCCGCATCGTCTACGTCGACAACGACCCCATCGTCCTGGTCCACGCCCGCAGCCTGCTGGTCGGCACCCCGCAGGGGGCGACGGACTACATCGACGCGGACGTCCGCCGCCCGGACGACGTCATCGCGGGCGCCGCGTCGACGCTGGACCTCGAACGCCCCGTCGCCGTCATGATGTTGGGCATCCTCAACTTCGTCCTGGACACGGACGAGGCACGGGACATCGTGCGCCGCTTCATGGCCGCGGTCCCGTCCGGGAGCTTCCTCGTCCTGACGCATCCGACCACGGACGCCGACCTCGACGGCGAGGGCAACGTGGAGGCCATGCGCTTCTGGAACGAGAACGCCACCCCGCCGATCACCGCCCGCACCCGCACGGAGATCGGCACGTTCCTGGAGGGCCTGGACCTCCTGGCGCCGGGCCTGGTGTCCTGCTCGCACTGGCGCCCCGACGGCGGGTCCGCCCCGGCGCTCCCCCAGTTCGGCGCCGTGGCGGTCAAACCCTGACGGCAGGGGGCGGAAGCGCCGGGGATCGCTAGTACCGGTCGTCGTCGAAGTCCGTGGTGTCCTGGTCGGTGTCCCGGCCGTAGGGATCGTCGTCCGCGGGCAGCGGCGGGAGCACCATGTCCCGCTGCAGCGGTCCCGGGTCCTGCTGGCGCTGGTAGCGGTGCATGCGGACCCGCAGATGCATCTTCCGCTCCTGCACCCTCAGCCGGCGCCGCTCCCGCCGTCCGGCGTCGTCGTCGTCCAACTCCTGGATGAGGCGCCGGTTCTCGAAGTAGTCACGCTCCTGGCCGGCCACGTCCTCCCCGGGCGAGGGGGCGTCCTCGTGCTCACCGTCGTCATCCGAGTGGGCTGTCATACGGCTCACAGTACTGGCTGCCCCCCGCCCCCACATGTGGTGTCCGCCACCGCGTCCGTGCCGCGGTGGCGGCCCCGGGTGCCGCCACCGCCGGGGTCAGACGACAAGGCGTCCCGCGGCGGAGTCCCGCGCGGCGCGCGACCTGCGCAGGTCGCGGGTGACCACGGCCTTCTGCAGCCAGCGGTCGGCTCCGTCGTAGCGCGCCGTGAACGCCCGACGGCCGTGCACGGCAAGGTAGTTGTCGACGACCAGCAGATTGCCCGCCTCCACCACCACGTCCTGCTGCGCGCGCTCCAGCTCCGTCACCAGTTCCTTGAGCGCCCGCTCCGCCTCGGCGTCACCGTCGACGCAGCGCATGAAGAACGGGTCGATGCGCAGGTACGGGGAGTCCGCGGCGCCGAAGAGCACGGCCACCGGCTTGGGGTCCTCCCGCATCGCGCGCACCCGCAGCAGCCCGGGGTCGTTGGGCCGCTGGACGGCGAGCTGCCGCAGGTGCTCGTCGTCGGGCAGGATGTAGAAGCGCCGCTCGGACAGCACCTGCCGGGCGTCCGCCGACAGCTCCACGTCCCGGACCGAGGCCAGTGTCGTCGGAACCCGGTCGTGGTTGCGGATGCCGAACAGGGCGAGATAGTCGCAGCGGTAGGGGTGGAACGCGTCCTCGGTGTGCCATTCCAGGAGCACATCGCTGCCGTGCCCGCTCTGCTGGCCCTCTTCGCCGGCGATGGGCAGCACGTTCTGGATCATCCGGCCGGACTGCAGCGTGGGCCAGCTGAACACCTCGCCGAGGCACTCGCCCATCAGCGCGAGGAAGAGCTCCTCCCGGCGGGTGCGGCCGGCGGCCGCCGCCTCGGCCCAGTTGCGGGGCGTCGGGCCGACGGCCTCGTCGTCCACGCCGAAGCCGCGCAGCATGAAGGCCGCGGCCGCGTCGTTGCGGCGGAACTCCTCCAGGAACCGGCGCAGTCCGACCGGTACCCGCGCCACCAGCTCCCAGGCGTTGTCGTAGAACGTCTGGTCGCCCGGATCGTTCCGTGCCACGTTCGGTTCGTCGAGCAGCCGCTGGAGGGACGATATTTCCTCGGCGGACAGGTCGTAGCTCAGAATGCCGTGGTACTGACTCATTGAGGTCTCGTTTCTGGTCTCGTGCGCGCCCACGCCACAGCTACTTTTCCGCTGCGTTGTCTTCCGTGGCCCACCACGCGATGTGACGGTCGAGGGGGGCAATCGGCATGACCGCCTTGAACATGTCATTCGGCACATTGGCCAGTCGTGCGTCGTACGGTTTGCCGACCGCGGCGAAAGCGCGCTGGATTCCCACGCGCTGTCTGTTGATCGCTGTGGCCTGCCGCTCGAAAGTGCTGCAGGGTTGCACCAGGAAATAGGTCCGTTGATCGCCGTGCGTGTACCGGGGCGACGTCTCCGGATAACAGGGGGCGAAGGACACGACGAAGAACAGCTCGCCCTCGATCATCGCGTACCACCGCTCGTCGGGCCGCGGATCGTCGGGGATGTACACGCTGGTGAACATCTCGTCGAGCGTGGTGTAGAAACACCGCGTCAATTCCACCAGCGCGTCCAGCGTGCCGCCGAGGGACGGGTCCTCGAAGGTGAGGATCATGCCGTCGCGGGAGAGCTCGGCGGCGGTGCGGAAGAAGTCCGCTATGGCCTCCCGGTGCTCCTTCAGCTCCGTCTTGACGTCGGCGGTCCTGATGGTGATGCCGGGGCCCATCTTCGACGGCTTGGCGAAGGGGCAGTACGTCTTCTGTGTGATCTCCTCGAAGCTCATGCGGAAGTCTCCACCTTTACTGATGCACTGACAGGTGTCGTGGCCCGGCAGCCGATGACGTAGAACCACCAGCTCGCGACGACGACCGCGATCAGCACGTAGAACATGACGGCCGGCGCGAAGTGCTGGAGGAGGAAACCGCAGAGGATCGGCCCGAGGCTGATGCCGATGTGGATGAGGTTCTGGGCGCCGAAATAGCTGCCGCGCAGCTTCTCGGGAGCGATGGAGTCGATGAAGGTGAACTCGGCGGGCACCACGATGACCTCGCCGAGACTGAAGACCGCCACGGCGACGACGAGGACGATCGCGTTCGTGGAGAGCGACATCGCCAGCAGCCCGACGACGAAGGCGCCGGTACCGATGGTCAGCCACCTCAGCAGGGTGTCCTGCTTGAGCCGGCTGCCGAGGACGTACTGGGAGGTGATGACCACCACGGCGTTGGCGGCCGAGATGTAGGCGACCAGCTCGTAGGCGGTGGCCCGGTCCTCCACCATGATCAGGTACTGCGACATGAAGGTCAGCAGCGGCCCGTACGCCACGATGCTGAGGATGCCGCCGATGGTGAAGTACATGAGGCGGCGGTCCGTCCCCATCACCTTCAGCACCTGGCGGAACTTGGGGGCCTCCTCCTCGCTCTCCTCCTCGACCCGCTCGGGGACCGGCTCCGCGGCCGGCTCCGCCACCGCGGGCGTGGCCGTTTCGGCGCCGGCGGTCAGGAACCGGTGGCGGAAGAGGATGAGGGGCAGCAGGGAGGCACCGATGATGCCGACGCTGAGGACGAACGGACCGCCCGATCCGACCGCGACCGCGGCGACGCCCAGGAAAGGACCCACCGCCGCGCCGATGTTCTGCAGCGAATAGCGCAGCGAGAACACCTTGGTGCGGTTCTCGGGCGGCACCAGATCGGAGAGCAGGGCGCTGCCGGCGACCCCCATGGTCGAGGAGGCGACATTGGTGAGCAGCAGCACCGCCGTGACCGTGAAGGGATCATGGATCACCGTCAGGCTGAGATAGAGCAGAATGATCACGATGTCGAGCACGATGACCAGGTTGATCTTCGTGACCCGGTCCGCGAGATAACCGCCGTACACACTCGCGACCGTGCCGACGAGTACGCTGCCGCCGATCACATAGCCGATGGTCGAACCGCTCATGCCCACCGTGTCGTACAGGTAGATGGGCATGTAGGCGAGGATCGCGAAGAAACTCAGGCTTCTCGCGGCGTTGCAGGCCAGCAGGACCTTCATCGCGAACGGAAGTTCGCGGAGCATTGTCAGAAAGTTCTTCATTCTTTTCCTGCCGCGATCGATTCGAGCGTACCGATGAGGGACTCCTTGAGCGCACTGATCTGGTGGTCGTCGAACACCTCGGGGTGGTATCCGACGGTGATGTCGAGTTCCCTGCCGGGAATCACCGTGATGCTGAGGGGGTAATGCGGGAGCCCTCGGGTGTCCTGCGGGTCCTGCGCCTGTTCCCGCACCCGCAGTCCGTCGCCACCGCTCTCCTCCAGGATTCCTGCGGGGTAGTTCTGGAAGACGTAGCAGGCGTCGAACAGTTCGCCCGCTCCCACCAGCCGCTGGATCTCGGAGAGTTCGAGGGAGCGGTGGGGCAGCGTCTCCAGCTGCGTCTCGTGCACCCGGGCCACGGTGTCGCCGACCGGTTCGCCCGGGTGGCATCGCACCCGCAGCGGCACGGTGTTGAGCAGGAGCCCCACCATGGATTCGATGCCGTCGAGGTCCGCGGGCCGTTCGGAGACGGTGTTGCCGAACACCACGTCGTCACGTCCGGTGATACGGCCGATCGCGACGCCCCACGCGGTCTGGACGGCCGAACTGAGCGTCACCCCGGCTTCCGCGCACCGGCGCCGCAGCGCACCGGTCAGCTCCGGCGGGACCGTGAGCCCCGTGGCGCGCAGCGCGACGTCCGGCGCCGGCTTGGCCGCGCAGACCCGGGTCGGCCCGTCGACACCCGCCAGATACGCCCGCCACGCCGCCACCGCGGCCGCGCGGTCCCATGCCGCGAGCCACGCCAAGTAGTCCCGGAAGGGCGGGGCCTTCGGCAGTTCCTCGCCGCGGTACAGGGCGAAGAACTCCTGCCACACCAGCAGGGTCGACCACCCGTCGAGCAGCATGTGGTGGTCGCTGACGAGCAGCCGATGCCGCTCGGCCCCCAGACGCAGCAGGGTGAAGCGCATCAGCGGGGCCACCGCGAGGTCGAACCGCCGGCCCAGGTCCGCGGCGAGGATCTCCGCCTCCGCGTGCTCCTGCTCGGCAGGGGTGAGCCCGGACAGGTCGTGCACGGCCCACGGCACCTCCACCCGGTCGCACACCACCTGCAGGGGGGCCTGGAGGCCGCGGTGGATGAACGCGGCGCGCAGGTTGTCGTGGCGCATGAGGAGCGCGTGCGCGGTGCTCCGCAGCCGCTCGGCGTCCAGCGGCCCGTCCAGGTCGAACACGGTCTGGCTCTGGTAGGGATCGGGACCCTCACCGGCGACGGCGGTGTGCAGCAGGAGCCCCTGTTGCAGGGGAGCGAGCGGCAGGATGTCGCTGAGGCCGGGGTAGTCGCTCTCCAGCTGGTTGACGGCCGGCTGCCGGACGTCGACGAGAGCGACGTCCGACGGGGTCAGGCCGCCGAGCTCCGGGTGGTCCGCGAGGCCGGCCAGCGCGCCGAGCAGGAGCGTCCACCGGTCGGCGAGCGCGCCCACGGCGGCCTCGGTGAACCGGGTGGCGTCCCAGTGCCACACGGCCTCCAGGGCCATTCCGTCGGCGTCCGGCCGGACGTCGACGCGCAGCGCGTGGCCCGCGCCGTCGTCGTCCCCGGGCACCCCGGCGGGCAGCAGCCTCAGGCACACCTGCGAAGCCCCGTACGCCGACAGCCGCCGCGCGGTCTCCGGGTCGGCGAACAGCGCCGGGTAGCCGCGGCCGCCGTCCGGCACCGCCCGCACCTGCTCCTTGACCCGCTTCAGGACGCGCGCCAGGTACGGCGGCTCGGCCAGGGCCTTGGCCAGGTCCGGGGCGCCCGGGTTGAGCCGCACCGGATGCGCGGCCGGCGGCGTCGCCGTGGCCAGGTCCAGCCGCAACCACGCCCCGGCCTGCGGGAGATACGTGCGGCGCCACTCGATGAGCGCGGGCGCGAGCGCGGCCAGCGCGATGTGTTCGGGGGCGCAGTGGTAGAGGTGCGGCAGGACGGTGAGCAGCCGTTCGGCGTCCCGTCCTGCCACGCGCCGGATGATGCGACCCCGGCCCGGGGCGGGCGGGGCGTCGGACGCCGAGTCCTCGGAGACCGGGTCCTCGGAGACCGGGTCCTCGGAGGCCGGGTACCCGGGGTCGGGTGTCCCGAGGATCTTCTCCCAGGCGTCGACGTCCACGGCCGCGCCGTCGTCCGCCGGGCGCGCCTCGGCGTTCCGCGCGGCCCGGGCCACGAGGGCCTCGACCGTCTGATCGTGGAACACGTCACGGGGCGTGAGCAGGAAGCCCTCCGCGCGGGCCCGGCTGACGAGTTGGATGGACCGGATGCTGTCGCCGCCGAGGTCGAAGAAGCGGACGTCGGCGCCGACGTCCGACAGGGCGAGCACGTCGGCGAAGAGCGCCGCCATCGTCTCCTCCCGCGGTGTGGCCGGCGGCCGTCCCGCCCGGGCCCCGAAGTCGGGTGCGGGCAACTGCCGCAGGTCCAGCTTGCCGTTGGGCGTCAGCGGCAGCGCGTCCAGGACGACGACGGCGGCGGGCACCATGTGGGCCGGCAGCCTACGTGCCGCGTGACGGCGCAGCTCGGTGGCGAGGCCGTGCTGCTCGGTGCTCGCGCCGTGCGCCGGGGAGACCACGTAGCCGACGAGCTGCTGATGGCCCGGGGTGTCCTCGCGGACGACGACGGCGGACTGCGCCACCTGCGCGTGGTCCTTCAACACCGCGTCGATCTCGCCGAGTTCGATGCGCATCCCGCGGATCTTGACCTGGTCGTCGGCGCGGCCGACGAAGTCCACCACCCCGCTCCCGCCGTGCACGCGCCAGCGCGCCAGGTCTCCGGTGCGGTACATCCGCGCGCCCGCGGGCCCGAACGGGCAGGCCACGAAACGCTCGGCGGTCAGGCCCGGCCTGCCGAGGTAGCCGCGGGCCAGACCGTCGCCGCTGATGTACAGCTCACCGGTGACGCCGGGCGGCACCGGGCGCAGCGCGGCGTCGAGGACGTACACCCGGGTGTTGCTCAGCGGACGGCCCACCGGCACCGACGCGTCCTCGAAGCCCTCCGGGCCGCTGCCGCACTCCCAGTACAGGGTGTCGACGGTGGCCTCGGTCGGCCCGTACGCGTTGATCATCCGGCGGCCCGGCGCCCAGGCGGCGGCCAGTGCGGGCAGGCAGGCCTCACCGGCGACCATCACGTTGCCGCAGTCGGCGAGCGCGTCCTCGGCCATCCCGCCGAGGATGGTGGGCGAGAAGGTGATGTGCGTGGGCCGGTAGCGGGCCATGGCCTCGCGCTGCCGGTCGGTGGAGAGCAGGTCGTCGGGCGAGGTGAGCACGACGGTCGCGCCGGCCAGCAGGGTGCAGCACAGCTCGCAGAAGGTCGGGTCGAAGTTGATCGAGGAGAACTGCAGGAACCGCGAGCCCGGCTCCAGGCGGAACCGCTCCAGGTAGCTGTGGGCGAGGTTGGGGATGCCGCGGTGCGTGACCGCGACGCCCTTGGGGCGCCCGGTGGATCCCGAGGTGTAGATGACGTACGCCAGGTCGTCGAGGCGCAGCTCCGCGCGGCGGTCCGCGTCCGTCGGCGCGTCCGCGCGGAGCCGCGCCACCTCCTCCAGCGCGGCCGGATCGTCGAACTCCAGGCGCGGCACCCGGCGCGCCTCCTCGGGCAGCTTCGCGACGACGTCGCCCGTGGTCAGGAGCATCCGGGGCGCGCTGTCCGCGACCATGAAACCCAGCCGGTCCGGCGGGTAGTCCGGGTCCAGCGGCAGATACACGCCGCCCGCCTTGAGGATGCCGAGCAGCGCGGGCAGCAGCTCGGGGCGGCGCCGCATCGCGAGGCCGACCACGTCGTCGCGGCCGATACCGCGGGCGATCAGCCAGTGCGCGATCCGGTTCGCCCTGCGGTCCAGTTCGGCGAAGGTCAGCTCGGTGTCCTCGTGGACGAGCGCGACCGCGTCGGGGGTACGGGCCACCTGGTCGGCCAGCAGCCGCGGGTAGGTCGCGCCGGACAGCTCGACGCCGGTGTCGTTCCACTCCCGCAGGATCCGGTGCTCCTCGGCGGCGCCGAGCACGTCGACGGAGGTCAGCGGGCGGGCCGGGTCCTCGGTCACCGACCGCAGCACCCGCAGCAGCCGTTCGGTCAGCGCCTCGGCCGTGGCGCGGTCGAACAGGTCGGTCGCGTACTCGATCTCGGCGCCGAGCCCGTCCGGCCGTCCGTCCGCGGTGAACCGCTCGGTCAGCTCGAAGGTCAGGTCGAACTTCGACGTGCGGGTCGGCACCACCTCGTGCGCGGCCGTCAGCCCGTCCAGGCGCCACTGCGGGGCCACGGTGTTCTGCAGGACCAGCAGGACCTGGAACAGCGGGTGGTGGCTGGTGCCGCGCGCCGGGTTGAGGACCTCGACGAGGTGCTCGAACGGCAGGTCCTGGTGCTCGTACGCGGCCAGGTTGGCGGCCCTGACCCGGGCCAGCAGGTCGGTGAAGGCCGGGTCGCCGGAGGTGTCGGTGCGCAGCACCAGGGTGTTGACGAAGTAGCCGACGTTGTCGTCGACGGCGCGGTCGCCGCGCCCGGCGAGGACGCTGCCCAGCGGGATGTCGGTGCCCGCGCCGAGTTTGGTCAGCAGGGTGGCGAGGGCCGCCTGGAGGACCATGAACAGGCTGACGCCCTCGCGCCGGGCCAGCTCCGCCAGCCGGTCCGCCAGTTCGGCGGGCACCTCGAAGGGCACCACGTCGCCGCGGTAGGTCGTCGTCGCGGGGCGCGGCCGGTCGGCGGGCAGCTCCAACAGCTCCGGGGCGCCCGCGAGTTGGGCGCGCCAGTAGGCCACGTGCCGGGCCATGCGGCTGTCCGCGTCGTCGGCCGAGCCGAGGAGTTCGCGCTGCCACAGCGTGTAGTCGGCGTACTGGACGGTCAGCGGCGGCGCCGTGGGGGCCGTGCCCGCGCGGTGGGCCGTGTACGCGTCGCAGAGGTCGCGCACCAGCGGGGCCAGCGAACCGCCGTCGCTCGCGATGTGGTGGATGCACAGCAGCAGCACGTGTTCCCGGGCGCCGGTGCGGAACAGGTCCACGCGGACCGGGATGTCGGTGGTGAGGTCGAAGAGGTGGCCCGCCGCGATGTCGAGGGCGGCCGGCAGTTCCTCGTCGGTGATCTCGTGCACGCAGAGGTCGGCGGCGGCCGCCACGGCGGGATCCGCCGCGTCCACCACGACCTGTTCGGCGCCGGCGGGCCCGTCCGCGAACCGGGTGCGCAGGCTCTCGTGCCGTCGCAGCAGGTGGGCGACCGCCGCGCGCAGTGCCGCCGGGTCGAGCTCCCCGGTCAGCCGCACCGCGACGGGCAGGTTGTAGGTGGCGCTGGGTCCTTCCATCCGGTGCAGGAAGTACAGGCCGCGCTGGGCGTACGACAGGGGCAGGGTGGCGCCGCGGTCCATCGGGCGCAGGGCGGGCCGCGCCTGTTCGGCATCGGTGAGGCGCAGCGCGAGGGCGGCGGGGGTGGGCTCGTCGAAGACGGTACGGATCGGTATCTCGACGCCCAGTTCGGCCCGGACGCGGGAGACGAGACGGGTGGCGAGCAGCGAGTTGCCGCCGAGGTCGAAGAAGCCGGTGTCGGCGCCGACGCCGTCGAGTCCGAGCACCTCGCCGAACAGCTCGGCGAGGGCCCGCTCCTGCGGGGTGGCGGGGGCGCGGCCCGCGGCGGCGGTGGAGAAGTCCACCGGCGGCAGGGCCTTGCGGTCGATCTTGCCCGCGGGGGTCAGGGGGAAGCGGTCGAGCACCCCGATGCCGGCGGGCACCATGTACTCCGGGAGCCAGGCGCCGAGGGCGTGGCGCAGCTCGTCCGGTGCGGGGGCGTGGCCGGCCGCCGGTACGACGTACCCGGTCAGCCGGGCCGCTCCGGGGCCGTCCTCGCGCATCACCACTCGCGCCTGGGCGACCTGCGGGAGCCGGCGCAGCGCCGCCTCGATCTCGCCGAGCTCGACGCGGTAGCCGCGGATCTTCACCTGCTCGTCGACGCGGCCGACGAAGTCGACGGTGCCGTCGGCGCGCCGGCGCACCAGGTCCCCGGTGCGGTACATCCGGCTCCCGGACCCGCCGAACGGGCAGGCCACGAACCGTTCGGCGGTCAGGGCGCCGCGCCCGTGGTAGCCGCGGGCCAGGCCGTCCCCGGAGAGGTACAGCTCGCCCGTCTCGCCCTGGGCCACCGGCGCCAGGCGGTCGTCGAGGACGTGGATCCCGGTCTTCCACAGCGGGGTTCCGACGGCGACGGGCTCCCCGGCGACCACCGGTGCGAGGAGCGACCAGATGGTGGTCTCGGTCGGTCCGTAGAGGTTCCACACCGCGGCCGTACCCGTGGCGAGGAAGTCGGCGAGATCCTGCGGCAGGGCCTCGCCGCCGCACAACAGGCGTGCCTCGGCGGACAGTTCGCAGGGCAGCCAGCCCGCCTCGCGCAGCAGCTGCCACAGCGCGGGGGTGCCCTGCACCAGCGTGGGCCGGGCCTTCGCCAGGCGGCGGCGCAGCGCCACGCCGTCCACGGCGGTCTCGCGCGGCACCAGATGCACCACGGCGCCGTTCACCAGCGGCAGGTACAGCTCCAGGCCGGCGATGTCGAAGGAGATGGAGGTGGTGGAGAACACCACGTCGCCGGAGTGCACCTGGAACCGGTCCGACAGGCAGTCCAGGAAGTTCGTCAGGGAACGGTGGGTGACGACGACGCCCTTGGGGCGTCCGGTCGAGCCCGAGGTGTAGATGGTGTAGGCGCCGCGGTCCGGCTCGTATCCGGCACCGCCGAGGCCACCGGCACCGGCACGGCCGGCCGCATCAGCGCCCCGTACGTCCTCCTGCCCGCCGTCCAGGTACAGGACCGCGCCCGCCCCGGCCGTGACCGGGCCCTCGCACGCGGCCGCCGTGGCCTCATCGGTGAGCAGCGCGCGCGGCGCGGCGTCGGCCACCATGTACGCGAGCCGGTCCGGCGGGTAGTCGGGGTCGAGCGGCAGATACATCGCCCCGGCCTTGAGCGTGCCGAGGAGCGCGGCGACCAGGTCCGGGGAGGTCGGCAGGAGCACCCCGACGACGTCCTCCGGGCCGACGCCGCGCTCGGCGAGCCGCCGCGCCACCCGGTCGGCCCGCTCGTCGAGTTCGCCGTACGTCACGACGGTGTCCCCGGCGATCAGGGCCGGCGCTCCCGGGGCGCGTGCGGCCCGCTCCTCGAACCGGGCGACGAGACCGGCCGCCGCTGCCGCTTGGGTGGCGCCGGTGTCCGAGCGCCGCACTTGCGTGGTCATGAAGCCACTTCCCCCGGGTCGACGCCCCGGCGTACGGGTGCCAGGTCCGTCCAGTTCCGCTCGATGTGCTCGGCGCAGGCCGCCTTCGGTCCCGGGCCGAAGACGGTGCTCCAGCCGGCCGGCACCTCGGCGAAGTCCGGCCACAGGGAGTACTGGCCTGCGGTGTTGCGCAGCACGAGGTACACGCCGGCGGCGTCCTCGAACGGGTTGGTGGCTGTACTGTCCATGCCGCTCAGTTCTCGCCCAGGTAGTCGGTGGTGCGGGCCGCGAGGTACGCGGCCTCCTCGATGCAGAGCCGCTGGCCGTAGAACTCGGAGTCGAGGACCTCCGCCGTCAGCTCGCCCTTGATGACCGAACGCCAGTCGTCCAGCGTGTAGTTGTCCTTCGCGAGCAGCATGAGCAGGTCGACGTCGGCGGGTTCGGGGCGGTAGGAGGCCAGCGCCTTCGAGGTGTTGATGAAGGAGGTGTAGAGACGGCGGCAGAACGCCTCGGCCCGGTCGTCGAAGCCGAGGCCCGTGCCGAACATCGCGGCGGCCGAGTCGCGCAGCGCCACTTCCAGGTCGGCGTTCTTTGGGGTCATCCCCGGGAACTGCTCCGTCGTCCCCGACATGCGCAGGACGCCCTCGTAGAAGTCCACGATCAGCTCGTCGTCGGACATCACGGTCTCGGGGTTCAGTTCGAGGTAGCCGTCGACCACGACCGTCCGGCCGATGCTGAGCCCGCGGTCGGCGGCCATGCGGCCGAGTTCGACGCAGATCGCGCCGCCGGCGCAGGAGCCGAAGAGATGGAACTCCTCCTCGCCGAACTCGTCCTGCAGCACGTCCGCGTAGAGCTCGGCGAGGCCCTGGATGTCGTCCGGCACCTCTCCGGCGCCCTCGACAAGGAGGGGCGACTGCAGCCCGTAGCAGGCGCGGTCCGTGCCCAGCTCCCGGATCAGCCGGCCGTAGCCGTCGACCATGCCGTGCCCGGCGTGGACGAAGACGATCGGGGTGCGCGAACCCTGGTTGCTCATCCGGATCAGCGCGTGCTCGGTGTTGGCGGCCTGCGGCTGCGCCTTCTCCGCGCTCAGGGCGGCGATGGACTGGAACCGCATCAGGTCGCCCATGTTGAGCTGCCAGCCGAGGCGCTGGTTGATCTGCTCGATGGTGGCGAGCGCCGTCAGCGAGTCGCCGCCGGCCTGGAAGAAGTTGTCGTGCACGCTCACGTCGTGCTTGAGCGTCGTGCTCCAGATGTCCAGGAGGATGTGTCGCACCAGGCTCGGTTCGACCGGGCCGGCCGACGCGTTCGCGGCCGTCTCCGCTGCGTTCATGTGCGGTGTCCTTTTCGGGAGTCTCGCGGGCGGTTGACTGGGACGGGCCCTAGGCCAGCACGGGCCCCGGGCCGGTCCGGTGCGACAGGCTGCGCCGCCCGTCCAGGTGGACGTAGACCCGGTGGAGCCAGCGGTCCTTGCCGTCGTAGCGGGGGGTGAACTCGGTACGGCCGTGCACCACGAGGCGGTTGTCCAGGAAGGCCATGTCGCCCGGGCGCAGCACCAGCTTCGACGCCACCTCGCTCAGCGCGTCACCGAGCCTGCGGAGCGCCTCGGCGGCCTCGTCGTCGGTGGCCCTGGTCGCGTTGAAGTCGACCTGGATGTCCGGGTCGTCGGCGGAGCCGTTCAGGACGCGGTGCGCGACGGTCGCGTCGCCCGAGCGGAACGACGGCGGTGCCTCGGTGACGAACCTGGGCTGGCGCAGGACCGCCAGGTCGGCGTCGTCGAGCAGCACCCGCGCCCTGCGGACCGAGGAGAACGAGGTGCCCGCCGTGCCCTCGTGGTCGCTGCGCAGGCACAACAGCCCGATGAGGTCCGGCCGGTGCGGGTGGAAGGCGTTCTCGTTGTGCAGTTCGAGCTCGACGGAGCCGGCGTTGCTCTGCGAGTCGGCCAGCGCCGGGACCGGTACGACGTTGTGCACCAGCGCGCCGTGCTTCTCGTTGCGGAAGGCGAACACGTCGCCGAGCTGCTGGCCGATGAGCATCGCCGTCGCGGCGGGCACGGTGGCCCTGCGCTCCACCGAGTCCGGCACCGACGGCGTGTCGGGCAGCGTCCCCGCGTCGACGGGGAGGTTCCCGATCAGCAGGGTGCCGCCGAGGCCGGGCTCGCTGCGGAAGGTGCGCAGGGCTTCGAGCAGCCGCAGGGGCAGCCGGCAGCTGTGCTGCCGTACGCGCGCCAGCCACCGGGGATCGTCGACCGGCCCGGCGGCCGGAGAGCGGCGCAGCTCGTCCGCGAGGGCGTGCACCTCGGTGCGCTCCCGCTCGGTCAGGGTCAGGCTCGACCGCTCGATGTCCTCGGGGGTCCGGTGATCCAACACGTGCAAGGGCATGTCTGGTCCTTTGAGCGTTTCCGCAGCCTGGCTGCGACACGTCACGCCGCGTTCGTGCGCGGGGTCTGGCCGTCACGGTCCGCCGCGGCGGCCTATTCGATGCGTACGGCGGTCATCTCGTGCTCGATGAGCTCGCGCAGCGCTCCGGGGAAGCGGAGGAACTCCCAGTGGTCGCCCTCCAGGACGTGCAGCGTGGCCGCGGCGCACTCGTCCCATCCGGGCCAGACCTCGGCCCGGGGCACGACGGCGTCCTCGGTCCAGGCGATCACCGAGACGGGGACGTCCCGGCTGGGGAGCGCCTCCGCCCGGTAGCCGCGCTGCAACCGCACGTCGGCGAGCAGGGTGTCCGCCGCCATCTCGACGAACTCCGGCGGCAGCCGGTGGCCCAGCGCCGCGCTGCGCTCCTCGATCTCGGCGGCCATGTCGACCTCGTCCAGGTCGACGAAGTTCAGCTTGCCGTAGAGCCCCCGGTGCGGGGCGCCCCACCCGGAGGCGAAGATCCGCCGGGGAACCGGCAGGCCCTGCTTCTCCAGATGGGCCGCGGTCTGCAGCAGGAACGGCACGGCACCGCAGTGCCCGATCAGCGCGTACGGCCGGTCGAGCCGGCCGGCGATCTCCGCGACCAGGCCCTCGGCGAACTCCTGGTGGCTGGCGACGTTCTCCTCGCCGAACCGGTTCTCGCGGCCCGGCGGCTGCACGGCGACGAACCGGCCCGCGCCGAGCTCCCGCGGCCACGCCTTGAACGACGAGGCCCCGGTGCCCGCGTACGGCACGCCGAAGACCAGGTAGTCCCCGTCGTCCGGCACGGGCTGCAGGGTCCAGCGGGTCATGCCGGTCATGCCGCGCTCACCCCGACGGGAACGCTCTTGTACTCCAGCATGAAGTTCGACCGGAGCCGGACCGTCGGTCCTGCCGGGACCAGCCTGCCGGGCCGCTCGCGCAGACCCTGGAGCAGCGCGGCGAGCGCGGTGCGGCCCATGGCGGCGCCGATGCAGTGGTGCGGCCCGCTGGCGAAGCCGACGTGCCGGTTGGGCGCCCGGCCGAGGTCGAACCGGTCCGGGTCGGGGAACTGGTCCTCGTCGCGGTTGGCGGACGCCGTCCACAGCGTGACCGAGTCGCCCTCGGCCAGCTCGACGCCGCGCACCACGACCGGCCTGGTGGTCTGCCGCTGCACGTAGGAGGCGGTGGACGTCCAGCGGACGAACTCCTCCAGGCCGGTGCCGACCAGCTTGGGGTCCGCCCGCAGCCTCTCCCACTCGGCCGGGTCGTCCATCAGCGCGAGCAGACCGCCGCTGGCGCTGTGCTGTGTGGTCTCGTTGCCGCCGATGGCCAGGTTCATCAGGTTGAACAGGAGCGAGTCCTCGTCCAGTTCGCGCTCCCCCGGCTCCGGCGTGAGCAGGATGCTCACCGCGTCCTCGCCCCGGTTGACCCGGCGGTCGGCGATCAGGTCCAGGAAGAAGTCGAAGATGTCCGCCTGGGCGGTCGCGAGCCGCAGCCCCTCGTGGTCGATGCCGAGGGTGTGCTCGTGGTCCCGGTAGCCGATCATGGTCTGGGTGAGCCGCAGCAGGTGCAACGCGTCGGCGTGCCCGATGCCCAGCTGGGCCATCAGACCGCCGGCCGGCAGCTCGCGGGCCACGTCGGCGGCGAAGTCGCCGCCGCCGTCGGCCCACACCTTGTCGAGCGCGACGGCGACCCGCTCGCGGACCGTCTCCGTCACGCGCTCGATCATCTTCGCGGAGAACACCCGGTGCATCCGGCGGCGCAGCTGCCGGTGGCGCTGCGCGTCGGAGGTGACGAGCATGCGCCCGGACGCGGTGTCGACCTCGTTGCGGAACGAGCCGCCGATGACGGTGCCGTGCTCCGAGCTGAACGTCTCGGTGTCCCGGAAGGCCATCAGGACGTCGTCGAACTTGGTCAGAGCCCAGAACCCGCCCTCGGGCGTGGGGTTCCAGTGGACCGGGGCCTCCTTGCGCAGCCGCGCCCACAGCTCGTGCGGGTCGCCGGTGACGAAGGCCTCGGTGTCGTTGAGGTCGATGTCGGGGGCCGGACTCAGCATCTGCGTCATTCGCCCTGTCCCTTGCTCTGCGCCGCGTCGACGGCGAGCGCCATGTCGGAGAGCACGGTGCTGCCCAGCACGTCCTGGAGGCTGATGCCCTTGGCCTGGTCCCGGCTGATCCGGCGGCTCATGCGGAAGGCCAGCATCGAGTTGCCGCCGAGCTCGAAGAAGTCGTCGTTGACGCTGATCCGCTCGGTGCCGAGCAGCTCCTCCCAGACCTCGGTGAGGTAGCGCTCGCTGTCCGTGCGCGGGGCCACGTAGTCGCTGCGGCGGCGGTCCCGGTCGGCAAGCAGCACGAGGAGTGCCGCGGTGTCGCGCTTGCCGTGCGGGGTCGACTGGATCTCCGGCACCTGGACGAACTCGGAGGGCACCTGGTAGTCGGGGATGGTCGCCTCGGCGTACGCGCGCACCTCGGGCATGGTGGTGCGGCCCTGCGGCACGACGAACGCGACGAGCCGCTTGTCCTGGCCCTCGCCCTGCGGCAGCACGGCGGCGTCGAGGACGCCGGAGCAGGCGAGGAGCGAACGCTCCACCTCGCGGGGCTCCACCCGGTAGCCGCGGATCTTCACCTGGTCGTCGTTGCGGCCGAGGTAGTCGAGGACGCCGTCGGGGCGCTCGCTGACGAGGTCGCCGGTGGCGTACATGACGGAGCCGGGGACGCCGAACGGGTCGGGCAGGAACCGCTCGGCCGTACGGGCGGGATCGTGCAGGTAGCCGCGGGTCACACCGGCTCCGCCGATGTGCAGCTCGCCCGGTGTGCCCTTGGGCACCGGCTGCAACCGTGCGTCGAGGACGTGCAGTTGTACGCCCGCGAGGCCGGCGCCGATGGGCACGCTCGTCGCGTCCGGCGCGACCTCGGCGATGGTGTACGCGGTCGCCGCGGTGGTGCCCTCGGTGGGCCCGTACAGATTGACCAGCTGTCCCTTGAACTTGCTGGCGAGCACGTCGCGGCAGGCGGCGGGGCGGACCACGTCGCCGCCGGTCTGCAGCACGCGCAGCGAGGAGAAGACGTCGGCGTCCTCGGCCGCGATGTGGTTGAAGGCCATGGTCGGCGAGAGCAGCGCGGTGATCCGGCGGCGGCGCAGCTCGCGGCCCGGGTCGCCCTTCACCAGGTCGGGCACCGAGGGCATCATCACGATCTCGGCGCCGAACCAGAACGAACTCCACAGCTCCCAGTGGAAGGTGTCGAAGGAGATGTTCGCGATCTGGGCCACCCGGTCGGCGGGGCTGAGCTCGGGCAGCAGCGGGTTCACCGCGAAGTGCACGAGGTTGTGGTGCTCGACCACGACGCCCTTGGGGGTGCCGGTGGAGCCGGAGGTGAACAGCACGCACGCCGCGTCCTGGGTCGCGGGCTCGGGCAGGCCGGCCGCCGGTGCGGCGCTCCGGGCGCGCTCGGCGTCGTACTCCCAGACCAGGGTGGGCACGTCGTCGCCGAGCTGTTCCCGCTCGCCGGGGCCGATCAGGGTGACGCGGCCGTCGGCGGCGCGGAGCATGAGCTCGCGCCGGGCCTTGGGGTAGCGCAGGTCCACGGCCACGTAGGCCGCGCCGGCCCGCAGTACGCCGAGGATGTTGATGATCAGGTCGACGTCGCGCTCGCGGTGGATGCCCACCCGGTCCTCGCGGCGCACCCCCTCGGCGATGAGACGGTGGGCCAACTCGGCCGACGCGCGGTCGAGTTCGGCGTAGGTGAGGCGGCGGCCCGAGTCGTCCGACACCGCCGGGGAGTCGCCGTGCTCGGCGGCCGACCGGGCGAAGAGCTCGGTCAGGGTGAGAGGGGCGTCCGGGGCAGTCCGGTCATCTGTCTTCACGGTGTGCGCGTTCCTCCTCGTGCGGGGATACCGTCTGCGATGACCTGAAGCAGGTCCGCTGGTGCCGATCGATGGGTGAAGTCGTCCCCGGGCAGCAGGACTTGGCGCACGTTTCCGTACGCCTCCCACTCGTCCATCTCTTCGGGACGCATGTGGGTGTCGCCGGTCCAGGAAATGGTGGTGACGTCCAGGGGCGTGCCGTCCGGGCCCGGGGGCTGGTAGCCGCAGGTCAGTTCGATGTCGGCGCGCAGCACCTGGATGGACAGTTCGAGCAGTTCGTCCGGGGGCGTGGGCTCGCCGCGCTGTTCGCAGCCGTACCGCAGCTCCGCCATGTACTCCTCGTCCGTGGTCTCCGGGGTGAAGGGGCCGGAGCGGCCGCCGCCGAAGTAGCCGCCGCGGTGCGGGGCCAGACAGGAGGAGGCGAAGATCTGCACGGGCAACGGGCCGCCGCGCGAGGCGAGTTCGACCGCGAGGCCGTAGCTCAGGCGCGCCCCGAAGCAGTGGCCGAAGAAGGCGAAGGGCTTGTCCAGGCACGGCTGGAGCGCGTCGGCCGCGTCCTTGACGAACTGCTCCATGGACGTGTGCGCCGGAGAGGTGATGCGGTTCTCACGGCCCGGGAGCTGTACGGGGCAGATCTCGATGTCGTCGATCCGGGTGGGCCAGCCGCGATAGGCGGAGGCTCCTATGCCGGCCACCGGGAAGCAGAACACCCGGGCCCGCGCCTCGGGGTCGGTATCGCGGACGAGCCATTTCCGGCCGCCTTCCCGGGTGCTCAACTCTGCACCCGACCCACGCCGGCCGGGCGTGCGTCGACCCAATTCCGTGAAATCCACTCCAGGCAACTCGTTTTATCTCCGCGGTGCCCGGTCTCGCTCCAACCGGTGGGCACGGAAAGTCCGGCGGGCCAAATGCTGTGCCGCCCTTGCTCGCTGCGCACGGTCAGCCAAGCGGCGCTCTCCGCCGCATCCAAGGAGGTTTCGCTCATCATTGCTCCGGTCGGGATAAAGGTGGGTGAGCTCGAGGATGGTGGCCCTGCCTGGTGGAGCCCGGAAATCCAAACTAGAACCCGCCGCTGACGGGCACCGGCACCTCATGAGGCAGAACGGAGGCAACTAGGGGGCGCCCGACTTACCCCGTTTTGTTGGGCGGTGCGACGTCGGTGGCGGCGTCGGCCACCGCACCGGCACTCGGCTGCCGCTTTCGCCCCCGCTCCGGAATGAATGAGTCCGGCCGGCGGGGAATCAAGGTGGGCGTCGGGGCGCCTACGCGGGCAGGCTCCGCCTACCCCGTGATCGGCCGGAGAATCGTCCGGACTTTCGGGCTCGGCGCGGAATTCACACCCTTTTTCGGCCGACGACGGGGAAATGCGTCATCCCGGCGATGAAAATGGACCGCAGATGCTGCGGCTCCCCCGCGACGTCGAGCGAGCCGAACCGCTGGAGCAGCTCCTCGAAGAAGACGCGCAGGGTCATCCGGGCCAGCGGCGCGCCGATGCAGAAGTGCGGTCCGAAGCCGAAGGCGACCTGGCGCTTGGCGCCGTCGCGTGTGATGTCGAACGTGTGCGGGTCGGGGAACCGGGCCGCGTCCCGGTTGGCCGAACCGATCCACGCGACCACCGCCCCGCCGGCCGGCACCGTGCCTCCGGCGATCTCGACGTCGTGCACCGCGTACCGCATGAAGTTGCAGGCGGACGAGGTCCAGCGCAGCCCCTCCTCGACCAGGTTGGGCACCAGGGAGATGTCGGCCGCGGCCTTCGCGTACTGCTCGGGATGGTCGATGAGCGCCTGCACCGTGCCCGAAATGGTGTAGGGCGTCGTGATATTGGCGCCCAGGAGAATGCTGTATCCGTCGAGGGCGATCTCCTCGTCGGTCAGCGGCGCGTCTCCCGCGCGGACGCTCATCAGGTGGTCGAGCAGGCTGCCGTTCTCCTCCTCCGCCCCGTCCGCCCGGCGCCGCTTGACCCACTGGGTCACGTAGTCGACGAGCTCGTGGTGGGAGATGGCCAGCGTCGCCGCCTCGCTGCCGAGCCGGAAGTGCGGGTCCGAGGGGGCCATCACCATCGAGGTCAGCTGGACGAGCTCGTCCCAGTCCTTCTCCGGGATGCCCAGGAGCGGGCCCGTGACGATCGCCGGCAGGCGCTGCACCTGCTCGCCCAGGTCGAAGGGGGCGCCGTCGAGGGCGGGTGCCAGGAACCGTACGACCGCCCGCCGGATGCCGTCCTCCCAGGACTTCACCGCCCGCGCGGTGAGCTTGGGGGCGATCGGCCTGCGGACCTCGGTGTGCCGGGGCGGGTCGGTGGAGGTCAGGAGCACGCCGGCCGCCACGTCGTCCTGCCCGAGGTGGGTGATCACCGTGCCGCGCTCCGAGGTGAACTCCCGGTGGTCGCCGAGGACGCGGCAGACGTCGTCGTAGCGGGTCACCGACCAGAACTCCCGGCCGTCCGGCAGGGTCTGGTGGTGCAGCGGCGCCTTCTCCCGCATCGCGTCCCAGATCAGGTGCGGGTCGCCCGAGGTGAAGAGGTCCAGGTCGAGGAGATCGACGTCGTCGAGGTCGATCTCGCGGCCGGTCCCCGGCGTCAGCCTCACGTCAGCGCCTTCGCCCGCTCGATCAGCTCGGCGACCCGAGCCGGCGTCTGCGCCAGATAGAAATCGCGCACGGACAGCTGGACGCCGTACTCCTGCGACAGCCGTTCGAGGATCCGGATACCGATGAGTGAATTACCGCCGACCTCGAAGAAGTTGTCGTTCACCTCGACCTGGTGATCCTCGATGAATTCTGACCATAGCTTTGCGATTTCCTGTGCCAGCGGCGACGATTCCATTGCCTGTATTTCCTTCCGTGGCCGACTCACTGCCATTGCAGTCGTCAGGGAGATGTGCGTCGCCTGCCGGAGGGATCAATTCCCGAGAAGGACCGAGCAGGCCGATGCGTCCGGCGTTATCCGCCCGAGGCGGTCGCGACGCAGGTGAATTGACGCAGGTCGAGTGATCGGGGAAACCGAGCGCGAGAAGTGATCGCGCCGCGAGATACCAGGCAGGTGTTGCCCCGCAGGCTCGACAGTACGCAGAGCGACGGGTCTTGTCCAGGGTGTTGATAAAGCCAGGTGGCCGCCGTAAGTTGGGCGACCTCACTGACCTGCTGCCTCGCAGTCGGAGGCAAAGACGTCGCCTTTCGGGGGAAAATGCGACGGAGTGCGCATTCGCGATGGTTTTGCCTTCAATGGCAAGGGACACCCCAGCGAGGACCTTTGAATTCGTCACAGAACCACGACGAGTGCACGAGAGCGGTCGACCAGCAGGCGTCACCGAGTCTCGGGTCTGTACTCAAAGCAGCACGCAGGCGCATCGGCGTCACCCAGAGTCAGCTCGCCGACCTGTCGTCCGTCAGCGTCCGGGCGATTCGCGATCTCGAACTCGATCTCACCCAGAACCCGCGGCGGGAGACCCTCCGGCTGCTCCTCGACGGACTGCGGCTGACCGGGGCCCAGCGGGCCAAGGTCGAGGAAGCGGCCGCGGGACCGTTCCCGCGCGGCATGCTGGACTCCCTGGCCCCGCCGCCCGCCGCGCTCGGACCGATCATCGGCCGCGAGCGCGACATCGAGGCCCTCACGGACCTCATCGAGCTCGGCGGGCACCGGCTGATCCGCGTGGTCGGCATGGCCGGGGTCGGCAAGTCCCGGCTCATCCAGGAGGTCGCCGGGGCCATGCACGCCTCCGCCCAGATGCCGGTGGTCTGGGTCGAACCCGAGGCGGGCCCCGCCGGCAAGCCCGCGGATCCGGTCCGGGACCGCATCACCGCCCTGCTCAACGGCGACCCCGAACTCGACTACCTGGCCACGGCGTTCGGCACCAACGACGTCCTGCTGGTGCTGCACGACGTGACCGTGGGACCCGGTCCGGAGGCGGCGCTGCGCCGTCTGCTCGAGCAGTGCCGGGGCCTGCACGTCCTGTGCGAGGCCCGCGAGGGCTCGCAGTGGGGCGCGGGCACCGACCATCCCGTCTTCCCGCTGCCCGTTGCGGAGCGCCCGGCCGGCCTTCCGGGGCGTGACGCGACGTCAGCCGTCAGCCCGGCCCTGCAGTTGATGCTGTCGCGGCGCAGCTCCCTGGAGCGGGAGGCGCTGGCCGACAGCCGGACCGCGGCCGCCCTGGCCGGCATCTGCCACAGCCTCGACGGCATCCCGCAGGCGATCGAGGCAGCCGCGGCCTGGCTGCTCCTGTACGAGCCGGCCCAGCTCCTGGATCTGGCGCGGCGCGATCCGTTCAAGCTCGCCACCTCGCCCGGCAACGACGCGGCCGATCTGCGGGCGGCGCTGGAGCGTGCCGTCAACGCGCTCGACCCGCGGGACGCCGACATCCTGCACCGGCTCGCCACCCAGCCGCACCCGTGGACCATGGCCCAGGCCTTCGCCTGCCTCGGGCACGTCGGGGACTCGGCGCTGAGCGCGATCCATCTGCTGTGCACCCGGGGCCTGGTGCGCCCGTCCGGCTGGGACGCCGCCGGCACCCCCAGGTTCACCGTCCTCAACCTGGTCCGCCCCCTGCTGGCCGAGCGGACCGCGCCGACGGCCCCCGCCGTGGTGGCCGCGTCCCACGCGTGAGCCTCCCCCGCAGGAACCGAAGAGCCCGTGTCCGGGCCTCGTCGTCCGCCCTCACGGGCGGACGGGCCGAGGTGCCGGACACGGGCTCTCGTGCGGAGGTCGCTCAGCCGCTGGTGCGGCCGGGGTCGGCCGGGTCCGCGGCCAGCGGTCGCAGGAAGCGGCGCTCGTAGCGCTTGATGCAGCCGGTGGCGCGGGCCAGTTCGACGGCGGCCCGGCACTCCGCGTCCTCGAAGCTGGCGTTGCGGTACACCTCGTACTCGGCGAGGCTCGGGAACGAGAACAGCGCGTAGGCGACGTCGCTGTCCCCCTCGCTCGGCATGAAGTAGCCGTGGTGGACGCCGCCGAGGCGGTTGACGAGCCGCACCCACCGGCGGCCGTACTCCTCGAAGTCCTCCAGCTTGTCGATGTCGATCTCGTACTTCAGGTGAACGGTGATCACGTCTGTGCGGTCTCCTTGACCTTCTCGATGTCCTCGGCCATGTACCGGGCCAGGCTCTCCGCCTGCTCGAACAGATAGAAGTGCCCGCCGGGCAGCGTGTGGAACCGCACGGGGCGGGTGCAGTACGACTGCCAGTCGTCGATCAGCTCCGGCTTGTTCAGCTCGTCCTCCACCCCCATGAACACCGACATCGGCACCGAGACGGGCGGACCCGCCGCGTACTCGTAGGTGTCCACCAGGTGGAGGTCGCCCCGCAGGATGCCGACCATCCAGTCCGCCATCTCGGGGTCGTCCAGCATCTCCTCCGGAGTGCCGCCGAGCCGCCGCAGGAAGTCCAGGAGCCGCTCCGGCGGCCACAGGTCACGCCGCTCCGAGAAGTGCTCGCTCGCCAGCCGCGGTGCCGGCATCGCCGACACCCCGAACCAGACCGGCGGTTGAGCGGACCGCTCCAGTTCGCGGATGAGTTCGTAGCCGATCAGGGCGCCCATGCTGTGCCCGAACACCGCGTAAGGGCCGCTCGCCTCGGCCAGGATGGCGGGCGCGAGCAGCTTCACGGCCTCCGCCGCGTCCTGGCAGTGCGTCTGGTGGGAGGCCGTGCCGCGGGCCGGCAGGTCGACGGCGCGCAGCCGCCAGCCGGGCGGGAAGGCCCGGGCCAGCGGCATGAAGCCGACCGCGGAACCGCCCGCGTGATGAAGGAAGTAGCAGGTCAGCTCCTCGGCCGTACCGTCGGACGACGCATCGGGGCGCTTCTGGAGATCTCTGAACATCGTTGTTTCGCCTATCTCATGGGGCCCGTCACCACGTTGACGGTGCCATGGCGGGGCGCCCCGGTCGAGACCGGGGCCCCCGCGGTGTCAGAGGGACGCCCGGTTGACGGCGGAGGCGACGGCGCGCACGGCCGCCCCGGCCTCGTCGGCGTGCCGCCCGACGCCCCACACGCTCTCGCCGCCGATCTCGCACTCCGCGTAGACGATCACCGGGGAGTCCTCGGCGGCGGCCGGCTGGACGCTGAGGGACCGCGCCACGACGTCCGTCCCGGCGCCCCGCAGCGCCTCGGCGAACGTCTCACCGCAGTCGGCCCGGAAGGTGCGGGCCGCGCCGTCCAGCTCCACCTCGACCACCCCGGCCGCCGCCCCCGTCACCCGCAGCCGGGCGCCCTCGCCCAGGAACTCCCGGGTGAAGAGCTCCCACACCTGCGCGGACCCGACCTCGGCGGCGCTGGCCTCGCTGTAGCTCTGGACCAGGCGGGAGAACTCCACCTGGAGACGGCGCGGCAGGTCGAAGCCGCGCTCCGTCTTGAGCAGGTACGCCACCCCGCCCTTGCCCGACTGGCTGTTGACGCGAATGATCGCCTCGTACGAGCGGCCCGCGTCCTTCGGGTCGATCGGCAGGTAGGGCACACCCCAGGGCACCTCACCGACGGGCGTGCCGACGCGCTGCGCCGCCTGCTCCATCGCGTCGAACCCCTTCTTGATCGCGTCCTGGTGGGACCCGGAGAAGGCCGTGTACACCAGGTCGCCCGCGTACGGGTGGCGCGGGTGGACCGGCAGCTGGGTGCACTCCTCGGCGATCCGCCGGACCGTCTCCACGTCCGAGAAGTCGATCATCGGGTCGACGCCCTGGGAGAAGAGGTTCATGCCGAGGGTCAGCAGGTCCACGTTGCCGGTGCGCTCGCCGTTGCCGAACAGGCAGCCCTCCACCCGGTCGGCCCCGGCCAGGAGCGCGAGTTCGGCCGCGGCCACCCCGGTGCCCCGGTCGTTGTGCGGGTGCACGGAGAGGCTTATGTGCTCGCGGCGGCTGAGGTTGCGGTCCATCCACTCGACCTGGTCGGCGAACTCGTTGGGCAGGGTGCACTCGACGGTCGCGGGCAGGTTGATGATGATCGGGCGCCCCTCCGCCGGCTGCCACACGTCCATCACCGCCTCGCAGATCTCCAGCGCGTAGTCCGCCTCGGTCGCGGTGAACGACTCCGGCGAGTACTCGAACAGGAGCTCCCCGCCGACGTGCTGCCCGGCGAGCTTGGTGATGAGCCGGACCGCCTGCACCGTCAGGTCGAGGATCCCCTCGCGGTCCGCGCCGAACACCACCTGGCGCTGCAGCGGCGAGACCGAGTTGTACAGGTGGACGATGGCGCGCGGGGCGCCCCGCACCGACTCGAAGGTCCGCTCGATCAGTTCGGTCCGTGCCTGCACGATGACCTGGATCGTCACGTCGTGCGGGATCAGGTCCTGCTCGATGAGCTCTCGCACGAAGTCGAAGTCGACCTGGCTCGCCGACGGGAAGCCGACCTCGATCTCCTTGTAGCCCATGGCGACGAGCTGCCGGAACAGCCGGTGCTTGCGCGCCAGGTCCATGGGCTCGGGCAGAGCCTGGTTGCCGTCGCGGAGGTCCACCGAGCACCACAGGGGCGCCGTGCGGAGCTTGCGCGTCGGCCACCGGCGGTCCGGCAGGTCCGGGGTGCCGAAGGGCTTGTAGCGGTGCACCGGCATGCCGCTCGGCTGCTGCACGGTGCCGGTCAGGGAGGTGGCGGCCTCGGTGGCGGGCCGTCCTGCAAGTGTGCTTGACATTGTCGGTCCTCTGCCCGAATCGGAAAGGAATGTCTGTGCGTTGAGGGGTGTCGCCCGGGATGCCGGCCAGGGGCGCGCCGCGGGCGCCCGGCCTCGTTCGTGTCGCGGATTCGTGTCGCGAGTTGCTCGCCATGCACGACGAAGCTCGACCTTAAAAGGGCCGGGGCCCCAGGATCGGCAGCACCAGGGGCGACCGGGCGGCGACTTCCCTCCCCGGGCCGCCGGTCGGGCCCCGCGGGCGGCCCCGGGCGTCAGGAGACGGCGGCAGCGGTGTGGTCCGGCGGCACGTCGCGCAGGCGGCGCAGCGGCGAGAAGAGTACCCAGAGGCCGCCGAGGCTCGCTCCGACGACGCCGACCCACAGCGTGGGGCGCAGCCCGATCCAGGTCGCGAGCGCGCCTCCGACGAGCGCGCCCAGCGGGATGGTTCCCCAGACGATCCACCGCACCGCGGCGTTCATCCGGCCGAGCAGCTCCGGCGGACAGAGCTGCTGCCGGTAGGTGACCTGCGCGGTGTTGTAGACGATGGCGCCGAAGGTGAACGCGAACCAGCCGATGCCGAAGAAGACGACCCGCCAGCCGTTGTACGCCAGCGGCACGAGGTAGGACGGGACGCCGCAGGCGAGCGGGGCCAGCCAGATGATGCGGGCGGAGCCCACCCGCCGGGCGAGGCGGCCCGCGAGCAGTCCGCCCAGGACGCCGCCGACGGGTCCGAGGGCGAGCAGCAGGCCGGCCTGGCTGGAGGAGAGCCCCAGTTCGCGGACGAGGAAGGGGATCTCCATCGCCGACGCCATGTGGGAGAAGAGGTTCACCGTGGCGGTGCAGGCGACGATCCGGCGCAGCACCGGGTGCCGGACCACGAAGCCGAGGCCTTCGCTCATCTGCTCGCGGAAGGTCGGCCGCGGCCCGTCGGGGCGGGCCGGCTTCGGCTCCGGGGTCCGGATCAGGAACAGCGAGGCGGCGGAGACGAGGAACGACATCGCGTCGGCGACCAGCGCCCTGGCCCCGCCGATGGCGGCGACGAGGACACCGGCCACCGTGGGCCCGAGGGTGGCGGCGGCCGAACTGGTGGTGCCCAGCTTGCCGTTGGCGTCGATCAGCGACTCCTTGGCGACGAGGGCCGGCACATAGCTCTGGTACGCGACGTCGAAGAACACCGTCAGGGAGCCCGTGACGAGCGCCACCGCGCACAGGTGCGTCAGCGTGAGCGTGTCCAGGTACCAGGCCACCGGCACCGTCGCGATGACCGCCGCGCGCACCAGGTCGCACCACATCATCAGCCGGTGCCTGGCGACCCGGTCCACCACCACGCCCGCGGGCAGCGCGACGAGCAGGAAGGCCAGCGTGCCGAGGGCGGTGAGCAGGCCGACCTGGAAGTTGGAGGCGTCCAGGGCGGTGATGGCGAGGAACGGCAGCACGAACGGCGTGATCATCGAGCCGACTTCGCTGACCGTCTGGCCGCCCCACAGCAGCATGAAGTCGCGGTGGCGCAGCAGGGAGGGGCGTGCGGCGTCGGCGGCGGGCTTGGCCTCGGTCACGGCATCCGTCCGATGGGTCGTAGGGGCTCGGCGACGGCTGCGGCGAGCAGGGTCGTGTACCGGGCGGCGAGCCGCCGCGCGGTGGTCTCCTCGAAGAGGTCCGTGCTGTACTCCAGGCGTCCCCGGCACTCCGCGCCGTCGTGGACGAGCGACAGGGACAGGTCGACCTTGGCGGTCCGGGTGTCGCCGAACTCCCTGGTCACCCGGCAGCCGCCGAGCCGCAGGCCGGGCGCGGCCACCCGCTGGAGACCGAACATCAGCTGGAACAGCGGATTGGCGCCCGGGTCGCGCGCCGGGTTCAGCTCCTCCACCAGGAGCTCGAACGGCATCGCCTGGTGGGCCAGGGCCGCCCGGCTCTCGTCGCGCGTGCGCAGCACCAGGTCGCGGAAGCTCGTCCCGTCCGGCACGTCGAACCGCTGCACGACCGTGTTGCCGTACATGCCGATCAGCGCGAACTGGCTCTCCCGGGTCCGCAGGGCCACCGGCGAGCCGACGACGACCTCCGGGGCGCCGCTCTCCTCCCGTACCAGCGCGACGAACGCGGCCAGCAGCACGGCGTACGGCGTGGTGCCGCAGGCCCGCGCCAGCCGGCCGGCGCCGCCGACCGTTTCGGGACCGACGGTGACCGGCACATGGGCGCCGG
This sequence comes from Streptomyces sp. NPDC041122, assembly GCF_055592445.1. Lineage (NCBI taxonomy): Bacteria > Bacillati > Actinomycetota > Actinomycetes > Kitasatosporales > Streptomycetaceae > Streptomyces > Streptomyces sp. NPDC041122. Next base: position 153,211 of record NZ_JBVIYQ010000010.1, on the reverse strand, counting down.
CGAAGCTCCACACGGCGGGGCGCGGGTGGTCGGTCGGGATGCCCGCCCGCGCCGGTACGCCGGCGAGGTGCTTGGTCCAGTGGTCCCGCGCCCGGTCCAGGGCGGCGCCCGCGACCTGGTCCGCCTGCCACCGGGCGAAGTCCGCGTACTGCTCGGCCAGCTCCGGCGGCTCGGGTTCACGGCCGGCCGTGAACGCCTCGTACAGGAGCGAGAGTTCGTCCTCCAGGACGGTCAGCGACCAGCCGTCGCACACGATGTGGTGGAGCGTCAGGCAGAGCACATGGCGGCCGGGCGCCGTGGTCAGGAGCAGCGGCCGCAGCACCTCACCGGCCGCCAGGTCGAACGGCCGCCGCGCCTCGGCGGCGGCGCGCCGCTCCGCCTCGCCCTCCGGGTCCTCGTGCCCGGTCAGATCGGCGCGCGGGACGCGGACCGGCGCCGCGGGCCGGATGACCTGGCGCAGGGCGCCGCGGGACATCCGGTAGCCGGTGCGCAGCACCTCGTGCCGCCGGACCAGCCCGGTCAGGGCCGCTTCGAGGGCCGGGGCGTCCGGCTCCCCGTCGATCCGGTAGAGGACGGGGACGGTGTAGGCCGGGCTGTCCGGGTAGAGCCGGTCGAGGATCCACAGCCGTTTCTGCGCGTACGAGACCGGGGGGTCACCGGTCACGGGACACCTCGGCCGGCGCCGCGCCGGACAGCCCGGCGGACACCTCGGCCGCGAGCCGCTCGATCGTCGGGTCGTAGACGTACGCGCCCAGCTCCACCCGCACCCCGTAGGCGGCGTTGACCCGGGACAGCAGCCGCATCGCGAGCAGGGAGTGGCCGCCGAGCGCGAAGAAGTCGTCGGTGACGCCGACCGAGGGCAGGCCGATCAGCTCGGCGGCGATCGCCGCGAGCTCCCGCTCCAGGTCGGTGCGGGGCGCCACCGCGGCCGTGGCCTCGTCGTCCACCGGCGCCGGCGGCAGCGCCGCCCGGTCCACCTTGCCGGTCTTCGTCAGCGGCAGCGCGGGCACCACCACGAAGGCGGACGGGATCATCCACTCCGGCAGCGTCGCGGCCAGGAACTCCCGCAGGCCGGTGGGCGTCCGGCCGGGCTCGGCGGGGGACACATGGGCCACGAGCCGCACCTCGCCCGTCGAGCGGTCGGCGACCACCGCCACCTCGCGGACCTCCGGGTGGAGGCTCAGGACCGCCTCCACCTCGCCCGGCTCGACCCGGAACCCGCGGATCTTCACCTGGTCGTCGATCCGCCCCAGGTAGTCGAGCCGCCCGTCCGGCAGGACCTTCACCAGGTCCCCGGTGCGGTACATCCGGGCGCCGGGCTCCTGCGCGTACGGGTCCGGCAGGAAGCGCTCCTCGGTCAGGTCGGGGCGTCCCGCGTAGCCCTGGGCCACGCCCGGGCCGCCGATGAACAGCTCGCCCGTCTCCCCGTCCGCGACCGGCGCCAGGTCCTCGCCGAGCACGTAGCAGTCGGTGTTCGCGATGGGCAGGCCGATCGGCACCGAGCGGGCGTCCGCGGCGAGTTCGGTCAGCTCGCCGCAGACCGCGTAGGTGGTGGCCTCCGCGGGACCGTAGCCGTTCACCAGGCGGGCGGGGCGTACGGCGGGGTCGGCGGCGAGCAGGCGGTGCACGGCCGCGACGCTCAGCGCGTCGCCGCCGACCATCAGGGTGTGCAGCCCGGCGAAGGTGTCCGGCCGGTCGGCCATCACGGTGGTGAAGAGCGCGGAGGTCAGGAACATGGTGGTGATCCGGTGCTCCGCGAGCGCCGCGGCCAGCGCGACCGGCGAGAGGACCGTCGCGGTCGGGATCACGACGACCGTGCCGCCGTTCAGGAGCGCCCCCCAGACCTCGAAGGTGTAGACGTCGAAGGAGGAGTTGGACACCTGGGCGATGCGCTGGTGGGGGCCGAAGTCCAGGTAGTCGGTCTCGCGGACGAGCCGGAGCACCGAGCGGTGCTCGATGACGACGCCCTTGGGGCGTCCGGTGGAGCCCGAGGTGAACAGGATGAACGCGGCGTCGCGGGAGCCGGTCGCGGCCTGCGGCAGGCCGGCCGGGTCCTGCGTCCGCTCGGCCTGGCGCACCTCCTCGGCGGTGACCGTCACGGTCGCCTCCGCGGTGGCCAGCATGTACTCCTTGCGCTCCGCGGGGTACTCCGGGTTGATCGGCACATAGGCGCCGCCCGCCTTGATGACGGCGAGCACCGCGGTGACCAGTTCGTGGCCGCGCTCCAGGAGCACGCCCACCCGGGACCCCTCGGTCACGCCCCGGTCGCGGAGCAGTCCCGCGAGCCGGTCGGAGCGGGCGTCGAGTTCCGCGTACGAAAGGGTGTGGGCGCCGTCCACGACGGCGGGCGCGTCCGGTCCCGCCTTGACCTGTGCGGCGAAGGCCGCGGCCATGGACGTGTCGGCCGGGTAGGGGGTCACGGCCCCGCGCAGGATGCTCACTTGCTCTTCTCCAGTTCGCTGTCGAGGGACTCGGCGTGGGTGGTGGCGCGTTCGCGCAGCTCGTCGTCGTACCGGATGCGGCCGCCGGGACCGGCGAGGCGGGGTGCGGCGACGGCGGTCCTGCGGATCATCGTGACGCTGTTCTGCCGGAGCTTGTGCGACTCCAGGAGGTTCAGGACCTCCAGCTCACCGGGCCTGGACCGTTGCAGTCCGGCCAGATAGCGCAGGATCGCCTCGCCCTCCGGGTAGGTCATCAGGTAGTGCAGGACCACCACGCCGCCGGCCGGGTTGATCCGGTCGAGGAAGTGGTCCAGGAAGTACAGGCAGTCCCACGCGTCGACCCAGGCGAAGTCGATCGGCTCGAAGTCCTCGGGCAGCGCGTCGTCGGCCTCGCGCAGCGACGCGTCCACGATGGTGACCGCTCCGGTGAGCCCCAGCTCGTCGAGGACCGCCTCGACCAGCCCGGCCGACGACTCCGGGATCGACCGGTCGTCCACGGCCACGAACCGCGGCCGGTACGGCTCCAGGTACGACGCGGGGGCGGCGAGCGCGGGCTCGGCGCGCAGCCAGTCGTCGTCCAGCGGGGTCCCGGCGCGCAGATACCGCCGGGTCTTGGCGGCGAGCAGCCGTGACTCCTCGGCGGCCTGCTCCTGGGCCCCGGCGAGGGCGGCGGCCAGGAACGGGGTGGTGTAGCCGGAGCCGACCTCCAGGACCCGGCGGGGCCGCGTCATCCGGATCAGCCCGGCCAGGAAGGGGGCGACGGCCTCGGTGCCCATGCCGGGCACCCGCAGCCGGGCGACGGCCCGCGCGAAGTCCGGGCCGTCCGTCGTCGTGCCGGTCCGCTCAGCCATGGGGGTGCTCCGCGGCGTTCAGGTCGGCGATCCGTTCCAGGCCCTTCATCACGGTGTCGGGCGGCAGCCCGAAGTCGATCAGGCAGGCGATCTCGTCCACGCCGATCCCGCGCAGCCGCTCCACCGCGCGCGCCGCGGTCTCCGGCGAGCCGAGCAGCCCGCAGTCGTCGACGTAGCGGTCGAAGGAGCGCTGGACGATGAACTCCACGTCGGCCTCGTGCAGTTTGGCGGGGTCGATCCGGCGCCTGCCGTCGAACCCCGAGCCGAGGAGCAGTCCGAGCGAGCCGCGCAGATAGCGCAGGAGCGGTTCGCGCACCAGCTCCCGTACCTGGTCCGCGTCGTCGTCGAGATAGGTGTGCACCATCAGGACCACGTGCCGGCCGCCGGCCGCCCGGTACTCGCCGATCTTGTGCGCGAGGTCGTCCAGGTCCTGGCCGAGGAGATGGGTCAGCACGCCCGCGCCCATGGCCCCGGCGGCCCGGAAGGTCTCCACGCTGCCCGAGCTGGTGATCCAGGTCGGCAGTTCCGGCTGTACGGGCCGGGGGTGGACGGACACCTCGCGCTCGGTGCCGGCCCCGTCGGGGAAGGCGAGCGACGCGCCCCGCCAGAGCTCCTGGACCTGGCGCACTTGGTCGGCCATCAGCCGGCGGCGGTCGGCGTACGCCTCCGGGCGCAGCGCGAAGTCGGCGGCGTGCCAGCCGGACGCGAAGGAGATCCCGACGCGGCCGCCGGAGAGGTTGTCGACGACGGACCACTCCTCGGCGATGCGCAGCGGGTGGTGCAGGGGCGCCACGACACTGCCCGCCCGGATGGCCACGCGCTCGGTGACGGCGGCGACCGCCGCCCCGGTGACGGCCGGGTTCGGGTACAGGCCGCCGAAGGGGTGGAAGTGCCGCTCCGGGGTCCATACGGCGGCGAGACCGCGGGTGTCCGCGAACCGGGCGCCGTCGAGCAGGAGTTGGTACCGGGGACCGGTGAGCTCCTCGCTGTCGGAGGCGAAGTAGAAGAGGCTGAAGTCCATGCCGCGCCGTGGCGCGGCCGGGGCCGGGGGTTCAGGCGAGTGCGCCATCGTTGACCTCACTGACGATGCGGCGGAGCGCGCCGCGGTCCACCTTGCCGTTGGCGTTGCGGGGCAGGGAGTCGAGATGTTCGAAGCGGCGCGGCACCAGGTGGATCGGCAGCGTCGCGCGCAGCGCGCGGATCAGCTCCATCCGGCCGGTGCCGCGCCCGGTGTAGCAGGCCACCAGATCGGTGACGCCGTCCCGGCCGACGCCGAGCACCACGGCCTCCGTCACCGCGTCGAGGCGCCGCAGCGCGGCCTCCACCTCGCTGGGCTCGACCCGGTAGCCGCGGATCTTCACCTGGTCGTCGAGCCGGCCCCGGTGGACCAGCTGTCCGTCCTCGGTCCTGACGCGGTCGCCGGTGCGGAAGTACCCGTCGGCCGTGAACCGGCCCTCGTCGTCGCGCGGGTCCAGATAGCCGTCGAAGCGCTGGGGACCACGCACCCACAGCTCGCCCGTCTCCGCGACGACCCGGTGCTCGAGGCCCGGGTAGATCCGGCCGATGGGAACGGTGCCGTTGGAGGTCACCGGCCACCGCGCGGGGTCCCCGGGCAGCCGGAACTCGGCGCAGGCGACGGTGAGTTCGGTCGGGCCGTACAGGTTGTCCAGGGTGGCGTCCGGGGCTACGGCGTGCCAGGCCCGCGCCTGGTCCAGGGTGAGCTGTTCGCCGCAGAAGACGCTGTGGCGCAGGGCCGAGGGGCGGCCCGCGGCGAGCTGCCCGAATCCCGCGCTCACCGAGACGGCCGAGGGCACCGAGAACCAGTGGGTCAGCTCCCGGCCGCTCAGGTAGTCGACCGGCGCGAACAGCTCGGCCCGTGAGGGCACCACGAGCGTCGCCCCGCCGCCCCAGGTGACGAACAGGTCGTACACCGACAGGTCGAAGGTCAGCTCGAAGGTGTGCGACATGCGGCAGCCCGGGCCGACGCCGTAGCGCGCGATGTTGTGCGCCACGAACGGCAGCGCCTGCCGGTGCCGGATCGGGATGCCCTTGGGCCGGCCGGTCGTGCCGGAGGTGAAGAGCAGATACGCGGGACGGTCCGGATCCGGCTCGTACGGCGTGAGCCGCCCGTCCGGCGCCGCCCCCCGGATCTCGTCGTCGTCGAGCCGCAGGACGGGGCGCTCGCCCGCCCACTCGGTCCCGCCGCGCGCGACGATGGCCGCCTCCGCCACGACCACGTCGACGCCTGCCGCCGCGCAGATGTCCCGGTTCCGGGCCGCCGGGTAGTCCGGGCCCAGGGGGACGACCGCGGCGCCGAGCCGCAGCGCCGCGAGGTAGCCGGTGTACGCGACGAGGCTGCGGGCGGCGAGCAGGCCGACGCGCTCCACCGTGCCGTGCTCGGCCGCGATCCGCTCCGCGAGCACCTCGGCGCCCCGCAGCAGCTCGCGGTAGCTCACCGCACCGCCCGTGCCGCTCTCCGCCGTGCCGCCGTCCGCCGTGCCGCGGTCCGGGAACTCGACGGCGGGGGCGTCCGGCAGCCGTGCGGCGGTGGCCGCGACCACCTCGTACAGGCTCCGGGTCATGCGCCGCTCCGCAGGAACTCCGCCTGGCGCCGCACGGTCGGATGCTGGAAGAGGTCGGTGGCGCGCAGCTCACCCGGCGTGAGCTCGTTCAGCTGCTCCCAGAGCAGAAGCAGCAGCAGCGAGTTGCCGCCGGCGTCGAAGAAGCCGACGTCCAGGGGTATCTCGGTCTCGTCGTAGCCCAGGGTCTCGGCCCAGGCCGTCCGCACCGGGCCGATCAGCTCGTCCGCGTCGCTCACGTCATGCCTCCTGTCGCCGGCCGGCGCCGGTCAGCGCTGAAATCCTGGTGTCCGGGGCCGCGGTCACCGCGGCGAGCAGCTCCTCGTACCGCGCGGCGGCCCGGGCGACGGTCGCGGCGTCGAAGAGGTCCCCGTCGTACTCCCAGATGAGCTCGACCGCCTGGGTCGTGGCCTGGTCCCGCTGCCCGATCGACTGCTCGGCCCGGGGGATCGCGATGATGTTGAGGTCGAACTTGGCGCTCTTGTTGCTGACGCCGGGCACGACCTCGATCTCCAGTCCCGGGATCCGCACGGCGCGCGTCGGCGAGTCGTGGAAGGCGAACAGCACCTCGCACAGCGCCTGGCGGCCCGGCACCCGGGGCGGCCGCAGCGCCGCCACCACCCGGTCGAAGGGCAGCTCCTGGTGCTCCAGCGCGCCGAAGGTCGTCCTGCGCACCCGGCCGAGCAGTTCGCGGAACGACGGGTCGCCGCGCAGATCGGCGCGCAGCGCCACCGTGTTGACCAGCATGCCGAACATGCCGTCGACCTCGGGCCGGGTGCGGGCCGCCATCCCGGTGGCGACGCAGAAGTCCTCCTGCCCCGACCAGCCGGCGAGCAGCACCTCGAACGCGGCGAGCATCACCGTGAACAGCGGCACCCGCTCGCGCGCGGCGAGCGCGCGCGCCGCGTCGGCCAGCTCGCCCGGCACCGTGAAGCGCGGCGCGTCACCGGTGAAGCGGCGCACCGGGGTGCGGGGCCGGTCGGTGGGCAGGTCGAGGAAGAAGGGCACCCCGTCGAGCTGCTCGCGCCAGTACGCGAGCTGCTTCTCGGCGGCCGGTCCCTCCAGCCAGGACCGCTGCCAGACCGCGTAGTCGACGAACTGGACCTCGGGTTCGGGCAGCGGCGAGGGCTCCCCCGCCGCGTACGCCTGGTAGAGCACGCACAGTTCGTCGACGAAGAGGTTGAACGCCCAGCCGTCGTGGACGAGGTGGTGCTCCTGGTGCAGCAGCACATGCCGGTCGTCGGCGGTCCGCAGCAGCCGCCAGCGCACCAGCGGCAGCCGGTCCACCGGGATCTGCTCGGCGACCGCGGCCCGGACGACGTCGGCCTCGGCCGCCGCGCCGGCCCCGCGCAGATCCTGGACCGGCAGCTCGACCTCGTAGGGCGGGCGCACCACCTGGACCGGGCCGTCCGGGCCGTCGGTGAAGGTCGTGCGGTAGGCCTCGTGCCGCCGCACCACCTCGGTGAGGGCGGCGGCCAGGGGCCCGGCGTCCAGCTTCCCGGTGAACACGATCTTCGCCTGGAACTGGTAGGCGAGCATGCCGGGCCGCAGCTGCTGCATGAACCAGAGCCGTTCCTGCGCGCTCGACAGCGGCAGGGGCGTGGTCCCGTCGCGCGGCACCGGACGGATCTCGGTCATGTCGTTCATGCGTGCTCCTTCGTCACTGCTGACGGGTCCTCGGCGAGCGCGGCCCAGTCGACCGCCGCACCCGCCACCCACAGCCGGCCGGTGGCGGCGAGCAGCAGCTCCCACTCCGTGCGGCTCTCCAGACGGCCCGGCAGGGTCTGCACGACCGAGGCCACGGCGTTCGACGGGCGGTCCGGGTGCCCGAGGGCGAGCCGGTTGAGCGCCTGGCCGGGGCCGAGCTCGATGAGCTGCGGGTCCGGCAGCCGCCAGATCTCGGCGAGCTCGTCCGAGAAGCGGAGCGTCCGGGAGAGCTGGCCGGCCCAGAAGACCGGGCTCGTCGCCTCCTCGTCGCGCAGCCAGGTCCCGGTCACGTTCGACAGCAGCGGGGTCTTCGGCGGGGCGAGCGGCACGGCGGCGAGCAGCTCCTCCAGGGGGCCGGCCAGCGGCTGCGTCATGGCCGAGTGGTAGGCGTGCGCGGTCGCGAGCCGCTGGGAGGGCAGCCCCGCCCCGGTCAGCCGCTGGACGGCCGCGTCGACCGCGTCGGCCGGGCCGGAGAGGACCGTCTGCGTCGGGCCGTTGAGCGCGGCGAGCGACAGCGGCCCGGGGAGCAGCCCGGCCAGGGGGCCGTCCAGCGCCTCCGGTTCGGCCGCGACGGCGAGCATCGCGCCCGGCGGCAGCCCGTCGACGAGCCGCGCCCGCCCGGTGACCAGGCCGAGGGCGTCCTCGACGGGGAACACCCCGGCCAGACAGGCGGCCGTGTACTCGCCGACGCTGTAGCCGGCGAGCGCGGCGGGGGCCGCGCCGAGCGCCGTCAGGGCGCGGGCCAGGGAGTACTGGAGCGCGAACATCAGCGGTTGCGCCACGACCGTGCGGTGGATCTCCCCCGGCGCCGTGTGCCGCTCGAAGCCGTCCGCGGAACCGGATCCCTCGGGGAGCTCGGGGCCGCGCGGGAAGAGGACGGGGTGCAGGTCCAGGGCGTGCTCGTCCGCGAGCACCCGGAAGCAGCGGTCGAGCTCCTCCCGGAACACCGGCAGACACCGGTACAGGCCGGCGCCGAGCCCCGGGTACTGGTCGCCGACCCCGGAGAACAGATAGACGCGGGAGGCGTCGCCGCCCTGTCCACCGGTGGCCACGCGCCGGATGTCCCGCTTGCGCAGCCACCGCGCGGCGTTCCGCGGCGAGTCGGCGAGGACGGCGCGCCGTGCCGTGCCCGGCTCCGCCGGGGGCGCGGGCACCGCGGGCAGCCGTGCGAAGTCCGCGTCGTCCATCGTGTCGAGCCGGTCGGCAAGGTCGTCCGTGGCCCGCTCCAGCAGCTCCCCGGTCGGCGCGCACAGCGTCAGCAGCCGCGGCGGTACGGGGGCGGGTGCGGACGCGGAGGTGGGTGTGGGGGCCGGTGCGGGCCCCGGCGAGGGTTCGCGTACGGTCACGGCGCCACCGCCGCCCGTACGGATTCCGGCCAGTTCGCCGGGTCCAGACCGTGCCGGCACAGGAAGGCGTAGGCGAAACGTTCCAGGCCGAACCCGGCGCACCCGGTGAAGACCGGCTCGCCCGTCCCACCGGCGATCCCGAAGGACCGGCCGAAGAACTGCTCGTGGTAGTTGAACGAGCCCACGGAGACGTCGCGTTCGCCGTCGAGCGGGAGCCGCAGCTCGTACTTGAGCTCAAGAAGCCGCTGCGACCAGGCGCGCGCCGCCGTCGTGTCGTTGAGGAAGAACGGATCGCCCGCCACCTCGCACCGCCCGGCCAGACCGAGCGCGTCCACCAGCTCGTACGCACGCTCCATGAGCCGGCGGCGCGCGTCGAGGACGAACTCCGGCGTCCCGAGGAAGACGATCTCGCGGATCGTGAAGTCCCACAGCCGCTCCAGGGAGCGCCGGTAGCGGGACTCGTTGCGGAACGACTTGCCCCGCGCGGTCACCACCATCGACGGCTCCGGCAGCGGGCCGTCCGCGAACTGGTGGTAGGTGTGGAAGCACATGGTGGGCGGCAGACAGTCGTCGTGGCCGCCGCTGTGCGCGGTGAGCGCCGCCCGCAGATCGCCGCCGCCCGCGAGGTCGTCGAGGAAGCCGCGGTAGCTGTCGACGTCGCCGTGCAGCCGCGTCACGGTCATCACCATCTGCGGGAACGACTCGAAGTAGCCGGTGCGGCGCAGCGCGTCGGCGGTGATCAGCGTCGGGTACCGGAACTCCCGGGCGCCGAACTCCTCGACGACCAGGCCACGCAGCAGCGCGTCCAGGTGGTCCATCAGCGACAGGACCGGCTCGCCGACACCGATCTGGCCCGCGCCCGCCTCCACCGCCGCGCCGCGCGCCACCAGCTCGTCGAACACGTCCTTGGCCGGCCCGGTGTCGGCGGCCCGCCAGACCACCCTGGGCTCCAGGAACCGCTGCCCGAGCAGGTCGTTGGCGGTCACCAGGTTGAGTTTGCGGGTGAGTTCGGCGGGGTCCGCGCCGGCGGACCCGTCGACCTCCACGTCCACGGCGGTGATGTCGCCGGACGCGTCCGAGCGGACCAGGGAGAACCCGGTGATCGTGTCGGAGACGAAGTAGACGCGCTGGGCCAGCTCCTGGGCGAGTTCACCGGGCAGCACCGGTTCCAGGGGAATCCGGATCCTCGTCACCGAAGCCCACCCCCCGGCTCGGCCCCGCCCGCCACCGCGCCGCCCGACAACGCCCCGCTCACGCCCAGCAGTTCGGCGAGGATGCCGCGCTGCACGGAGTTGGAGCCGGCGTAGATCGGCCCGGCGAGCGCGTCGCGCAGTTCACGCTCGAAGCCGTACTCCTCCAAATAGCCCCGGGCGCCGTGCAGTTCGACGGTGGCCATCGCCGTCTCGACCAGGCCCTCGCTGATGAAGATCTTGGCCATGGTGGCCTCCTGGAGGGCGAGGCGGCCCTGCCGCTTCAGCCAGCCGACCCGGTAGAGCAGCATCCGGGCCAGTTCGAGGCGGATCTTCATGTCCGCGATGGGGTGCGACACCGCCTGGAACGTCCCGAGCGTCCGGCCGAACTGGCGGCGCGAGTTGGCCTGCCGCACGGAGGCCTCCAGGAGCCGCTCCATGGCGCCCACGTGCGGGGCGAACATGAAGGAACGCTCCCACTCGATGGTCGAGGTGAAGACCGGGTAGCCGGCGCCCTCCTGGCCCAGCAGGTTCGCCGCGGGCACGGGCGTGCCGTCGAACTCCACGACGCCCATCGGGGTGGTCCGCAGCCCCATCTTCGGCATCTCGCGCTTCTTCACCACGCCGGGCATGTCGGCGGTGACCAGGAACGCCGACAGCTGGTCCTGCCGGCCGGGACCCGTGCCGGTGCGGGCGATCGTGACGTAGACGTCCGCCACCGGACCGTTGCTGATGAAGCACTTGGTGCCGTGCAGCCGGTAGCCGTCGCCGTCGCGCTCCGCCGTGGTGGTCATGGCGAGGATGTCGGAGCCCGCCTCCGGCTCCGACAGCGCGTGCGCGCCGACGAGCGAGCCGTCGCACAGGCCGGGCAGGAAACGCCGCTTCTGCTCGTCCGTGCCGTGCAGCAGCAGATAGATGACGCAGCCCCAGAGGTGGTTGTTCACCGCGAACACCAGGCCGTTGTCGGGGCAGGCGTAGCCCAGCGCCTCCAGCGCCATCATGGTGGTCAGCGGGTCGAACCCGCGGCCCCCGTACTCCTCGGGCACCGGCCAGCCCAGCACGCCGAACCCGGCGCACCGCAGCCAGTCCTCGCGCGGGAAGCGGGCGCCGCGGTCGTCCTCGGCCGCGTCACGCCCGAGCTCCGCCCGGGCGAACGCGATGATCTCCCGGCGCAGCCGCAGCTGCTCGGGCGTCGGCTCGACGATCACGCGCCGCCTCCGGCGAGGGCCTTCTTGCGCTCCACGAACTCCGATATGGCCGTGACCGAACGGAAGTTGGTGAAGGCGAGGTCCTCACCGGCGACGGCCAGGCCGTAGGTCCGCTCGACCCACATCACCAGCTGCACGGCGAAGAGCGAGTTCACCAGCCCCGAGGCGAACAGGTCCTCGTCGTCGTCCACCTCGACGCCGTGCACGTGCTCGGCGAGGAACTCCCGGATCAGGACCTTGTCGTCCTCGGTCGTCACGTCAGCCATGGGTCACTCTCCCGACTCGTAGGAATGGAAGCCCTGTCCGGTCTTGCGCCCGTGGAGACCCGCGTCCACCAGCCGGGTGAGCAGGGGGCAGGGGCGGTACTTGGGGTCGCCGAAGTTGTCGTACAGGACCTTCAGCGACAGCAGGACGGTGTCCAGGCCGATGAGGTCGGCGGTCTCCAGCGGGCCCATCGCGTGCCCGAAGCACTCCTTGAACAGCCGGTCGACGTCCGCCGCCGTGGAGACGCCCTCGTGGAGGAGGAAGACCGCCTCGTTGATGGTGAGCATCGCGACGCGGTTCGTCACGAACCCCGAGGAGTCCTCCACCAGGACGTGCCCCTTGCCGACCCCGTCGAGCAGCGCCCGGGTCCGCGCGATCGTGGCGTCCGACGTGTGGTGGCCCCGGATCAGCTCGACGGTGGGCTTGAGGTGCGCCGGGTTCATGAAGTGCATCCCGATCACGTGCTCGGGCCGGCCGGTGAGCCCGGCGACCCGCGTGATCGGAATCGCGGAGGTGTTGACGCCGAAGGGCACGCCGGGGCGGCACAGGGCGTCGAGCTCGGCGTAGAGGGGACGCTTGACGTCCCAGTCCTCGGTGACGTTCTCGACCAGGAAGTCCACGTCCCCCAGCCGCTTGAGGTCCACGGTGAAGTCGATCCGCCCGGTCACCTCCAGCGGATCCCGTACGGGAGTCCCGGGCCGGACCAGCGGAGCGAACCGTACGTTCCTCGCGATCTCCTCCCGTGCGGACGCCAGGGCGGCCTCCACCACGTCCACCAGCACGACCTCGTGCCCGTGTTCCGCGAACAGCTCGGCCACGCCGCGACCCATGGTCCCGGCTCCCACCACCCCTATGCGGTCCACCCGTTGGTCTCCCTGTGTCGTCATGTCGTCATGTCGTTGGTGTTCGGTATGGATGCACGGAGGGTGCGCAGGAGGTCGTCCCGCCCCTGCCCGCCGCGGAAGTAGAAGTGCCCCCCGGCCGCGAGCGCGAGCTCGGTCGGGCCGCTCGTGTGCCGCGCCCACCCCTCCCGCCAGGGCGCGTACGCCTCCTCGCGGCCGGCGAGGACGGTGACCGGCCGGTCCAGCGCCGGCTGGGACCTCCCCGGGACGTACCGCTCCAGGAGGGTGTAGTCGGCCCGGAAGCACGCGAGCGCGTGTGCCCGCAGGTCGGCGTCGGCCCGCAGGTGGTCCATGGGCTCGCCCGTGCCGCGCTCGATGGCGTCGAGCAGCTCGTCGTCCGACAGACCGCGCACCGGCCGCGTGACCGGCGGCAACGGCGGTGCGGGGCAGGAGGAGACGATCAGCCGCTCGGGCAACGCGCGTCCGCGCGCCTGGAGTTCGCGCGTCACCTCCAGGGCGATGAGGGCGCCCAGGCTGTGACCGAAGAAGAGGAAGGGACGACGGGGGTGCGGTGCGTCCCCTGTGGGTCTCGCGCTTCCCGGGGCCGTGTGGCGCGCGCTCCCCGGGTCACCGTCGGGGTTCTCGAAGTCGACGGCCGAGACGAGGGCGCCCACCAGGGCGTCCATCCGCGTGTGCGGCGGCTCGGCCTGGCGGGTGGTCCGCCCCGGCAGGTGTACGCCACGGACCTCGACCCCCGGCAGGTCGTCGGACCAGCGGACGTACTCGCCCGGCAGCCCGCCCGCGTGCGGGAAGCAGTAGAGGACGGCGACGGCGTCCGGACGGCGGTGCCGGCGGACGGTCCACCGCGTCACGGCATACGGCCATCGCCGGAGGCGAGCCTCGCCTCGATCAGCGCGGCGAACTCCTCGGCCGTGGGCGCCGTGATCAGCTCCTTGGGCGCGAGCTCCACCGGGTACGTCTCGCGGATCCTCGCCACGAGGCGGGTCGCGATGAGGGAGTCGCCGCCGAGATCGAAGAAGCTCTCGTCGGGCTCCACCTCGGGGAGATCGAGGATCTCGGCGAAGTACTTCGCGATCAGGTCGTACGTGACCGCGCCGACGGGCGCGGATGTCGGGGGCGCGGCGGGTGCGGCCGGTGGGGCGGCTGCGGCGGGCCGGTGGTGCCGTGCCACCGTGAACAGCCGGCGCTCGAAGGGGTACGTGGGCAGGGCGACCTTGCGCGGTTGGCGGCCCCGGTGCAGGGCCGCCCAGTCGACGGCGGCACCGGTCAGCCAGCGCCGGCCGACGGCGACGGGATCACTCTCCGCGCCCTCGGCCTCCCCGCCCGACGGCCACACCGCCCTGGGGGCGGTGACGAGCCGCTCGGGCTCCTCGCCCGCCAACACCCGTACGGCGTCAACGGCGTCGTTCACCACCGCGACCCGCCGGTACGGGAGCTCCCGCCGCCCGGTCTGCAACGTCCAGGCCACATCGGCGAGTACGGTGCCGGGCTCGGCCCGCAGCCGCTCCGCGAGCCGGGCGGTGACGGCCTCCAGGGCGGCGGGGGACTTCGCGGAGAGCGGCAGCACGTGCGGGCCGCGCGCGCTCGGCGCCCCGCTCGACTCCGTACCCGTACCCGCTCCCGTATCTTCCGTGTCCGCATCCGCGGGTGGCTGTTCCAGGACCACGTGGGCGTTCGTACCGCCCACGCTGAAGGAGCTCACGCCGGCCCGGCGCGGCATGCCCGCCGGCCGCCAGTCCTCGGCGCGGGCGACCACGCGGAACGGGCTGTTCTCGAAGTCGATCTCCGGGTTGGGCTCGGTGAAGTGCAGGCTGGGCGGGATGACCCCGTGCTTGAGCGCGAGGACGGTCTTGATGAGGCCGGCCACGCCCGCGGCGGCGTCGGTGTGCCCGACGTTGGTCTTGACGGAACCGATCCCGCAGTAGCCACGGCGCGGGCCGCCGCTGTCGCCGCCGCTGTCACCGTCGCGGCTGCCGTCGTCGGCGCGGCGGAACGCCTTGGTGAGGGCGGCGATCTCGACGGGGTCGCCGAGCCGGGTGCCGGTGCCGTGGGTCTCCACGTAGGTGCAGGACTCCGGTGTCACGCCCGCCACCCGCTGGGCCCGCTCGATGACCGCGGCCTGCCCGGCGACGCCCGGGGCGGTGAAGCCCATGCGGTCGGCGCCGTCGTTGTTGACCGCCGTCCCGAGGATCACCGCGTCGACCCGGTCGCCGTCGGCCCGGGCGTCCGCGAACCGTTTCAGCACCACGACGCCGACCCCGTCACCGCCGACAAGCCCGGTCGCGGCGGCGTCGAAGGCCCGCAGCACGCCGTCCGGCGCCTGGATGCCGACCTCGTCGGTGCCGCCCACACCGGACGGCAGCCGCACGGTGACGCCACCGGCGAGCGCCAGATCACAGTCGCCGGTCAACAGCCCCTGGACGGCGGCGTGCACGGCGACCAGCGAGGTGGCGCAGGCGGCCTGCACGGTCATCGTCGGGCCGGTCAGACCGAGCCGGTGGGCCACCCTGCTGCACAGGAAGTCGGGCCCGTTGGCGACGCGTATCTCCCAGTCCGAGGCGGCCGACGCGGCCGATTCCGCGGGCCGCTCGGCCCGGTCCGCCTTGAGCAGCTGCGCGTACGCGTTCTCGCCGCTGCCCCCGTACACACCGACCGCTCCGGTGACCCGCTGCGGATCCTGGCCTGCGTCTTCGAGCGCGGCCAAGGCGCTCTCCAGGAAAATTCGAGCCTGTGGATTGATGATGCGGGCCTCGCGTGGCGAAATACCGAAGTATTCGGCGTCGAACCACTCCGGATCGTCGAGAAGCCCGCGGGCCGCGACACCGTCGGGACCACTGATTCGTGTGATCGAATCCGTACCGTCCAGCAGATTCCGCCAGAACGCCTCTGGGCCGTCCGCGTTGGGAAACTTGCAGGTCATACCTATGACCGCGATCCGTCTGTCCACCGTAATCACGGGGCCCCGCCTCTGTTCGGTGTTCGGCCCGGCGAGCTTAACCAGCGCCCTGACGGGTCACAAGGGTTGACCTGAAGCACCGAAGGGAGTAGGCGGGGGCGCCGGTGCGGCGGGGCTGGAAATAACCGCTGAGAGCGCCGACTTGCCGCCCCGAAAGAACGAGCCGGCGGCCAACTCCAACCAAATGCACAGTGGTTATGTCCGAGCCGAGATGGACGGCCGGAGGAGACGACGCGGAGCGGTCATCGCGAGATCCCCGGCACCACACAAAACGGGTGCCGCCGCCGCGGGGGCGGCGTACGTTGTGCGAGTGATGCGAGCACACTCCGTGACGGCTCACTCCGTGACGGCCCACTCTGCGACGGCCCGCCCGCCTGCGGGGGCCGGCAGCGGGGCGTACACGCCCAGGGACTTCGACCCGGCGCGACCGCCGACGGCCGGCGGCCGCCACAGCGGGGAGCCCGGCCTCTGGCTGGCGCGGGTGGGCGCGTTCCCACTCGACCTGGCGGTACTCGACTTCCGGGAACGGGAGCGGGCGCGGGCCTTCCGGCGCGAACGGGACCGTTCGCTGTACGAAGTGGCTCATGTGGCGCTGCGGCAGCTGCTCGGCGCGGAGCTGGACGTCGATCCGGGAGCGGTCCGGCTGGCCAGGGCGGACTGCCCCGGCTGCGGCGGCCCGCACGGCCGCCCGATCGTGGACCCCGGTCACCACCCACCGGACCTGCACTTCTCGCTCTCGCACACGGCCGACACGGCACTCATCGCGATCGCCGGCCGCCCGGTCGGGGTGGACGTGGAGGAGCTGCCGTCACCGGAGGTGGTGGCGGAGGTCGCCACGGCCCTGCACCCCCGGGAGTCCACGGAACTCGCCGCCCTGCCGCCGTCCGCCCGCCCGGCGGCGTTCGCCCGCTGCTGGACGCGGAAGGAAGCGATCCTCAAGGGAACCGGCGAGGGCCTGGGCGCCGGGGCGGCGACGGTACTGGTGGGTACGGGCGCCCGCCCGTACCCGGTCCCCGGCTGGCACTGCACCGACGTCCCCGCCCCGCCCGGGTTCGCGGCGGCGGTAGCGATGGCGATGGCGGGGACGGCGACACCCTCACGGCAGCCCGAGAGGCCCCGGTGACCCTGGACCCGGGCCCCACCCCCCTCCCCCGGCCAGGGCGGGGGCCGACGTCCTGGAACCACCACCCGCTATACTGTCGGCGGTATCGCAGACAGTAGTGCCTGCTCACCACAGTCCTGCCGGGAACGGCACGGCCTGGACCGCCTTCGTAGCTCAGGGGATAGAGCACCGCTCTCCTAAAGCGGGTGTCGCAGGTTCGAATCCTGCCGGGGGCACAAGGTCAGAACGAGAAAGGCCCAGGTCACGGAGTGATTCTCCGGTCCTGGGCCTTACTTGTACGCAGGTCAGGTCGCCGGCCCGCCCTCACGCCAGTACGGGCTGTTCAGGATGGCGTTCTGCCGCCGCACGATCGCCCACGTCCGCTCGGGCGTAGAGCCGAGCGGCGTGCACTCGTGGCAGATGTAGCTGCCCGCCGCACTCGGCGCCGTCGGGGCCGGCGGGCCGGGGTGCTGTGAGCAGCCCGGGCCACCCACCAGTGAACGGAGATTGTCGCGAGGCGGGGTCCGGGCCTCACGCTCTCCGCCCGCGGTCTCAGGCCGCGATGCCTGCCGCGCCGAGCTCCTCTGCGTTCGCTCGGAAGCTGTCGAACTCACCCGCGATCACCCCGTCGAAGAACTTGCTGATCTCCACCCGGCTCATCAGCAGCACCGGCGCGGCCGGGTCCTTGTCGTCGCTGATGGCGATCATGCGGGTGCCGTCGGGGATGCTGTGGTGCGGGTGTCCCTGCGCGTCCGGGGCCTCGGCGAGGATCACGCAGTCCTTCACGATCGGGTCGAGGTCGGTGCGGCCGGCCTTGCGCCAGTCCAGGCCGGGCGCGGTGTGGTGCTGGTAGGGGATGGTGGTGCGGCCGTTCGTGAGCGTGCCCATAGGGCGCCTCCTGTTGAGTGATTCGACCCCCGGGGTTCAGCCGGGGGCTAGCTGCCCTCTGCGTGTGCGAAGGGAGTTGAGGGGGGAGCCGGTCTGCGGTCAGGGGCGCGGGAGGCTCGGCGCCGCGTACCCGGCTGTGTGTCCTGCTCGTGCTTCGGCGCGTGCCGCCTGGAGCGCGTCGCTCTCGCTGCTCTCCCCGGGCAGCGGGCACCGGCAGGGGCAGTCCTCTTCGGCCCCCAGGATCAGGCGCGTGCCCTCCAGCGTGAGGCGGGTGTACAGCTCACAGGACGTGTGCACCCTGTCCGCTCGGCCCTCCAAAAGCGCGCGGAGGCATGGCGGGCACGGCACCGGTACTGGTCCACTCGCGGGGCGTTTCACGCGCTGTCCGTCGGGGCCGCACTGGCGTCGATGCCCGCGGCGGCATGGGCGGCGGCTCGCGCGGCGCGCAGCGCGCGCCGGATCCTGGTGCCCGCATCGCAGTCCGCGAGGGCCTGGCAGCGCGCGCAGTCGTCAAGGTGCGCGAGAAGGTGCTGGTACGTCTCCTGCTCCTGCCGTTCCTCGGGTGTTCGCTCGGTCAGCACGGCTCTGCTCCCTCGCTGGCGCGGCCGATGCGGCTGAGGGCCTCTACGGCAAGGGGCTCGCACAGGTCGCCCTCGTAGCGGGGCGCCACCACCCAGTGCGTGCCGGGCGGTTCGGTGCGGGCGAGCTTCGGCACCCCGAGGTAGGTGTCCACCCCCAGCCAGGGGGCGACGTCCTGGTGCGGCCAAGTTCCCCTACATCGTGGCCTGGTGAGCGCGTAGTACGTGCCGCCCATGGCGCGACCGTCGTAGATCACCGGACCGTCGAGGCTCTGCGCGAGCCGGGCCGCGACGACCTGCGGGTCGGTGGAACGCACCGCGCTGTGCACGAGGCGCTCGGGGAGGCGGACCGCGTCGAACCTGCGGCCGCAGGGAAGCAGCGCGACGCCGCTGTCCGCCCATTCGCGCCGGGCCAGAGCTGGCTCCTGCTGCGAACGTGCCAGCCAGTCCGCAGTCTGCGATGTCTCTCTCGGGGTGGTCATCCGAATGCCTCCGCAAGAAGTCGTGGGCCGCCTCCCGGGCCGAGTGCGGCGGCGAGGTGAACGGGGTTGTTGAGGCGGCCGGATCCATCGGGAGCCTCCAGCCGGACCCGGCTGTCGACGGCGAGCCGTGTAGACGGGCAGTGCAAGGGCCAGCCGACGGGCAGCACGTGAACGTCGGGGATGTCTGCGAGGTGATCGGTGGCGTCCAGGGGGACGAGCCACCATGCGCAGTCCGTCCGGAAGTCGGGAAGGAGCGGGCCCAACTCGTATTCAGGCAGCCGCTGCACGGCAACCATGGCCGTTTGCATGGGCGCCTCGACGGCCGGCCACCAGGTGCAGTGGAGCGTGGCGAGGGTCCGCAATCCCCATGTCAACAGCGCGAGTTCGGCGCTGGCGGCGCTCTTGGCGAGCCAGGCGTCCAGGTGGTTGGGCGCGGGTGTCGTGTGCGTGGGTGCTGCCATGACCAGGACCGTAGGGACCGCCGTGAGTCGGTGTCGGGTCGGTTGCGCGCGATTGCGCGAGGAGCGGCCCTGGTTGAGCGCGGTTGCTCAGGTTGCTGCAATCGCCGCGCGGGCCCGTGCGATCAGTCGGTGCGCCTGCGGTCCGCCGACGGCGCCCGTCGCAAGTTGATCCCATACGCGCCCATAGAGCGCGAGGTCGTCGGCAGATTCGTACTGCAACTCGGTGTCGACGGTCTCGACGATGACCCGCTCTTCGTCGAAGATCCAGAAGCCGTGCTTTGGGGTGATCGTCATCGGCGCGCCGAGCGGGACGATGCCCAACTCCACCGTGGACATGCCGATCAGCGAGACAAGCCGGTCGAGCTGGCCCGTCATCGTCTCGCGCGTACCCACGATGGCGTGAAGAGCCGCCTCCCAGATCAGGACGCGAAAGAGCTTGCCCGGCTCATGGAGTGCCTCCTGACGGCGCATGCGGGCGTGTACGGCCGCGTCTGTGTCACGCGGCGAGCGCATCAGCTCGGCGTTCTGCGTGAGGAGTTGAAGCGCGTACGAGGGCGTTTGGAAGAGTCCGGGGATGACGGTCGCTTCATACCCGCGCATCGTCGCGGCGCGCTGGTACTCGATCACGTAACGGTCCTGCACCGGCGTGTGGCCGGCGGCGAGCTGGCGCCGCCAATGGCGTTGCTGAGTCTCCAGCGCACGCAAGCGGGCTTGTAGCTCAGCCGTTCGGCCCGGGGCGCCGACCGCCGAAGCCCACGCTTCGAGGTCCGCGGGGGTCGCGGTCTGCCGGCCATTCTGCAGACGCGAGACCTTCGAGCGCTGCCAGCCAAGACGTGCGGCGAGCGTCTTGCCATCGAGGCCGGCCTCGGCACGGAGTTCACGGAGCCGCGCGCCGAGAGCCTCTCGACCGTGTTGGAAGTCCGTGCTCACGCGGAGGAACGTACCTGCGTCCACACCTCGGCAGAAGGGCGTGCAGCGGCCAGTGCGGCATCACGGGCACGGCAAGCAGTGAGCACCTCTGCCGGGTCGTCGATCAGCTCGACTCCGATGGTCGTGTCGGTGTCGTCGATGTGCATGCGGACGAGGGCGCGGGAGTCGAAGAGCCAGAAGTCCATGTCCGGCAGATCGAGCCGTACGGCTTCCGTGCGTGGCAGTACGCGGATGTCCTCGCCCGCGTCGATGTTTCCGGCCGCGCTGGCCATCAGGAAGCGCTGCCCGTCCGTGGGCGGTTCGTCGATAATCCGGACACGGGAGAACCGCGCCCCGTTCGTGGCCTTGTCCCGTACGTTCACGTTCCACGGGTGATCGGGCTCCGGGGCTGGGAGAGTGCCGCGCATGAACGCCTGGAACCGGGCACCGTCCCGATCGGTGGCGTAGCCGCGGCGCGTTTCAAGGCGGAACGCGGTGTGCTCGAAGTCGGCGAATAGATGGGTGATCTCCTCGAAGGGGATCAGGGACGGCACGGGCTACTCCTTGGGGGCGAAGCGGGTGAGCAGGTCGCGGGGGATGACCACGAACGTCTCATGCTCGCCTACGTCGCGCAGTTGCGCGAGGTGCTCGGGGTCGGTGAGCTGATCGCCCTGAACGACGATCTGGCCCGTCTCTTCGATCTCGTACAGAGTCGGGCAGTTGCCGTGTTCGGATGTGGTGCCGATGAACCTCAGCGTCATGTCTCGTCCTCCTTCTTAGCCGGTGAGGTGCCCAGCATGCTGAGCGACAGACCTGTGCGGGGACGAGTTGCGCGAGATTGCGCGTGACAGGCGGGGGCCCCAATGACATTGCCTGAGTTGCCGTTCGCATTGACGGGTACGAAGGGCGACTGCTGAACCGCGTCGCCGCTGCCCACGCTGGGCGAGTCGAATCCCGCGCCCATAGCGTCGGCGCCGGGGCCGTCGTCTGCGGTGGCGGTGCCGGCGCCTCCGATGATGGTGGCGGAAGCAAGGGCGGCGATGGCGAGGATCGTGCGGATCCGCTTGGGGTACCTCCCGGTGGAGGAACGGGCCTGTCGGGCGCCAGGTATCACCGGTTCAACATGCCGATGGGGGGCTCCTTCTGGCCGCGAGCTCCGTCACTGCGGGCGTGGCTCCGAGGACGGGAACGCCTCGCGCAAGGCATCGGCATGTACCGCATCCCACTCGCTGATCAGCAGACGTTCCACCCTACCGTCATGCTGGCGCAGTTCGATCTCGTGCCCTTTATCAAAATCCACCCGCACCGGCTGATCCCTGCAGACCGCCACGGCCTCACCGCGCATCATCTCGAACCAGATGCCCCGTATGCCGTACTGGCGGTCGTTTCCCCGGTGGCGCAATACCCGTACCCGGCGGTCAGTCAGCAGAAGCGAAGCGTGCCGCGGCACCAAACCCCATAGTGCGCGCCCGTACACCACCGCACAACCGGCCGTCATGCGCTCCCCCTCGGGAACCCACTTCGCCAGCCGTTCGCGATCCACCGACCACTTGGCCGCATCCATCGCCGTTCCCCCATTGAACCTCGGTCTCACTATCCACGGAACTTCTACCCGCGATCCGAACGGCTAGAGAGGCACGAAACGACTAAAGAGGCACGACAGGAAGCCGGGTAAGGGCGGAGTACAAGGGTCGGTCACTCGGGCAGGGAGTGCAGGGCCTGCGCGGGCTCCTGCTGTGAACGTGCCGGCCAGTCCGCGACCAGTGATGTCTGTCTCGGGGGGCATGGGAATGCCTCCGCGGGAAGTCGTGGGCCGCCCCGAGGGCAGAGTGCGCGGCGAGGTACATGGGATCGACGACGCGGCCGTACCCGTCCGGAGCCGCCAGCCATACGCGGCCACCGACGGTCCGGACTGCTGCGGGAGGGCGGCGCGGCGAAGCGCGAACAGCGCCCCTGACGCCAAAGACGCGAGTGCGGGTCCGGGGCGGGTGGCGCTCCCGGCGAGCCGGGCGGTTCCTGGAACAGGCGCGGACATCGTGCCCTTGAATGCGGCCATATGGCAGGATCCCCAGGTCCACACGCGGCATGCCCACCACGTCGTACAGGCGGTCGAGCTGTTCGGCCATCACCGACTTGAGGCACGAGCGGTGGTAGAGCGCCGCCTCACACACGAGGAACCGGAACTCCTTCCCCGGTTCGTACAAGGCTCCGGTGCGCCCAAGGGGAACCCCTAGGGTCTCGCGCTCGCGGCAGTCATATCCGGCGATACGCTCAGATCCTCATCGTGGCGGGGGCACGATGCCGTTCGGCACGGGCGCCCCGCCGTCAGACGTGGAGGGGTGCCACAGATGGTGGACGTCAACGTGCGGCCGGACATCGACGCCGCAGCAGCGAAGCTCAAGAGCGCGGTCGGGTCGAAGCGCGAGATTCAGAAGTTGCCCGAAGTGCTGTGGGAGGGAGAGACGGTCGAGATGCTCGCGCCCGGCCTCTACGGCAAGGGCAACGGCCTGGTGGTGATGACCGACCAGCGGCTGGTCTTCCTGAAGCACGGCGTCATGTCGCAGCAGGTGGAGGACTTTCCGTACAGCCGCATCAGCTCCGTGCAGTGGACGGGCGGCATGCTGATGGGCACGCTGGCGGTATTCTCGGCGGGCAACAAGGCGGAGATCAAGCAGATGCCGAAGGACGCGGGCAAGGCGCTGGCGGATGCGCTGCGTGCCCGCCTCGCCGGTGGCGTCACGGGGGCGCAGGCCGCCGCCACAGCGCCGGGCGCCGCTCCTGCTCCCGCTCCCGCCCCCGCCGGCGGGGACATCGCGTCACGCCTGGCGACCCTCGATCAGCTCCGGGCCGCCGGGGCGATCACGGACGAGGAGTACCGGGACCGCCGGGAGAAGATCCTGGACAGCCTGTAGGGCTCGGGCCCACCGGCGCCCCCAGCCATGGATGTTGGCTGGGGGCCCGGCTCCGTCAGATCCCTGAGTGGAATTCGCGACGACCCCTCGTGCGGCGAATCTTCAGCCGTGGGAGCGTCGCGATTCCCGTACGGCGTGGGCACCGCTGATCGAGGCCGTGAGCCACAACAGGGCCGAGGCGATGGCGATCCGGCTCTCCACGTGGGCCGCGGTGGTCGCCGCTATGTAGACGGCGGCTCCTACGACGACTCCGACGGAGATCGACGTCGCGTCACGCCACGGTGGCACCACGGAATTCCGCCCCACGAACATCCGGATCGCGATGGACAGAAAGACGGCGATACAGGCGCTGTACAGAACCCACATGTTTCAAGAACCCCAGCTTTAACGTGCAGTGATCAACAGAATAGTCACCGGGGCGGAAGCGTCCCGCGGCACACTTGATCTCGATACGGCGCTTGTCGGTCTTGGCGCTCATCGCAACCTTGGTGATGGCCGCGGCATGCGCGCTCAAGCAGCCGTTCATGCCCGGCGGTGTATCCCAACCTGTGGCCACTAGTGCCCCGTTGTTGGCAACCTCCTTAGCTCGCCTCAGGGCGCATCGAGGATGGCGCCACCGGCGGACGATAGTGTCGGGCCGTCATGGAGTGGATATCCCCCGTCAGTACGGCACTTGGCGCGGCCATCGGAGTCGGGTCGACGTTGCTCACCGATCGCCTCCGCTGGCGCAGGGAGCGGGCGGACCGGAGTCTCGACGTGCGCCGGCAGCTCTACGCCGAGTACACCGCCGCACTCTCGCGCATGCGAACGGCGCTCAACGAGTGCGTGCACGACCGCATTTCCGCGGAGGAGCGCCCGCTGCGGGTGCGTGAGCTGTTCCTGACGCCCGGCGCGTACGAGATCCGGCACCAGTTGGCCATCACCGCGCCGCACGAAGTCGTCGAAGCCGCGCGTACCGCGTTCGTGGTGCTGAGAGATACGAGAGATCTGCTCATGGATGGCGCCGCGGTCGACAGCCCCATCTATAGGGAACTCGAGGACCGGTTCGACGTGGCAGTGGCCGAGCTCCGCGTCGTCATGCGTCGAGATCTCGGTATCCGAGGGGCGCTCGTGCGGGGGTGATGCGGACGGTGGGCCAGGTGAAGGCCCGTCTCGCGGTTCGGCGCGGCGCGGCGCGCACGGAAGTCCTCCTTCCAGACGCGCCGTCCGGGCACCGAACTTGGGAGCTTCCCGGGAGGCGGGGTGCCGTGGTCCGGAGGCTCGGTGTCGGGGACGTCCCCGTCTCAGATGCTGCGCCGCTTGCCCTTGTCGTCGCAGGGGATGTCCGACGCGGGGTGCGTGGCGAGGAAGTCGCGGTTGGCCTGGCGTTCGGTCTCGCTGATGGCGGTGGGGCTCACGTTGATGAGGCCGCCGAAGGGGCGGTCGACGTCGCGGATGATGCAGAGGGCCGTCGTGAGCAGCGCGGTGATGATGGTCAGGGTGATGAGCTGGCCGCGGTTGTTCCTGCGGGGCATGCAGACGCCGAGGGCGACCACCGTGATGATCAGGGTGGCGAGCAGGAACCAGAAGATGGTGCCGGGGATGCTGGCGGTGGCCTGGGTGAGGCGTTCCTCGCGTTCGTCGGAGCGCTTGTTGTCGGCGGCGATCAGCATGCCGAAGACCGGCTTGCCCGCCAGCGGGCGGAAGTTGTGGCGCATGTCGGTCGACCACACGCTGGGCGCCGACGACCCGTGGCCGTCGGCCATCGCGGGCCACTCACTGGTCCGTACGGCGCGGGCGTAACAGACGGCGTCCGCCTGGAGCGCGGCCTTCTGCTCGGACGGCGCGTATTCGGCGATCTCGGTGAGCTGGTCGAGGGCGCGGGCCTCGCCGCGCGCGGCGTTCTCGGCCTTGCCGTACGAGCCGGAAGCGGTGACCAGGACGAAGGCGAGCAGCAGCACCGTCAGGGTGAGCAGCGGCCCCACGAGGTCCTTCACGCCCATCCCCGAGTCGTCGTCCTCATGGATGAGACGAGGCCGCAGGAAGCGGTTGGCTGCGACGCCGGCGAGCAGGGCGAGCACGGCGACGACGATCACGAGGACCACGGACGTATACCTCCAGGGCGGGGGCGGGGCCCATACCCGTAGGCGTATGCGTACGGGTATGGGTATGGGGCTTGGCGTCCCTTCCCGGGGCGTGGGCGCGCGAGTCGCGCAGAAACCTTCCGCCGCCCTCGAAGGGGGTATCTGGCTTACGCCAGTGGGACCCCCGCGCCCCGCCCGGTCCTGCCCTGCCCGTTCAGTGGGCCTTGCACTTGTTCGCCGCCGCCGGGTTCAGCAGACCCACGACGTTGACCGTGTTGCCGCACAGGTTGAGGTCGATGTTGACCGGGACCTGGATGACGTTGCCGCTCAGGAGGCCGGGGGAATGCGCCGCCACGGCCTTGGCGTGGGCGCCGGCGTCCGGGCCGGGGGACGCCACGGCGGCGGTGGAGCCGGCGAGGACGGTGACGGTGGCGAGCGCGGCGGTGGCGAGGATCGTGCGCATACGCATGGGGTACCTCCTGGGTGGGGGCGGACCTGAGGAACGGACCTGTCTGGTCTCACCCGTCGCGCCCTCCGGTAAAGCGGCGGTGGGCCGTCTGCCGGTACGGAACCGTCCGTCCGTGGGACCCGGCCCGGCCCGGTGCCCCGCCCGTGGCTACCTCGCCAGGCGATCGATGACGTTGCCGTTGGCGCAGTTGTTCTGGTGGGTGCCCGTCCAGTCGCTCAGGGCCGGGGCGACGGCGAGTTCGTTCGTGCAGACGGCCTCGGCCGTGAAGTTCCAGTTCCGTCAACGAAGCCCGTTTGCCGGGGTCACCGCGGTTCCGGTCCGTTCAGGTGATGTCCCACCCCCCAGGTCCCACCCCCCAGGTCCCGCCCCCGGGTCCCGCCCCTCAGGCCCGCACCCGCACCCCGTACCGCGTCCGCATGCGGTGGAGTTCCCACAGGGCCACCGCCGTGACCGAGACCGGGCCGCCGAGCACCGCGCTCCACTGGGCCGCCGGCGGGCCGTGCGGGAGGCCGCCGTCCAGGGCCAGGCTGCTGAGCATCAGTTCCCAGACGAGTACGACGGTCAGCGCGGCCGGCAGGGCCGCGTGCACGTTGGACGTGTTGAAGGCGTAGCGGGCCGCGTACGCCGAGGAGAACAGCATGAACGGAAGCAGCCAGACGAGGCCGAGGAGCAGGGCGAGGGCGATGAGGCCGTTGATCAGTGTGCCGTAGTTCTGCTTCAGGATGAGCGCGCTGCCCGCCAGCACGAGGGCGACGCCGGCCAGGATGCCGACGTACCAGCCGACCGCCTTCAGGGGCGCGCGCAGCCGGGAGCGGAGCGCGCGGCGGTGCTCGGCGGGCGCGTAGCGGATGAAGCCCATCACCACCAGCGGGCCGGTGAGGATGAGCAGGATCGGGGCCATGATCAGCTTGACCACGCCGTCGTTGGCGACGCCGCTCCAGCCGTCGTCCGCGCCGTAGGTGTAGATCAGGTAGAGCGTCGCGGCGGCACCGACCAACGCGCGCCACAGCTGCACCTTCGACACCAGCGGATCCGGGATGTGACCGGCACCCGGCTGGTTGAAGATCGCCTCGGCCCGGCGGCGGGCCGAGCGGATGACCGGGATGAGCGGCGAGACGAAGAGGAAGCCGCAGCCGGAACGCCGTCGGCGGACGGGCTGCGGCGGCAGGGGGTACGGGTGGGGGTAGGGGTAGGGGTTCTGGGGTGTGTACGGGTGCGGGGTCGGGGGGCCCTGTGGCGGGATGTGCGGAGGTGGCGTGCCGCCTCCCTGTGGTGGCGTACCGCCGCCCTGCGGTGGTGTGTTCCGTGGTGACCAGCCCTGATATCCCCCGTGAGCCACTGTTCTCCCTGCCTTCCCGCGGCCTTCCCGCGACGCCGTTCGAGCGCGCGCAGTCTACTGGCCTGTATCCGACGGGTCTTGCCTTCGCGCGGCGACAGCGGCAGCGGGGAACCCACCGCCCACGAGCGGCAGTCACGTCGGCCCGCCACTGGACACGTTCTGCAACAAGCAAGAAGAACAACTGCGATCCGGCCGACCCGGTCGACTTCCGGACGAGGTCTCGGCCGGAAGTCGAACCACCGCATCAGCGGCGGCAATCCGTGGTGCGTGGACGCCCCGTTCCGTTCCTCGGGGACGGGCCGGGGAACCGTCCCGGCGGTGTGGTGCACTGTGATGAGCCGGCGAACGAGTTCACCGAGAACCTCACCCGGTGACCCGGAGTGGATGAGTGAGCACATGACCACCGACTGATCCGATGCACGAAGAGGGGGGACGGACCGGCCCGAACCGGCCGGCGCGTCCCCCCTCCGCACGTCTAGGGAGAAATCCTCATGGGCTTTCTGTACTTGGCCCTCTTCGCCGCGTTTCTCTATCTGGCGCCCGTGGCCCTGCTGTGCCGGAAGGTCGCGATCAGGACAACGGCGAAGGTGGGCTGGACCATGACTTTCCTGCTGATCGCCTTCCCCGTCATCCTGCTGGTCATCGGCGGCGTGGTGGACGCCAAGGGAGCCGCGTCGTAGGGATCTGCCGCATCACGCACAGAGGAGCACGGCATGCGCATTCCTGGACCCGAACCGCGGGCGGACGGCGGGGTGGGAGCCATCGCGGAAGCCGGGGGCCTGCACACCTACCAACTCTGGCTGCACGCCGAGTACGGGCCCGTCGTGCGCTTCCAGTTGCCGGGGGTCCGCGACGCCGTGTCCGTCGCCGACCCCGTGCTGCTGGAGGCCACCGCCCGGCTCGACGAGCGGCCCGCCCCGCTGTTCGCGTTCCTCGACCCGCTCTGCGAGGCCGGGAACCTTCAGGTCATCGGGGCCGACGAGCACGGGCCCTGGCGACGGTTGCTCCTGGAGGTGCTCGCCGGGCGGCCGTCCCACGAGCGGCACTTCGAGGAGTTCGTCTCGCTCGTGGAGGAGCTCGCCGACCGGTGGGGCGCCGAGGCCGGCCGGGGCGACCCGGGCGAGGGCGGTGACGCGGGCGCGCCGGTCGTCGCGCTGCAGAAGGATCTGACCGCGCTCTCGCTGCGGATGATCTGCGCGTACGCACTGGGCGGCGACGGCCTGGACGGTGTCGTCGACCCGGACGCGGTCGTCGACGCCTTCGAGGTCGTCCTCGCCGAGTACCTGGGGAAGATGTACCGGACGGCGGGGGACGAGGAGGACGACGGCGGGGCCCCGGAACGGGCCGCCGCCTCCCTCCAGTACCTGCGTGACACCGTCGACCGCGTGGTCGCCGCGCACCACGACGCCGATGCCAACGGAACCGGACACCGGGCCGACCGGAGCGACCTCATCGGCGCCCTCGTCGAGGCCGGCACCTCGCCCGCGCGCATCCGCGACACCGTCATGGTGACCATGCTGGCCGCCCACCACACCACCGGCGTCGCCGTCTCCTGGACGCTGCACCTGCTCGGGCGCCACCCCGAGACCGCCGAGCGCGTCGCCGACGAGCTGGACCGCGTCCTCGGCGACCGCGCCGCCCCCGACCACGCCGATCTGCGGCGGCTCACGTATCTGGACATGGTGCTGAAGGAGGCCATGCGGCTCTGCCCCCCGGGGCCGTACGGGGCGCGGGAGACGGCCGAAGCGCTCACCGTGGGCGCGTACGAGATCCCGGCCGGGGCCACCGTCTTCTACCCCTTCCGGGCCGTGCACATGAACCCCGAACACTGGCCGGAGCCCGAGAAGTTCCTGCCCGAGCGGTTCACGCCGGAGGCGGTCGCGACACGTCCGCGGCTGGCCTACGTCCCCTTCGGGCTCGGGCCGCGCAGCTGCGAGGGCGCGGCGCTCGCCGTGGTCGAGGCCCAGCTCGTCCTCGCCGTGCTCCTGAAGAGGTTCCGTTTCCGGCCCGTCCAGGGGCACGAGGTGACACCCGTCGAACGGTTCGTGCTCTGGGCCGCCGACGACATCCGCATGACGGTCACTCCCCGGCGGCCCGAGACACCACCGTACTGATCGGCTCAGCCCAGGTCCTCGCCGTACACCCGGTCGACCGTCATCGTCATCAGCACCCGGCGGTCGGCCACCATCGCCGCGCGGTACTCGTCCCAGTCCGGGTGCTCCCCGGCCGCCGTCCGGTAGTACGTCACCAGGGCCTCGACCTCGGGGCCGTGCGGGTCGGTGCCCGGGCCCGTGAGGGTCGCGATGCCCTCGGTGGTGGCCCAGGAGCGGCCGTCGGGGCCGGTGACCTCCAGCGTGGCCCGCGGGTCCCGGCGCAGGTTCGCCGTCTTGGCCCGGCCCTCGGTCATCGACACATGGAGGACCCCCGCCTCCGCGTCGTAGAAGGGCATGACAGGGGAGAGCTGCGGGCGGCCGTCCGCCTTGATCGTGGCGAGCACGCCGAGCCTGCTCCGCGCGAGCAGCGCGTACGGGTCGAACGCCGGGCGGGCGGGGGTGCCTGAAGTGCCGGGCGTACCAGGTGTGTTCGTCATGTGCAGGGCCTCCGAAGACAGGGCGAGCGTACGGACGGTGCGGACCACGTGGGCGGTACGACGTCCCCACCCCCCGGACGGCAGAGGCACCGCACGTCGTACGCCCCATCATCAGCAAGCCCCCACGGCCCCACCGCATTCCCCACCCGCCACCCCCCTTAAGCTGCCCGCCACACCGAACCCATCCGCGAGCCCCGGGGGACCATGGCCAACGCCACGGAAACGTCCGAAGGGCAGACACCGCCGCCACCGTCGGAAGCCGTCCGTTCCCCCCTCCGCGCCCCCGCCTTCCGGCGCTTCGCCCTCGCCCAGCTCGTCTCCGCCACCGGCTCCGCCATGGCCCCGCTCGCCCTCGCCTACGCGGTGATCGGCGCGGGCGGCGGGGCCGGGGCGCTCGGGGTCGTCCTGGCCACCAACACCGTGCCGACCGTCGTCTTCCTGCTGGTCGGCGGCGTCCTCGCGGACCGGGTCTCCCGCAGCCGGCTGCTCTTCCGCGGCAATCTGCTCGCCGCCGCCGCGCAGGGCGCCCTCACCCTGGTCGTGGGCTGCGGGTACGCGAGCACCGGTTCGATCGCCGCCTGCGGCTTCGCCTCCGGTGTCGCGGTGGCCCTCACCGCGCCCGCCGCGCAGGGCGTCGTCGCCCAGCTCGTCGCCCCGGGACAGTTGCAGCAGGCCAACGCCCTGCTCCGGCTGCCCGCCAACGCCGTCAAGGTGGTCGGGCCGGTGGCCGGCGGCATGGTCGTCGCGGTCAGCGGCCCGGCGTGGGCGCTCGGCTTCGACGCGGTCACCTTCGCCGTCGCGGCGCTGCTGCTGCTCGGGCTGCGGCTCGGCGCCCCCCTCGGCAGCGGCGGCGTGCTCGCCGATCTCCGGGCGGGCTGGTCGGGGTTCCGGTCGCGGACCTGGCTGTGGACGTACACGGCCGCGGGCACGGTGCTCGTCGCCGCCTGGCTCGCGGGCTACCAGCTGCTGGGGCCCGTCGTCACCGAGGAGCGGTACGCGGGGGCCCGCACCTGGGGGCTCATCCAGGGCGCGTTCTCGCTGGGTCTGCTCGCGGGGACGGTCGTCTGTCTGCGGTGGAGGCCGCACCGGCCGCTCGGCGTCGCCGTCGCCGCGAGCTCGGGACTCGCGCTGCCGCTCGCGGGTCTCGCGCTCGGGCTTCCGCTGCCCTGGCTGCTGTTCGCCACGGCGGTCGCCGGCGTCGCCCTGGACATCGCGGCCGTCACCTGGACGACCGCCTTCCAACAGAACGTCCCGGAGACGGAGTTGGGTCGTATGAGCTCCTTCAACCAGGTCGGTGAGCGGCTCGCGATCCCGCTCGCCTATCTGGCCGTCGGCCTCCTCTCGTCCGTGTTCGCCGACCGCTCGGTCCTGCTGGTCTGTGCGGCCGTCATCGTGGCCGCCACCCTGCTCAACCTCTGCGTACGCGACGTGCACCGGATCCGGCGACCGACCTGACCCGGCGGGGCGTACGGCTGTCGTGCGCCCCAAATACCGCTCCACGTAACCCAGTTGATGCCATGACGCTATCGCCAGATGGCATCGGCTCAAACGCGCCCCGCCCTCCCGATACTCGTCCCGACCGGAGGCCGCACCCGCAGGCCCCCGCCCGGAAGGGACACACCCCCATGAACCGAACCAGAACCAGCCTCGCCGCCACCCTCGGCGCGACCGCGCTCCTGGCCTCGCTGGCCGCCGCCCCCACGGCGTTCGCGGCACCGGCACCCGCGCTCGACTCGGTGCGGCCGGCGTCCGCCCCCGCCGTGTCCGGGTACACCGGATCCGCCGAGGACAAGGCCGCCACCCGGCAGTTCTTCGAGGCCGTCATGAAGTCGGCGATGAAGCAGCAGGCGGCGAAGCCCGGCATCCAGGTCGTCACCGTCCGGTACAGCACGAGCCGGGCGCCCAGCTTCCGCAACCAGATAGCCCAGAGCACGCAGATCTGGAACTCCTCCGTCAGCAACGTGAAGCTCCAGGAGTCCTCCTCGGGTGCCAACTTCGAGTACCGCGAGGGCAACGACTCGCGTGGCTCGTACGCCTCCACGGACGGGCACGGCCGGGGCTACATCTTCCTCGACTACCGACAGAACCAGCAGTACAACTCCACCCGCGTGACGGCCCACGAGACCGGGCACGTCCTCGGTCTGCCCGACCACTACTCGGGCCCCTGCAGCGAGCTGATGTCGGGCGGCGGCCCCGGCACGTCCTGCACCAACCCCTACCCGAACGCGCAGGAGCGGCAGCGCGTCAACGCCCTCTGGGCCAACGGGATCGCGGCCCTCCAGAACAAGGGCGTGCTGACGAAGGTCCGCTGACCGCTGCCGGCCGGCCCCGCCGACTCCCCTCGGCGGTCTGTTACGTGACGCAAACAGCCTCCGGGGAACTCCCGCGCTGTTACGCACCGCAAACAGCCTCGGGGCCAACCCGGCCGCGTACGGCGCGCTCTCCCCCGGCATGGGTACACATGCTCAGGGGAACAGGGCGCGCCGTCGCGGCCGGCGACGGTTCGTGGACTATCCGCGCTCCGGCCGTCACGGCATCCGCCGCTGGCTTCCGTCGTGGCGCCAACTGCTCGGTGCCGTGGCGCTGTTCATCGCCGCCGTCGCCGGGCTCTTCGTCTGCGTGTACGTCAGCGTGGACATCCCCGACGTGAACGCGTCGGCCCGCCGCGAGGCCAACGTCTACTACTGGTCCGACGGCACCCAGATGGTGAGCACCGGCGAGGTCAACCGGCAGAACGTGGAGCTCGGCCAGATCGCCCCGGCCGCCGTGCACGCGGTGATCGCCGCCGAGAACGAGACGTTCTACCGGGACTCCGGGGTCTCCCCCAAGGGCCTCGTCCGCGCCGCCGTCAACATGGTGCGCGGCCGCGAGACGCAGGGCGGCTCCACCCTCACCCAGCAGTACGTGAAGAACACCTACCTCTCGCAGGACCAGACGGTCACGCGGAAGGCCAAGGAGTTCGTGATCGCGCTGAAGCTGGACCGCGGGAAGAGCAAGGACGAGATCCTCCAGGGCTATCTGAACACCAGCTGGTTCGGGCGCGGCGCCTACGGCATCGAGGCCGCCGCCCACGCCTACTACGGCATCCCCGCGTCGCGGCTCGACCCGAGCCAGGGGGCGTTCCTCGCCGCCATGCTGAAGGGCGCCGAGAGTTACGACCCGGCGGGCGGCGCCGCCAACCACCGGCGGGCCCGCGAGCGCTGGGCGTGGATCCTGGACCGGCAGGTCGGGGCCGGCCTGATGTCGCAGAAGGAGCGGGACAGGTACCGCACCTTCCCCGAGCCGCGCAGCCGGTCCCGCTCCACCAGCCTCGGCGGGCAGACCGGCTACCTCGTCGACATCGCGGCCCGGTACGTCAAGGAGCACACCGGCCTCACCGACGAGGAGCTCGCCCGCGGCGGCCACGAGATCCACACGACCTTCGACCGGCACAAGGTGCGCCGCCTGGAGCGTGCCGTGCGCCGCGTCCTCGCCCGCGACACCGACCCCGAGAAGCGTGCCGCCGACCGGTACCTCCAGGCCGGCGCCGCCTCCGTGCGGCCGTCCGACGGGGCGATCGTGGCGCTGTACGGCGGCCCGGACGCCACCGAGCACTTCACCGACAACGCCGACACCTCCGGGGTGCCCGCGGGGTCGGCCTTCAAGCCGTTCGTGCTGGCCGCCGCGTTGCAGTACGGGGTGCCCGTGCACGACGAGCCGCTCACCGGGGCGGCCGGGTTCGCGGCCCGCGCGCCCGACCTGCGCCCGGCCCGGCTCGCCGACGCGCACTACGCGGCCGACGGCACCCTGCGCCCGGCGAGCGGCGCCCCCGACCCCGACCGCCCCACCCTCGGCCGGGCCCTGGTCGCCGGCGGCAACGCCACCTACGTACGCCTGGGCAAGGAGGTCGGCCTGGACGAGGTCCGCCGCACGGCCGTCGACGCGGGCATGCTGCGCCGGAGCATGGCTCGCCTGGAGCCGACCTTCTCCATCGGTACGTCGACGCCCAGCGCCATCCGCATGGCCACCGCGTACGCGACGTTGGCGAGCGCGGGGATCCGGCACG
This sequence comes from Streptomyces sp. NPDC041122, assembly GCF_055592445.1. Classification (NCBI taxonomy): domain Bacteria; kingdom Bacillati; phylum Actinomycetota; class Actinomycetes; order Kitasatosporales; family Streptomycetaceae; genus Streptomyces; species Streptomyces sp. NPDC041122. The sequence continues at coordinate 119,968 of NZ_JBVIYQ010000010.1, read as the reverse complement.
ACCCGTACTCGGTGACCAAGGTCGTCAAGGACGGCGCGGAGCTGCCCGGCCTGGAGCGGCCGGCGTCCCGGCGGGCACTCGACGGGGACGTGGCCCGGCAGGTCACCGACGCGCTGCGGGCGGGCGGCCGGGGCCTCGGGCCGGGGGTCGCGGCGGGCCGCACCGGCGACCAGGACCGGCTCAGGTCGGCCTGGTTCGCGGGCTACACCGAGGAGCTGTCGACGGCGGTGACGCTGTTCCGGGTGCGCCCCGAAGCGCCGCGGCTGCTGCCGATGTCGGGCGTCGGCGGCCCGGGGTCCCGGCACGGCGGCGTGCTGCCCCCGCGGATCTGGAAGGAGTACACGGCCGGGCGTTGACCTTGCCCTTGGGGCAGACTCCAGTGTCCTCCCACCGGGCCGGACGGCCCGGTGACGGAGGATGATCCCGTGAGCGAGACACCAGCAGGACCGGCGCGGGCCGGCGGCGAGCTGCTCTCCATCGGCGAGTTCGCCACCCGTGCCCGGCTCTCCCCGAAGGCGCTGCGGCTGTACGACCGGCTCGGTCTGCTGCCGCCCGCCCACGTCGACGAGGTCAGCGGCTACCGGTTCTACCGGCCCGACCAGGTCGGGCGCGCCCGCACGGTCGCGCTGCTGCGCCGCCTCGACATGCCGCTCGCGGCGGTCGCCGAGGTCGTGGCGCTGGACGGGGAGCGGGCCGCGTGCTCGCTCGAGCGCTACTGGGCCGGGGTCGAGGAGCGCTTCGCGGAACAGCGGACGCTCGCGCGCTACCTCCGTGGCCGACTGTCGGGAAGGAACACCGAGTTGTACGCGACCTTCGAGATGCGCGTCGTGGACGTGCCGGAGCGGTACGTCCTCAGCGAGACCAGGCATGTGCGGAGCGGGGAGCTCTCCGCGTGGATCGGCGCCTCCGCCGGACGTCTGGAGCGGGCCGCCGGGAAGTGCGGGGGCGTCGCGGCCCCGCACTACGTCGTCTACCACGCGGAGGTGACCGAGGAGAGCGACGGGCCCGCCGAGTCCTGCGTGCCCGTCGTCGACGCGGCGGCCGCCCGCGCGTGGGCGGCGCGGCAGGGCAGGGCCCGGGACGTCACGGTGCGCAAGGAGCCCGCGCACCGGCTCGCCTGCACCAGGATCACCAAGGCGCAGGTCTCCTATCCGCAGATCATCGCGGCGTTCGACGCCGTGGAGGCGTGGGTCGCCGGGCAGGGGCTCACCGTGGCGGGGCCGTGCCGCGAGGTGTACTTCGCGGACTGGGAGCGTACGGGGCCCGAGGACGAGGTGTGCGACGTGGCGTTCCCGGTCTCGGGGGCGTGATCGTCCTTCCGTGCCGCCGTGGCCCCCTGCCTCCCCGTGCAGCCCAGGAGCCTTTGTCCGTCTCCGCACCTATCCTGAGGAAGCATGGAGGGGGCTGCGGAAGCTGTGGACGGGGGCGTCAACTCTCCTATGGATCATGCGAGTTGGCGGGTACGGCTGCGCCGGTGGGCGGCGTCGGGGAGCGGGGACGTGCTCGGCGCCGGCGTCCTGTTCGGCGCCGACCGCGTCCTCACCTGCGCCCATGTGATCCGCGACCCGGCGACGGGGCTGCGGCCCGACCGCGTCCAGGTCGAGTTCCCGCTGCTCCAGGGCCTGGAGCGCACCCCCTGGCGGACCGCGACCGTGGCGGCCGGACACTGGGTGCCGCCCTTCGGCAAGGCGCAGGGCGACCTCGCGGTGCTCGTCCTGGACACCCCCGCGCCGCTCCCCTCGCCGGTCACACTGCACCGCACGCTGGACTACCGGGGCGCCACCGTCCTCATCGACGGCTTCCCCGAGCACCGGTCGGGCGGCCAGTGGCTCACCGGGGTGTGCCGGGGGCCCGGCGGCGAGGGCGACGAGCGGGTGCAGATCGACCTCACCGGGGCGGGCGCCGACGCCGGGGGCGCGGCGCGGCTGCGCGGCGGGTTCAGCGGGGCCGGGGTCCGCGAGGAGGGCACCGGCCGGCTGCTCGGCGTCCTGGTGCAGGCCGACGAGCGGGGCGAGCACGGGTACATGATCCCGGCGGCCACCGTCGCCAAGTACTTCCGGCGGTTCGCCGAGCGGTACGTGAGCGGGCCGCACGCCGTCCCGGGCCACCGCGTCGTCTCCGCGGACGCGGCCCGCGCGGCCCGCCCGCACGGGCTCCAGCGCACCGTCACCCGCTGGCTGAACGGCGAGGCGGACGCGTGGGACACCGAGGTGCTCTTCGTCGCCGAGGACGACGAGCGGGCCCGCCAGGCCCTGTACGTCGTCCTGAACATGGCCGACCGCGAACAGTCGCCCCAGCTGGCCGTGCGGCCGGTCGAGCACGGCGCCGGCGGCGACTCGCTGCTGTCCCGGGCCGGCATCGCGCCCCGGGTCGGCTCCATCGGCCTCGTCCTCGACCTGGAGGGCGTGGCCCTCGACGACCCCGGCCGGCCGGAGCTGCGCGAGGCGCTCGCCGTCCTGCGCCACGAACTGCGGCACGCCGCCCGCCCGCACACCGCACCCCGGCGGCGCCCCGCCGTCGCCGTGCTCTACCCCGACCGGTCCGCCACCGAGCCCGCCGCCGCGGCCCGTGTGCTGGGTGAACTGGCCGCCGCCGGGGCCCGGTTGCTCCTCGTGGTCCGCTCCAGCACGCACGGCTTCACCTACGCGCTCGCCGAGCGGCTGCTGCCCGCCGAGCGCGCCGCGCAGTGGCTGCAGCGGATCGGCGCGCGCGTCGACGTCCTCGCCGACACCGAGCGGCGCGCCCGGCACCTCTTCCACCGCGTGGAGCCGCACGTCGTCGACCCGCCGACCGCCACCGCGTACGCGGCCCGCGCCGCGTTGTGGACCGTACAGCTCAGCGGCGAGCTGGGCCCGCCGACCGATCGGGGCGGACCGCGTTTTTTGGAGAAGCTCAGTTACGCCGAACAGGCCGTGGAGACCCACCTGTTGCGGGCCGAGCGCGCCGAGGGCGAGCTGCGCCGTGTGCTCGACGAGCATCTGCGGCTGCGGGGGCTGCTCCGCGACCACCTGGCCCGCCTCGCCCGGCGCGGCCTCGCCGAGCACCCGGACGCCGTGGGCCCGTACCGCGAGGCGCAGCAGCTCCTGATGGCGGGCCCCTGCCCGCTGCCGGACGCCGAACGGGCCGTCGCCGCGTTCACCCGGGTGGTGCGGCGCCTGGCCGACCCGGACGGTGACGCGTGAGCGCCCGCACGTCCTGCCCGCACCCCGGCTGTTCGGGCACCGTCACACCCACCGGGTACTGCCTGGCCAGCGGGGAACGCGTCGACGCCGACACCGGCCTGCACTCCGCGCGGGCCACTTGGGACGCCGTGGCCCCGGCGGACCCCCGGCCGCCGCACTCCGCGGACCGCGAGTCCTCCGAACGCTGGTTCGTCGAGGCCGGGTTCGCCGCCGCACCGCCACGGGCCGCCCGCGTCACCCTGCCGCCCGAGCACCCCGACCCCACCGTGCTGCCCGAGATCACCCTCCTGGACCGGGCGGACACCGCGGGCCCCGCCCCGGACGCCGGGCTCCCGTTGCCGCCCGGCACGCTGCTCGCCGGCCAGTACCGCCTGGTACGGCCGCTCGGTTACGGCGGGATGGGCGAGGTCTGCCTCGCCCACGACACCAAGGTCGACGACCGCGCCGTCGCCGTGAAGATGCTCCACGCCGACCTCGCGACCACCTCGTACAGCCTCCTGGAGGGCGAGCGGCGTGAGCTGGTCGAGCTCAACCACGACGGGTTCATCCGGGTCTTCAACTACGGGCACCACGACGGCGTCGGCGACTTCCTCGTGCTGCAGTACGTCGACGGGCTCAACCTCGAAGAGGTGCGGGCCCGCGCCCGCGAACACCCCGACGACTTCGGCCGGGCACGCTTCCTGGAGTTCGTGCTCGCGTACGGCGTGCGGATCCTCGCCGCGCTCGCGCATCTGCACGCGCCCGAACGCGGCAAGGTGTACGGCGATCTGAAGCCGCCGAACGTGATGCACGACGGGTCCACCACCAAGCTCGTCGACGTCGGCAGCGTGCGCCGCACGGGCGCCCCGGGCCTGACCACCGACCTCTACCGGGCGCCCACCGTCGGCGACCACGGCGAATCGGCGCCGCAGGACGACCTGTTCAGCCTCGGCGAGACCCTGCGCACCCTGTGCGGCATCGGCGAGTCCCGCCACGACCTCGCCGGGCTCGCCGCGCTCGATCCGCTGGACGACGCGGCCACCGGCCACCGGGGCCTCGGCCCGGTCTCCCTCGCCCGGGTCCTGCGCCGCGCCACCCGCACCCGGCGCGAGGACCGCTTCGCCACCGCCCGCGAGATGGACGACCAGCTGCGCGGCGTCTTCCGCGAACTGCGTTCGCTGCGCACCGGCGCGGAGACCTTCGAGCCCTCCCCCCTCTTCCTGCAGTCCGCGCACGCCCTGGACGCCGGGCTCGGTGCGGCCCCCGAGGTGTCCCGCTGGGCGGCCCCGGCGTCGGCGCCCCATTACCCCGCACCCGCCCCGCCCGAGGTGGCGGGGCGGCTGCCGGTGCCGCGCCCCGACCCCGACGACGACCACCACGGCGAGCTCAGCAGGCTCAGCGACGACGACCCCGAGGCGCTGCTCCAGCACACCGGCGACTGGCACGGCTCCCCCGAAGTGCACCTGCTGCGGTGCAGGCTGCGGCTGCGAGTGCCGCGCGAGGACCCCGACGACGGCCCCCTCACCGGTGCCGAGACCGCGCTCGCGCTGGCCGAGGACGCCATCGGGCCCGCCGCCGCCCCGTACGACTGGCGGCTCGACTGGCACCGCGGGCTGCTCGCGCTCGCCCGCTCCCGGGTCGCCGAGGCGCGCGGGCACTTCGACCGGGTCTACGGCGCGATCCCCGGCGAGTACGCGCCCAAGCTGGCCCTCGGCTACTGCGCCGAGCGGCTGGGGCGCGGGCACGAGGCGCTGACCTTCTACGAGGCGGTGCGGCTGCGCAACCCCTCGCTGGGCAGCGCCGCGTTCGGGGCCGCGCGGGCCCGGCTCGCGCTGGGCGGGCCGGCCGCCCTCGCCGACGCCATCGCCGCGCTCGACGCGGTGCCGCAGCACTCCCGGCACCGCACCGCCGCCCGCACGGCCGCCGTGCGCGTACGCGTCGACCACGCGCGGGACGCGGCCGGGCTCGGCGCGGCGGTACGGGCGCTGGCCCAGCTGTTCTCCGCGCACGGGCTGACCGACGCGCAGGCGCGGATGCGGATGAAGGCGGAGGTGTGGGGCGCGGCCCACCGGCTCCTCGGCGCGCCGTCCGGGGACCCGCCCGCACCCGGCGCGGGGGCACCCCGCATGATGACCGCCGCCGAACTGCGCGCCGTCGCCGCGCACGCCGACCCGCTGCTCGCCTTCCCGGCGGACGAGCGGGCGCTGCGCACCGACCTGTCCCGCTTCTACCGGGGCCTCGCCCACCAGGCGGCCCGCGACGCACCCGCCGCACCCGACGACGGCGCGCCGCCCCTGGCCGAAGTCCTCCTCGACCGCGCCTACGCGGTGCGCCCGCTCGGACTGAGGCACTCCCGATTCGGCAAGGACACCCCATGGCTGGGCAAGAAGATCAGGAACTGGCCGCCTCGGTCACCCTCGAGGTGAACCAGGTGCTCGAACTCCCCCGCCCCCGGCCCCGCTCGACGGGCACGCGGGAGACGGCCCGGATGTACGCGGTCATCACGGTCGCCGTCCGCAGAGCGGCCGGGGCGGACCCGACGGACGCCGAACGCCCGGCACCGGCGGGCGCCGGGCCGGCCGGCGCGCGGCTCGCCGAGGTGCTGCTCATCGATCACTCCTCGTCGATGGTCATGCCGCCGAGCCGGCTCGCCGCCGCCCGCGCCGCTGCCGTCAGCGCGCTGGCCCGCATCCCGGACGGCTCGCTGTTCGCCCTGGTGGCCGGGGGCGACAGGGCCGCCATGATCTACCCCCGGCGCGCCCAACTCGCCGTCGCCCACGCCGAGTCCAGGGCCGCCGCCGAGGCCGCCCTGCGCGACTGCACCCCGGGGGGCGGCACCGCGATGGGCACCTGGCTGGAGCGTGCCCGGCACCTCTTCCGCGACCTGCCCGGCACGGGCGCGGGCCCCGGCACGGGCAGCGGATCCGGCGCCGCCGCCGACCGCTTCGTACGCCACGCCCTGCTGCTCACCGACGGCAAGAACGAGCCCGGTTACGAGACCCGCGCGGAGCTGCGCGAGCGCGTCGAGCGGTGTGCGCACGCCTTCAGCTGCGACGTCGTCGGCATCGGGGACGCCTGGGAGACCGAGGAACTCCTGCTGATCGCGGGCGCGTTGGGCGGACGGACCCGTGCCGTCGCCGACCTGACCCGGCTGCCCGGCGAGGTGGCCGCGCTCACCGGCCGCGCCGCCGACCGTGACGTCACCGGGCTGCGCCTGCGCCTGACCCACCGCGCGGGGGTGCGCCCGTACTCCTTCGAGCGGGTCCACCCGACCCGGGCCGCCCTCGAACCCGACCACGTCGACCTGTCCGGGGCGCGGGCGGGGACGGGCGGGCCGGTCCAGGAGTACGGGCTCGGCCCGTGCGGCGAGGAGACCCGCGCCTATCTGCTCTGCGTCGGCGCGCCCTACGACCCCGCTCAGCTCGGCAAGGAGCTCCTGCTCACCGAGGTGGAACTCCTCGCCGACGCACCCGCGCCCCTCACGCTGCCCTCCCCCCAGCCCGTGCTGATGCGCTGGACCGACGACCCCGACCTGTACAGCAGGCTCGACCCGCAGGTCGCCCACTACCGGCACGAGGAAGAGCTGCACCGCACCTTCGAGGAGGCCTGCGCGGAGCTGAAGCTCGGCAGACGCGCCGCGGCCGAGACCCTGCTCGGCACCGCCTGGCGGCTCGCCGCCGAGGCGGGCGACACGGCCATGCAGGACCATCTGCGCCGCCTCGTCCGCGTCCGCGACCCGGCCCGGGGCACCGTCGAACTGCGCGACCGCATCGCCCGGTTCGACGTGGAAGCGGCCCGCATCCAGTCGAGCGTCACCGTCCTGCCCGGCGCCACCGCATGACCCGCCGCCACGCCGTCCGACGGCTCACCACCGGCACCGTGCGCGGCCCGCACCGGCACGCGAGCCCCGCACCACCCGCCGACCGCACCCGCGGCCCCCTGCCCGACAGCCGTGCCCCCGGCACCGCACCCCTGGGCGGCACCCCATGACGGCCCGCCGCCACGCCGCCCGACAGCTCCCCGCCCACGCCCTGCGCGGGCTGCGCCGGCACATCTGGCCCGCGCCGGTCACCGACCGCGTCCGCAACCGTCGTTACCTCCGCGAGCGGCTGATCGCGCTGCCGCTGCTCACCGTCGTCGCGGCCACCGCCTTCGGCTGGGCGTACACCGGCATCCGTGCCGACTCGACGGCGCTGCGCGACAGCTTCACCCCCGCCCTGGTCGGGCTCGCCGAGGCGGAGACGTCGTTGCGCATCGCCGACCGCGAGGCCGGCGAGAGCCTGGACGCCGGGGAGGCCGTCCAGCTCAGCGGGTTGAGCAAGCGGTACAGCACGCGCACCACACGGGCCGTGCAGCGCCTCAACCAGGTGTCCCGCAGCGGCGCCCTGACCACCGCCGAACGCCAGGAGCTCGACGTCGTCTCCGGTCTCGTCGTCGACTACGGCACCTGGATCACCTTCGCGCAGAACAACGTCGCCGACCCCGCCCTGCGCGACGCCGGCCTCTCCTACGCCCGCAGCATGCTCTGCCCGGAACCGGAACCGGAACCGGAACCGGTGCCGGGCCACAAGGCGCCTGCGGACGGTTATCCGCCCTGCGGCGCCGGCACCGGCCCCCGCTCCGACGCCACCGCCGTCGTCGACCGCATCTCCGCCCTGGAGGACCGGCTGCGCGACCGCCTCACCGACCGGGCCGCGCTCGGCGCCCCGGTGATCGCCGCGGCGGTCGTCGCCGCACTCGCCCTCGTCCTGCTCGTCCGCGGCCTCTGGCACACCCAGCTGTTCCTGCGCCGCCGGCTGCGTCTGCACCTCGGCGTGCCGCTCCTGGTGGCCGCGCTGCCGCTGCTCGCCGTGCCGTTCCTGACCGTCGACGCCGTGCTCGCCCACCGGGCGCAGCAGCGGGTGGTGGCCGTCGCGGGCGACCTCGTCGGCCGGACGTCACCGGCGACCGAGTCGGCGGCCGAGGAGCGTCCCTTCGGCCCCCGGCCCCGGCTCCTGATCGCGTCGCTGGATGCCCGCGCCCGCCACGACCTGGCCGCCGGCCGCCTCGCGTCGCTGGACGGGGCCGCGCCGTGGGTGACGCCCACCGGCCTCCTCGGCGCCGCCCTGACCGGCGCGACCCTGCACGCCTACCGCCGCGAGTACGTCCTCGTCTCCCGCTCGGGAGCCGCCGTATGAAGCGCCCGCACACCACCGGCACCCCTCACACCCCCCGCACCGCACTCGCCGTCTTCCGTGCCTTTCTCGCGGCCTGTCTGCTGGCCGTCACCGCGAGCGCCTGCGGGGGCGGGCGGCCCGCGACGCTCGTGGTGCTCGGCCCGTGGACGGGCCCCGAGGGCGAGGCCTTCGAGTCGATGCTGCACCGGCTCGACGACGGCACCGGCAAGACGTACACCTACCAGGGCACGCGCTCGCTGCGGGAGACGCTCGTCGCCCAGCTGGAGGCGGGCGACCCGCCGGACGTGGCGATCCTCAACAGCGTCGGCGAGCTCACCGAGTACGCGCGGGCCGGCCGTCTCACCCCGCTCGGCAGCGCCGCCACCGGCCGTGCCTATCCGCCCTGGAGCCTGCCGCTCTCCGTGGACGGGCGGCGCCGCACCTACTGGGTGCCGTTGAAGGTCGACCTCAAGAGCCTGGTGTGGAGCAAGGAGGGGCGGGCGGCGGGCGCACCGGACTGGTGCGTGGGCCTCGCCTCGCAGGCCACCTCCGGCTGGCCCGGCACCGACTGGGTGGAGGACATCCTGCTCCACCAGGCGGGCCCCGCTGTGTACACGGAGTGGGCCACCGGACGGCTCAGCTGGCACGACCGGCGGGTGCGCACGGCGTGGACGACGTGGGCCGCGCTGCTCGGCGACCGCTCCAAGGCGTCGATCGACCGGTCGCTGACCACGTCGTACGTGGGAACGGCCGACCCGGCGAAGGGCGGCGGCCCGCGCGGCCTGCTCCACTCCCCGGCGTCCGGCTGCACGCACGAGCACCAGAGCGCGTTCATCCGCTACGTGTACGCGGGCGAGCCGGTCCGCGTCGACCCGGCGGCGGGCTTCCTGCGCGGCCGCTCCGCGTACGACGGCGCCTACGAGGTGGCGGGCGACATGGCCGCGGTGTTCACCCGTGACCCGGCGGCGCGCGACCTCGTGGACCGGCTGTCGTCGCCGCGGGCGCGCACGCTGTGGCGGGACCGGGCGAAGCCGGAGCTGCGGCCGCTGGCCCCCGACGCGAGCGACCCGCAGCCCGCCGATCCGACGGGCCGGCGCATCGCGCACATCCTCACCGGGAGGGCACGCACGCTCTGCTTCGACGCCTCGGACGTGATGGCGCCGGGCGTGCGCGACGCGTTCCACCGGGCCGTCCTGCAGTACTTCAGGGACCCGGCGGGCGACCGGCTCGACGCACTGCTCGACCAGCTGGAGACCGTGCGCGCCCAGGCCGCCGCGGACGCGGGGCCCGGGCGGCCGCCCGCCTCGGGGATCTGCGCGCCGCCGGGCGGCTGACGGGCCCGGCGGACGGCCGGGTCAGCGGCGCATCTCCTCCGGACACGGCGTGCCGCGGGGCAGCTGGTAGGGCGAGCCGAGCCGGTAGGTGCCGGCCTTCGGGGCGAGCAGCTCGACCCACTCGTCGCCGTTGTGGTCCTCCTCGGCCTCCAGCAGACAGCCGTTGACGTTGGCGTACTCCTTGGGCCGCCGCTCGTCCGTCGCGCGCTGCCGCTTCGACGACTCCGTCTCCCGGGGCTGCTCGACGCCCTTGCCGTGCTCGTCGACGACGCTCAGCCACGGCGAGTACGGGATGCGGATGAGGACGCGGCCGGGCTCGTCCACGCGGACGGTCATCTCGCCCTGCTCGGCGCGTTCCACGACGGCGTGCGGCTCGGCCATCGGCGTCGGGTCGGTGACCCGGTACAGCTTCCAGTTGGAGTCGACCCACACCTGCTTCAGATACGGCAGGCCGTCCGAGATGAGCTGCGTCTCGCGCTTGCCGCCGTCGCCGTCGGGCTCGCCCTTGGGGACCGCCACGTAGTGCACGGCCCAGCGCCGCAGCCACTCGTGGTAGTTCGCGGAGTTGAGGGTGTCGTCGTAGAAGAGCGGGTTGCGCTCCATGTCGGCCTGCCGGTTCCAGCCGCGGGCGAGCTGGACGTACGCGGGCAGCGCGGACGCCTCGCGGTGGCTGCGGGCCGGCACCACCTCGACGCGGCCCTTGGCGGCGCCCCGCTCCTTCAGCTCGTGGACCAGCGGCGCGACCTCGCGCGTCCAGGAGGCGTCCGACGACGTGTGCACGATGTCGTCGACGGCCTTGAACCCGATCCACCCGGTGAAGCCGGCGAACGCGAGCACGATCACGTACCACTTGCGGGACTTCGGCACGGCGTACGGCAGCGCGGCGAGCAGCGCGACGCCCGCGAAGGACATCGCGAGGCGCGAGATGTTGGAGCCGATCTGCGAGCTGATCAGCCAGACGCCGAGCACGAACGCCGCGTACACGGCCGTCGTGATCCGCACCGTCTTCCACTGCCGCGGCACCGCGTAGTAGACGAGCAGGGCGCAGATCAGCGGCAGCGAAGCGGAGCCGAACGACATCGGCTGGGTGCCGGAGAACGGGAAGAGCCACGCGGAGAGGCCGACGACGACGGCGGGCGCGAGGCCCAGCGCGTAGGCGCCCGGGTAGCGCTTGCTGAGGAACAGCGCGACGGCGACGAGCCCGACGAAGAGCCCGGCGACCGGGCTGCCCATCGTCGCGAGCGCCGCGAACGGGGCGGCGACCAGTGCCTTCGCCCACCGCTTGTAGCGCCAGCGGTGCGGCCAGCAGAAGACCGCGGCGACCGCCATCAGCGCGAACATCTGGCCGAGGCCGTACGTCACGCGCCCCGACACCGCGTTGCACAGCAGCGCGAAGACACCGGCGACGGTGGGCCACAGCAGCCGCTTCACCGCACGGCTGCGCATCAGGATCATGGTGAGCAGCGCGGCGGAGACGGTCCCCGCGATCATCATCGTGGTCCGCACGCCGAGCACCGACATCAGGTACGGCGAGATGACGCTGTACGACACCGGGTGCATGCCGCCGTACCAACCGAGGTTGTACGCGGAGGCGGGGTGCCGTCCGACGAACTCGGCCCAGGCGTCCTGCGCGGCGAGGTCACCGCCGCTGTTGGCGAAGACGAAGAACCAGACGATGTGCAGCACCGCGGCGGCGACGGTCGTGATCGTCACGGGGTGGCGGGCGAAGCGTCGCGGCCACGGCTCGGCCGGGCCGGTCTCGCTGCTGCGGCGCTGGGCCGGCAGCTTTATTCGCGCGGCGGTACGGCCACCATCGCCCGTGTCAGGCGCGGCGGCGTCGTCGTCGGCGCGCGTCGGCTCCGCTGTGGCCACTGGAGGTTCTCCCCGTGTCGTCCGTGTTTCCGGAGTACCCCGGGTCCGTGCCGACGAGAGTTCGTCCCGGAACACTCGTCCTCCGCCCCGGCGTACTACCCCCCGAGTTTGTGACGCTAGCACGCAGCCGCGAGGGGCGGCCCCGGGTGGGGCCTCCCCTCGCGGTCGGCACGGCGGTCCTTCGGCGGGTGTCTTCGAAGGTCAGCCGACGCGGGTCAGCTTGGCGCCGAGGCCCGGCTCGCTCAGATCCTTCTGGAGCGCGACGGGCACCTCGACGGCGTCGCCCTTGCCCTTGCCGTCGCCGACGTGCAGCACGCCGACCACGGTGCCCGCCTTCGCGGTGTGCGGGACGGTCTTGCCCTTCTCGTCGTCGAGCATCAGCTTGACGGTGAGGCCGGACCAGCCCACCGCGGAGACGTCCTTGGTGGCGACGACGGGGGTCGTGCCGCCCAGGCCGTCGTCGACCTGGCCGACCACGGTCCCCTTCTTCACGATGGTCTTGGCGGTCAGCGCGCCCTGCCCGGCCTCGATGAGCTTCTGGGTGACCCCGGTGACCTCGTCGATGTTGGCGACGCCGTTCTTGCCGTACTGGCCGAGGGCGGCGCCGATGATCGTCTGCTTCTTGCCGCCGACCTGCTTCTCCGCGGCGAAGAGGATGTTGCCGCCGGCCGCGGTGGTGGTGCCGGTCTTGATGCCGACGGCGATGCTCGGGACGAGACCGAAGAAGTTCCGCTGCTTGTCGCCGTTGAGGTCGACGTAGCTGGGCTGCCGGGAGATCTCGTTGAAGACGGGGTTCTCCATCGCGGCGCGGCCGAGCTTCACGAGGTCCTCGGCGGTCGAGACGGTGGTCTTGTCCAGGCCGCTGGGGTCCGTGTAGTGGGTGTTCTTCATGCCCAGTTCCTTGGCCGTCTTGTTCATCTTCGCGACGAACGCGTCCTCGGAGCCGCTCTTGGTGTCCCAGCGCGCCAGGAGCTTGGCGACGTTGTTCGCCGACGGGAGCATGACCGCCTGGAGCGCCTCGTACTCGCGGATCTTCTGGCCCTCGGTGACCTTGACGACGGACTCGTTGGCCGGCTTGCCGGTCTCGTAGTGCTTCTGCGCGGCGGCGTCGACCGGGATCTCCGGGCCCTTCGCGCCCGGCTTCAGCGGGTGGTCGCGCAGGATCAGGTAGACCGTCATGACCTTCGCGATGCTCGCGATCGGCACGGGCTTCTGGTCGCCGGACGTACCGAAGGTGCCGATGCCGTTGACGTCCATCGCGGCCTGGCCCTGGCCCGGCCACGGGATGGACGGCTTGCCGCCGTCGAAGGAGACGCTCTCCTCCGCGGTGAGCTTCAGGCTCGGCGTCGGCAGCGGCCGCACGGCCTGTACGACCGCAAAGATGACGACCAGGAGCAGCACCAGCGGCGTCCAGATCTTGACCCGGCGCACGGCGGTGCGGACCGGCGTCTCGGGCGGCGGCGGGGTGTTGGTCAGCTCGGCGAGCAGATCGATGGGCGGCTTGGGCGGCAGCGGCTGCTGGGTGGTGCGCTCCACGGGCGGGGGCGTCTGGGGGGTGGCGGCCGGGGCGGGGGTCGCCGTGCCCGCGGCACCCGCGGCCGCGGCGCCGGTGGCCGCGGCGCCGGTGGCCGCGGCTGCGCCCGTGGCCTTGGGAGCGGCCTTGGGCGCCGGCTTCGGCTCTTCGGCGGGGGTGGCCCTCGGGGTGCCCTTGGGGGCGGTCTTGGGGGCGGCCGTCTTCGCGGACGGCTCGTCGAGCGGCTTCAGGGCGACGAACTTGCTGGTCCGCTCGGCATCCCTCTCCGGCGTACCGGCTCCCTTCGCGGGGCTCTTTGCAGCGCCCTTTGCGGGGTCCTTTGCACTCTCGCCGTCGGCGCTCTTCTGGTCGCCGATCTTGAGCATGGTGGTGGGCTGGTCGACGTCCTTGCCGGGCTTCTTGACCGGGCCCTTGGCGGCGTCCTTCGCGGGCAGCGCCTTGAAGACCGCGGTGGCCTGGTCGACGCCGGTGGACCCGGTGGACTTGGACTCGGCGTCGCCGGCCGGGGTCTCGTCCTCGGCCGGGCTCTCCTCGGCCGGGGCGGCGTCCTTCACGGGACCCTTGGCTGCGTCCTTCGGGGGCAGCGCCTTGAAGACCGCCGTCGCCTTGTCGCCGCCGGTGGACTTGGCTTCGCCGGTCGACTTGGCGTCGCCGGTGGGCTTGGCGTCGCCGGCCGGGGTCTCGTCCTTGGCCGGGGTCTCGGCCTTGGCCGGGGTCTCGTCCTCGGCCGGGGTCTCGTCCTTGGCCGGCGACTCGTCCTCGGCGCCGTCCGCCGCAGAAGCGTCACTGCCCGGAGCCCCGGCTGCCGCCTCGTCCTCCGGCTCGTCCGAGGTCGCGACCCACGCCGCCACCGCGTCCCGCAGCCGCGCGTCACCGTTCGCCTCCGCCTTGGGGGCGGCCTCAGGAGCCGCCTCGCCCTCGGCACCGGCCTCGGGCCCGGCCTCGGCCCCGGCCCCGGACTTCGCGACGCCCTCGACCGCCTCCGCCTCCGCCTCCGCGTCCGTCCCGGGCTCCGGTTCCGCGTCCTCGCCGGAACCGGCCGCCTCGTCGGCGACGTCCTTCGTCGAGAAGACCGCGGTGGCGATGTCCTCCCGCACCTGCGGCGTCTCGCGGGTCATCGCGAGGCGCGGGTCCCGTTCCTCCGGCGCCGACTCGGAAGAGTCCGCCGTAGTCGGGTTCCCCGACGACTTCCGCTGCTTCGACCTGTCGGGGGTCTCGCCCGCCACCGATGCCTCCTCGTACGCCATGCCGTATGCCGATGCTGAATGCTTGCCGTGTGCTGGCCGTGCGCCAAATCCGGCCGGACCCCACTGTCCGAACCGTGTACCAGTGTCCTGTGTGAGGGCTTAACCCCCGTGGTAGACGAGAACGACATACCTACTGGTTCCCGTACATCCCGCCCACGCGCTCTCGACAGACCAATGTGAGAGGGGTCACCCTGTCATTCATCCACGCGGGGAGGCATGGATGGGCAGGAGCCGCAGAACAATTCCGGAGGAGCTTCTGCTGCTCGCTTTGGACCCGGCCACGGGTACCACTGCGCAGCCGCAGTCGCTCGACCTCGGTCTGGCCGGAGCACAGCTAGTGGAGCTGGCGCTGGCCGGACGGATAGCCCCTGACGGGGATCGTATCGCCGTGGTGATGCCACGGCCGACCGGAGATCCGACTCTGGACTCCGCACTGGAACTGCTGCGCAGGCGCGGCAGCCCGGTCCGGGCGGTCCACTGGATCGGCGGGCCCCGACTGGGGCTGCGCCAGATTTACCTCGCGCACCTGGAGCGGTGCGGCATGGTGCATGCCGTGTCGGGCCAGATGTGCGGAGTGCTGCCGACGACTCGCTACCAGGCGACGGACACGGCGATCAGCAGGGACATCAGGTCCCGGCTCGACAGTGCGATCCGCACCGGTGTACCGCCGGACCCGCGGACCGCGGCGCTCGCCGCGCTGGCCCACGCGGTCGGTCTCGGCAAGCACCTCTACCCCGGGAACGAGGGGCGTTCATCGCGCTCCCGGCTCCGGGATCTCATCAGGCACGACCCGATGGGCGGCCTCGTGGCGCACGCCGTGATGGACGTCCAGAACGGCGTCGCGGCCCAGCCGCGCCGCAGCGCCGCACCGGCGGGCCCGACCGGTCCCGGCGGTGGCAGGCAGCCGGCCAGGGCGACAGCGGACCCCGCAGGGGTGCCACTGCAGCCGCGCCGCGGATCCATGGCACGCGCGGTCGCTCACTGAGCGCGGCGCGCACCGCCGGCACCACACCTCACGTGAGCCGGACCGGCACACGCACCACCCTCACGTGACGCACGATTCAGGTACCGCACCACCCTCGCGCGACCGATCGGCACCAACCGCTCAGCACCACGCATCAACCGCACCAACCGCACCAGCGCCGCGCCGCAGTCCCCAGACCCGGTCCGGGAGCCGCTGGGCCGCGCGGGGCGGGATGCCGGACCGTCCGGACGACGACACCCCGGCATCCCCGCCCCGCGCGGCCACTCGCGTCCGGGCGCCGCAGGGCAGGGCCGTACCCCCACGCACCCGTCCTCACGTCCGCATATCCGCTGTTTCCCAGCGGTGCCGGCCTCGTTGGTGGCACTCTGCTGAGCAGTAGATACGCAAAACAGAGGCAGGCAAGCCGGAGGTGCACGTCCCGTGGCGTCCAATGTCAATCCCACTGTCAGGCGACGCCGGTTGGGCCAGGAGCTCCGTCGGCTCCGCGAGCTCAAGGGCATGACGGCCGAGGAGGTCGCCGAGCGGCTGCTCGTCTCACAGTCGAAGATCAGCCGCCTCGAGAACGGCCGCCGCTCCATCAGTCAGCGCGACGTCCGCGACCTGTGCGGTGTCTACGAGGTCGAGGACCACCGCGTCGTCGACTCCCTCATGCAGATGGCCAAGGACTCCCGCCAGCAGGGCTGGTGGCACTCCTTCGGCGACATCCCCTACAGCGTGTACATCGGCCTGGAGACCGACGCGGCCTCGCTGCGCGTGTACGACCCGCAGGTCGTGCCCGGCCTGCTGCAGACCCGCGCGTACGCGGAGGCGCTGATCACCGGCGCGCTGCCGGAGACCACGCCGACCGACATCGAGAAGCGGGTCCAGGTGCGCATGCGGCGCCAGGACCGCATCGCGGCGCCGGAGAGCCCGCTGCGCCTGTGGACCGTGCTCGACGAGTCGGCGCTGCGCCGCGTCGTCGGCTCCCGGCACCTCATGCGCGACCAGCTGGAGCACCTCGTCGAGCAGTCCCAACTGCCGCACGTGACCGTCCAGGTGATCCCCTTCGAGATGGGCGCGCACCCCGGCCTCAACGGCCAGTACGCCATCCTGGAGTTCCCCGACGCCGCCGACTCCAGCGTGGTCTACATCGAGGGCGTCACCAGCGACCTGTATCTGGAGAAGGCGAACGACGTCCAGCAGTACAGCGTCATGTACGAGCACTTGAGGGCCCAGGCGCTGAACGTGGACCAGTCCCGGCAGCTCATCGCGGACATCTCGAAGGACTACGCCCGCTGATGCACGGGGTCCCCGAGTGAAAGTGCCGCACGGTACACCCTCGCCGCGTCGCGGCGGAAGACCCCCCTGGTATATGCCATCCGGTCGAGTGAACGATCCCTTCACGCCACGATGTTGGCGAGTAGCGTCATTCACGCCATCGAGCAAGAGCGTTGGCGCGAGCCGCAGCGATGCGGTGTCAGCTACTCGTCGACTGGAAAGACCGGAGCAGAACATGGCAATTCAGCAGGGTGCCTCGCACACGTGGGTCAAGTCCTCGTACTCCACCGGCAACGGCGCGTGCGTCGAGGTCAAGTCGCCCCTCGCGCAGGGCATTTCCGTGCGCGACTCGAAGGTGGTCGAGGGCCCGGTCCTCGCCTTCCCCGCCGCGTCGTGGAACGCGTTCGTCAGCGAGGTGAGCAGGGGGGCTGCCGGCCTCGCGTGAGACTGCCACGGAACCCGCAGGAACAACCGCACAGGAACCACCGTATGAGCCCTCTCGACTGGCCCGCCGTCCCGGCCGAGGGGGCTCGGCCCTTCCCTCTTCCCGCTGTCCCCGTCGCCCCCTTGCCCCGGGGGCGTCAGCGCAGCTGATCGACGTAGGTGTCCGTTCCCGGCACGGTCGGAACGAACGGCGCCACCAGCTCCACCCGCCCGAGCCCCGACTCCGCCACCGCCTCCCCGCGCCCGGCGAAGTGCGCCTCCCAGCCCTCCCGCGGGTCCTCCTGGAGGAACCACAGCAGCGTCAGCCGGGTGTCCACACCCTCGACCTGCTTCACGTAGGTCATCCGGTCCCCCGGCAGCGGCGTCGGACGGAACAGCGCGACCATGGCGGCGGGCGACCCCGCGAGCGCCCGGGGCAGATGCCGGGCCACCAGCCATTCCAGCAACTCGGCGCGCCGCTCGGGCCCTTCGGCGTCGATGACCTCCAGGACCAGACCGCGGTAGGGGTGGTCGAGCGCGTGGAAGTCGCGCGGGCCCGCCGCGCCGTCGCGGTAGACGGTCGCCTCGTGGTCCTGGAAGGCGGTGAAGACGTGGGTGCGGTCGCGGTAGACGCGGCCGTCGCGGTTGAGCCGCTGGTTGATGCCGACGGTCCACTTCATGTGGTCGTCGTAGCGGCCCCGCGTCACCCAGTACGTGGAGAGGTAGCACCCGGCGGTGACCGGCTCGGCGACGGCGGACTTCTCGGGGGCGCGCAGGAGCTGGAGTTCCCGCGTGGCCACCCAGCGGCGCCCCGCGTACATCCAGGGCATGGCCATCGCGCCGGCGTAGTAGTGGTCGTCCTCGTACCAGCGGTTGTACGCGTACTCGTGGCCCGGGTGCGGTTCGACCATGGTGATCAGGGCGTGCCCGGGGTGTACGCCGTAGGGCCCGACGGCGGCCAGCTCGGCGTAGACGTCGCTGCGGGTGTCCTCGCTCATGCTTCGCTCCTGCCTCCCTCTTCCTTCCTCCGGTGGTCGCCCATACTCTGACGCCCCGTCAGCAAAACTGCCAGAGCCGGGAGGCGCCCCATGCCGTCGTCGCTCCTTCAGGGAAAGACCGTCGTCGTCTCGGGTGTCGGCGCCGGGCTCGGCCACCAGGTCGCGGCGGCCGTGGTGCGCGACGGCGGGAACGCCGTGCTCGGGGCGCGCACGGAGGCCAACCTCGCCAAGACGGCCGCCGAGATCGACGCCGGGGGCGCCCGCACCGCGTACCGCGCCACCGACATCACCGACGAGGGGCAGTGCCACGCCCTGGCCGAGCTGGCCCGCGAGCGCTTCGGGGGCATCGACGCGGTGGTCCATGTCGCCGCCTGGGACAGCTACTTCGGCGGACTCCAGGACGCCGACTTCGAGACCTGGCGCCAGGTGATCGATGTCAATCTGCTGGGCACCCTGCGCATGACGCGCGTCTGCCTGCCGGCGCTCAGGGAGCGGCGCGGCGGCTCGGTGGTCTTCATCGGCACCCAGTCGGCGATCGCAGCGCCCTCCCAGGTGCGCCAAGCCGCGTATGCGGCGTCGAAGGGGGCGCTGACATCGGCCATGTACTCGCTCGCGCACGAGCTCGGCCCGGACCGGATCCGGGTCAACACCGTGCTGCCCGGCTGGATGTGGGGACCGCCGGTCGAGGCGTACGTCCAGTTCACCGCGCACACCGAGGGCGTACCGGAGGACGAGGTGCGGGACCGCCTCACGGAGCGCATGGCCCTTCCGGACCTGGCCACGGATGGGGACGTGGCGGACGCGGTGGTGTTCCTCGCGTCGGACCGGGCGCGGTCGATCACGGGCCAGTCGCTGCTGGTCAACGCGGGAGAGATCATGCGGTAACGCTTTGCTGTGATAGGGCGGTTCTTGTTCGGCTGCGGGTTGTACGTGGCTGGACGCGCCGTTCCCCGCGCCCCTAAACGGGGCGCTTTTTTGCGCCCCGAACCGACTATGTATGTGAATAAAGGTCAGTAAAGCGAACGATTTTACTGGCTCTTGACCTTGCGACCGGTTGTCGGCCCACCGCGCCCGAACCCACGATGAGCGGGCGCTTCTGGGCCGCCGTCGTCCCTGTCGGCCCGTTCACCGGGCGGACCCCTGGAGGGCCACATGAACAGTCTCGACTGGGCCGTGCTCATCGGCTACTTCGGCGTGATGGTCGCGATCGGCCTGTGGTCCCACAAGCGGGTCGACAACGTCTCCGACTTCTTCACCGCCGGCGGCAGGATGCCCTGGTGGCTGTCCGGCATCTCGCATCACATGTCCGGCTACAGCGCGGTGATGTTCACCGGGTACGCGGGCATCGCGTACACCTACGGCGTGACGTCCTTCGTCACCTGGTCCTTCCCCATCGCGCTCGGCATCGCCATCGGCGCGCGCCTCTTCGCCCCCCGCATCAACCGGCTGCGCTCGCGGCTGCACGTCGCCTCGCCGCTGGAGTATCTGAAGAACCGCTACGACCTGCGGACCCAGCAGGCGCTCGCCTGGTCGGGGATGCTGTTGAAGATCGTGGACGTGGGCGCCAAGTGGGCCGCCATCGCCACCCTGTTGTCGGTCTTCACCGGTGTCTCCCTCAACCAGGGCATCCTCATCACCGGCGTGATCACGGCGTTCTACTGCACCGTCGGCGGACTGTGGGCGGACGCGCTGACCGAGCTCGGCCAGTTCGTCATCCAACTCCTCGCCGGTGTCGCCATGTTCGTGGCGGTCGTCGGCAAGCTCGGGCCGCACGGCGGCTTCTTCGGCGCCTGGGACGAGCCGGCGCTCGCGGGCCACGGCAAGCCGCTGGTCGGCCCGTACGGCACGGTCTTCCTGCTCGCGTTCCTCTTCATCAAGCTCTTCGAGTACAACGGCGGCATGCTCAACCAGGCGCAGCGCTACATGGCGACCGCCGACGCCAGGCAGGCCGCGCGCTCGGCGAAGCTCTCCGCGGCGCTGTGGCTGGTCTGGCCGGTCGTCCTCTTCTTCCCCATGTGGATGTCGCCGCTGCTCGTCGACGCGAAGAAGCCCGACGGCTCGGACGCGTACGCCCTGATGACCGAACAGCTGCTGCCGCACGGCCTGTTGGGCCTGGTCGTCGTCGGCTTCTTCTCGCACACCATGGCCATGTGCTCCTCCGACGCCAACGCCATCGCCGCCGTCTTCACCCGGGACGTGGCGCCCGCGATGTCCGCGCGGGCGCGGGGCTGGGACGAGCGCAAGGGGCTGCTCGCCGCCCGGCTGACCACGGTGGTCTTCCTGGGGCTCTCCATGGCGGTCGCCACGCAGGTGAACTCCCCCACGTTCAAGGACATCATCACGGTCGTCATCAAGTGGGTCGCCGGTCTGATGGGGCCGATCGCGATCCCCATGATGCTGGGCCTGCTGCGCACGTTCCGCACGTCCGGGCCGACTGCGGCGCTGAGCAGCTGGGCGCTCGGGCTCCTCGCCTTCTACCTGGTCAACTATCCGATCGACGACGCGGTCGAGGGCGGGGTCGCGCTCCAGTACCAGGTGTCGATCCCGCTGGCGGTCTCGCTCGTCCTCTTCGTCGTCATCGGTTACGTGAAGCCGGAGGACACCCCGGAGCGGGACGCGCTCATCGAGCGGATCAACACGGACGACGACGGCTCCGGCGCGGCCGCCGTACCCGCACCTGCGGAGCCTCGGGACGACGCGGCGCGGTCACCGTTGAAGGACTGACATGCGCCTCGCAAGGGGCGCGGGGAACTGCGCGAGCGACCAGAGACAGGCCGCGGTCGCGTCTGCGCGGATCCGAGCAGACGCGACCGCGGCCTTCCCCGCGCTGAACGCGCAGTTCCCCGCGCCCCTTACGGGGCTCGGTCAGACGGTGGCGCGCTCCCGCGCAGCCGACGGGCGCGGTGCTGCCGGCGCGTGCCGGGGCGTGAGGCCGAGCAGAGCCACCACGACGACCAGGAGGAACGCCGCGCCGGCGATGGCGAAGCTCAGCGTGAACTGGCTCTCCCGCGGCAGCGCGGGCATGCCCGCGGGCAGCGGAATCGTCTTCGACGCGAGCAGCGACGTGATCATCGCGCTGGCGACGGCGCTGCCGACCGAGCGGGAGATGGAGTTGATGCCGTTGGCGATGCCGGTCTGGTGGGCCGGGACGCTGGCGACGATGAGCGCGGGCATCGAGGCGTAACCGAAGCTGATCGCCAGGCCGATGACCATGCCCGCGCCGATCACGGAGGCGCTGGTGCCGTGCGCCAGGGTCAGCCAGGCGAAGCCGCCCACACCGAAGCCGGCGCCGACGGCGAGGGTGACCCGCGCCCCGATCCGGTGCACCAGGACGCCGCCGAACTGCGCGCCGAGCAGCGAGACGATCGTGGTCGGCAGGAGATAGACGACGGAGGCGCCGAGGACCGAGGCGCCGAACCCGTACCCGGCGACGCTCTCGGGCATCTGCACGAGGTACGAGACGCCGATGAACTGGGCGAACATCGCGAAGCCGAGGAGCAGTCCGGCGAGGTTGGTGAAGAGCACGGGGCGGTGCGCGAACATCTTCATGTCCACCATCGGCTCCTTGACCCGCAGCTCGGTCAGCACCCACACGCCCACCATGACGACGGCGCCCGCGAAGGAGCCGAGCGTGCGGCCGGAGCTCCAGCCCCACTCGTGGCCCTGCGAGATCGGCAGGAGCAGCAGGACGAGCAGCAGGGCCAGCGCGCCCGCGCCGAGCCAGTCGGTGCGCCCGCCGGTCTTCGAGCGCGAGGCGGGGACCACGCTCACGACGCCCACGAGCGCCACCACGGCGAGCACCACCGCGAGCCAGAACACCCGGTGGTAGTCGGGGTCGGAGCCCTGCGTCAGCAGTCCCGCGCCCACCAGGGCGAGGCCGCTGCCGAACGCCAGCGTGCCGCTGACCAGCGCCATCGCGCCGGGCAGCTTGGCGGGCCTGACCTCCTCGCGGAGCACGGAGAGGGCGAGCGGGAAGATCGCGGTCGCCGCGCCCTGCATGATCCGGCCCACGATGAGCCAGGTCAGGGAGGACGTCGTGGCGGCGAGCACGGAGCCCGCGATCATCACGAGCAGCACGCCGACCAGGGTGGGCTTCTTGCCGTGCATGTCGCCGAAGCGGCCGAGCAGCGGGGTGAAGACGGCGGCGGAGAGCAGGGTGGCCGTGGTCACCCAGCTGACGCCGGCGGTGGTGGCGTCCAGGTCGTTCTGGATGATCGACAGGATCGGCACGACCAGCGTCTGCATCATCGAGACGACCATGGCGGCGAGGCCGAGCACCAGGACGAGGGCGGTCTGCCCGGCCGGTTCGGCGGGCCCCGTGGGTCCGGTGGGTCTCGGCGTGGCCGCGTGCTGCTGCGGGTGGGACACGGTGACTTCTTCTCCAGCTGGTCGGACTGCCAGAGGCCTCCCCACGTGAAGTACTTGAAGACCTCGATACTTGAGTACTTCAAGTAACGCATATGAAGGTAAGCCTCAATATTTGAGATCGTCAAGTTTCATGGCGTAAGGTGGCTCACATGCCTGGAACACCGAGCGTCGACAAGGCCCGGCTCATGGAGCTGCTCGCGGTGTCGCTCCGCGCCTATTACGGGGACTTCACGGAGGCGGCGGCGACCGAGAACCTCACCGCGAGCCAGGGCAAGACGCTGAGCGTGCTGCGCCAGGGGCCCGCCGCGATGCGCGTCCTCGCGCGGACGCTGTCCTGCGACGCCTCCAACATGACCGGGATCATCGACCGCCTGGAGAAGCGCGGCCTGGTCCACCGGGAGCCCAGCCCCACCGACCGCCGCGTCAAGAACGTCGTGCTCACCCCGGAGGGCGAGCGGGCCGTCGACGCGATCCGCGCCAACATGCACGCCACACTGGCCGGTCTGGACGCGCTGGACGACGCCGAGCGGGCCACCCTGCACGACCTCCTGAGCCGCACCTTCGAGGCGGCGCACGCCGAGACCCCGACGCGCTGAGACCCCGCCTCACGCCCGCGGGTCCTCACGCCCGCGGATAGCGGGCCAGCCACCCCGGCGAGGAGAGCGCGGGCCCGTGCAGCGCGGGCCCCTGGGTCATCTCCATGGCGAAGTCGTCCGCCAGCTCCAGGACCGTGGGCCGGCCCTCCAGCTCCGTGAGCCAGCCCGGCGGCAGCGCGGTCTCCCCGTGCAGCGCGCCCAGCAGCGCCCCGCACAGCGCACCGCACGCGGCCGACGCCCCGCCGTGATTGACGGCGAGCCGCAGCCCGTGCCGGATGTCCTCGCCGACCAGGGCGCAGTACACGGCGACGGCCAGCGCGCCCTCCGCCGTCCCGTCGTCCGCGTCGAGCTCCTCGACCCGCGCCGGGGTGGGCATGCCCTGCCGTACGGCGCCCAGCGCGTGCCGGAGCGCGTCGGTGACGGGCTGGTGGCCGGGGCGGGTGGCCAGCAGGGCCAGGCACCGCTGGATCGCCCCGTCGAGCGACTCCCCGCGGGCCAGGCCGTGCACGATCACGGCGTGCGCGCCGGCCGCCAGGTACGCGGTGGGGTGGCCGTGGGTCTGGACGGCGCACTCGACGGCGAGCTGCAGCACGAGCTGCGGCTCCCAGCCGACGAGCAGCCCGAAGGGCGCGGACCTGACGGCGGCCTCGGGGCCGCTCTCGTCGGGGTTCTTGGGGGTGTCCAGGGTGCCCATGACGGTGTTGCCGAGCCCCAGCAGACAGGCGCGGGCCGGACCGCGCCGGGCGTACAGCCACTCCTCGCGGGCCAGCCAGCCGTCCTCCTTGCGCCGCTCGTCGGGCCCCCAGTCGCTCTGGGTCGCGGCCCAGCGGCGGTAGGCGCGGAAGAGGTCGGTGGGCGGGTGCCAGGCACCGGTGTCGCGGCGCACCTGGGCGCGGATGAGCCCGTCGACGGTGAAGAGGGTGAGCTGGGTGGCGGCGGTGACGGCACCGCGTCTGCCGTACGCGGGGGCCGGTTCGGTGAGGCCGTCGCCGCCGTGGGCCTCGCGTATCGCGTCCAGGGTGAGGCCGTCGACGGGCGCGCCCAGGGCGTCGCCGACGGCCGCGCCGAGCAGGGTGCCGCGCACCCGGCTGCGGAAGTCCTGCTGCTCGGCGCGGCCCCAGACGCCGGTGGCTGCTGCGGTGCCCACGTGGGCCTCCCTCCGTGCAGTGACGTCCTCGACGTGCCTCGACCGGTTGCGACTTTGCAGCACTGTAATCGACCGCGAACGATCGATTCAGTCGCCAAGTGGTATGCGAAGAGTCGCCCTTGAGGCGGCTTTTGAACGACGTTCACCGGAGCTTCGCAGTTGCTACGGAATCCGCCATTCCGCGGCCCGGGAAGGCCGCCGGCCACCGCTGACACGAAGTACGGGCGAACACCGCCGAGTTCGCACCGAGGGCCGCCGAACTCCGGAGCCGACCAGGTGAACAGCGGGCGTCACCCGTCAAACGTCCGGATCACGTAACGGAGTTCATGGTGCGGACAACCATCGTCCACGAGCGCCTGTCTCCTCCTACGTCACAGACGTTCCCGACAGGAGGACCCGTGCCCCGCCGCACACTCATCAGCGCCGTCGCCGTCGCCGCGCTGACCGCACCCCTCGCCGTCTCCGTCACCGCCGGAACCGCGGCCGCCGCCCCGCGGGCGCCCCGCACCCCGGTCACCGACTTCAACCACGACGGATACGCCGACCTCGCCGTCAGCGCGCCGCACGGCACCGTCGA
Organism: Streptomyces sp. NPDC041122; assembly: GCF_055592445.1. Lineage (NCBI taxonomy): Bacteria > Bacillati > Actinomycetota > Actinomycetes > Kitasatosporales > Streptomycetaceae > Streptomyces > Streptomyces sp. NPDC041122. Next base: position 95,313 of record NZ_JBVIYQ010000010.1, on the reverse strand, counting down.
CGGCGTCGAGAACGCGGGCTACCTCTCCATCGTGTACGGCACCGCCGCCGGGCCCGGCACCGAGCGCCACCAGCGCATCAGCCGCGCCACCGAGGGCGTCCCCGGCGAGCTCCGGGGCACCTTCGCCTTCGGGTACCAGACGGTCCCCGCCGACCTCGACGCCGACGGCTACACCGACCTGCTCGTGACCGGCGGCGACGACAACGGCAACAAGGCGACCGTCCTGTGGGGCTCCGCCTCCGGCCTGACCGGCGCGGACACCCTCCTGCCCCACGCGAACTCCGAGTTCGCCACCGGCGACTTCAACGGCGACGGCAAGCGCGACCTGGTCGTCAACGACGTGCCCAGCGACGACCCCGACGTCTCCGGGATGACCGTCGAGTACGGCCCGTTCACCCGCGCCGGCAAGCCCGCCGCCAAGGACAGCGTCGTCACGAGCGACGGGCCCACCGGGCTCCGCTCCTTCGTCACCGGCGACATGACCGGCGACGGCGTCGACGACATCGTCACCACGCACGGCTTCGAGGAGATGACGCACAACGCCCGCTTCTTCAAGGGCGGCCGGAGCGGCGTCAGCCACAGCTCCACCACACTCGGCACCGCCTACAGCGGCACCGTCGGCGACGTCGACGGCGACGGGTACGGCGACCTGATCACCCGCGACATCGGCAGCGTCACCGAGGTCATCGACTCCGCCCCGGGCAGCATCACGATCCAGTACGGCAGCCCGGCCGGGCCGACCGACGCGCGCAAGAAGGTCATCACCCAGGCCACCGCGGGCGTCCCCGGGACGAGCGAGGACGACGACGCGTTCGGCGCCTCCCTCGCCGCGGGCGACGTGGACGGCGACGGCCGCGCCGAGGTCGCCGTCGGCGTGCCCGGCGAGAGCCTCGACGCGAGCACCGGCACCGGCGCGGTCGTCCTGCTCAAGGGCGCGTCCAAGGCCGCGGGCGGCATGACCGGCAACGGCGCCGTCGCCTACAACCAGACCACCGCCGGCGTGCCCGGCGTCGCCGAGGCCGGCGACGACTTCGGCCGCCAGGTGCTCCTCACCGACCTGAACAAGGACGGCCGCGCCGACCTGACCGCCACGGCCCCCGGCGAGGACGGCACCTTCACCGACTCGGGCGCCCTGTGGAACCTCTACGGCTCCACGGGCGGCCTGACCACCACCGGCGCGGGCACGCTCGCCCCGGCGAAGCTCGGCGACCCCGAGAAGGGCGCCAAGTTCGGTCACCGGCTCGCCGGCTGACCACCGCACCACCACCTGACCACATGGACCCATTGACCACCTGACCACGTCACCAACTGACCACGTGATCACACGACACGATCTCTCTGGAGGATCAGTGCGCCGCTCTCTCATCACCGCCGTGGCCGTCGCCTCGCTCACGGCGCCGCTCGCCCTCGCCACCGCGGGAACCGCCTCCGCCGCGCCCACGCCGCCGAAGGCCCCGGTCACCGACTTCAACCACGACGGTTACGCCGACCTCGCCATAGCGGCCCCGGGCAACTACGACAACGATGTCCCGGGCAGCGTCTCGATCGTCTACGGCTCGGCCAACGGCCCGGACAAGGCGCACGCCGTCACCATCAGCCGCGCCACGGCCGGCGTCCCCGGCTCCGCCTCCGACGGCGGCCACTTCGGCAACCAGACGGCCGCCGCCGACCTCGACGGCGACGGCTACACCGACCTCGTCGTCAACGGCGGCAAGAAGGCCGTCGTCCTGTGGGGCTCCGCCCAGGGCCTCTCCGGCACGGGCAGCGTCGAGCTGGACTCCAACGGCGCGCACGTCACCGCCGGCGACTTCAACGGCGACGGCAAGCGGGACCTGGTCACGGCCGAGTACCCGGAGCCCGAGGACCCGATGGACAACGACGACGCGGGCATGACCATCGCGTACGGCCCGTTCAAGCGGGACGGCAAGGCCGCGAGCAGCCAGCAGGTCGTCACGAGCCAGACCTTCGGCCCCGGCGACTTCGTCGCGGGCGACGTGACCGGTGACGGGATCGACGACATCGTCTCCAGCCACGGCTTCGAGGAGACGGCGTACAAGAGCCAGCTCTGGAAGGGCGGCAAGGACGGGGTGGCCACCACCTCGCAAAAGCTCGTGCCCTCCGTCGGCGGCGCGGTCGCGGACATCGACGGCGACGGCTACGGCGACTTCGTCACCCGTGACATCGGCGACAACTTCGAGGACATGCCCTCCCAGAAGGGCGCGATCATCGTCCGCTACGGCGCGGCCTCCGGCCTCTCGGACCGCACCACGAAGATCAACCAGGACAGCGCGGGCGTCCCCGGCGCCGGTGAGGCGGGCGACGAGTTCGGCGCCGCCATCAGCGCGGGCGACGTGAACGGCGACGGCTTCGCCGACGTGGCCGTCGGCGTCCCCGGCGAGGACATCGAGACCACCGCCGACGCCGGCAGCGTCGTCCTGCTCAAGGGCTCCCGCACCGGCCTGACCGGCACCGGCTCGCAGGCCTTCGACCAGTCCAAGCCCGGTGTCCCCGGCGCCTCCGAGAAGGGCGACAAGTTCGGCGGCCGGGTCCTGCTGTCCGACCCGAACAAGGACGGCAAGGCCGACCTGACGGTGGCCGCGGCCGACGAGGACGGCGACGTCGCGAACACCGGTGCTGTCTGGCACCTGCGCGGCTCCGCGGCCGGCCTCACCACCACCGGCATCGACTCGTTCGGCCCGTCGGCGATCGGCGCCCCGGCGACGGCCGGCGTCCGCTTCGGTGACGGCCTGACCGGCTGACCTCCGCGTCACCCGCAGTACCCGCAGTACCCGTAGAACCCGTAGAACCGGTCGGCGCCCGCGAGCGAACCCGCTCGCGGGCGCCGTCGTGTTCGCGGCTCAGGGCTCAAGCACCGGCAGCAGCTCCGGCAGATGGCCGTCCGAGGCGGCGGCCGCCCGCTGCCGCTCCTGCGGCACCTCCCCGTACAGCGTGGTCCGCGGCCTCGCCGGACGGCCCGCCGCCTCCGCGATGGCGACGAGGTCCTCGACCGAGCGGTACGAGCCGTAACTGGAGCCCGCCATCCGGGAGATGGTCTCCTCCATCAGCGTGCCGCCGAGGTCGTTCGCGCCGGACCGCAGCATCTCCGCCGCGCCCTCCTGGCCCAGCTTCACCCAGCTGGTCTGGATGTTGGGGATGTGCGGGTGCAGCAGGACGCGCGCCATCGCCGTCACCGCGCGGTTGTCGCGGGTGGTCGGTCCGGGGCGGGCGATGCCCGCGAGGTAGACGGGCGCGTTGGTGTGGATGAAGGGCAGCGTCACGAACTCCGTGAACCCGCCGGTCTCCTGCTGGATGGCGGCCAGCGTGCGGAAGTGGCCGAGCCAGTGCCGGGGCTGGTCCACGTGCCCGTACATCATCGTCGAGCTGGAGCGGATGCCGAGCTCGTGCGCGGTCTTGATCACCTCGATCCAGGTGGCCGTCGGCAGCTTGCCCTTGGTGAGGATCCAGCGGACCTCGTCGTCGAGGATCTCGGCGGCCGTCCCCGGGATCGAGCCGAGCCCCGCCTCCTTCGCCGCGCTCAGCCACTCCCGGATGGAGAGGCCGGTCCTGGTCGCGCCGTTGACGACCTCCATCGGCGAGAAGGCGTGCACGTGCATGCCCGGCACCCGCTCCTTCACCGCGCGGGCGATGTCGAAGTAGGCGGTGCCCGGCAGATCGGGGTGGATGCCGCCCTGCATGCAGACCTCGACCGCGCCGACGTCCCAGGCCTGCGCGGCCCGGTCGGCGACCTGGTCCAGGGAGAGCGTGTAGGCGTCCGCGTCGGTCCTGCGCTGGGCGAAGGCGCAGAAGCGGCAGCCGGTGTAACAGACGTTGGTGAAGTTGATGTTGCGGGTGACGATGTACGTGACGTCGTCGCCGTTGACGCTCTTGCGGATGTCGTCGGCGACGGAGCACAGCGCGTCGAGGGCGGGCCCGTCGGCGTGCAGCAGGGTGAGGGCCTCGTCGTCGGTGAGCTTCGTCGGGTCGTCGGCCGCCTGCCTGAGCGCGGCGCGTACGTCGCCGTCGATGCGGGACGGCACCATGCCGGGCGCGGCCTGCTCGCGCAGCGCCTCCCAGTCGCCGTACACCTCGTCGAAGTCGTCGCGCCGGTCGCCGGTGCGGCCCTCGGTGTCGATGGTGCGGTGCAGGTCGGTGCGGCCGGAGGCGGCGACGTACCCCTCGTCGGGCTCCTGCCAGGGGTGGCCCTCGACCGTGGCGTCGGGCCGGGCGAGGCCGGTCTCCGGGTCGGCGAGCGCGCGCACGTGCGGCAGCAGGCGCGGGTCGAGCCAGGGCTCGCCGCGCCGGACGAACTCCGGGTAGACGCAGAGCCGTTCGGCGAGGCGGAAGCCCGCGGCGGCGGACCGCTCGGCGAGCTCGTCGAGCCGGGGCCAGGGCTTCTCGGGGTTGACGTGGTCGATGGTGACCGGCGAGACGCCGCCCCAGTCGTCGATGCCGGCGCCGATGAGCCGCTCGTACTCGCCGGCGATCAGGTTCGGCGGCGCCTGGATGTTCCCCGAGGGGCCCATGATGTGCCGGGCGACGGCGATGGTGGCGACCAGGTCGTCGATCTCCGCGTCGGGCATGCCGCGCATCGCCGTGTCCGGCTTGGCGCGGAAGTTCTGGATGATCAGTTCCTGGATGCCGTGGTACGAGCGCGCGACGCGGCGCAGCGCGAACAGCGCGTCCGCCCGCTCCTCGTACGTCTCGCCGATGCCGATGAGCAGCCCGCTGGTGAACGGCACGGACGAGCGGCCCGCGTCCTCGAGGACCCGCAGCCGCACGGCCGGTTCCTTGTCGGGCGAGCCGTAATGCGGCTGTCCCGGCTCCGACCACAGCCGCGTCGCCGTCGTCTCCAGCATCATGCCCATGCTGGGCGCGACGGGCTTGAGCCGCTGGAAATCCGTCCAGCTCATGACGCCCGGGTTGAGGTGCGGGAGCAGCCCGGTCTCCTCCAGGATGCGGATGGAGATGGCGCGGACGTAGGCGAGGGTGTCGTCGTACCCCTCGGCCTCCAGCCACGCACGGGCCTCGGGCCAGCGGTCCTCCGGCTTGTCGCCGAGGGTGATGAGGGCTTCCTTGCACCCCATCTCGGCGCCGCGCCGCGCGACGTCGAGGACCTCGTCCGGGGACATGAACATGCCGTGCCCCTCGCGCCGGAGCTTGCCGGGCACGGTCACGAAGGTGCAGTAGTGGCACTTGTCACGGCAGAGCCGGGTGAGCGGGATGAACACGCTCTTCGAGTACGTGATGACGCCGGGACGGCCCGCCGCCGCGAGCCCCGCGTCCCGCACCCGCGCCGCCGACGCCGTGAGGTCGTCGAGGTCCGCGCCGCGCGCCTGCAGCAGGACGGCGGCCTCGGCCACGTCGAGCGCGACGCCGTCCCGCGCTCTCCTGAGCGCGCGCCGCAGGGCGTTGGCGGTGGGTGGTCCGGCGGGTCGTCCGGCCTCCGGGGGCTGCGCGCTGTTGGTCATGTCTCCGAGCATACGAGCGAGAACACCTGCCTCCCACGGATCCTTCCGCCTGCACGAACCTCCCCGTACCCACACGTCACCCGGGCCGTACCCGCACGTCACCCCGGCCGTACCTGCACGTCACCCCGCCCGTACCCGCGCCTCACCCCCGGCCGTACCCGCGCCTCACCCCGGCCGTACCCGCGCCTCACCCCCGGCATCCCGCCCGAGGTCATGCGTCCAGGTGCCGAGCGAGTCCGTCGAGCGCCCCGCACACCTCCTTCTCCCCGCCCGGCGGCAGCTGCGCGATCACCTCGTCCACGCCGAGCTCCCGGTAGTGGGCGAGCTTGCCGGGGTCCGGCTCGACGGCCGTCACCGCCACATACAGCTCGCCCTCCGCGCGCCCCGCCTCCGCCCACGCCTCCCGCAGCACCGGCAGCGCGTCCCGCAGCCCCCTGCCGCCGACCGGCATCCACCCGTCCGCGTACTCCGCGATGTGCGCGAAGAGCCCCGGCCCCGCGGCCCCGCCGACGAGCGTGCGCGGCCCGAACAGCGGCCCCTTGGCGAGCCGTGCCCGGGGCGTCCGCCGCGGCTTCGGGTGCGTCTCGCTCGCCCGGACCGCCCCGAACTCGCCCTCGTACGGCATCGGGTGATCCGCCCACAGCGCCCGCATCACCGCCATCCGGTCCCGCACGACCGCCCGGCGCCGCGGCCACGGCACGCCGTGGTCCTCGGCCTCCTCGCGGTTCCAGCCGTAGCCGATGCCGAGGGTGACCCGGCCGCCGGACAGATGGTCCAGGGTGGCGATCTGCTTGGCCAGGTCGATGGGGTCGTGCTGGGCGACCAGCGCGATGTTCGTGCCGAGCACCAGCCGCTCGGTGACGGCGGCGGCCTGGGCGAGCGCGATGAACGGGCTGAGCATGCGGGCGCATTCGGGCGGCAGATCACCGCCCGGGTAGGGCGTCTCGCGCGGGAGGGGGATGTGGGTGTGCTCGGGGAGGTAGAGGCCGGCGAACCCGCGCTCCTCCAGCTCGCGGGCCAGGCGTACCGGGGTGATCGTCTCGTCGGTCATGTAGAGCGTCGCGGAGATGCGCACGATTCATTCCTCCGAGCGTGTCCGGAAGTGTCGGCCGTCGGGCGGTCTCCCCGAGGGGGAGTCCGGAGTCCTCTTCCTATCCCCGGAAAGTCGGTTGGTCCATGCCCGTGCGCTCATTAGCCTGACGCCGGTGACCATACGGAGGCGGAACCGGTGAACAGACGGAAGCAGAAGAAGCTGACCGGCCGCCTGGTGTGGGCGGCGGCGGTCGGCGACACGTACACCGTGCGCCGCGTGCTGCGCACCGGTATCGACCCCGAACTCCCCGACGCCGGCGGCACGACGGCCCTGTACGCCGCGTCGGTGCACGGCGCCGCCTCCACGGTGCGGGCCCTGCTGCGCGCGGGCGCCCGCCCCGACACCGAGAGCACCGGCCCCACCGACGGCACCCCGCTGTGCGGGGCCGCCGCCTGGGGCCACCTCGCCGCGGTCCGCGAACTCCTCGCCCACGGCGCCGATCCCGGCCTCCGCGAGGACCACGGCAAAGGGAGCACGCCCCTGCACTGGGCGCGCGAGGGCGCCGGCGGTCCGTACCCCGAGACGGTGGCGGCGCTGGTGGCGGCGGGCGCGCGATAGGGCCGTCGGTACGCCCCCGCTCACCCGGGCCGTACCCCCTCTGCGAGACTCCTGCCGGGTGAGCGACGCGCGTCGCTCCGGGGGCGGGGAGACACGGTGCGGGAAACGCGCAGAGCACAGGGCACGCGAAGAGCACGGAGAACGGTGACGGCGTGGGCCGGGACCACGGCGCTGGTGCTGGCGGGCACCTTGCTGACGACCGGCTGCATGGCCCGGCTCGGGCGGTGCGGCCCGGAGGGCGACGCCCCGGCCGGCGTCACGGCCGACGACCTGGCGGGCGACTGGCGCGGCGATCCGCTGGGCCGGCTGCACCTCGCGGCCGACGGCACCTTCACCGCCGAGGACTGGCCGGTGCTCGAGGACTTCGAGAAGATCAGCAAGAAGACCCGGGGCATCGCGGGGAAGGGCACCTGGTCCGTGGAACGCGGGATGGGCGACGACAAGAACGACCGCGACCTCGACCTTGTATTCGACGTTCCGGACCAGTATCCGGGAGACCTGCTCAGCACGTACGACATCGCGGGCGAGAAGGGCGACCTCCGCGTCTACACCTACTCCGGAGACCCCGACCTCTGCGAGTTCCACACCGTGACCCCCGCGTGAGCGGTCCGCGGACGGCCGTCCCACCGAACGCGCGGCCACCCGTCCATCGGGGGTAAGGCGGCCACCCGTCCATCGGGGGTAAGTCCGTCAATCGCCTTCCCTTGGCGCACCGTTCACGGCTCAATACCAGGGTTGCACGCACCACCCATGTCATCACCGACACCCCGGGAGCCGCAGCATGTGCGAGGACCACCCGCAACACGCGGGACTGAACCGGCGCGGACTGTTCGTGACGGGAGCCGCCGCCGCGCTTACGTTGGGAACCGTGAGCTTCGCCGAAGGCGCCGAGGGGCGCGGCCCCGCACCCGGCGGGGCGCCGGGCACCAAGGAGACCAGGACGGTGCGCGGCACGCTGCCCACCGGCTCCCCCGACTACGTGTACCTGCCGGTCGAAGTGCCGCGCGGCGTCCGCGAGTTGCACGTCGCGTACACCTACCAGAAGCCGGCCGTGCCGCCCGGCACCCAGGGCAACGCCCTCGACATCGGCGTCTTCGACGAGCGCGGCACGGAGCTCGGCGGCGCGGGGTTCCGGGGCTGGTCAGGCGGCGCCCGCACCGAGTTCTTCATCCGCGCCGACGACGCGACGCCCGGCTACCTCCCCGGCCCCGTCCGCGCGGGCACCTGGCACATCGCCCTCGGCCCGTACACGGTGGCGCCCGACGGCCTCCCCTACGAGGTGACGATCACCCTCACCTACGGGGCGGCAGGGCGGACCCCGAAGCCGGTCTACCCGCCCGAGCGCGCGAAGGGCCGCGGTCGCGCCTGGTACCGCGGCGACTGCCACCTGCACTCCGTGCACTCCGACGGCAAGCGCACCCTCGCCGAGATCGCGGCGCTCGCCCGCGCGGCGGGCCTGGACTTCATCAACAGCTCCGAGCACAACACCCATGCCGCGCACGCCCATTGGGCCGAGCACGCGGGCGGCGACCTCCTGATCATGCTCGGCGAGGAGGTGACGACCCGCAACGGCCACGTGGTCGCCCTCGGCACGGACCCCGGCACGTTCATCGACTGGCGCTACCGGGCCCGCGACAACCGCTTCGGGAAGTACGCCCGCAAGGTCCGCGAGGCGGGCGGCCTGGTCGTCCCCGCCCACCCGCACGCCACCTGCGTGGGCTGCAACTGGAAGTTCGGCTTCGGCGAGGCGGACGTCATCGAGGCGTGGAACGGCCCCTACACCCCCGACGACGAGATCGCCCTCGCCGACTGGGACAGCACGCTCGTCGCCTCGGTGCGCGGCGGCCGGCGCTGGATCCCGGCGATGGGCAACAGCGACGCGCACCGCGACCCCGACCCCGTCGGCGGCCCGCAGACCGTCGTCCTCGCCGACGACCTGACCCGTGAGGCCATCCAGGAGGGCCTGCGCCGCGGCCACTCCTACGTCGCCGAGTCGAAGTCCGTGGAGCTGGCCTTCTCGGCGGCGGGCGGCCGGGGACGCCACGCGGGCATCGGCGACCGCCTCGACGTCGACCGCGACGCCCCGGTGACGGTCCGCCTGGTCGTCAAGGGCGCCCCCGGCTGCACGGTCCGTTTCGTCACCGATCAGGGTGTCCTGTACACGAGCCCGCCCCTGCCGGACTCGGGCGCGGGCACGGTGGAATGGCGCACGACGGCGTCCTACGCGGCATACGTCCGGGCCGAGGTCCGCCACCCCGCGACCACCCCACCACTCCCCGGAGCCCTGACGGCGTTCACGAACCCGATCTTCCTGGGCGACTGATCCGAGGCGCCCCTACCCGGGGAGCCTGAGCGTCCGCGCGAAGTCGTCCAGCGGCTCCATCACCGCGGCGATCAACTCCGGATCGTCGTGGTGGCCGCGGAGCAGGACATCGGGGCGACCGGCCGGGGTGTGCCAGTGGTACGACACCGAGGTCATCATGAGGGAGCTGTCGGCGGGGTAGGAACGGGTGACCCGGACCCCGTCCGCGCCCAGGTGGGGAGAGACGAACGGAACGCTGCCGCTCCGCTGCTGCCACTCGGGGATCTCCGCGTGCGGGACCGTGAGCGCGGCGGCTCCCTCGCAGGAGGCCGCGTCGGGGGCGGCGCAGTCCACGCGGGTGGCGTGCACCACCAGCGGCATATGGGTCAGCGGAACGGGGTGGTAGATGAACGCCTCGTCGGCCTGGAGCGTGTCCCGGAGCGTGACGATCGTCTGCTCGTAGAAGCTCTTGTGGAACCGGCGGAGTTTACGGGTGAGTTCGACGCCCTGAATCATGGCCAGGCCGGTCAAGTGCGGATCGAGCCACTCCTTGAAGGTCTTCTTGTCGATCCGGAGGTAGAGATAACCCCACAGGCCGGGGTCGGCATCCGTGTCGACGTGGAGCGGGGCACCGAGGTCGGCGCTCCACAGAATGCCGTCGGACATGAGAGGTCTCTTTCGTCGGGTCGTGGACAGGCGAAGGGGTCGGCGCTCAGGCGTAACTCCAGCGGAAAGTGCCCATGACGGCGTCGAACAGCTCCACGAGCATGTCGTGGAAGGCGGGATCCGAACCGGGCGCGATCAGCGCGCTAAGGGTCACCCATGCCGTTCCGTTCCCCCTGTTCGATCCCGCTGTGGCGTGCGTCGTCTGGCAAAGTTCTGACCAAGACGACTGACGCTAACGGTGGGGGTATCGGTTTCGCCAGAGCGAACTTCTGCACAGGGGGCGCGAAGCGGGACGTACGGGACAGGTGCGGCTACCGCGCCCTCACCCCGGCCAGACGATCGACTGGAGTTCGCTGTAGGCGTGCAGGGCGTACGAGCCGACGTCGCGGCCCACCCCGCTCTTCTTGAAGCCGCCGAACGGGGCCTCCATGTTGCGGCCGATGGTGTTGACGCCGACGCCGCCCGCGCGCAGCCGCCGGGCCACCCGGAAGGCGCGGGCGACGTCGCCGGAGAAGACGTAGTCGATGAGGCCGTAGTCGCTGTCGTCGGCCAGGGCGATGGCGGTCTCCTCGGCGTCCTCGGGGCCGTCCGCGTCGAAGGGGACCACGACGACCACCGGGCCGAAGATCTCCTCGCGGACCACCCGCATGTCGGGGGTGCAGTCGGCGAGGAGCGTCGGGGCGACGTAGAAGCCCCGGGCGAGCGCGGGCCGTTCGCCGCCCGCGACGAGCCGGGCCCCCTCCTTGCGGCCGGCCTCCACGTACCCCTCGATCCGGTCGCGGTGGGCGGCCGAGATCACCGGCCCGACGACCGTGCCCTCGGCGGCCGGATCACCGACCTTGAGATGACCGGCGTACGCCGCGAGACGTTCAACGAGCCTGTCGTAGATGCCCCGTTGGGCGATGACGCGGGTCGGCGCCGTACAGATCTGGCCGCTGTAGAAGGAGAACGTCGTGCCGATGCCCGCCACCGCCGCCGCCAGCCCGTCCTCGCCGACGTCGTCGAAGACGATCGCCGCGCCCTTGCCGCCCAGCTCCATCAGCTGCCGCTTCATCGTGCGGCCGCACACCTCCCCGATGCGCTGCCCGACGGCCGTCGACCCGGTGAAGCTCACCATGTCGACGTCCGGCGCGGCGACCGCCGCCTCGCCGACGGCCGTGTCCGTCCCGGAGACGACGTTCACCACGCCGGGCGGCACCCCCGCCTCCTCCAGCGCCGCCGCCATCCCGTACACCGACAGCGGGTCCTGCGGTGCGGGCTTCACGACGACCGTGTTGCCCATCGCGAGGGCCGGCGCGACCTTGCCCGCGGGGTTCGCCCAGGGGTTGTTGTACGAGGTGATACAGGTGACGACGCCGACCGGCCGGCGGACGGCGACCGCCCCCATGACCCCCGCCCTGCCCATCGGCGACGCCTCGTTGATCTGCGGCGGGAGCGCCTCCTCGACCGGCTCCAGGGCGCCCTTGGCGTACCGCTGGAAGCGCGCCACGGCGACCGCGACCTGCATGCCGCGCGCCGTGCCGGTCGTCGCGCCGCTCTCGGCGCGGGCCAGCTCGGTGTGCGTGCCCGTGTCGCGCCGCAGCACGCCGGCGGCACGCTCCAGGATCGCCGCCCGCTCCTCCGGCCTCGTGCGCGACCAGCCCGCGAAGGCCGCGCGGGCCGCCGCGGTCGCCGCGTGCACCTGCGCGCCGCTCGCCTCGGGCGCGAGGCCGACGACCTCCTCGGTGGCGGGGTTCACCACCTCGTAGTGCCCGTGGTCGGGCTCGGTCCACTCGCCGCCGATGAACAGCCGCCGGGCGCCCGGGGATCCGCTCACTTGGTGCTCACCGTCCTGGTGTCGCGGCCGGAGCGCAGCACCGTGCCCGGCACGGCGCCGGTCACCACGTCGCCGCGGATCGCCTCGACGCCGTTGACCCACACCGCCTCGATGCCGATCGCCTTGGAGTCCAGGCGCGGGCTGTCGCCGGGGAGGTCGTGCACGAGGGTCGCCTTGCCCGCGTCGATCCGCTCCGGGTCGAAGAGGACCAGGTCGGCGTGGAACCCCTCGACGATCCGCCCCCGCTCGCGCAGCCCGAAAAGCCGCGCCGGATCGTCGGTGAGCATCTTCACGGCCTGTTCGAGCCCGGCCAGCTTCCGCCCGCGCAGACAGTCCCCGATGAACCGGGTCGTGTACGGGGCGCCGCACATGCGGTCCAGGTGCGCGCCCGCGTCCGACCCGCCCAGCATGACGTCCTCGTGCTGCCAGGTCTCGGCGCGCAGCGCCCAGGAGTCGGGGTCGTTGTCGGTCGGCATGGGCCACAGGACGGTGCGCAGCTCGTCGTTGGCGCAGATCTCCACGAGGCAGTGGAAGGGCTCGAGACCCCGCTCGGCGGCGACGTCCCCGACCACCCGCCCGGTGAGCCCCTCGTTCGCCTCGGAGTACGTGTCCCCGATGACGTACCGGTCGAACCGCGCGAGCCGCCGGAAGACGCCCGCCTCCTCGCTGCCCGCGTGCGCCAGCATCTCGGCGCGCACACCGGGGTCGCGCAGCTTGGCGATCCGCTCGGGCACGGGCAGCCCGAGGATGTCGCCCCAGCCCGGGATGAGGTTGAGCGCGCAGAACGTGCCGAGCGACATGTTCATGGGCGTGAGGATCGGCATGGTCAGCGCGACGATGCGGCCGCCGGCCTTGCGGGCGCGCTCACTCGGCACGAGCTGGCGCGGCACGCGTTCGGGGACGGCGGCGTCGATGGTCAGCACGTTCCAGTTGAGGGGCCGTCCCGCGGCCGCGCTCATCTCCACGAACAGATCGATCTCGTCGTCGCTGAACTGGTCGAGGCACCCGGCGACGATCGCCTCCAGCTGCGTCCCCTCGTGCTCGGCGACGGCCCGGCTGAGCGCGAGCAGCTCCGCCGGCCGGGCGTGCCGGGACGCGACGGGCTGCCCGTCGCCGTCGGAGTGGGTGGAGGACTGGGTGGTGGAGAGCCCCCAGGCCCCGGCGTCCATGGCCTCGTGGAAGAGCCGCACCATCGCGTCGAGCTGCGCGTCGGACGGCTGCCCGCCCACGGCGTCGGCGCCCATGACGTACCGGCGCAGCGCGCAGTGCCCGACCATGAAGCCGGCGTTGACGACGATACGCCCTTCGAGGGCGTCGAGATACTCCCCGAACGAACTCCACGTCCAGGGCGCGCCCTCCTCCAGGGCGACCAGCGACATCCCCTCGACCTTCGACATCATCCGCCGCGTGTAGTCGGCGTCACCGGGCCGCTCCGGGTGGAGCGGCGCGAGCGTGAACCCGCAGTTGCCGCCGGCGACGGTGGTGACGCCGTGGTTGAGGGAGGGCGTGGCGTACGGGTCCCAGAAGAGCTGGGCGTCGTAGTGCGTATGCGGATCGACGAACCCGGGCGCGAGCACGAGCCCGCGCGCGTCCTCACCGGTCCGCGCCTCCTCGGTGACGGTTCCGGGTTCGGCGATGACGGCGATACGCCCGTCCCTGATCCCGACGTCGGCGGCATAGGCGGGGGCGCCGGTCCCGTCGACGACGGTGACGCCCTTGATGAGGTGATCAAGCATGACGAGAAGGTCCCCTTCCGAGGAGCGGGGTGGGTGAGGAGTGGGGATGGGTGAGGAGCGGGTCGGGTGAGGAGCGGGTCGGGTGAGGGCGAGCTTCCAGCCCGTCCGGCGTTTGGGGACGAGCGGGGGTGGGGGGCGCGGGCTGACGTTTCGGCCCGTCCGGCGCTTGCGGACGAGCGGGGGCGCAGGGTGACGTTCCAGCCCTTCCGGTTTTTGGAGGACGAGCCGGGGGCGCAGGGTGACATTTCAGCCCGTCCGGCGTTTGAGGACGAGCCCGGAGGGCGATGAACCACCCGCCGGGGGGGCGGACGCACGAACACCCCCGGTGGGGGCCGGCCTTCCAGCCCGTCCGGCGCTTGAGGACGAGCCCGGAGGGCGACGATCAGGGGGCCCGGGGGCAGCGCCCCCGCGACGGCACCCCCGTGACCGCAGCCCCGTGGCCGCGCCGCGTGACACCGCCCCCCGCCCGGCAAGGGCCCCGGCCTCCGTCCGGGAGGGGAGGCCGGGGAGTCATGAGGTCCAGGCCCGGCGGGCTACGCCCCCGCCCGGAACCGCGAGGTCCGATGCACCGGATCCGTGTCGATCTTCGGGATCACGTGCTCCCCGATCAGCTTGATCGTGTTCTTCGTGTCGTCGGGCGAGATCCCGATCGGCAGCCCGAAGCTGAGCTGGTCCGCACCGGCCTGCTCCCACCGCTTGCACTGCGTGAGCACCTCGTCCGGGTCGCCGCAGATCATCAGCTCCTCGGCGATGAGCAGCTCGATGATCTCCTCGCTGTACTCGGGGAGCAGCTCGGGCCACTCGGGGATGCCCTCGGGCCGGGGGAAGGTGTCGTGATAGCGGAAGAGCAGCGACTGGAGGTAGTTGAGCCCGCCGCCGACCGCGATCTCGACCGCCTTCTTGTGCGTCTCCGCGCAGATCGCCGTGGACGTCACCATGACGTTGTCGTTGACGAAGTCGCCGATCGCCTCGGCCTCCTTGACGGCCGACTTGTAGGACTCGACGACCCACTCCATGTCGGAGACCTTCTGCACGCTGAACCCGAGGACGCCGAGCCCCTTCTTGCCGGCCATCGCGTACGAGGACGGGGATCCGGCGGCGTACCACATCGCCGGGTGCGACTTCCCGTACGGCTTGGGCAGGATCTTGCGGGGCGGCAGCGACCAGTGCTTGCCCTGGAACCCCACGTACTCGTCCTGCAGCCACATCTTGGGGAACTCGGCGATGGTCTCTTCCCATATCTCCTTGGTGTGGTTCATGTCCGTGATGCCCGGCATGAAGCCGAGGATCTCGTGCGAACCGGCACCGCGCCCCGTGCCGAACTCGAACCGTCCCTCGGAGAGATGGTCGAGCATGGCGACCTTCTCGGCGACCTTCACCGGGTGGTTGACCGGGGCGAGCGGGTTGAAGATGCCGGAGCCCAGGTGGATGCGGTCGGTCGCGTGCGCGAGGTATCCGAGGTAGACGTCGTTGGCGGAGAGGTGGGAGTACTCCTCCAGGAAGTGGTGCTCGGAGGCCCACGCGTACTTGAAGCCCGACTTGTCCGCCTGGATGACGTACTCGGTCTCCTCGATGAGCGCCTTGTGCTCCGCTTCGGGGTCGACCTTGGCCCGCTGGGCGGGCACGTATCCCTGTACAAAGAGACCGAATTCCAAGGAGGTTCACCGTCCTCGTGAGGTTCTGACGGTTTCTGACGACCCGTCAGATCGTGATGCGTCGACTGTTTCACCGGGGGGTCGGGGCGTCAATACCTGATACGGCGTCAGCTGGGCGCCCGCGCGTCGGTGCGGGGCGCGCGCGTCCGCGCCACCCTCACACGATGCTGACGCCCGCCAGCCAGCCGCCGTCGATGACGAACGGCTGGCCCGTGATGTACGCGGAGTCGTCCCCGGTCAGGAAGAGCGCCAGGGCGGCGACCTCCTGGGGCCGCCCGATCCGTCCGAGCGGCACCAGCTTCTTGTACAGCTCCGCGACCGCCTCGCTCGCCGCCCGCGGGTCGGCGTCCGGGTCGAGCTGGGCGGGGTTGGTCATGGGGGTGTCGACGGCGCCGGGGCACACGGCGTTGACCCGGACGTTCCGCCCGGCGAGCTCCAGCGCGGCGACCCGGGTGAGGCCGAGGATGGCGTGCTTCGTCGCGGCGTACGCGCCGACGAAGGCCATGCCCGTGAGGGCCGTGTAGGAAGCGGTGTTCACGATCGTGCCGCCGCCGGCCGCGGCGATCTCGGGGGCGACGGTGCGGATGCCCAGGAAACAGCCGATCTGGTTGACCTGGATGATCTGCTGGAACTCCTCCAGGGGGGTGCTGACCAGCTCGTTGAAGCGGAGGATGCCCGCGTTGTTGACGAGGCCGTCCACCTTGCCGAAGGCGTCCTTGGTGGTGGTCACCGCTGTCCGCCACTGCTCTTCGTCGCCGACGTCCAGGTGGACGTAGCGTGCGTTGTCCTCCCCCAACTCCTTCGCGAGCGCCACCCCTTGCTCGTCCAGCACGTCGGCGACGACGACCTTCGCGCCCTCCTCGACGAAGAGGCGCGCCTCCTGCTCGCCCTGCCCGCGTGCCGCGCCGGTCACGATGACGACGCGGCCGTCCAGCTTGCCCATGGGTGCTCCTTTGCCCTGTTGCCCTGTAGGTCTAGGTCCTGGTGGCGGTGCGGGGCCCTGGTGAGGGGGATGGGGTGAGGGGGGTAGGTGAGGAGGTCGTGGCGTTGTCAGAGGTTTCAGCGGTTGAGGTGCGGGGCCACGTCCGCGGCGAACGCGGCCATCTGGTCGGTGAGTTCGGTGCGGCTGCGGCTGCGGAACCGCACCTGGATCTGGTCGACGCCCATCGCCCCGTACTCCCGCAGGGACTCGGCGAGTGCGTCGGGTTTGCCGGTGAGGGTGCGGCGGCCCACGGACCAGGCGGGCTCGCCCACGTAGAGGGCTTCGGTGATGGCGCCGACGACGATCCGTCCGGTGATGCCCGCGTCCTCCCTGAGTCGCTTGAGGCGGGCGATCTGGGCGGGGAGCTTGTCGCGCGGGTCGCCCTGCGGGAGCCAGCCGTCGGCGCGGGTCGCCGCGCGGCGGACGGCGGCGGGCGAGGAGCCGCCGACCCAGAGGGGGACGTGCGGCTGGGCGGGGCGGGGCAGCTGCCCGAGGTCGCTGAAGTCGTAGTGCTCGCCGTGGTGTTCGGGGTACTCGTCCGGGCCGAGGGCCGCCTTGAGCGCGTCGACGGCCTCGTCGAGAAGGGGCCCGCGCCGCTCGAAGTCGACGCCGAGGGCCTCGAACTCCTCTTGTACGTGTCCGGCGCCGACGCCGAGGATCAGCCGGCCGCCGCTGAGGTGGTCGAGGGTCGCGTACTGCTTGGCGGTGAGGAGGGGGTGGCGCAGGCCGACGATGGCGACGTGGCTCATGAGGCGGACGTGCTGGGTGGCGGCGGCGAGGAAGGCGAGGGTGGCTACGGGGTCGTACCAGGTGGTGCTCATCGCGTCGGCGAGGCGGCGGGGGATGGCGACGTGGTCGCAGGTCGCGAGGTAGGCGAAGCCGGTGCGGTCGGCGGTGCGGGCGATTTCCAGGAGGTCGTCGGGGGTGGCGCGGGCCTCCCAGGGCTCGGCGTAGAGGGAACTCTGGGACTGGACGGGAAGCTGCATCCCATGGACGACCCGCCCCACCGGAAAGCTCATGGCTGCCCTACTCCCTGTGTCTGGGTGTGTGCACGTGAACGTGAACCTGACGGCACGTCACATGCTGATACCTGACGCTTCGTCAGACAAGGGCTTGGGGGTGACTGTGCTCGGGGGTGCGGGTTCGGGTTCGGTGCGGGTGCGCTTTGGGCTGGGGTCTGCGCCTTGGGTTCGGTGGTGGGTGCGGGGCCGTGGGGGTATGTGCGTACTCGCTATCCCTGCGGCGCTGCCTCGCGGACAATGTTGCTATTGCTGGCTCGGTGCTCCGTGCGCACATACCCCCACGTCCCCTCCCGTCTCGTACGCGCCTTCCGGCCGGTGGGGCGGTGCCGCCCCTGTCCACCGCCGCGTGCTGCGCGGGCCCCCGCCCGATCACCCGCCCGCGTGGATCCGTCAGGATCCTCCGAGGCGCAGATCCTTGATCATGACGGCGTAGCTGGGGGAATCCTCGGAGGGCTGAGACCGGCCGTGCTGCTCGTAGCCCCATTTCTCGTACAGGGCCTGGACACGGGGTTTACGCGTTTCGACCTGCAAGGTGACGAAGTCCGCCTCGACGGCGTCCAAGAGCGCGTCGTGGATGAGCTTGGCACGTCCGGTGCCCTGCCACTGCGGCAGGACCATCAGTTCGGACAGGGCGAAGATCTTCCCGCGCAGGCCCGCCGGGCGTGTGGCTCCGGCCCACCAGCCGCCGGGCTTGAAGCGGGAACCGTAGGCGTATCCGACCGGGCCGCCGTGCTCCCACCCGGACATGCACAACCAGTCGTCGCGCTTGGACCAGAGGTCGACGAAGTAGGAGAACCGCCGGCGGGCGTGGAAGGCGTCGTCCTCGCGGGCGTAGACCTCGTCGTGGATGTCCAGCAGCAACGAACGGACGTGCGGGGCCTCTGCGTGCGTGTACGGCTTCAGGTCCATCGCGTCGACTCCTCGATCCAGCGGGTGACCTCGGGTGCCCTGGTGCCCGTGGCCTTGAGGACGTGGCGGGTGCGGGCCAGCGTGTTGACCGTGCGCTGGGACCCCATGGCCGGACCTGACAGGTCGTGTGCGCGGCGGCCGGTGGCGCAGGCCAGTTCGAGGTCGCCCTGACGTGCCTGGCACAGCGACAGGTGGGCAGTGTAGAGCGCCTGGTTGCGCAGCTGTCGGCCGTCGAGTGCGGCCAGGGTGCGGTGCAGGCAGTACTCGGCGCGGTCGTGGTCGCCGAGGGCCGTCCACACGTAGGAGGAGAGCGCTTCGATTTCGGCCCGGTCGTAGAAGGCGATCCATCCCCCTCCGCCGCTGTTCTCGCCGCGGTCGAAGGCCCGCTCGGCCAGTGCCAGGGCGCGCAGCGACTCGCTGTCCCGCTTGAGGCGGGCCAGCGCGTTGGCCGAGCGCAGGTGTCCCAGGGACGCGAACAGCGGCTCGCGGCGGGCGAGCGAGGACCGGCGCATCACCTCGGCTCCGGCCGCTGCCTCGGCGTGGCTCTCCAACTGGCTGGCGGTGAGCATCTGGTGGTCCCACACGCGGTAGGTGGCCTCGGCGTTGCGGGCCAGCCCGGCCAGGCGCAGAGCCTGGTCGAGGTGGGCGCGGGCGCGGCGGGGGGCGCTGGCGTCGATGGCGGCGAACGCCGCGCAGCAGGTGACGTCGGAGGCGAGATGGTAGAGCCGGCGGCGCATGCGGTCGGAGGCGCTGCCGCCCGCCAGGGCGGACTGGATGCGGGCTGCCAGTTCCACGGCGTCGTTCTCCACCCGCCGTCGGCCGCCGACGCGCGCATCGGCGGTCAGCAGCCGCGCGTACTCACGCTGGAACCGGCCGGTGTCGGCGTGTCCCAGTTGTGCGGAGACCACCACTGCGGCGGCCGCGCCCGCGGAGGTGAGGAGTGTTCTGCGGTGCATCGGATCCTCCGCTGGAGTGGTGCGCGAGCGCGGGGTGAACCCGAGTTCGGTGGCCGGATGTCCCAGTACCCGCTCCAGCGCGATGCGCTGCTTGGCGTGCGGCCATGCGGTCGCGCCGCGCAACAGACGGCGGATGTCGGAGTCGGTGACGTTGCCCGTCTTCCCCGTCAGCTCGAGGATCTCGGCATTCATACGGCGGGCCAACTCGGCCTGGCCCATATTCAGTTCGCCCATGGCATCGGCCAAGTGCTGATTTGCTCCCACGACCGCAAGGTAGCTCGGCGTGACTGAGCGGCGACAGACAGCAGGTAAAAATCACCGGGGTCACGGCCAGGAGTGACCGGTGATCTCACCTGTCCGGCCCGGCGGGAGGGAGACCACAGTGTGGAGCATCAGCAAGAACCCCCCTGGAGCACACGGTGAGTTCGATGACCACACCCCAGTCCGGAGAGCCGGTGGACCTGGCGCGCGTCGACAGCGCCGCCCACCGCGCCGAAGGCCTCGCCGTCGCCGACCCGACCGGCCGGCTCGCCGACGAGGTCGCCGCCGAGCTGTTCTCCTACCTGCCACCGCTGCTCATCCAGGCCGAGAGCCGTCTCGTCGCCATGGGCGGCACCAGTCCGGCGGCCCGACGCGCCCGTGACGTCCTGGCGGACTCCATCCGCCACGGCCAGGCCGTCCACGAGGACCACCGGGCGGCCGTCTTCACCAACCCCGTCGCCCGCCTGTACCTGCTGGCCGGAGCATGTCGGCTGCTGAAGAACGCGGTCGTGCCCCAGTGGTGAACGGCCGGGGGCGCTACCGCGCCCGCCGCCCGAACCGCGCGCGTCCGGTCGAGACCCTCATCACCACCGGGCTCATCGCGCTGGTGATCGTGTCGTTCGGTACCGCCCTGTACGCGGTGCTGTCCCGCTCCTGAACCATCACCGATCCGGAGGTGCATCCATGAGCACGCCCACCGGTCCCGTGCCCGGGCCGGATCCGCCGGGAAGCCCCTCACCACACGCACTACCGCCACCCCGCCACGAAAGGCCACACGCCATGGGCAAGCACCAGGGAGAGCCGTCCGACAAGCCGTGGACGCCGCCGCCGACGCCGCCGTCCCCGGACGGCAGCGGCCCGAAAAAGTAGAGGACGGGCTCGTGGAATACCGCCACATCGCCGCGCAAGAGCTTGAGGTCATGGGTGCTTTCAGGTCCCCGTGGCTGCGGCCCGCCTTTCACGCCGTGGACCGCGAGGCGTTCGCGCCCGCCCGCTTCTGGAGCCCTGTCGCCGACAGCGAGGGCCGGTACCCGGTCATCGACCGTGACCTGGACGAGGACGTCTGGCGGCGCACCGTGTGGGGCACTCACGCCTCGCTGGTCACCCAGATGAACGACGGGGCCACTCGCGTCGATGGCGGGCCCGCGCGCGGGGACTTCTCCTCATCGATCTCCGCCCTGGACATCGCCTTCGAGAAACTCCATCAGCTCGACCTCGCGCCCGATCACCGCGTGCTGCACCTGGGTACCGCGTCGGGCTACGACTCGGCGCTGCTGTGCGAGCGCGTCGGACCCGACCGCCTGACCACGCTCGAATACGACGGCGCGCTCTCCGCATGGGGGCAGCAGAACCTTCACGCGGCCGGGTACGCGCCCACGGCGGTGTGCGGGGACGGCCTGGACGGGTGGGAGCCCACCGCCCCTTACGACCGGATCATCGCGACGGCCTCCGTACGTCGTGTCCCCGACGCCTGGCGCCACCAAGCCGCCGGGGGCGCCCTCATCGTCACGCCGTACACCACCGCATACGGCAGCGGCGGCGCGCTGTTGAAACTCACCGTCGACGCCGAGGGCGTCGCCACAGGGCGTTTCGTGGGCTCCGCTTTCTACATGCTCGCCCGCTCCCACCGTCCCACCCGTCACCTCGACCCGCCCACCGAGTTCACCAGGGCCAGGTCCCGCATCGACCCCGCGGAGCTGCTGGGCGGTCCCTGGGGACAGGACTTCGTCCTCGGCCTGGCCCTCCCGGACATCAGCCAGACCCAACGCGGAGACGGCGAGGGGCGGCAGGTCCAGTTCTGGGACGCCACCGGCACCAACGTCACCATCGTCGACTACCACCGGTGGTGGGAACCGGACGCGGTGACCGTCTACGGGCCGCGCAACCTGTGGGAGGAGGTCGTCGGTGCCTACTCCCGGTGGAAGCACGCCGGGGGGCCGCACTACACGCGCTACGGCCTCACTGTCGATGACACCGGCACCCGGCTGTGGCTCGACGAGCCCGGGCACGACATCGGTGCCGTCACTCCCCTGCATCTCCCCTGCCGACGAGACGCTCACGGGACCGACGTCGGCGCCGGGCTGTGGCCCGACATCGCCAAGTGCAACACCTCGGCTACCTGCTCCCAGTGCCAGGCAGGCTGCACCGACTCTCCCGAGTGAACAGTCGGAGAGAAACGCGCGGCTGCACCGGCGTACGCGCGCAGATCCTGGCCAGACCTCCCGCCCCCTCACCTCAAGGCGCCCACAACCCCTCCCCCGTAAGACCGAGAAGGCCCACCGCGTTGCCCCGCACGATCCGTTCCACCACATCCCGCGCCAGATGCCCCATCTGGTCCTCGCCGACCTGGCGGGACTTCGGCCAGGTCGAGTCGGAGTGCGGGTAGTCCGTCTCGTACAGGACGTTTCCCACCCCGATGGAGTCGAGGTTCCTCAGGCCGAACGCGTCGTCGAAGAAGCAGCCGAAGACGTGCTCGGTGAAGAGTTCGGACGGCGGCCGGGTGACCTTGTCCGCGACGCCGCCCCAGCCCCGGTTCTCCTCCCAGACGACGTCCGCGCGCTCCAGGATGTAGGGGATCCAGCCGATCTGGCCCTCCGCGTACATGATCTTGAGGTCGGGGAAGCGTTCGAACTTGCCGCTCATCAGCCAGTCCACCATCGAGAAGCAGCAGTTGGCGAAGGTGATGGTGGAACCGACGGCCGGCGGAGCGTCCGCCGAGGTGGACGGCATCCTGCTGGACGAGCCGATGTGCATGGCGACGACCGTGCCGGTCTCGTCGCAGGCGCGCAGGAAGGGGTCCCACGCGTCGGTGTGGATGGAGGGCAGCCCGAGGTGCGGCGGGATCTCGGAGAAGGCGACCGCCCGTACCCCGCGCGCGGCGTTGCGCCGTACCTCCGCCGCGGCGAGCTCGGCGTCCCAGAGGGGGATGAGGGTGAGCGGTATGAGGCGGCCGTGCGCCTCGGGCCCGCACCACTCCTCCACCATCCAGTCGTTGTACGCCTGGACGCAGAGCAGGGCGAGCTCGCGGTCCTTGGCCTCGGTGAACGTCTGGCCGCAGAAGCGCGGGAAGGTCGGGAAGCAGAGGGCGGACTGGACGTGGTTGACGTCCATGTCGGCGAGCCGGTCCGGCACGCTGAACGAGCCGGGCCGCATCTGCTCGTACGTGATGACCTCGAGCTTGATCTCGTCCCTGGCGTAGCCGACCGCCGTGTCGAGGCGGGTGAGCGGGCGGTGCAGGTCCTCGTAGATCCACCAGTCCCCGATCGGGCCGTCCTCGCCCTGCTCGCCCATGACGGGGGCGAACTTCCCGCCGAGGAAGGACATGTCCCGCAGGGGGGCGCGGACGATCCGGGGGCCGCGGTCCCGGTACTTCGACGGGAGCCGGTCCTGCCAGACATGAGGGGGCTCGACCGTGTGGTCGTCCACCGAGATGATCTTCGGGAAGTCCTCCGGGCCCGCCGGGGCCGCCGGACTCCGGGTGGTCGGCGTCGTCTGCGTGGTCTCCATACGGCTCACGGTAGCGCCGATCTGACGACCCGTCAGCTACTCGTACGGGAACCGGCACCCACTCGTGCGGTTACCGGCGGCCCCGCGCACGGGAACCGGTGGCCGCCACATCGGCGTCGTCCGGGCGCCACCCCTCGGCCACCCGGGCGCCTCCGTGGCGGGAAAGTGATCCGGAATGTCGTGCGAGGACCCTGTGAGAGCCGTCTCGCACGGCTGACGCATCCGCCATGAACAAGGCAAACTGGCGGCTAGCAAGACCGAGCACGGTGTACGGAGCACCACCGCGGGCGGGCAGACCCGCGACCGGCAGGATTGGGAACAGCAGGGCGGCAGGGGGAGCGATGGTCGATGTACCGCGAGTACCGGAGCAGTGGCGTCCGGCCTCGGGGAACCTCCCCGGGGAGCGGACCGAGGGGCATCCCCCCGAGGTCCGGACGCCGCGCTTCAGCGTGCTCGGACCGGTGCGCGCCTGGCACGGCCCGGATCAGCTCAACACCGGCTCCCCGCAGCAGCGGGCGCTGCTCGCCGCCCTCCTGCTGCGGGACGGCCGCACGGCCACGGCCTCGGAACTGATCGACGCCCTGTGGGGCGAGGAGCCGCCGTCGCAGGCACTGGCGGCGGTACGGACGTACGCCTCCCGGCTCCGCAAGGTGCTGCCCCCGGGAGTCCTGGTCAGCGAGTCCGGCGGCTATGCGATCCAGGCCGGCGACGGCGCCCTGGACCTCGCCCGGGCGGAGGACCTGTGGACGGCCGCCGAGAAGGCCCGCGGCGTCGGCGACCTGTGCCGGGCGCGCTCCCTGGTGAACGATGCCCTCGGCCTGTGGGACGGCGAGCCGCTGGCCAACGTCCCCGGCCCCTACGCCGACACGCAGCGCACCCGCCTCGGCGAATGGCGCCTCCAACTCGTCGAGACCCGCCTCGACATGGACCTGGAGCAGGGCTGCCACGCCGAGGCGGTCTCGGAGCTGACCGCCCTGACGGCGGCCCACCCGCTCCGCGAACGGCTGCGCGAGCTGCTCATGCTCGCCCTGTACCGCAGCGGGCGCCAGGCGGAGGCCCTGGCCGTCTACGCGGACACGCGCCGGCTGCTCGCCGACGAACTCGGCGTCGACCCGCGCCCCGGCCTCAAGGAGCTCCAGCAGCGCATCCTCCAGGCCGACCCCGGCCTCGCGGAGCCCTCGGCGCCCGCCCAGGAACCGGCGTCCGCGGCGGTCCGCCCGGCCCAACTGCCCGCGACCGTGCCGGACTTCACCGGACGCGGGGCCTTCGTCGACGAACTCAGCGACATCCTCTCCGCCGCCGAGGGCCGCGTGATGGCGGTCTCCGCCCTCGCGGGCATCGGCGGCGTCGGCAAGACCACCCTCGCCGTGCACGTCGCGCACGCGGCGCGCGCCCACTTCCCCGACGGCCAGCTGTACGTGGACCTGCAGGGCGCGGGGGCGCGGGCGGCGGAACCGGAGGCGGTCCTCGGCGCCTTCCTGCGCGCCCTCGGCACGGCGGACTCCGCGATCCCGGACTCCCTGGAGGAGCGGGCGGCCCTGTACCGCTCCGTGCTCGACGGCCGCCGGATCCTGGTCCTGCTGGACAACGCCCGCGACGCGGCGCAGGTCAGGCCGTTGCTGCCGGGCATGGAGGGCTGCGCGGCCCTCGTCACGAGCCGCGTCCGCATGGTCGACCTGGCGGGCGCGCACCTGGTGGACCTGGACGTGATGTCGCCGGAGGAGGCGCTCCTGCTCTTCACCCGCATCGTCGGCGAAGAGCGGGTCACCTCGGAGCGGGAGGCCGCGCTGGACGTGGTGGCGGCGTGCGGGTTCCTGCCGCTGGCCATCCGGATCGCGGCGTCCCGGCTGGCGTCGCGCCGCACCTGGACGGTGTCCACGCTCGCCGCGAAGCTCGCGGACGAGCGGCGCCGCCTGGACGAGCTGCAGGCGGGCGACCTGGCGGTGAAGGCCACGTTCGAGCTGGGCTACGGCCAGCTGGAGCCGGCCCAGGCCCGCGCCTTCCGCCTCCTGGGCCTCGCGGACGGCCCCGACCTCTCCCTGGCGGCAGCCGCGGCGGTCCTCGACCTCCCCCTGGAGGAGACCGAGGACCTCCTGGAATCCCTGGTCGACACGTCCCTGGTCGAATCGGCGGCCCCGGGCCGCTACCGCTACCACGATCTCGTACGCCTCTACGCGCGTGCGTGCGCCGAACGCGACGAACAGCCCCCCACCGAACGGGACGCGGCGATGTCGCGCCTGCTCGACTTCTACCTGGCGTCGGCGGCCCGGGTGTACGCGATCGAGCGGCCCGGCGACCGCACGGTGGACCACCTGGAGGCCACCCGCCACGCGGGCCAGGACTTCACGGACGACACGAGGGCCCTGGACTGGCTGCACTCCGAGGCGGCGTGCATCCTGGCCTGCGTCCAGCAGTCGCTGGGGGCGAGGACGCTCCGTCGGGCGGTCGACCTGCTGCTGGCGTCCAAGGACCTCGCGGAGTCGGGGGCGAGTTCGCTCCGCTACGAGGCGGCGACCTCCGCGGCGCGGGACGCGGCGGCGGCTCTGGGGGACACTCACGCGGAGGGGCGGGCGCTGGTCAGCCTCGCGCAGGTGATCATGCGGATCGGGGGGCACTTCGACGTGGCCTCCGGCGAGCTGGCACGCGCCACCGAGCTGGCCGCCCGCTCACAGGACCCGTGGACCAGCGGGAACGCGCCGAACGAGCAGGGCATCGCGACCGCCTGCATGAAGCAGTACGAGGCGAGCGAGAGCTATTTCCTCAAGGCGATCGAGGCCTTCCGTGCCGACGGCAACCGGCCGGGCGAGGCGAGCGCCCTGTGCAACCTCTCCCGGGTGCTCGTCTCCGTGGGGCGTACGGGCAAGGCCATCGAGATCGCCGAGCAGGGCGTGCACATCTACGACGAGCTCGGGCTCACCCTGCGGCTGGCCAACGCGAAGTACGCCCTGGGCATCGGCCTCAGCCATTCCGGCCGCCACCCGGAGGCGCTGGACCAGCTCACGGACGCTCTGCGGATGTTCGTGGAGAATCGCCAACGGCTGTGGGAGGGAACCTCGCACTACCGGATCGCCCAGGTGCACCTCCAGGCCCGTCGCCCCGCGCAGGCGGCGAAGCACGCGGAGCAGGCCCTCGCCACGGGTTGCATCGGCGGCGACTGGATGCGGGCCAACGTCCTGACGCTGCTGGGACGTTCCCTGGACAGCCTGGCGCAGCTCGACCGCGCACAAGCCTGCTGGCGGGAAGCGCTGGCCCTGTACGAGCGCGCCGGGGCCGTGGAGGCCGACGAGGTCCGTGCGCTCCTCGACCCCGTGGCAGCGGCCTGACACCGGCGCGCTCACGTTCATCGAACGTTTATGGGGGGCTGTCACTCTTCACTCATCGATCCGTCGCGTCGGGGGGCAGACGGGTCGCGTGGGGCCTCACGGAATAGGGTGAGCGGCCCTGGAACGCTCGTTCGGCGATCCTCGGGGGAGTTGCCGAACGGGCGTTTCGCCCCAACCTGTCGATTCCGCAGGAGTTGCCACCATGAGCGAAGCCCAGAAGGACATCAGCGTCAAGCGTGACGGCCACATGCCCGCCCCGCCGAAGGACGGAACGGCCACGCCGATGGGCGACGGTCACATGCCCGTCCCGCCGAAGGACGGCGCCGTCACCCAGGCCGACGGCCACATGCCCGCCCCGCCGGCCGACGGGGTCTGAGACTTTCATCCGACGGGGGTCGGCCGCGACGGCGCGGAGGGGGAGCCGTCGCGGCCGACGCATGTCCGCGTCCGGACGCGGCGGGAAGCCGGACGTGCGGGCGATCCGGGTAGGTGAAGGGCGACGGGGGACACGCCCAACCCCTTCCGGGGTTCGAACATTCGGTCACCTCGTCGGTAAGTTCGCTCGACGTCACAAGTACGCGCCCTGTCAGAGGAGTTGGAAATGTTCCGCGCCAAGAAGTACCTCGTCACCGCCGCCATCGCGGCGGCCGCCGCGGCCGGAGCCGCGACCCCGGCGTTCGCCGACAGCCACACCCCGACCCCGCCGGCCGACGGCCACCTCCCGATCACCGCCCAGGACAGCCACACCCCGACCACGCCCCTGAGCGACAGCCACATACCGGCGCCCCCGCGCAGCTGACGCCGCACGCGGCACGCGGCGACGGCGGCCACGAGGTCACCGCGGCACGGGGTCGAGCCACCGCTCGGCCCCGTTTCACGGTGGGGCCCCGTCCACCCAGAGAATCCCCCCGGCCCTGCCCCCAGCGTCAGTCAGCACGGCAAGGGCGCGGCCAGCTGGGAAGACAGGGAGCGCTTCACCGCCGTCACGAAGGCCACCCGCGTCTTCTCGTCCACCGAGTCCAGGGACAAGTACGGGTTCAGGTCCTCCAGTTCGACCAGGAGGAGCTCGCCGGTGTCTCGGGTGCGGCATGCGTCGACGCGTTGGATGCCGTGGTCGATCGTGTTCCAGTCGACGAAGCGCTGGGCGAACGCCACGTCGTCGGGGGTGGGGGCGTAGCGCTCCAGGTGCCAGCGGCGGGCGGGGTCGGGGGCGTACAGCGCGTACTGGTACGTGCGGTCCACGAAGTAGAACGAGACCTCGTACCTGAAGTCGACGCGGGGCTGGATGAGGAGCCCCGCGCCGGTCGGCGGCAGCGCCGCCAGCTTCTCCCGCGTCACGAACTCCAGGCCTATCGAATCCGCCCCGAGCTTCGGCTTCACCGCGTACGTGGGCGCCTCCGGCAGGCGGTCCACGTCCCGGGGGTCGTCGACCGTGGGGATCACGGGGTGGCGGGCCGCCGTCAGGTCCAGCAGATACTGCTTGCCCTTCATGTCCGCGCTGCCGGTGAGCTGGTTGTAGACGCGGGTGCCGCTGCGGGCCGCGCGGGCCTTGAAGTCGTCCCACGCGGACGCGTAGTGGAGGACGGGTCCGCTGTTGCGGACCACCACCGTGTCGAAGGACCCCGACTCCATCAGCGCGGTCGCGTCCAGCGGGTGGCACAGCGCCACGTCGAAGTCCTCGCGGAGGCGGGTGGTGAGGTAGATGTCCTCGTCGCAGTAACGACGCCCCTTCGCCTGGTAGGCGAGGTCGGTGACATAGAGGAGGCGGGGGCGGGGGCCCGGGGTGACGGACGGCGTGGGTGAGTGCATCCCGCAATCGTTCCAGAGGTGATCACCGCCTCCGGGCTGTCGGCTCCACGCTCCGGAGTGGCGGCTCCACGCTCCGACGGGGCGGCTGCGGGCTCCAGGGTGGCGGCTGCGGGCTCCGGGGTGCGGCTGCGGCTCGGGCCTGCGAGTTCCTGGGCGCCGCGCCGTATTTCCGTGGACACCGCCCCCCGCCCCGCCCCATAGTCCCCCCATGACCTCTCGCGTGCGCCACCTCACGTTCGACTCCCACGACGCCTACCGCCAGGGGGCCTTCTGGGCCGAGGTCCTCGGCGGGAAGCTCGCCGACGACGACTTTCCCGGTGACCCGGAGGCCACCGTCGAGGCCGACGGCGTCGCCCTGCTCTTCGTGACCGTGCCGGAGACGAAGACGCTCAAGAACCGGCTGCACATCGACCTCCAGCCGCAGGACCGCACCCGCGACGAGGAGGTCGACCGGCTCCTCGCCCTGGGCGCGAAGCTGCACGAGGACCACCGCCGCCCCGACGGCCTCGGCTGGGTCACCCTCACCGATCCGGAGGGCAACGAGTTCTGCGTGGAGCGCAGCGCCGACGAGCGCGCCGCGTCAGCCGGCGCTACCGGGTGAGCCCGCCCCGCAGCTCCCCCTTCACCACCTTCCCGCTCGCGTTGCGCGGCAGCTCCCCCAGGAACTCCACCGACCTCGGCACCTTGTAGTTCGCCATCTCGCGGCGCGCCCACGCGATGAGGTCGTCGGCGGTCGTCAGCGCGCCGGGGCGCCGCACCACGTAGGCCCTGCCCACCTCGCCAAGCCGGGGGTCCGGGACGCCGATCACGGCCACGTCCGCCACGTCCGGGTGGAGGCCGAGGAGCTGCTCTATCTCGGCCGGGTAGGCGTTGAAGCCGCCGACGATGAACATGTCCTTGATGCGGTCGGTGATACGGAGGTTGCCCTCCGCGTCGAGGACGCCCACGTCGCCCGTGCGCAGCCAGCCGTCCGGCGTCAGGCACTCCTTCGTGGCGGCCGGGTCCTCGAAGTAGCCCCGCATGACGTTGTGGCCGCGCACCACGACCTCGCCCGGGCGGCCGGGCGCCAGGGGCTCGCCCGCGGCCGTCACCACCCGTACCTCCGTGCCGGGGATGGCGCGGCCCGACGTCGCCGCGACCACCTCGACCGGGTCGCCGCGGCGGCACATCGTGACGATGCCGCTCGCCTCGGAGAGGCCGTACGCCGTCAGGACGGTGGCGATGCGCAGTTCCGCGCGCAGCCGCTCCACCAGTCGCAGCGGCACCACCGCCGCGCCGGTCACCACGAGCCGCAGCGCGGACAGGTCGTGCTGGTCGCGGGCGGGGTGGTCGAGGATCGACTGGTGCAGGGTGGGCGGGCCCGGCAGCACGGAGACGCGTTCGGCGGCGACGTTCGCGAGGACCGTGTCCACGTTGAAGACCGGCTGCGGGATCATCGTCGCGCCGCGCATCAGGCACGCGATGATGCCCGCCTTGTAGCCGAAGGTGTGGAAGAACGGGTTCACGATCAGATAGCGGTCGCCCTCGCGCAGGCCCGCCAGGTCGCTCCACACGTCGTAGCAGCGCAGCGTCTGCGCGTGGGTGATGACGGCGCCCTTGGGGCGGCCGGTCGTGCCGGAGGTGAAGATGATGTCCGAGGGCGCCGATCCGTCGACCGCGTCCGCCCGGGTGCGGACCGCCGCCGCGTCCACGCCGTCGCCGCCCGCGAGGAACTCCTTCCAGGTGCGGAAGGAAGGCGGGGCGTCGTCGGAGAGCACCACCACCTGCTCCAGGTGCGGCAGGCCCGGGAGCGGTCCCCCGCCGGGGCCGTCGGCCGCCGCGCGCCGCAGTGAGGCGACGTACGACGTGCCGAGGAACGTGCCGGTGACGAAGAGGAGTTTGGCGCGGCTGCGGGCCAGCACATAGGCCGCCTCGGAGCCCTTGAAGCGGGTGTTGAGGGGGACGAGGACCGCGCCGGCGGTGACCGCGCCGAGCGCGGAGACGATCCAGTCGAGGGTGTTGGGCGCCCAGACGGCCACGCGGTCGCCGGGTGCGACGCCGGACGCCATGCACGCGGCCGCGGCCCGCTCCACCCGCGCGCCCAGCTCCGTGTACGAGAGGCGGGTGCGGCCCTCGACGACGGCCTCGCGCGGGCCGTACCGTTCGGCGGCCGCCCGTACCAGTCCCGGGATGCTGCCCCACTCCAGGTCGCCGCGCATCGCAAGCCCCTCCCGACGTGTAGCTGACTGACCGTCAGATTAGCGGTAGCCTGACGCCCTGTCAGCAGACCGCGCACGGCGATGACATGGCCCGTATGCCTGGAGGTGCCGCTGCCCATGGCTTCACTCAAGGACGCTACAGCGATCGTCGGGATCGGCCAGACCCCGTTCGCGAAACACCTGCCGCAGAGCGAGAAGGAACTGGCCTGCCGCGCCGTCGTCGCGGCCCTCGACGACGCCGGCATCGCACCGTCCGAGGTCGACGCCTTCGCCTCGTACACGATGGAGGAGACCGACGAGGTCGAGGTCGCCAAGGCCATCGGCGCGGGCGACGTCACCTTCTTCAGCAAGGTCGGCTACGGCGGCGGCGGTTCCTGCGCGACCGTCGCGCACCTCGCCTCCGCCATCGCCACCGGGCAGGCGCACGTCGGCATCGCCTGGCGCTCGCGCAAGCGCGGCAGCGGCCCGCGGCCCTGGAAGAACACCACCGTCCAGCTGCCCACCCCCGGCCAGTGGACACGGCCCTTCGGCCTGCTGCGGCCCGCCGACGAGATCGGCATGCTGACCCGCCGCTACATGCACGAGTACGGCGCGACCCGCGACCACCTCTTCAACGTCGCCCTCGCCTGCCGCAACCGCGCCAACCAGAACCCCGCCGCGATGATGTACGAACGCCCGCTGACCCGCGACATGTATATGACCTCCCGCTGGATCAGCGAGCCGCTCTGCCTCTTCGACAACTGCCTGGAGACGGACGGAGCGTTGGCGTGCGTGCTCGTCTCCGCCGAACGGGCGCGGGACTGCCGGCAGCGGCCGGTGTACGTGCACTCCGTGGCGCAGGGGCTGCCCTCCCAGCACCACGGGATGGTCAACTACTGGAACGACGACCCGCTCTCCGGACCGGCCTGGACCGCCGCCCGACACCTGTGGAAGCAGGCGGACTTCGGCCCGCAGGACGTGGACGTCGCGCAGATCTACGACGCGTTCACGCCGCTCATACCGCTCTCCCTGGAGGGCTACGGCTTCTGCGGGCGCGGCGAGGGCGGCGCCTTCACCGAGGGCGGCGCGCTGGAGAGCGGCGGACGGCTGCCGATCAACACCGGGGGCGGCGGGCTCAGCGAGGCGTACGTGCACGGCTTCAACCTCATCAACGAGGGCGTGAAGCAGCTGCGGGGCACGTCCACGGCGCAGGTGCCGGACGCGTCGACCTGTCTGGTGACGGCGGGTGAAGGGGTCCCGACCTCGGCGATCCTGCTCCGGGCCCCCTGAGGGGCGCGGGGAACCGCGCGACCGGCCACAGAGAGACCCGCACCCGGCAAGGGACACCCACATGGCAGACGCGACACCGACAGAGACCCTCCTGACCCCCACCATCGACGACGACGGCGCCCCCTTCTGGACCTACGCCGCCCGCGGCGAACTCCGCGTACAGGCCTGCGCGGAGCCGTCCTGCGGCGAACTCCGCTTCCCGCCCCGCCCCTGCTGCCCGCACTGCCGGTCCTTCGACAGCGAGTGGCGCAGGATGAGCGGCCGGGGCCGCATCTGGTCCTACGTCCTCCCGCACCCTCCCCTGCTGCCCGCCTACGCCGAGCAGGCCCCGTACAACGCGATCATCGTCGAACTCGCCGACGCGCCCCGCATCCGCCTCGTCGGCAACCTCGTCGCGGTGCCCGACGCGGCCCTGAACTCCGTGCTCCCGGAGCGGCTGCGCATCGGCGCGAAGGTGCAGGCCGTCTTCGCCGACGTCGGCGGGACCGTGGTGCCGCGCTGGATCCTGGAGCGGCCGTGACGGGGCGGCCCGGTTCCGGCCTGCGCACGGCGGTCGACAAGGACACGGGGGTCGCGGTCCTCACCCTGGACCGCCCCGGACGCCACAACGCGATCGACCTGGAGACGGCGGCACAACTGGCCGCCGCCTGGCGGGAGTTCCGCTTCGACGACGCCGTACGGGCGGTGGTCGTCACGGGCGCGGGCGAGGCGTCCTTCTGCACGGGCATCGACCGCGACACGGAGGTGCCGCAGCCGAACTCCCCGTACACGATCGACGATCCGCTCATCGCGATCGGCCCCAAGGCGAACGACTGCTGGAAGCCGGTGATCGCCGCCGTCAACGGCATGGCGTGCGGCGGTGCCTTCTACCTCATCGGCGAGGCCGAGTTCGTGGTGGCGGACGAACGCGCCACGTTCTTCGACCCGCACACCACGTACGGCATGGTCAGCGCGTACGAGGCGATCCACATGGCGCAGCGCATGCCGTTCGGCGAGGTGGCGAGGATGGCGCTGATGGGCACGGCGGAGCGGGTCTCGGCGCGGCGGGCGTACGAGACGGGCCTGGTCTCGGAACTGACGCCGCCCGGCGGCGCGCTGGACGCGGCGCTGCGGGCGGCCGGCACGATCGCCTCGTACCCGACGGAGGCGGTGCAGGGCACCGTGCGGGCCCTCTGGTCGGCGAAGGAGGCGGCCCGCAACCAGGCGCTGGCGCACGCGCCGCACCTGATCGCACTGGGCAACCTGCCGCCGGACCGCCAGGCTGAGCTGTTCGCGGGACGGCGGGGTGGAGGGGACTTCCGGATGCGGTAGGCGCTCGCGCGCAGGGCCGGGGCGATACCGCCGCTGGCGCCGGTGGCGCGGTCGGTGACGTGGGCCGCCGCAGGCGCCGCGCGCCCCGCTCTCCGCGCATCCGCGCATCCGCGCGGAGAGCGGGGACGCGCGTCCGCGCGTCGCGCGGTGGCCGTCCGTCCGTGGTCCCGCCGATCGGATCCGTGGGGCGGGTCCGGCCACGTGGCGTGGGCCACGCACCCGGCGTAGCGTCGATCTCGCGAGACGCGCACGGCCCCTCGGCCGGTGCGCACACGAGGAGGCCCGTCATGGTCCGCAACGTCCTCGGGTCGGTCCTCGCTCTCGTCGGAGCGACGGCCGCCGTATGGAGCCCCTTCCGAGCCTGGTACGACGGCCGTCACGGACGTGACTTCCGCATCGGGGAGCTGTTCTCCGGGGGCGGGGTCACCGACGCGGGGGCGGAGCTGTTCGGTTCACTCTTCCTGCCGTTCGCCGTCGCGGCGCTGCTGACGCTGGTGGGCCTGCTGCTGAGGTCGCGGCTGCTGGTGGCGGTGGCGGGCGTGCTGGTGCTCGGCTTCACGGTGCTGTGGATGGTCCGCCAGGGCCAGGCGGAGGGCAGCCTGACCGTCGCGGGCGACGGTTCGGGTCTGGGCCAGGGTGTGCTGGGGGCGTTCGGGGGCGGGGTACTGCTCCTGCTGGGCGCGGCGGTGATGTCCGGTCGCGGCCGGGTCAGGGGCCGCCGCGGCCGGAGGGCGTCCCGGACTCCCTACGGGGAGGACACGACTCCGGGCCCGTACGCGGACGACCCTCAGCAGGCGCCGTACGCGGGGACGCCGGATCGGGCCCCCTACGCGGACGACCCCACGCAGGCGCCGCACGCCGGGGCACCGGGCCGGCCTCCCTACGAGGACGACTCCACCCGCACGATGTACGTGGACGATCCCGCGCAGGCGCCATATCCGGACGACGGGGCGCAGACGCCGTATGCGGGGACGCCCCGCGTGACGCCGCCCGGCGACGAGGCGCGGCCGACGCAGTACCCGTATCCGGAGCCGTACGAGGACCCGTACACGGACCCGTACGCGGAGCCGCCGGAGCGGTCGCGGCAAGAACCGGAGCCCGGACCGGCCCCGGATCAGCCCCGGACGGCAGGGCCCAAGCGCCCGGAGGAGCCGCCCGCCCCCACGCCTCCGCCCTGGCAGACGCCGCCGGAACGATGAGGGCACCGCCCGCCTACGGCCCGCCCCAGACCCGCCGCTCCGCAGCGGATGTTCCCCACCCACCCACCCGTTTGCCCCGCGACGCAGGACAGGAGTAGGGGCGGGTGGGTGGGTGTGCCCCGTGCCGTTCCCTTGGGTCACCCAGCTCAACAGCACCCCTCACCACCCCCGCTGGCCTGCGCACCCAGGTACCAACCGCTGGTGGGTGGATCACAGCCTTCACTTCGGGGCGCGAGCAAGTCGGTTCCGCCCGGCGGTCAGGCGGGAACGCCAGCCCGGCCCAGGACGGCGGCCATATCGTCCTCGGGGAGTGCCGGGTTGGCACCCGCGCTGGATGCAATTTCGGGGACAAGGAGGGCCTCGCGGAGCCGGTGGAACGGGAGGCGCGGGTCGCGGACCGCCGCCTGACGCGTCCAGACGACGGGGTCGTGGATGAGCCGTTCGATCAGCTCCGGCGTGGCGGCCGGATCTCGTACGGCCAGCCGGCGGTAGTTCCCGTCAGGGTGGTTGGCGTAGCGGGTGGCGAGGCCCTCGCGGGGAAACCGAGGGTGCGTCTCCGCCATCCAGGCGGAGAACGTCCCACCCAGCCGCGCAAACACCCGCATCAGGACCTCCTCCGGAGCGTCGGGGTGGTGAATGCCCAGGAGGTTCTCCACCACCGGGTCCTCGAGGCGTGCGAGCAGGCGCAGCAGGTCAGGCGGCAGATGGGGGCTCCGGGCGGCGGCGCGCCGGAGCAGCGGGTGAGCGGAGGTAGCGGCCCGGCGCATTACCCCGGGGTCGGCGAGCCCGTCCCGTACCCACCACACGCCGTTGCCCCTGTCGAGGTCCCCGGCCGTGAAGTCGATGGCCATGCGCCGCATCTCGTCGAGCTCGGGCCGCAGGGAGACGGCGAGCCGTACGGCCTCGTCGGGGTCCACGGCGAGCCGCTCTACGAGGTCGGCGGGCAGCGACGGATTCTCGGCGAGGGAGGTCAGGTGCGTCCGCTCGGTGACGCACCGCTCGGCGGCGGCACGGTCAAGGAGCCCGCGGCGCAGCGCCTCGGCGGCGGACTTCGGGTCGCGGAGGAGTTCGGCGGTCACGCGGGCGTCCCCCCGGCACTTCTGCAGCTCGGCGGCCCGCCGCACCTCGGTGTCGGGGTCGGCCAGCAGTGCGGACCGCTCGCCCGCAGACAGGGCCTCCCATGCACGCACCGCTTCCCGGCGCGCTGCCGCACGGTGATGAGTGGCCATCGATGCCGCGAACGATGGCGCCAGATGGGGCGACTCCAGCAGGGCCGTGCGTACGGAAGAATCCGGGTCGTCGAGCAGACGGGCGCACACGGCATCCGGGAGCGGCGCGATCCTTGCGCGCGGATCGCACACCTCGGGTCCGTATGCGAGAGCTGCCCGCACCTTGGGAGAAGGATCGTCCGCGAGTCGAGCCCGCTGTGCAGGCTCCACCCTGGCACTCATGGCGAAATCGATCCGGACCCCCGGGTTCGGGTGGGCCAGGATCAGCGCGACGGCCGACTCGGGGAGTCCCGCCCGCTGAAGAGCGTCACGGGGCGGACGGTCACCGTCTGCCCCGAGGGCGAGCAGGCGCAGCAGCAGGTCGGCAGCGCCGGATTTCGGGCCACCCCGTCCAGCGCGGATGCGTGGAACGCAACCATGATTCCCCTACCCCCTGTGTCACTCCCACCGATCCGCGCCCATGATCCCCTCCCCAGGGCCGGGCTCCCAAGCCACCAGCCCAACAGAAAGGCAGTGGGCGCAAGGGCAGGCGGGTGGGTGCGCCACCCAGGACGGACCCTGGGCACAGCGAGCCGCCCCACCGGGCCGCACCCGCGTATGAGACGGGAGGGGACGTGGGGGTATGTGCGCACGGAGCACCGAGCCCGCAAGAGCAACATTGTCCGCGAGGCAGCGCCGCAGGGATGGCGAGTACGCACATACCCCCGCGGCCCCGCACCCCAAGACGAACCCCAGGCGCAAACGCACGCCCCCGCACCCGCGCAGCCGCCCACGCCCCCGCACCCCAACCCGTAAGCGCAGCTCGCGCCCCCCACCCCCGGGTGGGCCCAACCGCACAGTCGACGAGGACCACCCCACCCCCCAAGGCCCCCGGCCTACCCCCGCGCTGTTCCCGTCCCCCGCTCCGCGTCCAACGCGTACACACAGCGGTCCTTGCTGCACGCGTACACCACACCGTCCCGAACCACGGGCGCGCCCGTGATCTCGCCGCCCGTCGCCAGCTTCCAGCGGAGGCGGCCGTCGTCGGCCTTCAGGGTGTAGAGGAGGTGGTCCGTGGAGCCGAAGTGGATGCGGCGGTCAGCGACGACCGGCGTGCCGACGACCTCGCCGCCCGCCTGGAAGCGCCACTTCGGCGTGCCCGTGACCGCGTCGAGGGTGTAGAGCCCCTTGCCGCTGCCCACGTGCACGTGGCCGTCCGCGACGAGGACCGGTTCGATCGAGGAGCGGGACTCCGTGGCGATGCGCCACCGGTCGCGGCCGTCCGTGGCGTCGAGGGCGTACACCGTGCCGAGGTAGTCGGCGAGGTATACGCCGCCGCCCGTCACCGCGGGCCCGGGCGCGAACGCGGGCGGGCAGAGGAACGCGGCCGGCGCCTCGAAGTGCCAGCGGACGTGCCCGCCGGCCACGTCGATGGCGAGGACCCGCGAGCCGGCGGACACGTACACGTAGCCGTCCTGCGCCTGGGCGAGCCGCACCGGCACGCCCCCGCAGGAGGCCGCGTCGCCCACCGGGTACGACCAGCGTTCCTCACCCGTACGGGCCTCCAGGGCGCGCAGCCGGGCGCCCTTCCACACGTACACCGTGCCGTCGCGGACCACCGGCCCGGCCTCGGGCGTCTCGAAGTCGGTCTGGGCTCCGGTGATCTCCCAGAGCTTCTCGCCGTTGGCCGCCTCCCAGGCCTGGACGCCGCCGCCGCGCGTGCCGGTGACGACGGTGCCGCGGTCGGCCTGCAGGGAGTACACCCAGGCGTCGGTCGGCAGCCGCCAGAGGTCGGAGCCGTCGGCGCCGTCGAGGGCGTAGAGCGTGGGGCCGTCGGAGGCGTGGATGCGGCCGTCGGCCACCGCCATGGACCAGGCGACGTCCCGCGTCTTGAAGCTGCGCCGGCCGGTGGCGACGTCCAGGGCGTGGACCTCGAAGGACGTCACGTAGACCAGGTTCCCCGCGACGGCGGGGGTGCCCCAGACGTCGTTGGACATCCGGAAGCGCCAGGGCCGCCACGACGTGGGCGCGGCGTCGGGCGCCGGCGCGGGCGCGGGCACCCCGGCGGCGGCCGGGTCGGTGCCGTTGGTGCCGGCCCGGTGCGGGGTGGAGCGTGACCAGGACGCGGCGAGCCCGGAGGCGCCGGGCGGGACGCTCGCGCGGGCTGCGGAGACCCGCGGCCCGGGCCCGATCGGCACCTTCGCCCCGGCGAGCCGCACCGGCCCGGCGTCGGGCGTCACCGCGAACGGCGGCTGGGAGGGCGCGGGCGGCGGCACCTGCGGGGGCGGCGGCGCGGTGACGGGCGCGGCGGCGACGGCGCCCCGGCCGCCGCTGCGCCCGGCGGAGGCGGCGACCCGGGCGGGCGGCCGGCCCCCGCGGCGGGCCTCGATGAGCGCGACGGCCCGCTCGGGCAGCCACGCGGACGCCGTCCCGCTGTCGTCGTTGTCGGCGCTCTCGGAGGCGAAGAGGTGCGGGGCGAGCTGCGCCTGGAGGTCGGCGGGGGTGGGCCGGAGCGCGGCCTCCATCTTCATGCAGGACTCGATGAGGGGCCGCAGCTCGTCCGGCAGTCCCGCGAGGTCCGGGCCCTCCCGCAGCAGCATGAAGACGGTCTCGACGGGGTTGGCGCCGTGGAACGGCGCGTGCCCGGTGGCGGCGAAGACGAGGGTGGAGCCGAGGGAGAAGACGTCGCTGGCGCCGGTGACGCTGCGCGAGTCCTTCGCCTGTTCGGGCGACATGTACGCGGGCGTGCCGACGGCGACGTTCGTCATGGTCAGCCGCGTGTTGGAGACGCCGGACGCGATGCCGAAGTCGATGACGCGCGGTCCGTCCTCGACGACGAGGACGTTGGAGGGCTTGAGGTCGCGGTGGACCAGGCCCGCGCCGTGGATGGACTCCAGGGCCTCGGCCACGCCCGCCGCCAGCCAGCGCACCGCCTGGGTGGGCAGCGGCCCGTGTTCATTCACTATTTCCTCGAGGGAGGGAGCCGGCACGTACGCCGTGGCGAGCCAGGGCACGGCGGCCCGCGGGTCGGCGTCCACCACCGCGGCCGTGTAGAAGCCGGACACAGCGCGGGCGGCCTCGACCTCGCGCGTGAAGCGGACACGGAACAGCTGGTCCTCGGCGAGCTCGGTCCGCACCGTCTTGATCGCCACGCGCCGCCCCGAAGCGGAGCGCGCGAGATAGACCAGACCCATGCCACCGGCACCAAGTCGGCCGAGGACCTCGAACGGCCCGATCCGCCTCGGATCGTGCTGCGTCAGCTGATCCACCACTTGCCTTGCCACCTCCCCGTACGCGGCCGTCGAAGAAGACGGCCCCGTGCAGCGTCTCACCACCGAGCCGCTACGGCGGCACGCACCCTGATTCTTCCTGTCCGGGGCGGCCGTTGCGAACCCGGGGCGGGATCGGGGTGTCTGGGGACAAAACCCCACCGCCGGGCGCCCCCATCGGGTGGCCGCGCGGGCGGAGCGCCGCTCATCCGTGCCGCAGGACCGCGCGATCAGCCCTGAAGGGCCGCGGAGTCAGTCCTGGAGGACCGCGAACGTGGCCCCCTGATTGTCCGTGAGCACCGCGATCCTGCCGTACGGGGTGTCGGCGGGTGCCCTGCGGACACGGCCGCCGAGCCGGGGCACCGCGGCGACCGCGGCGTCCGTGTCGGTGACGCTGAAGTAGACGAGGAAGTGCGGGGGCATCCGCACCTCGGAGGTGGCGTCGGTGAGCAGGGCGCGCCCGCCGACGGCCGTCTCGGGGCCGGGCTCGGTGCCCGCGGGCGACCAGACGCGGAACTCCTCGCCGTCGAGGTCCAGGTCGGCGCCGCGGTAGCCGAGGACGCCCTCGTAGAAGGGGTCGACCAGCTGTTTGTCCCGTGAGTACACCTCGGTCCAGCAGTACGAGCCGGGCCGCTGCCGCCGTCCGAAGCCGGGGTGCGTGCCGCCCTGCCAGAGCCCGAAGACGGCGCCCTCGGGGTCGGCGGCCAGGGCCATCGTGCCGTAGGGGCCGACCGGCAGCGCCTCCCTGATCATCGAGCCGCCGGCGGCCCTGATCCGCTCGCCGAGCGCGGCGGCGTCGGGCGTGGCCAGGTACACCGTCCACACGGTGGGCATGCGGCCGTCGGCCTTGGGGGCGAGGGCGGCGACGGGGGCCCCGTCGGCGTACGCCTGGGCGTAGTGCCCGTACTCCGGCCCCGCGCCCTCGTCGAAGGTCCACCCGAAGAGCTCACCGTAGAACCGCTTGCCGCCCGCGACGTCGGGGAGCATCGCGTCGACCCAGCAGGGCACGCCCTCCGCGTAGCCGTCCGCCGTGTCCTGCTCTGCGTAGTCCATGCGGTCAAGCTAACGGCCCGCTCCCGGCTCCGCAGCGCGTAGATTCGAACACTTGGCCAATTCCGCGAGGGTGCGCCTCCGGCCGCGCTCACGCGTCCCAACCCCATTTGCACTCGGCCGAATCGCGCTCCGATCACCCCTCGGTAAGCTGACGGCATGACAGGACAGGTACGTACCGTCGACGGCCGCGTGGCCGGTCGGCGCGGTCAGGCGACGCGTCAGAAGCTGCTCGACTGCCTCAGCGAGATGCTCAGCTCCTCGCCCTACCGGGACGTCAAAGTCATCGACGTCGCCCGGAAGGCGGGGACTTCACCCGCGACCTTCTACCAGTACTTCCCGGACGTCGAGGGCGCCGTCCTGGAAATCGCGGAGCAAATGGCCGCGGAGGGCGCCGAGTTGACCCAGTTGCTCGACGGGCGCTCCTGGGTCGGCAAGGCGGGCTGGCAGACCTCGCAGGATCTGGTCGACGGTTTCCTCGACTTCTGGCGCAAGAACGACGCGATCCTCCGGGTCGTCGACCTCGGCGCGGCCGAGGGCGACAAGCGCTTCTACAAGATCCGGATGAAGATCCTCAACTCGGTCAACAACTCCCTTACGGACTCCGTCAAGGAGCTCCAGGACAAGGGCAAGGTCGACAAGGACGTCAGCCCGGCGGCCATGGCGGGCTCCCTGGTCGCGATGCTCGCGGCGGTCGCCTCCCACCAGCGCGGCTTCCAGACGTGGGGCGTCAAGCAGGCCGAACTGAAGCCGAACCTGGCGCTGTTGGTGCATTTGGGCGTTACCGGCAAGAAGCCGACGAAGTAGCCCTGACGGGCACACCCCTCACCTCTTCCCCCCTCTCCCCCAAGTCCTGTCAGCCCGACGGCGGATCACCCCCGGTGATCCGCCGCTCTGGTCTGTGGCGCGTGCCTCCCGAACGCGCCGCTCCAGCCGGAACAGCCGTATCTCCCGGTCGACACGGGCCTGGTACGCGGCGTACGGCGGCCAGAACGCCAGCGCCGCCGCCCAGACCGCCTCCCGTTCCGCCCCGGCGAGCAGCCGCGCCCGCACCGGGACGTCGGCGCCCCGCCAGCTGACCTCCGCGTCCGGGTGGGCGAGCAGATTGGCGGTCCACGCGGGGTGGCCGGGCCGCCCGAAGTTGGACCCGACGAGCACCCAGGTCCCCGTCTCCTCCTCGGGCATGCACGCCAACGGCGTACGCCGCGGCAGCCCGCTCCTCGCACCCCGCGCGGTCAGGACGACCCCGGGCAGCATCCGCGCGCTCAGCAGCACCTTGCCGCGGGTGAGCCGGTGCACGGTGCGGTCCATGGCGGGGATGAAGTGCGGGGCGATCCTGGCGAAGGCGCGGGTGGCGGACACCTTCTGCACGAGCCGCAGTCCGGGCGGCATCAGACGGCCTTCCCGAGGGAGGCGGGGTCGGGGTCCGGCTCGGGATCGAGGCCGACGCCGGAGGGTACGGGGCCCGCGCCCGCACTCCCCGCCATCCCCTCCCCCTCACCGGAGCCCGCGCCCTTCCCGCCCTCCGCGAACAGACCGGCCCGTTCCGCGGCCCGCGCCCGCAGCCGGTGCGCCGGCCCGAAGAGCAGCTCGTCGCTCGACGCCCGCTTGAAGTACAGGTGGGCCTCGTGCTCCCAGGTGAAGCCGATCCCGCCGTGCAGCTGCACCCCCTCCGACGCGGCCGT
Organism: Streptomyces sp. NPDC041122; assembly: GCF_055592445.1. NCBI lineage: Bacteria > Bacillati > Actinomycetota > Actinomycetes > Kitasatosporales > Streptomycetaceae > Streptomyces > Streptomyces sp. NPDC041122. Next base: position 54,061 of record NZ_JBVIYQ010000010.1, on the reverse strand, counting down.
CCGCAGCGCGTCGAGGGCCTGCGCGAGCGCGAGCCCCCCGGCCCGTTCGGCGCCCTGCCCCCCGAACCCGGCGGCCTCCGCGCCCGCGGCCCACGCCGCGTAGTAGGCGGCGGACCGCGCCGCCTGCACCTGGACGTACACGTCGGCGAGCCGGTGCTTCACCGCCTGGAAGGAGCCGATCGCGCGCCCGAACTGCTCGCGCTGCTGCACGTAGGCGACGGTGCGCTCCAGCGCCCGCTCGGCGGCGCCGACGGCCTCGGCGGCGACGACCGTGGCCGCGACGTCCCCCGCGGCGGCGAGCGCGGCGGCCACGTCGGCGTCGTCGTCGCCCAGCAGCTCCGCGTCGACGTCGCGAAGTTCGATCCTCGCCTGGGTACGGGTCTCGTCCAGCGCGGTCTGCCGGGTGCGCGTCATGCCGCGCGCACCTTCCCGTACGAGGAAGAGGAGCGTGCGCGACCGGGCGAAGCCGCCCGCGTGCGCGGCGACCACGAGCAGTCCGGCGCTGTGCCCGTCGATGACCTGCTCGGCCTGCCCGTACAGCCGCCACGCCCCGTCCGCGGAGCGGCGTGCCTGCACGCCGCCCGCGCGACCGCCGCCCGCCCAGTCGCCGCGGTTGTCCCCGACGAGGCCGAGCGCCGTGGCGAGCCCGGTGCCGGGGACGGCGAGGGCGGCGGTCAGCTCACCGGCGGCGACGCGGGGCAGCAGCTCGGCGCGCTGCCCTTCGGTGCCGAGGGCGAGGACGAGCGGGGCGGCGAGGACGGCGGTGGCGAAGAGCGGCGTAGGGGCGAGCTCACGGCCCAACTCCTCGCATCCGAGGGCAAGTTCCGCAGTCGTGCAGCCGACGCCCCCGTACGCCTCGGGGATCGCCAGGCCGGGCAGACCGAGCTGGTCGGCGAGGGCGGTCCACAGCCCGGCGTCGTGACCGGCGGGGGTGCGGACGGCCGCCTTGACCTCGTCGGGGCCGCACCGTTTGGTGATCACTTCGCGCAGGGTGCGGCGGATCTCGCCCTGTTCCGCACTGAAGGCGGCGTCCATCGGCAGGCTCCTCCCCCGGGCGCGACGGCCCGGACCCAGATCTGACGGGCCGTCATGTTAGAACCGCGCACTCCATAAGCACAGACCGGGGACACCACCCGCACACCCCGGAACCGAAGCGCGTACGGACACCCACCCGCACCCACAGAACCTGATGTACCGTCAGATCCATGTCCCCAGACACCCGTTCCACACCCCGCAAGGTCGCCGTCGTCGGTGTCGCCCTCTCGGACTGCGGCCGGGTCGACGAGGCCACGCCGTACGCCCTGCACGCCCAGGCGGCCCGGCGCGCGCTGGCCGACTCCGGGCTCGGGCGCGACGTCATCGACGGCATCGCGTCGGCCGGCCTCGGCACCCTGGCCCCGGTCGAGGTCGCCGAGTACCTCGGCCTCGCCCCGCGCTGGGTGGACTCCACGTCGGTCGGCGGCGCCACCTGGGAGGTCATGGCGGCGCACGCGGCGGACGCGATAGCGGCCGGGCGGGCCAACGCCGTGCTGCTCGTCTACGGCTCGACCGCCCGCGCGGACATCAAGGCGGGACGCCGCACCTCGAACCTCTCCTTCGGCGCGCGGGGCCCCCTCCAGTTCGAGGTCCCCTACGGCCACTCCCTGATCGCCAAGTACGCGATGGCGGCGCGCCGCCACATGCACGAGTACGGCACGACGCTGGAACAGCTCGCCTCGGTGGCCGTGCAGGCGCGCGCGAACGCCGCCACCAATCCGGACGCGATGTTCCGCACCCCCCTCACGGTCGACGAGGTCCTCGACGGACCGATGATCGCGGACCCGTTCACCAAGCTGCACTGCTGCATCCGCTCCGACGGCGGCTGCGCGGTGCTGCTCGCGGCCGAGGAGTACGTACGGGACTGCGCGGCCGATCCGGTGTGGGTGCTCGGCACGGGCGAGCACGTCTCGCACACCACGATGTCGCAGTGGGAGGACTTCACGGTCTCCCCGGCGGCGGTCAGCGGCCGCCTCGCCTTCGAGCGCGCGGGGGTGCGGCCCGCGGACATCGACGTCGCGGAGATCTACGACGCCTTCACGTACATGACGCTGGTGACCCTGGAGGACCTGGGCTTCTGCGCGAAGGGCGAGGGCGGCGCGTTCGTGGAGAAGGGCCGCCTGCTGCGGACGGGCGACCTGCCGACGAACACGGACGGCGGCGGCCTCTCCGCCCAACACCCGGGCATGCGCGGCCTGTTCCTCCTGGTGGAGGCGGTCCGCCAGCTCCGCGGCCAGGCGGGCGAGGGCCAGGTGCGCCGCCCCGACGGCTCCCTCCCCGAACTGGCGGTGGCCTCCGGGACGGGCGGCTGGTTCTGCTCGTCGGGGACGGTGGTGCTCGGACGGGGGTGAGGGGACGGGCGCCACCGGCCACAATCGCCGTATGACGACACCCGCACCGCTCCCCGAGCCGTCCGCGTTCCAGAAGCTGCTGAGGGCCCAGCGGGTCTGGGACGTGGAGCTGCCCGCCTTCGACCCGGCGGCGGCACCCGCGGCCCCGCTCCCCCTCTTCCACACCTGGTTCGCGGAGGCGGTGGCCGCCGGGCAGCCCGAACCGCACACCATGGGCCTGGCGACGGTGACGGAGGACGGCGGCCCCGACGTGCGGACCGTGATGCTGCACGACGCGGACGACCGCGGCTGGCACTTCGCCTCGCACGCGACCAGCGCGAAGGGCCGCCAGCTCGCCGCCCGCCCGGAGGCCGCCCTGCACTTCTACTGGCCGGCGCAGGGCCGCCAGATCCGGGTCAGGGGCCGGGTCACCACCGCCCCGCACCCCGAGAGCCTCGCCGACCTGCACGCGAGGTCGACCGGAGCGCTGGCGGCGGCGCTGGTCGGCCACCAGAGCGACGTACTGTCCGGCCAATGCGAGTTGGACGAGGCGTCGTCGGCGGCCTGGGCCCGCGCCCAGGCCGAGCCGGACGCCGACGCCCCCACCTGGACGCTGTACGTCCTGGACCCGGTCGAGGCGGAGTTCTTCCAGGGCGACGCACGCCGCCGCCATGTACGCCTGCGCTACCGCAAGGGCGACGGGCCCTCGTCCACCGCCGCCTGGGTCAGGGAGCTGCTGTGGCCGTGACGGCCGTGTCCCCACCGCGGAAGTCGTACTGCGCGAAGTCCTCCACGGGCCGGTACCCGATGCGCTGGTAGAGGCGGTTGCTCGTGGGGTTGGCCAGATCCGTGAAGAGCAGGACCTCGGCCACCCCCGCGTCGAGCGCGGCCCGGGTCACCGCGGCGGTCACCGCTCCGCCGTAGCCACGCCCCCGCAGCTCCGCCGGGGTGTACACGGGCGCCACCCGGACCTGCCCCGCGACCCGGGGAGTGACACCGGCCATGGCGACGGGGACGCCGTCGGGGGTCTCCCACAGGGTGACGCCCCCGTAAGCGAGCCGGGTGTCCGCCCAGACACCGGGATCCATGGCGGAACGCTCCCCAACGGCCTCCCCGAACTCGCCGTGCCAGCGCGCCAGGAGCGACCGGTCCGCTGCCGTGGCGACACGGGCTCGCCCCGCCGGCGCGGGGTCGGGCGGCGTGAGGGTGCCGAGCCGGTACAGGCGCTGACGGACGTCGGTCGAGACGGTGGCTCCGGTGTGCCTCCGCCAGGCCCGCGCGAACGACTCGGCGGCGGCGTGATGGGCGGCGACCCCGGGCACCTCCGGGCCGACGTCGGCGAACCGCCGGGCCAGCGCGTCGGCAGCCTCGGGGCCGACAGGACTGAGGGCCACCCGATGAGGCGGCGTCCACACGAACGCTCCCGTCACCGCACCGTCAGCACCGGCATACGTCCCAAAACGAGGCACCCCGCTCCCGTACGCATGAGGCCCCCGCGCCCGAAGGACCTCGGTGACGCTCAACAGGGCGGTGTGCAGAGCGGGTTCGGAGCGCAGGAACTCCTGGGCCCGCTCGAGAAACCCACCGAGATCAGAGGTCACCTCCCACCCGGGTCCCGTGGGCTGCTGCTGCGCATGCGCGTCCGCGGACGCGAAGATCTCTGAGGACATGACCCATTGTTCCCCCGAGGCACCACTCGCCGCCTCCGAATTACGTCACCGCCCGGCAATCGCCTTGGCGATCTTCTCGGCGTCGCGCGCGAGCTCGCGCAGCATGCCGCTGACGGGATTCGTGAAGCCGGTGAAATAGAGCCCGGGAACCCCCCGTGCCGTACGGCGGCCGTGCGGAACCGGCCGCCCGCGGGAGTCCAGCACCCCGAGGCCACCGACGAGGCCTTCGAGGGCGCGCCGGTACCCGGTGGCCGCGATGACGACGTCGGGCCCGATCCGGCTGCCGTCGGCGAGGACCACCTTGCCCTCCTCGAAGGACTCCACGGCGGCGACCGGCTCGACCCGCCCCTTCCGCACGGCGTCGATCAGACCGACGTCCTGCACCGGAATGGCGCCCTGCCGGGCCCGCGAGAACAAGCCGGTGTCGGGACGCGGCAGCCCCATGGCCGACAGATCCGGCACGCCCGCGCGGGTGACCGGCCGCGCAAGCCGGTCGGCGAGAGCGACGGGCAGCCGGCGGCAGAGGATCCCGGACATCTGCGCGGGCCACCCGGCCGTGGAGCGCCGGACGATGTGAGGCGCGGTGCGCACGGCGAGCCGCACCCGCCCGGCACCCCCCTCGGCGAGATCGACGGCGATCTCGGCACCGGTGTTCCCGACCCCCACGACCAGCACATCCCGGTCCGCGTAAGGACGAGGATTCCGGTACCCACCCGCGTGCAGAAGCTCACCGGTGTAGGTGCCGGCCCCGGGCCAGTCCGGCAGATACGGGGTGTGGTTGTACCCGGTGGCGACCACCACCGCGCTCCCCCTCAGCTCCCGCCCCCCGGTGGCCCGCAACAGCCAGCCGCTCCCGTCGGGTTCGAGCCCGGTCACCTCGACCCCGGTGACGATGTCGAGCTGGTGGTACTCGGCGTACTTCTCCAGATACCGCACGACGTCGTCGCGCGAGACCCACCGCCCGAACGCCCGCGGGATGGCGAGCCCCGGCAGCCCGGAGAGCCGGCGTGTGGTGTGCAGATGCAGCCGGTCGTAATGCGTCCGCCAGGAGGCCCCGAGGCGTTCGGCCTTCTCCAGGACGACGGCCCGGACGCCCCGTGCCCGCAGGGCCGCCGCGACGGCGAGACCGCCGGGACCACCGCCGATGACGTACACGGGACGGTCCTGCGGAAGCGAAAGCGGAGCGGTCGAGTCGGCCATGACTGGAGAGTAACCGCGCGACTACTTGATGGGTGACGGTCAAGTTCCAAAACCGATTGCGATCCCATCACGGGACCTTCCCCTTGCGCGCCCCGGGCGACTGCGCTGAACTGACGCCCCATCAGCTCCGACGTCACGATCGGACACACCATGAGCCCGAACCACCCCCCGGCACCACGCTTCGACGTGCCCGAGACCGACCCGTTCACACGCCCCTACTGGGAGGCCGCCGCCGAGGGCCGCTTACTGATCCGCCGCTGCGGAGCATGCGGGACGGCACACCACTACCCGCGCGAATTCTGCCCGCACTGCTGGAGCGAGAACGTCACCTGGGAACAGGCCGGCGGCCGGGCCACCCTCTACACCTGGTCGGTCATCCACAGAAACGACCTGCCCCCCTTCACCACCCGCACCCCCTACACAGCGGCAGTGGTCGACCTGGCCGAGGGCCCCCGCATGATGACGGAGCTGATCGACTGCCCCGAGAGCGACCTGCGCATCGGCATGCGGCTCGAGGCGACATTCCGAGCCGCGACAGAGGCGACCCCGGCCATCGCGGTGTTCCGCCCGGCCTGACCGACGGCCGAAAACGGCCGGGAGGGGACGTGGGGGTATGTGCGAACGGAGCACCGAGCCCACACTGGCACCGTTGTCCGTGCGGCGCGGCGCAGGGATGGCGAGTACGCACATACCCCCACGGCCCCGCCACCCCCACACCCCTGCCGTCCAGAACCGCCACCCGCCACACAACACCAGCCCACCCCCCCCTCCCTTCACCGCGCACACCCCAAAACGCACCCCACCCCGAAGCGCAGCCGCCCACGCCACGGCACGCCCACCCAAAGCGCCCCCACCCCAAGCGCAGCCGCCCACGCGAAGGCTGATTCGCGACCTTGGCAACCCCCCGGACCCTACGATTCCGTAGACCCCGCACCACCCCCACCGCCAGGCTTTGCGTGCAGCCCCATTCCTGACACAGCGTCAATTAAGTAATCTGACTGTGCGTCAGGTAAGTGCTGTCACACAGGAGCGGGCGGACCGATGCTTGGATCGACTCACGGCACCTTCACCACCGACCCCCGCCGCGCGCATGTTGTGGCCTGCGGCGAACTCCCCCCCAACACCGTCCACGGCAGAGCCCCGGACGACCTGGACGTCAGCGGCCGACCGCTGTACGCCGACGTACCCGACCTGGACCGCTTCTTCCGCCCCGCCTCCGTCGCCGTCATCGGCGCCTCGGACGCCGAGGGCCGCCCCAACACCGGCATCACCCGCCAACTCCTCACCTGGGCCACCCGCGTCGGCGCCCGCATCCACCCCGTACACCCCACCCGCCGAACCGTCTTCGGCCTCCCCTGCCACCCCTCCGTCGCGGACCTCCCGGAACAGGTCGACCTCGCCGTACTCCTCGTCGCCGACCCGCTCCCCGTCATCGAGCAACTCGCCGAGGAGAAGGTCAGGTTCGCCGTCGCCTTCGCCTCCGGATTCGCCGAGACCGGCGAGGAGGGCGCCGCCGCCCAGGCCCGCCTCACCGCCGCCGTCCAGCGCTCCGGCCTCCGGCTCCTCGGCCCGAACACCAACCTCAACGCCTTCGAGGAGTTCCGCGACGACCTCGAAGGCCCCGCCATCGCACTCATCACCCAGTCCGGCCACCAGGGCCGCCCCGTCTTCACGATGCAGGAGCTCGGCGTACGCCTCTCCCACTGGGCGCCCACCGGCAACGAGGCCGACCTGGAGACCTCCGACTTCATCTCCTACTTCGCCGAACGCCCCGAGGTCGGCGCCATCGCCTGTTACGTCGAGGGCCTCAAGGACGGCCGCGCCTTCCTGCTCGCCGCCGACCGGGCGGCCCGCCGCGGCGTCCCCGTGGTCGCCGTGAAGGTCGGCCGCACCGAGACCGGCGCCCGCATGGCGGCGTCACACACCGGCAAACTGACCGGCGCGGACACGGTGGTCGACGCGGCGATGCGGCAGTTCGGCGTGATCCGCGTCGACGGGCTGGACGAACTCCAGGACACGGCCGCCCTGTTGGCGCGGGCGCGCACACCACGCGCCGACGGCGTCGCCGTCTATTCGATCTCGGGCGGCACGGGCGCGCACTTCTCGGACCTCGCGACCGAGGCCGGCCTGCGCCTGCCCACGCTCTCCGAGGCCAAGCAGGCGGAGCTGCACGAGTGGATACCCGGCTATCTGAACGTCGCGAACCCCATCGACAACGGCGGGCACCCCGTCGGCGACTGGCGGGGCCCCAAGATCATCGACGCGATCCTGGACGACCCTGAGGTGGGCGTGCTGATCTGTCCGATCACCGGCCCCTTCCCGCCGATGAGCGACAAGCTGGCGCAGGACCTGGTGGACGCGGCGGAGCGCACGGACAAGCTGGTGTGCGTGGTGTGGGGCTCGCCGGTGGGCACGGAGGACGCGTACCGCAAGACGCTGCTCGGCTCCTCGCGGGTCGCGACCTTCCGCACCTTCGCCAACTGCATCACGGCGGTGCGCGCCTATCTGGACCACCACCGCTTCACCACGAACTATCGCTCGCCCTTCGACGAGGCGCCGCGCACCCCGTCCCCGTCCTTCCGCAAGGCGCAGGCGCTCATGCGGCCGGGCCAGCAGCTCAGCGAGCACGCGGCGAAGCAGCTGCTGCGCGCGTACGGCATCAGGGTGCCGCGGGAACAGCTGGTGACGAGCGCGGCGGCGGCCGTGCGGGCGGCCGGCCTGGTCGGCTACCCGGTCGTCATGAAGGCGTCGGGCCCGCAGCTCGCGCACAAGACCGAACTGGGCCTGGTGAAGATCGGGCTGACCTCGGCGAGCCAGGTGCGCGACGCCTATCGGGAGCTCACGGACATCGCCCGCTACGAGGGTGTCGCCCTGGACGGCATCCTGGTCTGCCAGATGGTCGAGCGGGGCGTCGAGATGGTCGTCGGCGTCGCGCACGACCCGCTCTTCGGGCCGACGGTGACGGTCGGGCTCGGCGGTGTGCTCGTCGAGGTCCTGCGGGACGCGGCCGTGCGGGTGCCGCCCTTCGGCGAGGACCAGGCGAAGGCGATGCTCCGCGAACTGCGGGGGCGGGCCCTGTTCGACGGGGTGCGGGGCGCGGCTCCCTCGGACGTCGACGCGCTGGTCGAGGTGGTGCTCCGGGTGCAGCGGATGGCGCTCGAACTCGGCGACGACCTCGCGGAGCTGGACATCAACCCGCTGATGGTGCTGCCGCGCGGGCAGGGGGCGGTGGCGCTCGACGCGTTCGCGGTCTGCCACTAGGCCCCCTTGGCGCCGCGTCTCACGTACCCGCACCCGTGCGCGGACCCGTACCCGCACTCGTGCGCGCACCTGCATCGCCATCCGCCTCCACGCGAAACGGAGCCACTCCCCCATGACCGCCTCCCCTGAGCCTCACGACGCCCTCGACTCATTGATACGGCACACCACTGACAACGGCGTCTCGTGGATCACGCTCAACCGCCCCGACGCCATGAACGCCCTCACCTGGGACCAGCGCGAACGCGTCATCGCGTTGCTCGACGCGGCGTCCGGCGACCCCGCGGTGCGGGCCGTCGTCATCACCGCGACCGGCAAGGGATTCTGCGCGGGCGCGGACCTGCGCGGAGCACCGGCGTCCGGGGCGCCGTCGGGCGGGGAGCGGGTGCCCGGCGATGTGGCCCGCACCATCCGGCAGGGCGCCCAGCGGCTGATCGCGGCGGTCCTCGACTGCGAGAAGCCGGTGATCGCCGCGGTGAACGGCACCGCGGCCGGCATCGGCGCCCATCTGGCGTTCGCCTGCGACCTGGTCATCGCGGCCGAACCCGCGCGGTTCATCGAGGTGTTCGTCCGCCGCGGCCTCGTACCGGACGGCGGCGGCGCCTATCTGCTGCCCCGCCTGATCGGGCCGCAGCGCGCCAAGGAGCTGATGTTCCTCGGCGACGCGGTGTCGGCGGCGGACGCGGAACGGCTGGGCCTGGTCAACCGCGTCGTACCGGCCGACGAACTGGAGAAGACGGCACGGACGTGGGCGGACCGCCTGGCCACCGGCCCGACCCGCGCCCTGGCCCTGACCAAGCAGCTGGTCAACGCCTCCCTGGACACGGACCGGGCGAGCGCGTTCGCGGCGGAAGCGGCGGCACAGGAGATCAACATGACGACGACGGACGCGAACGAGGGCGTCAAGGCCTTCGTGGAACGCCGCACCCCGATGTATCGCGGCCGCTGAGGCCCGGACGCATCCGACACGCCCCGCCCCGGGCCCGCCCGCACCCCCGCCGCCCTCCGTCGGCGTCTCCGTCTCCGCCGATTGTCCCCGGCGCCGCCTCACCGTTCCCGATGCAGCGTCTCTATGTCCGGTGCGTCCATGTCACCCACGTTCACGAACAGTTCGGGTTCGTCCTCCGTGCCGCCCACGGTCCAGGTCTGCGGGCCCTCACACCCCTCGGCGTCAGCGTCAGCCTCCGCGTCCGCGTCGAGCGACCTCGCCGTGTCCACCTCCAGGGCCGGGCGGCGGTCCAGGAGCTCGTCGTCGCCGGTCAACCTCCACGTACCGGGGGCGTCGCCGCACGAAGGGAGTTCCGCGCGGCCGTCCTCGCGCAGGCGGAAGCGGAGCTCGCCGTCATCGTCCCGCCACGCGCCCGCCACCTGCCCCGGTGCCAGGCGTGGCGGCTCGTACTCCTTGATCAGGCCGGTCTCCGTGGCGACGACCGCCGCGCCGAGCACGGTCGCGCACAGGGCGAGCGAGACGAGGCCCGACAGGATCCAGACCTTGCGCAGCGGCCGGCCGAGGCGTTCCTCGCGTCGCCTGCAGTACGCGACGTTCAGCGCGGGCACGACGCCACTCACCGTGATCCACCACGCGAGCCCCGCGAAAGGCGCGCCCAGCGCGGCGAAGAACCCCGCCCACGCGAGGCCGACCGGCACCAGACAGCCCACCGACCACGCCCACTCCGGGCCCCGCTCCCGGCCCCGCCCGCACACCGCGGCCGCCCGTCGCCCCAGCCAGACGGCCGGCAGCGTGAGCACCCCCGAGTGCGCCATGCCGAGGACCGGCAGCAGCAGCGGCGCGAAGAGGATCGCGCAGGCCAGCCCGAAGGCGGGGCCGCCCCCGGCCCCGTGGTCGTCCTGGCCGAGCGTCAGGACGAACGACACGAGCCCGGCCACCGGAAACTGTGCCGCGCTCGCCGCCCCCGCGGCCCGTATCTCGACGTCGCCCCAGCTCCGACGCGGTTTCCCCCACTTCATGGGGCTGAAGATACTCGTGGGTCCGGAGCGTTTCGGCCACGCCCTTCACATCTGACGCCCCGTCAGCTTCAATGGTCGATGTGATGGGACACGCAGGGATGGCGGCCACCGCCGTCCGATACCTCAGGTCGGTCGGGGCCCGTACCGCTACCGCCCCCGTCGACGCACTGCCACGCCCCCGGCTGCGCGCGGTCCGCGACGACGAGCGGGCGCCGCTCGACCGGGGCGAATTCCGCCGGGTGCTGGGAAACTTCGCGACGGGCGTCACCGTGATCACGGCCCCGGCCGAGACCCCCGGGAGCGCACCGGTAGGCACCGCCGGCCCCACAGACCCCGTCGGCCCCGTCGGCCCCGCCGGCTTCGCCTGCCAGTCCTTCTCCTCGCTCTCCCTGGACCCGCCCCTGGTCTCCTTCATGGTGGCGCGTACGTCGACGACATGGCCGCGCATCGCGCGCGCGGGCGTCTTCTGCGTGAACATCCTCGGCGCCGACCAGGGCGCCCTGTGCCGCGCGTTCGCGGTGAGCGGCGGCGACAAGTTCGCCGGGGTGAGCTACGACGCGGCGCCGGTCTCCGGCTCCCCGCGGCTGACCGGCGCCCCGGCCTGGGTCGACTGCACGGTCCAGGCCGTCCACACCGGCGGCGACCACCTCATCGTGGTGGGCCGGGTGGACGCCCTCGGCACGGCGGAGACCGAAGGGGACCCGCTCCTCTTCCACCGGGGCGGGTTCGGCCGCTTCACTCCCTGAAGCGGCGCGCACCCCGCGTACCCCACATACCTCTCGCACCCCGCCACCCCTCACCCCTCAGACCGCACCCGCACCCGCACCCGCGACCACCGCCACACGCCCCGGCCCCCTCCGCCGTATCACCAGCACCATCAGCGCCGCCGCCGCGCACAGCGCGCCCGAGGCGTACCAGACGACGTCGTACGAGCCGAAGGTGTCCCGCGCCACGCCGCCGAGGAACGCCACCAGGGCCGCGCCCACCTGGTGCGAGGCGAGCACCCAGCCGAAGACGATCGCGCTGTCGTCGCCGTACTGCTCGCGGCACAGGGCCAGGGTGGGCGGGACGGTGGCCACCCAGTCCAGGCCGTAGAAGACGATGAAGAAGATCATCGGCGGGTGGACGTTCGGGGCGAGCAGCATCGGCAGGAAGAGCAGGGAGACGCCGCGCAGCGCGTAGTAGACGGCGAGCAGCCGCCGCGCGTCGAAGCGGTCGGTGAACCAGCCCGACGCGATGGTCCCGACGATGTCGAAGATCCCGATGACGGCGAGCAGGGAGGCGGCCGCCCGGACGCCCATGCCGTGGTCGTGCGCGGCGGGCACGAAGTGGGTCTGGATGAGTCCGTTCGTCGAGGCGCCGCAGATCGCGAAGCTGCCCGCGAGGAGCCAGAAGGGGCCGGTGCGGGCGGCCTTGGCGAGCACCCTGACCGCGCGCCGTCCCGCGCCCGTGACGGGCGGCGGCTTGGGCACGAACTCCTCGGCGCCGTAGGGCTTCAGGCCGACGTCGGCCGGGTGGTCGCGCAGCAGCAGCCAGACAAAGGGGACGACGACGAGGGCGGCGAGCGCGACCGTCACGGCGGCGGGCCGCCACTTGTACGTCTCGACGATCCAGGCGAGCAGCGGCAGGAAGATGAGCTGCCCGGACGCGGAGGCCGCGGTGAGGATCCCGCTGACGAGCCCGCGCCGCTCGGTGAACCAGCGGTTGGTGACGGTGGCGGCGAAGGCGAGCGCCATCGAGCCCGAGCCGAGGCCGACGAGGAGCCCCCAGCACAGCAGCAGCTGCCAGGCGGACTGCATCCACACGGTCAGGCCGGAGCCGGCGGCGATCACGACGAGCGCGACCGCGACGACCTTGCGGATGCCGTAGCGGTCCATGAGCGCGGCGGCGAACGGCGCGGTCAGCCCGTACAGCGTGAGGTTGATGGAGACCGCGAGCCCGACGGTGCCGCGTGACCAGCCGAAGTCCTCCTTCAGCGGGTCGAAGAGCAGACCGGGCAGCGAGCGGAACGCGGCGGCGCCGATGATCGTGACGAAGGTGACGGCGGCGACGAACCACGCGCGGTGGATACGGGGACGGGGCGTGCGACGGGCGGTCGCGTGCGGCGGGGAGGCGTTCCGCTCGGGCGTCTCGGTTGTCTGGTTCACGTCACCCAGCATCGGGAAACGGTCCGTACCGGACGAGTGGCCCGAGAGACAGCATTCGCTAGGATCGGGCCATGACCTCCCGCGACCGCGCGACCCGGACCGACGCGAGCCGACCCGACCGGCACCGTGTCGTCGTCCTCGCCCTGGACGGCGTGATCCCCTTCGAACTGGGCATCCCGCAGCGCATCTTCAACGGCGCGCGCACCCCCGAGCGGCACCCCTTCTACGAGGTCGTGACCTGCTCGGTCCGCCCGCCGGGGCCGGTCCGCACGGACGCCGACTTCGCGATCCTCGTCGAGCACGGCCCCGAGGCGCTGGCCACCGCGGACACGGTCGTCGTCCCGGCCTCGTACGAGCTGGGGCCGGTGCACGAGGAGGGTCGTCTCACCCCCGAGCTGGCCGCGGCGCTCGCCCAAATCAGGCCGGGGACGCGGCTCGTCGCCATCTGCACGGGCGGGTACGTGCTGGCCGCCGCCGGCCTCCTCGACGGCCGCCCGGCGACCACGCACTGGTCGTCGGCCGAACACTTCCAGGGGCTCTTCCCGCGGGTACGGGTGGACGCGGACGTGCTGTTCATCGACGACGGCGACATCCTGACGTCGGCGGGGGTTGCCGCGGGCATCGACCTCTGCATCCATGTCGTACGACGGGACCACGGCACCGCGGTCGCCAACGACGTGGCCCGCCGTACGGTGGTGCCGCCGCATCGCGACGGGGGCCAGGCGCAGTACATCCGACGCCCGGTGCCGGAGCCCCAGGTGGCGACGACGCGCTCGGCACGGGCGTGGGCGCTTGACCGCCTCGAACAGCCGCTGCAGCTGCGGGACATGGCCGAGCAGGAGGCGATGTCGGTGCGCACGTTCACCCGCAGGTTCCGCGAGGAGGTGGGCGTCAGCCCCGGCCAGTGGCTCACCCAGCAGCGCGTGGAGCGGGCGCGGCACCTGCTGGAGTCCACCGACCTGTCCGTGGACCAGGTGGCGCGGGACGCGGGCTTCGGCACGGCGCAGTCGATGCGGCAGCATCTACAGGCCGCGCTGGGGGTCACCCCCACCACCTACCGCCGCACGTTCCGCGACGTCACCGCCGCCTGACCGCTCCGGCACGGGCCGCACCTCGCCCAGCATGGCGACGACGGTCAGGAGGACGCCGAGCGCCACCCCGGCCAGGATGGCCGTGGACGGCGGGACGACGTTCAGGAGCCCGCCGGCCAGCGAGCCGCTCGCCGCGTAACCGGCGCCCACGGACGCGTACATCACCGAATAACCGGCGGCGAGGGCGCTGGGCGGCAGCACCTCGCGCAGCGAGAGGTTACGGGTGAGCATGGCCCCCGCCTGCAGCACCCCGGCGACACCGAGCACAGCGAACAGCCACGCGACGCCCGGCACCACCGAGACCAGCGCGAGACAGCCGCAGACGCCGGACATCAGCACCACGCTCTGCGTCCGCAGCCGTCCCGGCCACGTGCGCAGCCCGTAGACGAACGATCCGACGGCGGACCCCACGGCGAGGCCCGCGAGCAGGGGGCCCGCCCAGCCCACGTCGATCCCGCGCTGCTCCAGGAGCGCGGGGAGCAGGAGTTCGGCGAGGGCGAGCATCGACAGGCCGGCCGCGCCCGTCACGAAGACCGGCCAGGCGCGCACCAGGATCCGCGCCATGGACTCGCCGCCGCGGTCGTCGGCGTCCGACTCCCACCCGGCGGGCAGCATCCACAGTCCCGCCACGGAGGCGCCCATCAACAGCCCCACCGCGGTCAGCGGCAGGGCGGCGGACACCCCGAGCGCCAGGCCGGTGACGGCGGCCGGGGCGACGGCCCAGATGACGAACGTCAGCATCGACTCGACGGCAAGGGCCTGCGCGACGGCCCCCGCAGGCACGACGCTCGTCAACAGCGCGCGCAGGCTGCCCGGCGCGGCGGCCGGTGCGGCGCCGGCGAGGAAGGCGAGGGCGCCGAGCGTCACGGGGGACGCGTCCGGCAGCGCGCCGAGCGCGGTGAAGGCGGCGGCGCCCACGGCGAGGCCGACGGCCAGGTGCGGGCGGGCCCGCTCGGCGCGCATCCGCATCCCGAGCAGAGGGGCGCCGACGATCTCCCCCACCACGTACGCGGCGGCGAGCACCGCGCCCAGCGCGTAGCCGCCGGGGCGCTCGCGGACGAGGAACACGAGAGCGAGGGGCGTGGCCGCGACGGGAAGCCGCGCGGCCACGGAGACGACGCACCAGCGGGCGACGGCGGGGCTGACGATGGCGCGGTAACTCATACGGCGACGCTAATCGCCACCACCCCCACCGTCGCGCGGTTTTCCGCACCGCACCGCGTGGCCGTCCCGGTGGCGCGGCAGCGTTGGCTCCCACCGGCCGGCAGGCGCGTACGAGACAGGAGGGGACGTGGGGGTATGTGCGCACGGAGCACCGAGCGTGCTCTAGCAACATTGTCCGCGAGGCAGCGCCGCAGGGATGGCGAGTACGCACATACCCCCACGGCCCCGCACCCACAGACGAACCCAAGGCGCAAACCCCAGCCCAAAGCACACCCGCACCCGCACCTCAAAACGTCAGAACGTCAGAACGTCAAAACCCCCCGCGCCACCCTCCCCGCCCCCGCGTCCTCCACCGCCTTGCCGAAGTCCTCCACCGGATACGTCGCCGTCACCAGCTCGTCCAGCAACAGGCGCCCGCTCCGGTACAGCTCCGCGTACAGCGCGAAATCCCGCTGCGGCCGCGAACTCCCGTACCGGCAGCCCAGGATCGACTTGTCCAGGAACATCGACGCCACCACGAACGACGCCTCCGCCTTCGCCCCCGGCATCCCGAGCAGCACCGCCTGCCCCCGCCGGTCCAGCAGGTCCACCGCCTCCCGCACCAGCTCCACCCGCCCCACACACTCGAACACGTGGTCCGCCCCGTGCGGCAGCACACCCCGCACCGCCTCCGTCGCCCCGAAAAAGTGCGTCGCCCCGAACTGCCGCGCCACCCCCTCCTTCGCCACGTTCGCGTCGACCGCCACGATCGTCCCGGCGCCCGCGATCCGCGCCCCCTGCAGCACGTTGAGCCCGATCCCACCCGTACCGATCACCACCACGGAGTCCCCGAGCCCCACCTCCGCCCGGTTCAGCGCGGCCCCCACCCCGGTCACCACGGCGCACCCGATCAGCGCCGCCGACGTGAACGGAATGTCGTCCGCGATCTTCACGGCCTGCACCGCCCGCACGATCGTCCGTTCCGCGAACGCGGAGTTCGCCGCGAACTGGTACACCGGCTTGCCGCCCCGCGAGAACGGCTGGTCCGGCGCCCCGATCGCCTTCCGGCACATCGTCGGCCGCCCCCGCCCGCAGTCCGCGCACGCCCCACAACTGGCGATCGTGGACAGCGCCACGTGGTCCCCGGGCACCACATGCGTGACCCCGGCCCCCACCGCCTCCACGACCCCCGCCCCCTCGTGCCCCAGCACCACCGGCGGCGGAAACGGAATCGTCCCGTCGATCACCGAGAGGTCACTGTGGCAGAGCCCCGCCGCGGCGACCGCGACCAGCACCTCCCCCGGCCCCGGCTCCCGTATCTCCAGGTCGTCGACCACCTCGGCCCGCGTACCGTCGAAGACGACACCCCGCATCACGCACACCCCTTCACCGAGGCCCCCTGGCCTCTCTCGGCAGACCGAGCACACGCTCGGCGATGATGTTCCGCTGCACCTCGTCCGAGCCGCCGTAGATGGTGTCGGCACGGCTGAAGAGGAAGAGCCTTTGCAGGGCGTCGAGTTCGTAGGGGGATTCGGCCTCCCAGTCCCCCGGCCCCACCGCCGCGGACGCGCCCCGCACGGTCATGGCCAGCTCCCCGAGCCGCTGATGCCACCGCCCCCACAACAACTTGGCGACACTGGGAGCCCCGGCGTCAGCAACCGCACCCACACCCGCCCCCGAACCCGAACCTGAACCCGAACCGGAGCCCTCGCCCCCGCCCCCGCTCCCGCTCCCGCCCCCCAACGTCCGCAACGCGTTCCACCGCATGACCCGCAACTCGGCCCACTGCCGCACCAGCCGCTCCCGCACCACGGGATCCCCCGCCGCCCCCGACGCGACCGCCTCCCGCAGCACGACCCCCAGCTCCTCCGCGAAGCCGATCTGCTGGACCAGCGTGGAGACCCCCCGCTCGAACCCGAGCAGCCCCATGGCGACCCGCCACCCGTTGCCGACGCCGCCCACCACATGCGCGGCACGCGCGCGTGCGCCGTCGAAGAAGACCTCGTTGAACTCACTGGTCCCGGTCAACTGCCGGATGGGCCGCACCTCCACGCACCCGGGCTGGTCCATCGGCACCAGCACCAGGGACAACCCTTCATGCGGCCGCCCCGCCCCCTCCCCCGCGCCGGCACCCGCACCCGCACCCGTACCAACCCCCGTACGCGCCAGCACGAAGCACCAGTCCGCCTCCCGCGCCAGCGACGTCCACACCTTCTGCCCGGTGACCCGGAAGCAGTCCGGCCCGTCCCGTACCGCCCGCGTCCGCACCCCGGCCAGGTCCGACCCGGCGCCCGGCTCGCTGTACCCCTGGCACCACAGCGCCTCGCCGCGCGCGATCGGCGGCAGGAACTCGTCCCGCTGCTCCTGACTGCCGTAGGCGAGCAGCGTCGGCGCGAGCAGGTTCTCGCCGATGTGCCCGTACCGGCCGGGCGCCCCGGCCCGCGCGTACTCCTCGGCCCAGACGACCTGCTGGGTCAGCGAGGCGCGCCGGTTGCCGAAGCGTTCCGTGTCCCAGCCGAGCCCGATCCACCCGCCGCGCCCCAACTCCCGCTCCCAGGCACGCCGGACGGCGCCGCCCTCGTGCTCGCTGCCCGGCCCGCCCGTCCCCACCGCCGCCGTGAACTCACCGGTGAGGTGCTCACCGAGCCAGGCCCGCGCCTCGGCACGGAACGCCTCGTCCTCGGCCCCGAACCCGAAATCCACCGCCCGCCCCTCCCCTGTCCCCGACCCCGTCCGCGGACTACGCGTTGGGCCGCTCGCCGTCCGCCGCCGCCTTCGCCATCGCCTCCAGCTGCGCCAGCAGCGGCATCGGGTCCGTCCCCACCGTCCCCGGCAGGAAGTCCGCGATCTTCTCGGGTGTCCAGGCCCCGTCCGCGTAACCGGCGCGCAGTTCGCGCGGCTGGGCCCAGACCGCGATCTTGGGGCCGGCGATCGTGTAGACCTGCCCGGTGATCTTCTCCGCGCGGGCCCGGTCGCTCAGCAGATACGTGACGAGCGCGGCGACGTCCTCCGGCTCGCCGATCTCCTTCAGCTCCATCGGCACGTTGGCGGACATGCGCGTACGGGCGACGGGCGCCACCGCGTTGGCGGTCACCCCGTACTTCGCGAGGCCCAGCGCGGCACTCCGCACCAGCGAGATGATCCCGCCCTTCGCCGCGCTGTAGTTGGCCTGCGCCACGGAGCCCTGGTGGTTGCCGCTGGTGAAGCCGATCAGCGTGCCCGTGCCCTGTTTGCGCATCACCGCGGAGGCCGCGCGGAAGACGGTGAAGGTGCCCTTCAGGTGGGTGGCGACGACCGGGTCCCACTCCTCCTCGGACATGTTGAACAGCATCCGTTCGCGCAGGATCCCGGCGACGCACACGACCCCGTCGACACGTCCGTACTCGGCGAGCGCGACGTCGACGATCCGCCGGCCGCCCTCCATGGTGGAGACGTCGTCGGCGACGGCGACGGCCTCACCGCCCGCGGCCTGGATCTCCTTGACCACCGCCTCGGCTATCTCGCTCGTCGGTTCGGAGCCCGCCATGGAGACGCCGTAGTCGTTGATGACGACCTTCGCCCCCTCCGCCGCCGCGGCGAGCGCGACGGCCCTGCCGATGCCGCGCCCGGCGCCGGTCACGGCGACCACCTTGCCTGCCAAGAAGTTCCCCACGTCCGGCCCCTTCCCGCGGTTTCTGACGGACCGTTAGATTCTATGACCCGTCAGATACCGAAAGACAAGCCCCGCGGAGGACTCATGTCACGTCCGGACGCTCTGCCTGCGGAGTTCCACGACATCGCCAAACGCGTGAACAACTGGGGGCGTTGGGGAAACGACGACGAGATCGGCACGCTCAACCTCGTCACCGACGAGGTGGTCCGCGCGGCGGCGGGCGAGGTCCGCGCGGGGCGCCGCGTGCCGCTCGCGCTGCCGCTCGAGGAGGACGGCGTCCAGACGGGCATGATCCCCGGCCGGGTGAACCCGCTGCACACCATGGTGCAGATCAACCAGGAGCTGTTCGGCCCCGGCACCGTCGCCACCAGCGACGACGCGGTGACGATGGGGCTGCAGACGGCCACCCACTGGGACGCCCTCACCCATGTGTCGCACTCGGGGAAGATCTACAACGGACGCCCGGCGGACACCATCACGGCCCACGCCGGCGCGCGGTTCAGCGGCATCGACAAGGCGCCGCACATCGTCTCGCGCGGTGTCCTGCTCGACGTCGCGCGCGCCAAGGGGCTCGACCGGCTGCCCGGCGACCACGCCGTCACCCCCGAAGACCTGGACGAGGCGGCGGAGTTCGGCGGGGTCACCGTCCGCGCCGGCGACATCGTGCTCGTCCGCACGGGGCAGATCCAGGTCTACCTCGGCGGCGACAAGCACGCGTACGCCCACCCCTCGCCGGGCCTCTCGCTGCGGACGCCCGAGTGGTTCCACGCCCGGGACGTGGCCGCCGTCGCCGACGACACCCTCACCTTCGAGATCTTCCCGCCGGAGGTCGAGAACCTGTGGCTGCCCGTGCACGCCCTCGATCTCGTCGAGATGGGGATGCTCCAGGGCCAGAACTGGAATCTGGAGAAGTTGTCCACAGCCTGTGCAGAACTTTCCCGGTACGCGTTCCTGCTCTCCGCGATGCCGGAGCCCTTCGTCGGCGGCACGGGCACCCCGGTGGCACCGGTCGCCGTCCTCTGACCCCGCCGGACGGCGGCGCCTCGGCGTCCGCCCCGAGCGCGCCGCCGCACACGCCACCGTCCGGCTCCGGCGCCGGTCCCCGTCCGTGCGGCCACGAAGGGACCCGCGCCGAAATCGCGACCCACACCTCGTCAAGGACCTGGAGCTCCGTCACCGAGGAAGCCGGAGCTCCGTCACCGAGCGCCCTCGACGTCCCCTCGCGGCGGATCGCTGTCACCCAAGCGTGATCAAGCAGCCACGGTACGTCAACACCCACTCGGGGATTCATGAGCTATGCCCGGTTCACCCCACCCGCGCATGCCTGCGCGCACCGTGGCACACGACGGCGCATGCGGGGCGCCGGGCGGGCGCCGGGACGGCTTGGACCACTCGGGCCGCCCGGGCGTCCGGGCCCGCCCGGAATCCAAGCCCGCCGGAACGCTCAGACCGCTCAGATCGCTCAGACGGCTTCGTAGGCGACGTCCAGGTCGCCGTAGGCCGTCCGGCTGTAGGCCGCCCTGGCCGCCCTGGCCGCGCGCTGGGAGGCCGCCCCCACCGGGGCCACCCCTCCGTAGGCCGCGCCGTCGCACGCCGTGATGCCGCGGGGGGTCGCCTCACAGACCGTCGCCTCGTAGACCGCGGCCCCGTGGACCGGCTCGCCGTAGGCGGACTCCCCGCAGGCCTGCCCCTCGTGGCCGGACGCCTCGTAGGCCGCGACGTCGTAGGCCACGACGTCGCAGGCCGAGCCGTCGTGGGTGGTGCCCTCGAAGGTCGCCGCCGCGACACCGGCGTCGCACCGGTCGACCTCGCACCAGATGCTCTTGCCCGAGCCCTCGGGCTGCCAGCCCCAGCGGTCGGCGAGGCCGTCGACGAGCTCCAGGCCGCGGCCGTTGGTGTCGTCGCCGTCCGCGTGCCGCTGGGCGGGCGGGCGGGCGCTGCTGTCGGCCACCTCGACCCGGACCGTCCCCGGCACGTCCGCGGGGACGCCGGGCAGCAGCATGCGCAGCACGGCCGGGCAGCCGGTGTGCACGACCGCGTTGGTCACGAGCTCGGAGATCAACAGGATCAGCGTCTCGGCGACCGGCTCGTCGGCCTCTATGCCCGAGCCCGCGAGTCGTGAGCGGGCCCACCGCCTGGCCCGGCCCACCTCGGCGGGGTCAGCCCCGACCTCCAGCTGAACTTGAAGCACCTGCACCGCTCACACCATCCGAACCGGCGGACACATCGCCTCGCGACTCCACAGGGTCACCGAACGTGATCCCCTTGGGAGACAGCATGATTGACGTTCAGTCACCCCAACAAGCGCTTCGGGCATATTCCAGCGCGAAGGAGTACGCGTGCTGCATACTGTGCGACGCACACTGCGGGGGGTCGAACAGGCGGGGGCGAAACCCCGCCCTGCGCTGCGAGCGGCGCGCATTGCCGGGTCCGGCGCCGCCACCTGGGCAACACCGGCATGGCTCCACCTCTGAACCACTCGCATCCCACACAAGGTACCCGAGCCGGGCGCCGACTCCATGCCGTGACGAGTCACGCGTAGGACACAACCCGATATCGACGCTCAGTAGCCTTCGTCCAGAGGCATTTCGATCCACGAAACAACGGACAAAGCGCACGATATCGGGCAGACCAATTTTTGGGAACCCCCTTTTCTCCCGCCTTCAGAGCGCCGCCGCGAGCGCCTCCTCGGCGTCCCGCGCCGTGCATCCCAGCTCGGCCCGCACCCAGGCCCGCTTCAGATGCAGATGCACGTCGGACTCCCAGGTGAACCCCATGCCGCCGTGCACCTGGAGGCAGTCACGGGCGTTGCGCACGGCCGCGTCGTCGGCCAGCAGCTTGGCCGCGCGGGCGTCGAGGACGTCGCCGGTCACGGCCGCCGCGTAGACCGCGGCCCGGGCGAGCTCGGCCCGTACCAGCATCTGCGCGCAGAGGTGCTTGACCGCCTGGAACGCCCCGATCGGACGGCCGAACTGCTCGCGCCGACGGGCGTGTTGGACGGCCGACTCGCAGGTGCGCGCGGCGCTGCCGAGCTGTTCCGCCGCGTAGAGCAGGGCGCCCCGCGCGAGGGGCCCGGCGTCGGGCACCCGGTGCAGCGGCGTCAGCGGGTCGACGGACCGCAGCGGCACCGCGCCGGTCACGTCCCCCTGGACCACGTCCGCCTCGTCCAGCCACGGCACCAGCGCGCCGTCGACCGCGGTCACCACCGTCTCCCCCGTCGCGGCGCCCGGCACCACCCCCGCCGCCAGGAACGACGCCACCGCCGGCCCCGGCAGCAGCGCCCGCCCCGCCTCCTCGAAGATCAACACGGCCTCCGGGAGCCCGAGTCCGACGCCGCCCTCGGCCTCGGGCAGCGCGAGCGAGAAGAACCCCGCGCCGCCCAGTTCGCGCCAGAGCGCGCGGTCGACCCGGTCCGTCGCGTCACGCAGCGTGAACCGGCCCTCCAGGAGCCGCCGCATCCCGGACCGCAACGCTGTGTGATCTTCGGTCAGTTGGAAGTCCATCCGGATCCTCACCGGCCCTTCGGGAGGCCGAGGATCCGCTCGGCCACGATGTTCCGCTGGATCTGCGAGGTCCCCGCGGCGATCGTGTACGAGAGCGAGGAGAGGCGGTCGAGGACCCACTCCTGGTCGAGGTCGAGCGCGCCCGCGCCGAGGACCTCCGCGGCGGCCTCGTACAGCTCCTGGCGGGCGTGGGAGTACCGCAGCTTGAAGACCGAGCCGCCCACCCCCGGCACCCCGCCGGTGCGCTGCGCCTCGCTCACGTTCCACTGCGTGAGCCGCCACAGCGCGGCGAACTCCGCGCTCAGCCGCCCCAGCCTGCGGCGCAGCGCCGGATCGCCCCAGCGGCCGTTCCCGCGGGCCTCGCGGGCCAGCTCGCCGAGGACCCGCCGGCAGGCCACCACCTCCCCCACGAAGGCGGTGCCCCGCTCGTAGGAGAGCGTCACCATCGTCACGCGCCAGCCGTCGTTCTCCTCGCCGACGCGGTGCGCCACCGGGATCCGCACGTCGTCGAGGAACATCTCCGCGAACTCCGTGGACCCGGCGAGGGTGCGCAGCGGCCGCACGGTGATGCCGGGGGCGTCCATCGGCATCGCGAGCCAGGTGATCCCACGGTGCTTGGGCACGGCCTCACTGACCGGTGTCGTGCGCACCAGGAGCTCGCACCAGTCGGCGACCTCCGCGTGCGAGGTCCAGATCTTGGAGCCGCTCACCACGTAGTGGTCGCCGTCGCGCCGCGCGCGCGTGCGCAGCGACGCCAGGTCGGATCCGGCCTCGGGCTCGCTGAAGCCCTGACACCACACCTCGTCGCCGCGCAGGACGGGCGGCAGCCAGCGCTCGCGCTGCTCCGCGGTGCCCTCGGAGGCGATGGTCGGGCCCGCGTGCAGCAGGCCCACGAAGTTGGCCCCCACATAGGGGGCGCCCGCCTTCTCGGTCTCCTCCAGGAAGATCAGCCGCTGGGTCGGGGAGGCGTCCCAGTGGACCTCCCCGTACCCGGCGTCGTACAGCAGGCGCTGCCACGCCGTGTCGTAGGCGCGGCGCCCCGGCCAGTCCTGGGGGGACGGCTTGGCGGGGAGCTTCGGCAGCACCGCCGCGAGCCAGTCGCGCAGCCCGGCCCGGAAGGCTTCCTCCTCGTCGGTGTACGTGAGGTCCATGCGGCTCCTACGTGAGTGTCCGCGTACGTATCTGACGCGCCGTCAGAGAGCAGCCTAGCCCCGCACCCCTGGACCGACAAGGCGCCGGGGCTTACGCTCACGGACACCATCTGACTGACCGTCAGTTCTTGTCGTGGCAACGGTCATGGGAACGGTCGTGGGAACGGGAGGGGATCTCATGAGGCCCGCGCGCAACGAGACCGCGTACGCACTGGGTGAGTCCCGCACGCTCTGGGAGCTGATCGCGCGCCGCGCCGATCTCACCCCCGACCGCCCCGTCCTCCTCCAGGCCGCCGACGACCCCGCCGACGACCGCACGCTCACCTTCGGCGGCCTCCGGGACCGCGCCGAGCGCGTCGCCGGCGGCCTGTACGACATGGGCGTGCGTCCCGGCACCGTCGTCGCCTGGCAGCTGCCCACCCGCATCGAGACCGCGCTGCTCTCCTTCGCGCTCGCCCGCATCGGCGCCGTCCAGTCGCCGCTCATCCCCTTCCATCGCGACCGCGAAGTCGGCTTCGCCCTACGGGAGTCGAAGGCGGAGTTCTTCGCGGTGCCCGGCAGCCGGCGCGGCTTCGACCACACGGAGATGGCCCGCCGGCTCGGCGGGGGCACCGCGTTCCGCGTCTTCGAGGCGTACGACGCGCTGCCCGACGGCGACCCGGCCGTCCTGCCCCCGCCGCCCTCCGACGGGACAGCGGTGCGCTGGATCTACTGGACGTCGGGCACCACGTCCGACCCCAAGGGCGTGCTGCACACGGACCGTTCACTGATCGCGGGCGGCTCCTGCCTGGCGCACGCCCTGCACCTGACGGCGGCGGACGTCGGCTCGATGGCGTTCCCCTTCGCGCACATCGCGGGCCCCGACTACACCGTGATGCTGCTGCTCTACGGCTTCCCCGCGGTCATGTTCGAGCACTTCGCGCTGCCCGCCGCGCTCGACGGCTACCGGCGGCACGGCGTGACGGTGGCGGGCGGGTCGACGGCTTTCTACTCGATGTTCCTCGCCGAACAGCGCAAGCTGCCGGACGGGGAGAAGGTCATCCCGACGCTGCGGCTGCTCGCGGGCGGCGGCGCGCCCAAGCCGCCCGAGGTCTACCACGCGGTGGTGCGCGAGATGGGCTGCCAACTCACCCATGGATACGGCATGACCGAGGTGCCGATGATCACCATGGGCGCCCCGGACGACACCGCCGAGAACCTCGCGACCACCGAGGGCCTGCCCCCCGAGGGCATGGAGATCCGGATCACCGACGCCGGGGGCAAGCCGCTCCCGCCCGGCACCGACGGCGAGGTGCGGCTGCGCGGCGAGGCCGTCTGCCGGGGCTACCTGGACCCGGCGCAGAGCGCGGACGTCTTCGACGCCGACGGATTCCTGGTCACCGGGGACCTCGGGCACCTGCGGGAGAGCGGCCATCTGGTCCTCACCGGGCGGGCGAAGGACATCATCATCCGCAAGGGCGAGAACATCTCCGCCAAGGAGATCGAGGACCTGCTCCACCGGCACCCGGCCGTGGACGAGGCGGCCGTCGTCGGCCTGCCCGACCCCGAGCGCGGGGAGCGGGTCTGCGCGGTGGTGGAACAGCGCGCGGACACCGGCGAGTTGACGCTGGAGTCGCTCACCTCGTACCTGCGCGCGGAAGGCCTCGCCACCTACAAGCTGCCCGAGCAACTGGAGGTGGTCGAGGCCCTTCCGCGCAACGAGACGCTGCGCAAGGTCCTCAAGTACAAGCTGCGCGAGCGCTTCTCCGGCTGACGCGCCGGTACGGCCGTCTCCGGCCGGCGCGCCGGCGGGCCCGCCCTACTCGGGGACCGTGAAGTACTGCGCGAAGGCGGTCACGATCTCGTCCTCGGCGACCCGGCCGTCGCCGTCCGCGTCCAGCGCGGCGGAGGCACCCGACGCGACGTCCTCGGGCACGCCCAGCGCCCGGAGCGCACGCCCGGCCTCCTCGGGGGTGGCGGCGCCGTCCCCGTCGCCGTCGGCGACCGCGATCACCGCGTGCAGGAACGGCCGGGCGATCTCCGCGAACCGCTCGGGGTTGTCCCGCAGCCGCTTGACCGCGCCGCCCACGAACTCGTCCCGGGTGATCCGCTGGTCACCGTCGCGGTCCGCGATCCCGGCCATGCCCTGCCAGAACGCCTCGGCCCCGATGTAGAGGGCCTGCCCCTGCTCGGACCGCGCCGTCGCGCCGAACTCGGAGCACAGGGCAGCCGCCGCCGTACTGAAGTCCTCACGGGAGATGTAGCCGTTGCCGTCCTGGTCGAAGGTGGCGAACCGGGCCGCGATCCTACGCTCGTACTCGGCACTGTCCATGATCTTCGGGCCGCCTCACTTCCGCGGTTGGGTGCTTGCCCGGGGAGTCTTTCCCCGGCTGTGAGCGTACGACGTGACGAGTGCCCGGAGACGGGAAAGCGATGCTTGTGTCAAGACCGCGGGAATTCCGGGACAAGGGTGTGCCACGGCGGTGATGTGCTGCACTGTCCCGCGTGGAAGCGGTCGCGGCGAGTGTCATAGCGGTGTTGGGGACCCTGCTGGGCGCGGGGCTCACCCACTCCTTCCAGCGGAGGGCGATCGAGCGGACGGAGCGGTTCACCCGGGGCGAGCGGCTGCGGCAGGAGCGGATCGACGCGTACAGCGCCTACGCGGGCGCGCTGGTCAACTACCACCGGGTCGTCGTCGACCGCTGGTTCCGGCGGTCGGAGGGCCGTCACGAGGAGAGCGAGGAGTCGCGCTTCCGGTCCTACGAGAAGCGCTCCGAGGCCCAGGAGGCGCTGTTCCGGGTGCAGTTGCTCACCCACGACGACGAGCTGATCCGGCTCGCGTGGGAGGTCCTGGACCAGATCGGCGAGGTCCACAGGACCGACGACCGCGAGGAGATGGCCGCGCGGCGGCGCACCTCGCGCGCGGCCATCAACTCCTTCGTGCGGGTGGCCAAACGGCACGTCGAGTGAGCCGCCGCGGGGCCGCTGGCCACTGATCGGCGGGCAGATGCGTGAGTGGACGTGAGTGGATGTGGGGACGATGTGTGGGCGGATGCGTGAGCGCGACGATCGAGGGCACAGGGACCTCATGACGACCACGCTCGGTGCCTTCGTCCTCGGCACCCCCGACCCACCGGCGCTGGCCGACTTCTACCGCGCCCTGCTGGGCTGGGAGGAGGCCGAGCGCGATCCGGAGTGGGTCCGGCTGCGCGCCCCGGGGCAGGACCGCCCCTGCCTCAGCTTCCAGTTGGAGAGCGACCACACGCCCCCGGTGTGGCCCCAGGGCCCGGGCACCCAGCAGATGCAGGCCCACCTGGACCTGGAGGTCGACGACCTGGCGGCGGAGACCGAGCGGGCCCGCGCCCTGGGCGCGACGGTGGAGGAACACCAGCCGCAGCAGGCCGTGCGCGTGCTGCGCGACCCGCACGGCCACCCCTTCTGCCTCTTCCTGCCGGGCGCGTGAGCGCCGGACGGACGCTAGGCGGAGAGCGGGGTCGCCTCGTCGTCCAGCGCCGCCGGCACATCGGGGAAGACCTCGAAGAGCCTGCGCACGCCGAGCGCCGCGAGGACGCGGTTGACGTGTGAGCCGTCCTCGGCTCCCTTGGCGGGCAGTATGAGCCGCAGCCGGCCCTGGAACGAGCGGATCAGCCGGCGCGTGGCGATCAGCACGCCGACCCCGCTGGAGTCGCAGAACAGCACTTCGGAGAGGTCGAGCACGATGCGCCTGCGGCCGTCGGCCACGGCGTCGTGCACGCGCTGGCGCACCACGGGCGACGTCAGCAGGTCCATCTCGCCGGACACGCACAGCACGGCCCAGCCTGCCTGCTCACCCACCGTCACCTTGAGCGTCACGCGTCACGCCTCTCGCTCGCCCTGCTGTCCGTCTCAGCCGTCCGTCGGTTCCGGAGCGATCCGGAAGCAGTCCCTACGTTTCGTTCTGCTTCGGCTGCCCCACCCGTACCCCATGAAACACCAGGGGACCCGCGTCAATATCATCCGGTCTCCGGCAAGCAGTGGCCTTTGCCGCAAACCGAAGTGCGTTGTCAGTGGCCCCGACTAGATTCGAGGGGGCGTCAGGAACACGAACCGCCGTACGCGAAGTACCGTCGGAGAAGGCAGAACAGGGCAAGCGCACGAGGGGGCCGCATGCCGAAGGACGCGCCGCGGCGCTGGGACCGCCGGATGCAGCAACGCCTCGCGCACGGGGAAGCGGCCGCGCTCGGAGAGCTCTACGACACGTTCGCCTCGCTCGTGCACAACCTCGCCCACCGCGTCCTCGGCGACGAACCGGCCGCCGACCGCGTCACCCGCGAGGTCTTCACCCACGTCTGGGAGAACCCCGACGCCTACGACCCCCGGCAGGGCCCGCTGCGCTCCTGGATCGCCACGCTCACCCACCGGCAGGCCGTCCGCAGGCTGCGCCAGACCGAGTCCGCCGCCCTCGCCCGCGGCGGCCACGGCACCAGGGAGGACCTGGAGCGCAAGGTCCGCCGCGCCTCCGCCGCCGCCCGCGCGGACTACATCGTCACGGCCATGCCGACCCCGCTGCGGGCCGCCCTGGAGCTCGCGTACTTCCAGCGCCGCGACTACCGCCAGACCGCCGCCGACCTCGGCGTCACCGAGGACGAGGCCCGCCGCAGGCTCCGCCTCGGCCTGCAGCTGCTCTCCACCGCCAACGACCTCGCGGCCGACCCCTCCGCCGACCTGCGCCGGGGCACCCGCCCGGGCGCCTCGCCCGGCCCCGGGACCGCGCTGTGACCGGCGCCGACCGCCCCGAGCCGCGCGACGAGCCGGACCGCGGGGCCGGGCCGCGCATACCGCTGCCGCGCGCCTCCGTCGAGGACACCGGCCTGCCCGTCCCCGACCCGCCCCCGGAGACCGCGCCCGCCGCCCCGCCGCTCGATCTCGGCCACCCCGTCCTGAAGTCCCTCCTCGGCGCGTGGGCGCTCTCCGCCTGCTCCGCGCGGGAGGCCCTCGCCGTCGAGGAACACCTCGGCGACTGCGGGCCCTGCGCCGAGGAGGCGCTGCGGCTGCGCGACGCCGTCGGCCTGCTGCACCCCGAGGAGAGCCTCGACCTCGACCCGGGCCTGCGCACCCGCGTCCTGGAGAGCTGCCTCGGCCGCCGCCCGCCCCGCATCCCGGTGCCCGAGTGGGCCGTTCCGTACGACGCGGAGACCGCCCGCCTCGACGCCCTCCTGAAGGACATCGGCGACGCGGAGTGGCACGCCCCGGTGCGGCTGCGCTGGTTCGACGACGACGGCCCGGTCAGCAGGAAGACCACCGTCGCCGGGGTCATCGCGCATCTCCTCGCCGTCGACGGCATGGTCGGGCTCGCCCTCGGCCTCGAGGACCCGCTCGGCGCCGAGGTCCGGGTCCCGCGCGACCCCGCCCACCGCACCGAGGCGTACTGGCGCGCCTCGTACTTCCCGCCCACCCGCGCGGTGCGCACCCCCTGGCGCGAGCAGACGCACGAACTGATCCGCACCGTGTCGTTCGCCGGCGACGGCTCGGGCCGCCTCCCGGTGCCGTACGGGCCGGTGCCCGCCCCCGGGGACGGCGCGGGGCCCGAGGCGCGGGCGGTCGAACTGCCGCTGCGCGACGCGATGACGGACCGCGCCTTCGAGTGCTGGATCCACGCGAGCGACATCGCCGACGCCGTCGACTACCCGTACGCGCCGCCCGCGCCCCGGCACCTCCACCACATGATCGGCCTCGCCGCGGCCCTGCTGCCGGAAACGCTCGCCGGGCGGCGCCGCTCCGGGCTCGCCACCCCCTCGCGCGAGCTGGTCGCGGCGGGCGCGCCGGGCCGCAGCCTGCGTCTGGAGATCGAGGGCCTCGGCGGCGGCGAGTGGCTGATCCCGCTCGACTCGCCCGCGGCGACCGCGTCCCGGGACCACGAGGTGGCCCATGTGGCGCTGGACGGCGTCGAGTTCTGCCGGCTCGCCGCGGGCCACGTCTCCCCGGAGGAGGCCGCCGCCGGGCAGGACGGCGACCGCGAGGCCATCCGCGACGTGCTGTTCTCGGCGGCCTCGCTCAGCCGGATGTGAGAAGGGCCGGGCCTTCGGCGGCCCTCAGGCGAAGACGACCGTGCGGCGGCCGTTCAGCAGGATCCGGCGCTCCGCGTGCCACTTCACGGCCCGCGCCAGCGCCTGGCACTCCACGTCACGGCCGATCGCCACCAGCTGGTCGGGGGTGACGCCGTGGCCCACCCGCTCGACCTCCTGCTCGATGATCGGCCCCTCGTCGAGGTCGGCCGTCACGTAGTGCGCGGTCGCGCCGATCAGCTTCACGCCGCGCGCGTGCGCCTGGTGGTAGGGCTTGGCGCCCTTGAAGCTCGGCAGGAACGAGTGGTGGATGTTGATGATCCGCCCGCTGAGCGCCTTGCACAGATCGTCCGAGAGCACCTGCATGTAGCGGGCGAGGACGACCAGCTCCACGTCCTCCTTGCGCACGATCTCCAGGAGCCTCGCCTCGGCCTCCGGCTTGTTCTCCCGGTTCACCGGGATGTGGTGGAAGGGGATGTCGTACGAGGCGACGAGCTCGGCGAAGTCCGTGTGGTTGGAGACGACCGCGGCGATCTCCACCGGCAGCGCGCCGATCCGGGAGCGGAACAGCAGGTCGTTCAGGCAGTGCCCGAACTTGGACACCAGCAGCACCACCCGCATCCTGTCCTCGGCGCGGTGGATCTGCCAGTCCATGTGGAAGGAGTCGCCGATCGCGGCGAAGCTCGCCCGCAGCTTCTCGACGGTCACCGGGGACTCGGCCGAGAAGTGGACACGCATGAAGAACAGTCCGGTGTCGTGGTCGCCGAACTGCTGACTGTCCTCGATGTTGCAGCCGGTCATGAAGAGGTAGCTCGACACGGCGTGCACGATGCCCTGCTTGTCGGGGCAGGAGAGGGTGAGGACGTACTGCTCAGCGGGGGCGGCGGCGGTGGACTGCTCGTTCATGGAGCCAAGGTTCCCACACGTGGGAGCCGCCGTGCGCGGACGTTCCGCGCGGCGGACTCACGCGGAGCGGGTCAGGATGCGCAGCACTTCCAGGGTCTTCGGCGGCACGTCCGGGTCGTCCCCGTCGCCCGCGGCGAGGCGTACGTGCGCGTCGCGCGCGGCGCGGACCGCCTCGGGCCACCCCGGGTGCTCCAGATAGACCGAGACCAGCGCGTCGGGCCCCACCTCGTGCATGATCCGCAGGACCCGCAGCACGGCCGTGTCGACGAGGGCCGCCTCCTGGGGGTCGCGGAAGATGGTCCCCACGTACTTCTCCGCGGACCAGTTGTCGAGCCACGTGTCCTCGACGAGCCGGTACACGGCGTCGGTCACGTCCCCGTACTCCTCGCGCCCCGCGAGCCAGCACTCCCGCTGGAACCCGGGGTCGGAGAGCATGTGCAGCGCCGAGCGCACGTTGCTGCGCCAGCGCCACCACGGCATGTCGTTGGTCGGCATGCCACCCATGGTGCTGGAGCGACGGCCGCGACGGGAAGTGTTCTCCGAACCTTGCACGGTCATGGATCGTACGTTCCCCTCCCGGGCCGGCGAACCGGACCCCGCCCGTTCACTTTCATGTCACTGTCCGTTGAGGGCGAGTCACTCCACGGTTGGCCGCGCGACGGCATCGTGCAGGGACATGACCGGCCGGCGACGCACCTTCCTCCCCCGCCCCACCCGTACCGCTCTGCTCTCCGCGGCCGCCGTGGCGGCGTGTACGTCCCTGATATCCGGTTGCGGGGTCATCCCTGGCACCACGGGGGGTTCCAGGGACGACCCCATCACCGTCATGACCTGGGCGCCCGAGAAGACCAAGGCCACCAACAAGCCCGGCATGCCCGCCATGGCGCAGGCCTACGCCCGCTGGGTCAACGCGCACGGCGGCCTCGACGGCCACGAGCTGAAGGTCCTCACCTGCAACGACCACAACGACACGGTGGGCGCCGCCGCCTGCGCGCGGGAGGCGGTCGACAACGACGTGGCGGCGGTCGTCGGCGCGTACAGCCAGCACGGCAGCTCCTTCCTCGCCCCGCTGGAAGGCGCCGGCATCCCCTACATCGGCGGCTACGGCATCACCGACGACGAGTTCAGCAGCCCGCTCTCCTACCCCGTCAACGGCGGCGAGCCCGCCCTCCTCGCGGGCAACGGCCGCCAGCTCGCCGCCCGCTGCGACCGCGTCTCCCTGGTCCGCCCCGACACCCTCGCCGGCGACGAGCTGCCCAAGCTCCTCAACCAGGGCCTCGCCGACGGCCACCACCGGCCCGTCGCCGACATCCGGGCCCCCGAGGACGGCACCGACCTCACCCCGCAGGCCGAGCAGGCGCTGAAGTCCGCGGGCACCCCGAAGGGCTGTGTCACGGCGGCGCTCGGCGCGCGCACGGACACCTTCTACGACTCCTTCCGCCGCACCAGGGACGACTATCCGCCGGTCCGCATCTCCTCGGTGCTCGGCAGCGTCGACCAGTCCCTCGTCGACCGCACCGGCGGCGCGAGCGGCCCCTACGAGGGCGCGTACGTCACCGGCTGGTACCCCGCGACGAGCGACGCCCGGTGGGACCGGATGCGCGACGTCGTCCGCGAGCACGCCTTCGGCGACAACCGGGTCGACCCGGCCGACGCGGGCGTGCAGACGACGTGGATCGCGTACACCGTCCTGAAGCAGGTCGTGGAGTCGCTCGACGGCGGCGAGGTGTCCTCGCGCACCCTGCGCCGCGCCCTGGACGGCGGCCTGCGGGTCGGCACGGGCGGCCTCACGCCCCCGCTGAGCTGGCGCTTCGAGGACCTGCTCGCCGCCAGCGAGTACCCGCGCCTGATCAACTCGGCCGTCACGTTCCAGGTGGTGCGCGACGGCCGCCTCGTCCCGGCCCGCAAGGGATTCGTGAACGTGGAGAAGACGCTGGAGCAGACGGTCTAGCCGCCGCTCGCCTCAGAGCTGGGTCTTGCTCCGCTCGGTCAGGTGGTACTTGCGGGCGATCGCGTTCCAGTGCCCCGCGGCCTGCCCCTTGGAGATCGTCGCCACGTTGCTCTGGTGGTTGCCCGCCGCGGCCTGCGGGGTGTTGCGGGCCCGGCCCTTGTGGCAGCCCTTCTTGCCCGCCACCTGGTCCGCCCAGGCCGCGTAGTGGTTGTCGGCCGCGGCCGAGGCCTTCCACGCCTTGTTGAGGGCGGCGGTCAGCTGGTCGTTGGCCGGGAGCTTGTCGACCTTCAGCGCGGCGAGCCGGGTGACCAGGCCGTTGCGCTGCTTGGCCGCGCCGCGCAGGTCCTTCGCGGACTGGCCGAGGTTCTGGCACCTGCCCACGTTGCGTACGGAGGCGATGACCGTGTCACGGCTGTTGTTGCTGTCGGCCAGGAGCCGGTCGAGGGCGACGGCCTGCTCCTTGACCGGGTCGGCGGCGGGCGAGGGCCGCTCGTCGGGGTCCGCGGAGGCGGAGACCGCCTTGTCGTCGCCCTTCGCCTCGTCGTCGTCACCGCCGCCCGCGCTGAGCAGCGCGCCCGCGCCGATGCCGAGCACCGCGATGCCCACGCCGGCCGCGGCGATCAGCGGCACCTTGGAGCCGGTGCGGGCCCCGCGGCCACCGCGCCGGGGTCCCCCGGGGCCGCCGCCCGCGGGCTCGGGGGCGGGCACGCCGCCCGGCGCCTGGACGCGGGGCATCTGCTGCGTGGAGGCGGGGCCTTCGGCCTCCGGCTCGGTACGGAAGAGACTGTCGAACTCGGCGGGCGGCTGCCGGTCGCCGGGCGCGCCCGGGCGGATCCCGTACGGGGTGCCGGACGGCCCGGGCGGCGCGCCGTGGCCCGCGGGGGCGGTGCCGCCGGGGACGGGCGCGATGAACTGGGTGGGCTCGTTGTCGGACGCGGCGCCGGGCATGGCACCCGGCAGCGGGCCGGAGGCGGGGCCTGACGTGGGGCCTGACGCGGGGGTGCGGCCCAGGAACTGCGTGGCGTCGGCGGCCTGAGCGGGGGCGGTGGGAGCCTCGGGCGGCAGGGCGCCGGGTCCCACCGGGGGTATGTACTGCGTGGCCCCCTCGTCGTCGCCCGGGCTCGCGGGCACGGGGGCGATGTACTGGGTGGCCTCGCTGTCGGGCGACGCGCCCGGCGCGGCGACGGGCGGCAGCGGCATGCTCGCCGGGGGCGTGGCCGCGGGCAGCTGTGCCTGGCGCCCCGAGGCCGCGGGGGGCAGGGGCTGGGCGCCCCGGCCGCCGGGCAGCGGCTGCCCGGCCGGTGGCGCGGCGTGCGCGCCCGGTCTCGCGGGCGGCGCGGCGTGGGCGCCGTGGCCCTGCTGCGGCGCAGCGTGGGAGCCGTGCGCCTGGTGCGCCCCGTGCGCGCCCTCACCCTGCGGGGTGCGGTCGCTCCGCGGGGTTCCGTAGGGGTCGGTGCCGCCCGGCCGGTGCGGGGCGGCGTGGGCGCCGCGCGAACCGGTGGGCTGCGCCCCGTAGGAGGGGTCGTTCTGGCCCGGGTACGAGGACGGGTCCTGCTGCCCGTGGCGCCCGGTGGGTGCGGGTCGGCCGGGGTAGGCCTGCGGGTCCGACGGGCCCGGGTAGCCCGGGTGCGTCTGCTGGCCCGGCTGGGCGGCCTGGGCCGCGTATCCCGGTGGGGCCTGCTCGCCGTACTGGCTCGGCTGGCCCTGCTGAACCCCGTATCCGTAACTCTGCGGGTCCTGGGCGCCGTACCCGTACCCCTGGCCCCCGTAGCTCTCGCCGCTGTAACCCTGCTGCGTGCCGTACGGGCCGGACCCGTACGGGCCGGCAGGCGGGGTCGTGCCCTCCGGAGGGAGGGGCTGGGCCGTGGGCTGGTGGGGCGGCGTGCCCCACTGGTGGCCCTCGCCGGGCGGCGGGCCCGCCGTCTCGGGCCCCCAGGGCTGACCCCACGGGTCACCGCCCGCCGGGGCGCTGTGCCGGCCCGCGGTGCCGGGGAAGAGCGGCTCACTGCCGTCCGCGGGCAGCACGACGCCCTCGTGGGCGGGCCGGGCCGCGGGCTGCTGCGGATCGGAGGAAGCAGCGCCCTGACCGCTCTGCTGCGTCACCGGGACTCCTACATATGGGGGACCTACGGAACCGTCGGGTCACGCTACCGGGTCGCCACATCCCTCTGCCACGCAGCTCAGATCGCCGCCCTCCGCCGACGGGCGGAAGTAACAAAACCTCCCGCCCGGACGCTGTTCCGGGGTACGTTCACGCGCTCCTCACGCCGCCTGGACGTCGACGCGCGCCCCGAACTCCCGTACCACCGGCTCGTCCCGGTACGGCTCCAGGCGGTCCTGGAGGTCCTCCAGGTACTCCGCGCCGCGGTTGGAGCGCAGCGTGCCGAGCAGCTCGACGGCCTTCATGCCCGTGTGGCAGGCCTGTTCGACCTCGCGCCGCTGCACCTGCGCCGTGGCCAGCAGGACCAGGCCGATCGCCCGGCGCCGCGCCCGCGTCTCGGGGTGCCCGTCGAGGGACTCCTGGGCGCTGCGCGCCGCCGCCTCGGCCTGCCCCAAGTCACGGTGACAATGCGCCATTTCATCGGCCAGATACGCGTGGTCGAAGTGCCGGATCCACACCGGGTCGTCACCGGAGCCGGCCTCGCCGGACGCCCGGTCCATCGCCTCGACCGCGCGGCCCGCCACGACCTGCGTGGCCCGCGCGTCACCGAGCAGCGCGTGCCCGCGTGCCTCGGCCGCGTAGAACATCGCCTGCGCGCGGGGCGTGACCCGGCCGCGGGTGCCCTCCTGCGCCGCCCGCGCCAACTGCGCGATCTCGCGCGGGTTCCCGAGCTGCGCCGCGAGGTGGCTCATCGACGCGGCGAGCACGTACCCGCCGTATCCGCGGTCGCCCGCCGCCTGGGCCAGCCGGAGCGCCTGGATGTAGTAGCGCTGGGCGAGGCCCGGCTGCCCCGTGTCGACCGCCATGTACCCGGCGAGCTCCGTCAACCGCGCGACGGCGGCGAAGAGTTCACGCCCGACCGCCTCCCGGTAGGAGCCCGCGAGCAGCCCGGAGACCACGGAGTTGAGGTAGTGCACGACGACCGGCCGCACATGGCCGCTGCCGAACTGGTGGTCCAGCTTGGTCAGCGCCTCCGTCATCGCCTTGACCGCCTCCACGTCCGACATCCCGACGCGCGGCCCCGCGGTCCTGCCGACCTGCGAGTCCGGCGAGGAGATCAGCCAGTCGCGGCTCGGCTCCACCAGCGCGGAGGCCGCCACGGACGAGCCGGAGAGGAAGTCCCGCCGCCCCACGTCGCTGCGCCACAGCTCGCAGACCTGCTCGATGGCGCCGAGCACGGTCGGCGAGAACTGCAGGCCCACGCCGGAGGCGAGGTTCTTGCCGTTCGCCATGCCGATCTCGTCGATCGTGACGGTGCGGCCCAGCTTGCGGCCGAGCGCCTCCGCGATGATGCCGGGCGCCCGCCCGCGCGGCTGCTGCCCGCGCAGCCAGCGGGCCACCGACGTCTTGTCGTAGCGCAGATCGAGACCGTGCTCCGCGCCGCACATGTTGACCCTGCGGGCCAGTCCGGCGTTGGAACAGCCGGCTTCCTGGATGAGCGCCTGCAGCCTTTCGTTGGGCTGTCGCGCGACGAGTGGCCTGGCGGCCATGGCGTAACCCCCTGAGTGCACCGTGGACCATCGACACGGGCCGTCCAGTGGACCGCCCACGATGATCAATGCCCTTGAGGCAAGGCGAAGATGCGCCACAGAAGAAGCAAAAGAAGCCATGAAGTACTACAAGTACCGATCTGTACGGACCTGTCGGTCCCCGGGCTTCCTCCGAGGCGTCCTCTGATTGCCCGTGACCTGGCTACCCGCGCCCGGCAGCCATTCCCCCTGCGCGCCCCCACCCATGCACCCATGCGCCCCGAGCGCAGGATCGATGCTCCTCCCCCGCCCACGCGTGCGCCCGTAACCCGAGGTGGCACCGGGAGTTGAGAACTGCGTGGAAGAGACCATCGGAGTCACGTCAGCCGCGCAGATCCCGAAGCAGCGCGGAGAAGGCTTGCTGGACACGGCCGTCCGGTACGCGGAGGAGCGGCACTGGGACGTGTTCCCCGGGACCTGGCTGGAGTCGGTCGACGGCGTCGAGCGGTGCTCGTGCGGGGACACCGCGTGCGACGCGCCCGGCGCACACGCCGCCAGGGAGGACTGGGCGACCCAGGCCACCGGCAGCGCGACCGTGGCCCGCAGGCTCTGGCAGAAGCAGCCGATCGCCTCGATCCTGCTCCCGACGGGACGCACCTTCGACGCCATCGACGTGCCCGAGACGGCCGGCTTCCTCGCCCTCGCCCGCATGGAGCGCATGGAGCTCACGCTCGGCCCCGTGACGTGCACCCCCGACCGCCGCATGCAGTTCTTCGTGCTCCCCGGCGCCGCCGCCAAGGTGCCCGACCTCGTCCGCACCCTGGGCTGGCCGCCGGCCGCCATCGACCTGGTCTGCCACGGCGAGGGCACCTACGTCGCCGGGCCCCCCACCCGCTACGGCGCCAGGGGCGCCGTCCAGTGGGCCTGTCGCCCCACCGCCGCCAACCGCTGGCTGCCGGACGCCGAGGAGATCATCTCGCCGCTGGCGTACGCGTGCGGCAGGGAAGCGCGCCGCTGACCCGCCGGCCCACCGGCCCACCGGCCCTGACCGCGGCCCGGCCCGGCCCAGCCCGCCGCCGACGTATCGTGCGACAACGGCGGAAGCGGCGAAGGGCGGCACGGTGACCGAAGCGACGGCGGTACGGATCCAGGGGCTCTGGAAGCGGTTCGGCGAACAGATCGCGGTGGCGGGCATCGATCTGACCCTGCCCGCGGGCCAGTTCATCGGCCTCGTCGGGCCCAACGGCGCCGGCAAGACCACCACGCTCTCCATGGTCACCGGTCTGCTCAGGCCGGACCAGGGCACCGTCGAGGTGGTCGGGCACGACGTGTGGCGCGACCCCGTCGAGGTCAAGGCCCGCATCGGCGTCCTCCCCGAGGGCCTGCGCCTCTTCGAACGGCTCTCCGGCCGCGAACTCCTCGCGTACACCGGACGGCTGCGCGGCCTGCCCGGCGCCGAGGTCGACAAACGCGCCACCCAGCTCCTCGACGTACTCGACCTCGCGGGCGCCCAGCACAAACTCGTCGTCGACTACTCGACCGGCATGCGCAAGAAGATCGGCCTCGCCGCGGCGCTGCTGCACAACCCCGAAGTCCTCTTCCTCGACGAGCCGTTCGAGGGCGTCGACCCCGTCTCCGCGCAGACCATCCGCGGCGTCCTGGAGCGCTACACCGCCTCCGGCGCCACCGTCGTCTTCTCCTCCCACGTCATGGAACTCGTCGAGTCGCTCTGCGACTGGGTCGCCGTCATGGCCGCGGGCCGCATCCGCGCCCACGGCACCCTCGCCGAGGTGCGCGGCGCGGCGCCCTCGCTGCAACAGGCGTTCCTCGAACTCGTCGGGGCCGGCGGCCGCGACACGGGCTCCGACCTCGACTGGCTGGGCGGCGGCAGCCGATGACCACGCCCCGCACCACCACCACCGCCGCCGACGCCCACGCCCGCGCCGCCCACCCGGCGCTCACCCCCGTCTTCGTCCGCCTCAAGCTGTCCCTGCTGC
This sequence comes from Streptomyces sp. NPDC041122, assembly GCF_055592445.1. NCBI lineage: Bacteria > Bacillati > Actinomycetota > Actinomycetes > Kitasatosporales > Streptomycetaceae > Streptomyces > Streptomyces sp. NPDC041122. The sequence goes on along the minus strand of NZ_JBVIYQ010000010.1, from coordinate 16,405 downwards.
GCAACGGCCTGCGCCAGTCCGCCGGCCGCCGCGCCGCCTACATCGCGTCCGTCGTCGCCGCGCTCCTCGTCGCCGCGCTCCAGCTCCTCGGCCTCGTCGCGCTGCGCGGCGACCCCCACGCCGCCACCGTCTGCGTCCTGCTCACCGCGGTGCTCGCGCTCGGCTGGGCCGTCATGCCGCTGTTCTTCGCGAGCGGCGACGAGACCCTCGACCCGACGCGCCTGGTGATGCTGCCGCTGCGGCCCCGCCCCCTCGTACGGTCGCTGCTCGTCGCCTCCCTCGTCGGCATCGGTCCGCTGTTCACCCTCTGCCTCGCCGTCGGCGCGGCGATCGCGCTGGCCCACGGGGCCGCGGCGGCCGTCACCGGCGTCGTCGCGGTCGCCCTCACCCTCCTGATCTGCGTGGCGCTGGCCCGCGCGGTCGCCGCCGCCAACACCCGCCTCCTCACCAGCCGCAAGGGGCGCGACCTCGCCGTCCTGAGCGGGCTCGTCATCGCGGTCGGCGCGCAGGTCGTCAACTTCGGGGCGCAGCGGCTCGGTTCGTCCGGCCTGTCCACGCTCGACCCGGCGGCGGACGTCGTCCGCTGGATCCCGCCGGCCGCGGCGCTCGGCGCGGTGGACTCGGTGAGCGACGGCGCGTACGCCACCGGCGCGGCGCAGCTCGCCCTCGGCGCGGCGGCGCTGGCGGCGCTCCTCGCCCTCTGGCAGCGCAGCCTGGCCCGCCTGATGACGACGCCGGACGGCTCCACGCTCGCGGCGGCGGAACCGGACAAGGGCACCTCCCGCGCCTCGGGCGCCCTCGGCGGCCTGCTCCCCGCGGGCCGCACCGGCACCGTCATGGAGCGCAGCCTGCGCTACGTCTGGCGCGACCCGAAGACCAAGGCGGCCTGGGTGACGTCCCTGGCCATCGGCCTGATCGTGCCGCTCTTCAACGCCCTCCAGGGCACCGGGTCCGGCTACTTCGCCTGCTTCGCGGCGGGCATGCTCGGGATCCTCATGTACAACCAGTTCGGCCAGGACACCTCGGCGTTCTGGATGGTGGCGACGACGATCTCCGCGCCGCGCGACGCGTACGTGGAGCTGCGCGGCCGAGCCCTGGCGCTGCTGCTCATCACCGTCCCGTACGCGGCGCTTGTGACCGTCGTGACGGTGGCGGTGCTCGGCGAGTGGCCGACCCTGCCGGAGGTCCTGGGCCTCTCCTTCGCGCTGCTCGGCGCGATGCTGGCCACGGGCGCGTGGTCCTCGACGCGCTTCCCGTACTCGATCCCGCAGGAGGGCCACAAGAACGTGGCCCCCGGTCAGGCCGGGCTCGCCTGGATCTCCGTCTTCGGCGGGATGGTCGCGGCGGCCCTGCTGTGCGCCCCGGTCCTCGCCCTCACGATCTGGCTGCACGCGTCGGGGGCGTCCGCGTGGAGCTGGCTCCTGCTGCCGGTGGGCACGGTGTACGGGGCGGTGGTCACGGAGCTGGGCCTCCGCCTGGCGGCCCCGCGGCTGGCGGGCCGGCTGCCGGAGATCCTCGCGGCGGTGAGCAGGGGCTGACAGCCCCTGAACACTGAGAGCCCCTGAACACTGCGCGCCCCTGAACGCTGAGACCCCCTGAACGCAGACGACCCGCGAGCCGTGGTTCCTGCCGCACCGTATGCATCCGGGCGGAGGAAGCCGGCCGGACGTACCGGCGGCTCGCGGGTCGGGTGACTGCTGGGGAATAGGGCCGGCTGCACGCACAACGCACGCGCTGGTCCGGCGCCGAATTCGAGTTGCGACGACGGGCCGCTAGCCCGCAGTCACCTCACGCGTCCGGTTTCCATACATCGGCCGAACCACCTCCCTTCTCGTGTGCACACCACCCTAGGAACCGCCCCACGCGCCGCACAACCGAATTTCGCGCACAACGATTTCTCACCGACTTCCGGGAACTACCTGTGGGGTGGGTCACGTTCCAGTTGAATGATCTGACGTGCGATACAGGGAGATCGCGCAGCGTAGGGGGTTCCAGGTGAGTGCTTCGCGGCAGAGCGGAACTACTGACGAACTGGGTCCTGAAGAACCCGAGCCCGGCGGTGCCGAGTTGCTCGCGGCGCTGCTGGACGGGATGGACGCCGCGTTGTGCGCGTTCGACGCCGACGGCGTGGTGACGCACTGGAACCGCGAGGCGGAGCGGATCCTCGGGTGGTCGACGGCGGAGGCCGTCGGACGGCGGGGGTTCACCGGGTGGGCGGTGCGAGCCGCGGACGCCGGGGACGTCGAGGGGCGGCTGATGGCCGCGATGGACGCGCCGGGGCGGCAGGTGCACGAGTTCGCGCTGGTGACCAAGGACGGCGGGCGGGTGCTCGTACGGATGCAGTCGGCGGCCGTGCGGGGCGGTGACGGCAAGACCGCGGGGATGTACTGCGCCTTCAGCGAGGTCCACGCGCAGATCGATCTGGAGCGGTCCATCGCCCTGAGCGAGGCGCTCTTCGAGAACGCCTCGTGGGGCGTGGTGCTGGTCGACGCGGACCTGCGCCCCGCCGTCGTCAACGAACACGCCGCCCGCGCCTTCGGCATCGGCCGCACCGCCGTCCTCGGACGCCCGCTCGCCGACCTGCTCGGGCAGGGCGTCGAGGAGCTGGAGAGCGCGCTGACCCACGTACTGGCCGAGGGCACGCCGCCGGCGCCGGCCGAGCTGTGGGTGTCGGTACGGGCCGGGGCGGGCCAGGAGGAGGGGGCGGAGCGGCGCTGCTGGCGCAGCGGGTTCCTGCGGCTCGCCTCGCCGCTCGCGGAGGAGCCGGTGCCGTTGGGGGTGGGCTGGCTCTTCGTGGACGTGACGGAGGCGAAGCAGACCGAGCAGGTGGCCTCGCAGCTGCGCTTCCGCTCCCAGCAGCTGCACCGGGCGGCGCGGGCCACCGCGGAGTGCGAGGACCCCATGGAGGCGGCCACCGTCCAGCTGGACTTCGCGCTCGCCGGCTTCGCCGACCACGCGCTGGTGGACGTCCTCGCGGGCGAGAGCCCGGTGCGGCTGGTGCGGGTCGCCGCGACGCCCGCGGGGCCGCCGGGGCCCTGCCTGCCGGTCGCGATGGCGGGCATTCCGGTGCGGTATCCCGAGGGACATCCCGCGCCCCAGTGCGTGGAGCGGACGGGGTCGGTGCGGGCCAGCGCGGGGGTGGCGGCTGCACCGGAGCGGGTACGGGAGTGGGCCGCGGCCCGGCAGTGGCCGGAGGACTCGGTGCACGCGCTGTGTGTGGTGCTGCGCAGTCGGGGGCGGACGCTGGGCGTCGTGACGTTCTTGCGGGGGGCCGGGCGGGGGCAGTTCGACGGGGGTGACGCGGCGTACGCGGAGAGCGTGGCGGCGCGGGTCGCCTCGTCCCTGGACCTCGCCCAGGTGGTGGGGCCCTGAGGGGCTCGGTCCTGCTCTGCGCCTTCGGTGGGCCGGTGCCTTTGTCGGTGACCGGGGCCGCCCGGGTGTTTGCGGAGTGTGGCGCCTCCGGGCCGGGAGTAAAGGGCGCTCCTTCGTCGCGTCGGCTTCGCCGATTGCGCTGCGCTCCACCCTTGACTCCCGTCCCTCCACCGCAGCGAAACGTCCGACCCGGACGGCCAGGGGTGAGGCGGCGGACCTAGCCGGTCGGGTCATCAGCTTTCGCTGCCGGGTGCGGTCCGGCCCATCGTGGACGGACGCCCCGGTGCGAGCTCGGCCCACGGCCCGTCTGGTCGGGTCATCGGCCTTCGCGGCCGGGTGCGGTCCGGCTCATCGTGGGCGGCGGCCACGGTGCGAGCTCGGCCAGCCGCGCGGCCACGCCTCTCGGGCCATCCGCTTTCCTCGCCGAGTGCGCTCCGGCCCATCGTCGGCGGACGTCACCCTCGATGTCCCGATGTCCCGCCGGGGGTCTGGCACCTACTTCGGGAAAGTTGCGAATCAGGAAGCCGCGCGCCCCCCTGCCACAACCCAAGCGCCCCCGGAACCAGCCAACCCGCTGGCGGCGATGGGACGGACAGGTCCTCTGCGGGACACGGAAATCCTGGGACGGGCGGAATCTCGTGACGCATGAGGCCTGCGAGACAGAGGAGTTGAGTGGGACTGCTGGGCTCGCATAGGGGGTGGGATCCTGCGACCGCCCCACCCGCCCGGCGGCGCACAAGGCACGGAGGGGGGCGCGCGGGGAACTGCTTCGCAACTTTCCCCAAGTAGGTGCCCGAGAGGGAAGGAACGGGGCGGGGACGGGCCTGAGGTCAGAGGGCGGAGTCACGTCCCCGGGGGCGCATTCACCGTGATGGCAGGGGGCGCGCGGCGTCCTCATTCGCAACTTTCCCGAAGTAGGTGCCTGACGCCGAGAGTCCGGCCCGCGCACCCGACCCCGCTTCGACCGGGACGGCGGAGCGATGGGCCGGTCGGCGCCCGGCAGCCAGGGCTGATGGCGCGGGAAGGGGGCGCGCGGGGAACTGCTACGCAACTTTCCCAAAGTAGGTCCCCAACCCCGATAGCCCGGCCCGCACACCCCGCCCCCCCGACCGGGACGGCGGGGCGCGATGGGCCGGTCTGCACCCGGCAGCGAGGGGGGATGGCCCGAGTGGCATGGCCGCGTAGTTGGCCGAGCCCGGATCCTGACATTGGCCGACGATGGGCCGGACCGCACCCGGCAACGGAGGCTGATGGCCCCAGCGGCATGGCCGCGCGGCGGACCGAGCCCGCACCGAGACGTCCGCTCACGATGAGACGGGCCGCACCGGTAGCGAAGGCCGGTGGCCCGGGCGAGGAGGCCGGGCGGCTGGCCGAGCCTCGACCCTGACGCCCGCCCACTATGGGCCGGTCCGCACCCGGCAGCGAAGGCCCATGACCCGACCAGACCGGCCGTGGGCCGAGCCCCGACCGTAGCGTCGGCCCACGATGGGCCGGACCGCGCCCGGCGACGCGAGGTGATGACCCGAGCGGCGATGCCGCGCGGCTGGCCGAGCTCGCACCGGGGCATCCGCTCACGATGGGCCGGACCGCACCCGGCAGCGAAAGCTGATGACCCGACCGGCTAGGTCCGCCGCCATCCCCTGGCCGGCCGGGTCGGACGTTTCGCTGCGGTGGAGGGACGGGAGTCAAGGGTGGAGCGCAGCGGAATCGGCGAAGCCGACGCCCGAAGGGCGCCCTTTACTGCCGGCCCGGAGGCGCCACACTCCGCAACAACCCGGGCGGCCCCGGCACCCATCGAAGACACCGGCCCACCGAAGACTCCCCCCTCACACCGCGTGCAGCGCCAACGTAGGAGACAAACGCGCCGCCCGCACCGCCGGGTACAGACCCGCCACCGTACCGATCGCCAGCGTCGCGCCGAAGCCGCCCGCCATCGCCCACGGCGGGACCACCCACGGCAGGCCGCCCGAGACCGCGTACGCCGCCGTCGCCGCCGCGCCCAGCGCCACGCCCGCCATGCCGCCGAGGCCCGACAGCATCAGCGACTCCGTCACGAACTGGATGCGGATCTGGCCCCGCGTCGCCCCCAGCGACCTGCGCAGGCCGATCTCGTAGCGCCGCTCCAAGACCGAGATGATCATGGTATTGGCCACTCCGACCCCGCCCACCAGCAGCGCGATCCCGCCCAGACCGAGCAGCAGCGTGGAGAACGCGCCCTCCGTCGCCGCCTTCGCCTGGAGCGCCGACGACGGGTCGGTGACCTGGACGTTGCGCGGGTTCTCCGGGTCGATGGAGGGGGCCAGGAGCCGCCGCACGTCGCCCACGGTCGCGTCGGTGGAGCGTTCGTACACCGACGTCGGGTGGCCGTCGAAGCCGAGCAGCTTGCGCGACGCGTCCCAGCCGGTCAGCGCCGAGCGTTCGATGTCGGACGCCAGCGGCAGCGGGCCGAGGACGCCGATCACGGTGAAGTACCGGTCGTCGATCCACACCTGCTGTCCCGGCGACGTGATGCCGAGCCGCTGCGCCGCGACGTGGCCGAGGACCACCGACGGATAGCGGCTGTTCGCCGCGTTGAACCAGCTGCCGTGCGCCACCTTCCCGCGCAACACCTTCAGCAGCCCCTCCGTGGCGGCCTTCACGGAGATCCCGCCGGTCTCGTCCTCGGGGATCTTCTCGCTGCGCCGCACGGAGCGTTCGAGATCACCGGTGGCCCCGACATCCTCGACCCCGTCGACCCGTCCGGCCCGCCCCGCCGCGTCCTTCGGCAGGGTCACCTTCTCGCCGGAGAACATCGCCTCGCCCGGCGAGGCGATGAGCATGTTCGTGCCCAACGAGTCCAGTTCCCGCATCAGTTGGGCCTTGCTGGAGGACGAGATGCCCACCACCGCGACCATCGTCGCGATGCCGATGGCGATGCCGAGCGCGGAGAGCACGACCCGTACGGGCCGGCTGCGCAGCCCTGCGGAGCCGACGTGCAGGACGTCGCGCGGGCTCAGCCGCGCCGCCCTGAGGGCCCCGCGGCGCGCCGTCGTACGGTTGCGGGCCCTCACGCCGCGACCTCCGCGCCCCGCGTGTCCGCGACGACCTGCCCGTCCCTGATCCGCACCTGCCGCGGCAGCCGGGCGGCGATCTCCGTGTCGTGGGTGATGACGGCGATGGTGGCGCCCTCCGCGTTGAGGTCGTGCAACAGGGCCATGACGGCTTCGCCGGACGCGGAGTCCAGCGCGCCGGTGGGCTCGTCGGCGAGGAGCAGGTCGGGTTCGCCGACGACCGCGCGGGCGATGGCGACGCGCTGTTTCTGGCCGCCGGACAGTTCGTGCGGGCGGTGCCGCATGCGGTCGGCGAGGCCGACGCGCTCCAGGGCGTGCGCGGCGCGGCGGCGCCGTTCCGCGCGGGAGAGACCGGAGTAGAGCAGGCCCTCGGCGACGTTGTCGCGGGCGCTGATGCCGGGGACGAGGTGGAACGCCTGGAACACGAAGCCGATGTGCCGGGCGCGCAGCGCGGACAGACGGCGGTCGGTGAGCGCGGCGACGTCGTGCCCGGCGATGGCGACGGAGCCCGCGGTGGGCCGGTCGAGGGTGCCGACGATGTGCAGCAGGGTGGACTTGCCGGAGCCGGACGGGCCGACGATGGCGAGGAGTTCGCCGGCGCCGACGGTCAGGTCGACGCCGCGCAGGGCGGCGACGCCGCCGGGGTACTCCTTGGTGACGCCCGCCAGCTCCACGACGGCGGGGACGTCCTGGTGGCCGTTCATACCTTCGGCACCCCCACCTTCATGCCGGCCCGCAGCCCACCGCCGCTCACCTCGACCCTGCCCTGCCCGAACATGCCGAGCTCGACCTCGACGTCCCGGGTGCGGCCGCCCTCGACCAGCTGGACGCCGAACCCGCCGCCGGGCAGCGCGAGGAGCGCGTTGACGGGGACGGAGAGGACGTCCTCGCGGGTCTCGCCGGTGAGGTTGACGGTGACCGGCGACTGGTCGAAGCCGTCGACCTCGCCGGGGTCGTCGAAGGTGACGGTCACCGGGATCTTGGGGGTCTTGTCGTTGGGGTCGTCGCCCGGTTCGGCGGTCCTGCCGACGGCGGCGACCTTGCCCTTGACCGTGCTGCCGTCCGGCAGGGACACCGTGACCTTCGTGCCCTTCTTCGCCGAGTCGCCCTCCGCCACGTCGAGTTCGACGCGTACGACCCGTTCGGAGCCGGTCGTGGAGAGCACCGGCCTGCCGGGCGCGACCTGGTCGCCGACGGCCGAACCGGCGGACTTCACGCGGAGCGCGGACGGCTGGAAGGAGATCTGCTCGGGCCCGACGCGGCCGGTCTGCTTGCGGTCGTGGGCCTTCTGCCAGCGCTTGACGGCGGCCGCCGTGCCCTCGGTGTACGTGTCGTCGACGGCGAGCCCGGATCCGTAGCCGAGGGCCACCAGGTTCCGCTCCAGCTGGCGCACGTCGTTGCCCTTGTCGCCGCTCTTCAGGGTGCGGTACATGGGCTCGGTGCCGTACATCAGGCGGACCGGCGCGCCGTTCACCTCGTACAGCCGCCCGTCCCGTCCGACCGTGGAGCCGGTGTCGGCACGCCACGTCAGGGTGCCGGTGGTACCCGCGTTGACCTTGCGTTCCTTGGCGTAGCCGAGGGTGCCGTCGACCTGGGTGCCGCTGCTGAGGTCGCCCTTCTCGACGGCCGCGGTGGCGGGCGGCAGGCCGGCCGCGCGGTGGCCCGAGTGCTCCGTGCCGCCGCCGTCGGCGAGTGCGGTGACGGCCACGCCGCCGCCGGTGACGGCGAGGAAGGTGACGACGGTGGCGACGACCGCGGTGCGGCGCCTCATCCGACGATGCCCTTGCACGCGTCCGCGGCCTTCTCCATCTTCTTGGCCTCGGCGCCCTTGGGCATGGGCTGGGCCTGCATCCCGGGGCCGTCGAACTTCGGGTCGGGCATGTGGAAGCCGTTCTTGCGCATGCACCGGGCGTACTCGAGCATCTTGTCCTTGTCGGCCTGCGAGATGCCGCCGCCCTTGGAGCCGCCGCCCATGCCGCAGTCCTTCATGGCCTTCTGCATCTTCTCCTTGCCCATGTCGCCGCCGATGGTGATGCCGCGGGCGTCCTCGCCGGACTTGGGCTCGGCGACCTTCAGACCGTGCTTGCGCAGGCACTCGCGCTCCTTGAACGCCTTGTCGGCGTCGGCGCCCTTGCCGTCGGCGCTGTCGGACGAGCCCTTGCCGGAGCCGGAGCCGGAGTCGTTGGAGCAGGCCCCGGCGAACAGGGCGAGTGCGGCGAAGGCTGACGCGACGGCCACCGAGCGGGTACGGGGGCGGGTGCGGGTCGTACGGGCGGTCCTCATGCGGCTTCCCCTTACATGTGGCGTGACTGACGCGCACAGGCTGGCGGGGAGCGGGGTTTCGTTTCTCTCAACGGGGACGCTTACACCGGCGAAAGGTCACTCTCAGGTACACAGAGCCCCATGCGCGTACTGCTGGTGGAGGACGAGGAATTCCTGGCCGAGATGATCGCCGACGGGCTGCGCCGCGACGCGCTCGCCGTCGACGTCGCGGCCGACGGGCTGACCGCGCTGCGGAAACTGCAGCTCGGCGAGTACGACGTGCTGATCCTCGACCGCGATCTGCCGGGCGTGCACGGCGACGAGGTGTGCCGCCGCGTCGTGGAGCAGCGGCTGCTGACCCGGGTCCTGATGCTGACGGCGTCGGGCACGGTGCGTGACCGGGTGGCCGGTCTGGGGCTCGGCGCGGACGACTACCTCACCAAGCCGTTCGCGTACGACGAGCTGCTCGCCCGCGTCCTGGCGCTCGGCCGCCGCGCGCGCCCGGCGCTGCCGCCGGTGCTGGAACGGGCGGGTCTGGTCCTGGACACCGCGCGCCGGCAGGCCAGCCGGGACGGGCGCCACCTGTCGCTGTCGCGCAAGGAGTTCGCGGTCCTGGAGGCGCTGCTGCGGGCGGACGGCGCGGTGGTCAGCGGCGAGGACCTGATCGAGCAGGTGTGGGAGGAGGACACCAGTTACCGCACCAACGCGGTCCGGGTCACCCTCTCCAAGCTCCGCGCGAAGCTGGGTGAACCGGCGGTGGTGGAGACGGTGCCGGGCGCCGGGTACCGGATCGCGGGGCGCTCGCTGTGAGGGCCCGCCGGCCGCTCGTACGGGCGCGGATGAGCAACGAGCGGTCCCGGCTGACGGCGCTGTACGGGGGGCTGCTCGTGCTGGCCGGGGCGCTGCTGACCGGCCTGGTCTATCTGCTGGTGCAGCAGGGCCTGTACACGTCGATCAGTACGGCGGTGACGACGGCCGTGCCGCGGGGGCCGGTGCCGCCGTGGAACCCCGTGCCGATGCCGGTGACCTCGGCGGTGCCCGCCCAGCGGGTCGAGGGGAGGCCGGTCGACGCCGACAAGGGCCTCGCCGTCACGCGCATCAGCGACCTCGCCGGAGAGGCGGCGCTCAACCGTCTCCTGACGGTCTCGGTGATCGTCCTCACCGTGTACGCGGTCCTGTCGATCGCGCTGGCCTGGTGGATGGCGGGCCGGGTGCTCCGGCCGGTGTCGGTGATCGCCGGGACCGCGCGGCGGCTCTCGGCGGCCAATCTGCACGAGCGGATCGCGCTGGACGCGCCGCCGGGCGAGCTGAAGCACCTCGCCGACACCTTCGACGAGATGCTGGACCGGATAGAGCGCCTGGTCGGGGCGCAGCAGCGGTTCGCGGCCAACGCGGCGCACGAGCTGCGCACCCCGCTGGCGGTGCAGCGGGCGGCGGCGGAGATCGGTCTCGCCGGGGAGCCGGACGCGGAGCGGGTGGCGAGGATCCGTACGAAGCTCATCGCGGTCGCCGACGACAGCGAGCACCTCATCGAGGGGCTGTTGCTGCTCGCCGCCTCGGAGCAGGGGCTGGAGCGGCGTGAGCCGGTCGCGGTGGACGTGCTCGCGCACGCCGTGGCGGACGGGCTCGGCGAGGAGGCGGCCGCGCGGGACGTCACGGTGTCCGTACGCGCGGACCCGCTGACCGTGGAGGGCGACGGCGTCCTGCTGGACCGGCTCGTCCACAACCTGGTGGCGAACGCGGTGCGGTACAACGTCCCCGAGGGCCGGGTGGGCGTCGTGGTCGGCGGAGGTGCTGACGGCGGCGGCTACGGCGACGGCGTGCTGGAGGTGGTCAATACGGGGCCCGGGGTGCCGCCGGACACCGTCCCGCACCTCTTCGAGCCCTTCCGGCGGCTGCACGAACGCACGCACGCGCCCGGGGAGGGCGCCGGGCTCGGCCTGTCCATCGTGGCGGCGATCGCGCGGGCCCACGACGCGGAGGTCACGGCAGAGGCGAACGGGGCGGGCGGCGGGCTGACCGTACGGGTGCGGTTCGCGCCCCGGACTGAGCAGAGCCGGTGAGGTCGGTGCCGGCGGCGGATTCAGTGCCGGTAGAAGATCCGGTCGCCGTACTCCTGGAGGACCCGCCCGTTCCAGTCGTGTCCGCCGTCCACGTTCCCCGAACGCAGCAGCGGCGGCTGGATGCCGCGCGCGGCGAGCCGCTCGACGGCGGAGGCGATCATGGCCTGCATCAGCGCGTTGGTGACGACGCTGGAGGCGGGGCCGAAGGGCGCGTCGACGCCGTCGAGGGTGAGCTCGGCGTCGCCGACCGAGATCTTGGAGTCGATCACCACGTCGCAGTGGTCCTTCAGGAAGGTGCCGGAGACGTGCCGGGACCGGGTCTCGGTCGCGTACGCCACCGAGGTCACGCCGATGACCTTCAGGCCCAGGGCGCGGGCGTTCATGGCCATCTCCACGGGCAGGGAGTTGCGCCCGGAGAGCGAGATGATCACGAGGACGTCGCCGGGGCGGGCCGGCGAGGAGTCCAGGACGGCGCCCGCGAGGCCGTCGACCCGCTCCAGGGCGGAGCCCAGCGTGGCGGGCATGACGTCGATGCCGACCACTCCGGGGACGGCGAGGAGGTTGACCACGGCGAGCCCGCCCGCGCGGTAGACGACATCCTGCGCGGCGAGGGAGGAGTGCCCGGCGCCGAAGGCGAAGAGCCGGCCGCCGGCCTCGACCGCGTCGGCGAGCAGCGTGCCCGCCTCCGCGACGGTCCCGGACTCCTCGTCGCGGACCCGCCGCAGCAGGTCGATCGCGGCGTCGAAATACTGACCTGCCATCTTGCCCTCGCTCTTCGAGCTCATTCGCATCACGTTGCGGTCTGGACCAGCACCGTGTCAACACCGTCGGAGGCCGGTCCTGCCCGGTCACGGGCGGGAATTCCACCGGCGCGGCACGGTTGTCGGTGGTATGCGTCAGAATTGAGGGCAGGGCCAGCGCACGAGCGAATTCTGAGGGGCACCCATGTCGGGGCTGATTGACACCACTGAGATGTATTTGCGCACCATCCTCGAGCTCGAGGAGGAAGGTGTGGTCCCCATGCGCGCCCGGATCGCCGAGCGGCTCGACCAGAGCGGGCCGACGGTGAGCCAGACCGTGGCGCGCATGGAGCGCGACGGTCTGGTGGCGGTCGCCAGCGACCGGCACCTGGAGCTCACCGAGGAGGGCCGCCGTCTCGCGACCCGCGTGATGCGCAAGCACCGCCTCGCGGAGTGCCTGCTCGTCGACGTGATCGGGCTCGAATGGGAGCAGGTGCACGCCGAGGCGTGCCGCTGGGAGCACGTGATGAGCGAGGCGGTGGAGCGCCGCGTCCTGGAGCTGCTGCGTCACCCCACCGAGTCTCCGTACGGCAACCCGATCCCGGGCCTGGAGGAGCTGGGCGAGAAGGACGGCGCGGACCCGTTCCTGGACGAGGGCATGGTCTCCCTGACGGAGCTCGACCCGGGCTCCGAGGGCAAGACGGTCGTGGTGCGCCGGATCGGCGAGCCGATCCAGACGGACGCCCAGCTGATGTACACGCTGCGGCGGGCCGGCGTGCAGCCGGGCTCCGTGGTGAGCGTGACGGAGTCGGCGGGCGGCGTCCTGGTGGGCAGCAGCGGCGAGGCCGCGGAGCTCACCGCGGAGGTCGCCTCGCACGTCTTCGTCGCCAAGCGCTGACGCCGCGCTCCGGCGGTCCGCCGGGGCGTGCGGGTTCCGCGGGCGGGTTCACCGGAGGTTTCGCCGAGGGGTCACCGGAGGTTTCACCGAGGGGCCACCGGAGGTTTCGCCGGAGGGCCGGGGTCAACTCCCGTTGCCGGAGGGGTGGTTGACATTGCTCCACGATCTCCACGAGATCCTGCGGAGTCCAAGATTCAGTGTGCGGAATCGCAGCGCCCGAGCGTTTTGCGTGCGAGGCTGTCGCGAGAGGCATATGACCTGAGGGCTCTTGACCGTGTCGGCGCCGGGTCTGGCCGCACGGCCGGAGAGGGGGCTGTAGATGTGCCCGTCTGGTGAGCGCGAACGCCCGCCCACCGAACGCCCGCCCGGCGAGCGCCTGCGCGCGCCCCGCCGGTGGCGAGGACAAGGCGAGGGCCCCGGCGCCCTGAAGCGCCGGGGCCTGCCCTCCCCTGTACTGACCCGGAGCCCCGAGCTCTCAGGGTCATTCCCCTCGGACCGGTTTCCCCGAGCGGTCCGCCTCCCGTTGAAGATCTCCCCTCGGCCGCGCCGGTCAATCCTTGAGTGCGGTCACTCGAACGAGGGGTGTTATCGGCGAAGCGGCCGCTTTCGAACGAGGGTTCGATAGCGTGCGGGGGCGTGGAGCAGGGCCAGGCGTGGATCCCGAGCGAAACCCAGGGGGGTGCCAGCAATCATGGTGCGGCGCATCGACGTGACGGGCACGGACGGCGTACGCCTCGCCGCCTGGGAGTACGCCGATCCTCCCAAGCTGCGGGAGGCCGAGGCGGCGCCGGGCGGGGTGCTGTTGCTGCACGGCCTGATGGGCCGTGCCTCGCACTGGGCGGGCACCGCCCGCTGGCTGGCCGAGCGGCACCGCGCCGTCGCCCTCGACCAGCGCGGCCACGGCAGGAGCGAGAAGCCCGCCGCGGGCCCCTTCAGCCGGGACGCCTACGTGGACGACGCCGAGGCCGCCCTGGTCCAGCTCGGCCTCGCGCCCGCCGTCCTCATCGGCCACTCCATGGGCGCCCTCACCGCCTGGCAGCTCGCCGCCCGCCGCCCGGACCTCGTCCGGGGCCTGATCATCTGCGACATGCGGGCCTCCGCGCTCGGGGCGGCCTCGCAGCGCGAGTGGGAGGACTGGTTCAAGTCCTGGCCGGTGCCGTTCGCGACGCTCGCCGACGTCCGCAAGTGGTTCGGCGAGGACGACCCCTGGGTGGAGCGGCCCAACCCGGCGCGCGGCGAGTTCTTCGCCGAGGTGATGCGGGAGGGCACGGACGGCTGGCGGCCCGTCTTCGACCGCGCCCAGATGCTGGAGTCCCGCGAGACGTGGGTGCACGACGCGCACTGGGAGGAACTGATCCAGGTCCGCTGCCCCGCACTGGTCGTACGCGGCCAGGACGGCGAGCTCGGCCGGGCGGAGTCCCAGGAGATGGTCCGCGTCCTGCCGCGCGGGGAGTACGCGGAGGTGGCCGACGCGGGGCACCTCGTCCACTACGACCAGCCGGCGGCCTGGCGGGCCGCGATCGAACCGTTTCTGGACGGGGTCCTCACGGGGTGAGCGGTGGCCCCGCGAACCGCGGGGCGCCGTTCGTCGCGGCCTTCGGCCTACTCGTCCTCAAACACCGGACGGGCCGAATCCGCCACCGGCCTCACGGGCTCAGGCGCTCCACGCGCCACGGGCTCCCCGCCTCCGGGCGTACGTACCGCAGGCGGTCGTGCAGGCGGTCCGCCCTGCCCTGCCAGAACTCCACCGTCACCGGGCGCACCCGGAAGCCGCCCCAGTCAGGGGGGACCGGGACCTGTTCGCCCTCGGGGTAGCGGGCCGCCAAGTCGGCGTAGGCGCGGTCCAGTTCCGCGCGCGAGGCGAGCACGGAGGACTGGGCGCTGGCCCAGGCGCCGAGCTGGGAGCCGTGCGGGCGGGTGCGGAAGTACGCCACCGTCTCCTCGCGCCCGACGCGCTCCGCGACACCGGAGACGATCACCTGGCGGGCCACCGCGTGCCAGGGGAACAGCAGCGAGACGTACGGGGTGGCGGCGAGCTCGCGGGCCTTCCGGGAGCCGTAGTTGGTGAAGAAGACGAAGCCGCGCTCGTCGAAGCCCTTCAGGAGCACCGTGCGGGAGCTGGGGCGGCCCGCGGCGTCGGCCGTGGAGACGACCATGGCGTTCGGCTCGTGGATCGCGTTCCGGTCGGCCGCCGCCTCCTTGAACCAGAGCGCGAACTGGTCCATCGGGTCCGCGGGCAGCTCGGCCTCGGCGAGGCCCCGGGTGACGTACTGCTCCCGCATGTCGGCCGGCTCGGGCAGGGGTTCGGAGAAGGCGGCGCTGGCGTCGGTCACACAGTCATCCTGCCGCATCCCGCGGGGGCCGGGTGGGCCGGGCGGGGGCCGGGGGAACCTTGAGGGTGACGTGTGGCACTGAGTGCCGCACGGCATCGCGAAAGGTGGCACCAAGGGATATCGTCCTGCTGCCGGATCGGTGGGGTGACGGCCTGCCCCACTGGGCATCACCGGGAGGAACGTTCCGGACCGCGAGTCGACGAATTCGCCACAGTTGGGCGGATTGGACCGCGTAACCGGGCCGTGTTCGCCCACTTTTGACCGATGGTCATGAGCTGATCGCCTTGCCGCACTCGAAAACCATCATGTCGAACCCATCACGAGGAGCCGCCTGATGTCCGACTTCGTACCTGGTCTCGAAGGAGTCGTCGCGTTCGAGACGGAGATCGCCGAACCGGACAAGGAAGGTGGCGCGCTGCGCTACCGCGGCGTCGACATCGAGGACCTGGTCGGCCACGTCTCCTTCGGGAACGTGTGGGGCCTGCTCGTCGACGGCGCCTTCGACCCCGGTCTGCCGCCCGCCGAGCCCTTCCCCATCCCGGTGCACTCCGGCGACATCCGCGTCGACGTGCAGTCCGCGCTGGCCATGCTCGCGCCCGTCTGGGGCCTGCGGCCGCTGCTCGACATCACCGAGGAGCGGGCCCGCGAGGACCTGGCGCGCGCCGCCGTCATGGCCCTCTCCTACGTCGCCCAGTCGGCGCGCGGGCAGGGCCTGCCGATGGTGCCGCAGCGGGAGATCGACACGGCCGAGACGGTCGTCGAGCGGTTCATGAAGCGGTGGCGCGGGGAGCCCGACCCCAAGCACGTCCAGGCCGTCGACGCGTACTGGACGTCGGCCGCCGAGCACGGCATGAACGCCTCCACCTTCACGGCGCGGGTCATCGCCTCCACCGGCGCGGACGTGGCGGCGGCGCTGAGCGGCGCCGTGGGCGCGATGTCCGGTCCGCTGCACGGCGGCGCCCCGTCCCGGGTCCTCGGCATGATCGAGGAGATCGAGCGGACGGGCGACGCGGTCGCGTACGTGAAGCGGGCGCTGGACAAGGGCGAGCGTCTGATGGGCTTCGGGCACCGGGTCTACCGGGCCGAGGACCCCCGCGCGCGGGTGCTGCGGCGCACCGCGCGTGAGCTGGGCGCGCCCCGCTTCGAGGTCGCGGAGGCGCTGGAGAAGGCGGCCCTCGACGAGCTGCACGCCCGCCGCCCGGACCGGGTGCTCGCCACGAACGTGGAGTTCTGGGCGGCGATCGTCCTGGACTTCGCGGAGGTGCCGGCCCACATGTTCACGTCGATGTTCACGTGTGCCCGTACGGCCGGTTGGTCGGCGCACATCCTGGAGCAGAAGCGGACGGGGCGGCTGGTCCGCCCCTCGGCGCGGTACGTGGGCCCTCCGAGCCGCTCTCCGCAGGAGATCAGCGGATACGGGGAGCTCGCGGGCTGAGAGTCTCTCGGGGGGCGGGGACTTCGGCGGACGGGGCGCCGGGTTCCTGCCCCGCACTGTGCCGGGGGCTTCGGTGGGCCGGTGCCTTTGTCGGTGACCGGGGGGCGCGTCTTCGGTGGCCCGGCGCCTTCGATGCGTACCGGGGCCGCCCGGGTTGTTGCGGAGTGTGGCGCCTCCGGGCCGGCAGTAAAGGGCGCTCCGCTGCGCTACGCGTCGGCTTCGCCGATTCCGCTGCGCTCCACCCTTGACTCC